>NZ_CP144683.1:0-1200000 GCF_036687315.1 Sphingopyxis sp. TUF1
GGTGGATGTTTGGAGGGTTGCTGATCGCTGCGACGATCCTGACCCCGATCGCCCCCGCCGCCGCGCAGGCGACGGGCGAGCGGGTGCAGATCGCGCAGCGTGGCGACCGAGGCGACCGTGGCCCGCGCGGTCCGGAGGCGCGCGGCGGCGACCGTAGCAACGAAGCCCGCCCGCAGCGCCAGCAGCGAAGCGAAATGCGCGCCGAGCGCCGCAACGATCAGCCGCGCCGTGCGGACCGCCCGCAGCGCGGCAATGATCAGCAGCGCCAGCAGTGGCAACAGCAGCGCGCTGCGCAACAGCAACGCCAGACCCAACAGCAGGTCCAGCGCCAGCGCGGCGGCACCTATGATCGCAACCGCGACGGTCGCACCGACCGCCAGTGGGACCGCAACCGCGATGGCCAGGTCGATCGCCAGTGGGATCGCAACAATAACAACCGTGTCGACCGGCGCTATGACCGCAATCGCAATGGTGACCTCGATCGCCGCTGGGATCGTAACAACAACGACCGCGTCGATCGCCGTTACGACCAAAACCGCAACGGCTATGTCGATCGCCGCTATCGCGATGGGCGCCACGACCGTTACGACCGCAACCAGAGCCGCTGGAACCGCGACTGGCGCAGTGATCGCCGCTACGACTGGCGAAACTACCGCGAGCGGAACCGCAGCTATTACCGGATGCCGCGCTACTACAACCCCTATCGCGGCTACAATTACACGCGGTTCAGCATCGGATTTACGCTCGGTTCGCTGTTTTACAGCCAGCGTTACTGGATCAATAACCCGAGCTATTACCGTCTTCCGCCCGCTTATGGGGGGTACCGCTGGGTCCGCTATTATGACGATGCGCTGCTCGTCGATACCTATAGCGGCGAGGTGGTCGACGTCATCTACGATTTTTTCTGGTAATATTCCTTTCGGTTACCGGAATGACAAACTGGGGCCGGTCCGCCGGCCCCTTTTTTTGCCGTTCAGCGGCTCTTCCAATAATCGAACACCGCCTGCTGCTGTTCGCGGATGAATCGCGCCGCGGCCGCGCCTTCCCACGGCCCGTCATAACCGAGCAGCAGCGCCGTGCCGCCGACCCACCACCCCTGCCCCGGCAGCCGGTCGCTTTCGCGCACCACCAGCACGGCAAGGTCAGGCTCGCCGTCCATCGCGCAGAGCCTGTCGACTTCGGCCAGCGTCTTGCACACGGCGCGCATCTTTGGCCGCGTAAAGCGGAATCCCAGATCGCCAAGCAGTTCGGAATAGCTCACGCGCCCCGCGCGCGCCGCGTCGGTCAGGATCGCGCGGATACGCGGTGCATCGCCCAGCGCGCCTGCGTCGGCGGCGGTGGCTGCACCGCCTAGGCCTTCGTCTTTGGCGGCCATGGCAGAAATCCCGACGTGCGCTCGACATAGGCGGCATAGTCGGGCCGCGTCTTGTGCAGCCCCTTTTCGAGCAGCGCCTTGCCCGACCATTTGGTGAGGGTGAAGGTCAGGAAGACGGGACCAATTACGCTCGCCAACGCCGGCTGCCAGCCGATGTCGAGTACGACGATCCAGATGCCCCACCAGGTCAGCGCGTCGCCGAAATAATTGGGATGACGCGTATAGCGCCACAGCCCCGTGTCGAGCACCCGGCCCTTGTTCGCGGGATTCTGGCGAAAGGCGTGAAGCTGCGCATCGCCGATACTCTCGAACGCGATTCCCGCCAGTGCCGCCGCTGCGCCGAGCCAGCCGAGGATACCCACGCCCCCGCCCGCGCTCGCCCAGATGCCGAGTTGCGCGGGCAGGCAGGTGATGAACAGCAGCGGCGCCTGCGTCAGGAACACGGTGAGCAGCGCGGTCTTGCCCCAACTCCAGCGCCGCGCCTCCATCGTTGTCGCGAGTATCTTGCGATAACGCGGATCTTCGCCCTCGCGCACCCAGCGGAGCGCGAGGTGGATCGCCAGCCGCAGCCCCCAGAGCGACGTCAGGCCGAGCAGCAGTTTCGCATGTACGCCGTCGATCCCTGCCTGCCACGCCATCCCCCAAGCGAGCAGCACCATGCCGCACCCCCAGAAGGCGTCGATGAAGGACACATCGCGGATCGTCATCGCAAACGCCCACAGCAGCAGGATTACCGCCAGAAGCCCGGCAAAATTGACCGCCAGAAGCCAAAGCGCGTGGCTCATGCCGCCCCGTTTCCTTTTTCGTCGACCCCGACGATGTCGTGGATCGAGCGCACCGCACGCTCGGGAATTTTGGGAATACAGCTTTTATAAACCTCGAACACCTTTTGCATGTCGGCGCGAAAATCGCCCGTCGGCCAGATCAGCGGCCCCAGGCCGCCCGTCTTTGTGCCATAATCCATCAGCCCGACGACCAGGGGCACCTTGGCGCCCAGCGCGATCTGATAAAATCCGGTACGCCATTTCGCCGTTTTGCCGCGCGTCCCCTCGGGCGCGACAGTCAGCATAAATTCCCTGCGCCGCGCAAACTCATCGATCATCTGCGTGACGACATCACCGCCGCCACGCCGGTCGACCGGTACCCCGCCCATCTGGCGGATAAAGCCGCCGATCGGCCAGCGGAACAGCGACAGCTTCGCCATGAAATAGGGTCGGACTTTCAGGTCCGCGGTCAGCCCCAGGAAATTGACAAAATCCCAATTGCTCGTGTGCGGCGCGGCGATGATGATGAAGCGCCGCGGTTCGGGCACGGCCCCGACCGCCTTCCATCCGCGCATCCGGTAAAGCAGCAGCAACAGGCGGCGCACACCGCGCGCCACCAGCCCCGGCGGATTGTCGTCGATCCTTGTCACGCCGGCTCCTCTCCCCAGCCGAATTGCGCGAAAGCCGCGCACAGCGCAAGAGTGCGCGCATCGCGGCTTGCTCTCCCCGCCGGTTTCTGCTCCCTTTGGCGGTACCAAACGGGGGGAAATCGCATGAAGTCACTATCCGCGCTGCTGTTGTCCGCCACGCTGTTCGCCGCGCCGGCGATCGCCGCCGAGGCGCAGCCACGCGCCGATCAGCTCGCCTTCCGCGAAATCTACAAGGAGCTGGTCGAAACCAACACGACGCTTTCGGCGGGCAGCTGCACGCTGGCCGCCGAACGCATGGCCGCGCGGCTGAAAGCGGCGGGCTTTGCGGATAGCCAGCTCACGCTTTTTGCGACTCCGGAAAAACCGAAGGAAGGCGGCCTCGTCGCCGTCTATCCGGGCACATCCAGGACCGCAAAGCCGATCCTGCTCGTCGCGCACATCGACGTCGTCGAGGCGAAGCGCGAGGATTGGGAGCGCGACCCGTTCATAATGGTTGAGGAAAACGGCTATTTCTATGGCCGCGGCACCGCCGACGACAAGGCGCAGGCGGCGGTATGGGTCGATACGTTGATCCGCTTTCAGCAAGAAGGCTATAAGCCGAAGCGCACCGTGAAGATGGCACTGACGTGCGGCGAGGAAACGAACGGCGCGTTCAACGGCGTCGAATGGCTCGCCGCGAACCGGCGCGACCTGATCGACGCCGAATTCGCGCTGAACGAAGGCGGCGGTGGCGACAGCGACGGCAAAGGCAAGGTGCTCGGCCAATCGGTGCAGGTCGGCGAAAAGACCTTCGCCAATTTCCGTTTAGAAACGCGCAATCCCGGCGGTCACAGCTCGGCGCCGGTGCCCGATAATGCGATTTACCAGCTCGCTGCCGCGCTGATGAAAATCCAGAGCCATCAATTCCCGGTCGAGATGACCGACACGACGCGCCGCTTCTTTGCCGAGGCGGGCCCGGTGCGCGGCGACGAAACCGGCAAGGCGATGGTCGCGCTCGCCAAAAACCCCGCCGACAAGGCGGCCGAGGCGATCGTCAACAAGGACCCGTTCCTGCACAGCAATTTGCGCACGACCTGCGTCGCGACGCTGCTCGACGGCGGTCACGCCCCGAACGCGCTGCCGCAGCGCGCGGGCGCGAACATCAATTGCCGCATCTTTCCGGGTCATAGCATCGAATCGATCAGGGACGAACTTGCGAAGATCATCGGCGATCCCGGCGTCACCATCACCCAGCTGCCGCCCAAGCGTCCCGCGCCGCCGGCGCCACCGCTCGACCCGAAGATCATCGGACCGATGCAGACGCTCGTCGACAAATATTGGCCGGGGCTGAAGGTGATTCCGTCGATGGCGAACGGATATACCGACGCGACATTCCTCGGCGCGGTCGGCATCCCGACCTACGGCATTCCCGGCATGTGGGGCGACCCCGACGGCAACGGCGCGCACGGCGTCAACGAACGGATGGAGGTGCGCTCCGTTTATGTTGGACGCGACTATATGTTCGATCTGGTGAAGGCTTACGCCGACAAGCCTTGAATATCGTAGGTCATTGCGAGCGTAGCGAAGCAATCTCCCGCCATCGGTATGGCGCAAGGTTGTTCGCTGGAGATTGCGGCGTCGCTTCGCTCCTCGCAATGACGACTGCAAACCCTAACCCACGAACGCGCGCTCGATCACAAAATCGCCTGGCGCCGCGTTCGATCCTTCCTCGAAACCCAGCGCCTCGAACCGCACTTCGAGGTCGCGGATCATCGCCATGCTGCCGCACATCATGACGCGGTCGGTCGCCGGATCGAAATGCGCGGGGCCGGTCAGCGGATGGCCGAACAGCCGCCCGCCGTCGATCAGGGCATCGATACGCCCCGCGGTGCGGAACGGCTCGCGCGTCACCGTCGGCAGATAGTGGAATTGCAGCAGCGCCTGATCCTGCACCAGCGGGTCGCCCGCAAGCTGGCTTTCCAGCGCGTCGCGGAACGCGAGATCATTGACCTGTCGGACGCAATGGACAAGCTGGATCTGACTGAACCGCTCGTAAATGTCGGGATCGCGCACCAGGCTCAGGAAAGGCGCAAGCCCTGTGCCCGTCGACAGCAGGAACAGGCGTTGCCCCGGCAACAGCGCGTCGGCGACCAGCGTCCCCGTCGGTTTGCGCCCAAGGTAAACCGGATCGCCCGGCTGGATTTTCTGAAGCCGCGAGGTCAACGGCCCATCGGGCACCTTGATCGACAGAAATTCCAGCTCATCCGCATAAGCAGGACTCGCGATCGAATAAGCGCGCAGCAGCGGCCGTCCCTCGCCCGGCAGCCCGATCATCACAAACTCGCCCGACCGGAAGCGGAAACTCGGCGGCCGCGTGATCGTGAAGCTGAACAGATGGTCGTTCCAGTGGCGCACCGAACGCACCTCCTCGACGGTCAACGAGGCGGAGGGGGCCAGCTTGGCGGCGGCGGCAATACGGTCACTCATTCTCTTCGGCTTTCCTGATATGTCATCGCGCGCACCGACCAGATCGGCGCCGCAAACCTCTGCGATCTCCCGAAGCGGAATCGCGGGCCCCAGTCCAAGCAGAATTGCTTGCGTCCCTTAAATCCCCAGCCACGGCGAATCTTCACCATTTGCTCAGATCAAATCTATATCATATTGAGACGCATTTGCAATAATAGTCTAAATGCGGGATTGCGGACTCGTTCCGCCCTCGGACTCCTTTTCGTCAACTACGATAGATTGTCGGCTAACGGCCGATAGTAGCGTTACCGCCTCCCCCAAACCCATTCGCATCGAGCGAAGTCGAGATGCCCCATCGGGCGGGGCGTAGCGTCGATGGGTGTCTCGACTTCGCTCGACACGAACGGAAAACGGGGATGGTCCGCTCCCCACTCCAAGGCAGACATTTAGAAAAAAACGCTGTCCTACATGACCCCGCTGTGCCAGCCTTCATCCCACCTCTTTCAAGATATGGAAAAAAAATGGGTCGTTCCCGCCCCTACGCGGGCGCAGAAGCGCGGCGCGGCATGTACCGGGGGAATGCAGATCGGCAATCAAACAGGGCTGACTTTTCCTGACCTTTGACTTGAGCCCGCAGCCCTACCCTGCTGGCAACCGCAACCTTACCAGCACTCCTCCCAAATCCTCGCTCTCTTCGAGCGCGATGCTGCCGCCATAGATTTCGGCCACATCGCGGACGATCGCGAGGCCGAGGCCGGTCCCCGGCTTGCCGCTGTCGAGCCGCACGCCGCGATCAAAAATGCGCGTACGATCCTCGGGTGAAATACCCGCCCCGTCATCCTCGACAATGATTTCCGCCATATTGCCGTCGCGGCCGATCGTGACGAAGACGCTGCCTCCACCATATTTTGCGGCATTTTCGAGGAGATTGCCGACCAGCTCGTCCAGATCCTGCCGCTCGACTTTCGCAACCACCGTCCGGTCGCCCGCGGCATCGAGCCGCGCGTCGGGATAGAGCGCGGCAACCGCGCGCAACACGCTCTGCACGCTGTCCCACACCACCGCGCGCGCCTGCGCCGCGCCGCGCCCCCGACAGCGCGCGCGCGCAAGATGATGATCGACCTGCCGCTGCATCGTCGCTGCCTCGCGCCGCACCGTGTTCGCCAGTTCTGAATCCGAACTGGTCGCGCTGTTGACCAGCACGGTCAGCGGAGTTTTGAGCGCGTGCGCGAGATTGCCCGCGTGGAGCCGCGCCTCCTCCGCCTGTTTCTCGTTATGCGCGAGCAGCGCGTTGAGCTCATCGACCATCGGCTGCACTTCCAGCGGCAGCGGCGCATCGACGCGGCGGTTCTGCCCGCCGCGCATCGCCGCGATCGCGCGCCGGATGTCGCGCAGCCAAAGGCCGTAAAAAGTCTGGAGCGCAGCCATGATGATGAGACCGAGGCCCAGCAGCGCGAGACTGGGGATCAGGGTCCGGCGCACGGCGCCCACCTGCACGTCCAGCGCCTCGCGCGACTGCGCAATCTGGTAGCGCCAACTGGTCCGGCTCCCCGGCAGGATCACGTTGCGTTCAAGGACGCGCAACTCTTCGTCGGGAAACTGATTGCTGTCATAGGTATGAATCTGATCGTCAATGTGCGGCGTCGGCGCCTTCAGCGTGCGCTCCCAGAGCGATCGCGAACGATAGGGTTCCTGCTCACCGCCGCTGATCTGCCAATACAGGCCGCTATAGGGTTCCAGAAAACGCTGATCGCCAAGCGGTTCGATCAGCCGCACCTCGCCGTCGGGGCCGATCTCCGACGAGCGGATCATCGCGATCAGCACATATTCAAGGCTCGAATCGAAATTGCGCGTGATCGCGCTCGTCAGCACGCGGTCGAGCGCAAAACCGCCGCCGATCAGCAGCACCGAAATCCACAGCGCGGCGATGGCGATCATACGCCGCGCAAGCGAGCCGGTGATGCGGCCGCGAGGCGCTGGATTCGACGGGGCGGCCGAGCTCTCCAACCTTTTTGTATCCGTCATCCCGGCGAAGGCCGGGATCTCACCCTGTCGTCACCCCGCACCGGCGGGATCCCGGCCTCCGCCGGGATAACGACAAGGAAACAGCGACGGCGCATGGTCAGCCTTGCGGATCGTCGAGCTGATAACCAAGACCGCGGATCGTGGTGATGATGTCGGCGCCCAGCTTTTTGCGGATGCGCGTCACGAACACCTCGATCGTGTTCGAATCGCGATCGAAATCCTGGTCGTAAATATGTTCGATCAGCTCGGTGCGCGACACGACCTTGCCCTTGTGATGGAGCAGGTATGACAGGAGCTTATATTCCTGCGCGGTCAGCTTCACCGGCTCGCCGGCGAGCGTAACGCGTCCCGAGCGCGTATCGAGGCGGACGTCGCCCGCGGTCAGCTCGCTCGACGCATTGCCCGACGCGCGGCGGATCAGCGCGCGCAGGCGCGCAATCAATTCCTCGGTCTGGAACGGCTTGGCCAGATAATCGTCGGCGCCCGCGTCGAGCCCCGCCACCTTGTCCGACCAACTGTCGCGCGCCGTCAGCACGAGCACAGGAAAATTGCGCTTTTCGCGCCGCCAGCGATCGAGCACGGTCAGCCCGTCGATTTCGGGCAGGCCGAGGTCAAGGATCGCGGCGTCATAGGTTTCGGTCGAGCCGAGGAAATGCCCGTCCTCGCCATCGGTCGCAAGGTCGACCGCATAACCCGCTCCCTCCAGCGTCGCTTTGAGCTGCGGACCCAGCGTGGGTTCGTCTTCGACAATCAAAATCCGCATTCAGGCGCCTTTCCTTTGCGCGCCGACGGTATCGGCCGCATGTTTCGACTATGTATCAAGTCCGGACGCCCATCGCAAAAAATGGTTGCGGGACGCGCTCGCCTTGCCTGCGATGTCAGGGGTTGCGGCCGACGATCCGGCCGGTGCGCGCATCGACATAGACGACGACGACCTGGCTGCCGTCCATGAATTTGAGCTTGTAGATCATCCGCTCCGCATCGAACTGCGGCCCGCCGAGATAGGTCATCCCGCTATAGGGCGGGCGCGAACGGACATCGGCGATCAGCTTGCCCAGCGGCACCACCTGACCCTCGGCCGCGGCCTGGCGCAGATGATTCTGGTCGCGGTCGCCACGCGCAGCCGTCGGCACGGCCGCCGAAAGCAGCAGCGCGGAGCAAAGCGAAAAGGTCAGCGTGCGGATCATGGCCGTTCCCTACCGCGATAGCATTGAATAGCCGATGAATGGCCGCGTCAGCCGCGGTTCGGGTTTCGGGACCGGTTGCCATGGCAGCGAGGCCATGGTGGGCGCGACAGGGATTGAACCTGTGACCCCACCCGTGTGAAGGGTGTGCTCTACCGCTGAGCTACGCGCCCGTCCCGGTGCGAACCTAGGTCCGCCGTCCGAAAGCCGGACGTCCAATAGCCGCTGATGCAGCGAATGCAACGCCCATTTCTCCGAAAACCCGGCCATCCATGCAAAACGGGCCGCAGCTTGCGCCACGGCCCGAGATGTTCGTATCAAAAGGCGCGGGCCAACTTAGTTGACGGCGTCCTTAAGGGCCTTGCCGGCCTTGAACTTCGGCTGGTTCGACGCCGCGATGGTCATCGTTTCGCCAGTGCGCGGGTTGCGACCGGTCGACGCCTTGCGCTTGCTGACGGCAAAGGTGCCGAAGCCAACGAGACGGACTTCGCCGCCCTTCTTGAGCGAGCCCGTGATCGCGTCGAAGACGGCTTCCACGGCCTTGCTGGCATCACCCTTGGTCAGGCCGCTCGAATCGGCGACGGCGGCGATCAGGTCTTGTTTGTTCATGCCTAAGGAACCCCTGCATTATGGTTGAATGATTCTCATGGCCCGAAGCCATGGCGCGCCACTAACGATGTTTGACCCCGGCTTGTCAAAGCAAAAAAGGGAGAAAATCGCCCCAAAACGCCGATTTTGCGACGAACTTGGGGCGAATGGTCGTCCATTCGCGACGAGTCAGTGGCGAATCGCCGTTTCGTGATCGCCGCCGGTGCCGATCGGCGGCGAGGCGGCGAGTTCGTCAGCCTCGGTCCATTCGATCGGCTCGACCGGCGAAACCAGCGCCTCGGCAAGCACTTGGTCGACATGACTGACCGGAATGATCTTCAGCTTGCCGGTGATGTTCGACGGGATTTCGACCAGGTCCTTTTCATTCTCTTCGGGAATGAAAACCGTAGTGATCCCGCCGCGCAGCGCCGCGAGCAGCTTCTCCTTGAGGCCCCCGATCGCGAGCACGCGGCCGCGCAGCGTGACTTCGCCGGTCATCGCGACATCCTTGCGCACCGCAATACCCGTCAGCGTCGACACCATCGCCGTGACCATGCCGACACCCGCCGACGGGCCATCCTTCGGAACTGCGCCTTCGGGCAGGTGGATGTGAATGTCCTTGCGCGCGAACAGGCTGGGCTTGATGCCGTAGGCCGGCGCGCGCGCCTTCACGAACGACAGCGCGGCCTGCACCGACTCGGTCATCACCTCGCCGAGCTTGCCGGTCGTCCTGACCTGACCCTTGCCCGACGCGGTCACCGCCTCGATCGTCAGCAATTCACCGCCGACCTCGGTCCAGGCAAGGCCGGTAACCGCGCCGACCTGATCCTCACGATCCGACACACCGTGGCGGAATTTCCGGACACCGGAAAATTCGGCCAGATTTTCGGGCGTGATGATCACACTTTCCGCCTGGCCCTCGAGGATCTTGCGCAGCGCCTTGCGCGCCAGACGCGCAATCTCGCGCTCGAGCGTGCGGACGCCGGCCTCACGCGTATAATAGCGGATGAGGTCGCGCAAACCGTCTTCGGTCAGCTCGAACTCGCCGTCCTTCAGGCCATGCGCCTCGACCTGCTTGGCGATCAGGTGACGCTTGGCGATCTCGACCTTCTCATCCTCGGTATAGCCCTCGAGCCGGATGATCTCCATGCGGTCGAGCAACGGCTGCGGAAGGTTGAGCGAGTTCGCCGTCGTCACGAACATGATGTCTGAAAGATCGACGTCGATCTCCAGATAATGGTCCTGGAACTTCGCATTCTGTTCGGGATCGAGCACCTCAAGCAGCGCCGACGCCGGATCGCCGCGGAAATCCTGGCCCAGCTTGTCGATCTCGTCGAGCAGGAACAACGGGTTCATCGCGCCGGCCTTTTTCAGGTTCGTCACGATTTTGCCAGGCAGCGAGCCGATATAAGTGCGGCGATGGCCGCGAATTTCGGCCTCGTCGCGCACGCCGCCGAGCGACTGGCGCACGAACTCGCGTCCCGTCGCCTTGGCGATGCTGCGGCCGAGCGACGTCTTCCCGACGCCCGGAGGGCCGACGAGGCACAGGATCGGGCCTTTGAGCTTGTTGGTGCGCGCCTGGACGGCGAGATATTCGACGATCCGGTCCTTGACCTTTTCCAGCGCATAATGGTCGTCGTCGAGGACGGCCTGCGCCTTCGCAATATCCTTCTTCAGCTTCGATTTCTTGCCCCACGGCAGGCCGATGAGCGTGTCGAGATAGTTGCGCACAACCGTTGCCTCGGCCGACATAGGAGCCATCGCGCGCAGCTTTTTCAGCTCGGCATTCGCCTTAGCCTTGGCTTCCTTCGACATTTTGAGGCTGTCGATCTTGAGCTGCAGTTCGGCCAGGTCGTCGCCGCCTTCGCCATTGTCGTTGCCGAGCTCGCGCTGAATCGCTTTCAGCTGTTCATTGAGGTAATATTCGCGCTGGCTCTTTTCCATCTGGCGCTTCACGCGGCCGCGGATCTTCTTTTCGACCTGCAATACGCCGAGTTCGCCCTCCATGAAAGCGAACACCATTTCGAGACGCTTCGACGGAGCATCCTCGACGAGCAGCGCCTGCTTTTCGGCGACCTTGATGTTGAGATTGCCCGCGACCGAGTCGGCGAGGCGCGAGGCGTCGTCGATCTGCGACAGCTGCACCGCGGTTTCGGCGGGCATCTTCTTGTTAAGCTTGGCGTAGCTTTCGAACTGATCGACGACTGATCGCATCAGCGCGGCGGTATCGACACTGTCGTCGACCGTATCGGCGATCGGCTTGACGCTCGCCATCACCGCCTTGTCTTCATCGGTGAGCGCCAAAAGCTTCGCCCGCTCCTTGCCTTCGACAAGCACGCGCACCGTACCGTCGGGCAGCTTCAGCAGCTGAAGCACTGTCGCAATCACACCGACGTCATACAGGTCATCGCGCTGCGGATCGTCCTCGCCGGGATCGAGTTGCGCGACGAGAAAAATTTCCTTGCCCGCTTCCATCGCCGCTTCAAGCGCGGCAACCGAACGGTCACGTCCGACGAACAGCGGCACGATCATATGCGGGAAAACGACAATCGCGCAGCGGCAAAAGGGGATAGGATTGCGTCATTACGGCTCCTGAACGCGCGCCGCGACCGGCGCACCGTCCTTCTTATAGGGTGGTCAACGCTAATATGGCGTAACTTGCGCTGCGTTCAATGGTGCCGCCTTTTCAAAACGGCAGCTTAAAGCCCGGTGGCAACGGCAAGCCGCTCGTCATTTTGCCCATTTCTTCGTTGCTTGCCGCGTCGGCCTTTTCGCGCGCGTCGTTGAAGGCGGCGGCGAGCAGATCTTCGAGCATCTGCTTGTCGGCGGGGACGATCAGGCTGTCGTCGATGTGAATCGCTTTGATCCGGCCCTTGGCCGTCGCCTTGATCTTCACAAGACCGCCGCCCGATACGCCTTCTACCTCGACGCTGTCGAGCTTCGCCTGCGCCTCCTGCATCTGCGCCTGCACGGTGGCGGCGGCTTCCTGCGCCGCCTTCATCATTTCTTCGATCGATTTCATGGATTGGACCTATGCTGATTGTTATCGCTCTCGACAAGCCGCGCGTCGGGAAAAGCCGCCAGGGCGGCCTTCACAACGGGCAGTTCGCGAATACGTGCGTCATTGTCGGCGAGCTTCGCCGCCTTCATCTGCCCGAGGCTCGGCCGTCCCTCGCCGGTGCCCTCGTGCACTTGCCACCGGCTGCCGGTCTGGCTGAACAGCGCCTCGCCAAGCCGCCGCGCGAAATCGCCGTCGAGTTCGGGAACTGACGCATAGACAAGCCGTCCCGGCTCGAGCTCCAAAAGCCTGACATCATCATAAACCTGCCGCGCAAGCTGATGGTGTCCGCTGCTTTCGAGCAGCTGATGAATTTGTGCGATATTAAGTGCGCCCGCCTGAGGTTCGGCCGCCGGCGCCGGGTCCAGCGCGGCAGTCCCCTGCTCCGTCACCGGCGCCGCGATCGGCATCGCCGGCACCCCGCCGGTTTCGAACAACTTTGCCAGTTCGCCGGGATCGGGGAGCGACGCGGCATAGATGACGCGCAGCAGCAGCATTTCGAGATGCTCGAGCGGATTATTCGCGCGGAGCACCTCGTCATGGCCCTTCAGCAGCAATTGCCACAGGCGATTGAGCGGCGCGAACCCAAGCTTTTGCGCCCAATCGCCGATGCGTTCGCGATCGGCTTCGGCGAGGGCGGGATCGTCATGGCGTGACACTTTCGCGAGCGTGATGGCATGGGTCAGATCCATCAGCCCGCGCACCATCGCGACGGGCTCGAACCCCAACGCATATTGTGCCCGCGCAAGGTCGATGGCGCCGCCGCTGTTGCCTTCAAGGATCGCCGCCATCAGTGCGGCAATCGACGTGCGGTCGGACAGCCCCAACATCGCCCGCACCTGATCGGCGCCGATTTTGCCGCCGCCGTCGAGGTCTGCGTGCGCGATCGCTTGATCGAGAATCGACAGGCCGTCGCGCACCGACCCTTCGGCGGCGTTGGCAATCAGCCAGATTGCGGGCGCCTCGGCCTCTACCCCTTCCTTCTGCAAAATTGCGCTGAAATGCGCGAACAGCATGTCGGGAGTGATGCGGCGAAGGTCGAAGCGCTGGCAGCGCGACAGCACCGTCACCGGAACCTTGTTGACTTCGGTGGTCGCGAACAGGAATTTGACGTGCGGCGGCGGCTCTTCGAGCGTTTTCAACAGCGCATTGAAGGCGTTACGCGACAACATATGCACTTCGTCGATGATGTAGATTTTGTAGCGCGCCGAGACTGCGGCATAGCGTACGGCCTCAATAATCTCGCGGACATCGTCAACACCGGTGTTCGACGCAGCGTCCATCTCGATCACGTCGATATGGCGGCCCTCGGTGATCGCGCGGCACGGCTCGCACACCCCGCACGGGTCGATCGTCGGCCCACCCTGCCCGTCGGGGCCGATGCAATTCAGCGCCTTGGCGATCAGGCGCGCGGTCGATGTCTTGCCGACCCCGCGCACCCCGGTCATCAGAAAGGCGTGGGCCAGCCGGTCGCGCGCGATGGCATTGCCCAGCGTCTTCACCATCGCGTCCTGCCCGATCAGCTCGGCAAAAGTCTGGGGGCGATATTTGCGCGCCAGGACGCGGTACGGGCCGGAGGACGCCGCCGGTGTGGGCGCCTCGGGCAGGTCCATGCCCAGCATCGGGGGTTCGTCGTCGGCGGAATCGCTCATGGCCCCGTCTTAGGGGGCGGCGCCGGTCTTGTCGAAGGGGGAAATGGGTGGGAGCCGGAACGACCCGCAGCGAATTCGTTGCGGCTGCTTCCTTCCGGACCTGACCGGGTTGGCGAAGACTGCGTCCGCCCGACTCCCGGGGCGCATATGGCGGGGACGCACGCGAAATGCAAGGTCGGCGCCGTATAGCACAGTTATCTCGGCTTTGGGGTGGTGAGCTGCCGCTAAATCCTCCCTGTGGCGAAGCCATGGGGAGGGGGACCGCTCGCGCAGCGAGTGGTGGAGGGGCCGCGACGGCAGCGCCAAAGCCCCTCCGTCAGCGCTTCGCGCTGCCACCTCCCCATCGCTGCGCGACAGGGAGGATTTTATTGTCCGCTTTCGGCCGGAACCAGTCAGCGCGGCCCCTGCATGTTCCGGCTCTCCGCCGGGATATGCACCGTCAGACCGTCCAAGGCCTCGGTCAGCACGATCTGGCACGACAGACGGCTCGTGCGCCGCACCCCCGCGGCGAGGTCGAGCATATCCTCTTCCTCCTCACTCGCCGGCGGCAGACGATCGAAATCTTCTTTCGCGACGATGACATGGCAGGTCGAGCATGCCATTTGCCCCTCGCATGTTCCCTCCAGCGGCATCAGATGCGCCTGCGCGACGTCGAGCAATATGTCACCGGGCTGCGCCTCCGCCTCGATGCGCCCCTTGCCGTCGGCGTGGATAAAGGTGACACGCATCAATTGACCCCTTGCAACCGCGCTGCGGCTTTGATCGCGTTCAAACCATCGCGCAATTCCTGTTCGCTGGTATAGCGCCCCCAGCCGAGGCGAATCGACGCGCGCGCATCAGCTTCATTCACGCCCATCGCGCGTAGCACATGGCTGACCTTGCCCGACCCGCTGCCGCACGCACTGCCGAGCGAAAAAGCGACGTCGCGGGCGTCGGACATCAAGCGGAGGCCGTTCACGCCGTCGCGGCGAATATTGAGATTGCCGTGATAGCGGCGCTCCGCATCACCGTTGAGCGTCCATTCGCGAAGCATCTCCATCGCCAGCGACCACAGCCGCTCGACATGTGCCACATCCTGATCGAACCGCTCGGCCGCGAGCGCCGCCGCGGCGCCCAACCCGGCGCATAATGCGGGCGATACGGTGCCCGACCGCATCCCCTGTTCCTGTGCGCCGCCGAACATCAGCGGCGGCAGATCGATGCCGTCCCTGATCCACAACGCGCCGATGCCCTTGGGCCCATGGATCTTGTGCGCCGACAGCGCAATGAGGTCCGCGCTGTCGGGGATGGGAACGCGGCCATAGCCCTGCACCGCATCGCAGAGCAGCAGGCTATTCTTCGCATGAACAGCGGCGGCGAAGTCGGCGACCGGCTGGATCGTCCCCACTTCGTTGTTCACGAGCATCACGGCGACGATGCCGTTTTCAGGGATCAGAGCCGGGTCAGGCGATCGGGCCAGTCCCGCGCCATCGACCGGCAGGACCGTAGCATTGAGACGTTCAAGGCATTGCAACGAAGCCGCATGTTCAATGCTAAGCCCCGCCACGCCGCCGGGCATCAGTTCCGCGCCGCGCAACAATGCCCAGTTGAGCGCCTCGGTCGCGCCCGAGGTGAAAAAGACGCGCCCGCCCTTTGGCAGCAGCGCCGCAACCTGATCGCGGGCGACCTCGACCGCCGCCGCGGCGGCACGACCCGCCTTGTGCGTGCTCGACGGGTTCGCAAAGCCGTCCCCTCCCCCCGGTCCTTCGAGCCAGCGCAGCATCGCCTCGCGCGCCTCGGGAGCGAGCGGCGTCGTCGCTTGGTAATCAAGGTAGATCATGGCGGGCTTGGCCGTCCTCAAATCCCGTTCGGGTTAAACGGAAAACAAAGAAAATAGCGCCTTATTGCGAACAATTCGCAAAAGTTGCAAGTCGAGACCGGTTTTCTATATAGGCACCAATCCCGCTCCGCCACCCCGCCCCTCGGCGAATCACTGGCAAGCCCAAGACATATAGAAGGTGCGCCCATGCCCGACGTCATTTTTCCCGGCCCCGAGGGCCGCATCGAAGGGCGATTCTCGCCTCCTCCGCGGCCGCGTGCGCCGGTTGCGCTGATCCTGCACCCGCATCCGCAGGGCGGCGGCACGATGAACGACCGCATCACGCAGGCGATGTACAAGAGCTTCGTCGCGCGCGGTTTCGCGGTGCTGCGCTTCAACTTCCGCGGCGTCGGCCGCAGCCAGGGCACGTTCGACAACGGGATCGGCGAACTCTCCGATGCCGCCTCGGCGCTCGACTGGGTGCAGTCGATCCACCCCGAAGCGCAGACGACATGGATCGCAGGCTTCAGCTTCGGCGCGTGGATCGGGATGCAGCTTTTGATGCGCCGCCCCGAAATCCGCGGCTTCCTGTCGGTCGCGCCGCCGGCGAACATGTATGATTTCAGCTTCCTCGCCCCCTGCCCCTCGTCGGGAATTATCGTCGCGGGCGGGCAGGACGAGATCGTGCCGCCGGGCGCGGTGCAGAAGCTGGTCGACAAGCTGCGCACCCAAAAGGGCATCACGATCCATCACGACGAGATCCCGCGCGCGAACCACTTTTTCGAGCATGAGCTCGATCAGCTGATGAAATCGCTCGATAACTATCTGGATATGCGCCTCGCGCCCGATTCGCCGATTCGGTGACATCACCGTCATTGCGAGCGAAGCGAAGCAATCTCCAGCTATCGGCTGACATGGACGCACGCTGGAGATTGCCGCGTCGCCTTCGGCTCCTCGCAATGACGAAATGCTATGTCACCGGCGCCAGCCACACCGCGACATTGGCGAACATGACCAGCGCGGCGATCAGCATCAGCAACGCGCGGCGGCGATCGCCCTTGCGAAACACATAGGCCGCGCCGCCGGTCAGCACGACGCCGGTGAGCATCAGGATCGAAATGATCGTATCGGACATGACGCGGCTTTATCGGCGCCGTCACAAATTTGCCACCTCGCTTATGGTCAATCCGCGCGGCTTGGCCTAAAGCGCGCTCATCGATTCCCTTATGCCCCGCGGGAGCCGCACCATGCGCATCGCCATCGCCTCCGACCATGCCGCTTACGACCTGAAAGCCGTGCTCGCCGACTGGCTGCGCGACAAAGGGTATGAGGTCGAGGATCTGGGCACCAACGGCCCCGACAGCGTCGATTATCCCGATTATGGCTATCGGCTGGGTGGCGCGATCGCCGATGGCCGCGCCGACCGCGGCGTTGCGCTGTGCGGATCAGGCATCGGCATCTCGATCGCGGTCAACCGCAACCCGGCGGCGCGCTGTGCCCTCGTGTCCGAACCCTTATCGGCGAAGCTGGCGCGCGAGCACAATAATGCGAATGTCATCGCTATGGGCGCGCGCCTGACCGGTATCGACATGGCGAAAGCCTGCCTCGATGCCTTCCTTACCACCGACTTCGCCGGCGATCGTCACGCGCGCCGCGTCGACAAACTTTCCAATCCGCCCCAACTGGAGACCAGCCGATGACCATAGAAACGCTCGACAAGCCCATCAAATCGGCCGGCTATTTCACCGACGGTGTCGGCACCGCCGACCCCGCAGTCGCGGCAGCGATGAAGCATGAGCTGGAACGCGAACAATATCAGATCGAACTGATCGCGTCGGAAAATATCGTTTCAAAGGCGGTCCTCGAAGCGCAGGGCAGCGTCTTCACCAACAAATATGCCGAGGGCTATCCGGGCCGCCGCTATTATCAGGGCTGCGCACCGTCGGACGAGGTCGAACAGCTCGCGATCGACCGCGCCAAACAGCTGTTCGATTGCGGTTACACGAACGTCCAGCCGCACTCGGGCGCGCAGGCGAATGGCGCCGTGATGCTGGCGCTGACCAAGCCCGGCGCGACGATCCTCGGCATGAGCCTCGACGCCGGTGGGCACCTGACCCACGGTGCCCCGCCCGCGATGTCGGGCAAATGGTTCAATGCCGTCCAGTACGGCGTGCGCGCCGACGATCATCTCGTCGATTTCGATCAGGTCGAGGCGCTGGCGAAGGAACATCGCCCTTCGCTCATCATCGCGGGCGGTTCGGCCTATCCGCGCACGCTTGATTTTGCACGCTTTCGCGCGATCGCCGATGACGTTGGCGCGCTGCTGATGGTCGATATGGCGCATTTCGCCGGGCTGGTCGCCGGCGGCGTTCATCCCTCGCCGCTCCCGCACGCGCATGTCGTCACCACGACGACGCACAAGACGCTGCGCGGCCCGCGCGGCGGCATGATCCTGACCAATGACGAAGCAATCGCCAAGCGCATCAATTCGGCGGTCTTTCCGGGGCTGCAGGGCGGCCCTTTGATGCACGTCATTGCCGCGAAGGCCGTGGCGTTCGGCGAAGCGCTGCGCCCCGATTTCAAGGATTATGCGAAAGCGACCGTCGCCAACGCACAGGCATTGGCAGCGCGCCTCAAGGCGCGTGGCGCCGATCTCGTTGCGGGCGGCACCGACACGCATCTCGCGCTGATCGACCTCCGCCCGCTCGGCATCACCGGCCGCGACGCCGACGAGGCGCTCGAGCGGAGCGCGATCACCTGCAACAAGAACGGGGTGCCCTTCGACCCGCTGCCACCGGTCAAGACCAGCGGCATCCGCGTGGGATCGCCCGCGGGGACGACGCGCGGTTTCAGCATCGCCGAATTTGAGGAGATCGGCGACATGGTGGCCGACGTGCTCGAGGCACTCCGCGACAAGGGCGAGCATGGCGACGCCGATGTCGAGGCCGACGTTCGTGGCCGCGTCCGTGCCTTGTGCGAACGCTTCCCCATCTATCAAGGTTAAGGGGCAATGGCGCGCCAACACCCCGAGGAGCCGACGCTGGTCGAGCTGACGATCGAAGAGGTCAAGGCGATGGGTCGGCAGGGGATGGACCATCCCTCGACGCCCACCGTTCTGACCGGCGGGGTGATCGGCGCGGTTGCCGGGGCGGTGCTCCCCGTCATCAGCTGGCCTGTCGGACTGCTCGCCGGCGCCGCGATCGCACTCTACACTCGGGTGAAACGCTAACCAATGCGCTGCCCCTATTGCGGACATGAAGACAGCCAGGTGAAGGACAGCCGTCCGACCGAGGACGGTGCGGCGATCCGCCGCCGCCGCCAGTGCGAGGATTGCGGCGCGCGCTTCACGACGTTCGAGCGCATCCAGCTGCGCGAAGTTGCGGTGCTCAAGGCGGGCGGCGGACGCGAACCCTTCGACCGCGAAAAACTGATGCGCAGCGTCCAGATCGCATGCCGCAAACGCCCGATCGACGGCGCGCGGATCGAGCGGCTGGTGTCGGGAATCCAGCGCCAGCTCGAAACCTCTGGCGACAATGAAGTCCAGGCACAGCAAATCGGTGCGATGGTGATGGAGGCGCTGAAGGGCTTCGACAATGTCGCCTATATCCGCTTTGCCAGCGTCTATCGCGACTTCACCGAAGCCAAGGATTTCGAGGAGTTCGCCTCGACGATCACCGAGGCGGCGCGGCCGAGCAAATGACCGCGGCATCTCCGCCCCCCGTCATCGTCCTGGTCCGTCCGCAGCTTGGCGAAAATATCGGCAAGGCGGCGCGCGCAATGCTCAACTTCGGGCTGACCGAGTTGCGACTGGTGTCCCCGCGAGACGGCTGGCCCAATCCCGACGCCGGGCCGGCGTCGGCCGGAGCCGACGTGGTGCTGGCGAACGCGGCGGTCTTTGAAACGCTGACCGATGCGGTCGCCGACTGCACGACCATTTATGCGACAACGGTACGCAAGCGCGGCGTGACCAAGCCGGTTCTGACCCCCGAAGCTGCGGCACAGGAGGTCCACGCGAGCGCCGGGCGCTCCGCCTATGTCTTCGGACCCGAGCGGTCGGGGCTCGAAACCGACGATGTCGCGCTCGCGCATACGATCGTCACCGTCCCGATCAACCCCGAGTTCGGTTCGCTCAACCTAGCGCAAGCGGTGATCCTGCTCGCCTATGAATGGTCGAAGCATGTCCCGAATGATGTGGTGGGTGGTACCGCGCTCACAAGCCCGCCCGACGTCCCGCTCGATCCGCCGGCGCCGCACGGCGAACTCGAGGAGCTGATCGGGCACCTCGTTCGCGACCTCGACAAGAGCGGCTATTTCTTTCCGCCCGAACGCCGGGACGCGACACTCCGCACGCTGCGAACCACGCTCACCAAGACCGGCTGGTCGCACAACGACATCCGCATGATGCACGGGATCGTCACCGCGCTAGGCCGGGCACCGCGGTCGCGCTGAACGAAACGCGTCAGCTGTCGGCGCGCAGGCGGTCCCACTGGATCGCTTCGTAAGCGATCGATTGTTCGACGAGTTCGTCCCACACCGCGCGAACGCGTTCGAATCCAACCCCGCCGCCGCGGCTGCGCGCGCTACGTTATCGAGCACTTCGGCCTTGCGCGCTTCATCACGAACGGTCCCGCGGTCGGTCTTGATCCGCGCCGCGGCGTCCATATAGGCAAAGCGGCGGACGAGCAGCGCGACGAGTTCGCGGTCGACCTGATCGACCCCGGCGCGAACGTCGGTCATCGTTTCGCATTGGTCGGGAAGTTTGGCGCTCGTCATGCGCGCAGCCTTTAGCGGCTTTTTCGCCGCTGTCGAGCGCGCGGCGTACCGCTTGACTTTGCGCCCTCTCCCGTCTAACCGCGCGCCTTCGCAATGGACTCCGCACCCCGGTGAAGCGGCAGTCGCGTACGGAAACCTTCCGTGCGGTGCGACCCGGGAACCGCCGAAATTCCTCGGCACACAGCAAATTGGAGACGCATATGTCGAAGCGCCAGAGCGCCAAGTATAAACTCGACCGCCGGATGGGCGAAAACATCTGGGGTCGCCCGAAAAGCCCGGTCAACCGACGCGAATATGGCCCCGGCCAGCACGGCCAGCGCCGCAAGGGCAAGATGTCCGACTTCGGCATCCAGCTCCGCGCCAAGCAGAAGCTGAAGGGCTATTACGGCGACATCACCGAAAAGCAGTTCAAGAAGAACTATATCGAAGCGTCGCGGATGAAGGGCGATACCGGCCAGAATCTGATCGGCCTGCTCGAACGCCGCCTCGACGCGGTGGTCTATCGCGCCAAGTTCACCCCTACGATCTTCTCGGCGCGCCAGCTCGTCAGCCATGGTCACGTCTACGTCAACGGCGTGAAGTGCAATATCGCGAGCCGCCTCGTGAAGCCGGGCGACGAAGTGACCCTCGGCAAGAAGGCGCAGGAAATGGCGCTGGTCGCCGAAGCGCAGAGCCTGCCCGAGCGCGACCTGCCCGAATATCTGGCGGTCGACGGCACCAAGGCAACCTATGTCCGCGTCCCGACGCTCGACGAAGTCCCCTATCCGGTGAAGATGGAACCCAATCTGGTCGTCGAATTCTATTCGCGCTGATCGGTTTTCTACCGAAAGGATTTCAGAAGGGCGGTCCGCAAGGGTCGCCCTTCTTGCATCGAGGGAGCGCGGCTGGCACAAGCCCGTAATCAAACAGGAAAACTCAAGGAATTTCCATGCTTCGTTTCCCCGCTCGACCGCAGCCTTTGCGGTTCTTCTGACCGTTGCCGCGTGCAACGCTTCCGACAAGGCTGCGAGCGATACGTCCGCCCCCGCCATCCCCGATGTCGAGATTCCCGAACTGTCGCTCGCAACGCTTCAGGAAGTGACCAAGGAATTGTCGTCGGACGCCTACGAGGCCGTGCGCCCGGCACGGCTGGCGAGGAAAAGACGGTCGCTTACATTATCAAGAAATATCAAGAAGCGGGGCTGAAGCCCGGCAACAACGGCAACTGGACGCAGGACGTGCCGCTCATCGAGATCACGGCCAAGAACGCCACCCCGCTGACCTTCACGGGCGGCAAGACGCCAGTAACCGCGCAATATGCCAAGGACTATGTCGCGTTCAGTTGGCGCGTGCAGCCCAAGACCGAGGTCAAGGACAGCGACGTCGTCTTTGTCGGCTATGGCATCAATGCCCCCGAAAAGGGTTGGAACGACTATGCCGGGCTCGATGTAAAGGGGAAGACGGTCGTCGTCCTCGTCAACGATCCCGACTGGGAAACCAAGGAAGCCAAGGGCGAGTTCAATGGTCGCGCCATGACCTATTATGGCCGCTGGTCGTATAAATATGAAGAAGCCGCGCGGCAGGGCGCGGCGGCCGTGCTGATCGTCCACGACACCGAACCCGCCGCTTACGGCTGGAATGTCGTCGAATCGAGCAATACGGGGACGCAATATCTGGCCGAGAGCAAGAATGGCGGCGCCGACCAGACCGTTGCAAATGGCTGGATCCAGCTGCCCAAGGCGAAAGAAGTTTTCGCAAGCGCAGGGCAGGATTTCGATGCAATGCGCGCGGCCGCGAAGAAAAAGGGCTTCAGGCCAGTTCCGCTGACCGGGGTGAAGGCAAACTTCGGCTTCGACAACGAAATCGCGAAGAAAATGTCGCGCAACGTCATCGGCGTTCTGCCGGGCGCCAAGCGGCCCGACGAATATGTTCTCTATACCGGCCACTGGGATCATCTCGGCCGCTGCACGCCGGTCGATGGCGACGACATCTGCAATGGTGCCGTCGATAACGCGAGCGGCATCGCGGGTCTCGTGACGCTGGCGCAAGCCTTTCACAAGGCCGGTGCGCCCGACCGCAGCATCGTCTTTCTCGCGGTGACCGCCGAAGAATCGGGGCTGCTCGGATCGAAATACTACGCCGAAAACCCGGTCTTCCCGCTTTCACAGACCGTCGGCGGCGTGAATATGGACGCGCTCAATTCGGTCGGCCCGGCAAAAGACATTGTCGTTGTCGGCGGCGGCAAGTCCGAACTCGATGCCTATGTCACCAAGCTCGCGCAGATGGAGGGCCGCACGGTCAAGGCCGAACCGACGCCGGAGAAGGGCTTCTACTATCGCTCGGACCATTTCAGCTTTGCAAAGCTCGGCGTGCCGATGTTCAACTTCGGCAGCGGCGACGATCTGGTCGATGGCGGCGTCGAGGCCGGCCAGAAAGCAGCGGAAGATTATGAAAAGAACCGCTATCACGCCCCCGGGGACGAATTTGAGGCTATTACCAACTGGGACGGCATGATGTCGGACCTGCGCCTCTATTACGCCGCCGGCCGAATGCTCGCGATGACCAGCGCATGGCCGAACTGGGTCGAGGGCGATGAATTCCGCGCCGCCCGCGACAAGTCGCGTAGCGCGGCGAAATAGGGTTTCGTCATTGCGAGCGGAGCGACGCAATCCAGGGCGGTTTACGCTACTCCAGATTGCCGCGTCGCTCCGCTCCTCGCAATGACGGAGCTGAACAGGATCGAGACCCGATGCCCCTGCACATGCCTGCCGAATGGGCACCGCACGATGCGGTGTGGATCGGCTTTCCCCATTTCGCCGAGGAATGGTCGGGGCAGATAGACGCCGCGCGGCGCGACGTCGCGGCATTCGCCAATGCCGTTCACGACGAGGGCCGCGGCGAGACGGTGCGACTGGTGGTGCGCGATCACGCGAACGCCGATCTGGCCGAAACCATGGTCGATCCGGGTGTCGAGCTGCACATCATGCCGCTTGGCGACATCTGGCTGCGCGATACCGGACCGATCGTCGTCGGTACCGGCGGTGCGCGAGCCGCGCGCAATTTCGATTTCAACTGGTGGGGCAATAAATTCGTCATGCCGGGCGACCGCGAGATCGGTTCAATCATCGCAGCCTATATGGCTTTTCCGACACGCGATTGTGACTGGGTGCTGGAGGGCGGCGGCATCGACGTCGACGGCTCCGGGCTCTGCGTCACGACCGAGGAATGCCTGCTCAACCCGAACCGCAACCCGTCGCTGACGCGCGCCGACATCGAGACGCGGCTGCACAAGTCCCTCGGCATCGATCGCGTCCTGTGGCTGGGCAACGGCCTGATCGGCGACCACACCGACGGCCATGTCGATAATCTGGCGCGCTTCGTCGGCGAAGGGCGGCTGGCGTTACCCGTTGCGGCAGGTAACGACGATCCCAATGCGCATGTCTATGCTGACGCCCGCGCGCGCGCCAAAGCTTTTGACGGGGTCGAGATCGTCGATCTGCCCTCACCCGGCCGCGTGGAAATCGACGGAGAGGTAGCGGCGGCAAGTTATATGAACTTCTATATCGGCAATAGCACCGTCGTCGTGCCCACCTATGGCGCGCCGAACGATCAGGCTGCGATCGAGACGCTCGCGGCGCTGTTCCCTGATCGCCGCGCGGTGGGCGTGCCCGCGCGGGGGATCATCGTCGGCGGCGGAAGCTTCCATTGCTCGAGCCAGCAAGTGCCGCGCTAATTCTTTGCGTCGTCCCGGCGAAGGCTGGGACGCCGAGGGTGAGGGTGCAGCTTTTGCTCTGGCAAGATGCGCTGTCCGGCCTATATCCGGCCCATGACCCGCACCATAACTATCGCAGCATTACAGCTCCCCCTGCCCGGCCCCGTCCAGCCCAATATCGAGGCCGTGATCGCGCTTATCGAGGAAGCGGCCGCCCAGGGTGCGCAGGTCATCCTGCCGCCCGAACTTTTCGAAGGCCCCTATTTCTGCCAGGTTGAGGATGAGGCGCTGTTCGCGGCGGCGCGGCCGACGTCCGAACATCCGAGCGTCATTGCAATGCAGGCATTGGCCGCAAAACTGAAGGTGGCGATCCCGACGAGCTTTTTCGAGAAGGATGGGCCGCATTATTACAATACGCTCGCGATGATCGGCCCCGACGGCGCGATCATGGGGACGTATCGCAAAAGTCACATTCCCGACGGGCCGGGGTATGAAGAGAAATATTATTTCCGCCCCGGCAACACCGGCTTCAAAGTGTGGGACCTGTTCGGGACGCGCATCGGCGTCGGCGTCTGCTGGGACCAATGGTATCCCGAATGCGCGCGCGCGATGGCCCTGATGGGCGCCGAACTGCTCTTCTATCCCACCGCGATCGGATCGGAGCCCTATGACGCCGACCTCGACACCAGCCGCATGTGGCGCCGCGCGATGCAGGGCCATGCCGTGTCGAACTGTATGCCGGTCATCGCCGCAAACCGGATCGGCACCGAGGGCGACGCCAGCTTTTACGGCCACAGCTTCATCACCGACGAGTGGGGCGACATGACGCAGGCGTTCGGCGCACACGAAACCGGCGCGCTCGTCGAGACGATCGACCTCGATCGCGCTGCGAAACACCGGGCCGGCATGGGCTTCTTCCGCGACCGGCGACCGCAGCTTTACGGCCGACTGGTCGAAGACGTCTGACCTTGAACCCGCGCTCAGTTTTCGAAGCGGTGGATGCTTTCAAGGTCCGCCCGGTCGAGCGGCTGCGTCAGCCATAGCCCGCCGCGCCCTCCGCGCGACCAGCGCACGATCGCGTGCCGCTTAACTCCGCCGGCGAGTATGAGGTCGAACTCTTTGCCGACCTCGAAATGCGTACCGTGGACAAAGCCCGCGCCATGTTGCGACAGATCAACCAGCTCAATGTCGCTGGCGGTTCCGTCGTCGGCGACAATCTGCGCCTGACTGTGAACCGGCAAACGCGGCTGGCGATAGCCCATCGCGCGCTGTTCGGCCGCCAGTTGTTTGAGCACTTCGGC
The DNA here is from genome assembly GCF_036687315.1 of Sphingopyxis sp. TUF1. NCBI lineage: Bacteria > Pseudomonadati > Pseudomonadota > Alphaproteobacteria > Sphingomonadales > Sphingopyxidaceae > Sphingopyxis > Sphingopyxis kveilinensis. Next base: position 25,305 of record NZ_CP144683.1, read on the forward strand.
GACATCGACCTCGGTATCGAATGACACCCCGCATCGGCCGCCGTCGGACCAGACGACCTTTCCGCCGAGCGTAACCGTGTCCGACAACGCGATTTCTAAATGTTCACCGACCGTGATCGGGACGTCGGCTGCAAGCATCATGCCGCGATCGGACATGTTCCGCACGCGCCACAGCCCCGCGTCACCGTTGCGGATGACTTTGGCAATCCGCCACACCGTGCGATAGCGATCGCCGCCGCGGCGGTCGTCCGCCGCGGAATGACTCGGCTCCTCAGCCGGATCGGATAAGCGACGTTGGCTCATGTCTTTTACCTTGCCGACAGCAACACGCCGGGATAACCCGTTGTATATGCTGAAAAAACGCCCCACACCATTTGAACTACTACTAGATTTTTCGTTAAAATTCAATTATATTGCAGATATATAGTTAACGTCGCTTATATGATATAAGCGCCGATCAGGATGGCCCGGTGATTTGGAGACTCGTCCTGTTTTTAACGGTTCGTCGCCCGAACCCGCGCGATTGAACAAGGCTCCGCGCGCTCATGACGCCTAACCGTCAAGGCTCTGGCTCTCAGCATGTCAATCGGTAGGCAATCATCTGATGCAAGGTAACGATGGCGATGTGCGCGAATGGGCGCCACACCAAAGAACGGGATGAAGCTAAACCGCTGATTTACCGGCTATATAATGGTTATGGCCACGAAACCGTTAAACGACGCGAAAAAAATCGCGCCAAAACGGCGTGAATCCCCTTTAAATCAGGGCCGGCCCGCTCGTTAAAGCTCGCATGACCACAAAAGCGACAGCATCGAACGAGCCGGTTGGGCGGCTCATGGGTTGGCTCGGGCTTCGCCGCACGCGCGGCGGTGCCTCCGACGGCGGTTATCCGCCCGTCGACCCCGGGGGGCCCCGCGACTTGGCGCGTGAATCGCGTTACGAGCTAGCCGCGTCGATCACCTCTTTCCTCGTCGATAATGATCTGGAAATTTCGCCTGCAAACCTGCTGATCGCACATGGCGCCTTTTCGGGCCGCAACCCGCGCCTCGCGCGGCAGATCGTCGCGCAGGCGCAAAGCCCACAGGGCATCACGCAAAAATGGCTCGACGAGGTGGAGCAACAGGAAAGCGGCCAACCGGACCGCGTCGAACTCGACAAGCTGATGAGTCGGCTCGAGGCCAATCTTGAGGCTTTTCACGCCAACACCAAGGATGCCCGCACCGCCACCAGCGATTACGGGATCGAACTGGAACAGCATGTCTCCGATCTTGAGCAGCTTCAAAAGACAGGACGCATCGTGTCGAGCCTCGCCGACCTCGCCAAGGTCATGCTCGAACGCACGCGCAAGGCCGAAGAGGACATGCGCAAGAGCGAGGATGAGGCAAAAGCGCTGCGCCGCAGCCTCGACCGCGCCAAGCGCGATGCCGAGCTCGACTATCTGACCGGGCTTCCGAACCGCCGCGCATTCGAAAACCTGCTCGACCGGCATTATAAGGAAGCGCGCGCGGCGATCGAGCCGCTGAGCGTAGCCTTCTGCGATATCGACGAGTTCAAGAAGGTCAACGACACCCACGGCCATGAGGCGGGCGACCGGGTCATCAAGGCCATCGCCGACACGCTCGCGCGCATTTCGAACGACAAGTGCCATGTTGCGCGCCACGGCGGCGAGGAATTCGTCATGCTGTTCCGCGGTCTCACCCCGACCGAAGCCGCCGAAAAGCTGGACGATGCGCGCGAGGCGCTTGCCGACCGGCGCCTCATCAACCGCAAGACCGACGAACCGTTCGGACAGATCACCTTTTCGGGCGGGGTGGCCGATGTCTTTGGTTATGGCGATGCGCGCGCCGCGCTGAAGGCGGCCGACGCGGCGCTCTACAAGGCGAAGATGAGCGGCCGCAACTGCATCCGCATTGCTGAGCCGTCCTGATTACCGGCTTTCCGCGAGGGGGCGGGCGCCGCGGACAATTGGCATGATCGCCCGTTGTCCGCGGCCTTGCCGTCAAACGGCCGGACGCCGCGCGTAATAGCCGAACGCGGCAATCACCGCATAGCATAGAGCGGGAAGCAGCAGCGCCGTGGCGAGGCTACCCGTGACATCGGCAATCACCCCGGTGGCGAGGGGGACGACCGCGCCGCCGAAGATCGCCACGTTGATGATCCCCGACCCGTCGGCTGCGCGCGGCCCGAGTTTCTCGGACGCGAGGCTGAAAATCGTCGGGAACATGATTGCGTTCATCAGCCCGATTGCGAGCAGGCTATATCCAGAGACGACCCCGCTGCTGTTGGTCGAAATCAAGATCAACGTGATCGCGCCGATCGCAACGCAGGCGAGCAGCTTGCCCGGGCTGACGACGCGCATCAGGCCCGAACCGATGAAGCGGCCGACCATCGCGCCACCCCAGTACAGCCCGATCAACTTGCCTGCGGCCTGTTCCGGCAGTGCCATCACGCCCGGCTGCATCAGATAACTGACGACGAGCGAGCCGATCGACACCTCCGCCCCCACATAAAGAAAGATGCAGAGCGCACCGAAGCCGAAACGCGGGCGCTTCAGCAGGTCGAAACCCGCAAGGCCCGCGCTTGCTTCATGCCTTTCACCCTGAAGCCGGTTGCGGAACAGCCATACCGCGCCTGCGACTACGGCGAGCGCGACGGCAATCCCCAGATACCCGTGAACGATCGCCTGGCTTTCGGCGGTTCGATAGGCATCGAGTTCGGCGCCCGACAGCTGGTCGGCGCTGACCGTCGCCAGGCTGCCGAGGATCAGTATCGATCCAACGATCGGAAAAACGGTGGTCCCCAGCGAATTGAACGCCTGCGCAAAGGTCAGGCGGCTATGCGCCGTTTCGGGTTTGCCGAGAAGCGAGATCAGCGGGTTGGCGACGACCTGGACAATCACGACGCCGCTTGCGAGCACGAACAGCGCAAGCAGGAAGAGCCCATAGACCGCCTGTTGCGATGCAGGAATGAAGAGCAAGCATCCGGCAAGCATCGTCAGCAATCCCGCGACTGCGCCGCGCATATAGCCAATCTTCTTGACCAGCTTGGCCCCTGGAATGCCGATCACTAGGTAAGCGGTAAAAAAGCAGAACTGGATCAGCATGGCCTGCGTATAGTTGAGCGTGAACAGTTCTTTGAGTTTTGGGATCAGCACGTCGTTCAGCGACGTGATGCCTCCGAAAATGAAGAACAGTCCCATGACGAACAGCCGCAGCTCGGGCGCATCGACGTGCGCGCCCTGCCCTTCGACCGCAATCGGGTCGCTGCTCGACGAATTATCCGGCGCCAAAGCCATGCCATCCCCCAATATTTTCTGATCGGGTCGTGCCCTACACGGGTCATGTCATATTGGCGGCGGCGAGCAAGCCTATTTGATACTGCGCCGTCGCGACATTCGTATGCATAGGCACGGACGCCGTTTGGCGGATGAACGGCGCCTGCCCCTTGGCCTAATCGGAATGGGAGCATCGGATAGGCGGTCCCGTGAGGGCCATAGACCCTACGGACACAATCGTCGGTACGTTAGGGTGTCTGTCGCGGGCGTAGCACGCCAGTCAGCGGCTCCAGCGCGCGAAGATCGCCGTCGGCAGCAGCAGGGCGCGCGCTTCTTCGCGCACGGCAAGCTCGCCGCATTCGACCTTGCCCGGCAAGTCGGCGAAAAGCTGGGCGAGCAGTTCGCCGATCGCGAGCGCCGACATGCGCACGGCATAGACGGTCAGGAACAGCGCGCGGCTGTCCCCGTCGAGCAACTGGCGGCAATCGGCGAGCAGCGGCGCCAGCCCCTCCTCGATCTGCCAGCGCTCACCGCCGGGACCGCGCCCGAATTTGGGGGGGTCGAGCAGGATCGCATCGTAACGCCGCCCGCGTCGCACCTCGCGCGCAGTGAATTTGCCGGCATCGTCGACGATCCAGCGCACCGGCATGTCGGCCATGCCTGCAAGCGCCGCATTTTCGCGCGCCTGCCCCACCGATTTTTTGGAGGCATCGACATGCGTCACCGACGCGCCCGCCGCCGCGAGCGCCTGGCTGCCCACGCCGGTGTAGCCAAAGAGATTCAGAAAGGCTGGGTCGGGCTTGTCGGCAACGCGTTCGCGCAGCCAGTCCCACACCGGCGCCATGTCGGGAAAGAAGCCGAGATGACGAAAGGGCGTGCAGGAGGCCGTGAAGCGCGTCTCGCGCCAGCCAAGCGGCCAGCCCTCGGCGGGCACGGGTTTATGGTAATACCAGCGGCCGCCGCCATCATCGTCGGACGCGGGCACGAACTCGCCATCAGCCGCAGCCCATTCGCTTTCGGGCAGCGCGGGTGCCCACATCGCCTGTGGTTCGGGGCGGATGAAGCGATAGCGGCCATAGCGTTCGAGCTTGCGGCCGCCGCCGCTGTCGACCAGCCCATAATCATCCCACGCCTCGCCAACGAGCGTGACGAGGGGCAACAGATCAGCCACGCGAGGCTTCCGCAAGGATGAAGGCCTTGACCGCGTCATAGTCGCCGGGAAGCTTCGTGTAACGTTCCTCGCGCTCGAACAGATTGCCCAGCCGCGCGGGCAGCGGCGGGCGCACGCCCGTCGCGCGCTCGACCGCCTCGCGGAATTTCGCGGGATGTGCGGTGGCGAGCGTGATGACCGGAATGTCGGCGTCGATGTCGAGCGAGCGCGCTGCGGCGAGCCCAACCGCGCTGTGCGGGTCGATAATCTGCCCCCCGCGTTCCTGCGCCCAGCGCAGCGCGAGCGTCATCGCGTCGCCGTCGATGCGGGCACTCGAGAACAGGTCGCGCGCGCCGCCGAGCATGTCGGCGGGGATCGTCATTGCGCGCTTGGCATCGAACTCGGCCATCATGCCCGCGATCGCGCCGCCGTCGCGGCCTGCGAGGTCAAAGAGCAGCCGCTCGAAATTGCTGCTGACCTGAATGTCCATGCTGGGCGTCGCGGTCGGCGTCACTGTACCCGCGCTATAGTCGCCGCTGGTGAGCGCGCGGTGGAGGATGTCATTGACGTTGGTCGCGACCACCAACCGAGCGATGGGCAGCCCCATCTGCGCCGCGACATAGCCCGCGAACACATCGCCGAAATTGCCGGTCGGCACGCTGAACGCCACCGGACGATCGGGGCCGCCAAGACGGACGGCCGCGTAGAAATAATAGACGATCTGCGCCATCAGCCGCGCCCAGTTGATGCTGTTGACCGCCGACAGATTGACCTGGCTCCGTGCGTCGGCATCGCCGAACAGCCGCTTCACCATCGCCTGCGCATCGTCGAAACTGCCGTCGATCGCGATATTATGGACATTGGGGGCAAGCACCGTCGTCATCTGGCGCCGCTGGACATCGCTGACGCGGCCCTCGGGATGAAGCATGAAAATCTGGATATGCTCGCGCCCCGCGACCGCCTCGATCGCCGCCGATCCGGTATCACCCGACGTTGCGCCGACAATCGTGATGTCGGTGTCGCCGCCGCTCAGGAACGTCTCGAACAATTCGCCGAGCAATTGCAGCGCGACGTCCTTGAACGCCAGCGTCGGCCCATGGAACAGTTCGAGCAGCCAGTGGCGATGGTCGAGCTGGACCAGCGGCGTCACGGCATCGTGGCTGAAGCGGCCATATGCGGCCTTGCACAGCCCGCGCAATTCATCCTCGGTCAGCGCGCCTTCGACAAAGGGTCGCATGACGCGGACCGCCGTTTCGACATAATCCAGCCCGGCGAGCGCCCGAATTTCGTCGGTCGACATCTGCGGCCATTTCGCGGGCACGTAAAGCCCGCCGTCGCTGGCGAGGCCCGCGAGCGTGGCGGCACGAAAGTCGAGGGTCGGCGCGGAGCCGCGGGTGCTGATATAGTCCATGACGCAGACGCGCCTAGCGGCGACGGCTTACGGCCGCAAGCGGCGACGGACGGCGAGGAAATAGATGACGAGCGCCGCGGCGGCGAAGAGGAACCACTGAACTGCATAAGCGAGATGATTGTTCGGCGTGTCGTCGGCCGACGGAACGGCGCTCGGCCGCAACCCCGCGACCGGCGTATCGGCGACCAGCATCGCGCGTGCTGGCGCCGCCTTGCCCATCGCCCGCGCGATCATGCTCGGCTGCTCGGGGCCGGGCACGATCGTCCCCTGGACAATCCCGCCGGTCCACTTGGGTGGCGCAAAACCGTCGCCGATACCGACATCGACCAGCACGCCCGGCCCTTCGGCGCCGGTGCGGCAGTCGGCGATCATGCGAAAGCCCGTACCGCCCTTGCGGTCGGTGCCGCTGCGCGGATCCCAGCGCACGGGTTCGAGGCAGACGACGCTGCTCTTGCGATAGAGCACAGCATCGGGCACCGGCGGCAGCTCGGGATAGGTGACGAGCGACGACATCGCCATATTGCGTTCGTACAGCGCGATCAGCGCTTCCTTGTCGGCCTTGCGCTGGAGCTGCCAGACGCCGAGGCCGATCATCGTCGCGACCGCGGCAAGTACGAGCAGCGTCGGGATCAGCGGCCAGCGGGGCGGCGGCGGCGGCGGCGAAACCGGGTCAGTCATCCTCATCCGTTCCGGCGAGTCGACCCTCCGCGGCGCTGCGCTGATGTTCTGACGCGAGCAGCGCCGCTTTGGCAACGCGCAGCCCATAGACCACCGCCGCAGCGGTCAGCGGCACCCACAGCAGGGCATGGATCCATAGCGGCGGCTCGAACGCGAAATCGAGCGCGAGCGCCAGCACGATCAGCAGCGCGCCGATGATCATCGTCAGGAAGGCTGCGGGCCCGTCGCCGACGTTATAGCGCTGGAAATCGAGCGCGCAGACGCGGCAGCGCGGCGCAAACTTCACCGGCCCGTCGAACAAGGTCTGCGCACCGCATTCGGGACAGAGGCCAAAAAGGGCAGCCCGCGCGATTGGTGGCTGCCCCTTTGGTGATGGTTCCTTGCCGGTCAAATCAGTGCGCGGCGATCGGCGCGCCCCAGCCGCCCCAGACATAGACGATGATGAAGAGGAACAGCCACACAACGTCGACGAAGTGCCAGTACCACGCCGCCGCTTCGAAACCGAAATGCTGCTGCGGGGTGAAATGCCCCTTATAGGCGCGAACAAGACAGACGATCAGGAAGATCGTACCGACCAGCACGTGGAAGCCGTGGAAACCCGTCGCCATGTAGAAGGCCGAGCTGTAATTGCTGCCGCCGAAACCCCAGGGCGCATGCATATATTCATACGCCTGGATCATCGAAAAGATCGCGCCGAGGATGATCGTCGCCCACAGGCCTTTTTTCAGGCCTTCGCGGTCGCCGTGGATCAGCGCATGGTGCGCCCAGGTGATCGTCGTGCCCGAGCAGAGCAGGATCAGCGTGTTGAGCAGCGGGAGCGAGAACGGATCGATGACCTCGATGCCCTTGGGCGGCCACATGGTGATCGCATCGGCGCCTTCTTGTCCGAAAAGCGACGTGATCGCGCCATCGGCATATTCGATCGGCACCGGAAAGAGCGAGAAGTCGAACCAGGCCCAGAACCAGCCGACGAAGAACATGACTTCGGACGCGATGAACAGGATCATGCCATAGCGCAGGTGCAGCTGCACGACGGGGGTATGATCGCCGGCATGCGCTTCGTTGATGACGTCCGACCACCAGCTGAAAAAGGTTGCGATCACGCCCATGAAGCCGAGCCCGAGCACCCATTTGCCCGCGGCACCGAAATAATCCTCGTGCATGAACATGACGAGGCCGAAGAACATCACGAGCGCCGCGAACGAGCCGATGAGCGGCCAGACGCTGGGGTTTACGAGGTGATAGTCATGATGTTTGGCACCGGCCATGTCACAATTCCCGTTTTTGCTGCCCCAGCGTGACGATTCCCCATCACCCGCCGGTCCTTGTTAGACTCTTGGATGCGGCCTTAGCTCGCCTTTTTGCCCTCGTCTACCGCCTCTACAGGGTGGAAGGTGTAGCTCAAGGTGATTTCCTGGACGTCGCGCGCGTCGGGGTCATCGACGATCGCCGGATCGACGAAGAACAGCACCGGCATCCGCATCTGCTGCCCCGGTTCCAGCCGTTGTTCGGTGAAACAGAAGCATTGGATTTTGGTGAAATATTTGCCCGCCTGCGTCGGCGTAACGTTGAAGCTGGCGGTACCGACGACCGGCGCGGCCGAATTATTCTCGGCGATGAAAATCGCCATGTCGCGCGCGCCGACGCTGACCGTGTCACGCGGATGTTCGGGATAGAATTTCCACGGCAGCGCGGGCGACACATTCGCGTCGAAACGCACCGAGATCGTCTGGTTCAGGATCTCGGGCTCGGCCGCAGCCGCGACCGCGTCGTAGCGCTGCGTCGTGCCGCCGAAACCCGTCACGCGGCAGAAAAGATCATAGAGCGGCACCGCGGCGAAGCCGAGACCGGTCATCGCGAGCGCGAGGATGCCGGCAAGGCTGGCGGTCTTGGCTTTCGGGGACAGGCTCCGGATCATGCGAAAATCTGCATTTTGGCAATGGTGATGAAGAAGAACAGGATAGCGAGCGCGCCGAGCATCCACGCCATCATATTCGCGCGGCTGCGCTGGCGCCGGCGATATTCGGCCTCATCGAACGGCTGCTGGTCGGATTCGTCGGTCATAGCGGCCACCAATGATCGGCGACGACTGCGCCGAAGAGAATGAAAAGATAGGCGATCGAAAAAGCGAACAGCCGCTTTTCAGGCTGCATCCGATCGCCCTCGCCCGCAGTGCGCGTGCCGACCCGAACCGATAGCAGGACGAAGATTGCCGACAGCAGGATCGCCGTCCAGCCATAGAGCGCGCCGGTGTAGCCGAGCGGCCAGGGCGCGATCGCCGCCGCCGCCATTACGATCGCATAGAAAAGAATCTGCCGCCGCGTCGATGTCTCGCCCGCGACGACGGGCATCATCGGAATGCCTGCGTCGGCATAATCCGAGCGGACGAAGAGCGCGAGCGCCCAGAAATGCGGCGGGGTCCACAGGAAAATAAGCAGGAACAGCATCACCGGCAGCGGCGCGATCGATCCCGTCGCCGCGACCCAGCCGATCAGCGGCGGAAACGCCCCCGCCGCGCCGCCGATGACGATATTCTGCGGCGTGCGCGGCTTCAGCCACATCGTATAGACGAAGACATAAAAGAAGATCGACACGGCGAGCAGCAGCGTCGCCTGCCAGTTCGATGCGAACAGCATCAGGAACAGCGAAAAAGCCGCGAGACCAATCCCGAACTGCAACGCAGTCTGCGGATCGAGCCGCCCGGCAGGCAGCGGGCGTCCCGCGGTGCGCTTCATCTTGGCATCGAGCCCCGCTTCATACCATTGGTTGAGTGCGCCCGACGCGCCCGCCCCGAGCGCGATGGCGAGGATCGACGAAAAGGCGAGGACCGGATGCACGTCACCCGGCGCTGCGAGCAGTCCGCAGAGCGCAGTGAACACCACCAGCGACATGACGCGCGGCTTGGTCAGCGCGAACAGGTCGCGCCAGTCCGCGGGAAGCGTCATCATATCATGGGTCAGGCTCTGCGCCATAATCACTCCGGCCATCAGGGCGGCGCCCTCTGCCGAAGGTCAGCAGAGGGCGCGGCCTGTCAGGCGATACGCGGCAGTTCGTTGAACTGGTGGAACGGCGGCGGGCTCGACAGCGTCCATTCGAGCGTCGTCGCACCCTCGCCCCACGGATTGTCGGCCGCCTTCTTGCCCGCGACCAGCGAGTAGATGATATTCACGAAGAAGATCAGCACGCCCACGCCCATGATGACATAGCCATAGGACGAGATGAGGTGCCAGAAGGCATAGGCGTCGGGATAGTCCGGATAACGGCGCGGCATCCCCTGCTGCCCCAGGAAATGCTGGGGGAAGAACAGGACGTTCACGCCGATGAAGAAGATCCAGAAGTGCAGCTGGCCCAGGACTTCGCTGTACATCCGGCCCGACATTTTCGGGAACCAGTAATAGAAACCGGCGAAGAGCGAGAAGACCGCCCCGAGCGACAGCACATAGTGGAAGTGCGCAACGACATAATAGGTGTCGTGCAGCGCCGTATCGACACCACCGTTCGCGAGAACGACACCCGTGACGCCGCCGACAGTGAACATGAAGATGAAGCCGAGCGACCAGACCATCGGGGTCTTGAAGCTCATCGATCCGCCCCACATCGTCGCGATCCAGCTGAAAATTTTGATGCCCGTGGGAACCGCGATCACCATCGTCGCCGCGGTGAAATACATCTTCAGGTTCACGCTCATGCCGACCGTGAACATGTGGTGCGCCCATACGATGAAGCCGACGACACCGATCGCGACCATGGCGTAAGCCATGCCGAGATAGCCGAACACCGGCTTGCGGCTGAAGGTCGAGATGATCTGGCTGACGATGCCGAAGCCCGGCAGGATCATGATATAGACTTCGGGGTGGCCGAAGAACCAGAACAGATGCTGGTAAAGCACGGGATCGCCGCCGCCTGCCGCATCATAGAAGGTGGTACCGAAATTGCGGTCGGTCAGCAGCATGGTGATCGCCGCAGCGAGCACGGGCAGCGCGAGCAGCAGCAGGAAGGCGGTGACGAGCACCGACCACACGAACAGCGGCATCTTGTGCAGCGTCATGCCCGGGGCGCGCATGTTGAAGATGGTGGTAATGAAGTTGATCGCACCGAGGATCGACGCCGCGCCGGCAAGGTGGAGCGAGAAGATCGCCATGTCGACCGCGGGTCCAGCCGAGCCGCTCGTCGACAGCGGCGCATACACCGTCCAGCCGGTGCCGGCACCCAGGCCACTGCCGCCCGGCACGAACATCGACCCGACGAGCATAATGAAAGCGACGGCGGTGAGCCAGAAGCTGACGTTGTTCATGCGCGGGAACGCCATGTCGGGGGCGCCGATCATCAACGGCACGAACCAGTTGCCAAAGCCGCCGATCATCGCCGGCATCACCATGAAGAACACCATGATCAGACCGTGCGCGGTGATCATCACGTTCCAGAAGTGCTTGGCCTGCACCTCGCTCGCCGAAGCGTCGAAGAATTGCGCCCAGCCGGTCAAATGCTGGATGCCGGGCTCCGCCAGTTCCCAGCGCATCATGCCTGACAGCACACCGCCGACGATCCCCGCGACGATCGCGAAGATCAGGTAGAGCGTGCCGATGTCCTTGTGGTTCGTCGACATGAACCAGCGGACGAAAAAGCCGGGCGTGTCGTGATCGTCGTGCGCATGATCGGCATGGCCGTGCGCGGGTGCAGTCGCTGCAATATCGGTCATCTGTCGGACCCCTTGTTAATTCTTGGCGGCCGGGATGGCGGCGGGAGCCGCTGCCGGCGCTGATTCGGTCGTGGCGGCAGGCGTTGCGGCCGGTGCCGGCGCCGCAGCGGCGGTCTCGTCCACCGGGCCATTCGGATTGCCACCCTTCGAGCGGACCCATGCTTCCCACTTATCCACCGGCAGCACTTCGACCGCGATCGGCATATAGCCGTGATCGACGCCGCACAGTTCCGAACATTGGCCGTAATAAACGCCGACCTTGTTCGCGGTGAAGGTCGTTTCGTTGGCGCGGCCGGGGACGGCGTCCATCTTGGTCCAGAAGGCGGGAACGGCAAAGCTGTGGATCACGTCCGCGCCGGTGATGATGAGCTTAACCTGGCGGCCAACGGGAACGACCATGCGGTTATCGACCGCCAGCTGGTGCGGCTCGCCCGCGGCGTCGGCTTGTTCCTTGCTCAACATCTTCGACACATATTCCCCGATGCCCTGATCGGGATAGGCATAGCCCCAATACCATTGGTATCCGGTGACCTTGATCGTCAGTGCGTCGGCCTTCGGCGGTTCATATTGCGCTGCCAGCAGCCGGATCGACGGCACCGCGATCACCGCGAGAATCAGCACCGGGATCGCGGTCCAGATGATTTCGATGAAAGTGTTATGCGTCGTCTTCGACGGCACCGGGTTCGCCTTGGCGCGGTAGCGCACGATCACCCAAAGCAGCAGACCAAGAACGAAGAGCGAGATGATCGTGATGATGGGCAGCAGCATCACATGGTTGAACCAATAGGCTTGCTCGCCTATCGGGCTGACCTGCGGCTGGAAGTCGATGCCGCGGTCGATCGGCTGGCCGACACCCGGGGTCGGCTTCATCGGCACGTAGGTCGCATCACCCGCGGGCGCAGCAGCGTCGGCGGTAGCCGGCGCGGCGGTGGGCGTCGCAGCAGGGGCTGCGACCGGAGCGGTCGCAGGCGCGGGATTCGCGGCGACCGTGGCCGCAGGCGCTTCCGCCGGAGCCGTTGCGGCGGTCTGTGCCTGTCCGGCGCCGACTGCGCCAAGCGACAAGGCTGCCGCAATTAACACCTTGATTACAGGGGTTTTCAAGCTCTTCATAAGGATAATGCCGCCCGTTGCCTGTTGTTCTTATGATCCGCCAGCCCACCCTTCCTTGCTGCCGAACATGCGTCCGCGCAGCCATCGGACAGGCTGAATCTCGCGGGCGCTATAGACCCGCTTGCCGCTTGCCTCAAGCATCTCTAACACTATTTTGCGGTCGGCAAATCTGCGCCGCCAAAACCCGGTCGCCCGCCGCGGGCGACGCTATGGACAAAAGACCGACCTTTCATGACCGACGATGAAATCCTGGCCGAATTTCGTGCCGCCGACGCCCTGCTCCAGGGCCACTTCCTTCTCTCCTCCGGCCGCCACAGCGAATATTATCTGCAGTGCGCGCGCGTGCTGATGGACACGAACCGCGCCGGACGCCTCGCCGCTGCGCTCGCCGCCAAGCTGCCGCGAGAACTGCGACAGTCGATCGACCTGGTCGTCTCGCCCGCGATGGGCGGCGTCATCATCGGGCATGAAATGGGCCGCGCGCTTGGCAAGCCCGCAATCTTCGTCGAACGCCCGACCGGCACTTTCGAGCTGCGCCGCGGCTTTACGATCGATCCGGGTTCGAAAGTTCTGATGGTCGAGGATGTGGTGACGACGGGCCTGTCCTCGCGCGAAGCGATGGAAGCGGTGCGCGCCGCGGGCGGCGAAGTGGTCGCCGAAGCGGCGCTCGTCGATCGCTCGGGGGGTAGCAACATCGACCTCGGTGTGCCCTTCTATCCGCTCGTCGCGATCAACTTTCCGACTTACGCCGCCGACGACCTGCCCCCCGAACTCGCGGGCACTGAGGCGATCAAGCCCGGTAGCCGGAGCGTCGCGGCTTGACCGCCGCGCCTTCCGCGCAGCGCCTGCGGCTCGGCGTCAATATCGACCATGTCGCGACGATCCGCAACGCGCGCGGCGGCGAGCATCCCGATCCGGTGCGCGCCGCCGAAATCGTTGCGGCGGTCGGCGGCGACGGCATCACCGCGCATCTGCGCGAGGACCGGCGCCATATCCGCGACGACGATCTCGCGCGCATTCAGGCGGCGACCGACCTGCCGCTCAATCTGGAAATGGCGGCGACCGACGAGATGGTCGAAATTGCGCTACGCCACAGTCCGCACGCGGCATGCATCGTTCCTGAAAAGCGCGAGGAGCGCACGACCGAGGGCGGGCTCGATGCGGCGGGCCAGCATAATCACCTTGCGCCTATCGTCGCGCGTCTGGCCGACGCGGGCATCCGTGTCAGCCTGTTCATCGAACCCGATCCGCGCCAGATCGAGGCGGCGATGCGCCTCCGCGCGCCCGTGGTCGAATTTCACACCGGCCGCTACGCGCATGTCGAAGGCGAGGCACGCGCCGCCGAACTACGCCGCCTCGCGGATGCCGCCGCGCTCGCGTGGAAGAACGGCATCGAACCGCACGCCGGCCATGGCCTCACCTATGAGAATGTCGTCCCCGTCGCCGCGATCCCGCAGCTCGCCGAGCTCAACATCGGCCATTATCTGATCGGCGAAGCGATCTTTACCGGGCTGGAAGATGCGGTGCGACGGATGCGGGCGCTGATGGACGAGGCACGGGGATGAAGAGTTTCGCCATTGCGAGCGAAGCGAAGCAATCTCCAGCCTTCGGGATTGCGCAACGACGATGGCTGGAGATTGCCGCGTCGCCTTCGGCTCCTCGCAATGACGACCCGAGGGATTTGGCGTGATCATCGGCCTCGGCTCCGATCTCTGCAATATCGAGCGCATCCAGAATTCGCTCGACCGTTTCGGTGAGCGGTTCGAGAATCGCGTCTTCACCGACGTCGAACGCGCCAAGGCCGCCCGCCGCCCCTTCACCCGCGCCGGCACCTATGCCAAGCGGTTCGCCGCGAAGGAGGCTTTCTCGAAAGCCGTCGGCACCGGCTTCAAGCGCGGCGTGTTCATGAAGGACATCGGCGTCGTCAACGCCCCTTCGGGCGCGCCGACGCTGGCGCTGACCGGGGGCGCAGCCGAGCGGCTCGCGCAGATGGTCCCGCCAGGTCATACCGCGCATATTCACCTGACATTGACCGACGACCACCCCTGGGCGCAGGCGTTCGTCATCATCGAAGCAATCAAGGACTGACGGACTAATGGCGAAGGACAAGACAAGGGATGACGGCGGCTGGGGCAAGCTGATCCGCGACATTGCGGTCATCCTGCTACTCGTGCTCGGCATCCACAGCTGTGTCGCCAAGCCCTTCTACATCCCATCCGATTCGATGATGCCGATCCTGCGCAACGGCGACCGGCTGATCGTCAGCAAATATCCCTATGGCTGGTCCTATGCCTCGGTCAGTTTTCATCTTGCTCCCAAGCGCGCGGGCCGCCTGTTCGGAAAGCTGCCCGAGCGAGGCGACATCGTCGTGCTCGAACATCCGGTGACGCGCGTCGATTATATCAAGCGCGTGATCGGCCTGCCCGGCGATACGATCCAGCTGGTGAACGGCGAACTCAGCATCAACGGGAAGCCGGTGAAGCGCGAGGTTCAACCGATGCTGGCGATCCCCGTCGATCCCAACACCCCTGGCCCCGATTCCAGCCTGTTCCGTTTCGTGACCCGCGGCGCCGACGGCAAGGAGACGCTTGAGATCCCGATCGTCCGCGAAACCCTGCCCGGCGGCGCCAGTTTCGACACGATCGACATGGGCCCCGGCTATGCGACCGACGATTATGGACCGTATGTCGTGCCCGCGGGCCATCTGTTCCTGATGGGCGACAACCGCGACGGCAGCGCCGACAGCCGCGTCGCTGCCGAGCTGAAAGGCCTGGGCGGCGCGGTGCCGTTCGATGCCATTGCCGGGCGCGCGGAGATCATCAGCTTTTCTACCGACGGGACTGCCATATGGTATAACCCGCTGAGCTGGTTCACCGCGCTGCGTTCGGGACGCGCGGGAACCGACCTTCGGCCCGTGCGTCCAAGCGAATAGCGCAGCAGGAAGGCATCGGGATGGCGGAGGAGAGCAAGGCAAGCCAGATACGCCACTCCGCGGCCTATGACGCGACCAGCGAAGCCCCCGGCCCCACCGAAATTCGCAGCCAGCTCGTCCGCACCGAATTGCTGAAAGCGGGCGCATGGCTGGGTCTCGCGCTGCTGATCGGCTTGTGCATCATCCTCATTCAGCCGATCCTGCTGATCTTTGCCGGCATTGTGCTGGCGTCGATGCTCGACGGCGGCACGCGCCTGCTCGGCCGCGTGCTGCCGATTGCGCGCGGCTGGCGGCTGCTGATCATCTGCCTGACGCTACTCGCCTTTCTTGCGTGGACGATTTTGTTTGCCGGATCGCAAATCGCCAGTCAGGCGGCGACGCTGCAAAGCGTGATCATGGTGCAGATCGAACGCATTGCCGCGTGGGCGAGCGATCATGGCATGGGCAACTTCCAGCTCGACACCAAGACGATCACCGACAATATCGCCGGCACCGTCGGCCGTGTCACTGCCGCGGTCGGCACCGTCCTCGGCGCGCTGACCAGCCTCGTGATGATCGTCGTCCTCGGCATCTTCATCGCGATCGAACCGCGGCTTTACGAACGCGGCGTCGCGTGGATGCTGCCGATGAAGGCGCGCGAGAATTTCTATATTACCACCGCGCGCATGGGCTTCACACTTCGCCGCCTGATGGCGGGGCGACTGCTTGGCATGTTTGTCGAAGGCATCGGAACGTGGCTCGCCTGCCTCGCGGTCGGCATTCCCATGGCCGCGCTGATGGGGCTGCTCACGGGCCTGCTCGCCTTCATCCCCAATATCGGCGCGATCCTATCGGGCGTGCTGCTCGTCCTCGTCGGCTTTTCGGCGGGGACCGACACGGGGCTGTGGGCAATTGCCATTTATCTGATCGTCCAGACTGTCGACGGCTATCTGATCGTGCCGATGGTGGCGAAAAAGACCGTCGATCTGGCGCCCGCGCTCGTGCTCGGCGCTCAGATTTTGTTCGGCGCGCTGCTTGGCCTGATGGGCCTGTTCCTTGCCGATCCGATCGTCGCGATGATCAAAGTCGCGCTGGAGCGCGAGGCCGAGCGCAATGCGGGGGCGGCGGACGGAAAAGCTGTGGCGAATTGATATCACGTCGCCCCCGCGAAGGCGGGGCCGCTGGCAAACCTTGCGCTATGCCGGTTGCGCCCCCCGCTTTCGCGGGGGCGACGGTTATCAGGGTTGCGGCGCGCCCGATTGCGGCGCCCCGGGCGCAGGTGCGCCACCGGGACCGCCCTGCATCTGTTGCTGCTGCATCTGTTGCATTTGCTGCATCTGCTGCTGCATCGCGCGAACCTCGGCCTCCGAACGGAAATCGAGCAGGGTGACGGTGAAGTGCAGCGTGCTATTCGCCGGTATCGGCCCGACCGCGCGGTCGCCATAACCAAGCTGCGGCGGGATGGTGATCTTGTATTCGCCGCCCTTCTGCATCCGCGTCAGCGCGTCCGAAAAGCCGGGAACGACCTGCGCAACCTGCATCGGCGCCTGTTCATTGGCGTCGAAGACGGTGCCGTCGGCAAGCTTGCCTTCATATTTGACGAGCACGACGTCGGCCTTGGTCGGGCTGGGGCCGCTGCCTTCCTTGACGACTTCGAAGCCGATGCGCGGCGTCATATGCCATGCGAAGGCAGCACCAGCCACGATCAGCGCGATCACGCCCAGCCACATCAGCCACAGTCCGCCCTTGTTCACCGGGCGCAATGGAACCGTCGTCACGCTCATCTCAGCTGATCCTTCCGCACGCGCCGTCGGCGCAAACTGTCGGCGAGGCCTATAGGCGGAGCGGTGTCGCACGGTCCAGAGGCAAATGCGCAAGGCTGGCACCATTCCCCCTTGCCCTCCCCCATGCGGCGCGCCACGATGGCTCAATCATACAGGGGAGATTCCATGCGCAAATTCGGATTGGTCGCGGCCGCGACGCTCGCGTTGCTCGGTACGGCGGCGCACGCCAAGACCACCATCGTCTATGCCGGCCGCGTCATCACCGATGCAGGCAAGGCCGCACAAGGCCCCTCGACGATCACTATCACCGACGATCGCATCACAGCGATTGCGCCGGGCCGCACCGAGCCGCCGGCGGGGGCCGAGGTCGTCGACCTTGGCGACAAGACGCTGCTCCCCGGTCTCATCGACCTGCACGTTCATCTGACGGGCGATCCCGGCGGCGACTATCGCAGCGAAGCGGTCGATCCCGCCGAGTGGGGCGTCGTTGTCGGCGCAAAGAACGCCGCGCTGACGCTCCGCGCGGGCTTTACGACGGTGCGCGAGGCGGGATCGGGGCAATATAGCGCCTATGCGCTGCGCCGCGGCACTGCCGAAGGCTTTATCGAGGGGCCGCGGATCGTCGCCGCGGGCCCGGCGCTCTCGATCATAGGCGGGCATGGCGACGTGACGGGCTTCCGCGAGGATGTGCACGATGTGCTCGATCAGGGGTACACGTGCACCGGCCCGCTCGAATGCGCCGAGAAAGTGCGCAAGGCGTCGCGCGCGGGCGCCGACGTCATCAAGATCACCGCCACCGGCGGCGTCCTGTCGCAGCAGGCGCGCGGGCTGGAGGGCCATTTCACCAGCGCCGAACTGCAAAGCATTACCGACACCGCGCATTCGCTGGGGCTGAAAGTGATGGCGCACGCGCACGGCGCGGGCGGGATCACCGCGTCGGCCGCGGCGGGGATCGACAGCATCGAACATGGCACCTTTGCCGACGATGCGACGCTGAAGGTGATGAAGGCGAAGGGGACATATCTCGTTCCCACGCTGATGGCGTTCGAAGGCATTCGCGAGAGGCTTGGCAAAGGCATTTATACGCCCACGGTCGAGGACAAGGTGCGCATGACGCTGAACGATGTCGGCAAGGCGGTGACGCGCGCCAAGGCGCTGGGCGTACCCGTCGCTTTCGGCACCGACGCGGGCGTGTTCGAACATGGCCGCAACGGGCAGGAGTTCGCGCTGCTCGTCAAATATGGGCTGACCCCGGCAGAGGCGCTGGCAAGCGCGACCACCGTGGCGGCGAAGCTTTTGTCGATGGAGAACGAGATCGGCCGCATCGCGCCGGGCATGTCCGCCGACATGATCGCGGTGGCCGGCGATCCGCTCAGCGACGCCCGCGCGCTCGAAAAGGTCGACTGGGTGATGGTGCGCGGACGAATCGCCGATTGAGGCCGTTCGCCGCGCGGCACCTTGCCGCGTTCGCCTTTTGTCCCTAGCGTGCGGGCATGGCGCCCGATCCGCTCTCCCTGCCCGCGATCCATGCGAGCCATGTCGGCATCTGGATCGCCGATGCAAAAGGGCGCGTGCAGCGCGTCGGACGCGGCGAGGCGATCGCGGCGGTCGCGGCGACGCCGCACCTGCTGCTCAACGCGACGCTGACAGGCGACCGGCTGGGCTATCCCGAATTGTCGGGGCTCGACCTGCTCGAGCTGTTCGCCTTTCTATATCCGGCGCGCTTTACGGTGCCGACGCCTGCGGGCATCGCCACCGCCCTAGGTTTGGCGGCGCCGGGGAGCGAGGAAGAAATCGCGTCATTCCTGCCGAGCGCGACTGCCGCGATGTTGGCGAGCCTCGACGACCGCGACTGGCCCGAGCGCGAAGGCGCGTGGCACGCGATTCAGGCGCTGACACGCCAGCGCTGGCCGTGGGCGCCGCTGATCCAGCCGCGACTGCCGCAGCCAAAGAGTGATGAGCGCTGGCTCTTCGCGCGCCTTCCAGAATGGGAAGAAACATCGCCGCGCCCCGCCCCGCGGCAGACGACGATCGCCGAGGCCGACGTCACGGCGCGGCTCGACCGGCTGACCGGCGACGGCGCCGAACGGCGGCCGGGGCAGCAGGATTATGCGCGCGCCGCCGCCGCGATCTTTGCCCCGCGCGAACGCAAGGATGCGCCGCAGATGCTCGTTGCCGAGGCGGGAACGGGAATCGGCAAGACGCTGGGCTATCTCGCGCCCGCGAAGCAATGGATCGACCAGTCGGCCGGCAGCGTCTGCATCTCGACCTATACCAAGGCGCTGCAACGCCAATTGGCGCGCGAGACCGAAAAACTCTACCCCGACCTCCAAACGCACCGCGAAAAGGTCGTCGTGCGCAAGGGGCGGGAAAACTACCTCTGCCTGCTCAATCTCGAGGATGCGTTGCAGGGCGGCTTTACGGGGCGGGCGGCGATCTTGGCGCAGCTCGTCGCGCGCTGGGCCGCCTATAGCCGCGACGGCGACATGGTCGGGGGCGACCTTCCCGGCTGGCTTCCCGCGCTGTTCCGCCGCAACGGCACGACGGCGATGACCGACCGGCGCGGCGAGTGCATCTATGCGGGCTGTCCGCATTTCCGCAAATGCTTCATCGAGCGCTCGGCGCGCGCAGCGACGCAGGCCGACATCGTGATCGCCAACCATGCGCTGACGATGGTGCAAGCGGCGCGGCCGCGCGAGGGTGCGGGCGCAGCGCCAAGCCGCCTGATCTTCGACGAAGGCCATCACCTGTGGGATGCGGCCGATTCGATGTTCGCCGCGGCGCTGACGGGGCAGGAAGCGGTCGAGATCCGCCGCTGGGTGCTGGGGCCGGAGGGCAAGTCGCGCGGGCGGCGGCGCGGGCTCGCGGCGCGGCTCGCCGATGTCGCGAGCTATGACGAAGCGGGCGACCGCGCGATCCAGGCGGCGATCACGGCCGCCGCCGAACTGCCCGGCGACGGCTGGCTCGCCCGCCTTTCCGAAAATGCGCCATGGGGGGCGATCGAGCGGCTGCTCGTCGCCGCGCGCGCAATGGTCTACGCGCGGGCCGTCGATACACGCACCGCGGACGCGGGCTATGGCCTTGAAACCGAGCTCGCCGATCCCGACCCCGAACTCGTTGCTGCTGCGGCAAGCGCGAGCGACGCGATCGAGGCGCTCCTGCGCCCGCTGATGGCGCTCGGCAAACGGCTCGAGGCGCTTATCGAAGACCCGCCCGACTGGCTCGACGGTCAGGCGCGCGCCCGCGTCGACGGCGCGCGGCACAGCCTTGGCACGCGAATCGACACGCTGGGCGGCTGGCTGTCGCTGCTCGGTCGTGTCGGCGGCCCGGCGGACCCCGATTTCGTCGACTGGCTCGCGGTCGATCGCTACGACGGGCGCGAGTTCGATTGCGGGTTGCACCGCCACTGGCTCGACCCCGCGCGGCCGATCGCCGACATCGTTTTCCGCCCCGCGCACGGCGTGCTTGTCACTTCGGCGACCTTGCGCAGTGGCGGTCACGGCAGTGCCGGCTGGACCGAGGCCGACATTCGCACCGGCGCGCGCCATATGGACGGCGGCGCTCGCCATTTCGCGGTGCCCAGCCCGTTCGACTACGCCCGGCAGGCCGAGGTGCTGGTCGTCACCGACATCGCGCGCGGCGACCTGCCCGCGCTCGCGGGCGCCTACAGCCGCCTGATCGAAGCGTCGGGCGGCGGCGCGCTGGGGCTATTCAGCGCGATCCGGCGGCTGCGAATCGTCCATGCGCGCATCGCCGACCGGCTCGCGCGCGCCGGGCTTCCGCTCTTTGCCCAGCATGTCGATCCGCTCGACACCGGCACGCTCATCGACATTTTCCGCGCCGATCCCCACACCTCGCTGCTCGGCACCGATGCGCTGCGCGACGGCGTCGATGTGCCCGGCGATTCGCTACGGCTCGTGGTGATGGAAGGGGTGCCCTGGCCGCGCCCGACGATCCTGCACGCGGCGCGGCGCGCGGCGCAGGGCGGCAGCGCCTATGACGACATGGTCATCCGCGGCCGTATCGCGCAGGCGTTCGGCCGCCTGATCCGCCGCACCGACGATTTCGGCCAGTTCGTGATGCTGTCGCCCGGCGTCCCGTCGCGGCTGCTCAGCGCCTTTCCCGCAGGCACGCCGATCCGGCGCCTGCCGCTCGACGAGGCGGTGAATCATGTCGCCGCAGCCAATGTCGAACGAAGAAAAAGCGCGTTTCGCGCCTTTTCACCGTCATAAGTTTGCGGCACAAGGCGCGCGAACGAGGGGACAGGCGCGGCGACGCGGGGAGATATTTTGAAGACTTTGACCATTTTGCGCCACGCCAAATCGGGTTGGGACGTTCAGGTCGAGCGCGATTTCGACCGCCCGATCAACAAGCGCGGCCGCCGCGGCGCCGAAATCATCGGCCAGTGGCTGAAGCGGCAGAGACTGCCCGTCGACCGCATCATCGCCTCGCCCGCGGTGCGCGTCACCGAAACGCTCGACATCTTTCAGCCCGCCGCCGGACTCGAAAGCATCGAGCCGCACTGGGACCGCCGCATCTATCTCGCGTCCGCCGCGACGCTGATCGACGTGATCCGGGATACCGGTCGCGATGCTGAAAATCTGTTGATTTCCGGACATAATCCCGGCCTTGAAGATCTGATTTTGATGCTCGTCCCCGAATCTGCGGACGACGAACTGCGCGCGAAGGTCGAAGAAAAGCTCCCGACCTCGGCGCTCGCGCGGCTCGAACTCGACATTGCCGACTGGCACGACCTCGACACCGGAATGGCACGCTTCGCCACCTTCATTCGCCCCCGCGACCTCGACCCCGCGCTCGCGCCCGCGATGGACGAGGATTGATCGGCGGCGCTTGAGTTGGCCCGCAAATAGCGCTTGACCTGGAGCGCGCTCCAGAAAGTAGATTCTCCCTTCAAGGAGATTCGACCTATGAAAATCGGCGATTTCGCGGCGAAGAGCGGGCTCAGTGCCGATACGCTTCGCTATTATGAGCGGATCGGACTGCTGCCGCGAACGGTTCGCGATGCGGGCGGGCGACGCAGTTACGGCATGGACGATCTCGCCTGGGCGGCTTTCCTGCGAAAGCTGCAAGCGATGGATATGCCGATGCGCGACCGGCTGGAATATAGCCGTCTGCGCGCTGAGGGCGACGCGACCTTGCAGACCCGGCGCAAGATGCTCGAAGCGCACCGCGATGCACTCGTCGCACGGCAGGTCGAACTGGCCGAGCTGGTGGCAACGCTCGATGCGAAGATCGATCATTATATCGATATGGAATCGGAAACTCAGGATGGTTTCAATGACAGTGGACAGACGCACGATGATCGCGGGAGCAGCAGCGCTCCCCCTCGCGACCGATCCAGGCGCGGTGCAAGCGCCCGTGCATAGCGAGCGCTACCAGCGCGGACTCGCGCAACTGGAAACGGTCAGCGGGCCGCATGGCGCTGCGGTGATCGACAGTCTCAATGATATCGCTCCCGATCTCGGCCGTTATGTCGTGGAATTCGCTTATGGCGACATATTCGCCCGCCCTGGACTGGACGTCAAAACGCGCGAACTCGCCACGGTCGCGGCGCTGACCGCGATGGGAACCGCCGCACCGCAGCTCAAGGTTCATATGCAGGCATCGCTCAGGGTCGGCGCGTCGCAGCAGGAGATCGTCGAAACCATCTTGCAGATGATCCCCTATGCCGGCTTTCCGGCGGCCATCAACGCGATCACCGTGGCCCGGCAGGTGTTCGCGGAGTGACGAGACGGCCTGTGGTTCGTTGGCCAACTAAATATCGATGCTTGGCTCGCCCCGGCGCACCGTCTGGACGATCGCGGTATAGAGTTCGGCGCGCGCCGCTTCCTCGGACAAATCGCCCGCCGCTGCCGCACGCGACAGCGCCTCGGCGCTACCCAACATCGCCCATAGCGCGGCAGCACTCGGTCCCCCATCGGCGGCAAAGGGCGCAAGGAGATCGCGGCACTTGGCGGTAAAAGCGCGCTCATGCTCGCGGATGATCTCGCTCATCTCCGGCGATCCCGCAAGCGCGGCGAGAATGCCTGGAATTTCCCGCCCCTGCCGCGCTACGCACTCGATATAGCTGTCGGCAAGCACCCGCGCCTTGGCATCCAGACTGGCCTCGCTCGCGGCGAGCGCAGCGTCCATCGTTTCGGTCTGTCGCCGGTCAAAGTCCCGGAACAGCGCCGCGAGCAGCCCCTCACGCGTCCCGAAATGGTCGTAAACAACCGGTTTTGTCACTCCCGCGCGTTCGGCCAACCGCCCCAGCGTAAGCGCGTCGGCGCCGTCCTGCCCCAACATTCGCCACGCCGTTTCAATGAGCTGGCGAGCGCGCTCTTCGCGCGACAGGCGCCGCCGAACGTCAGGGTTGGATGAAATCGGTTCGGCAATTGACATCATTATATACCTTAAGTAACTTACCAAAAGTATATAGAGAACTGCTTTTCATCACAAGCTCCGCGGGAACGCAGCCATGCACAGCCTGATCGTCGTGTCACATCCCAATCGCGCCTCGCTGACGCATGCGATCGGCACCGAGGTTGCCGAAGCCATTCGCGCCGCCCACAGCGGTAATAGCGCGGAAATTGCGGATCTGAGCGCCGAGGGGTTCGATCCGCGATTTTCCCTATCCGACGTTGAAACGATCAACCGTATCGCGAAACCGCCCGCCAGCATATTGGCAGAACAGGCACGCATCGACCGCGCCGATACCCTTGTGCTGGTCTATCCCGTCTATTGGTGGTCGATGCCCGCGCTTTTGAAAGGGTGGATCGACCGCGTCTTCTCCGCCGGCTGGGCCTATGACGAAAGCCCGGATGGCAAACTTGAGAAAAAGCTGCAGCGGCTGGGCGTGCATTTGATCGCGATCGGTGCGGCCGATGCCGGCACTTACGCGAAGCATGGTTATTCGGGCGCCATGAAGACGCAGATCGATCATGGAATCTTCGACTATTGTGGGGCCCGCATTCTGTCTTCGCACCTGTTAACCGTGCCGGACGCAACAGAAGCCCCGACTGCGCTGAGGGCGGCGCGGCAGATCGGCGAACGCATCGGCAATCCGGCGCTTTGCGACGCGGCCTGACCGACCGCCTTCAGTCGAGCGCGTTGGCGAGCCGCTTGCGAAGCGCAACCAGGGCCTCGACCGGAACTCCGGTGCGTGTGGAGACCGCAACATTGCCGGGAGCGGGTGCGGCCGTCGCAGCCGCAGCAGCCTTCGCGCTGCCATCCAACAACGCCTTGCGCGCGCCCTCGACGGTGAAGCCCTGCACATGCAGCAGATGGTGGATGCGCTCGGCGAGCGCGACATCTTCGGCGCGGTAATAGCGGCGGCGGCCCGATCGCTGGAGCGGCCTCAGCTGCGGAAACCGCGTTTCCCAGTATCGCAGCACATGCGTCGGCACCCCGATGCGCTCCGCCAGTTCGCCGATGGCGAGCATGGCGCCGGACGCCTTGCTGCCATCGTGGGAACCGTCAGTAGCTGCCATGCGTCAGACCCGGCCTATTTGCCTGCCACGCGGGCGCGCATCGACTGGCTCGCGCGAAAAGTCATCACCCGCCGTGGCAGGATCGGCACCTCGATACCTGTCTTGGGATTGCGGCCAATCCGCTGCGCCTTGTCGCGCAGGACGAATGTGCCGAAACCCGAAATCTTCACATTCTGCCCGGCCGCGAGTGCGTCCGCCATGTGATCGAGAATCGATTCGACGATTGCGGCCGATTCATTGCGCGAAAGCCCGATCTGCTGATGAATCCGGCTGGCTATATCGGCGCGCGTGAGCGTCCCTGCGGTCATGATGATCCCTTCCCCCTCCTGAAGCGAAAATGCGCTTTCGGCCTCCTGACAGCCCCCACCGTCACGAGTCCCGAGCGCCATATGTAACAAATCCGAATAAATCCGCCAAACTGAAACGGATGGACGGAGAAGTTGACGCGACGAGTGTCACCGCGCCAGCGTCGGCGCGAATCCGCGCTCAAACGCGCAGGACGGCAGCGCCCCAGGTAAAGCCGCCGCCCATCGCTTCGAGCACGACCAGATCGCCGCGCTTGATGCGTCCGTCGCGCACCGCCAGGTCGAGCGCGAGCGGAACCGACGCCGCCGATGTATTCGCGTGCTGATCGACGGTCAGCACGACGCGATCGGCCGGAAGTCCCAGCTTTTTTGCGGTTGCATCGATGATCCGCTTGTTCGCCTGGTGCGGCACGACCCAGTCGATGTCGTCAGGCGACAACCCGACGTCGCGCATCACCTCGCCCAGCACGGCGGCCAGGTTGGTAACCGCATGGCGAAAGACTTCGCGCCCCTGCATCCGGACATGGCCGACCGTGCCGGTGGTCGATGGGCCGCCGTCGACATAAAGCATGTCCGAATATTTGCCTTCGGCATGGAGCCGCGTCGCGAGGATCCCCCGATCATCGGTAACCTCTTCGGCCGACAGCACGATCGCCCCCGCCCCGTCGCCGAACAGGACGCAGGTCGTGCGGTCCTCCCAGTCGAGGATGCGGCTGAACGTTTCGCTGCCGATCACCAGCGCATGTTTGGCGGCGCCGGTGCGGAGCATCGAGTCAGCGACCGACACGGCGTAGAGAAAGCCCGAACATACTGCCGCGACATCGAAAGCGATGCAGTCGGGCGCGCCGAGCAATGCCTGGACCTTGGTCGCGCTCGCCGGGAATGTGTTGTCCGGTGTCGCGGTGGCGACGATGATCAGGCCGATGTCGGCGGGCCGGAGTCCAGCGGCTTCGAGTGCCTGCCGCGCGGCGTCGGCGCCAAGCGTTGCGGTTGTCTCATCGGCTTCGGCGATATGGCGGAAACGGATGCCGGTACGTTCGACGATCCACTCGTCGCTGGTATCCACACGCTCCGCCAGTTCCGCATTCGAAACGCGGGTGCGCGGCAGCGCCGATCCGGTGCCCTTCAGGACTGCGCGGCGCGTCATGCGGCGTCGCCGCGGCGGAAGTTCGCGAGATCCTCGGTCACCTGACGGGTAATATCCTTTTCGATCAGCTCGGCGCATAGGTGGACGCAGTTGGCGACCCCCTTGGCATCGGCGCTGCCATGACTTTTCAGCACTACGCCGTTGAGGCCGAGGAACACCGCGCCATTGTGGTTATTGGGATCGAGATGGTGGCGCAGCAATTCGGTCGCGGGGCGCGAGATCAGGAAGCCGATCTTCGAGCGCGTCGAGCTCGTAAAAGCCCGGCGCAGGAGGTCGGTCACGAAGCGCGCCGTCCCCTCAATCGTCTTGAGCGCGATATTGCCCGAAAAACCGTCGTGGACGATCACATCGACATCGCCGCGCGACAATTTGTCGCCCTCGATAAAGCCGGTAAATTCCATCGGCAGCCCTTGCGCTTCGCGAAGCATCGCCGCGGCATCGCGGATCTCGTCGGTGCCCTTCAGCTCTTCGGTGCCGATGTTGAGCAGCGCGACGCGCGGGCGCTGGAGCCCCATCGCGGTGCGCGCATAGGCCGCGCCCATGACGGCGAACTGGGTGAGGTTGGTCGCGTCGCACTCGGTGTTGGCGCCGAGGTCCAGCATCACGACATCGTTGTTGCCAAGCGAGGGCAGCAGCGCCGCGAGCGCGGGCCGGTCGATTCCCGGCATGGTGCGCAGCGCGAGCTTTGCCATCGCCATCAGGGCGCCGGTGTTACCCGCCGACACGGCGCCACCGGCATCGCCGCGCTTCACCGCGTCGATCGCCAGCCCCATCGAGGTGCTTTTGGCCTTGCGCAGCGCCTGGCTCGGCTTGTCCTCGCCCGATACCACGCCGTCGGTGTGGATGATGTCCGACGCCGCGCGCAGATTGGGGTGGTTGTCGAGCGCCGCCTTGATCCGCTTCTCGTCGCCGACGAGGATGAAACGCAGGCCGTCATGCTTGTGGCGCGCCATTGCGGCACCGGCGAGCATTACGCGCACGCCGACGTCACCGCCCATCGCATCGATTGCGATTCGCGGTGTCAGTGCCATCTAAAACCCTCCGGCCGAATGGTTACGCGCCGACCGACACCACTTCGCGGCCGTTATAATGACCGCAGGCGTTGCAAAGATTGTGCGGACGCTTCAGTTCGCCGCAGTTGGGGCATTCCTGAAAGGCTTCAACCTTCAGGCTGTCGTGGCTGCGACGCATTCCGCGCTTCGAGGGCGAGGTTTTTCGCTTGGGAACGGCCATGATTTTTCCTGCATTCTCAAATAGTGTGTCACGAATCGGCTACCCGGATTTGTCATGCCCGTCGCCGGAAATGACTGGCCCGCCCGCCAAGCCGAAGCCCGGCCCCGTCGCTTTGGAACGGGACAAATCTTCCGCCGGAGGGTGCCTCAACGCCAGAAGGTGTCGGGTGCCGGATCGGGCGCGGCTATAGCGTTTTCGCCCGCAAAGGCAAGTCCTGTGGATGAGATTGCGTAACCAAATGCGTTGCCCTTGCCGATCGCGCGGCGCGATGCCACACATAACCGGCACCGGGGGAGGCCAGCCGGGTGCGAACAGGGGGACGCATATGATTATCTTGCCGATCAGTCTGACGATTGCCGCCGGAGCCGCGCTCCTCAACCTGTGGCTGTCGATCCGCGTCGGCCGCGTCCGGACGAAGGAAAAGGTCTTCATCGGCGACGGCGGCAACGATCTGTTGACCCGGCGCATGCGTGCGCACAGCAATTATGTCGAAAACACCGCGTTTGTGCTGATCCTGCTCGCGTTGGTCGAGTTAGGGATTGGCTCGTCGATGTGGCTGTGGGGCGTCGGCGCGCTCTACCTTGTCGGACGGATTCTTCATGCGATCGGCATGGACGGGATGATGTGGGGCCGCATGGTCGGGACGATCATCACGATGCTGACGCAGCTCGGCCTCGCGCTCGGCGCGCTGGCGATCGTCTATCTGACGCCCACCAGCATTACGACGACCGAGATCCAGGAAACCGTCGCGGTGGCGCAATAAAATCCCCGTCATTGTGACCCCGGATTTAATCCGGGGGAAGCAATCCGGAGCCTGCGTGAATCGCTCTGAATTGCTTCGCTGCGCTCGCAGTCACGGAAATTAATCTGCTACCCCCATCGCCACATCGCCCACAAACGGGTTCGTCCGCCGCTCGTGCGCGAAATTGCTGTGCGCGCCATGCCCAGGCAAGAAGGTCGTGTCGCCGCCGAGCGGCCATAGCTTCTGCGTGATCGAATCGAGCAATTGCTGGTGATTGCCACGCGGGAAATCGGTGCGCCCAATCGATCCCTGAAAGATGACATCGCCGACGATCGCCAGCTTGGACGGCGCATGATGGAACACGACATGCCCCGGCGTGTGCCCAGGGCAGTGAATGACGTCGATCGTCAGATTGCCCACCGTCACCGTGTCGCCATCGACCAGCCAGCGGTCGGGCTCGAACGGTTCGCCGACCATGCCGAAGCGCGCGCCATCCTCGGCGAAGCGTTCGATCCAGAAGCGGTCGTCCTCATGCGGCCCTTCGATCGGCACGCCCAGCTCCTTCGCCAGCATTCCGGCCTGTCCGCAATGGTCCATATGTCCATGGGTGACGAGGATTTTCTCGACCTCGACGCCCGTCTGCTGCACTGCCTCTTTCAGCTTGGGCAGGTCGCCGCCGGGGTCGACCAACGCCGCCTTGTTGGTTTCGGTGCACCAAAGGAGCGTGCAATTTTGCTGAAAGGCGGTGACGGGCACGATCGCCGCACGCATCGGAGGGTTTGGAGCGTTCATGCCGCCGATGTGGGGAAATGCGGCGCAAATGGCAAGTCGCCACCAGGACGCGCACGCCTCCCATTTCACCCGGTGGCAGGACGGGCATATTGGTCCTCGCCATGACCGAGGCCTTTCTTCACGGCACCGTGCATCTTGCGCGCGAGGATATGCAAGCGGCGCTGACGGCTGATCCCGACGCGCTGGCACTGTGGCAGGCGCTCACCCCGCTGGGGCGCAACGAGTTTATCTGCTGGGTCGACGACGCCAAGCAGGACAAGACGCGCGCGCGCCGCATCGAGCGGACCGTCGAGGAATTGCACGAGGGCAAAAAGCGCCCGTGCTGCTGGGCCGGGTGTATCCACCGCACCGACAAGGCGCCGAGCAAGTGGCAGCAGGCGGTGCTGATCGACAAGAAGGCGAAATAAGGCGGGCGGACGCCTCAGCGCAGCGTCATCGTGTCGCCTTCGACATTCACCGCGTCGAGTTTCGACAGGAAGCTTTGTCCAAGCAGCGACACGCCCATGTCGGCGTCGATCACCGCTGCCTGGACGCCGCGCACCTCGATCCCCTGCACCTCGACGCTGTCGAGCATCACCGTGCGCATCGGCACATCGCCGCCCGCAGTTCGCGCCATGCCGCCGATAGGCAGGCGGTCGACATCGATCCCGATCGCTTCGGCATCGCGCCGCGTTAGCGCGACGATCGACGCGCCGCTGTCGACCATCATGCGGATGCTGGCGCCTTCGACCGCGGTGTCGGCATAGAAATGCGAGTCGCCCGAACGCGCGATGCGCACCTCGCCACCCGACGAAGCGGAACCGGTGCCCGGCGATGACCTGCTGCGCGTCCCGCGCTCGGTCGTCCAATTGCTGTTAGCCGATGGATCCTCGGCAGCCTCCTGAGCTTGATCGTCGTCCGTTGAGCGGCTCGCGACGCTCGCCACGCCGACCGAGACCGCCGTGATGGCGACGGCCAATACTAGAGATCGCCCGATCATGGGCGCCTTTGTCGCATATATGCGTTGGAGATTGGTTAAGCAGGGTCGCGGCTTATTGCAGCGCGGGTGGGCTTCCCATCACCCTGTTCGATGAACGCGCGCCACACGGGCGCTTCACCACGAATGCTGTAAGCAATCCGCGCACAGGCATGGGGACTCCCGGTCCGGTTGTCGGCCTCAGCTGCGGTAGCCGGCCATGAAACTTCGGCCCGCAAAGACCAGCACACCAGCGCCTCGGCCTCCTGCCCTGCCTCGATTGCCGCGCGTTCGTGGGCGCTGAGCGAAGCGGGGGCGCTCCAGCCGAAGATCGCGCGATACGGCGTCGCCCCGCCCCACAAGGCTTCACCGAACGGGCTATCGTGATCAGCAAGCATCGCCCGAATCCGCGCCCGATCGGCGGGTGCGAGCCACTGGCCCCCCAGCATCGGCGCCCAGCGCGCCTCGTCGCGCGAGCGCAGCGCCGCCGCCAGCTCGTCGGCAGCCGCCTCGAAGCGCGGCGTCCACGCCGAATCGACCGCCAAAGGCGCGAGCCGCGCCGACGGACGCACCGCTTCAGCTTCGGCCGGCAGCAAGGATTCGGGTGCCGCCGAAACGGGTGCGGTCGGGACGGACATGGCGGCGAACGCCGACAAGATCATCAAGGCGCGCATGGGCGACACATTAGCAGTTGCGCCTGCACCTGTCATGAACCGGCGAGCAGCCCCTCGCGCATCCACCGCGGCGCATTGACCGGATCGATCGTCTCGACCCGCCGATGCTCGACCGACCAGCCAAGCTCGGGATAGGCGACGACCTGGCGCTTTTCGTCGGCGTCGGCGATCGGCACGACGACAAGCCGCCGGTTGACCTTTTGCCGCCAGTTCATCCGCGCGGTGTTCTCCTGTCCGACATAGCAGCCCTTGGAAAAGCTGACGCCGTTCAGCTCAGCCGCATTGCATTCGAGCCAGAGCGTCGTCCCGTCGCCGAGCTCACCGCGCCCCTCGGTAACGCCGAGCGCTAACCGGTGCGCCCGCCACGCAGCATCGGCGCCCTCGCCTTCGTCCACAGTTGCTAGCCAGCGCTGGCCAAGTTCGGGCAGCCGCGGATCGACCACGCCCAGATCGCCCTTCGGCGCCCAATGGACGGCCAGTCCCTCCTCGCGTTCGATGACGATCGCGCGGCGCAGGCGATAGAGCGACAGCCGTTTGGCAAGCCCTTCGGTGGCCTCGCGCTCGCAATCGATCAACACATCGTCGCCGTCGCCCCAGATCAGGAAGTCGAACAGCGCCTTGCCCTGCGGGGTCAGCAGCGCTGCCCACACGGGCAGGTTTCCCGACACGTCATTGGTGACAAGGCCCTGGAGGAACCCGCGGACATCCTCGCCCGAGAGACGGATCAGGGCGCGTTCGCGAAGGGTGGTATTGGACATGCCGATAATCTAGGGACGCCCCAGCCAAAGCCAAGCCCATTTGCCACGAGTCTTTTCAATGACCGACCGCCTGACGATCCGCCGCCCCGACGATTGGCACGTCCATCTGCGCGACGGCGCGATGCTGACCCATGTCGCGCCTTACACCGCGCGCCAGTTCGCGCGCGCGATCGTCATGCCCAACCTGTCGCCGCCTGTGACGACGGCTGCGGAAGGCCGAGCCTACCGCGACCGCATCAACGCTGCGGTGCCTGCAGGGCTCGATTTCACGCCGCTGATCGTTGCCTACCTCACCGACCACAGCGACGCCGGCGAAATGGCGCGCGGCCACGCCGAGGGCGTTTTTACCGCCGCAAAGCTCTATCCCGCGCACGCTACCACCGGCAGCGCGCACGGTGTCACCGATGTCGCGAACATCATGGGCGTACTCGCGCGGATGCAGGACATCGGGATGCCGCTGCTCATCCACGGCGAGGTCACCGACCATGACGTCGACATTTTCGACCGCGAGGCGGTCTTCATCGACCGCACGCTCGAACCGCTCGTTCGCGCGCTTCCCGCGCTCAAAATCGTCTTCGAACACATTACAACGGCCGAGGCTGCGCAGTTCGTCGCCGACGCCCCCGCCAATGTCGCCGCGACGATCACGCCGCAGCATCTGCATATCAACCGCAACGCGATGCTCGTCGGGGGCATCCGCCCGCACGCCTATTGCCTGCCCGTTGCCAAGCGCGAGCATCACCGGCTCGCGGTGCGCGCCGCTGCGACATCGGGTTCGCCCAAATTCTTCCTCGGCACCGACAGCGCGCCGCACGCGGTGCACACGAAGGAAGCGTCTTGCGGCTGCGCCGGTATTTTCAACGCATCCTTTGCGCTCGAAAGCTATGCGATGGCATTCGACCAGGATGGCGCGCTCGACAAGCTCGAAGGTTTTGCCAGCGAGCATGGCCCACGCTTCTATGGCCTGCCCCTCAATCAGGGCACGGTAACATTGGAACGCGCCGATACCGTCGTCCCCGACCGGATCGGGGACATCGTGCCTTTCCACGCCGGCGAAACAATCGCCTGGCGACTGGTCTGATCCAGCGGAGTCCTTTTTGACTATATTGTCATCCCGGCGAAGGCCGGGATCTCGCCGGTGCGTCAGATCGAGAGGGAGAGATCCCGGCCTTCGCCGGGATGACAGGAAGAGATGAAGGCAACGCCTGTGCGATCGAACAAGGCCGCCAGCTGCCCTCGCCTGCGCGGGGCGACGTTGATCAAGCCACCTCGATCTTTGGCTCCGCGCGCATCTTGCGCCACATGTCGAAACTGAACACCGCGACGCTGAGCCAGATCAGCACGAAGCACGCGAGTTGCACCGGTTTCAGCGGCTCGCCGAATGCGAACAAGCTCAAGAGGAACTGGATCGTCGGCGCCAGATATTGCACAAAGCCGAGCGCGGCATAGCTCATGCGCCGCGCTGCGGTCGCAAAGAGCAGCAGCGGCACGGCGGTCACCACCCCGCCCGCCATCAGTAAAAGGGTGATCGACGTTTCGGAGGCAAATCCGCGCCCGTCGCCGATACCGATATACCAGGCGGATAGTGCGAGCGACGGAAGCAGCAGCACCGTCGTCTCGACCGACAGCCCGGGGAGCGAGCCCACCGGCACGATCTTGCGAATAAGCCCGTAAACGGCAAAGGAAAATGCAAGCGTCAGGCTGATCCACAGCGTATCGAGCGCGCCCGCGAGCAGGATCGCAACGCCGATGCCCGCGATGACGACGGCAAGCAGTTGCATCCGCGACAACCGTTCGCCGAGGAAAAGCACCCCCAGCATCACATTGACGAGCGGGTTGAGATAATAGCCGAGGCTCGCCGCGAGCACATGGTCGGTGAAGATCGCGTGGATATAGACGAGCCAGTTGACCCCGATCAGTAGCGCGCTCGCAAGCAGCAGGCGCAGTATCCGCCAATGTTTCAGCGCAGCCAGATATTCGCCGATCTGGCGGCGGAAAAGCATGATGACGACACAGAGCGGCAGCGACCAGATGATCCGCTGCGTCAACACTTCGATCGGCGGGACGCTGCTCACCAGTTTGAAGAACAAGGGGACGAAGCCCCAGATTCCATAGGCGGCGATCGCGAAGGGCAAGCCGCCTTGTGCGCTCCCCGCGGGGGCTATTGCCTGTGCCATGGGCCGGACGTCTAAAAGATCAAATGATGCCGGCGCCCAGCATCAGGCGGATAACGCCGATGATGACGACGACGATATTGAGGTTCCGTCCGCTCGTTTTGTCCGACATCGCCCCAAGCGCCAGTCCAACCACGGCGAATGGAACGATCAACCAGTTCGCCCAGCCAAGCAGCGGAATGAAGGCGAAAACCGCCAGAACCAGAGCGACTGCGCCAATGACGAGCGAAGCGATATTGAGCATGGCGCAGGTTCTCGCACGCCGACACCGATGCCGCAAGAGCCTTTCGGCTCGTCGATGCCCGCACTCGGTTCATCTTGTTGCCGAAGGTTAATGCAACGGGATTTGGAGCTTGCTCGTTTTCCTTTCCGAAGCGCCCGACCTCGCCCGGCGGGGCGGAGGCGCCGAACCAGGAAAGGATTTATTATGCGTATTCTGAGCAAAGGCTTGATGGGCGCTTTCGTCGCCGCCAGCGTCCTTGGCACCACGCCCGTTCATGCCGGCATATCGACGCCTGCCAAGGCGCCGGGCTATCATCAGCTCGAACAGGCGTCTTCGTTTCATCGTAGCAAGAAGCATCACCGTCATGATGAGCGGCTCGCTGCAAACTCGCGCGTCTGGCGCGGCGATGATGGCCGTTATTATTGCAAGAAGGATAACGGCACGACCGGCCTTTTGATCGGCGGCGCGGTTGGTGGCTTGGCAGGCCACGAAATCGCCGGGAACGGCGACAAGCTGCTCGGCACCGTGCTCGGCGCGGCGGGCGGCGCCCTGCTCGGCCGCGAGATCGACCGCGACAAATATCGCTGCCGCTAAACAGAAACCGTCTCGCGTGCGGGTTCGAGACCCCTCCACCCGCACACGCTGATGGCGAGGGCACCGGTTAGCGCCGGTGCCCTCAAGCGTGTGCTTGGCTTGCCCATCGGCCGCTCTTGCCGCAGAAGCGTCGTTCAATTCTGTCGGAAAGAGAAGTTCATGTTGAACGGCCCCCTGCTCGTGACCGAGCGCCTGATCCTCCGCCCGCCCGCGGCGGAGGATTTTGACGCCTTTGCAGCGATGTGCAGCGAGGAAGAAACGATGCGCTTCATCGGCGGCGCCTGTCCGAGTTCGGCGGCGTGGCGACAATGGTGTACGCTGGCGGGGGCCTGGCACATCCGCGGCTTTTCGATGTTTTCCGTTATCGAACGCGAAAGCGGCGAATGGGTCGGCCGCCTTGGCCCGTGGGAGCCCGACGGATGGCCTGCTCCGGAAATCGGTTATGGCGTGAGCGCCAGATTTGCGGGCAAAGGCTACGCCTTTGAAGGATGCGTCGCCGCGTGCGACTTCGCGGTCGAGTTTTTGAAATGGCCTGAGCTCATGCACAGCATCGATCCTGCCAACACGCGCTCGCAGGCGCTGGCAAAGCGGCTGGGCGCGACGAACAGTGGCCCGACCCGCCTTCCCCCCCCCTTTGAAAATGCGCCCGTCGAGGCGTGGACGCAGAGCGCCGACGCCTGGCGCGTCAAGCGCAAGCAATTCCGCCCGTAACGATTATCGTTTGGTAAAAACCCCGCGCGGCATCCGCTGCAGCCCAAAGCGTCTCGGTCCGAGACAGTTTTTGGCTAACAAAGCCTTACCCGTTAACGCATTTTCTTTGCGCCTTTTTAACCAGGATCGGGCAATCCGGGCGAAAGATTAAGGGAGTGTTAGCGATGATGTTGCGCGGAAAATGGCTGGTCACCGGTCTGCTGATGGCGGCCATACCGCTCGCCGGGTGTCGCGACCAGCCCGAGGCCAAGTCCGACCTGGCGCCTATCGACGACGAGCTCGCGAGCGGCGATCCCGCGATCAAGGGCGCGCTCGAAGACAAGATCATGGTCGATCCGAAGTTAACGGGCCAGGCCAACCGCAACGCTGCGGGCCCCGGCAACCGCCCCGTCGATGGCGGCGTCCCCGGACTTGCGGGTGGCAAGGCAGCGACCGCCGCCGAAGCCGCCGCGGCGCTCAAGGCAGGGAAGCTGCTCGCGGCGCCGAAGGCGCTCCCGCTCGAGGCCGGCTGCGACGGATGCGAGGCACCGGCGCGCCCGGTCACCATCGGCGCTCTCGCGCGCGACCAGCAAAAGGGCGGCTGCGATGCGAAGCTGACCTATGGCAACGGTTGGGCGAACCGCCTGCCCGCGGCGTTCAAACTCTATCCGCGCGCGACGCTGCGCGAGGCGGCGGGTGTGGACGGCGGCAAATGCAATCTTCGCGTCGTCAATTTCCAGACCGCTGCGTCGATGCAGGCGGTCCTCGATTATTATCACACCATGGCGATCCGCGCGGGCTATACGAGTGACCACCGCGTCAACGGCAATGAACATATGCTCGGTGGCACCAAGGGCGATCTTGCCTATGTTCTGATGCTGCGCCGCGACGGCGGCATGACCGACGTCGATCTGGTCGCATCCGGCGGCAAATAGCTAGATCGAAACGCAAAAGGCCCCGGGGAGCGATCCCCGGGGCCTTTTTCATGCGTAAGCTGAGGTGGCGTCAGACCTTGTCGCCAAGCGCGCCCTTGACCTCACCTTTCAGATTCTGGGCTTCGCCCTTGCGTTCCTGCGCTTCGCCTTCGGCGCGCAGGCGTTCATTGTCGGTCGCCTTGCCGATGGCCTGCTTGGTGTTGCCGGCGGCTTCGTTGGCGAGGCCTTTGGCTTTGTCGGTCAGTTCACCCATGGAATTTCTCCTTGTTCAAGGGACAGAGGCCGTGCGACCTCATGTCCCGACAACGAGCGACCTACCCATTATGTTGCGATTTTTGCGACTAACCGCTTGTCGTGAAATAGTTTTTTGTCGGGAACGTTGGCGGATGGCGACGCGTTTTATGTCAGATAAGGCCCGCCAGAGGGCTCGACGGGTCGGCATAGCGGCGCTGACCCATCCGCCCCGACAGATAGGCATCGCGGCCCGCCTCAACCGCCAGCTTCATCGCGCGCGCCATACGCACGGGGTCTTTTGCCTCGGCAATCGCCGTGTTCATCAACACCCCGTCGCAGCCGAGCTCCATCGCCACCGCGGCGTCGCTCGCGGTGCCGACGCCCGCGTCGACCAGCACCGGCACCGACGCGCCCTCGACGATCAGGCGGATCGTCACGCGGTTCTGGATGCCCAGCCCCGACCCGATCGGCGCGCCCAGCGGCATGATCGCGACAGCACCCGCATCCTCCAGCTGCTTCGCCGCGATCGGGTCATCGACGCAATAGACCATCGGCAGGAAGCCTTCCTTGGCGAGGGCTTCGGTCGCCTCCAGCGTCTCGCGCATGTTAGGGTAAAGCGTTTTTGCCTCGCCCAGCACCTCGAGCTTCACCAGATCCCAACCGCCCGCCTCGCGCGCCAGCCGCAGCGTGCGGATCGCGTCGTCGGCGTTGAAGCAGCCCGCAGTGTTGGGCAGGTAGGTGATCTTCTTCGGATCGATATAATCGGTCAGCATCGGCGCGGAGGGGTCCGACACATTGACGCGGCGCACCGCGACGGTGACGATCTCGGCCCCCGACGCCGCGACCGCAGCGGCATTCTGTTCGAAATCCTTATATTTGCCGGTGCCGACAATCAGGCGTGACGCAAATGTCCGCCCCGCAACGCTCCAAGTGTCGGTCAACAACCGCCTCCCACAAAATGAACAATCTCCAGCGCATCGCCCTCGGCGAGCGCGACGTCGGCAAGCGTCGAGCGCGGCACGATCGCGCGGTTGCGCTCGACCGCAACCTTCTTCACATCGAGCCCCAGCGACGCGACGAGATCGGCGATGCTGCCCTCGCGCACCTGCCGCGCTTCGCCGTTAAGAATGACCGAAATCACGTCGGTGTCCGCCTTACTTTGCCTTTTGCCGAGCAGCCCATATAGGGGGAGCGCGCATCGTAGCAACCGAAAGCCAAGCCTTTGCCCGACCTTCCTACCGTCTTCGTCCTATCCGGACCCAATCTCAATCTGCTCGGCACGCGCGAGCCCGAAATCTATGGCACCGACACGCTGAACGACATCCATGCGCGGTTGGAGACGCAGGCAGCGGAACTGGGGCTGCGGCTCGAATGCCGCCAGACGAACCACGAGGGCGTGCTGATCGACTGGCTGCACGAGGCCTATATCGCGGGCGCCAAGGCGGTGCTGCTGAACGCAGGCGGCTACACACACACCTCGATCGCGATTCACGATGCGATCAAGTCGATCAAGGTGCCGGTGATCGAGGTTCATCTGTCCGACCCGATGCAGCGCGAGGCATTCCGGCACGTCAGCTATGTCGGCATGGCGGCGGTCGCCCATTTTGCCGGGCATGGTGCCAACAGCTATACGCTGGCGCTGGACGCCGCCGCCCGTCTCTGACAATAGGGCGCATCAAAAAACGGGGTCAGGCGCCCGGATCGCGGCGCCGTAACAACAGGAATATTCTCATGGCTGACCATAAAGACCATGGCATCAACATCGATCCGGCGTTCGTGCGCGCGCTTGCCGAGCTGCTCGACGACACGCAGCTTTCGGAAATCGAGGTCGAGGACGGCGATCGCAAGGTGCGCGTCGCGCGCACGCTGACCGCGGCCGCGCCCGTCACCTACGCACCGCCGCCGGCCGCGGCCGCCCCCGCTGCCACCCCGGCCGCTCCGGCTGCCGCGCCCGCAGCGGCTGCGCCCGTCGCCGACAGCTTTGCGGACGCCGTAAAGTCGCCGATGGTCGGCACCGTCTATCTGGCGCCCGAACCCGGCGCGCCGAATTTCGCCGCGATCGGCTCTGCCGTGAAGGCCGGCGACACGATCCTGATTATCGAGGCGATGAAGGTGATGAACCCGATCGTCGCGCCGGCAGCGGGTACGCTGACCGCTGTGCATGTCGAAAACAGCCAGCCGGTCGAGTTCGACCAGCCGCTGTTTACCCTGGCCTGAGTGCGTCGATGACGATCGAAAAGCTCCTGATCGCCAACCGCGGCGAGATCGCGCTGCGCATCCACCGCGCGTGCCATGAAATGGGCATCAAGACCGTCGCGGTCCATTCGACCGCCGACACCGATGCGATGCACGTTCGCCTTGCCGACGAAGCCGTCTGCATCGGCCCGCCCGCAGCGAAGGACAGCTATCTCAACATCCCCGCAATCATCTCGGCCGCCGAGATAACCGGCGCCGACGCGATCCATCCGGGCTATGGTTTCCTGTCCGAAAACGAGCGTTTCGCCGAGATCATCGAAGCGCATGACATGGTCTTCGTCGGCCCGAAACCCGAGCATATCCGGACGATGGGCGACAAGGTCGAGGCAAAGCGCACCGCGGTCGCGCTGGGTCTTCCTGTCGTTCCCGGCTCGCCCGGCGCGGTGACGTTCGGCGAAGAGACCAAACGGCTCGCGAGGGAAATCGGCTATCCGGTGCTCATCAAGGCGGCGTCGGGCGGCGGAGGGCGCGGCATGAAAGTCGTGCCCGATGAAGACAGCCTCGAAAGCCTGATGGGTCAGGCCTCATCCGAAGCGGCGGCCGCCTTTGGCGACCCCACCGTCTACATGGAAAAATATCTCGGCAATCCGCGCCACATCGAATTTCAGGTGTTCGGCGACGGCAAGGGCAATGCCATCCATCTGGGCGAACGCGACTGCTCGCTCCAGCGCCGCCACCAGAAAGTGCTCGAGGAAGCCCCCTCGCCGATCATTTCGGCAGAGGAACGCGCGCGCATGGGCAAGGTGTGCGCCGATGCGATGGCCGCGATGAGCTATCGCGGCGCGGGGACGATCGAGTTTCTGTGGGAAAATGGCGAATTCTTCTTCATCGAGATGAACACGCGCATTCAGGTCGAACATCCGGTGACCGAAATGATCACCGGTTTCGACCTGGTCCGCGAACAGATCCGCATCGCCGGCGGCGCCGACCTGTCGGTCAAGCAGGACGAGCTCGAGTTCCGCGGCCATTCGATCGAATGCCGCATCAATGCGGAGGATCCGCGCACCTTCCTTCCCTCGCCCGGCAAGGTCACCGCCTACCATCCCGCGGGCGGGATGCATGTGCGCGTCGATAGCGGGCTTTACGCGGGATATTCGATCCCGCCCTACTACGACAGCATGATCGGCAAGCTGATCGTCTATGGCCGCAGCCGCGAAAGCTGCATGATGCGGATGCGCCGCGCGCTCGAGGAAATGGTGATCGCGGGGGTCAAAACGAACATTCCGCTGCACCAGGCACTGCTCGCCGACCCCGACGTCATCAACGGCGATTATACAATCAAATGGCTGGAGGAATGGCTCGCGAAGCAGGGAGAGGAAGCCGGGGCCTAACCGCGTCGGCGCCATATTTTTCGTCATGCTGCGCCCTTCGACTGGCTCAGGACAGGCTTGATCCGGCACCCACCCCGCACCGTCGTCATGGCTCCAGGATCAAGTCCGGCTTGGCCAAGCGGGCGATGCGCCGAGCTGTGCTCCGCTTCACTTTCGCTGCGCCGGTTTTTTGGCTATGGCCTTGGCCATGGTCAAAAATGCCCCTTTTCCGGCGCGTCCCGCCGCGATGCTTTTCCTCCCGCTGGCGTTGCTTGCGGCCCCTTCCTTCGCGCAGACGAATGTGAAGGAAGATTCGGTCGTCCTTCAGCCCGACAAGGTGACCGACGACGCGCCCGTCGTTGCCGTGCAGATGGAAATGCCGAGCTGGTCGGAGGAAAACGCGACCGCGCTTCTAAGCTTTATCGAAAAGGTCGGCGACGAGGGGCTTTTCGCCAAGGACTATAGCCCCGACGCGCTCGCCGCCGCGATCCTCGCGAACGATCAGGCAAAGCTCGACAAGCTGGCGACCGACACGTTTCTGCTGCTCGCGACGCATTTGCGCGACGGGCGCACGCCCAATGCGGCGCGCAAACAATGGTTCATGACCGACAGCGATGGCGAGAGCGAGCCGCTGCTTTCCTTGCTGACCGCCGCGCTCGGCGCGGGCACGGTGCCCGAAACGCTCGCGAGCCTGAACCCCGTCCACCCCGACTTCACGGCGCTCAAGACGTCGCTGAAAAAGGCAAAGGCGACCGCCGATGCGAATGCGATCCGCGTCAATATGGAGCGCTGGCGCTGGATGCCGCGCGACCTTGGCGAACGCTATGTCGTCAGCAATGTGCCCGAATATCTGACCCGCGTCGTCCATGGCGGCACCGTGATCGCAACGCATAAGGCCGTCGTCGGCAAACCGTCGACCGCAACGCCGCAGCTAAACCCGATGGCGACCGGGATCATCGTCAACCCGAACTGGACGCTGCCGCGCAGCATCATCAACGAGGGGATCGGCGCGACAATCGCACGCAATCCCGCTTCGGCGCGCGCGCAGGGTTATACCTGGACCGGCAGCGGCAAGACGCTGTCGGTCGTTCAGAAGCCGGGTCCGAACAACGCGCTCGGCGTGATGAAGATGGAAATGCTCAACGACCATGCCATCTATCTGCACGATACGCCGTCGAAGGGCGCGTTCAACGCCGCGGCACGCGCGTTCAGCCACGGCTGTATCCGCACCGAACGCGCGCTGCACTTTTCGGGCCTGATGGCGGTCATGTTCGCAGGCAAAAGCCCCGAAGAATTCGGCGAAGCGATCGCGAGCGGCAAGACGACGCGCTTCGGCTTCGATCAGCCCTTCCCCGTCTATGTCGCTTATTGGACCGTCGTTCCCGACGGCAAGGGCGGCGTGAAAAAGCTGGCCGACCTTTACGGCCGCGATGCGCCGGTGGTGGCGAGCTTCGCCAAGCCCGGCCGCCCGACCGCCACGATCATCGCGCCGGTGCCGCCGCCGGTCGTCCCCACGATCGAAACGACGACGCGGGTAACGACACCGGGGACCAGCGGGATTTATTGAGCCGCGGCGGTTTACGGTCGATAATTGCCGTCGCCCCCGCGAAGGCGGGGGCCGCTGTCGGTTTACGCAGCGACGCGGGGAAAGGTCGACAGCGACCCCCGCCTTCGCGGGGGCGACGGTTAATTGGACTGTCCGCTTACCATCCCACCGACGCTTCGATCAATCCGCGGTCGTCGGCATCTTGCCTCTGAACGTGCTGGCGCGCCGCAGATTTTCCATCCCCGGCAGCGGATCGGTCGGCGGCAACTGGAACGGCGTCGGCATCGGCGGCGGCACGCTCAGCCGGTCGGCGAAGAGCAGCCGCCCCGGTCCCAGCTTGTAGAGGATCATCGGCAACAATTCCTCGCCGAACACGAAACAGCCCTCGCTCCGCCCGAGCTTGCCCTGCGTCGCGATCAGCGACGGGTCGGCATACCAGGCGCCATGGACGACGATCGCGCGCACATCGGCGTTGTTGTTGTCGGGCTCCAGCCCCGCCAGCCGCATCGACGATCCGTTGGCGCCCCAATAATAGTCGCTGGTGCGATAGGCTCCGCGCGAAGTGGCGAGGCTGCCGACGCGGTTCGAGAAGCTCTTGAGCCAGCCATCATGTTGCGGGTCGGACCCGCGCCCGTGCGTGACGGGAAACATATCGACTTTGCCCGCGACCATATCGACCAGCGCAAAACGCGGGCGCGACGACGGGAGCCCGAAATCGACCACTCCGACGCGGTCAGCTTGCGGAATATTGCGGCCTTGCATCGCGAGCTGCTTCCGCGCCACGGCAAGATAATCGACCGGGGGCGGCAATGGCGCCACCGGCTGCTGTATCCAGTTTGGAAGCTGCGCACGCGCGGGTACGGCAGCCAGTGCCCCCGCTCCCGCGAGTCCCGCCAGCATCGCCCTGCGATCAATCAGTTCATTCACGTAAACAGCAACCCCGCATTGGCCGCCTTTGACGGTCCCTCGA
The DNA here is from genome assembly GCF_036687315.1 of Sphingopyxis sp. TUF1. Lineage (NCBI taxonomy): Bacteria > Pseudomonadati > Pseudomonadota > Alphaproteobacteria > Sphingomonadales > Sphingopyxidaceae > Sphingopyxis > Sphingopyxis kveilinensis. Next base: position 67,350 of record NZ_CP144683.1, read on the forward strand.
CTTCCAATAAGTCGTGTTTCCGCAGCGAAAGGCAAGCTGGTGGTTCCCCTTCATGCGGGCAAATGTGCCATATATGCCATGAATGGCGGGTTTACGCTGCGATAAGGCGGCGTTAGGACGCTGAGCGATGAAAGCAACGATCTGGCATAACCCCGCCTGCGGCACCTCGCGCAAGACGCTGGCGATCCTCGAAGAGACGCCCGGCGTCGACCTGACGGTCGTCGAATATCTCAAAAATCCCTATGACGCGGCCAAGCTGCGCCAGCTGTTCGCCGACGCCGGACTTGCCCCGCGCGAGGCGCTGCGGCTGCGTGGCACCGACGCCGCCGAGCGCGGCCTGCCCGATGCCGATCCGGATATGATCATCGCGGAAATGGCGACGAATCCCGCCTATGTCGAGCGTCCCTTCGTCGAAACTGAAAAGGGCGTGCGGCTGTGCCGACCGCAGGACAAGGTTTACGAAATCCTCTGACCGTCGGTCAGAGCAAAGCCTCGATCGCTTCCGCGAGCTTCGCGTCGCGCTCCGAAAGCCCGTCGGCATCGTGCGTTGTCAGCAATATGTCGACGCGATTATAGACGTTCGACCATTCGGGGTGGTGGTCCATCTTTTCGGCGATGATCGCGACGCTCGCCATAAAGCCGAACGCTTGCGCAAAATCGTCGAACTGGAACCGGCGGGTGATCGCGTCGCGCGAGGGTTCATGCGTCCATTCGGGAAAACGGGCGAGCAGCGCGCTTCGCTGGGCGTCGCCGAGTTTCTGCAGCATATTGTTTCTCCCGCTGGTCAATATCGAGCCCGGGCCATAAGGAAGAGCGCGATGAGCGACAAGAGCAGCCTTCTCCCCGGATGGACCGGCGCCGCCCCCGATGCCGACGCGCTGTTCGCGATGGCCGAAGCCGCGCTGGCGACAATGCCCGCCGTGTTTCTGCCGCATATTCAGGGCGTGGTGATCGCGATCGAAGAATTCGCCGAAGACGATATATTGAAATCGCTCGACATCGAGCATCCCTATGACCTGACCGGCCTGTACGAAGGGCGCCCGCTCACCGAGCGCAGCATTGGCGAAAGCGGCGGCATGCCTGATCGGGTGACACTGTACCGCATCCCCATCCTTGTCGAATGGGTCGAGACCGGTGAGAAACTGGAATGGCTGGTGCGCCATGTGCTGATCCACGAGATCGGCCATCATTTCGGCTTTTCCGACGACGACATGCACGCACTCGAGGATATGGCGTGACCGAGCTTTTGCGGATCGACCAGCTGGCCTGTATCCGCGGTGACCGGCTGCTGTTCGAAAATCTGTCGCTGACGCTCAACCGCGGCGATGCCTTGTGGCTACGCGGCCCCAATGGCGTCGGCAAATCGAGCCTGATCCGCCTTGCCGCGGGGCTGCTGCGCCCCGCCGCGGGTACCGTCGAACGCCGCGAGCGCGTTGCGCTGATCGACGATGCGGCCGCGCTCGACGCCGAGCTGCCGCTGCGCCGCGCGCTCGATTTCTGGGCGCGGGTCGATACGGTCGACGGGCATGCGGTCGACCGCGCAATGGACGCGATGGCGCTCAACAATCTGGCCGGCGTGCCGGTGGCGATGCTCTCGACCGGACAGCGCAAGCGCGCCGCGATGGTGCGGGTGGTCGCAAGCGGCGCGCCGATCTGGCTGCTCGACGAGCCCGCGAACGGCATGGACGACGCGGCGCAGGCCCGCCTCGTCGCGGCGATTGCGGCGCACCGCGCAAACGGCGGCGCTGTGCTGCTGGCGTCGCATTTCGCGCTGGAGGTGGCGGATCTGGCCGACCTGGATATGGGGGCGTTGGCATGAGGGCCCGTCCGTCATTGCGAGCGAAGCGAAGCAATCTCCAGCCATCGGCCTCGCGCAATCTTGTGAGCATGAGATCGTCGCTTCGCGTCGCTCCTCGCAATGACGGTGAGGTAAAGTGACCGCGCTCATCGCCTTGTTCTGGCGTGACCTGCGCCGCGCGTGGGGCAGCGGGGCGCTGTGGCTGCCCGTTCTGTTCTTCCTGCTCGTCGCAACCGCCTTCCCCTTCGCGGTCGGGCCCGACGCGCCCCTGCTGCGCCGTGCGGGCGGCGGGATGATATGGGTCGCGGCGCTGCTTGCCGCATTGCTGCCCATCGACCGGCTGGTGCGGCCCGACCGCGATGCAGGCGTCCTCGACCAGCTCGCGGTGCGCGGATTTGCCGACGAGGTGATCGCGGCGGTGAAGATCGGCGCGCACGCCATCGGTTTCGGTTTGCCCCTGCTGATCGCCCTCCTCCCCGCCGCCGCGCTGCTGGCGCAGAACGCCGCGCGCATCGAACTGCTCGCCACCAGCATCGCCATCGCTACCCCTGCCCTCGCCTCGCTCGCGGTGCTGAGCGCGGCGCTGACCGCGAACCACAAGGGCGGCAGCGCGATCGGCGGGCTGCTCATCCTACCGCTCGCCGTGCCGCTGCTGATCTTCGGCGCCGGGATGCTCGACCCGTCGGGCCGCGGCGCGATCAAGCTGCTTGCCGCGACGAGCCTGCTGCTCACCGTCATCGGCCCGTTCGCGGCAGGCGCGGCGCTACGGGGACTGCGCGAATGACGCGCCAGTCGCTCGCGCATATCGCGCTGGTCGTGCGCGACTATGACGAGGCGATCGACTTTTATGTCGGGACGCTCGGCTTCACGCTGGTCGCCGACGAATATCAGCCGGCACAAGACAAGCGCTGGGTGCTGGTGGCCCCGCCGGGCAATCCCGAAGGCGGGGCGACCATTCTGCTGGCGCGGGCGGCGAATGAGGAACAGGCGGCGTTCATCGGCAACCAGTCCGGCGGGCGCGTCTTCCTGTTCCTGCAAACCGACGATTTTGCCCGCGATTATCAGCGCCTGCTCGATAAAGCCGTGCGGATCGAGCGCGAGCCGCTGGAAGCCGATTATGGCACGGTCGCCGTTTTCCTCGACCTCTACGGCAACAAGTGGGATTTGATCGAGTTTCGCCAGCGGGGATGACGGCTTGCGACCGAAACCAGTCGTCGCCCCCGCGAAGGCGGGGGCCGCCGTCGGTTTACGCAGCGACGCAGGAAAAGGCCGATTGCGGCCCCCGCCTTCGCGGGGGCGACGGTCAATTTGAACGGCAGGTAACCAACCCAAAGTCCCCACAAGAAAAGGGCCGGAGTTTCCCCCGGCCCTTCCCTAAATCAGTGCTGATCGAAATCAGGCGCCGGTGAGTTCGGCCGTATCGACCTTCACGCCGGGACCCATCGACGACGACAGCGCGACCTTGCGGACATATTTGCCCTTGGCACCGGCCGGCTTCGCCTTGACGATCGCATCGACGAAGGCGTCGAAGTTCTGGCGGAGCTTTTCCTCGCCGAACGACAGCTTGCCGAGGCCGGCGTGGATGATGCCGACCTTTTCGACGCGGAATTCGATCTGACCCCCCTTGGCGGCCTTCACGGCTTCGGCGACGTTCGGGGTCACGGTGCCCAGCTTCGGGTTCGGCATCAGGCCCTTCGGACCCAGCGTCTTGCCGAGGCGGCCGACGATGCCCATCATGTCCGGCGTCGCGATGACGCGGCCATAGTCGAGGTTACCCGCGAGCATGTCTTCCATCAGGTCTTCGGCACCGACCTTGTCGGCGCCGGCGGCCAGCGCCTTTTCGGCATTGTCACCGCGCGCGAACACGGCAACCTTGACGTCCTTGCCGGTCCCGGCGGGCAGCGTGACGACGCCGCGGACCATCTGGTCGGCGTGGCGCGGATCGACGCCCAGGTTCATCGCGATTTCCAGCGTTTCGTCGAACTTGGCCGAGGCCAGGTCACGCACCAGCTTGATCGCTTCATCGACGCCGTGCAGTTTCAGCGCATCGACCTTGCCCTCAAGGGCCTTCTGCTTCTTGGTCAGCTTGGCCATGTTCAGCCCTCCGTCACTTCGAGGCCCATCGAGCGCGCGCTGCCCTCGATGATCTTCGTCGCCTGTTCCAGATCGTTCGCGTTGAGATCCTTCATCTTGATCTCGGCGATTTCGGTCAGTTTCGAACGGGCGATCTTGCCGCCGCTGATCTTGCCGGGCTCCTTCGAACCCGACTTCAGGTTCGCGGCCTTCTTGATCAGATAGGTTGCCGGGGGCGTCTTGGTGACAAAGGAAAAGCTCTTGTCGGCATAAACGGTGATGATCGTCGGCGTCGGCGTGCCCTTGTCCATGCCGTCGGTCGCGGCGTTGAACGCCTTGCAGAATTCCATGATGTTGACGCCGCGCTGGCCCAGCGCCGGCCCGAGCGGCGGCGAGGGGTTGGCGGTACCGGCGGGCACCTGCAGCTTGATATAGCCGCTGATTTTCTTGGCCATGATGGCCTCCTTTCTTTCTGTCGCCCCGAACCTTGATCCGGAGCTCAAAATAAGCGGTCAAGCAGAGGGCATCACCCCTCCTCCCGCGCGGAATCGCAACCGTATCTGATGCGAAGCGGCGCGCTTAAGCGCAAACGCCGCGAAAAACAAGCCTTATGCGTCGGCCGCGGGCGGCGTGATACGCAACAACCCTTCCTGCATGGCGGAGGCGATCAGCGTGCCGTCCTGGCGATAGACCAAGCCGCGGTTGATGCCGCGGCTGCCGCCCGTCCAGTCGCTGTCCATGACATAGACGAACCACTCATCGACGCAAATATCGTCGTGAAACCACATCGCATGATCAAGGCTGGTCGAAAACAGCCCCGGCGTCGACCAGGTGAAGCCGTGCGGTAGGAGCGACGAGGACAAGAGTCCCATGTCCGACGCATAGGCAAGGAAGGCGCGATGGAGCAGCGGATCATCGCCCGTCGGCGCCGTAAGCCGATACCATTGATAATGCGCCGTCGCCTTTTCGGTCGACGGCGGCCGGACGCTGCGGATCTCGAACGGGCGCAGCCGGGCCATACGGTCGAGCTGGGCGTCGCTGACATTGGGGTCGGCGGCCATATTCTCGACGAATTCGGTGCATTGCTCGGGCGGGAGCAGGTCGGGCATCGGCGCCTGATGCGTCACCCCGGGCTCGGGCGCATGGAACGAAGCGGTGAGGTTGAAGATCACCTTGCCATCCTGTCGCACCACGACGCGGCGATTGGCGAAGCTGCGCCCGTCGAAATCGCGGTGGACACGGAAATGCAGCGGCTTGGCCTCGTCGCCGCCGCGCAGGAAATAGGCGTGGAGCGAATGCGCCGCCTTGCCCGAATCGACGGTGCGCGCCGCGGCGACAAGCGCCTGCGCGATCACCTGTCCGCCGAAAATGCGCTGACGCGCCGGCTTGACGAAAGCAGGAAAAGTGAACTCGTCCTCCAGCCCGGGCACGGGTTCGAGGTCGAACAGCCGCGTCACCGCCGCGACGACCTTTTCGGGTGAAAAGGCGGCCTGAATTTCGCGCGCGCGGTCGATGCGCGCCTGTATCGCTTCGGGAGAAAGGGAATTCATAAGACGGCCTGCCCCTTATCCGTCGCCCCCGCGAAGACGGGGGCCGCTGTCGGCGTGGCGCAAGGCGGCCGACGACCCCCGCCTTCGCGGGGGCGACCGTTACTTCATCCGCTCGACCTGCTCGAAATCGAGCTCGACCGGGGTCGCGCGACCGAAGATCGAAACGCTGACCTTGACGCGCGCCTTGTCGAAGTCGAGTTCCTCGACGACGCCGTTGAAGCTTGCGAACGGGCCTTCGAGCACCTTGACCTGATCGCCGATTTCATAATCGACGCGGATTTCGGTCTTCGGACGCGCCGCGGCCTCTTCCTTGCTGTTCAGGATGCGCGCGGCCTCGGCCTCGCTGATCGCCTGCGGCTTGCCCGACGATCCCAGGAAACCCGTGACCTTCGGCGTGTTCTTGACGAGGTGATAGACATCGTCGGTCATCGTCAGCTTGGCGAGAACGTAACCGGGGAAGAATTTCCGCTCGGCCTGCACCTTCTTGCCGCGCTTCACTTCGGTGACGGTTTCGACGGGAACCTCGACGGCCTCGACGAAGTCGGTCAGGCCCATGCGCTCGGCCTCGGCGAGCACCGAATCGCGAACCTTGTTCTCGAAACCCGAATAGGCGTGAATGATGTACCAGCGCGCCATGTGTGTCCGTATCCTGTCCCTGAAAGCCGCGGGCGTTAGCGCGCGAGCGACGTCAGCCAGCTGACGATCGCGTTGAAAACCGTGTCGACGCCGAGGAAGAAGAGCGACAGGATCGTCGCCATGATCAGCACCAGGATCGTCGTCTGCACCGTTTCGCGGCCTGTCGGCCAGACGATCTTGCCGGATTCGGTCTTCACCTGATTGACGAATTCGCCGATTTTGACTTTCGCCATGTCCGTTCAATCCTCGTAAGCGTCAAAGTTCCCGGCCAGATGGGTTGCCGCGCCCGGCGCGTCAAGCGCGCTTTGGGCAATAGTCCGCCCACCCTCCCCGAGCATGTCGGCGAAAGGCGGAAAGAAACGGCGCAACTGTCCGAATGAAAGCGGCCTTTACTGGTGCGGCGCAGCGATTGCAAGCGCGCGGTGGGGATGAATGGAGCCGGGAACGGGCGACATCTGCAACGCCATATTGGGATCAAAAAAGATGTCCGGTCTTCGATCACGATCTGGCCCCGGGCGCGCACCAAGGCCATTTTTCGGTTAAGGGTGATTCCAAAAAGGGAATTTGAGAGCTGTCAAACACCAGTGTTTCCTCTGGGACGAGAAAAATTGCGCAGCCGATTTGGGGTGCGCCCCTTCTTCGGGTTTCGACAGGAAATCTCTTCACTCCTCAACCAGTCCCTGCTTTGCGTAGCCGACTGCAAGTCTGGTCAGTTCGGCTTCCAAATTGCACGTTGCCCACGCTTCGTTTCCACTGGAGCAATGCGCGTGAACGACTGCTTGTACTGACCTCTCGATAATGACCGCCGCAAAGCGGGGGGAGCAATCCGGAGCTAGCTCTGCATTTCGCGCGGTGAGGTAGTTGGCCAACTTATCGGTCACGTAAACGGTGGCCATCGTCATCAACTCGGAGTTGGCTTCTGCCAGCCAACTCGACGACAGGATTCTGTGCAGCCGGGGATCTACGCGACGCACGTCCGCCGCCATGCGGACGAAGCGACGCAACCCGGTCCCAAGCGGGATATCGCCGTCCGCGAGCGCGAGATCGGTAGCGGTCATGATCGCGTCCACATGCCTAGAGATCAACGCCGAGACGAGCGCATCCTTGTCGGGGAAATATTGATAGAGGGAACCGATGCTCACCCCTGCCCTCGCCGCGATGCGGGTTGTGGTAGCCGCCTCGTATCCGTCCTGAATCAAAACCTGAGCGCAGGCCTCGATGAGTGTCGCCACAGTCGATATCGAGCGCTGCTGGCGTGGCTCTTTTCTTTGTCTTTCAACTGCTTGCATGAATCGCCATGAGTCCTTGTGGAAACGCGAATGGATTAAAGCTGAGAAATTATTCACATTTCATAGCCGCTAAACGGTCGATGGAGAAGGATGTGAACAATAGAATAGCCTTGGTGACAGGCGCGTCGTCGGGAGCCGGGCGGGCGATAGCCCTACACCTGCACAAGCGTGGTTTCATCGTATATGGGACGAGCCGGGGCGAGGTGCGACCCGATCCGTTCAAGATGCTGCAGCTGGATGTCCGGATAGACGCGTCCGTCGAGGCGGCCATCTCTACCGTCCTTGAGCGGGAAGGTCGAATTGACCTTCTCGTGAACAACGCCGGCGTGGTCCTTGTCGCCGGGGTCGAGGAGACGTCGCCAGCGAATGTGCTCGAGATGCTCGATGTGAATGCGCTCGGCGCGTTCCGAATGATGCGGGCGGTGCTGCCCGGCATGCGCCGCCGCAACAGCGGGCACATCATTAACGTGAGCTCGTTGTCGGGTGTGATCGGCTACCCGTACCTGTCGGCCTACGCGGCGAGCAAGCACGCTCTCGAGGCGATCTCCGAGTGCCTCAGGTTCGAACTCTTTGATACTGACGTCCGCGTTAGCATCGTCCAGCCCGACGGTATGAGAACCGGGATATCGTTCGCCGCACCGGCGAGCGACCATCCCGTGGTCGGCCCTCGCCGCCGCGCCCTGCTCGCACGCCTTGAGCACGCCACCACGGATGGCGGCACCGATCCCGCAGCGCTCGCCCGGAAGGTTTGGGAACTGGTCGAGAGTGCGGAACCCGCGCTCCGCACGCCTTTGGGCTTGGGAGCGGAGCGGCTGATCATGGCGAAGCACTCGCTTTCGCCGACGGAGTTCGAGAAGTTGATTGTGGACGATGTTCATGCTGGATCGTGAGACGATCTGCGGCGATCGAAGCCATGTCGTGCCCTTCAGTTCAAGTATCTCGAATGTCCAGGGGCTGCATAGCCCAGCGATATTGGGATGTTATCGCGGCGGAAATTCTCACGCCCACGTCGGCGTGATCCGGATCACCAACGAGAGTGCGGCCGACATGTGGGAGCGTCATGACGATGGCGATGAGCTTCTGTTCATCGTCGAGGGCCGGATGATAATGACGGTCCGTGAGCAGGGCGGCGAGGTCGCCCTCGAGGCGGGAGCCGGGGACCTGCTTTTCATCGCCCGGGGCGCAGGACATACTGCACAGGTCCTTAGCGATGAGGTTCGCCTGGCCTTCCTGTCACCGGTGCGCGGTACGACGGTGTGGAACGAGCGACATCGGTCTCCTGCCGCGACTTGAGGGGCTCACGAACCCGATCGATATTTCACGCCCCGACAATTTGTCGCCGGATGGCACGCTCTGAAGGTACCGGCTATCGGCCGGCCTATATTCTTCTCGCGGCCGAACGCGACGAGCCGATAAAATCGTAGAATACGGAATGTTCGGAAACCCGATTATCATGGGACGCGTGTGGCAAGATGCTGGAGCGGGTAGCGGGAATCGAACCCGCCTAGCTAGCTTGGAAGGCTAGAGCATTACCACTATGCTATACCCGCTCACCCAAGGTCGGCGGCGATTGCCATTTTGCCCCGGCTTCGTCAAGCGGTCCGTACAGTGCGCCATTGAGAACATTCTGGCAACATGGTAAGGATGCGCCGTGGATGACGGCGAATCCCATTACCCCGACGACCGCGCGGACCCGCCCCGGGTGCGCAAGATCATCCATGTCGACATGGACGCCTTTTATGCGTCGGTCGAGCAGCGCGACGATCCGGCGCTGCGCGGATTGCCTGTCGCGGTCGGCGGGTCGTCCCGGCGGGGCGTCGTCGCGGCGGCGAGTTATGAGGCGCGCAGGTTCGGCGTGCGATCGGCGATGCCCAGCGTCACCGCGAAGCGCCAGTGCCCTGCCCTCATTTTCGTGCCGCCGCGCTTCGAAGTCTATCGCGAGGTATCGCATCAGATCCGCGCGATCTTTCGCGACTATGCCGACGAGGTCGAACCGCTGTCGCTCGACGAGGCCTATCTCGACGTCAGCGCCGACAGGGCGGGGCTCGGCAGCGCGACCGCGACCGCGCGGTTGATCCGCCGTCGCATCCGCGAAGAGACCGGCCTCACCGCCTCGGCGGGCGTCTCGTACAACAAGTTCATCGCCAAGCTGGCGTCGGACCAGAACAAGCCCGATGGGCTGACCGTCATTCCGCCGGGCAAGGGCGCGGCCTTTGTGCAGACGCTGTCGATCCGCCGCTTCCACGGCATCGGCCCGGTGACCGCGGCGAAGATGGAGGGGCTCGGCATCTTTTCGGGCGCCGACCTTGCCGCCAAAGAGCCGATGTGGCTGGCGGAGCATTTCGGCAACAGCGCCGAATGGCTCTATAACCTCGCGCGCGGGATCGACCATCGCCGGGTCAAGTCGAACCGGCCGCTCAAATCGCTGGGCGGCGAACGCACCTTCTTCAACGACTTGGTCACCGACACCGAAATCCGTGAGGCGCTCGCGCATGTCTGCACCGTGGTGTGGGACCGCGCGGCGAAGAAGGGCGCGCGCGGGCGCACGGTGACGCTGAAACTGCGCTACGCCGATTTTCGCACGATCACTCGCGCGAAATCGGTGCCTTCGCCGATCCTTGACGGCGCCAGCCTGCTCGCCGCGGTCGAAGCAATCCTCGCACCGCTACTCCCAACCGAACAGGGCATCCGCCTGCTCGGCGTGACCTTGAGCAAGTTTGAGGGCGAGGAAGAAGAGGATGAAGTCCCCGCCCCCGCCGACCTGCTCAGCCTTATTTAGCGAGCGCGGGCGCGAAGCGCCGCATCGCCGCCTTCATTTTGGGCGACATCGCCTGATAGGAACAGCGGATCAGCGGCTCGTCGGACACCTGAATCTCTTCGCGAAAGGGCGCGCCAACGCGATACAGCGCGCGGTCGGGGCCCGTCTCCTTGAGGCGCGAGTAGCCCGCACCGTCATAACCGCCGAATTGCATCTGGGTAAAGCCACCTGCGACAGTGCGTGTCTGCGTAATCGACTGTAGTTCGGCCGCGGGGCCGAGATTACCTGTTGGCCCGTAATAATAGACCGAACCCCAGCGCTTGCCGTCAAAGATATAACCATAGCGCGCCGTCGCGCATTTCTGGTTGTCGTTGGTCCAGAACCCCGCCGCGATCGGCAATTTGATCGCCGACTGTGCCATCGCCGGCGCACTGCTCGCCAGCACCGCCATTACTATTATCCATCCGCGCATCGATACCCCCACCATTGCCCACCATGACGTCATGGTGGCGCAAATGGCGCGCGCGATCAACCCGTGGGGGCGAACACCCGCTCCTTGGTCGCGGTGAAGCGGATCGACGGATTACGCTGGGTAACATAGCCGACCTCCCACGCATCCTTCGCCATGAACACCGGCGCGCCATCGCGGTCGGTCGCGGCAGCGCCGCGGTTGTCGGCCTGGAATGCCTTGAGCGCCGCGGCATCGTCGCTCGCGATCCAGCGCGCGGTGTCCCACGGCGACTGCTCAAGCTTCGCCTCGACCTTATATTCGGCCTCGAGTCGGCTGATGAGCACGTCGAGTTGCAGCTGGCCGACGACGCCGACGATCATGTTCGCGCCGATTTCGGGATAGAAGACCTGGATGATCCCCTCCTCGGCCATATCGTCGAGCGCTTTCCTCAGCTGTTTGGTCTTGGTCGGATCGACGAGCGCGACGCGGCGCAGAATTTCCGGGGCGAAGTTCGGCAGGCCGGTGATCATGATGTCGCTGCGTTCGGACAAGGTATCGCCGACGCGCAGCGTGCCGTGGTTCGGAATGCCGATGATGTCGCCGGGATAGGCCTCCTCGGCCATTTCGCGGTCCTGCGCGAGGAACAGCATCGGGCGGCTGATCGCGATCGCCTTGCCCGTGCCGCCCTGCATCAGCCGCATCCCGCGCTCGAACCTGCCCGAGCACAACCGCATGAACGCAATGCGGTCGCGGTGCGCCGGGTTCATATTCGCCTGCACCTTGAACACAAAGCCGGTGACGGCATCGTCGCCCGGCTGCACGGGCGTGGGTTCGGCGGGCTGCGGCTGCGGCCCCGGCGCGTGGTTGGCGAGGCCCGCGAGCAGATCGACAACGCCAAATTCCTTGAGTGCCGAGCCGAAGAACACCGGCGTCAGGTCGCCATTGCGATAGGCCGCGGCGTCAAAGGGCGCGTAACAGGCCGACGCCAGCTCGGTCTCTTCGGTCAACAGCGCCAGCGCGTCGGCGCTCAATCGTGCGGCGAGCTTGGGGTCGTCCAGCCCCGCAACCGCGATCCGCTCGCCCTCATACATGCGCGACGCGTCGCCGCTTGGTACCATCAGCGCGGGATCGACAAGATCGTAAATCCCTTCGAACTGCCCGCCCATGCCGACGGGCCAGTTCATCGGGCACACGTCGAGCGCGAGCCGGTCGGCCACCTCGTCGAGCAACTCGAACGGCGTCTGCCCTTCGCGGTCGACCTTGTTGATGAAGGTGATGATCGGCACCGAACGCAGGCGGCACACCTCGAACAGCTTCAGCGTCTGCGGCTCGATACCCTTCGCGGCATCGATCACCATCACCGCGCTGTCCACGGCGGTGAGGGTCCGATAGGTATCCTCGCTGAAATCCTCGTGCCCCGGCGTGTCGAGCAGATTGAAGATCAGCCCGGCATGTTCGAAGGTCATCACCGACGAGGTCACCGAAATCCCGCGCTGCTGCTCGATCTTCATCCAGTCGGAGCGCGCACGCCGCGCGGCGCCGCGCGCCTTGACCTCGCCCGCGATGTGGATCGCGCCGCCCGCGACCAGCAATTTTTCGGTCAAGGTCGTCTTGCCCGCGTCGGGGTGCGAGATGATGGCAAAGGTGCGGCGGTCGGGGTGCTTGGACATGGCGCGGGCGCCTAGCAGGCGTTGCGCGGTGTGGAAAGGGGCTGGCGCGTGCGCCGCGACAAGCGCATGATCCGCCAATGCGAAGCCTGCTTCTTGTCGCCGCCCTGATCGCGGCGCCCGCGGCCGCCCAGGATGCGGCGCTCATCGGCGATTATCGTCTCGCCGAAGGGCCCGACGTGGCGGGGGCGCTCCGCATCGGCGAAGACGGGCGTTTTATGTATTGGCTCGCCGCGGGCGCGCTCGACGAACGCGCCGCGGGGCGCTGGGAAGCGCGAAGCGGCATGGTGTGCCTCACCACCGATCCCAAACCCGTGCCGCCGGTCATCGAGAAAGGGCCGGCCATCGTGGTCGAGGGCACCATCCCCACCCTGCTCGTTACCTGGCCGAACGGCGAAGGCGTGCCGGGGGTCGATTTCGTGATCGGTTTCGAAAGCGGCGAGCCGCTCAGCGGCTATACCCAATATGACGGCTGGACGATGCCCGCGGGCGACCCGCGCGTTCCGACATGGGTCGAGTTCAGCGAGCCCATATATCGCATCGCCGCGCCGCGTTTCGAGTTTAAGCCGAGCGACGGCGGCAAGCTCCGCGCGATCATCGTCCCCAACGACCTAGGCATCGTCGATTTCGACGCCGCCTGCGCCGAGCAGACCGAAACGGGCCTCATCCTGCACCGCGCGGAGGGTGACATGCGGTTCGTTCGGGGTGGCGGAGAGTGAACGAAGACGGCGATGCTGGTTTTGGGATGAGAAGCGGACATCGATTATCCTCCCCGTCGCGCAGCGATGGGGAGGGGGACCGCGCCCGAAGGGCGTGGTGGAGGGGCCGCGACGTCGGTTTCCTTGCCCCTCCGTCAGCGCTTCGCGCTGCCACCTCCCCATGGCTGTGCCACAGAGAGGATATTAGGTCCGTAATCGCCCGAAACCCGACGCCCCCTACCCCTTCGCCAGCAATTTCATCGTCATTGCAGTTAGTGCCTCGGTCGCGGTCGAGATGACCGCGGGCGCGTCGGGCGCCCAGAAGGGCGAGTGCAGGCTGGGCAGCGCCCGCCCTTCCTTCTTCGCCGCGTCATATTCGGCCTGCGGCACGCCGCCGACCCAGATGATCAGGCTTTTGATGTCCTTGTCCGCGCGCGCGAAGCGGCCGAAATCCTCACCGCCCATCACCGGCGGCATCTGCACGACCCGTTCCTCGCCGAAACTCGTCTTTAGAAACGCTGCCATTTGCTCGGTAAAATCGAGCGTGTTGAAGGTCGCGGGTGTATATTCGTCCTTTTGCACCGTCACCACGGGCATCCGGTCGTCGGGCATTCCCGCCGCAATCGCCTCCCCCTTCGCAATGCGCGCGATCCCGTCCAGCAGATGATCGCGCACTTCGTCGGTATAGCTGCGCACCGTCAGTTGCAGCCGCGCTTCGTCCGAAATGATATTGTGCTTGGCACCGGCATGGAAGCTTCCCACCGTCACCACCGCGCTGTCGAGCGGGCTGATCTCGCGCGACACAAGCGTCTGGAGCGCGCCGACAATACGGCTGGCGAGCACGATCGGGTCTTTCGTCGCCTGCGGATAGGCACCATGGCCACCAACGCCCTTTACCAGCACATCGACGCTGTCGACGTTGGCCAGCGCATAGCCCGGCGTATATCCGATCCGGCCCGCGGGAAACTGCGCCGCATCGTGGAACGCCAGCACATATTCGGGCTTGGGAAAGCGCGTATACAGCCCATCTTCGAGCATCATCCGCGCGCCCGCGCCGCGTTCCTCGGCGGGCTGGCCGATCATCACCAGCGTTCCCGACCATTTATCCTTGTTCGCCGCCATCAGCCGCGCGACGCCGACCCACGCCGTCATATGCGTATCGTGGCCGCACGCGTGCATCACGCCCGTCTCGACGCCTTCGGCGGTAGTGACGCGCACCTTCGATGCACCGGGCAGGCCGGTCTGTTCGGCGACGGGCAGCCCATCCATGTCGGCGCGAACCATGACGACCGGTCCCGGCCCGTTCTTCATCACCGCGACGATGCCGGTGCCCCCAACCTTTTCGGTGACCTCGAAGCCCAGCTTGCGCGCTTCAGCCGCCAATATGCCCGCCGAGCGCACCTCCATGAAGCTGAGTTCGGGGTTGGCGTGCAAATCCTTGTAGATCGCCATCAGCGACGGCATCTGCTGCTGCACTTCGCCGCCCAGCGTTTGCGCCGACACCGGCGCCGCAAAAGCCAGTGCTGCGGCCCCCAACCAGAAACTGCGCATAGATACCCTCCCCTAAATCAGTTCGCCGGAACCAGTTCGATCACGTCGAGCAGCGATTCATACGCCGGCGCCGGCAGCACGAGCCGCCAGCGATTGTCGCCGATCCGTTCGATCAACCCGGCCATGTCGCGCATCCGGTCGCTGCCGTAATTGACCGCCATTTTTTCATCGCCAAGCTCGAGCGTGCCGAGAAAGATCTGGCGTTTCAGATTGTCGGGAAAGATCAAGCCCACGGGACGCTGCGATCCCGTGACCTTGGTCAGGCTCGACAATCCCTGCTCGACGGCCACACGGCACCGGAACCAGCCATAGGCGATATAGGATAAGCCGCCGCGCCCCTGCGCACCGACCTTGACAGTGCGGCAGCGATAGTCGCCTGGCGGCAGGTGTGCGTTGGGCAGCGCCGCGGTCGGCTGGAGCAGCACGCCCTCGCGGTCGATTTCGGCGCCATGGCCCTTCGCGCGCGCATCGGCGAGCGCGGCCTGCCAGCTGCTGTACCAGCCGCGAATCCGCTGCTTGTCGGCGTCGGTCGCCGTTGCGCGCCACGTTCCGCTCGTAGCTGGCGCGTCGGCCGCCGACGGTGGAACCGTCGGCACGACAGTTCGGCACGCGCCAAGAGTGACGCCCAGCGCCACCACCAAAACCCATATGGTGCGACCCATGATTCTCCGTTTCTCCCCGGACCCGTTTGGTTAACCTTAGGAGGGCAAAGGAGAATGCTCAAGGCCACTGCGTCACCCGGCGGTCCAGCCGCCATCGACGCTAAGGTTCGCGCCCGTGATGTTCGCCGCCTCGTCGCGCGTCAGAAACGACGCGAGCGCGGCGACCTGATCGACGGTCACAAACTGCTTGGTCGGCTGCCCCGCAAGCAGGACATCGTTGATCACCTGCTCGCGCGTCATGTGCCGAGCCTTCATGGTGTCGGGAATCTGGTTCTCGACAAGCGGCGTCCAGACATAGCCGGGGCTGATGCAGTTGACCGTGATGCCGGCTTCGGCAACCTCCAGCGCGACCGTCTTGGTCAGCCCGGCCAGCCCATGCTTCGCGGTGACATAGGCCGACTTGAAGGGCGAGGCGACGAGTGAGTGCGCCGACGCGGTGCCGATGATCCGTCCCCATTTCTTCTTACGCATACCGGGCACGGCATGGCGGATCGTGTGGAATGCCGCGGTGAGGTTGAGCGCGATGATCATGTCCCATTTTTCGGGCGGGAAATCCTCGACCGGCGACACGAACTGCATCCCCGCATTGTTGACGAGAATATCCACGCCGCCGAAATCCTTGTCCGCGCGCGCGAACATTGCCGCAATCTCATCGGGCTTGGTCAGGTCGGCGCCGTCATAGGCCGCGCTGCCGCCGCTGATCGCCTCCAGCCCCTTGCGCTCGGCCTCGATCGCATCGGCGTCGCCGAAACCATTGATGATGATATTGGCGCCATCGGCCGCAAAGGCTTTCGCGATGCCGAGCCCGATGCCCGAAGTCGATCCGGTGACAAGGGCGGTTTTTCCTTTGAGGTGCATGTCGAATTCCTTTTCGTGGGGGGAGAAATCAATTCGGCCCTGTGCCGACCTTCGGCTTCAAGCCATCGGCCTGCACGGCGAAACTGTCCGATCGGCCCTCGGCAATGCTTTCGGCGAGCAGATGGCCGTCCTTCATCGCCGCTTCGACCGCGGCGCGGCCGAGCGCCCAGTTGATCTCCATCGTCGAGCGCGAAAATTCGAAATCGCGCGCGCCGGTCTGCCAGGCAGGCGGTTCATGGATCAGTTGTACGACGTTCAGCGCCTTGCAATCGATCATCCGCTGCACAGCTTTCACCTCGGGAAGCTCGGCATATTCCGCAGGTAGTTTTTGCAGCATCCGGTCGATCAGCCGATGTTCCTTACGCCGCCGCACCAGCCCGTCGGAAATGCGCCGTGTGCGGCTCGAATAGCGAATATCCTTCTCGCGCGACCAGGCTTCCTCGAGATCGTGCGGCCGCGTCCCGCGCGCGGGAAATAGATCAACCTGGAACACCAGCATGTCCTCGTCCGCCGCCGCGACGACATGTTCGAGCGGGGTGTTCGACACCAGCCCGCCGTCCCAATACCAATGCCCGTCGATCTCGACCGGCGGCAGGCCCGGCGGCAAGGCTCCCGACGCCAATATATGCCGCGCATCGATGGCGTCGGTCGTCGTGTCGAAATAGCGGAAGTTGCCGGTCTCGACCGCAACCGCTCCCACCGACAGGCGTACCTTGCCGTGGTTCACCCGGTCCCAGTCCACAAGCCGGTTCAGCGTTTCGACCAGCGGCGCCGTGTCGTAAAAACTGACCGCCTCGGGCGTCTGCCGCTCGGCAAAGGTCGGCGGCGGAAAGCGCGGGGTGAAAAAGCCCGGCACGCCGAACGCCATCACCTGCGCAGCGGCGGCCATATGCGACCATTCGCGCGCCCAGTCATTGTCGGGAATTGGCAGCGACGGCAACGCCGAGGAGATGCCTTCCCAAAATTCGCGCATCTTGCCGACCGCCTGGTCGCGCTCGTTGCCCGCGATGATCGCGGCATTGACCGCGCCGATCGAAATACCCGCGACCCAGTCGAGTTCGATGCCCAGGTCGATCAGCGCCTCGTAAACCCCCGCCTGAAACGCACCGAGTGCGCCGCCGCCCTGCAGGACAAGTACGACAAGGTCTGGAACCGGAAGAGCGGCACGGGCGGCGCGGCGGGGCATGGACTCGCAATCCTTGGGCTACGGGCGATGATTTGTGCACCGCAGCACGCCCCATTGCAATGCTTGCCCGACGCGAAGCCCCTTCCAATTGCCCGGTGCTGCTGTAACACTCGGAGCCGAAACGACCCTTTCACGGTGGAGAAGCCCGATGCGCCTCGACGATTATGATCCCGGCGACGATATTCGCGATCTGGGCCGGGGCGGCGGTGGGTTCGGAGGCGGCGGCGGCGGCCTTGGCGGCTTGCTGGTCGGCTTCCTGCCGATGCTGCTCGGTCGCAAGATGGGTTGCGGGACGATCCTGCTGCTCGGTGCAGTCGCCTTTTTCGTGTTCGGCCCCGGCGCCAACATGTTGAGCATGGGCGGCGGCACCGCCGATCCGATGGCCGACAGCCGCGGCGCCCCGCAAGGCGTCGCCTGCGATACCGGGGCAGAGCGCTTCGCGTGCAACGTCTTCGGCTCGACGCATCGGGTGTGGGAGCAGCTTGTCAGCGGCTATCAGCAACCGACGCTCAACTTCTTCACCGATCGGAATCAGTCGGGTTGCGGCGCGGCGCAGGCTGCAATGGGCCCATTTTATTGCCCGGCCGATCAGGGCATCTATCTGGACACGAGCTTCTTCCGCGAACTCGAACAGCGGTTCGGCGCCGCGGGCGACGCCGCGCAAGCCTATGTCGTCGCGCACGAAGTCGGCCATCATATCCAGACGATCAGCGGCATTTCAAATGAGGTCCGCCAGGCGCAGGCGCGCGCTTCGCAGGCCGAGGGCAATCAGCTTCAGGTCCGCATGGAACTCCAGGCCGACTGCTACGCCGGGGTCTGGGCGGCACGCGCGCGTAACAGCGCGGGCCAGCCGGTGATGGAGGCGGGCGACATGGAAGAAGCGATGCGCGCCGCCAATGCGATCGGCGACGACACGCTGATGCGCTCCGCAGGACAGCGCCCGGTGCCCGAAAGCTTCACCCATGGGACGAGCGAACAGCGCATGACCTGGCTGCGCCGCGGCCTGCAAACGGGGGATCCGCGCCAGTGCGACACCTTCGATACGGCCATCTGAGCGCCGCGCTTGCGGCGTCGCTTTTGACGGCATCGCCGGCGTCGGCCCAAAACCTCTATATCGTGGCGGGACGGTTGATCGACGGCGTGTCGAATGACGTGCGCACGGGCCAGTGCATCACCGTCGAGGCCGAGCGCATCAAGGCGGTTGGCCCGTGCGGAGCAACGCCCGATGGCGCGAAGCGGCTCGACTGGTCGGCCTTCACCGTCCTTCCCGGCCTGATCGACCTCCACACCCACCTCGCCGACCTTGGCCAGAGCGCCGACCTCGCGGCACCGATGAAAGCCTCGCCCGCCGAAACCGCGCTCGTCGGCGCGCGCAACGCGCGCGTGACGCTCGATGCCGGTTTCACCAGCGTACGCGACGTCGGCACCTATCGCGGCCTCACCGACGTGACCCTGCGCAATGCGATCGACCGCGGCGACGTGCCCGGCCCGCGCATGTGCGTTGCGGGCGCCTATATCACCATTCCTAAGGGCGGCGGCGAGCTCAACGGCGTCGTCCCCAACGCACAATTGCCGCCCGACATGCGGCTCGGCGTCGCTGCAACGCCTGAGGAAGCGGCCAAGAAGACGACCTTTCTTCTCGACCAGGGCGCCGATTTTATCAAGGCGATCGCCACCGGCGCGGTGCTCGCGATCGGCACCGAACCCGGCGCGCCCGAACTCACCGAGGATCAGCTGCGCGCGGTCGTCAGGGTCGCCCACGCCCGCGGCAAGCGGGTGACCGCGCACGCCCACGGCGCCCAAGGGATCAAGGCCGCGATCCGCGCCGGGGTGGACAGTATCGAACACGCCAGCCTTGCCGACGAGGAGGCGCTGCAACTCGCGAAACAGCATGGAACCTGGCTCGCGATGGACATCTACAACGGCACATATATCGACGAAGAAGGCACCAAACAGGGCTGGCCCGAGGAATATCTGCGCAAGAATCGCGAGACCACCGACGCGCAGCGCGCCGCCTTTCGCCGCGCGGTCGAACTGGGGGTCAATATCGGCTACGCGACCGACGCCGGCGTCTATCCGCACGGGCTGAACGCGCGGCAATTCCGCAATATGGTCAAATATGGGATGACGCCGATGCAGGCGATTCAGTCGGCAACCGGCCGCGCTGCCGAAGAAATGGGCCGTGGTGACGTCGGCGCGATCGTCCCCGGCCGCTACGCCGATTTCGTCGCGGTAATGGCCGATCCGCTTGCCGACATCAGCGTGCTCGAAACGATCGACCATGTGATGAAGGGCGGCGCACTGGTGCGTTAGGATCAACGCGCAACGTCGCCCGACCGTCGGCTTCCCACTAATATTCGACGATGATGCGGACCCTGTCGATGCTGAGCCCGGCAGCGCGCGCGATCTGTTCGCGGCTCCGGCCGATGACCTCCTGAAGCGGCGCGGGCGCGACGTCGTCGGGGAATTCGTCGGGAGCCAATTCCGCACCCGCTCCTTCGGCGCCAGACGTTGACGCGACGGCGCTGGTCGATGATTCAAGCATCGGCGCGACCGCGCTTTTCAGTTCGACCGCGCTCAGCGTCGCCGGCGATACCGGACCTTCGAACTGGCATCCGAAGAGCCGCCCGCTGGCCCAGATGACGACGGCAGTGATGCCGCCGGCATGGGGAAGTTCGATCTCGATCCGGTCGCAGGCTTGCAGATCGATGTCGCTTTCGAACAGCAGCCCCGTTCCCGAAATATTGTGAATCTGGACCGCGATGCCGGTCCCGTCATGCTTCATGCCGCGGGCGAGCAGGCTGAGTTTGCGGCGCACGTCCTGACGTTTGTCGCCGTTCGGCGCCAAGGGGAGGAACTGTCCGTAAATCGGCATATGCTTCTGTGGGAGTTGGCTGGTTAAAAGAAGGTTAGCGCGACCGGCGACGGGCGCCATTAGGCGCAAAATATCGGCGCGTGCGCCGCGGCGGGCGGCGCGGAAGATTCGAACCAAAACCCTCTTCCGAACGAACACGCTTGAACGCGCCCACGGCTCCGCTAAACCGATTTCATGCGAAACCTTCTCCTCACCAGCGCGCTCGCGCTCGCCGCCGCCCTCTCCGCTCCCGCCCTTGCTCGCCCGATGACCGAGGTCGATCTGGCGACCTTGAAGCGCGTCGCCGCACCGACCGCATCGCCCGACGGGCGCTGGGTGGTCTTCCAGATGACCGAGACCGAAGCCGAAACCTACAAGCGCTCGACCGGCCTCTGGCTCGTCGACCGCCATGCCAAAGACGCGATGCCGATCCGGGTCGCCGACACCGCGGGCAAAAATGAAACTTCTCCTGCTTTCGACAAGGACGGCATCCTCTATTTCCTCTCGAACGCGTCGGGCAAAAACGAGGTTTGGCGCATCGACCCCAGGGTCGGCGGCGTCGGAACGCAGGTCACCGACACCAAGGCCGACGTTGCCGGATTCAAGATTTCGCCCGACGCCACAAAGCTGCTTGCATGGGGCGACATCCCGAAGGAATGCACTGATTTCGGCTGCGAGGCGAAAGACAAGGGCGCGCTCGTCGGTCCCGGCAGCGGCCGCCTTTACAAGGACGGCGTCGGCTTCGTCCGCCACTGGGACGAGTGGGAAACGCCGGGCACCTACAGCCGCCCCTTCATCTTCAATCTTGCGGACGGCAAGGCCACCACGGCGCGCCCCGCCGATGCCGGGCTGATCGGCGACACCCCGTCGAAACCCTTCGGCGGCGGCGAGGAACTCGCATGGGGCGCCGACAGCCGCACCATCTTCTTCACGCTGCGCAAGGCCGACCGGGCCGAGCCCATGTCGACCAACCTCGACATCTATCGCTGGCTCGTCGACAGCCGGATGATGCCGGTGAATCTCACCGAGGACAATCAGGCAACCGACACGCTGCCCACCCCCTCACCCGACGGCAAATGGCTCGCCTATGCCGCGATGGCGCGGACGGGCTATGAGGCCGACCGGCTGGTGCTGATGCTCCGCAACCTCGAAAGCGGCGAGACGCGCAAGCTCACCGACGCGTGGGATCGTTCGGTCGGCTCGATCGCCTGGGCGCCCGACGGCAAGTCTCTCTATGTCACCGCGCAGGACGTTCTCGAACATCCCGTGTTCCGCGTCGATGTCGCGACGGGCAAGGTCGAGAAGCTGAAGGCCTCGCCCGAAGCGCTCGAAGGCAATATCAACGACGTCACGCCGCTCCCCGGCGGCGCCTTGCTCTATTCGCGCAACAGCGCGCTGGCGCCAACCGACCTGTTCGTGCGCGACGCCAGCGGCAAGGTCCGCCAGCTCACCAGCGTCAACGCCGATCGCCTCGCCGAATTTGATCCGGTGAAGCTCGAAAAGATCCGCTTCGCGGGCGCGAATGGCGACACCGTTTGGGGCATGATCCTGAAACCCGCGAAGGCGACCGAAAAACTGCCGGTTGCCTTCATCGTCCACGGTGGTCCGCAATCGAGCTTCGGCAACAGCTGGTCGACGCGCTGGAACCCGCGCCTGTTCGCGCAACAGGGTTACGGCGTCGTCACCGTCGATTTCCATGGCTCGACGGGCTACGGACAGGCGTTCACCGACAGCATCAACCAGGATTGGGGCGGCAAGCCGCTCGAAGATCTGAAGCTCGGCCTCGCCGCCGCGGGCAAGCAGGATGCGCAGCTCGACGTGGCCAACGCCTGCGCGCTCGGCGCCTCCTATGGCGGATATATGATGAACTGGATCGCCGGCCAGTGGACCGACGGCTTCAAATGCCTCGTCCAGCACGACGGCGTCTTTGACCTCCGCGCCATGGCGTTCGAGACCGAGGAACTCTGGTTCGACGAATGGGATCATGGCGGCCCCTGGTGGGAACGGACCGACCCCGAAAAGTGGAACCCGGTCAATCATGTCGCCAAGTGGAAAACGCCGATGCTGGTTATCACGGGCGAAAAGGATTTCCGCATCGCCTACAGCCAGGGCCTCGCCGCCTTCACCGCGCTCCAGCGCCGCGGCGTCCCGTCGCAATTGCTCGTCTTTCCCGACGAAAACCACTGGGTGTTGAAGGGCGCGAACAGCGTCCAGTGGCACCAGACGGTGTTCAACTGGCTGGACAGCTATTTGAAGAAGTAAGCCCACCTCCCCCTATATCGTCACCCCGGACTTGATCCGGGGTCCATTTCCTCGCCGCAGGAATGGATGCCGGATCAAGTCCGGCATAACGAGGATGGGTTTGTTCCCCCTTGCCGCCTTGCCCCCCGGCTGGCAAAGGCGCCCCGCTATGCCGATGGAAAAAACCTTCGATCCCGCCGCTATCGAGGCGAAATGGGCCCAGGAATGGGAAAGCCGCGGGCTGTTCCGCCCCGCGCGCCCCGATGCCCAGCCGTTCACGATCGTCAACCCGCCGCCGAACGTCACCGGCGCGCTGCACATCGGCCATGCGCTCGACAATACGTTGCAGGATGTGTTGATCCGTTACGAGCGGCTGCGCGGTAAGGATGCTTTGTGGGTCGTCGGCACCGATCATGCGGGCATCGCGACGCAGATGGTCGTCGAGCGCCAATTGAACGAGCGTCAGCAGAAGCGCACCGATTTCACCCGCGACGAATTCGTCGGCAAGGTGTGGGAATGGAAAGCCGAAAGCGGCGGCCAGATCACCCGCCAGCTCCGCCGCCTCGGCTGCTCGATGGACTGGAGCCGCGAACAGTTCACGATGGACCCGCATTTCACCAAGGCGGTGGTGAAAGTGTTCGTCGATCTCCACAAAAAGGGACTGATCTACCGCGACAAGCGCCTCGTGAACTGGGACCCGGCGCTCAAGACGGCGATTTCCGACCTCGAAGTCGAATCGCGCGAAGTGTCGGGGCATATGTGGCATTTCAAATATCCGCTCGCGGGCGGCGAAACCTACACCTATGTCGAGCGCGACGCCGACGGTCGGGTCGTGTTTCAGGAAGAGCGCGACTATATTTCGATCGCGACGACGCGCCCCGAAACGATGCTGGGCGACGGAGCCGTCGCAGTGCATCCCGATGACGCGCGTTACCGGCCCATCGTCGGCAAATATTGCGAGATTCCCGTCGGGCCCAAAGAGCATCGCCGCCTGATCCCGATCATCACCGACGATTACCCCGACCCCGATTTCGGCTCGGGCGCGGTGAAGATCACCGGCGCGCACGACGAAAACGACTATGGCGTCGCGCAGCGCAACGGGATTCCGATGTACCGGCTGATGGACGAAGTCGCCGCAATGCGCGCCGACGGACCGAGCTATGCCGAAGCATCGGCGCGCGCGGTCGAAATCGCGAAGGGTGCTCCCGCCACTCCGGCCGAGATCGACGCGCTGAACCTTGTCCCCGAGGAATATCGCGGGCTCGACCGCTATGAAGCGCGGGCGCGCGTCGTCGCCGACATCGACGCCGAAGGCCTGATGGTGAAGGTCGAGGACAAGCTGATCATGCAGCCCTTCGGCGACCGCGGCGGCGTGGTGATCGAACCGATGCTCACCGACCAATGGTATGTCGATGCCAAGACGCTCGCGCAGCCGCCGATTCAAGCGGTGCGCGACGGGCGCATCAATATCGTGCCGAAAACCTGGGAAAAAACCTTCTTCAACTGGATGGAAAATATCCAGCCCTGGTGCGTGTCGCGACAGCTCTGGTGGGGGCACCGGATTCCGGCGTGGTATGCCGAGGACGGCCGCATTTTCGTCGCCGAAACCGAAGAAGAAGCCCAGGCCGAAGCGGGAGCGGGTGTCGCCCTGTCCCGCGACCCCGACGTCCTCGACACCTGGTTCTCCTCCGCCCTCTGGCCCTTCGCGACGCTCGGCTGGCCCGAAAACACCGAACTGCTGAAACGCCACTATCCCAACGACGTCGTCATCTCGGGCTTCGACATCCTCTTCTTCTGGGATGCGCGAATGGCGATGATGGGGATGGAGTTCATGGGTTCGGAGCGCGAGCGGCCCGAAGACAAGGTGCCGTGGAAGACGCTCTATCTCCACGGCCTCGTCCGCGCACCCGACGGGCAGAAAATGTCGAAGTCGAAGGGCAATGTCATCGACCCGCTCGGCCTGATCGACCAATATGGCGCCGATGCTTTGCGCTTCTTCATGTCGGCGATGGAAAGCCAGGGCCGCGATATCAAGATGGATGGCGCGCGGCTTGCGGGTTATCGCAATTTCGCGACGAAGCTCTGGAATGCCGCGCGCTTCTGCGAAGCCAATGGCATTTCGGCCTCGACCAGCCTCGAAGCCCCCGCGGCGACATTGCCCGTCAATCGCTGGATCATCGGCGAAGTCGCGGACACCGTCGCCGCGATGGAAGCGGCCTTTGCCGCCTATCGCTTCGACGATGCCGCCAACGCGATCTACAGCTTTGCCTGGGACCGCTTCTGCGACTGGTATCTGGAGCTGATCAAGCCGGTGTTGAGCCGCGGAACCGACCCCAGTTCCGTTCGGGCTGAGCCTGTCGAAGCCCCGTCCTTCTCTGCAAGCGGCGATGAAGAAAAGAACGGCCCTTCGACAAGCTCAGGGCAAACGGAGATTGGGGAAACCAAAGCCGTCGCCGGCTGGGTGCTCGACCAGATCCTCGTCATGCTCCACCCCTTCATGCCCTTCATCACCGAAGAGCTGTGGACGGGCCTTGGCGACCGCGCCGACTATCCGTTGATTACCGCCAAATGGCCCGCATCGAACGCCGCGCGCGATCCGCAAGCCGGCGCCGACATCGACTGGCTGATCAAACTGGTGAGCGAATTGCGCGCCGCCAAGGCCGAACTCGGCCTGCCCCCCGGAGCGCGCCTGGCCGCCCATTTCCCGGCATCGCTTAAGGATCGCGCCGACAAGCTGGCCGCGCAGCTCGACCGCCTCGCGCGCCTCGAGCTCGTCAGTTTCGATCCCGCGCCCGCAGGTGCGTCGGCACAACTTGTCGTCGAGGGCGAGACCATCACCGTCCCGCTTGAAGGCGTGATCGACATCGCCGCCGAGCGCGATCGCCTGAGCAAGGCACTCGCCGCTGCGGCCAAAGAGCGCGACAGCCTCGCCGGGCGGCTCAATAACCCCTCGTTCGTCGAGCGCGCCAAACCCGAAGCGGTTGAAAAAGCGCGCGCGGACCATGCCGCCAAGGAAGCCGAAGCCGATCGCCTGAGCGCCGCGCTCGCGCGTCTGGGGTGAACGAAGAGGTTTCCGTCACGCCGACGCCGGTCGCGGCGGCGGCTGATCCGGCTGCCAGCCCGGTCCCGCCGCGCCAGACTGCGCGCGGCGGCACCGGGCGGACCGATCTGACGACGGGTCCGATCACCAGGACGCTAATTCTCTTCGCGCTGCCGACGCTCGCGTCGAACATCCTCCAGACGCTCTCGGGTTCGGTGAACTCGATCTGGGTCGGACAGTTTCTGGGCAACAGCGCGCTTGCCGCAACCGCCAATGCGAACATCATCATGTTCCTGATGTTCGGCGCGTTTTTCGGTTTCGGTATGGCCGCGACGGTACTGATCGGTCAATCGATGGGCCGCGGCGACGTCGACGCCGCGCGCCGCGCGACCGGCGGCGTCATCGGCCTCGCTCTCCTCTTTTCGGTCGTCGCAGCAATCGTCGGCTGGTTCGCTTCGGATCGCATCCTCCATTGGCTCAAAACCCCGCCCGAAGCCTTCGTCCTCGCGCATGATTACCTCCGCGTCACCTTCCTGGCTGTCCCGGCCTCGATGCTCTCCGTCACGCTGATGATGGCCTCGCGCGGCGCGGGCGATGCGGTGACGCCGCTGCGCTTCATGATCCTCGCGGTTGTTCTCGACATTGTCTTCAACCCTATCCTGATCCTCGGCCTCGGCCCTTTCCCGCGGCTCGGTATCGCGGGCAGCGCGCTTGCGACGGCGCTTGCCGGGACGATCAGCCTCGTCGGCATGATCGGCTGGTTCTATGCCAAAAATCATGTCCTGCGCCTCCGCGGCCGCGAACTCGCTTACCTCCTTCCGCAATGGAGCGAGCTGCGCTTCATCATCGGCCGCGGCCTGCCAATGGGCGCACAGATGATCGTCATCTCGAGCGCCGGGCTGGTCATGGTCGGCCTCGTCAATCGCGAAGGACTTGTGACCTCCGCCGCTTATGGCGCAACGCTGCAGCTCTGGAATTATATTCAGATGCCCGCGCTGGCGGTCGGCGCGGCGGTCAGCTCAATGGCGGCGCAGAATATTGGCGCCGGGCGCTGGGACCGCGTCGCTTCGGTGACCAACAGCGGCATTGCCATCAATCTCGCGATGACGGGTGCCTTGATCATCCTCCTCCTGCTCTTCGACCGTGCTGCGCTCGCGCTGTTCCTCGGCAGCGAGAGCCCGGCGATCGACGTAGCGCGCGATATTCAGCTGATCGCAACATGGGCATTCCTGCCATTTGGCACGACGATTGTATTGATCAGCACTTTGCGCGCCAACGGCTCAGTGGTCCCGCCGCTGATCATCCTCTTCCTGTCGACGTTTCCGATCCGCCTTGGCCTCTATCATCTGGCCTATCCTTATCTCGGCGCCAATGCGCTCTGGTGGAGTTTCCTGCTTTCCATGCTCGCATCGCTGGCGATGGCCTGGGTCATATATCAACGCGGCCGCTGGCGCCGGACGCTGCCCCAGCCGGCGCGTTGACCCCGCCACCGGCTTTCGACGAAGGCGTGCGTCGTTTCGACTGGCGTCGCGCTGCGCACTGGTAAGCCAGGCGCTTTTCGCGCTAAAAGCTGGGGTAATGAACGCAAACCTCCGTAAAGACGCGCTGCGCGATCAGCGCGCAAAAATGTTGGCCGCGGCGCCCGACTGGCGCGCGTCCGATGCGCGCGTGAACCCGCGCGTCGCGATCGGGTCGATCCTCGCGATGTGGCTGATCTATTTCCTGATCACGACCGGCCTCGCAATGCTGACCGGCGCGAGCGACCAGTGGGCCTTTGCCGGACGCCGTGCGATCGTCGTCGTCGCGGGCATCCTGTGCACCTTCGTGCTCTATCAGCTGCTCCAGCGCGCGCAGCCGCGCAGTTTCGGCGCGCGCCTCGGCGCCGCGCTCGGCGCCGCGGTCCCGCTCGTCATGGTGTACGCCAGCATCAACCTGTTCGTGTTCTTCTACTGGCTACCCGCCCCCGATACGGCCAAGATCGTTGAAGAAGTGCAGTCGAAATTCCCGGTCGCGTGGGAAATGGTGCTGATCCTCGACAGCTCGATCCGCTGGTATTTCTTCTTCGCGGTCTGGGCCGCGCTCTACGTCGCCTTCGGCTATGCAAACGAGATGCGCGCGGTCGAACGCCGCGCCAATCATTTCCGCATGGAAGCGAAGAATGCGCAGCTGCGCGCGCTCCATTATCAGGTCAATCCGCATTTCCTCTTCAACACGCTGAACTCGCTGTCGACGCTCGTGCTCAAGGGGTCGAAGACCGAAGCCGAATCGATGATCATGAATCTGTCGTCCTTCCTGCGCTCGAGCCTCGCGATCGATCCCGAACAGCTCGTCAGCCTCGACGAGGAAATCGCGCTTCAACAGCTCTATCTCGACATCGAACAGGCGCGCTTTCCCGACCGGCTGCAGGTCGAGGTGTCGATGCCCGACGAACTGAAACATGCGTGCGTGCCGGTACTGATCCTGCAGCCGATCATCGAAAATGCGATCAAATACGGCGTGTCGCCCAGCAAGGGGCGGATTGCGATCCGCCTGCAAGCCAGCGCCGAATATGGCCTGCTGGTATTGCGGGTCGAAAATGACGTCGATCCCAAGGCCCCCGCCCCCGCTTCGGGAACCGGCCTCGGCCTCGGCAATGTCCGCGAACGGCTGCTGACCCGCTATGGTCCCACTGCCGGGTGCGAATGGGGTAAATCGGATAACGGCGGCTTTGTCGTCTCGCTATGGCTGCCGCTGGCACGGGAGGCTTGTTGATGCTTCAGACCTTGCGCACATTGATCGTCGATGACGAGCCGCTCGCGATCGAGCGGCTTCAGATCCTGGCCGGGCAACAGGACGGCATTTCTCTCGTCGGTACCGCCAGCGACGGCGCCTCGGCGCTCCGTATGGTCGACGCGCTCGCGCCCGACCTGCTGCTCTGCGACATCGCCATGCCCGACCTTAACGGGCTGGAAGTGGCCGCGGCGATCGAGCAGCTCGACAACCCGCCGGCCATCGTTTTCGTCACCGCCTTCGATCGCTATGCGGTCGCGGCGTTCGAGGTCGCCGCAGTCGACTATCTGCTGAAGCCCGTCGCCCCCGACCGGCTGGAGCGCGCGCTCGGCCGCGTGCGCGAATGGCGCGCGACCGAGCGTTCGCCAGCGCAGAAAAGCAAATGGATCACCGAATTCTGGGTCCAGAACCGCGGCGAAATGCTGCGGATCGACGCGGCACAGGTCGACCTGATCGAGGCCGAACGCGACTATATGCGCCTGCACGTTGGCGCGCGCAGCTGGCTGATCCACCAGACGATCAAATCATTGGAAGCGCGGATGAACCCCGATCAGTTCATGCGCATCCACCGGTCGAAGATGATCCGGCGCGAGGGCATCGTCGGGCTCAAACATCATGGCGACGGCGCGTGGAGCGTCGATCTGGGCGAAGGCGGCGTGCACCGCATCGGCCGCACCTATCTTCACGACGTCAAGGCGATCATGCACGCCTGACACTTATGCAACGACAAGGCGGCCATGCCGCCGGGGCATGACCGCCTCACCGAATGATCGCAAGGGACTGCGATCAGGGAGCGGCAGCGATAACCAGCCCGCCGGCATCGGCAAAGCGGGCGCCATCGCCGTTGAAGAGCGCGGCAAGTTTCACGTCCGCATCGGCCATCGCCGATTTCTCGCACTGAATTGCGGGCGCGCGCTCGGCGAGCGTTTGCCGGTAGTGCGGCCGGCTGCCGCACACCTGACGCACCGCAAATTTGACGCGCGATGACAGCGCCTCGCGCCCTTTCGCGGTCGAAAGGTTCAGATCACCATATTTGACGATTACGGTACGACGCTCGCCATCGTCTTCGCTTGCGGACGCAGGAACGGAAAGACCGGTCAACGCCATCGGCGCCGCCAGCAGAATGAAAGTAAGGTTCGCCATGGGGAGTCCTCTCACAGGGGATCGGATGCGGGATACGAAGGGCCCGGACCGGGGAGACCGAAGCCCTCCGCATCCCGCAGCCTTTGAATGCCCCATCGGCTATGCCGGATCACGCGGGGTTCGACCGGCCTCGACGGCACGTCGATCAGACCGACAAAACACATCTATTCTTCGACGAATGGCCGAGGGTCCGGCAATTTCATGACACAAATCTTGCGCTCCGATCGAAAAGAGACCAGATTTGGTCATCGTGCGGAAATATTCTTACTCTGCGACCCGCCGAGTGCAGGTTATGGTACTTCGCCTCACGCTACTGGCGTTTGTCGGCACCATCTGCGGCGCGCTGCTCGGCGAAATGGTCGCGGGGCAGCGTCTGGGCAACGGAGCGTATGAGCCCGCGACCTACTCCGGCTTAAGCGCCAACCCGGATGCCGCTGCACCACCGGCGATCGGTGAAGATCCGTGTCCGATGTGCCCCGACAGCTATGGTGTCGCGGCGCACCTCCGTGCCGAGCGGCAGGATCGGATGGACAATGCTTTCCGCGCGCTGGGATCGATCGAGCCCGAGATGCCGGCCGAAGAGATAGACGACGGTTATCGATATGGCGGCCGCTTCCCGGACCGCGAAATCGATAGCCGCGCCGAGTCGACCGCCGGCAGCATCGGCGCGGACGATCAGCCGATCCCGGCAGAGGACAATCTTGCGCCTAGCGCGGAGGTGCCTTGACCGGCGCGGCGCAGCGCGTCGTATCGCCCGCCTTGCACGCGGCGACATCGGCTTCCCACTTCATCCGCTCCTCGGCCGACATGGCGGCGACGCGCGCCTTTTCGGCCTCATAGGCGGCGGTTTCGTCGACAAAGACCTGCTGATCGTGCGCAACCTGCTGCGCTGCAGCCGAGACTTCCTGCGTATAGATCGTGTTGTCGGTCCTCGCCTGCGCCGCCTGTTGGGCGTTCAGCCGAGCCGTATTCGCGCGTTCTTCGGGCGTCGTGCCGTCGGGCAGTTTCTTTTCGGTCGCCGGCGGAGCTTCAGGCGTCTGCTGCGCCGCGGCCTGACCGCCAGCCAGCAGCATCAAGGCGATCGAAGCACTCATTATCGTTCTGGTCATCGAACTTCTCCTGCGATTCATGCGTCGTTCCAACGCGCCATATCGCGGCGCGTTCCGCCGGCGATTTGACCTCCTGCCGTTCAATCGCCATGCTGCGCGGCCGCTCCCTGCACCATCGGACCGCTATTTGCCCGCCCCGACGAAATATCCTCTCAATCGCCCCGTCTTTTTCGCGCCGCTTGCGGTGTTGCTCGTCGCCGTGCTGCTCAGCCTGTGGCAGGGCGCAGCGGTCGTGGCTGCCGAAACGGCGATCAACAACTGGATCCTGCGCCATTTTTCGCCGCTCTTCGCCTGGGCAGGCATCGGCTTTCTCGCGCTGCTCCTGCTCGTGGCCACGTCGCCGCTCGGCGGCCGGATCATCGGCGGCGCGAGCGCTGTTCCGGTCCTGTCGCGCTGGCGCTGGTTCGCCGTCACGCTCTGCACCACGATCGCCACCGGCATCCTGTTCTGGGGCGCGGCCGAGCCGCTGTTCCACCTCAATGATCCGCCCGCGATGCTGGGACTCGCGCCGGGCAGCGATGCCGCCGCGACCTTCGCCATGTCGACGATGTTCCTTCACTGGACGTTGACGCCCTACGCCATTTACACTGTCGCGGGGCTTGCCTTCGCGCTCGTCTATTACGACCGCCGCGAACCCTTCAGCCTTTCGTCGCTCTTCGTGCCCGTCATTGGCCAGCGCGCGCATGGTGCCGCAGGCACGATTATCGACATCGTCTGCCTCTTCGCCCTCGTCGCCGGCATGGCCGCTTCGCTCGGCGCGGGTGTGCTCGCGCTCGCGGGCGGGATCGAGGGCCTGTGGAGCGTCGCGGGCGGCGCCCCGCTGCGCTGGGGTATCGCCGCCGCGATCGTCACGACCTTCGTCATTTCGGCAGCGCTCGGCCTTCAGCGCGGCATCGCCCGGCTGTCGATCTTCAACATCTGGTTGTTTATCGCCGTGCTGTTGTTCGTCGTCGCCGCCGGTCCCGCCGCGCGTCTTCCCGGGCTCGGTTTTGCCGGCGCCGCCGACCATGCCGCAACCTTCCTTCCGCGCAGCCTCGGCATCGACGTCAATCGCGACTGGCACCAACAATGGACAATCTTCAACTGGGCCAACTGGTTTGCCTGGGCGCCGGTCACCGCGCTGTTTCTGGGCCGTCTTGCGGTGGGGTACAGCGTGCGCGCGTTCATCCTCGTCAGCCTGCTGCTGCCTGCGCTGTTCGGCGCCGCATGGATGATCATCATCGCCGGGACGACGATCACTCTCGACCAGCAAACGGGCGGCAGTCTTTACGCCGTGCTGACCAATGCCGGTCCCAATCCGCTTCTCTATCGCCTGTTCAGCGAGCTTGGCGGCGGCCTGCCCGTGCTTATGCTGCTGATCGGCGCGATCTTCATTTCCTATGTGACCGCGGCCGACAGCAATGTGTCGGCGATGAGCGCGCTGTCGACGCACGGCATTTCGCCCGAAAGCCCCGAAGCGCCGCTCGCGGTCAAACTCGCTTGGGGAATCACCGTCGGGCTCGTCGCGACCATCCTCGTCGCGGCGGCGGGGATCGACGGCATCCGCATGATGTCGGTTCTCGGCGGCTTTCCGGCGCTGTTCATCATTCTTGGCGCGGCGGTATCGCTGGGCGTGATGACGATCGATCGTCGATCGGCCGGCGCCGCAGCCAACGGCTGACCCAAGGGGCACGTTGCGGGCGCGGACACCGCGCCCTATCTAAGTCGAGGCACGGCATGACCGCTCTTGCGCCTTTAGAACAAATCTGGAACATACCCCTCCCATGAGTCTCACCCACATTAAAGTGCGCGGTGCGCGCGAGCATAATCTGAAGGGCGTCGATGTCGATCTGCCGCGCGATGCACTGATCGTCATCACCGGGCTTTCGGGGTCGGGAAAATCGTCGCTCGCCTTCGACACCATCTATGCCGAGGGACAGCGTCGCTATGTCGAGTCGCTGTCGGCCTATGCGCGCCAGTTCCTCGAAATGATGCAAAAGCCCGACGTCGAGCATATCGACGGGCTGTCGCCGGCGATCAGCATCGAGCAGAAGACGACGAGCCGCAACCCGCGCTCGACCGTCGCCACCGTCACCGAAATCTACGACTATATGCGTCTGCTCTGGGCGCGCGTCGGCATTCCCTATTCGCCCGCGACGGGCGAGCCGATCAGCGCGCAGACGGTCAGCCAGATGGTCGACCGCGTGATGCAGCTTCCCGAGGGCACGCGTGCCTATCTCCTCGCCCCCGTCGTGCGCGGACGCAAGGGCGAGTATAAGAAGGAACTCGCACAGTGGCAGAAGGAAGGCTTCACCCGCGTCCGCATCGACGGTGAGTTTTACGAGATCGAGGATGCCCCGGCGCTCGACAAGAAGTACAAGCATGATGTCGAGGTTGTCGTCGATCGCATCGTCGTGCGCGACGGCATCGAAACGCGGCTGGCCGACAGTTTCGAAACCGCGCTGAAGCTGGCCGACGGGCTTGCCTATGTCGATCTTGCCGACGGCGTGGTGCCCGGCCGCGAGGACGAGGACAGCGGAGGGGCGATGAAGGGCGCCGGCATTCCGGCCAATCGGCTGATCTTTTCGGAAAAATTCGCCTGCCCGGTCAGCGGCTTCACGATCGCCGAGATCGAACCCCGGCTGTTCAGCTTCAACGCGCCGCAGGGCGCCTGCCCCGCGTGCGACGGCCTCGGCGAACGGCTCGAGTTCGACCCCGAACTCGTCGTGCCGAACCATGCGCTCAGCCTCAAAAAGGGCGCCGTGGTGCCGTGGGCGAAATCCAACCCGCCCTCGCCCTATTATATGCAGGTGCTCGAAAGCCTTGGCAAAGCCTATGGCTTCGCGCTCGACACGCCGTGGCAGGATCTGCCCGGCGAGGTGCAGTTGATCATCCTCTATGGCACCGACGGCAAACCGGTCGAACTGACCTTCAAGGACGGCAGGCGTAGCTATACCACGCACAAGGCGTTTGAGGGGGTGATCGGTAACCTTAACCGCCGGATGCTCCAGACCGAAAGCGCGTGGATGCGCGAGGAGCTCGGCAAATATCAGACCGCGCAGCCGTGCGAGACGTGCCACGGCGCGCGCCTGCGCCCCGAACCGCTCGCGGTTAAGATCGCGGGCGAGAATATCAGCATGTCGGCACAGCGGTCGGTCGCCGACGCGCTCGCATGGTTTTCAACGCTCGACGAGAAACTGAACGACCAGCAGCGCCAGATCGCCAAGGCGATCCTGAAGGAAATCAATGAGCGGCTGGGTTTCCTCAACAATGTCGGGCTCGATTATCTCAACCTCAACCGCACGTCGGGCACGCTTTCCGGCGGGGAAAGTCAGCGCATCCGTCTGGCGAGCCAGATCGGCAGCGGCCTGTCGGGCGTGCTCTATGTGCTCGACGAGCCGAGCATCGGCCTGCACCAGCGCGACAACGACCGGCTGCTCGCCACATTGAAGCGCCTGCGCGACCTCGGCAACACCGTCATTGTCGTCGAACATGACGAGGATGCGATCCGCCATGCCGACTATGTCGTCGATATGGGCCCCGGCGCGGGCGTTCATGGCGGCGAGATCGTCGCGCAAGGAACATTGAAACAGGTCCTCGCGAGCAAGAAGAGCCTGACCGCCGCCTATCTGACCGGCGCTAAAAAGATCGAGGTGCCGAAGCACCGCCGCAAGGGCAACGGGTTCGACCTCGTTCTCAAGGGCGCGCGCGCGAACAATTTGCAGAACGTCACCGCAAAGATCCCGCTCGGCACCTTCACCTGCGTCACCGGCCTGTCGGGGTCGGGCAAGTCGAGCCTCATCATCGACACGCTTTATGCCAGCGCCGCGCGCACGCTGAACGGCGCGCGTATGGTCGCGGGGCCGCACGACAGCCTCAAGGGCCTCGAACATTGCGACAAGGTGATCGACATCGACCAGTCACCGATCGGCCGCACCCCGCGGTCGAATCCGGCGACATACACGGGCGCCTTCACCGTGATCCGCGACTGGTTCGCCGGGCTGCCCGAAAGCCAGGCACGCGGCTACAAGCCCGGCCGCTTCAGCTTCAACGTCAAGGGCGGGCGGTGCGAAACCTGCACCGGCGACGGGCTGATCAAGATCGAGATGCACTTCCTGCCCGACGTTTATGTGACGTGCGAGACGTGCCACGGCAAACGCTACAACCGCGAAACGCTGGAGGTGAAGTTCAAGGGGATGAGCATTGCCGATGTGCTCGACATGACCGTCGAGGACGCGGCCGAATTTTTCAAGGCGGTGCCTGCGATCCGCGACAAGATGGCGATGCTCGTGCGCGTCGGCCTCGGCTATATCAAGGTCGGGCAGCAGGCGACGACCTTGTCGGGGGGCGAGGCGCAGCGGGTCAAGCTTGCCAAGGAATTGTCGCGGCGCTCGACCGGGCAAACGCTCTATATTCTCGACGAGCCGACGACGGGGCTGCATTTCGAGGATGTGCGCAAACTGCTCGAAGTGCTTCAGGCGCTCGTCGACCAGGGCAACAGCGTGGTCGTGATCGAGCATAACCTCGATGTCATCAAGACCGCCGACTATATCCTCGATCTCGGCCCCGAGGGCGGCGTCAAGGGCGGCGAAATCGTTGCCGCGGGGACGCCCGAACAGGTGGTGAAGGAAAAGCGGAGTTTCACCGGGCAATATCTCAAGCCGTTGCTGGAGAAATAGCGCGTAACCGGATAGGCAAGGCGCACAATAGCCGGAGTTTCATGCAATGCCTCTCGATTCCGTGCGCCTGCTTCCTGCCTTTCTTGCTGCGCTGCTTGCCGCCGCGCCCGCAACCGCAGCATCCGCCCCCGCCTCGCCCGAGCAGGCACTCGAAGCCTATGTCGAGGGACTCCGCACCGGGCGCGTCGAGATTTTGGAGGAGTTATTCCTTCCCGACTGGCAATTTTGCGCGCTCCGTGCCAACAAGAATCCGGCGATCGATTGCCAGCGCTTTGCCGAGGTGATCGGCAGATGGGCCGCGCAGCCCGACCCCGCCACCACCGGCCGCGTGCTCGATCGCCACGACGCGGCGCCGTCGATGACCGCGGTCACCTATGAACTGCATTTCGCCGGCGACCGCTATGTCGATCAGCTGCTGCTCTATCGCACCCCGGCCGGATGGCGCGTCGTCGCAAAG
Source organism: Sphingopyxis sp. TUF1 (assembly GCF_036687315.1). Lineage (NCBI taxonomy): Bacteria > Pseudomonadati > Pseudomonadota > Alphaproteobacteria > Sphingomonadales > Sphingopyxidaceae > Sphingopyxis > Sphingopyxis kveilinensis. The sequence goes on from NZ_CP144683.1 coordinate 102,798, forward strand.
ACCACGACCGTCGGCCGGGAAAAAGGCGCTTGATGATCACCACTGTCGCCGCCGATTTCGCTGCCGCACTGCCGAACGGCGGCCGTCTCGCGGGACTCGATGTCGGCACCAAGACGATCGGCGTTGCGCTGTGCGATGCGGGCTGGTCGTTTGCGTCGCCCGACAAGACGATCATCCGCAAAAAATTCGCCGCCGATCTCGATGCACTGAAAGGCCTCGTCGCTGCGCAGTCCGTCGTCGGGCTGGTCGTCGGCCTGCCGCTCAACATGGACGGCAGCGATAGCCCGCGCACCCAAAGCACGCGCGCCTTTGCGCGAAACCTCGCGCCGCTCGGCCTGCCCGTGCTGCTGTGGGACGAACGCTGGTCGACCGCCGCGGTCGAACGCGCGATGATCGCCGCCGACGTCAGCCGCGCCAAACGCGCCGAGCGCATCGACAGCGCCGCCGCGGCATTCATATTGCAGGGCGCGATCGACGCGATGACAAGATGATCCTCCCTGTGGCGAAGCCATGGGGAGGTGGCAGCGCGAAGCGCTGACGGAGGGGCCATAACGCTGCCGCTGCTGCCCCTCCACCACGCCCTTCGGGCGCGGTCCCCCTCCCCATGGCTTCGCCACAGGGAGGATACGCTTGCCAAAATCGCTGCCCCTCCCTAAACGCTCCCCTTTAATGACAAGCCCTACCATCCGACCCGCCAGCGACTATCCGCCCGGCGGCGATGCCTTTCGCCATCGCCACCTCACCGGCATCGCCCAGCTCACCCCGTGGGAGATTTCCTACATATTGGATGCTGCTGAAGAATGGGTCGAACTCAATCGCAGTGGCGCGGCGAAGCATGACGACCGGCTCGCAGGGCTGACGATCATCAACGCCTTTTTCGAAAACTCCACGCGCACCCTGCTGTCGTTCGAAATCGCCGGAAAACGCCTCGGCGCCGATGTCGTCAACATGCACGCCGCGCAGTCGAGCGTGAAGAAGGGCGAGACGCTGATCGACACTGCGATGACCCTGAACGCGATGCGCGCCGATGCCATGGTCATCCGCCACGCAAGCTCGGGCGCGGTGCAGCTGATCGCCGACAAGGTCGACTGCCCCGTCCTCAACGCGGGCGACGGCCGCCACGAGCATCCGACGCAGGCGCTGCTCGACGCCCTCACCATCCGCCGCCGCCTCGGCCGCGTCGAGGGGCTGACCATTGCGATCTGCGGCGACGTCCTCCACAGCCGCGTCGCGCGCTCGAACATCCTTGCGCTGACCTTGCTCGGCAACGAGGTGCGCGTCGTCGCCCCCGCGACGCTGACCCCGCCCGCGATGGAGCGGATGCACGTTGCGACCTTCGCCGACATGGACGCGGGGCTGAAAGACGCCGACGTCGTGATGATGCTGCGCCTGCAGAACGAGCGCATGGATGGCGCCTATCTGCCCTCGGCGCGCGAGTATCACGCGCTCTACGGCCTCACGCCCCAGCGGCTTGAAAAGGCGAAGCCCGACGCCATCGTCATGCACCCCGGCCCGATGAACCGCGGTGTCGAAATCGACAGCAGCATTGCCGACGATGCCCTACGCTCGACGATCACCGAACAGGTCGAAATGGGCGTTGCGGTGCGCATGGCATGTCTCGACATTTTGACGCGCCGCCAGCGGGGAGTGCCGGGATGGAACTGAGGCCGCTCCATATCGTCAATGCGCGGCTGATCGACGGCGACACGCCGCGCGCGGGCAGCTTGCTCGCGGTGGGCGGCCGCATCGCCGCGATCGACCCGACCGACATCGCCGAAGGCGCCGAAACCGTCGATGCCAGGGGCCAGTGGCTCGCCCCAGGCATCATCGACCTCGGCGTCTTTGCGACCGACAAGCCCGCCTTTCACTTCGGCGGGATCACGCGCGCCGCGCTGATGCCCGATACCGGCCCGCTCGACGGCGCCGGCCTCGTCGAGCGGGCCGCCAAGGGCGGCAAGCCCGACCTTTGGGTCCACCCCATCGCCGCCGCGACTAAGGGCCTCGAAGGCCGCGAACTCGCCGAAATCGGCCTGATGAAGGCGGCGGGCGCGCGCGCCGTCGCCACCGGCCGCGGCCGCATCGCCGACAGCGGCGTAATGCGCCGCGTGCTTTCCTACGCGGCCTCGCTGGGCCTCGTCACGATCATCCATGCCGAGGATGAGGGGCTGACCGCCGGCGCGGTCGCGACCGACGGCGAAATGGCGACGCGGCTTGGCGTCGCCTCCGCACCCGCCGTCGCCGAAGCGATGGCGATCGCGCGCGATCTGGCGCTCGTCGAGGAAACCGGCGCCCCCGTCCATTTCCGCCAGGTCACGACCGCGCGCGGGCTCGATCTGATCCGCGCCGCCAAGGCAAAGGGGCTGCCCGTGCAATGCGGCATCACCCCCGCCCACCTGTTCCTCTCCGACACCGCGATCGGCGATTTCCGCACCTTTGCGCGCCTTTCGCCGCCGTTGCGCAGCGAGGACGATCGCCGCGCCTGCCTCGCCGCGGTCGCCGACGGCACGATCGACATATTGTCGTCGGGGCACGATCCGCGCGGGCCCGAGGACAAGCGCCTGCCCTTTGCCGAAGCACTGCCCGGCATGGCGGGCGCCGAAACGCTGCTCGCGATGGGGCTTAACCTTGTCCGCGACGGCCATATCACGCCGGGCCGCCTGTTCGAAATGCTCGCCGCCGCCCCCGCCTGCCTGCTCGGCGTCGAGACCGGGCGCCTTGCGGTGGGCATGGAAGCCGACCTCATCCTCGTCGATGACGGCGCGCCGTGGCAGGTCGATGCCAAGAAGATGGCGGCGTGGGCCGGCAATACCCCCTTCGACGGTATGCCCATGCAGGGCCGCGCGACGATGATGTGGAAGGGCGGAAAGCGGATTCGTTGAAATCGCAGCAGGACGGGATCAGCGCCGCCGCGCCTTCCACGCGCGCACCGCCGCCATCGTCTTTTCGACATGCGCCTGCGGTTTGGCGTCGGTGTAGCTGAGCAGGATGGTGCCGTCCGGCGCGATCACGAATGATGTGCGATTGGACCGCATCGTCCCGTCGGGGCGCTGTATCGCCGCGTCATATTTTGCCGCGACCTTTGCTCCCGGATCGGCGGCGACCGCGAACTTGTCACGGCATTCGGAGCGTGAAAATTCGGCCACCCGCTCGATATTCCCCGCGGTCACGCCGACCACACGCGCGCCGAGCCGACTGAAATCATCGCTCGCTTCAGCAAACAAATGCGCCTCCAGCGTGCAGCCCGGCGTAAAGGCGGCAGGAAAGAAATAGAGCACGACCGGCCCCTTCTTCAGCGCCGCTTTCAACGACAGGCTGAACGGCTTGCCGCCTTGCGCAGCGCTCAATGTGAAATCGGGGGCCTTTGCGCCTTGCTGGAGCGCGGCGATGCCCGGCGTAGGATGCACCGTCAGCGAAACGCCAACCCCGAGGGCAAGCCCCAACGGCATTACGAGCGTTTTCAGCAACGTCATCGGGCAATCCTCCATGCGGCCAACGCCGAAGATGCGGAAAAAACTCCGCCGCGTCCAGCGCGATTGACCTCGTCCCAGCGCTATGGCGCTTCACCGAGCCTGCACGCCGCCCACGCAGTGTTTCCTGATCAGCCGCGCCGGTCTTTCGCCAGCGTGCCGACGACACCCCACCCAATCAGCGCCTGTCCGCCGAAATAAAGCGGCCAGACGAACCACATCGTCACGTTCCGGGATAGCGCCCCGCCCTCCCCTGCGAAAATGAACAGGTCGCTCGCGAGGAACAGCATCGCGCCGACGCCCGTGCGATAGCGCGGGAAGCGGCTCGCCCAGGCGGTCACCGCCATCAGCGCGACGATCGCGGTGTACCCCATCGCCGCCGCCATCTGCTCGGGTGCGGCCTGTTTCGTGAGGCCCCACGCCGCCAATAACGCGAGCGGTACAACTGCAAAAACGAGCAATTTTTGCGAGCCCGTCATCGCCGCGCGCCGATTGCCGAGATAGAGGGCAATTGCAATGATATGCCCGGCCGCGAACGCTGCCGCCCCCTGCATCATCCCGATTGCATCGAGCATCCAGTCGCCGAGCGCGCCGAAAGCCAGCGCCGCAGCGATCATCCGCCCGCCAGCTCCCCGCGCGTTAACCGCCGCCCATACGGCAAGCAGCCCGACGCCCGACGCCTTCCACGCCCAGATTATCGGCCCGTCGAGGCGCAGGATCACCGCCGCGAAATAGCTGATCCCACCAACAAGCGCCGCCAGCCACAACCAGCGCGCCCGGTCCCAAAGCTGCCCCTCGTCCATCGCGCTCCCCTTTGCATCTTGCCATTAACCCGCCTAGTGCGCGGCATATTGGTCGCAAGTCAACGGACAGGGTAAATGGCGGAATACGACGTGCACATCATCGGCGGCGGGCTCGCGGGGTCCGAAGCGGCGTGGCAGCTCGCCGAGGCGGGCTATCGCGTGCGCCTCTCCGAAATGCGCGGGGGCGGCGACATGACGCCAGCGCATCAGGGCGATACGCTCGCCGAAATGGTCTGCTCGAACAGCTTCCGCAGCGACGATGGCGACAGCAATGCCGTCGGCCTGCTCCACCGCGAAATGCGCACACTGGGCTCGATCATCATGCGCGAGGCCGATGCGACCAAGGTCCCCGCGGGCTCGGCGCTCGCGGTCGATCGCGACCTTTTTTCGGGCGGCGTCACGCGCGCGCTCGAAAATCATCCCAATGTTAACATCGTTCGCGAACGCATCGACACGCTGCCGGGCGAGGGGCTGTCCATCGTCGCGACCGGCCCGCTGACCGCCGCGAGCCTTGCGGAAAGCATCGGCGCGGCGACGGGCAAGGACGCGCTCGCCTTTTTCGACGCCATCGCCCCGATCGTCTACCGCGACAGCATCGACATGGACATCGCGTGGATGGCGAGCCGCTGGGACAAGGTCGGGCCGATCGGCGACGGCAAGGATTATATCAATTGCCCGATGGACAAGGATCAATATCACGCCTTCGTTCAGGGGCTGATCGACGGCGAAAAGACCGACTTCAAGGATTGGGAAAAGGACACGCCCTATTTCGAAGGCTGTATGCCGATCGAGGTGATGGCCGAACGCGGCGTCGAAACCCTGCGCTTCGGCCCGATGAAGGGCGTCGGGCTCGACAATCCGCGCACCGGACGCTGGCCCTATGCGGTCGTCCAGCTGCGGCAGGACAATGCGCTGGGGACGCTGTGGAATATGGTCGGTTTCCAGACCAAGCTCAAACATGGCGCGCAGATCGAGCTGTTCCGCACCATCCCGGGGCTCGAAAAGGCCGAATTCGCAAGACTTGGCGGCCTCCACCGCAACAGCTTCATCCGCTCGCCCGAGCTGCTCGACGGCCAGCTTCGCCTGAAATCGGCGCCGCATATCCGGTTCGCGGGGCAGATCACCGGCTGCGAGGGCTATGTCGAAAGCGCCGCGATCGGACTCGTCGCCGCGCGCTTCGCCGCCGCGGAGCTTGGCGGCCGAACCCTGCCGCCGCCGCCGCCCGAAACCGCGCTCGGCGCGCTGCTCGGCCACATCACGGGCGGCGCCGATGCAACATCCTATCAGCCGATGAACGTCAACTTCGGCCTTTTCCCGCCGCTTGCCGAGGATGTACGCAAAAAGGATCGCAAGCTGGGTTACACGCAGCGCGCTGGCAAAGCGCTGGCTGAGTGGATGAAGGTAGCTAAAGACGTGGCGGCCTAACCACCTTCGTCATTGCGAGGAGCCGAAGGCGACGCGGCAATCTCCAGCTATCGCAATGGCGGGACGCTCGCGGGAGATTGCTTCGCTTCGCTCGCAATGACGGGGTACTTTAGCACCGACACGCCGGCTTCGCTGCCCGCTTCGGCGCCGTCGTCGCGAACTCCACGCGCGTCAGATCCCCCGACTTGTCGGCATCGGCCCCGGCGAACCGCTCGCCTGTCGCGACCGCCCATTCCTCGAAGGTCAGCAGATTATTGCCATCCTTGTCGAGCTTGCGAAACGCCGCCGTCCGCGATGACATCAGTTCGACGCGGCTGATCCTTTCGTTGCGGTCCCGGTCGAAGCGGTTAAAGCGGCGTTCCTCGCGCGACGCCTCTTTGGCGGCGGGCAGTGCCGGCGGCGCCGGCCCCCGCGTCGGCGCGTTCGCTCCGGCAACCGGGATCGCGGGCAAGGCGGGCGGCGGATCGGGCAGCACCGCTTCGTCCGCAAGCTGGCTGTGCCCCTGCCACAGGAACAGCCCGCCGGTGAGCAACAGCGCGCTCGCGACACCGCCGATCAGGAAACGCGAAACCGCCATTTGCTCCTCCGCATCGATTGATCGGACCAGCTATCACGCCCGGTGCCGCGACGCCACGCGATGCGACCATATTGGCGGCGAATTTTAATCGCCTGACTTGTTCAAAATCGCTCGACAGATCACTATATTCGATCAATGCAAAACTACCTGCCCTCGCTCAAACAGATGCAATATCTCGTCGCGCTCCACGAGCACGGCCATTTCGGCCGCGCCGCAGATGCCTGCAACGTCACCCAATCGACGCTGTCGGCGGGCATCCGCGAGCTTGAGACGCTGCTGGGGCAAACGCTCGTCGAGCGCACGCGCCGCGTCGTGCGCTTCACCGCGCTTGGCGACAAGATCGTCGAAAAGGCGCACCGCGTACTGCGCGAGGCCGAAGAACTCGCCGACATGGCTGCTGCGGCCGCCGCACCGCTCGTCGGTGAATTGCGCATGAGCGTGATTCCGACGATCGCGCCGTTCCTCCTCCCCGACCTCCTCCCGCGACTGCGCAAGGAGCGCCCGTCGCTGAAGCTGTTCCTGCGCGAGGAGCCGAGCGCGCAGGCGTGCGAATCGCTCCATCACGGCGCCGTCGACTGCGTGTTGCTCGCACTCCCTTATGCGTGCGGCGACGTCGAGAGCGAGAATCTGTTCGACGACGCGCTGTTCGTCGCCTTCCCCGGCGATCAGTCCGAAAACCTGCCTGCGATGGTCAGCGCCGACCAGATCGATCCCTCGCAAATGCTGATGCTCGAGGATGGCCATTGCCTGAAGGACCACGCGCTCGCCGCGTGCAACCGCCCCGAATTGCGCGCCGGCGCGCGGATGATGGGCACGTCGCTGCATACGCTGGTGCAGATGGTCGATAACGGCCTGGGCATCACCATGCTCCCCCAGATGGCGATCGAGGCGGGCATCCTCGACCACACCGACATCGACACGCGCCCGCTCGATTCGGACCATGACTGGCGCACGATCGCGCTGGTATGGCGCAAGGGCAGCCCGCGCGCCGACGAATTCCGGATGCTCGCCGACATTTTTCGCAAGCATCAGGCGCGGTAGCGGGGTCGGGTTTGGACCAAACCTAGCCGTCGCCCCCGCGCAGGCGGGGGCCGCTGTCGGTTTACGCAGCGGCGCAGGAAAAGGCCGATTGCGGCCCCCGCCTTCGCGGGGGCGACGGTTTATTGAACGTTCGCTCCCCACCCCAAACCGGACACCCAAAAAAACCGCTGTCCTACATGACCCCGCTATGCCAGCCTTCACTCCTGTCCTTTGACAAGCTGGATAAGGCCAGTCGCGACGGCATGTATCGTTGCGGAGGGCACAGGCTCGCATATGCCCGCCGGACATGGCAAACCGGGCGCCGCACCAGGCTGACTTTTACTGACCTTTGGAAGCGTTCCGGGGCCGCTCGGCCTTTATTCCCCGCCCCGGTCCCAGCGCGCCGCGCGATCGCGATCCCCCGCGCGCTCCTCGACCCACGCGACGCGCCCGTCGGCAAACGTCTCGCGTTTCCACAGCATTACGTCGGTTTTCAGCCGGTCGATCAGATATTCGCACGCCGCCAGCGCCTCTGCGCGGTGACGGCTGCTTGCGAGCACGAGCACGATTGTCTCGCCCGGCGCCATCGCGCCGACGCGGTGGATCAGGGTCAGCGCCCCCAGCTTCCAGCGGTCGACCGCCGCGTGCGCCAGGCCCGCAAGCCCGGCCTCGGTCATCACCGGATGGTGCTCCAGAAACAATTCGGTCAGGTCGTCGTCGCCGCGCACGCGTCCGATGAAACTCGCGCTCGCGCCATGTCCGCCGGCATCGTGCAGGTCGAACTCGGTGCCGATCTCGATCGGCGTCGTCTGGACGAAAACGCGGATCATCCGCCCGTCACGGGCGGAAACAGCGCGACGTCGCGCGCGCGCGCCAGCGGTGCATCGGGGCCCATCATCACCCCGTCGATCGCGGCGCGAATGCGGTGCGGTTCGGCAAAGGCCGCGGCGCCCCGTTCGTCGCGCGCCGCGAGCCAGCCGAGCAGCCCTGCAACGTCGGCGATCGCGGGCGGCAGTTCGACCGTCTCGGCGGCGACGCCCATTCGCTCGCGGACCCAGGCGAAATAGGACAGGTCGAGCCTCATCAGTCCATATGCTTCAGGCCGACGCGCAGATAGTCCCAGCCGGTCACCAGCGTCAGTACCGCCGCCCCCCATAGCGAAACCAGCCCGACGGCCTTGATCCACGCCATCGCGGGCAAGGCCCCCGCAAAGATGAGCGCGCCAAAGGCGACGAGCTGAAACGCCGTCTTCCACTTGGCCAGCTGCGTCACCGGCATCGACACCTGCAAGGTCGCGAGGAATTCGCGCAGTCCCGACACGATGATTTCGCGCAGCAGGATTACCAGCGCCGCAATGACGTGCCAGCCGTCGATGTCGCGCGTGAAGACGAGCAGCAGGATCACCGCCGCGATCATGATCTTGTCGGCAATGGGGTCGAGGAAGATGCCCAGCCGCGACACGGTGCCGCGCGCGCGTGCAACATAGCCGTCAAAATAATCGGTAATGCCCATCAGGCAGTAAAGGCCGAAGGCCAGCGCATAATCGATCGGCTTGGGCTGGGGCGAACCTTCCGTCACGCCCGGCCACAACAGGAACAGCAGGATGGGAACCGCCAGGATTCGCGACAGCGTCAATATGTTCGGAAGGCTCAGCATGATCCCCGTCGACATGGCTGGTCAAAATGATCTTTGACCAGCGCCGCCCTAGCCGATAAGCCCCCCGGGCGACAAGCTGTTGCCCGCGAAATGCGTGCGAACCGACGATGCTGAAAAGAATGGACCACGCATGACCGGCTCCTTTGCGCTATTGAAGCAACGCCGGTTCCTCCCCCTTTTCGTCACCCAGCTGCTCGGCGCGTTCAACGACAATCTGTTCAAGAATGCGATGGTGCTGTTCGTCGTTTATGGCGTGTTCAACAGCGAGGAACAGGAAACGCTGTTCAGCGCGGTCGCGACCGGCGTTTTCATCCTGCCTTTCTTCCTCCTGTCGGCGCTCGCGGGACAGCTTGCCGACACGCGCGACAAGGCGCGAATCATCCGCATCGTCAAATTCTGCGAAATCCTCATCATGCTCGTCGGTGGTGCGGGCCTGGTCCTCGCCTGGCTCGGTTATGCGGTGCATCTGATCGCCATCCCGCTGATGATGCTCGCGCTGTTCGCGATGGGGGTCCACTCGACCTTCTTCGGCCCGATCAAATATGCGATCCTGCCGCAGCATCTGGAAAGCGACGAGGTGCTCGCAGGCACCGGGCTGGTCGAGGCAGGCACCTATATCGCGATCCTCGCCGGGACGATCCTTGCCGGGGTGATCGACGTCGAATGGGCCGCGCTCGGCGTCGTGCTCGTCGCCGCGATCGGTTATTGGACCGGGCGAAAAGTGCCCCCCGCGCCGCCCGAACATGCCGAAACGGGCATCGACTGGCATATCATCCGATCGTCGATCACGCTGGTCAGCGCGACGCTGCATATTCCGCGCCTTTTCCTCGCAATCCTGTCGATCAGCTTTTTCTGGACGATCGGCGCGGTGCTGTTCATCCAGTTCCCGCCGCTGGTGAAGAATATCCTTCATGCCGACAAAAGCGTCGCCAGCCTGTTTCTCGCCATCTTCTCGATCGGCATCGCGATCGGCTCGGTTGCGGTCAACCGCCTGCTGAAGGGTCAGGTTTCGGCGCGCTACAGCCCCGCCAGCGTGATCGTCATGGGGCTGTTCGTCGTCGCCTTCTATTGGGTATGCCGCAGCTGGGAGCATGATCCGTCGGGGGCGATGTATGGCATCGGCGGCTTTCTGAACCACGCCGACGTCATCCCGTTGCTCGCCGCGCTGCTCGGCATCGCGATCAGTGGCGGCATGTTCGTCGTCCCGCTCTATGCCTTTCTCACCACCACGGTGCCCAAGGATCAGACCGCGCGCACGGTCGCGGCGAACAATATCGTCAATTCGGGCGCGATGGTCGTCGGCTCGCTACTCGCCATGGGCCTCGGCCTCGCGGGCGTCGGAGTGGTCGATCAGCTGTTGATGAGCGCCGCGATGTGCCTCGTTTCGGCCTGGCTCGCGGTCAAATTGCACCGCGCCTGCGACTAGGGGCTAGCCCAGCATATCGGGCGAGGCGATCGCGCCCGCGATTGCGCTGGCCGCGGCAAGCGCCGGGCTCATCAGATGCGTCCGCCCGCCCTGCCCCTGCCGGTTTTCGAAATTGCGGTTCGACGTCGCGGCACAGCGTTCGCCGGGCGACAAGCGGTCGGCGTTCATACCCACGCACATCGAACAGCCCGGCTCGCGCCAGTCGAACCCGGCATCGCGGAGCGTCGCGGCGATGCCCTCGGCCTCCGCCTGCCGCTTGACCAGTCCCGATCCGGGGACCACCATCGCGCGGACGTGCGGCGCGATGCGGCGACCGCGCACGACGGCAGCGACCGCGCGGAGATCCTCGATCCGGCTGTTCGTGCAGCTGCCGATGAACACGCGGTCGAGCCGCTGTCCGGCGATCGGGCTGCCCGGCGTCAAATCCATATAGGCGAGCGCGCGGGTGGCCGCGGCGCGCGCGTCGGGATCGCCGAGCGCCGCCGGGTCGGGGATGCGCCCGTCGATCGGCACAACCTGCGACGGGTTGGTGCCCCAGCTGACCATCGGCCGGACGTCGCACGCATTGATCCGCATCTCGCGATCGAACATGGCGTCATTGTCGCTGGCGAGCGCCTTCCAGCGCGCAACCGCCGCGTCCCACGCTGCACCATCGGGCACCGCCGGACGGCCGTTCAGATAGGCAAAGGTCGTGGCGTCGGGCGCGATCAACCCCGCGCGCGCGCCCATTTCGATGCTGAGATTGCAGAGCGTCATGCGCCCCTCCATCGACAGCGCGCGCACCGCCGTGCCCGCATATTCGATGACATGCCCGCCCGCTCCATCGACGCCGATCGTTCCGAGCAGGTGAAGCGCCAGATCCTTGGCCTGGACATGCGGCGCCAGCGCCCCGTCGACGGTTACGCGCATGTTGCGCGCGCGGCGCTGGCGGATCGTCTGCGTCGCGAGCACATGCTCGACCTCCGACGTCCCGATGCCGAACGCGAGCGCGCCGAACGCGCCATGGGTCGAGGTGTGGCTGTCGCCGCAAACGATCGTCATGCCCGGCTGCGATCGCCCCTGTTCGGGGCCGACGACATGGACGATGCCGCCGCGCGGATCGCCCATCGGGAGATTTTCGATGCCGAAGCGGCGCGTGTTCGCGACCAGCGCCTCGAGCTGCGCGCGCGCCTCGGCGTCGGCGACGCCCGCCGGGCCAAGCGCCTGCCCCGCGGTGGGCACATTATGATCGGACAGCGCGAGCGCGCGTTCGGGGCGCCGCACCGGCCGTCCCGCCGCTGCAAGCCCCGCAAAGGCCTGCGGCGAGGTCACCTCGTGCAGCAGGTGCAGGTCGATATAGAGCAGCGTCTCGCCATCATCCTCCGCGACGGCGTGCGCATCCCATATCTTGTCGTACAGCGTGCGGGGCTGGTTCATCGGGCGCGTCAGATCCGCCCCAGCGTCTCGCGCCGCGGACCCAGATAGCCGAAGAGATAGGCCGCAACCTTGCGCATCTGAATCTCCTCGGCGCCTTCGGTGATGCGATAGCGGCGGTGGTGGCGATAGATATGCTCAAAGGGCTTGTGCCGCGAATAGCCGATGCCGCCGTGAACCTGCATCGCCCGGTCGGCGGCTTCGCAGACGAGGCGGTTCGCCCAATAATTGCACATGCTGACCTTGTCCGACAGCGTGCGCTCGATCTCCTTGTGCGGGGTGTTGTCCATGTCCCACGCGGTCTTGCGGATCAGCAGGCGCAGCATTTCGGCCTGTGTCGCCAACTCGACCAGCGGGAACTGGATCGCCTGATTCTTCGCCAGCGCTTCGCCAAAGGGTTTGCGCTCCCTTGCGTAGCGGACACTTTCCTCGATGCAGTAAACCGCCGCGCCCAGCGAACTCGCCGCCTGACGAATACGGTTCTGGTGGACGAAGCTCTGCGCAATCGACAGACCGCCGCCCTCGGGCCCCAGCCGCGCGCTGTCGGGCACCCACACATCGGTGAAGCTGACGCGCGGATGGTCGGTCGGCATGTTGAAGGTCCAGAGATATTCCTCGATTTTGAGCCCCGGCGACGGATTGGGGACGAGCAGGCATGTTATACCTTTCGCGTCGCCGTCATTCCCGCTCGTCCGGCAAAAGGTCGCGCAATGCGTCGCGACGTGCATCCCCGTCGTCCACATCTTCGCGCCATTGATGCGCCAGCCGTCGACGCCGTCGCGGGTTTCGCGCACCGCGCGCGTTTCCATATGCGTCGCGTCGCTGCCATGGTCGGGCTCGGTCAGGCCAAAGGCGGTGCGGCGCTTGCCTTCGAACCCGCCGAGGATGAATTCCGCCTTCTGTTCCTCGCTCGTCGCGAACTGTTCGAACATTTCGACGAAGGGGAAATTGCCGACGATACTGTGCTCGTTCTGCAAATCATTGTGCAGGCCCAGTCCCTTGGCGGCGAAATGTTCGCGGATCACCGCCATCCACAAATTGCTGCCATCCTTGCCGCCATATTTCTTCGGCGCGGAAAAGCGCCAGTGCCCCGCGGCGTCGGCCTTGCGCGTCGCGGCGCGCAGCAGTTCTTCCCACTCGTGGCGCGGCAGACCCTGATTGTCCCAGTCGGTGCGGCTGTGCTCGCGGCGATGGTCGAAAAAGCGGATATTGTCGTCCGCCATCTCCAGCGGCTTGATCTCGGTCGCGATGAAAGCGTCGAGTTCGTCCAGATAGGCCTGCAAATCGGCCGGAACCGCAAAATCCATCGTCTCTCTCCTGATCGTTACTTGTTTTCCCAACTCCGTTTGCCCTGAGCTTGTCGAAGGGCCGTTCTTTCTTTGCAGCGTCGAAAGAAAGAACGGTGCTTCGACAAGCTCAGCACGAACGGAAAAAGGGGACCCTGATTGCCTAATCGCCCCATTCTTCCTTCGCGCGGGACATTGCGGCATATTTCGGGCTGTCGACCGCGCATTTGTCGAGCACCGCGCGGCGAAGCTTTGCGAGCAAGCCGGGGCGCGCGAGCGTCGCGGCGCCCGACAGCAATTCATCCGCCAGCGCCTTGTCCTCGGCGCGCGTTCCGGCATCGAGGTCGCGCAGCACGATACCGAGCGCGTTCATCGCAACCACCGCCTCGAACTTGGCATGACCTGCCGCGTGCGGCTTGATCGCGCCTTCGATCCAGTCGCGCACCGCCTGCACCATCTCCCGGTTCGTCGGCTCGCCCGTCGGAGCAGGCGCGGCGGGCTGCGATGGTGGAAGCGGATGGGCGCGCTCGGCTTCGGGCGCCTCCGCCTCCAGCAGGCGGATCAGGTCCAGTTCCTGTTCGGCGGTGCGCCGCCCGACGACGACGCGCTCGACCGTGCGGTCGGCGCCGCTGCGCCAGGCCTCGCCCATCTGAAGGCAGCCCAGCGCCCACCAGAGCGTGCGATAGACCAGCCAGAAACGAAACCGGTCGCGATCGACGGGGCGGCCGCCCGCCGCTTCATAAGCGGCAAAATAATCGTCGACACTGCCAAGCCCGAACGCCGGCTTGTCGAGTCGGCCGAACCGCCACACCGTCATGCAACCAAAGGCCAGATCCTCGTGCGCGTCGCCGAGATGCGCGAGCTCCCAGTCGAGCACGGTCGCCAGACCATCGGCGTCGACCATGATATTGCCCATGCGATAGTCGCCATGGACGAGCACGGGATCGGCGGCCGCGGGAAGATGATCCTCGCACCATTTGATCGCGAGCGCGATCACCGGGCGGTCGCCGCCATAGTCAAGGAAGCGCGCTTTCAGCGTCGCCAGCGCCTCGCGCGTGTCCATATGCGGGATTGCCGGCGGGATTGTCGCCAGCGGCAGCGCGTGGATATGCGCCAGTTCGCGCCCCAGGTCGGCAAGGAGCGACGGCGGCGGATCGGCAAGGATTGCCGCGGGCGCCACCTCCGCCATCACGCGGCGCATGACATAGCCGGTACCAAGGCCGTCGGCATCGCCCAGCACGCCGACGACTTCGGGTGCCATCACCCCGCCCGTCCGCGCCGCGATCACCAGCGCGGCCTCATCGGCATGGCCAAAGGGGCGATCGGCCATATAGGCCGCCGACGGCGCGCGCCGCAGCACATAGGGTGCGGTGCGCCCGCCGCATCCCCATTCGAAAGCCCAGCTTTCCATATTCGCGCCGCCCGACAGGCGCGAAAGCGCGGAAAGGTCCCCCTCCCCTGCGAATCGCCGCATCGCCGCCGCCAGTTTTTCCGGAAAATCATTCATGCCCGCATCCCCCGCCGCGTGCGTTCAGACCATTCCGAAAATTCGCGCATTTGCAATCCCCGCGGGTCCAACCTGTCGCTTCCGACGGGCAGGATCCATTACTTAGTATTCTAATTATATAGAATGAACCGCGCGCGGGCAAGGGCTGCAAAGGTGGCGCGGTCTCGTCAGGGCGGAGGCTCGGCCACGGCTTCCTCTCGCGCCCCCGCCGCGGCGCCGATCGACGAGACCATGATGAGGCCGATCGCCAGCCATTGTGCTCCCGACAGCAATTCGCCGAGCAAAACCACGCCAATCAGCGCGCCGACCGCGGGTTCGGCGCTCAGCAACGTGCCGAACGTGCTGGGTGACAGGCGGCGCAGCGCGACCATCTCGAAACCATAGGGTATGGCGCTCGACACGAGGCCAACCGCGAGGCCCAGCGCCAATATCTCGGGCCGAAGCAGTGCCGCGCCCGCCTGGACGATCCCCACCGGGGCGGCCAGAACCGCCGCAACGACGGTGCCTGCCGCGGCCGCGGCGGGTCCATGCTCCACCCCCGCACGCTTGCCAAGCAGGATATAGGCTGCCCAGCAAACCCCCGCGAGCAGCGCCAGCGCCACCCCGCGCCAATCGAGCGCGGCGGCACTGTCGCGTAGCGGTAGCAGAAGGAGAAGCCCGGCCGCCGCAATCGCGATCCAGATGAGGTCGCTACGCCGGCGCGACGTAAACACCGCCACCCCCAAGGGTCCGATGAACTCGATCGCGATCGCGATGCCCAGCGGGATATAGGCGAGCGCGTGATAGAAGCTGAGGTTCATGACACCCAGCACGGCGCCATAGACAAGGATCGATCGCCAGCCACCGCGAAGGTCGAGCCGCCATGGTCGCAGCACGATCGACAGGAGCAGCGCACCGAAAACAAGGCGCAGCGCGGTCGCACCCGCGGGTCCGACGAGCGGAAACAGATTCTTGGCAAGCGCCGCCCCGCCTGTGACCGACACCAGGCCGATGAACAGGGCTCCTATCGCGAGCAGGTCGATACGGCCGGACGATGGGGGGTTAGCCGGGGAAATAGTCATCGATACTCGCTGTCATTGCAGGGCGCCTCGTTAAGCGGTCCGACATCGCGTGGGAAGCCGCCTGTTTGTCACAAAATGTCGATGCCGCGCCGCGAACGGGAATTTTCGGTTGCAGCCGAGGGTCTTGCCGGGCCAAGCTGTGGCCCCATGGCCCGCAAACGCATCGTTACCATCTCGCCCGAAATCACCTGCTTCATCGGTCGCGGATCGTGTGATCTGGCGGCGCTTCCGGCCGATCCGCTGATCCTGGGCTTCGGCGACATCGGTGAGCCCGCCGTCAGCGTGATGACGCCAAGGGCGCTCGACATCGAAGCGCATGACGACCTCGTCATCCTGGCGATCAACCGTGCGGCGTGCCGGCGACTTTTCGGCCTCGTCCCGAAGGCAAGCGGCCGCTGGTATCTGCCCGCCGATCTGCGCGGCGTCGGACGCGCTGTTGTGGCGGTCGAAGGCGACGGCGAGTCCGCCACGCTGTTACGGATTGCGCGCAGCCTGGAACTGCTTTGCCAGCTGTTTTCGGCGCTCAAGGCCGGACGCATGGTCGAGGCGCACGGAACCACCACGCTCAGCGAACGCGAGATTGCGCTGGTCGCCGCGGCGCACGAACTGGTGCTCGAAGGATGGCAGGACAAGCTGACAGTCGACGGCATCGCGCGCCGCTTCGGGCTGGGCAAGGCCAAGCTGACGCGGGGGTTTCGCGAACTTTATCAATGTACCGTCGCCGAAGCCGTCAGCGAACGCCGCCTCGAAAATGCGCGGCAATTGCTGGCGCAGAGCGACCTGCCGGTCGCCGTCATCGGCTATCGCAGCGGCTATACCAGCAACGCCAGTTTCACCCGCGCCTTTGCGCGACGATTCGGAATGGCACCGACCGAGCTGCGGCGCCGCGCGAATGACCGACACGGCACCGCATAAATGATCCGCGCACGCTCACGCGTCCAGCAAGACAGGCCTGTCGCCCGGACACGCCGCCCCAGGCGCGAACAGGGGGGCATCCCGCAGGCGCTGGTACACGGGCTCAAAGTCGGTTTCGGCGGTCACCTCGAGCAGATGATCGAAGCTCTCGATGACGAAATAGGAGCGTTGAAATTCGTCGAACAGATAGTCGGTCTGCATCACCCGTTCGAGATCGAAGGCGATCCTGCGCACATCCGGCGCCGTGACCGCATGAACGGCCTCGCTGATGCTCGATAGCAGCCCGGCACCGAAAGCACGCAAAGTGCCATGCTCCTGAATCAACCCGAACTCGACGGTATGCAGATAGAGCCGGCCCAGCGCATCGATCGCCCGGCACCGCTCGGCCTTCACGCCCGCTTTGCCATAGGCGACAAGAAACTCCGCAAAAATCGGATCGGTCAGCATGGGCAGATGCCCGAACAGGTCGTGAAACATGTCCGGCTCTTCCGAGTAATCCAGCGACTCCCCCGATCGCAGGAAATTCGCGGCGGGAAAGCGGCGCTCCGACAGGTGCGCGAAAAAGGCATCGTTCGGGATCACGCCGGGAACCGCCACCACGTGCCACCCCGTCGCGCGCGCGAGACGCGGGTTAAGTTCGTCAAAATCGGGAATCCCGGGCTTTGACAGTCGCAAAATATCCAGTCCGGTGAGGAAAGCATCGCAGGCCAGGCCGTCCAGCGCTTGCGACTGTCGCTCCACGAGCAGGTCCCAGGTGCGGTGTTCGGCATCAGTGAACTGGGCCCAGTCCTGCGGCATCGTCCAGTCGGCGGCCACACCTTCAGGGGGCCTTTCGTAAACATGCGACGCCGCCATCATCAACTCCTTCCCGGTCGGCGCAACCATAGGGCGGGTAGCGCAAAACATTGTCCCGAAGGCGGCGAAAAATAGCAGGAACTTCAGCACAATGTGCTATGGCGTGGACGCTATAAGGATGATGTTCCGGAAAAATCGGCAAAACTCGCCGAATGACCTGATTTACGGCGGCGCCGGAGAGGACGCGATGGACAGGATCGACTGGAAGATATTGGGCGAACTGGAAAGCGACGGCCGCATGTCCTTCGCCGACCTCAGCGACCGCGTGGGCCTGTCCAAATCGCCCTGCTGGTCGCGCGTGCGCGAACTGGAAAATGACGGAGTGATTCAGGGGTTCGAGGCGCGCATCAATCCCGCCGCACTGGGCCTCGTCGTGCAATGTTATGTCGCCGTCCGGATCAGCTTCGAGGCGCACGAGGCTTTCGAGGCGGCGGCAATTGCCCATCCCGCGATCATCGAATGCCATACGACCGCTGGCGACAGCGACTATTTGTTGCGCGTCTTCGCCCGGTCGGTCGAGCATATCGACGAATTGTTGCGGCACGACCTGTCGAAGCTTCCGGGCGTGCATCGGCTTTCGACCACCGTCTGCCTGAAAACGATCAAGGCGCGCGCGTCGCTTACGCAATGGGCGGCGGCGCCCGCCCAAGGATCGCAATGATGGGGATCGCAGGCGGCGGCGAGATCGCGGCGATCCTCTCGTCCTGCATCGAATGGGGAGCCGAATGACGATCCGCAAATACACCGAGGATGGTGTCGAGACGTTCGAGGCCCAGATCGACGGCGAAACGATCCAGTGGGACAAGGGGCTGTCCTATGCCCGGCACCTGCAAACCGAACGGCTGCTCTCGTCCCAGATTCCGGTTTCCGACAAGCCGGACGAAATGCTCTTCATCATCATGCACCAGACGATGGAGCTGTGGTTGAAGCTGCTCCTGCACGAAGCGCATCTGGTATTGGATGCGCTAAAAAGCGACGACCTCGACCATGCGGTGAAGACGCTCGACCGGATCGCGACGATCCAGCGCCACATGATCCACAGCTGGGAAGTGCTGGCGACGCTGACGCCGCACGATTTCCTCACCTTTCGCGGGTTTTTGCGCAAGGCTTCGGGGTTTCAGTCGCATCAATATCGTGAGCTCGAATTCCTGCTGGGTAACAAGCGGGAAGACCTGCTGCTCGTCCACGCCGACGAACCGGCGGTCCATGCAAGGCTGCTCGCGGCGCTCAACGCACCATCGCTTTATGACGAGATGCTGCGGCTGCTCGCACGCCGCGGCTTCGCCATTCCCGCCTCGCATCTCGATCGCGACTGGAGCCGCCCTTACGTTCCGGCCGACGCAGTCGAGGATGCCTGGCTTACGATCTATTCCGATGTCGAGGCGCACTGGGATCTCTACACGCTCGCCGAAAAGGTCACGGGGCTGGAATATTATTTCCAGGAGTGGCGCTTCAAGCACATGAAGACGGTCGCGCGGGTTATCGGACAGAAGATGGGAACGGGGGGCTCCTCGGGCGTCAACTATCTCGTCAAAGCGCTGAACCTCAGCTTTTTCCCTGAACTCTGGTCGATGCGGACCCGCATGGCCGCGGCCAAAGAGGGTCCAACCTACGCCAACGCTCCAGCGGGATCGGTCCTGTGAGGATCTGGGACATATCGCAAATCCTGCGCCCCGGTATGCCGCTCTGGCCCGGCGAGCCGCCGGTCGTCGTGCGCCGCGTTGCCGAAATCGACGACAAATGCCCGGTGAACATCGGCGCGATGGAGACGCCGCTGCACGCGGGAACGCATGCGGACGCGCCGTTTCATTATCATGCCGCGGGCGAATCGAGCGCCGAAAGCGCGCTCGCCCCCTATGTCGGTCCCTGTATTCTGGTCGACGTACGCCACGCGCGCGGCCGGGTGGAGAGCGGCGACATCGAGTGGGAAGCCCTATCCGGGTTCGAACGCATCCTGTTTCGCACTTACGATCGCTTTCCAACCGACCGTTGGGATCCCGATTTCACCGCGATCGCGCCCGACGTGATCGCGCGCCTGCGCAGCAATGGCGTGCGCCTCGTCGGCACGGACGCACCGTCGCTCGATCCTCAGGAATCGAAGACCATGGATGCCCATCACGAGATCCTCGCGGGCGACATGCGCATATTGGAGGGTCTCGTGCTCGATGGGGTGCCGGGTGGCCCCTATGAGCTGATTGCCCTGCCGCTTAAGATTGCCGGAGCCGACGCGAGCCCCGTGCGTGCCATTTTGCGGGAGTTGCTTTGATGATCCAGGAATTGGCGGACATCGCGGCGCTGGATGCGCAGGATCCGTTGCGCGGCTTTCGCGACGCGTTCCAGCTTCGCGAAGGGCTGATCTATGTCGACGGCAATTCGCTGGGGGCGGCGCCCCGCGCCACCGCCGAGCGGCTTGCCAGAACGGTGACGCAGGAATGGGCGGACGGGCTCATCACCTCCTGGCTGGGCGCCGAATGGTCGACCGCGCCGCAGCGTATCGGCGACAAGATCGCGTCGATCATCGGCGCCGATCCGGACGAAGTGATCGCGGCGGATTCGACATCGGTCAATATTTTCAAAGCGCTAACCGCCGCCCTGTCGTTGCGGCCGGAACGCGGCGTGATCCTGTCGGAGAGCGGCAATTTCCCGACCGACGTTTATAT
Organism: Sphingopyxis sp. TUF1; assembly: GCF_036687315.1. NCBI lineage: Bacteria > Pseudomonadati > Pseudomonadota > Alphaproteobacteria > Sphingomonadales > Sphingopyxidaceae > Sphingopyxis > Sphingopyxis kveilinensis. The sequence goes on from NZ_CP144683.1 coordinate 122,869, forward strand.
GATGCAGGGGATCGAGGCGTTCAGCGGTGGCCGCGTGCGCGCGCTGACCGTCGATCCGGAGACGGTCGTCGACCGGCTCGACGACGACGTCGCGGTGCTGCTGCTCACGCAGGTCCACTACAAATCTGGCCTCATCCGCGACATGGCGGAGGTAACGCGCCGCGCCCATGCAAAGAATGTGCTGGTCGTCTGGGATCTCAGCCACAGCGCCGGCGCGATCGAGGTCGACCTGAATGGCGCAAACGCCGATTTTGCCGTGGGCTGCGGCTATAAATATCTGAATGGCGGCCCGGGAGCGCCGGCTTTCCTGTTCGCGGCGCGCCGCCATCATCAGGCGCGCCCGGTCCTGTCGGGCTGGTTCGGCCATGCCAGTCCCTTCACCTTCGAAGAGGATTACCGGCCCGCGGAAGGGATAACCCGCTTCCTGTGCGGCACGCCGCCCGTTCTGGGACTCGCCGCGCTCGAGTGCGGGGTCGACCTGTTGAACCAGGCCGACATAGGGGACGTCCGCCGCAAGTCGATCGGACTGAGCAAGCTTTTCATCGAACGCATGGAGGCCCGCTGCGGCGAATTCGGCTTTCGACTTGCAAGTCCGCTCGATCCCACGCTCCGCGGCAGCCAGGTCTCCTATAGCCATCCCAATGGCTACGAGATCGTCCAGGCACTCAAGGCGCGCGAGGTCATCGGCGACTTTCGCGCGCCCGACGTCCTCCGGTTCGGCTTTACCCCGCTGTATCTTCGATACGCCGATGTTGTCGAAGCGGTCGAACGGCTGCGCGAGATCTGCCTGACGCGCGCCTGGGACAGGCCGGAATATCGCGTGCGCGCGGTCGTAACCTGAAAGGACCGGATATGATCGACCTGCGCCGATCGAAGGTCGCCGCCGTTCAGGACCGCGCCGGTCTTTCTCGAAACCGCCGCCACCGTCGACAGGCGTGGGCGCTGATCGGCTAACGCTTCTGGAACCCGGCCTGGCAGGGGCAGCAGGACTCGAACCCGCGACCCTCGGTTTTGGAGACCGATGCTCTACCAACTGAGCTATACCCCTAGGCCGGAGTGCGCCCCTAGCCCGATTGGCGTGGCGGGGCAAGGGGGATGACGGCTTGCGCGTACGGGCGGGGCTGATATGCGCTTGAGAGCTCATGAAAGCCGCCCGTCCCCTCGTCTCAGCCGATGGCCCGCCGCAGCATTATCTCGGCGGTATCGCGCTTCGGTTGCTGGCGATGGTCAGCCTTTCCTTCATGTTCGTGCTCGTCAAATATATCGATGCCGCGGGCGTCCATATCGTCGAAAGCCTGTTCTGGCGGCAGGCGCTCGTCCTGCCCGTCCTGCTGGCCTGGGTGATGGCAACGAGCGGACTTACGTCGCTCAGGACGCGGCGCATCGGCGCGCACGCGCGGCGTATGGTCATGGGGCTTGGTGGCATGGCGTGCAATTTCGGCGCGATGATCCTGCTGCCGATGGCCGAGGCGACGACGATCAGCCTGTCGGTGCCGATCTTTGCCGTGATCTTTGCCGCCCTGCTGCTCGGCGAAGTCACGGGGTGGCAAAGGTGGAGCGCGGTGATTGTCGGCTTCGTCGGCGTGCTACTCGTGCTCGATCCGCTGGCAAGTTTTGCCGGCGGGTTCAGCGGCGAGCATGGCACGGGCACGCTCGTCGCGCTGACGGGCGCTATCATGACCGCACTCATCACTATTGCGGTGCGCGACCTTGGCCGCACCGAAAATGCCGCGACGATCGTTTTCTGGTTCAGTTTTTTATCGTTAATCCCGCTCGGCATCGCTCTGCCCTTCGTCATCACGCCGCACGACACGCGCGAATGGCTGTTGCTCGCCGGGCTCGGCTTCCTCGGCACGGTCGTGCAGATGTCGCTGACGGGGGCTCTGCGGCTGGCGCCCGTGTCGGTCGTGATCCCGATGGACTATTCCAGCCTGCTATGGTCGATCGCCGCGGGCTGGTGGTTCTTTGGCACCTTGCCCGCTGACACGACGTGGATCGGCGCGCCGCTGATCGTCGCGTCGGGGCTCTTCATTGCCTGGCGCGAGCATCGGCGCCATATCGACCGGCCGAAGGAGGTTGCCGCATGACGCGTCCTGTCCTTTATCACTGTCCCGACGCTCGTTCGCTCCGCTGCCTGTGGGCGGCCGAGGAAGCCGGGATCGATGTCGATCTTCGCTTGCTCAAATTTCCGCCGCGCGCGTTCGAGCCCGATTACCGCGCGGTGAACCCGCTGATGACCATCCCCGGCTGGATCGAGGACGGCCGATTGATGACCGAATCGGCCGCAATCTGCGAACGCATTGCCGAGGGAACGCCGCTGGAGGTGCGACGCCACGAGGCGGATTATTGGGATTATCGCAACTGGCTGCACCGCAGCGACGCGACGCTGACCTTCCCGCTCGCAATCATGATCCGCTACACGCGCGTCGAGCCCGCGGAGCGGCGACTGCCCCAGGCTGTTGAGGATTATAAAGCCTTCTTCGGCGGCCGAGCCAAGAGCATCGAGGCGGCGCTGTCCGACGGGCGCGAATGGCTCGTCGCGGGACGCTTCACCATTGCCGACATCGCGACCGGCTACGCCGCCTTTCTTGCGACGACGCTGGGTGCCGACGATGTGCTGGGCGATGCGACAAAGGCGTGGCTGGCCCGATGCATGGCGCGCGACGGATTCCGCCGCGCCCGCGATCGACAGGCTGCCGTAGCAAACGGAACCTGATGCAACGAAAAGCGCTTCCGCCCACGGCAAGGGCCGGATCGACGAATCCGCTATCGGTCGTTAGCCGCCATACTCGCGCGCCAATCGCAACACCGCCTCCGCCAACTCCATGCGGCAGATCAGCAGGTCGGGAAGATAGGTGTCGCTATTGTTATAGCGCAGCGGCGATCCATCGGCGCGGCTCACGTGCAGCCCGGCCGCCGCGGCCACCGCGGCAGGCGCGCAATTGTCCCATTCATATTGGCCGCCGGTGTGCAGATAAATGTCAGCCTCGCCGCGCACGACCGCCATTGCCTTCGCTCCCGCCGACCCCATCGGAACCAGCTCGGCGCCCAGATTTTCGGCAACGAACACCGCTTCCGCGGCGGGGCGCGTGCGGCTGACCAGCATCTTTGGCGGGTCGTTCGGCGGTGCCAGCGGCGGCGGTGATCCCGAGGTAAGCGTCACGCCCAGCCCCGGCAGCGCCACCGCACCGACCGCGGCAATGCCGTCGATCGCCAGCGCGACATGCACCGCCCAATCGCTCCGCCCCTCGCCATATTCGCGCGTGCCGTCGAGCGGATCGACGATCCACACGCGCGACCGGGCGCAGCGTGCGACATTGTCTTTCTCCTCTTCGGAAAGGAGCGCGTCGTCCGGCCGTGCCGCGCGAATTTCGCGGCATAGCATCGCATTCGCGGCCTCGTCGCCCGCCTGCCCCAGCGCCTTGCCTTCGAACTCGCCGCGCGCGCGCAGATCGAGCAGGATTGCTCCTGCCGCTGCCGCGAGCCGTTGCGCCAGCTGTTCGTCGCTTTCCATCATGGTCACCCTAGCAGCCGATCGACGATCAGGTCCGCCGCGGCTTCGGGCGACATTGCCGTCGTGTCGATACGAATTTCGGGATTTTCGGGCGCCTCATAGGGGCTGTCGATCCCGGTAAAATTTTTGAGCTGGCCGCTGCGCGCCTTTTTATAAAGGCCTTTGACGTCGCGGCGCTCGGCTTCCTCCAGCGGCGTGTCGATAAACACCTCGACAAACTCGCCCTCGGGCAGCATCGCGCGCACCATCTCGCGCTCGGCGCGGAATGGCGAAATGAAGGCGGTGATGACGATCAGTCCGGCGTCGGTCATCAACTTCGCGACCTCGCCGACGCGGCGGATATTTTCGATCCGGTCGGCCTCGGTAAACCCCAGATCCTTGTTCAGCCCGTGGCGCACATTGTCGCCGTCGAGCAGGAAGCTGTGCCGGTTCATCCGGTGCAGCTTTTTCTCGACCAGGTTCGCGATCGTCGACTTGCCCGATCCCGACAGGCCGGTGAACCACAAAAGCGCAGGGCGCTGGTTTTTCAGGTTGGCGCGCATATCGCGGTCGATGTCGCTCGCCTGCCAATGGACATTCTGCGCGCGGCGCAGGCTGAAATGCAGCATCCCCGCCGCAACCGTCGCGTTGGTCAGCTTGTCGATCAGGATGAACCCGCCGAGCGTATGATTATCGGCATAGGCTTCGAAAACGATTGGCTTGTCGGTCGAGATTTCGACGACGCCGATCCCGTTCAGTTCCAGCGTCTTGGCCGCCAGATGGTCAAGCGTGTTGACGTTGATCTCATATTTCGGCGCCTGCACCGTCGCCGACACGCTCTGCGTCGCGAGCTTCAGCCAATAGGCGCGGCCGGGGATCATCGCCTCATCAGCCATCCAGACCAAGGTCGCCTCGAACCGGTCGGCTGCCTCGGGCGGATTGTCCGCCGCGGCGATCACGTCGCCGCGCGAGCAATCGATTTCGTCCGAAAGTGTCAGCGTCACCGACTGTCCCGCGACGGCCTCGGGCAAGTCGCCGTCGAGCGTGACGATGCGCTCCACCGTCGTCGTTTTGCCGCTCGGCAACACGCGAACCGCGTCACCCGGCTTGACCGAACCGCCCGCAATCTGCCCGGAAAAGCCCCTGAAATCGAGATTAGGACGATTAACCCATTGAACAGGAAAGCGAAAATCCGAATTTACATCACGCTGCGCGCCAACTTCGACACCTTCCAGATGCTCGATCAGCGCCGGTCCCTTATACCAGGGCATATTCGCCGACAGCGCCGTGATATTGTCGCCCTTGAACCCCGAGATCGGGATCGCGGTAAAGTCGGTAATGCCGATCTCACTCGCAAAGGCGCGGTAGGAGAGCAGGATGCGCTCGAACACCGTCTTGTCGTAACCGACGAGGTCCATCTTGTTCACCGCGAGCACAATATGCTTGATGCCGATCAGGTGCGCGAGAAAGCTGTGCCGCCGCGTCTGCGTCAGCACGCCCTTGCGCGCGTCGATCAGGATGACGGCCAGGTCGGCGGTCGAGGCGCCGGTGACCATGTTGCGCGTGTACTGCTCATGTCCCGGCGTGTCGGCGACGATAAACTTGCGCTTCTCGGTCGTGAAAAAGCGATAGGCAACGTCGATCGTGATCCCCTGCTCGCGCTCGGCGGCGAGTCCGTCGACGAGCAGCGCAAAGTCGATCTCCTGCCCCTGCGTGCCAACGCGCTTGCTGTCCGCTTCGAGCGCGGCAAGCTGATCCTCGAAGATCATCTTACTGTCATAAAGCAGCCGTCCGATCAGCGTCGACTTGCCATCGTCGACGCTGCCGCAGGTGATGAAACGCAAGAGCGACTTCTTCTCATGCCCCGAGAGATAGGCGTCGATGTCCTCGGCGATCAGCGCGTCGGTGACGTAAACAGGATCGGCCATCAGAAGTACCCCTCCTGCTTCTTCTTCTCCATCGATGCGTCGCCGCCATCCTTGTCGATGATGCGACCCTGCCGTTCGCTCGTCGTCGTCAGCAGCATTTCCTGAATGACTTCGGACAGCGTTGCCGCCTCGCTCTCCACCGCACCGGTAAGCGGATAGCAGCCGAGCGTGCGGAAACGCACCGAGCGGAGGACCGGCGCCTCACCCGGCAGCAGCGGGAAGCGATCGTCATCGACCATCAACAGCAACCCGTCGCGCTCGACCGTAGGTCGCGGCGCGGCGAAATACAGCGGAACGATCGGGATATTTTCGCGCGCGATATATTGCCAGATGTCCAGCTCGGTCCAGTTCGAGATCGGGAAGACGCGGATGCTTTCGCCCTTCGCCTTGCGGGCGTTGTAAAGGTTCCACAGCTCGGGCCGCTGCTTCTTGGGATCCCAGCCATGGCTCGCAGTGCGGAACGAGAAAATCCGCTCCTTCGCCCGGCTCTTTTCCTCGTCGCGGCGCGCGCCGCCGAAAGCGACGTCGAAGCCGTGGAGGTCGAGCGCCTGTTTCAGTCCCTCGGTCTTCCACATGTCGGTGTGCAGCGGGCCGTGGTCGAACGGATTGATCCCGCGCTCCTTGGCCTCGGGGTTCTGATAGACAATGAGCTCCATGCCGCTTTCCGCGGCCATCCGGTCGCGCAATTCGTACATCGCCTTGAATTTCCATGTCGTATCGACATGGAGCAACGGGAACGGCGGCGGCGAGGGATAGAAGGCCTTGCGCGCGAGATGCAGCATCACCGCGCTGTCCTTGCCCACGCTGTACAGCATGACGGGCTTGGCCGCATCGGCCATCACTTCGCGCATGATATGAATGCTCTCGGCCTCGAGCCGGTCGAGGTGGGTCAGCGTATCGGTCATTCCCTGCCCTTGCCGCCCCTCTATAATGCGATCAAGCTGTAAGGCCTTTTGACGATGCAAGCCAGACTTGTGAAGTGGGTCATATGGCAGCGTCGACCTTTGCGTGCCGCCACTCGGCTGCAATCGCGCCAATCGTTTCACGCGCATGGGCAAGCCGCGGTGTGATTTCTGGCAACGACGCCCAGGCGGGATCGGCGATCAGGCCTAGCTCACGGCGAAAGTCGTACCCCGCGACCTTCAGCGGCACGATCCCGTCAATCGCCAGCGATACCGGCGCGGTGGTGATGCCGATGCCCGCAGCAACCATCCTGAGGCAGCGATCATCGCTTTCGCTGCGTAGCGCGAAACGCGGGCGCACGCCATGGCGCGTGAAAAAACGGCTCGTCGCGACCAGAAATTCGCACGAGCGGCGTGCGATCATCGTCTCGGCCGCCAGTTCATCGGGCGTGACCTCGATCCGGCCGACAAGCGGATGATCGGCGGCAACGAACATCGTCAGCGGCTCGTCATAGAGCGGCGTGACATGATCGCCGCGCTCACCGGGACGCAGGCCCGCGATCGCCATGTGGATGCGCGCGCTTCCCAGCGCGGCGCGAAGCTCGGCATCGCTGCTTTCGACGATCTCGATCGCAAAGCTCGGGCGCAGCGCGGCGACGATCGCCTGCAACAGCTCGCCGGGCATCGACCGGATGACGCCCAGCTTCAGCTCGGCCGCCTGCCGGTCGCCGGTGCGGCCGAAATCGTCCGCCGCGCGAAATCCGCGGTCGAGATCGCGCGCGATCGGCAGAAAACGCCCGCCCGCCTCGGTCAGGCGAATCTGGCGGCGGTTGCGCAGGAACAGCGGCGTGCCGACCAGCCTTTCCAGCTCGGCGATCCCTGCCGACAGCGCCGGCTGGGTGACGCGGATGCGCAAAGCCGCCTGCGTGAAGCTGCCCGCATCGACGACGGCGAGGAACTGCCGGATATGCGCGCGTTTAATCATAGATTTTACTTATGCTAAACCGCGAGTGCTTTCAATTTCCATATGCTAGGATTTTGATGCACTATCCCGGACCATCCGGCCCTCGATCGACAGGTAACCCATGCGCGCCACCCCCGATTTCGACTTTGCCCTCGGTGAAACCGCCGACATGATCCGCGAAACCACCGCCCGCTTCGCCGACGAACAGATCGCGCCGCTCGCGGCAAAGGCCGACGCGGACGACTGGTTTCCGCGCGACGAGCTGTGGACGGCGATGGGCGCGCTCGGCCTGCACGGCATCACCGTCGAGGAGGAGTTCGGCGGCCTCGGCCTCGGCTATCTCGAACATGTGATCGCGGTCGAGGAAGTCAGCCGGGCCAGCGCCGCGATCGGCCTGTCCTATGGCGCGCATTCGAACCTTTGCGTCAACCAGATCCGCCGCTGGGGCAATGCCGAACAGAAGGCGAAATATTTGCCCAAGCTGATTTCGGGCGAGCACGTCGGCAGCCTCGCGATGTCCGAAGCGGGTGCGGGCAGCGACGTCGTGTCGATGAAGCTGAAAGCCGAGAGGGTTCAGGGCGGCTATGTCCTCAACGGTACAAAATTCTGGATCACCAACGCGAGCCATGCCGACACGCTGGTCGTCTATGCAAAGACCTCGCCCGACGCGGGATCGCGCGGCATCACCGCCTTTCTGATCGAAAAAGATATGCCGGGATTCAGCATCGGGCAGAAGATCGACAAGGTCGGAATGCGCGGCTCACCCACCGCCGAACTCGTCTTTACAGATTGCGAAGTGTCCGAAGAACAGGTGATGGGGCCGGAGAACGGCGGCGTCGGTGTGCTGATGTCGGGGCTCGATTATGAGCGCGTCGTGCTTGCTGGACTCCAGCTCGGCATCATGCAGGCGTGTCTCGACACGGTCATACCTTATGTTCGCGAACGCAAGCAATTCGGCAAGCCGATTGGCTCGTTCCAGCTGATGCAGGCGAAGGTCGCCGACATGTATGTCATGCTCCAGTCGGCGCGATCCTATGTCTACAACGTCGCCAAGGCGTGCGATGCGGGACAGACGACGCGCTTCGACGCCGCCGGTGCGATTCTGCTCGCAAGCGAAAGCGCGGTGAAGGTCGCGGGCGAGGCGATTCAGGCGCTCGGCGGCGCGGGCTACACAAAGGATTGGCCGGTCGAACGCTATTGGCGCGACGCCAAGCTTCTCGACATCGGCGCAGGCACCAACGAAATCCGCCGGATGCTGATCGGCCGCGAACTGATCGGCGCCGGCGCGTGATGTGGCTCTGGCTGTCGGCGGCGGGGATGACGGCAACGGCCCTTGTTCATGGCTATCTCGGTGAACGACGACTCGTCGGCCCACTGATGATGCTCGATCAGGGGATCATGGGCGTCGATCTGGCGCGGCGGGTGTTCCGCTTAGCGTGGCACGCGCTGTCGCTGCTGATGCTCGTCTCGGCGGCTTCGGTCGTGTGGCCTGAAACGCCGCGCGCATTGATCATGCTGATCGGCGCCGCCTGGCTCGCCACCGGTCTGTTCGACGCCGTGTATACCCACGGCAGGCATATCGGCTGGCCGACCCTCACTGCTTCAGGCGCCTTTGCGCTCATCGGAGCGGCGGCATGAACGACACTCTGCTCACCATTCTCCAATATTATGGCGCCGGCGCGGCGACGCTTGCCGCGCTGATCGTTTCGCTCAACCTTGGCCGTCGCACGACCGGCTGGGCCTTTGTCATCTTTGTGACCAGCAGCATCGCGCTGATCCTCTGGGGTTTCTGGCAACCCGACAGCGAAGGGATCGGTTGGCAGAATCTCGCGCTGCTGATCATCAATGCGATCGGCGTCTATCGTTATCTGATCCTGAAGGAAACGCCGGGTGATTCAGACGAAAAGCGGGGAGAGACTGAACAGTGAGCGCACCGGTTCTTGGCACCAATGTCGATCCCGACAGCGACGAATTTCGGATCCGCGCCGCGCACAACCGCGCACTGCGCGACGAACTATATACGCGCGTCGCCGAGGCGGCGCTGGGCGGCAATGAAAACTCGCGCGAGCGCCATGTCAGCCGCGGCAAGCTGCTCCCGCGCGAGCGCGTCGAGCGCCTGCTCGATCCAGGCTCGCCCTTCCTCGAGATTGGCCAGCTCGCCGCGTGCGACCTGTATGGCGGCGAAGTGCCGGGCGCCGGGATGATCGCCGGGATAGGCCGAGTGTCAGGGCGGCAGGCGATGATCGTCTGCAACGATGCGACGGTAAAGGGCGGCACCTATTACCCGATGACGGTGAAAAAGCATCTACGCGCGCAGGAGATTGCGCAGGAGAACCGCCTGCCGTGCATCTACCTCGTCGATTCGGGCGGCGCGAACCTGCCGCATCAGGACCAAGTCTTTCCCGACCGCGACCATTTCGGGCGCATCTTCTTTAACCAGGCGAATATGAGCGCGCGGCGCATCCCGCAGATCGCCTGCGTCATGGGAAGCTGTACCGCGGGCGGCGCCTATGTGCCTGCGATAAGCGACGAAACCGTGATCGTGCGCGGTCAGGGCACGATCTTCCTTGCCGGGCCGCCGCTCGTGAAAGCGGCGACGGGCGAAGAAATCAGCGCCGAGGATCTGGGCGGTGGCGACCTGCACGCCAAAAGATCGGGCGTCGTGGATCATCTGGCCGAGAATGACGAACATGCGCTGACGATCGTGCGCGACATTATGTCGCACCTTGGCGCCGATGACGGGTTCAAGGTTGAGGTGAAGGAGCCGCGCCCGCCCAAATATCACGCCGAAGACCTCTACGGCATCATCCCGCAGGACGTCCGCGCGCCCTACGACGTCCATGAAGTCATCGCGAGGATCGTCGACGGCAGCGAGTTTCACGAGTTCAAGGCGCAATATGGCAGCACGCTCGTCTGCGGTTTCGCGCACATCTGGGGCATCCCCGTCGCGATTCTCGCCAACAATGGCGTGCTGTTCAGCGAGAGCGCGGTCAAGGGCGCGCATTTCATCGAGCTGGCGCAGCAGCGCCGCATCCCCCTGCTCTTTCTTCAGAATATCAGCGGTTTCATGGTCGGCGGCAAATATGAGGCCGAGGGCATTGCCAAGCATGGCGCGAAGCTGGTGACCGCAGTCGCGACCGCGACGGTGCCGAAGATTACCGTGCTGATCGGCGGCAGCTTCGGCGCGGGCAATTACGGCATGTGCGGGCGCGCCTATAGCCCGCGTTTCCTGTTCACCTGGCCCAATGCGCGGATCAGCGTGATGGGCGGCGAACAGGCGGCATCGGTGCTGGCGACCGTTCACCGGGACGCCGAAAAATGGACGCCCGACGAAGCCGAAGCCTTCAAGGCGCCGATCCGCCAGAAATATGAGGATGAAGGCAATCCCTACCACGCGACCGCGCGCCTGTGGGACGATGGCATCATCGACCCCGCGCAAACGCGCGATGTGCTGGGGCTCGCTTTCGCGGCGACGCTGAACGCCCCGGTCGAGGACCGCGGGTTCGGCGTGTTCAGGATGTGATGACCATGATCCAATCTCTCCTCATCGCCAATCGCGGTGAAATCGCCTGCCGCATCACCCGCACTGCGCGCGAGATGGGCATACGGACTATTGCGGTATATTCGGATGCCGACGCCAAGGCTTTGCATGTGCGCGAGGCTGACGAGGCGGTGCATATCGGGCCGTCTCCGGCGCGCGAAAGCTACCTTGTCGGCGACAAGATCATCGCCGCCGCGAAGGCGACCGGGGCGGAAGCGATCCATCCGGGATATGGCTTCCTTTCGGAAAATGCCGAGTTCGCGCAGGCGGTCGCCGATGCCGGGCTCGTCTGGGTCGGGCCGAACCCTTCGTCGATCACCGCGATGGGCCTCAAGGACGCCGCGAAGAAGCTGATGGCCGAGGCCGGGGTGCCGGTGACGCCGGGCTATATGGGCGAGAACCAGGCCCCCGCCTATCTCGCCGAACAGGCCGCCGCGATCGGCTATCCGGTCCTCATCAAAGCCGTGGCGGGCGGCGGCGGCAAGGGGATGCGCAAGGTGGATAGCCCGGCGGATTTCGCCGACGCTCTCGCCTCGTGCCAGCGCGAGGCCGCCGCGTCGTTCGGCAACGACCATGTGCTGATCGAGAAATATATCCTGACCCCGCGCCATATCGAGGTGCAGGTCTTCGGCGACACCCACGGCAACGTCGTCCACCTGTTCGAACGCGACTGCTCGCTGCAGCGCCGCCACCAGAAGGTGATCGAGGAAGCCCCCGCCCCCGGGATGGACGAAGCGACGCGCGCCGAGCTGTGCGCCGCTGCGGTCCGAGCCGCAAAGGCGGTCGATTATGTCGGAGCGGGGACGATCGAGTTCATCGCTGACGCGTCGGAAGGCCTGCGCGCCGACCGAATCTGGTTCATGGAAATGAACACGCGGCTTCAGGTCGAGCATCCGGTGACCGAGGAGATCACGGGAATCGACCTCGTCGAATGGCAGCTGCGCATTGCGTCAGGCGAACCGTTGCCGCTGGCGCAGGACCAACTGGCGATCAACGGCTGGGCGATGGAAGCGCGACTTTATGCGGAGGATGCCGCCAAGGGCTTTCTGCCAAGCACGGGCAAGCTCGAACTTTTTCAGTTGCCCGAGCATTTGGGCCGCATCGACACCGGCGTCTATGAGGGCGCCGAAGTCTCACCCTTCTACGACCCGATGATCGCCAAGGTCATCGCGTGGGGCGAAGATCGCGAAGAAGCGCGTGAACTGCTGTCGGAGATGCTGGAGGAAAGCGCGATCTGGCCGGTCAAAACCAATTCGGCCTTCCTGATCAATGCGCTCGCTCATCCCGATTTCGTGGCGGGGACGGTCGATACCGGGCTGATCGGCCGCGATGGCGACAGCATGGCCGCCGAGCCGGAGCCTTCGGCGCAGGCGCTGACCAATGCCGCAATGGCGATGGTACCGCGCTCCTTCCAAGCGGGTTTTCGTCTCAACGCCCCAGATGTCCGCACTGCACCCTTTATGCTCGACGGCAAGCGGGTGGATGTTGCGCTCCACGGTCCCGGCGCTGACGAACCCGCCCCCGCGATGCTCGTCGCCGAGGCTGGATCGGTGTGGCAACTCTTGCCGTGGCGTGCCGAGGGCGGTGCTGCGGGCGCTGCGGGCGACGGCGCGATCCTCTCCCCCATGCCCGGCAAGATCATCGCGGTCGAGGTTGCCGCAGGCGACACGGTAACGAAGGGCCAGAAACTGCTCACGCTCGAAGCGATGAAGATGGAGCACAGCCTGCTTGCACCGTTCGATGGTGTGGTGGCCGAGCTCAATGCGGTGGCGGGCGCTCAGGTGCAGGTCGAGGCGCTGCTGGCACGGATCGAGGCGGCGAACGAATAGGCGCTATTCTTCGTCACGCTGAACTTGTTGCAGGGTTCATGGCTCGACGCTCTCATCGACGCCGCGCCAGACGAGAGAACAGACCATGGATGCTGAAACAAGTTCAGCATGACCTATTTTGGAGTTGGGATTATGGCCGGCAAATATTTCGACGAATGGACCATCGGCGACACGCTGACGCACGATATCCGCCGCACGGTGACCGAGACCGACAATCTGCTCTTCACCACGATGACGCATAATCCGCAGCCCCTGCACCTCGACATCGAGGCGGCGAAGGCGTCCGAATTCGGACAGATCCTCGTGAACGGTGCCTTTACGTTCAGCCTGATGGTCGGACTCTCGGTCGGCGATACGACGCTGGGAACACTCGTAGCGAACCTCGGATACGACAAGCTCGTCATGCCCAAGCCAGTGTTCATTGGCGACACGCTGCGCGCGACGAGCGAGGTGATCGGTCTCAAGGAGTCGAAATCGCGGCCGAATGCCGGTATCGTCACTTTTCTCCACCGCGCGATCAATCAGCGGGACGAAATCGTCTGCCACTGCGAACGATCCGCGCTGATTCTGCGAAAGTGATCAATTCCGTTCGGTTCGAGCGAAGTTGAGAACCGTTGGCCCTTTGCGTGTCTCGACTTCGCTCGACACGAACGGCATAGGTTATGAGATGAGACTGCGTTCCCTTCTTTTCGTCCCCGGCGACCGGCCTGAACGCTTTGCCAAGGCCGCGGCGTCGGGCGCCGATGCGATCATCCTCGACCTTGAAGATTCGGTGTCGCCCGCGAACAAGGAAACGGCGCGCCACGCCGTCGCCGACTATCTTGCGGGGCCCCGCGAAGTCGTGACGCTGGTGCGCGTCAACCCGCTCGACGGGCATATGACCGCGGCCGACATCGCCGCGGTGATCGGCGTACGCCCCGACGCGATCATGCTGCCCAAGGCCGAAGGCGCGCCGAGCATCCAGCAACTCGACACGATCGTGCGCAGCGAGACGGCGGATGACGCGTCGTTGCCCGCCATCCTGCCGATTGCCACCGAAACCCCCGCGGCGATCTTCACGCTTGGAAGCTACCGTGAAGTGAAGGACCGGCTGCTCGGGCTGACGTGGGGCGCCGAGGATCTGCCCGCCGCGATCGGTGCGACGACCAGCCGCGAGGACGACGGTGGTTACACCGAACCTTATCGCATCGCGCGCGCGCTCACCCTGTTCGCCGCACACGCGGCGACCATCGCCGCAATCGACACGGTGTTCCCTGCTATCAAGGACGCCGACGGCCTCACCGCCTATGCCGCCCGTGCGCGGCGTGACGGCTTCACCGGCATGATGGCGATCCACCCGTCGCAGGTTGAACCGATCAACGCCGCCTTTACTCCCAGTGCCGAGGAAGCCGCGCGCGCGCAGGCGATTGTCGATGCTTTTGCCGCCAATCCCGGCGCCGGCGTGCTGCAGGTGGACGGCAAAATGGTCGATGCGCCGCATCTGAAACAGGCGCGGCATATATTGTCGCTGGCGGACTGACCCCCCTACCCCTTGCCCGCTTGTGTCGAGCGAAGTCGAGACACGCTGAGCTTGCCAGTACCTTCGGGTGTCTCGACTTCGCTCGACACGAACGGAAATTCAGGTCGATTTACGACGAAACGGCCGGTGCCGCTTCATCCAGCTTTTTCCGCGCCGCCAGCTTTTCTTCAGGCCGCGTTCGGAAAAGCTTTCGAACATCGCATCGGGGCTCGTCGGGTCGAGCAATTCATTGTCGGCGATGAAGTCGTCCATCGGTCCCGGCGCGACCAGATCGAGCAGTTCGAGCGAGCGCCCCGGCCCGCGGAGTCCCTCGATCGCGGCGATCAGCGACCCCGAGACGTCAAAGGCGCGGGCGACCTCCGCCGTGTCAACGTCCAGATGCTCGGCGATCAGCGATTCGCGCAGCCTGCGGATCACCGGCTCGGCGCCGCGATTTGCGGGGAGCGCCGTATCGATCGTGACGTCGCATTCGCTGTCGAGGCCCATCGACCGGTTGTTCATGTTCGACGATCCGACGCGCAGCATCCGATCGTCGACGACCGCCGTTTTGGCGTGGACATAGATGGGGTCACCGCCGGCCGTATGCGGGACATAGATGCGCAGCCGATCGCCGTGCTTCGCCTCGGCGATCGCGCGCACCAGCTTCACCCGCGCCGCATCCATCGCCATTTGTTCGAGCCAGCCATCGGCGGTTTTCGGCATCACCATGACGAATTCGGGCGCATCGTCCTCGTCCAGCCGCGCGGCGATCGCTGCGGCGATCTTGCCGCTCGTGAAATATTGATTTTCGAAATAGATGAAGCGCTTCGCCGCGGCGATCATGTCGAGATAGAGCTGCTCGATCTCGCGCACCTCGGGATAGCCATTATATTCGGCGCGCGATCGCGAAATGGCGACATCGACATCGGTAAAATCGGGGTCGAGCGCGTCGGGCCAGGCCTCGCCGTCGCCCTCGACATCGCGGAGTTCCTTGTTCGTCGCGCGCTGCCAGCGTTCGTTGCCCAGCTCGGCGAGCGCGCGCCCAACGTCCCCGGCCAGAATCATCGTCGAGTCGTGCCACGGCATATAGGCTTTGCCGTCAGGGTTGGACCGCCGCGGGTCAGCATCCTTGTGCCCGCGCGTGTCCCAGCGCGATGCGGCGACGTCGATTCCGCCGCACACCGCCAGATGATCGTCGAATACCGCCACCTTCTGATGATGGCTGCACCCCGCCGGATGCGCGCTGTCGAGGCGGAAGCTGATCGACCGCGTCGCTTTCCAGCGCAGGATCATCATCACGATGCTCGGCACCAGAAAATGCTTCAGCCCGCCGAAATTCCAGCGCAAAATGTCAATATCGCGATCGGGCTTCGCGTGCGCCAGCGCCAGCAGATAATGGCCGAGCGATTGACCCTTGCCGTGGTCATCGGGCACCAAAGCAATACGCGGATCGAAATCCCAACCAATCAGCAGGATGCGCTCTTTCGCGCCTTCCATCAGCTCTTTCAGCAGTTTGAAATAGTCGGCGGCGTCGACGATCATCCGCGCCTTGTCAGCGCGCTCGATCCGCCAGCAATTGCGGCCTTCGACGACGATCGGCGTTATCCCCATCGCCGCCGACACGCTTGGCGGCGGCGATGGTTGCGTCGGCACCGCGTCAGGCCGCGAAGAATTGTTCGGGGGTCAGCGCCATCATCGTTTCGCTGCCCGCCTCGATCTTGCGGCGGAGCGATCCGGCGTCGGGCAGGAAGCGTTCGCCGAAGTGGCGCGCGGTTACGATCTTGGCATTCAGAAAATCCTGGGCGCCGCGCCCTTCGTCGAGCGCCTTCTGCGCCGCCTCGGCCATGCGCAGCCACATCAGCCCCAGCGCAACGATGCCGGTGATGTGCATATAATGATGGGCACCAGCGCCGACGTTGTTCGGGTTAGTCATGCCGTTCTGCATGAACCACATAGTCGCGGCTTTCAGCTCGCCATTCGCCTTTTCCAGCCGCCCCGAGAAATCGGCGAGCGCGGGCTTGTCCTTCGCCGCGGCGCATTCGGCATCGACGATCGCGAACAGTGTCTGGATCGCGCGGCCGCCATTCTGCGCGAGCTTGCGGCCAACGAGGTCCATCGCCTGCACGCCGTTCGCGCCTTCGTAAATCATCGTGATGCGGGCATCGCGGACATATTGGCTCATGCCATGTTCCTCGATGTAGCCGTGGCCGCCGAACACCTGCTGCGCGTTGGTCGCGACGTCATAGCCCTTGTCGGTGCCATAGCCCTTGATGACGGGGGTCAGCAGGCTGACGAGATCGTCGGCGAGCTGCCGCTCCTCCTCGGTCTCGGCCACATGCGCCAGATCGACCTGGAGCGCGCCCCACAGGCACAGCGCGCGCAGCCCTTCGACGGTCGCCTTGGCGTCCATCAGCATCCGGCGCACATCGGGGTGGACGAACAGCGGATCGGCCTTTTCCTGCGGGTCTTGCGGCCCGGTCAGCGCGCGGCCCTGCCGCCGGTCCTGCGCATAGGCGACGGCATTCTGAAAGGCGACGTCGGCCTGCCCCAGCCCCTGAATCCCGACGCCCAGCCGCGCGGCGTTCATCATCACGAACATCGCGGCAAGGCCCTTATTCTCCTCGCCGACCATCCAGCCCTTCGCGCCGTCATAGTTCATGACGCAGGTCGAATTGGCGTGGATGCCCATCTTGTGCTCGATCGACCCGCATTGCAGCGCGTTGCGCTCACCCAGCGAACCGTCTTCGTTGACGAGAAACTTCGGCACGATGAACAGCGAGATGCCCTTGACGCTGTCGGGCGCGTCGGGGGTCTTGGCAAGGACGAGGTGGATGATGTTGTCGGTCAGGTCATGCTCGCCCGACGAGATGAAAATCTTGGTCCCCGTGACGTCATAGCTGCCGTCGCCGTTCGGCACTGCGCGCGTGCGGATGAGGCCAAGGTCGGTGCCGCAATGCGGCTCGGTCAGGTTCATCGTCCCGCCCCATTCGCCCGACACCATCTTGGGAACGTAAAGCGCCTTCTGCTCGTCCGATCCCTTCACCAAAATCGCCGCGACCGCGGCCTGCGTCAGCCCCGGATACATGGCAAAGGCCTGGTTCGCCGCCATGCGATATTCCTCGACCGGAAAGCCGACGACGTGCGGCAGCCCCTGTCCGCCGAATGCTTCGGGCTGCGTCAGCAGCGTCCAGCCGGCCTCGCAATAGGCCTTATACGCCTCTTTGAACCCTTTGGGCGTCGTCACCGAGCCGTCGTCGTGGCGCGTGCAACCTTCAAGGTCGCCCGACTGGTTGATCGGAAACAGCACCTCTTCGCAGAATTTGCCGGCTTCGGTCAGCACCGCCTCGATCATGTCGGGGGTCGCGTTGGCAAAGCCGGGCAGGTTCGCATAGCGTTCGATGCCAAGCACCTCGTTGAGGAAGAACAGGCTGTCCTGCACGGGGGCGCGATAGACGGGCATGGGAAATCCTTCTGAAAAAGCAATTGATCGGATCAAACTTGCCTGGGGAGAGGCCAGATGCGGGTCGGCCGACTACGCCTTCCGGGCGTCGACCTTTTTCACCATATCGATGAAACGTGACAGCTCATCTACAGCGCTGTCAATATCGTCGCGCTGACGGCGGAGCAACGCGATGCGTTCCTCGCACTTTTCGATCGTCACCTGCCGCTGCAGCTTGCGACCGTCGCCGACGTCATACAGGTCGATCATTTCGCGAATGTCGGCCAGGCTGAACCCCGTCCGCTTCGCGCGCAAGATCCAAGCGAGCCGCGCCCGGTCGCGCTTCGAATAGATGCGTGACAGCCCCTTGCGCGACGGACTGATCAGCCCCTCATCCTCATAAAAGCGCAGCGCGCGGGCGGTGACGCCGAACTCGGTCGACAAGTCGGTGATGCTGAACTGCTCGCGCCCGAGATGATCGGGCGTGTCGATATGCGAGTGGCCGTAATGGTCGGTCATGCCGACGAAACTAGTTTCCGTTGACGTGAACGTCAATAGCGCCAGAGCGCCGCGATTCCAGGCACTTCAACCTGCGCAAGGCCGGACGATATTGCCGCGCCCGTCGGCAATCCGCAAGCCCCTTGCATCGTCCGCCGACCAGCTCGCACGCGGCAGGCGCAGGCCCGCCAGCGACGCGCGAGCAGGGCACAGCTGCGCGCATTGCGACGGCAGGCGTCCCGGCAGGCGCAGCTCGTCATCCTGCTCATGCACAAGCGCCTCGCAGCCGTCCGCGCCGGCAAAGCGCATCCGCCACCCGGCGCCCTCGCGCGTCATCGTCCCCTGCGCGGTGCAGGACAGGGTGGTGCCAAAGGCGGCCGTCACCGCAAAGCGCCATTGCCCCGCGCCGTCGGTCACCACGCACATCGCATCGCGGCCAAGGTCGTGCGCGCGCTCGAACACGCCGACCGGCGTTTCGGCTTCGGGGCGCACGACGCCGCGTTCGCGCGCCGCCATCTCGAGCGGATTCCCCGCATCAATCGTCTCATCGTCGCCCGCCCCGCGCTCGCATCCCGCGAGCAGCAGCGTCGCCAGCACGAGGGCAGCGCTAACCCTGCGCATCGTCCGCAAGAAACGTCAGCCGGCCATCATCTTCGACCCGGCGGTAAAAGCACGACCGCCGCCCGGTGTGGCATGCCGGTCCCGCGGGCTTCACGCGCAGCAGCAGCGCGTCCTGATCGCAATCGACGCGCATCTCGACGAGCGTCAGCCCGTTGCCCGATGTCTCGCCCTTGCGCCACAGCGCAGCGCGCGAGCGCGACCAGAAGTGCGCCTGTCCCGTCGCGCGCGTCGCCTCGATCGCCGCATCGTTCATATGCGCGACCATCAGCAGCGCCTGCGTATCGGCATCGACGACGATCGCCGTCACCAGCCCGGCGGCGTCGAAACGCGGAAAAAATCTGTCGGTCGTATCGCGCGGCTCATCCATGCCCGCCGCTTTAGAGCAGGATCGAAGCCGCTGTCACCCCGCGCTTCGCCGCCGATGTGACAATATCGTGATTAGGGGGGCGACAATCGGCTTTGCCCTCCCTATATGCGCCGCAGTCACTGCCCCCTGCCGCTGGAACGACATGCTGACGACCCATCCTTTCGACGACGACAAGCTCCGCGAGGAGTGCGGCGTCTTTGGCATTCATGGCGCCGACAGCGCCTCCGCGGTCGTCGCGCTGGGGCTGCACGCGTTGCAGCACCGCGGACAGGAAGCCGCGGGCATCACCGCGTTCGACGGCAAGGAATTTCATACTCACCGCGCGATGGGTCATGTCGCGGGCAATTTCGATCGCGACGAGATCATCCGCCAGCTGGACGGTGCGTCGGCGGTCGGCCATGTCCGCTATTCGACGACGGGCGAGACCGCGCTGCGCAACGTCCAGCCGCTGTTCGCCGACCTGTCGACCGGCGGCTTTGCGGTCGCCCACAATGGCAATATCTCGAACGCGACCGCGCTGAAAAAGCTGCTCGTCCGCCGTGGCTCAATCTTTCAGTCGACAAGCGATACCGAGGTCATCATCCACCTCGTCGCAACATCGAACTATCGCTCGCTGCTCGACCGGTTCATCGACGCGCTGAAGCAGGTCGAGGGCGCCTATTCGTTGATCTGCTTGACCGCTGAGGGCATGATCGGGTGCCGCGACCCCCTCGGCATCCGCCCGCTGGTGATCGGCAAGCTCGGCGACGCACATATTCTGGCATCCGAAACCGTGGCACTCGACGTCGTCGGCGCCGAGTTCCTGCGCTCAGTCGAACCGGGCGAGCTCGTGATTATCCGCGACGGCCAGCTGACCTCGCACCGGCCCTTTGCCGAACAGTCGGCGCGGCCGTGCATCTTTGAATATGTCTATTTCTCGCGCCCCGACTCGATTGTCGACGGAACCAGCGTCTATTCGGTGCGCAAGGCGATCGGCGCCGAGCTGGCGCGCGAAAACCCCGTCGATGCCGACCTGGTTATCCCCGTCCCCGATTCGGGCACGCCCGCGGCGATCGGCTACGCGCAGGAATCGGGCATCCCGTTCGAGCTTGGCATCATCCGCTCGCATTATGTCGGGCGCACCTTCATCCAGCCGGGTGACAAGGTCCGCCATCTGGGCGTCAAGCTGAAGCACAATGCCAACCGCGCGCTGATCGCAGGCAAACGGATCGTGCTCATCGACGATTCGATCGTTCGCGGCACGACCAGTCTCAAGATTGTGCAGATGATGCGCGATGCCGGCGCCGCCGAAGTGCATATGCGCATCGCGAGCCCGCCGACCCAGCATAGCTGCTTCTACGGCGTCGATACGCCCGAGCGCGCCAAGCTGCTCGCTGCGCAGATGAGCATCGGCCAGATGGCGAACTTCATCAACGCCGACAGCCTCGCGTTCCTGACGATCGACGGCCTCTATCGCGCGCTGGGCGAAGCCGAACGCACGCACGACGCGCCCCAATATTGCGACGCCTGCTTCACCGGTGACTATCCGACCACGCTCACCGACTTCGACGAGCATGGGCTGGAAGATCAATTTTCGCTGCTGGCCGAACGGGTTGTCTGACAATATGGTTACAAGGTCTGAAGAATTGGCGGGCCAGGTTGCGCTCGTCACTGGTGCGAGCCGCGGTATCGGCGAGGCCATCGCCGAATCGTTAGCCGCGCGCGGAGCGCACGTCGTCATCACCGCGCGGACCGCGGGCGGGCTCGAGGAGCTCGAGGATCGCATCCACGCTGCGGGCGGCAGCGCGACGATTGCACCGCTCGACCTGACCGACGGCGACAGCATCGCCCGCCTCGCCAGCGCGATGGCCGAACGCTGGCAGCATCTCGACATGCTCGTGCTCAACGCCGCGATGCTCGGCACGCTGACCCCCGTCGCTGCGATCGACGGCAAGGAATTCAACAAGCTGCTGACGCTCAACCTGATCGCGCAGCAGGCGCTGATCGCCAATTTCGACCCGCTGCTGCGCCGCGCGGCAAGCGCCCGCCTGCTCGCGCTGTCGAGCGGCGTCGCACGGACGCCACGCGCCTATTGGGGCGCCTATGCCGCGTCCAAGGCGGCGTTCGAGGTGCTCGTGACCAGCTATGGCGCCGAAATGCGCAATATCTCGGGGCTGCGGACCGCAATCCTCGACCCCGGCGGGACACGCACGCAGATGCGCGCACGCGCCTATCCCGGCGAGGATCCACGGAGCATCAAGGATCCCGATGCGGTCGGCGAATATGTCGCCGATCTGATGGTAAAGGGCTTCGACAGCACCGACTTCCATGCCCTGCCCAAGGTCATGGAAAAAGCTTAACGCCATCTTCGCTTTCCTGCGCTAAGACGCTCGCAAAACAGGGTTTGCGAGGGCGTGGAATGACGAAAGATTTTTTACGGTCGGCGATTGCCGCGGTGGTCGGCATCCTCGTGGCGTTCGGGCTGGTTTGGCTCGCGCAATATGCCGGCAGCGAAATCGCCCCCGCCGAATATGACCCGGCCACGGGCGAGATACTTATCCCGGTCGGCTCCACGATCGCACTGATCGTCGGCTGGTTTATCGCCACCTTTGCGGGCAGCTGGCTTGCCATGCGTATTTCCGGCGGGACCGGCGCGGGATGGGTCGTCGCTGGGGCCGTGATCGGCGCGGCGCTCTATACCGCCATCGACTTTGCCGACACCTGGTGGATGATGGCGCTGGGCGTTGCCGTCCCGCTCGCCGCGGTTTGGCTCGCGCAACGGGCTGCAAGCGTAATCTCGGAATAATCGTCGCTCCCGCCTTCCCGGGGGCGACGCTTTTCCTATTCCGCCTCGCGATCCACTGCCGCCTGCACAGCCTTGTAAAACGTCTCGCGTGCCGCGCCGACGCCTTCGGGATCGGTCGCGGTCGGCCAGTTGCTATTCGACGCGATCACCAGCTTGCGCTTGGGATCGATGAAAATGCCCTGCCCGAAGATGCCCTGCGCGGCAAAACTGCCATCGTCGTTCGTCCACCATTGATAGCCATAGCCGCGGCCCGGCACCCCGATGTCGGCTTGCTTGGTGGTCGCGGCGGCGAACCAGTCGTCGGGAACGACCCTGGCGCCGCCAGCGACCCCGCCGCTCAGCACAAATTGCCCCAGCCGGGCATAGTCCCTGAGGCTCGCCGATATGCAGCACCCGCTGATCTCATGCCCGGTGGCCCCGAGCATCCAGACCGCATCCTGCTCCATGCCAAACGGCTTCCAGATCTTTTCCGACAGATAGGCCGACAGCGTCTTGCCAGTCGCACTGGACACCAGAACCCCGATCAGGTTGGTTTCTCCAGTGCTGTAGAGCCACTTCGAACCCGCGGGAACATCGCGCGGCAAGGTTTTCATATAACTGACCGTAACGTCCTCACCTGCAACCGGTTTTTGCAGGTTGAACAGCGCGACGTCGGATTTGGGATCGGTATAATCCTCGTTCCATTTGACGCCCGATTTCATGGTCAACAGCTGGCGCACGGTCACATCGTCATAGGCCGACCCTTTCAGGCCGGGGACATAGCCGCTGACCTTGTCGTCGAGGCTTTTGATATAACCATCCTTCACCGCGGCGCCGACCAGCGTCGAGGTGAAGCTTTTGGCCACCGAAAAACTCGTCCAGCGGCCCGCGGCGCCATAACCGAGCGCATATTTTTCGAGCCGGACCTTGCCATCCTGGACGATAATCAGCCCCGCGTTGCGCTGCTTCGCCATATGGGCATCGACGTCGAGGCCAAGGTCGATCGGCTCGCCCGGCGGCAACGGATAGACGGCGTCGCCCGCCTCGACCGTGTTGACGACGACCTTGGGCACCGTCTCCATCGTCCGGAAAGCAAGGTCGCGTTGATCCTGGGTCCAGAAAAGCACGTTCAGATCCTTTGGCAATTGGTCGGTCGTTTGCGTCGTCGCGGGCGCGCTGCACGCCGCCGCGGTGCCGAGCAGCACCGCCGCCAAAAATCTTCGCATCTTGTTTCCTCCCCCGTTGTCAGGCCGGTTTTTCAAGCGTGACTTGCGCGACGTCGATCCCGCCGCCGCGAAAGCCCCCCTCGCAATATTGCAGATAATAGCGCCAAAGCCGGACAAAACGCTCGTCAAACCCCGCGGGCAGCTGATCGGCGGTGACCGCCGCATCGAACCGCTCGCGCCACTGGCGCAGCGTTTCGGCATAATCGCCGCCAAAACGATGGGCATCCCGCCAGATCAGCCCCCTTTCCTCGGCAAGCGCGCGGAAGCGGCTTTCGGACAGCAGGCAGCCGCCGGGGAAAATATAGGCCTGGATGAAATCGCTGCTCGCGGCATAGCGCTCGAACAGCGCGTCGTTGATCAGGATATACTGGATCGCGGCCTTGCCCCCCGGCCGCAGCAGCCGCGCGATCGCATCGAGATAGGCTGGCCAATAGGCCTGCCCCACCGCCTCAACCATCTCGACGCTGGCGATCGCGTCATACGGCCCCTGCGCGTCGCGATAGTCGCAAAGCTCGATTCGCGAGCGGCCCGACAGATCGACCGCCGCCAGCCGCGCATCGGCGACTTCCGCCTGCGCGGGCGACAGGGTGATGCCGGTATAAATGACGTCGTGCCGCTCGACTGCGCGCTCGGCGAGCGCGCCCCAGCCGCAGCCGATTTCGAGCAGCCGGCTTCCCGAGCGGAGGTCGAGCCGGTCGAGAATCGCGTCGACCTTTGCCGCCTGCGCCTTCTCCAGCGACTGCGCCGGATCGGCGAACAGTGCGCTCGAATAGTTCATCGCATGATCGAGCCACAAGCGATAGAAATCATTACCTAAATCATAGTGCGCATGGATATTGCGGCGCGCCCCGCGCCGGTGGTTGCGGTGGAGCGCGTGGATTGCCCGGTTCAGCCAGCGCGACGGCCCGTGCGCGCGCCCGACATCGCCGAGCGCCTCGCCGTTACGCATGAACAGGTCGAACAGCGGGACCGGATCGGGCGAGGTCCATTCGCCCTTCTCCCATGCGCGGTACCAGCCGACCGACCCCGACAGCGCCAGCCGCGACAGTGCCGCCCAGCTGTGCAGATGGACGACCGCCGTCGGTCCCCTGCCGCGGCCGCCGAGTAACCGCACGCTGCCGTCGGGCAAATGCCCCTCGATCGTGCCGGCGACCAATCCCGCGTCGACGCGGTCGAGCAGCCGGTGGAACAGCGAGCTCGGCGCCAGTCCGATCAGCCGAGCCGCCAGCCCGCCCGCGCGATAGGCACGGTCGGCGCGGAGCAGTTCCTTGCCGCGGCGGGGGCTGACATGCGTGTTCATAACCCCTTCCTGCCCCAAAGGCGCGCGGCTGACAATTGCCTCAAACGCGCGCTGTCATGACGTCATGAGCGCGCCGCGCTATTCGCGCGCGCTTGCGGTAGGTGCCGCCAGCCGTACCTGGAAACGCTCCGCGGCCAGCGGATGCATGAAGCGCTGATCGCGCAATAATATGGCATCGCCGTCGCGCTCGGCCACCGGCATCCGCGCCCACAACAGAAAGGCGCGCGCAGCAGGGTCGGCCTTGACCCATTCGGCAAGCCTTGGATCGTCCATGCCTGTCGGCGCCCCGGTCAGGTCCAGTTGGCCGCCGACGCCCGGCGTGAAGCTGGCGGTGCCAAAGCGGTCTGCGGTGCGCCAGAAAATCTCGCGTTGCCAAAAGGCGAGCGGCGGCGGACTCGCCACGACCAGTGCGTCCGACTTACCCGCTGCGGCGAGCGCGTCCGACGCCATGCGCTCCGCAGCGCCGGTGATCAGCCCGTTCGCGAAGATATAGGCCGAAACAGCCGCAAAACCGATCCACGCAGGGCGTTGCCAGTGCACCGCGCTGCGGCGCTCGCGCCGCAGCGACAGCCAGAGCGACATCCCCAGCGCGATCCATATCCACAGGTCGATGATGAAGAGGCTGTCGCCATAGAACCACCGCGAGGAAAAAGGTTCGAGCAGGCGGATGCCATAATTGTTGAGCCAGTCGAGCGCCGGATGGCTGATGCAGCCCATGTAGGCGAGCGCCAAGAGCCAGCCGCGATGGGCCGGAAGGCGATCGGCGGGGCGCTTGCCGCGCCGTTCCTGCCAGCGGTCGAAGGCGAGCATCGCCGCACATAACAGGATCGGCAGCACCAGCATCGCGATCGGCCCGTGCGTGATCCCGCGCCGAAAACCCAGATGCTCGACACCATCGAGCCAGAGCAGGCACGCCGCGTCGACATCGGGCAGGTTAGCTGCCAGAACCAGCGTCGGGATCGCCAGCCCCGTCTTCTTCTTGAGCCCCATCTGCCCCAGCAGGGCACCGACGAGGCTATGCGTCAGATTATCCATGACGGAGTAAGGTCAGAGCTCGGGCCCGCTTTCGGTCACGGTCCAGGTCTGCCCTTTCTTGAGCAGGCCCTGCAGATCGGCCGTTTTGCCTTCGGCTGCCGCCTGGTTCTGCCGCACCACGTCGGCCTCGAACGTCGGCCGCGGATCGTCGTAGAGCACGCCCAGCGCCATCGGGAACTCGCCGAAACGCATCTCGACAAGCATGTGCGCCACACTGCGATTGGTCACATCGTGGACGATCACCCCCGCCGCCTGCCAGTCGCCATCGACGACATCGACGGTCTTGAGGTGCAGCGCCTCGGCGTCGAGCGCGATGCCCTTGGTGCCTTTGGCATAGAGCATAGGTTCGCCATTCTCGAGCCAGAGCTGGCGATCCTCGGCGCCCTTCGGCGCCGCGAAATCCTCGAACACGTCTTTATTATAGACGATACAGTTCTGGAAAATCTCGATAAAGGCCGCGCCCTTATGGGCGTGGGCCGCCTTCAGCACCTCGGGCAGCTTCTTCGACACGTCGAACCCGCGCGCGACGAAGCGCGCACCCGCACCCAGCGCAAAGGCCGCGGGCTGCGCGGGGCGATCGACCGAGCCATAGGGGGTCGAGGGGCTGGTCGTGCCGACGCGGCTGGTCGGCGAATATTGGCCCTTGGTCAGCCCGTAAATCTCGTTGTTGAACAGCATGATCTGACAATCGAGATTGCGGCGGATCAGGTGCATCGTGTGGTTGCCGCCGATCGACAACCCGTCGCCGTCGCCGGTGACGATCCAGATATCGAGCCCCGGATTGGCGAGCTTCAGCCCCGTCGCAAAGGCCGGCGCGCGGCCGTGGATGGTGTGAAAGCCATAGGTTTCCATATAATAGGGAAAGCGCGACGAGCAGCCGATGCCGCTGATGAATACCGTGTTTTCAGGCGCGGTACCGATTTCGGGCATGGTGCGCTGCACGGCTTTCAGGATCGCATAGTCGCCGCAGCCCGGGCACCAGCGGACTTCCTGATCGGTTTCCCAATCCTTGAGCGTCGTCGTGCGTGCGATGGTGGTCATCTCGTTCATGCGAGCGCTCCTTCGATCGCGGTCTCAATCTCCGCAATGGTGAAGGGCTGACCCGACACCTTGTTAACGGGCTTGGCATCGACGAGATACTGATCGCGCAGCACCGTCTTCAATTGCCCGGTGTTCATCTCGGGCACGATCACCTTGTCGTAGCTTTTCAAAAGCTCGCCCAGATTGGCGGGCAGCGGCCAGATATGGCGGATGTGGACGTGGCTGACATCCAGACCCTCGGCACGCTTGCGCCGCACCGCCTGGTGGATCGGACCAAAGGTCGAGCCCCAGCCGACGACCGCAAGCTTGCCGCCCTCGGCGCCCAGTTCGACGATCTGGTCGGGCACCTTGATGCCGTCGATCTTCGCCTTGCGAATATCGGTCATCGCCTGATGGTTGGCCGGGGCATAGTTGATGTGGCCGGTATCGAGTTCCTTTTCGATGCCGCCGATGCGGTGAAGCAGGCCGGGGGTGCCGGGCTTGACCCATGGACGCGCGAGCTTGTCGTCGCGGCCATAAGGTTTGAAGCCGCCCTCGGGCACCTCGGTCAGGAATTCGACCGGGAAGGCTTCGTAAGTCGCCAGGTCGGGCACCGCCCACGGCTCGGCGGCGTTGGCGATATAGCCGTCGGTCAGCAGCATCACCGGCGTCATATATTGCACCGCGATGCGTACCGCCTCGATCGCGCAATCGAACGCATCGCCGGGCGAGCGCGCGGCAATCACCGGCATCGGCGCGTCGCCGTTGCGGCCATAGACCGCCTGATACAGATCCGACTGCTCGGTCTTGGTCGGCAGGCCGGTCGACGGGCCGCCGCGCTGCGAATTGACGATGACCAGCGGCAGCTCGGTCATGATCGCCAGACCCATCGCCTCACCCTTCAGTGCGATACCGGGGCCCGACGATGACGTCACACCGAGCGAGCCGCCATAGCTCGCGCCGATCGCCGAACAGATCGCCGCAATCTCGTCCTCGGCCTGAAAGGTCGTGACGTCATATTCCTTGAGCCGCGACAAATGGTGCAGGATCGCCGACGCCGGGGTGATCGGATAGCCGCCGAAAAACATCGGCAGCCTGGCGAGCTGCGCGCCCGCGACGAGGCCAAGCGCGATGCCCTCGGCGCCCGTCAGCGTGCGATAGAGGCCCGGCGCCGCGGGCGCAGGATCGACATGATGCTGTTTGAGCGGCCCCGCCAACTCGGCGGTCTCGCCATAGGCGTGCCCGGCGTTGAGCGCCGCGACGTTCGCCGCGGCGAGCTCGGGCGCCTTTGCGAATTTCGCGTTGAGCCAGTCGATCAGCGGCTGGCGGTCGCGGTCAAACATCCAGAGCGCGAGCCCCAGCGTCCACATATTCTTGCAGCGCAGCGCTTCCTTGTTGCCGAGCCCGAAGGGCTTCACCGCGTCCATCGTCAGCTGGCTGATATTGAGCTTCAAAAGCTGCCATTTGGCGAGGCTGTCATCCTCGAGCGGGTTCGCGTCATATTTCGCCTTGGCGAGATTGCGGTCGTTGAATTCGCCCTCGTCGGCGATGATCAGTCCGCCGGGCTTCAGCGCCGGAACATTGGTTTTGAGCGCTGCCGGGTTCATCGCAACGAGTACGTCGGGCGCGTCGCCCGCGGTATCGATCGCCGACGATCCAAAGTTAATCTGGAACGCCGACACGCCGAACAGCGTCCCCTGCGGCGCGCGGATCTCGGCTGGAAAATCCGGGAAGGTTGCAAAGTCGTTGCCCGCCAGCGCCGAAGACAGGGTGAATTGCCCTCCAGTCAACTGCATCCCGTCGCCGCTATCGCCGGCAAATCGAACCACCACTGCATCCGAAAGGGGGGACTGCCGCTCGCCGTCGGCCTTGTCCTCTACCGCTGTCGCCATTTTTTCTTCTGCCTCAAATCTTGCGAACCTGTGACATGGGCCTAGGCCTGTGCGGAGCAAGCCGCAATTGAGAAAAAATTGTGCGCTGCAAAGGACAGGGTGTCACTCGGTTTCGATTTGCGATTGAATTTGCGCCGCCGATGCCGAATAGCATGGCGAAAATCGCAATCAGGGAGAGACGCAGATGACCGATGGCCCCACCCATTTTACGCGCCCCGACGTGGCAGCTTTCCTTGCCTTCCTGAACGCGCAGGAAGGCCCGAAGATGGAGGAGATGCCGCCCGAAGGCGCGCGCGAGATGTTCCGGATGATGGGCCAGCTCGCCGATGTCCCGCGCGGCGAAATCGCGCATGTCGAGGATCGCACGGTCCCCGGTCCCACACGCGATATTCCGATCCGCATCTATGACAATCGCCCGGCCCGCGAACCCGGACCGGTCATGGTCTTCTATCACGGCGGCGGCTGGGTGATCGGCGACCTCGACACGCACGATCCCTATTGCGCCGAGGCCGCGCGGCTGCTCGACATGCCGGTGATCGCGGTCGACTACCGCCTCGCCCCCGAACATCCCTTCCCTGCCGCCCCAGAGGATTGCGAAGCGGCAACGCGCTGGGTCGCCGACACTATCCCCTGCACCGGGCTTGTCCTGTCGGGCGAAAGCGCGGGCGGCAATCTGACGATCGCGACCGCGCTGACGCTGCGCGACAAACCCGCGTCGAAACCGGTGATTGCGATCCATCCCATCTATCCCGCCGTGACGACGCACGACGACTGGCAAAGCTATCGCGATTTCGGCGAGGGCCATTTGCTCACCAAAGGCAGCATGACCTGGTTCGCCAATCATTATGCCGCGGACCCCGCCGATTACCGCGCCTCGCCGCTCGATTTCCCCGCGGAAGGCCTGCCGCCGACGCTGCTGATCACCGCGGGGCTCGACCCCCTGCGCGATCAGGGCCGCGCCTATGCTGCCAAGCTCATCGAAGCCGGCGTCCCGACGACCTATCGCGAGGCCAAGGGCAATATCCACGGCTATATCAACCTAGCGCAAGGCATCCCCAGCGCGAAGGACGATATTCGCGGCGCCCTCACCATATTGAAAGCGATCGTCGCCGAAGCTAACGCCGCGGCATGATCGACCATGACAAGCTCCCCTATCGCCCCTGCGCGGGCGTGATGCTCGCCAACCGCGACGGCCGCATCTTCGTCGGCCAGCGGCTCGATACGTCGAGCGAAGCCTGGCAGATGCCGCAGGGCGGGATCGATGCGGGCGAAGATGCCGAAGAGGCGGCGATCCGCGAGCTTGGCGAGGAAACCGGCATTCACGGCGGGTTGGTCGACATCATCGCGCGCAGCCGCGAGGAATATTTCTACGACCTGCCCGACCATCTGATCGGCAAGATGTGGGGCGGCAAATATCGGGGCCAGCGCCAGCACTGGTTCCTGATGCGCTTCATGGGCGACGATGGCGACGTCAACATTCACACCGACCATCAGGAATTCCGCGCGTGGCGCTGGGCCGAACTTGATGAGATCGAGAAGCTGATCGTCCCGTTCAAACGCGCGCTTTACCGCGGACTGATCGAGGAATTCGGCCCGCTCGTCTGATCCCTCAGCGCGATCGCCGTGCGAAAGACGTCGGCGAACATCTCCGGCGTCAGCCGCCCGGTGTTCGTGTTGTAGCGCGAGCAATGATAGCTATCGACCAGATGCCGCCCATCGGGCAGCGCATGGACCGCGCCATGCGCGATCCGTCCAAGCGCGACGATCACGCGCACCTTCGGCAGCGCAGCCAGCTGCCGCTCGAAAAAGGGCCGGCAATTCGCGATCTCCGCGGGTGTCGGCTTGTTCTGCGGCGGCAGGCATTTGACGCTGTTGACGATGATCGCGCCGTCGAGCGCCAGCCCGTCGTCGATCCGCGCATCATAATCGCCCCGGCTCAGCCCGAACGCGGCAAGCGTCGTGAACAACAGGTCGCCCGCATAGTCGCCGGTGAACGGCCTGCCCGTCCGGTTCGCGCCATGCTTGCCCGGCGCAAGCCCCGCCAGCGCCAGCCACGCATCGGGATCGCCGAAGGCATAGACCGGGGCGTTCCACCAATCGGGATACTCCGCCTGACATTCGCCTCGCAGCGCGACCAGCCGCGGGCAGCGCGGACAATCGCTTGGCGGCTCGGTTCCGGGCAACGGGCTATCAATTTCCATGCGGCTGCGATAGGCGCGCGGACATGAGCAACGCAATGCCGCTGCCCCTCTATGCGATCGGCCTCGGATCGAACCGGCGCCATGCGCGCCATGGCGACCCGCGCGCGGTGCTGCTCGCCGCGCTTTCCGCGCTGGAGAGCGACGATATCGAGGCGGTCGACGCCAGCCCGATCATCGCCAGCGACCCCGTCGGTCCTTCCCGGCGCCGTTACGCCAACGCCGTCGCGCTCGTCGCATCGGAGCTGAGCCCGCCTGAAATGCTCGAACGGTTGCAGGCAATCGAGGCGCGTTTCGGCCGCCGCATGGGCCAGCGCTGGGGTGCGCGCACGCTCGACCTCGACATATTGCTCTGGTCGGGCGGCGCCTGGTCCGACGCGGCGCTGACCATCCCGCACCCTGCGCTTGCCGATCGCGCCTTCGTGCTCGGCCCGCTTCGCGCGATTGTGCCCCAATGGCGCCACCCGCTCCACGCGCGCAGCATCCGCCAGCTCACCGCGCGGCTCGTCCGCCCAAAGCCGGTTGACCGGCGCGCCGCAGCGCACTAGGGCGACGGCTCACTTCGCGCGCCGCGGTAATCGGGCGCCGATGGGCCCTTAGCTCAGTCGGTAGAGCAACTGACTTTTAATCAGTAGGTCGCTGGTTCGAACCCAGCAGGGCTCACCATTACGAATGTGCCATTTTCGGTGCTAATGCCTCTCGTCTCTAAATGGACGGGAGCGACTGGCTTGCGAAACCCCAGCCCTTGAGGTCCGGCCCTGCCGCGCGGTCGAGCAACTCGTCCGCGTCCGCGATCGTCCACGCACCGGCCTTGTCGACATCGGCGAGCGCGTCCCAGCCGATGGGCACCGCGACCGGCGCGTCTTCGCGTGCACGCGCCGAATAGGGCATGACCGCGGTGCTGCCGCGTTGGTTGCGGAGATAATCAATGAAAATCTTGCCCTTGCGTTTCGCCTTGCTCATCGTTGCAACATAGCGGTCGGGTTCAGCGAGGCTCAGCGCCTCGGCAAAGCGTTTCGCGAAATCCTTGTGCGCGTCCCAGTCGTGGCTGGGATCGAGCGGCACGACGACATGTACCCCCTTGCCGCCCGACAGCATCGCGAAGCTGACGAGGCCAATGTCCGCGAGCTGGCGGCGAATGTCGAGCGCGGCCTTTTTGACGTCGGCGAAGCGCAGCCCTTCGTCGGGATCGAGGTCGAAGACCATGCGGTCGGGCCGCTCGAGCGCACCGACATGGCTGCCCCAGCCGTGGAATTCGATCGTTCCCATCTGGACGCAGGCGAGGATGCCATCGGCATCGTCGACATAGAGATAATCCTCATGCCCTCCGTCCTTCTCCTCGATCGGGACGTGGTGGACATGCTCGCCGAAGCTGCCCGAGTCATGCTTTTGGAAAAAGCATTTCTTCGCGCGTCCCTGCGGACAGCGAACGAGGCTGATCGGGCGGCGCGCCATGTGCGGCAGCATCAGCGGCGCGATCGCGGCGTAATAGTCGGCAAGGTCGCCCTTGGTCGCTTTCGCTTCGGGAAAGATGATGCGGTCGCGGCTGCTGATCTTCACATCGCTCGCGGGCTGGGGCGCGGGCTGTTTCGTTTCGGGTGCCACCTGTTTGGCCTCCTTGTCGCTACGCAAGCCGAGGAAGCTCGCGTGCCGTACCGATCCGCTCGCGGTAAACTCGGCAAAGGCGATTTCGGCAACGAGGTCGGGCTTGAGCCAGTGAACCTTGCGCGCGACCGCCGCCTCGACTTCAAGCCCCGGAGTCTTCCGTTCGAGCCGCGCGAACTTCTTTGCCAGCCCGGCCATCGTATCGGCGTCGAAACCCGTGCCGACATTGCCCTTGTAGACGAGCCTGCCCTTTTCATGCTGCGCGAGGAGAAGCGACGAGAAAGGGCGCGCCTTTGTCGAAGAGGGGTTCCAGCCTACGATGACGAACTCCTGCCGCCGTGTGCATTTGATCTTCACCCAGCTTTTGGTGCGGCGCCCTGCATAAGCCGCGTCGGCGCGTTTCGAAATGATGCCTTCCTGTCCGGCGTCGCACATTGCGGCGTAAAGCTTTTCGCCCGCGCCGATGACATGGTCGGCGACCGCGACAGGGGGCTGGGCGTGGCGGAGCAGGGCTTCGAGCCGTTCCTTGCGTTCGAGATTGCCCAGCCGCGCAAGACTTCTGCCGCCTTCCTCGAGCAGGTCGAAAGCAAAGAAATGAAGGTCGGTCGTATCGTCCTGCGCCCCGTGGCCGCGCTTGAGCACCGCTTGCAGCGAAGAAAAGTCGGGATTGCCGTCCTTGTCATAGGCGACGATCTCGCCGTCGATCAGCGCGGGCGGCAGATCGAGCGCGGCAATATGGCGCACGAGCGGCGCGAACTTGTCGGTCCAGTCGAGGCCGCTGCGCGTATAGATACGCACGTCGCTGCCCGATGCGGCGACCTGGGCGCGATAGCCGTCATATTTGATCTCATGGAACCAGCCGTTTCCCGACGGCACCGCATCGACGAGCGTCGCAAGCTGGAGCGGGCGAAATTTGGGGAGCTTGGCTTTCGGTTTTGCTTGGGCGACCTTGCGGTTGTGCGCGGCGGCAGCGGCCATCTTCTTCGCGAAGGTTTCGCCCTTCGCACCCTTTAGCGATTGTTCACCGCCCTCGTCGCCTGCGATCTCCGCCATGGTACGGCCGGTGAGAACGCTCGTGAGCTGGCGCGCGACGAGATCGTCGCTGCCGCCCGAATAGGCGTCGTCCACTTTCCGTAGCAGCCAGTTCTCGCGCTTTTCGCCCGGACGCGGCTTCATACGAACGAGCAGCCATTCGCCCTTCATCCGCGTCCCGTCGAGGGTGAAATGAAGATGGCCTTTCTCGATATCCTTCGCGCTCTTGCCTTCGATCGGCGCCCATGTGCCTCGATCCCACAACATGACACTGCCGCCGCCATACTCGCCCTTGGGGATCACCCCCTCGAAATCGGCGTAGCTCAACGGATGGTCTTCGGTGCGCACCGCGAGCCGCTTGTCGGCAGGATCGGCGCTGGGGCCCTTCGTCACCGCCCAGCTTTTGAGCACGCCATCGACCTCCAGCCGGAAATCATAATGGAGCCGCGTCGCGTCGTGCTTCTGGACGATGAAGCGGTTTCCGGTTTCCTTCCGCACCTTGCCCGCGGGTTCGGGGGTCAGCTTGAAATCGCGCTTGGCATTATATTGGGCAAGCGGATCAGCGCGGGACATTGGCATTTCCACTCTCAAGGACGCCTTTCTCACCTTTAGGCAGGCGACGTTCGATTAAGCGCAGCAGAGTGAAATATAAGGGCAAGCCCGAGCAGCAGCCGAGCGCGGCGTTATGTTCCATCAGGCGCGCCTTCGGGCTGGCGCTTTTTTGGCCGGCGCCTTTTTCGCGCGCGCTGTCTTTGCTTCGGCAGCGGGGGCCTTTTTCTTGCCGTCGACCGAGGCCTTGAGCGCTGCCATCAGATCGATCACGTTCGAACCGGAGCGCGTCGGGCCGGGTTCCTCGACGTCCTCGAGCACGCGTTTTCCCTTGGCCTTCGCCTTTTTGGCGATCACGCGCTTGATCGCATCGACATAATGATTGTGATAGTCCGACGCGTCGAACTTGCCCGATTTCTTGTCGATCAGCGTCTCGGCGAGGTCGAGCAGGTCGGCGTCGGGTTTGCTATTGCCGACATCGCGAAAATAATTGGCAGCCTTGTTCACTTCGTCGGCGTAGCGCAACACTTCGAGCACGAGCCCCTTGCCGCAAGGGCGCAACGCGACGAGTTGTTCCTGCCCGCGCACGGAGAGCTGACCGAGCCCGACTTTCTTCGTGCGCTTCAACGCTTCGCGCAGGACTATATAGGCTTCTTCGGCGAGTTCGTCCGCGGGGACGACAAAATAAGGCTTGGCATAATAGAGGATGTCGATGTCGCCCGCATCGACGAACTGGAGCAGCTCGAGCGTCCGTTTGCTCTCCAGTTTAACCGCCTCGATCTCATCTTCGTCGAGCAGGACATAATTGCCTTTCGACGTCTCATACCCCTTTACGATGTCGTCGTTATCGATCGGCCCGATGCCGGGGACGATCTTTTCATATTTGATCGGCTTGCCGCTCGGTTCGTGAATCTGGCGAAAACTGATCGCGGCGCCCGATTTGGTCGCGGCATAGATTTCGACGGGAATCGATACCAGCGCGAGGCGGATCTGTCCCTTCCAATAAGCGCGTGCAGCCATCGCATTCCTCACTTTCAACGGAGAAAATGCTTAAATCCGATGCGCGTTCCACCGTGATGCCAGCCCACGCAAAATGCCGGGAACGAATGTTGGCGGCGAGCATCAAGGCGAGCGTCTTCGCTCATGCGGCACTTCATGCCACCCTTTTGTTCTGCTGAAATTATATCCCTTGCCAAATACGCGCTACAAATGTAGCACGCTACAAATGTAGCGCAAAGGTGAGTCGCATGTTGTCCAGTCTGCCCCCCCGAGAACGCGAGATCGTGGACATTCTTTATGAGCGCGGCGCATCGACCGTGACCGAGATCGGCGAGGCCCTCGCCGACGAACTTTCGGGTTCGGCGATCCGCGCCATGTTGAAGCGGCTCGAGACAAAGGGCTTTGTCGCCCGCGAACATTCGGACCGCGGTTTTGTTTACGCACCGAGCGTGTCGGACAAGACCGCGCGCAAGTCGGCATTGTCGCAGGTCGTGCGCGTGTTCTTCAACGGGTCCGCGACGAGTGCCGCCGCCGCGCTGCTCGGTATGCAGGACAAGATGAGCGCCGCCGAACTTGATGAACTCGAACAGATGATCGCCAAAGCGCGCGAAGGGAAAGCCTGATGTTATCGACCGCCATGTTGCTGGGCCTGGCCTGGAAATCCGTCGTCGTCGCGGCGCTTACGCTTGGCCTGCTCCGCCTGGCGCGGTGGCGCTCGGCTGGCGAGCGGTCGATGATCGCGCACGCCGGGTTGACGGCGTTGCTCGTGCTGCCAGCGGCGACATTGCTGCTGCCGCAATGGGCGCCGCTTCCTGCGGCATGGTCCTTCGAACCGGTCGCACCGCTCGTTCAAACTATCACAACGGGGGGATCGGCGATCGATCCGGCACCCGCCGCGACACCAGTCCCTGTCGCTGCGGATAGTGCCGGGTCGACGCCGGTCGGCTTTCCGTGGAGCGCCCTCGGGCATATTCTCTATCTTGTCCCGCTCGCGCTGTTGTCTGGAGTGATGGCGCTTGCCGTCTTGCGGCTGTTCGCGATGCGCGGGCGTGCGGAAATCCTTGTCGAGCGGTCGTGGCTCACGGCGCTGGCCGAGGCGCAGCGGCGCATGGGTTTCAAACATGGCACCGCGCTGCTGGTGAGCACCGAATTGCGCTCACCGATCAGCTGGGGCGTGTTGCGCCCGACCATCGTGCTGAGTCCCACCGCGGTTGCCGCCTCGGATGAGGCGGAGGCGATCATCGCGCACGAGCTGGCGCATGTCGCGCGGCTCGACTGGGCAAAACTGCTTGGCGCGCGCATCGCCTGCGCCGTCTTCTGGTTCAATCCGCTGGTCTGGGTACTGGCGCGCGAAAGCCATCAATTGCGCGAAGAAGCCGCCGACGACGCGGTGCTGATGGCCGACATCGACGGTCCCGACTATGCAACGTTGCTGGTTGGCGCGGCGCGGCACGACAATCAGGGGGCATTGCTCGCGGCACACGGCGTCGCACCGGGCAAGGACAGTCTGAAACGCCGGATCACCCGGGTGCTCGACGGCAGCCTGAAACGAGGCCCGGCGAGCGCGAGCTGGATGCTGATGAGCCTGGTGATACTCGCGGGAATCACCGCGCCGCTCGCCGCCTTCTCGGCCACGGCGAAGCCCGGAGTGGCCACGGACGTCCGCACCCTCGTCGTCTCGCCTTCTGGACAGACGGCCGTCACGACATCCACGTCGATGGTGACCACGAGCGATGGTCAGGCTGGTGGCGCCGCCGCGACGTCAAAACCGCTGACCGCCGAACAGCTCGTGGGTATGCGCGCGGTCGGCGTGACCCCCGAATATGTCGAAAAAATCCGCGAAAGCGGCGGATCGATGACCGCCGACGACATCATCTCAGCAAAAGCGAGCGGGATCGACCCCGCTTATATCCGGCAGATGCGCGGCATCATTCCCGGCGCCGATTTCGACGATCTGGTCGGCGCTCGGCATGTGGGTGTGGACGCCGCCTTCGCCCGCGACATGAAATCGCATTTCCCCGACATTGGGATCGACGACCTCGTCGCGCTCAAGACGGTGGGAGTCGATCGCGACTTCGTCGCCGCCATGCAGCGATCAGGGGTAAAGATGCGCGATGCCGACTACGCGATCGAATTGCGTGCAATGGGTGGATTTCGCCCGGCAGAAAAGCCTCGCCCGCCAACGACGCCGCGCCGGGTTGTAAGGGCGGTGCGCGGCAACAATGTCGCGGTCGTCGATATGGAACGCGGCATCGTCGAGGCGCGGCGTGCAGACGGCCGGACCGCACGCGTCGAATTCCCCGTGTCGCCGGAACCGCCCGAACCGCCCGTCCGCGACTGACGCCCGGACGTTCGTCCGCAGCGACCGACGATTAATCGAAACCTGATTCAAAATTGCCGCTGCGGCGGCGAGCGATGCCGCTCGTCCGGCGCACGGAGGGAGGAGTGCACCAAATGAAAGCCCTGTACGTTGCGGGCGCCACGGCGCTGCTGTCGATCCTCGCCTGTTCGGCGCCGACCATCGCCACCGACCCGCTCGTGCTGAGCGACATCCGCTGGACCGCCGAGCCCGCAAGCGGAAATAAGGGGGCGCCGCGCGTCCGCATCCGCCACCAACATTCGAACAGCGACCATAGTTTCGACGGCTCGCGTCCCTATTTCGCTACCGCAGAGGCCGCACTCCGCCGGACCACACCGGGGCCGGTCAGTTTTACCGTGACGCATGACGCGGGAACACTCGCCTGCACCGGCACGCTGGCGGGCGCATTCGACGGCAAGGGCGAATGCCGCTTTACCTCCGATCCTGCCTTCGAACATGCGCTTGGCAAGCGCGGACTGTCGCCCGACCGGCGCTCGACATTGCTTGCGATGCTGCTCGTTGATGCGACCGTCGCCCTGGCCGACGGGCTGACGCGCGAGGGGGTGCGGCCCAAGGATGCCAGCGACCTGATCGCGGCGGCCGCGCTCCAGGTGCGGCCAGAATATATCCGCGACCTCCGATCCGAAGCGCTGATCCTCACCGACGTCGAGGACGCGATCGCGTGCAAGGCGCTCGGCGTCGACGGCGCCTATGTGCGCGGCCTCGCCGCGGCCGGATACAGGAAACTCAGCGCCGACGAGGTGGTCGGCATGAAAGCAATGGGCGTGACGGGCGAATATGCGCAGGCGATGAACCGCGCTGCGGGGGGAGTATCCAAGTGAAGCGACCGACCAGCCTAATCGCCTTTGCGGCAGCGCTCTCCACGCCTGCGCTGGCGCACGAGACGGCGGCGCCGACCGGCGACACGCCGCCGCCCTCGCCCACCCAAGCACCCGCGGGCGGGATCAGCAATGCGGCGCGCCAGGTCTATACCGCCGCGGACTTCGCACGCTACGCACCCAACAATGCCTATGACATGCTGAGCCAGGTTCCCAGTTTTCAGATCCGCGACAATGAGAATCTGCGCGGGCTGGGACAGGCGACGGGCAATGTGCTGTTCAACGGGGAGAGGCCCTCAAACAAGGGCGACGACATGTACACCCAATTGTCGCGCATCCCCGCGGGCAATGTCGAACGTATCGAGATCGTCGACGGCGCGACGCTCGATATTCCGGGGCTGTCGGGGCAGGTCGCGAATGTCGTCTATCGCGCCGATGGGTTTTCGGGCCAATTCTCGTGGAAGCCCGAATTTAGAGCCCATTACACCGACCCGCTGTTCACCCGCGCAGACGTATCGGTGCGTGGCCGCACCGGGACGGTCGAATATGAGGTCGCGCTCAACAATGACGATTCGGCGCGCAGCGGCGCGGGCGGCCCGACTTTGATCTACGACGGCGCGGGCAATATCACCGAACGGCGCAAGGACATCTGGAACACGCATTACGATACGCCGAAGCTGTCGGGGCGGATCAGCTGGGATCCCGCTGGCGATACGGCCCTAAACCTTGGCGGCCATTACCAGCGCAAATATGATCGCTATTATGAGGATGGCCTGCGCACCAGCCCCGGCATGCCCGATCGCGTCCGCACCGTATATGAAAACGCCGACAGCTGGAATTACGAGATCAGCGGCGACTATCAGTTCGGGCTCGGACCGGGCAAGCTCAAGCTGATCGGCCTCCGCCGATTCAGCCACGAACCCTACCGCCAGGAAATCATCACCACGCCCGACGGCGGCGTCCCGACAGGCGATCGCTTTGCCCAGACCGGCGATATCGGCGAAACGATCGGGCGCGGCGAGTATCAGTGGAAGATGTTCGGCGGCGACTGGCAGCTATCGGGCGAAGCCGCGTTCAACACGCTCGACAATGTCGCGTCGATCGCGGTGCTCGATCCGTCGGGCGCGTGGGTCGACCAGCCCTTCGAAGGCGGGACCGGCGCGGTAAGCGAAGACCGCTACGAAGGCCTGCTCAGCTTCGGGCGCAAGCTGACCGACAAGCTGAATTTCCAGATCATCGCCGGCGCTGAACATTCGACGATCACGCAGACGGGGATCGACGGCCTGACGCGCAGCTTTTTTCGGCCCAAGGGCTCGATCTCGCTAGCGTGGACGCCATCACCCGGTTTCGACGTCTCGGTGAAGCTCAGGCGGCGCGTGCTCCAGCTCAGCTTTTATGACTTTCTCGCGCGCGCCTTTCTCAACGACGGCAATCAGAACGCGAGCAACAACGACCTGCGGCCGCAGCAGGACTGGACCTATGAGGCCGAAATCAACAAGACGTTCGGTGCATGGGGCTCGACCAAAATCCTGTTGATCTATCGCGACGTCGAAGATCGCGTCGATGTGATCCCGATCGGGACCGATGGCGAAGCAGTCGGCAATATCGCGAAGGCGAAGGCGGGCGCGATCGACTGGACTGCGACGATCAACCTCGACCCCGCCGGAATCAAGGGGATGAAACTGGAACCCAGGATGCTGCTGCAAAAGAGCTCGCTGCGCGATCCCTTCACCGGCGAGAAAAGGCAGTGGAGCGGCTTTACCGATACGGTCATCAGCCTCGGCCTGCGCCACGATCTTCCGGCCAGCGATTGGGCGTGGGGTGGCGATGTCGAATATTCGCACTATCAGCCCAATTACCGCCGCAACCAGACCGACAAGGTCTGGGAAGGACCCGTCTGGGCGTCGGTTTTCGTTGAGCACAAAGATGTGCTCGGCCTCACCGTCCGGGCGTCGGTCCGAAACATCGCCAACGCGCGATCGAAACGCGACCGCACCGTCTACACGGACGTCCGCGGCGAAAGCCCGGTCAGCTCTGTCGAGGAACGCGACCGGCTGATCGGCCCGATCTTTTCCTTTTCGGTGCGCGGAAAATTCTGACAGCTGGAAGGCCCGGATGCCGACCCAATCCGCACCCCATGGCCGGACGGTGCCATTTGCGGTGTGCTTCATGGCCGTTTCAGC
This sequence comes from Sphingopyxis sp. TUF1, assembly GCF_036687315.1. NCBI lineage: Bacteria > Pseudomonadati > Pseudomonadota > Alphaproteobacteria > Sphingomonadales > Sphingopyxidaceae > Sphingopyxis > Sphingopyxis kveilinensis. The sequence goes on from NZ_CP144683.1 coordinate 162,950, forward strand.
CGTCGACCAATGCGTGATATTCGGCTTCGGCGAGGAAGCGTTCGGCGTCGAGGGCGGCCATGCATCCCATGCCGGCGGCGGTGACGGCCTGCCGGTACAGCTTGTCGGTGACGTCACCCGCGGCGAAGACGCCGGGGATCGTGGTCAGCGACGTGCCGGGCGTGACCTGAAGATAGCCATCGTCGTCGAGCGGCAGCTTGCCCTTGAACAATTCGGTCGCGGGGCTGTGGCCGATCGCAACGAAGCCGCCATCGGTCGGCTCGTGGCTCGCGGCGCCGGTGACGGCGTCGATCAGGTCGACGCCGACCAGACCCGACACGCCCTCGCCCGCGACGAAGCGTTCGACCTGCTTGTTCCACAGCACCTTGATCTTCGGATTGGCGAACAGGCGGTCCTGCAGGATCTTTTCGGCGCGCAGCGAATCGCGGCGATGGATCAGCGTCACATCGTCGCTGTGGTTGGTAAGGTACAGCGCCTCCTCGACCGCGGTATTGCCGCCGCCGATGACGACGACCTTCTTGCCGCGATAGAAAAAGCCGTCGCACGTCGCACAGGCCGACACGCCCTTGCCGCCGAGTTCCTGCTCGCCGGGAACGCCGAGCCATTTCGCCTGCGCACCGGTGGCGATGACGAGCGTTTCGGCAAGATAGACGTCGCCGCCGTCGCCGGTCAGGCGGAACGGCCGCTCCGACAGGTCGACGTCGACGATCGTGTCCCAGATCATCGACGTGCCGACATGCACCGCCTGCGCCGTCATCTGTTCCATCAGCCAGGGCCCCTGGATCACCTCGGCGAAACCCGGGTAGTTTTCGACATCGGTGGTGATCGTCAGCTGGCCGCCGGGTTGCAGCCCCTGCACGACGATCGGCTGCATCCCGGCGCGCGCGGCATAGATGGCGGCCGACAGCCCCGCAGGGCCGGACCCCAGAATGAGCATCTTCGTGTGGTGGGTGGCGGGCATGATGATCTTCAACCGGCCCTTGCCGACCGCGCGATCTCGAGCAGGTCATCGACCTCCCACTGGTCGTCGACATGCGCCCCATATTTTATCGCGACGACGCGTCCGTCGCGATCGATCAGCACGTCGGCGGGCAGGCCGTACCGCCCGCCAGCCGGAATAAGCGGCGGCGTAGGCCTTCCGCGCATTATATCGACCAGTCCGCCCGCGACGGCGCGCAATATCTTCGGCCACCCGCGCGGGTCGAGCAAAGCCCGGACGCCGGCTTCGACCCCGAAGGCGCGATAGTAACGCTTGGTCGGATCGGCGACGATCGCGAACGGCAGGTCGGCTACATATTTTCGAAGCTCTGCCTCGGTCGAATGAAAAAAGACGATCTCGCGAATATCGGCGGCCTCGATATCGGCATACCGCCGGGCAAATGACCGGAGGTGGACGTTACACACCGGACAGCCAGCAAAACGCCTAAACTGCAAATGAGTAAGACGCTGCGGGTGCGGGACAGCGACGCTTGACCCATCGACTGCGACGAGGTCCAACCGCCCCACCCTGTGCCCCGTGTCGATGCGTCCGACGATCGCCGCGTCCTTCGGCCTATCCCCATCCCCCGCGGCATCGCGCGTCATGCCTGCGCTCCTCGGGCAGCTCCGTCATCGCCCGATCGCAGTTTAGCAGTCGCCGCCTGATCGACTCTGCCCTGTCCGTCGAGCTCGACGCGATAGACGTCGCGTGCCACCGCTTCCGAAACATAGCCTTCGCGAACGTCGCGCGCGACAAGCGCCGGATCGCGCTCGATCGGCGGGCCGAACCCGCCGCCGCCGCCAGCGCGAAGCAAAAAGGCATCGCCGGCTTTCAGCTGAACATTGCGAATCTTGGAATTGGCGCTGGCGACTTCTGCGCCGTCGATCCGCACGGTTGCCCGGTTGCCCATCCCTTCATGGCCGCCGTGCAAGCCCCATGGTGCGCAATGCATCCGGTCGGAATCGACGTTGACGTACATCGGCGACAGCGTGCGCACGACCACCTCGGTGCCCAGCCCGCCGCGGAATTTGCCCGCGCCGCCCGAATCGGCACGCAGCGCATGCCGTTCGATCAGGATCGGATATTTGCTTTCAAGCTGTTCGCACGGGCTGTTGTGAGTGTCGCCGTCGTTCGAACAGACGACGCCGTTCATTCCGTCCTCATTATGTTTCGCGCCCCAACCGCCGCCCGTCGGTCCCACGAAGCCGATGAACAGTTCGCCGTCGCGCGGCGAGATGCCGTGCAGCAGCGACATGACCAAATCGGCGTGATGCGCCGCGATCGTCCGCTCGGGGATCGCATCGGACATCGCCTTGAAAATCGTATCGACCACTGTCATCGGAAAGGTCATCCACCAGCGCATGGCAGCGGGACGTACGGCGCTCACCACCGTCCCTTCGGGAACCTTTACCGACAGACCGCGGAAACTGCCCTCATTGATCGGATAATCGGTGGGCGAGGTCAGGCATTTGAAGGCCACCTGCCCGCATGAATAGCCGGTGCTCGGCCCCGAATTGAAATAGCCGCGAACCTGCGGGCTGACTTCGCTGAGGTCGATGGTCATCTCATCGCCTTCCTTGATGACGCGTACCTTGATGGGAATGCGCTTGCCCACCTCGATGCCGTCGTCATCCATATAGGATTCCGCTTCGTAGATGCCGTCGGGGATCGTCCGGGTACGAGCCCGCGCCGCGGCTTCGGACTGATCCATGATGTTGCGGATCGCGTCGAGCACCGGCTGGCGCCCATAGCGCTTGAGCAGTTCGCCGAAACGTTTGGCGCCGCTCTTGACCGCGACGATCTGCGCCCTGAGGTCGCCCAGCGCGCGTTCGGGCATCCGCACGTTCATCTTGATGATCTCGACCAGATCCTCGTTCACTTTGCCTTCCGACTGATATTTAAGGATCGGAATCTGGATGCCTTCGGCAAAGATGTCGGTCGTCACGCCGCCCAGCGACCCGCCTACATCGGCCCAGTGCGCCATGCAGCATGCCCAGCCGCTCAATTCGCCTTCGTGAAAGATCGGCAGGCTGAAGGTGAAATGATTGAGATGGCTGCCGGTGATAAAGGCGTCGTTGGTGACCAGAATGTCACCCGGCTTGATACCGTCCGGGCCGAAATGGTCGAGCTTCGCGCGTACCGTATTGGCCATGCCGCGAATGAAGCTCGGCAAGCCGAGCCCGATCGACACCGTGTCCCCCTCCGCAGTGAATAGTCCGACCGTGAAGTCGAGCGCTTCATAGATAATCATGTTGTACGCGGTCCGCATGAGATTGGTCTTCATCTCTTCGGTCACCGCGAGGACGCCGTTGCGGACGATTTCGGTCAGAATCGCGTCCGCCTGACGCCCTTGCGGCAGGACGAAGGGCGGTACGGCGTCGGCGAGGCATTGCTCGGTCATTTTCGGCCTCCAATGGCGATATCGAGATTGCCGAGGCGATCGACGCGCAGGACGTCGCCGGGCAGCAGGACGGTTGTCGAGGCATGTTCCTCGATCAGCGCGGGACCGGCGATGCGATTGCCCGCGAGCAATGCGTCGCGGGCATAGGTCGGCGTGTCGAGCCAGCCTTGCGGCGCGCCGAAATAGACGGGACGCAGCCCCGTGGACGCCGCGGCGGGCGGGGTATCGCCGCCCTTTCCGATTTCTTCGATAGCGGGCTTTTCCATGATTCCCGATACGCTGGCGCGCAGCGATACGATCTCGGCCGCCTCGTCGGGAGCGCAGGTGCCATAGCGTTGCTGATGGATCTCGTCGAAGCGCGCCTTGATGCCGGCAAGGTCGCGCGCGGCGATCAGGTCGCCAGGCAGGTCCACTGTCACCGGATGCTCCTGACCGACGTAGCGCATATCGACCGCAAACTGCACATCGACGGCGGCGACCGCGACGCGGCTTTCCGCAAGCGCCTTTTGCCCCGTTTCGGCGAGTTCCTGAAAGATGATTTCAAGGTCCGAAAAGGACACCCAGGCGAGTTCGCACGGCCAGGTGCGGACATTGTCGTAACGCAAATCCGAATGAAGCATCCCGAACGCACAGAAATGCCCCGGCGCTCGCGGCACGATCACGCGCGATATGCCGATTTCGCGCGCGATGCCCGATGCGTGGAGTGGGCCTGCACCGCCATAGGCTATCAGGGCGAATGCCGCTGCGTCGAGGCCGCGCTCGGTCGAGACGCCCTTCACCGCATAGGACATTTTGGTCGTCGCGATCTGAAGAATGCCGTGCGCCGCATCCTCGACCGACAGTCCGAGCGGCGCGGCGATGCTTTCGCCGATCGCCCGTCGCGCGGCGCCGACGTCGAGGTGCATCTCGCCCCCCAGAAAGCGGTCGGAGGCAAGCCGGCCCGTGGCCAGATTGGCGTCGGTTACCGTCGGGTCGGTACCGCCGCGACCATAGCAAGCGGGTCCGGGCATCGCGCCGGCGCTTTGCGGTCCAACTTTCAACGCCCCGCCGACGTCGAGCCCGGCGATACTTCCGCCCCCCGTTCCGACTTCGAAAATATCGACGAGCGGTATCTGGATCGGCAGCCCCTCATTATAGCCGCCGACCTGCGCGACACTTGTCGTGAGGACGTCATGTTCGAAGATCACGCCCGCCTTCGCGGTCGTTCCCCCCATGTCGAACGCGATCGCATCGGGAAGGCCGAGTTCGCGGCACAGCGCCTGCGCGCCGATCAGCCCTGCCGCGGGTCCCGATTCGAGCATCCGCACGCACTCGCGCTGCGCCTGATCGGATTCATACAGTCCGCCCGTCGACTGAACGACAAGGAAAGCTCCGTCGAAACCCGCACCCTGCAAATGCCCGTCGATGCCGCGCAGATAATGGCTCACCACCGGCCCGACATAGGCGTTGGCGACCGCGGTGGAGGAGCGTTCATATTCGCGATATTCCTGCGACAGTTCGTGCGAGGCGGTAACGAACGCGTGGGGAAGCCGCTGCTGGACGATCTGCTTGACGCGCAGTTCATGCGTCCGGTTGGCGTAACAGTGCAGAAGCACGATCGCGACGGCATCGATATCCAGCGCGGCCAGCCGGTCGCAAATCGCCTCGACACCCGGTTCGTCGAGCGGGACGTGCACGCTTCCGTCGGCGAGCAGCCGCTCGCGCACTTCGAAGCGAAGCGACCGCGGCACCAGCGGCACATGTTTGCGGAAAAAAAGATTATACGCATCGGGACGATTGATTCGCCCGATCTCATAGGCGTCGCGAAAGCCCTCGGTCGTCAGAAGCGCCGTTCGCGCGCCCTTGCGTTCAAGCAGCGTGTTGATCGCGACGGTCGAGCCGTGGAGGAAAAGATTGGCGTCGGCGAAGCGCGTCTCCGCCTTTTCGACTCCCGTCGCGATCCCTTCCACCATCTCGCTGGGCGTGCTCAACGTCTTGCCGAACAGAAGCCGCCCGCTTCCTTCCTCAAAGGCGACGACGTCGGTAAAAGTGCCTCCGATGTCGGCGGCAAGCCGGTTCCGGTTTGCTTGTTTCACGGTCATTTCGGGATTCCAGTCGAATGCGAATAGGGCCGGCAAACCTGCCGGGAGAGCGAGGCCAGGGTGCGGCGAAGGTCGCCGATCGCGCGGGGTGCCAGATCGCGGGCATCGGGCTGGCGCAGGGCGGCGATAACGTCAACGAGCGCCGCGTCGGCCCCTGCGCCGCCGAATAGAAGCGCGCCCCCTCCTTCCTCGCCGCGATAGCGTTCGAACAGAAATGCGACGATAGCCTGTTCGCAGTTCGCTACCGGAATCTGAACCATCGGCGATCCGCAACCGCAGCCGCCGGCGTGGCCGATTTGCCGGCCGCGCAAGGCATCCCACTTGCGGGCCAGCGCGTCGATCTGACCAAGCATATCGGCGGCGGCGTTGTCGGGGCGCGCCAAGAGCGAGACCGCGGTCACGCGCCGAGCGCCATGTTGATGACCCGGGCCTGGGTGAACTCGGCGAGGCCCTCCTGGCCCAGCGTCATCCCGACCCCCGACGCCTTTGCGCCGGACACCGCGATGTCGGGCGGCAGGTCCATGAATTTGTTTACCCACATCGTGCCGACATCGATCCGGCGCGCAAGGTCGAAGGCGGCAGGCGGATCGCTTGTCCAGATCGAGCCTCCGAGGCCATAGGGCCCGGCGTTGACGCGCGCTACCAGATCGTCGGCATTCGAATATGGCAGTACCGGGACGATCGGGCAGAACTGCTCCTCCTGGACGAGCGCGCTGTCGTCGCCGATGTCCGACACGATGGTTGGACGGATGAAATAGCCTGGCCGATCCACCGGCTTGCCGCCCGACCGAAGACGGCCGTCCGTGGCGGCGATTGCCCGATAATGCTGCGCCTTTTCCCATTGCGTGGCGTTCTGAACCGGCCCGATGTGCGTCGCGGGGTCGAGGCCGTCGCCAATGACCAGCGCGTCGGCGACGGCCGCGGCGGCATTGCAAAAATCTCCGTACAGCGACGAATGAACATAGATGCGCTTGACGCCGAGGCAGACCTGCCCGGCGTTCATCATCGCTGCGTGAACCAATGTGGGCGCTACGCGGTCGATCTGCGCATCGCCCAGCACGATCGCAGCGTCGTTTCCGCCAAGCTCGAGCCCCAGGCGCGTCAGGTTCGCTGCCGCGCTTGCCATGACCTTGCGGCCCGTTGCGGTCGAACCGGTAAAGGAAATGCGCGCGATGTCGGGGTGCCCGGTCAGGGCCGCGCCCAGATCGTTGCCGCCAACGAGAATGTTGAGCAAGCCGGCGGGAACGAGCGACGCGCAGAGCTCGCCGAAACGCAGCGTCGTCAGCGGCGTGGTGGGAGCGGGCTTTACTACCACGCTGTTGCCCACCAGGAGCGCCGGCGCGACCTTCAGCGCCATCAGCATCAGCGGGAAATTCCACGGCACAATCGCTGCGACGACGCCAAGCGGCGAACGTTCGCGCACGATCCGTTCCTGCGGCGTGTCGCGCAGCACTTCCAGCGGCAGATCGAGCATTGCCGTTGCGCGGAAGACTCCGGCCGTTCCGGCGACCTCATATTGCGCCTCGGCAATTGGCTTTCCCTGTTCCTGCGTCAGCAGGCGCGCCAGCGTATCGGCGTCCGCCTCGACGGCGTCGGCGATCGCGGCGAGCAGCGCGCGGCGGCGATCGATGTCGGCGCGAGCCCACTCCCCGAACGCCCGGCGGGCGCCGGCGATCGCGCGATCGATATCCGCCAGCGCGGCCAGCGGCGCCTCGCCCAGCGGTTCGAGCGTCGCCGGATTGATAACCGGGAGCGTCCGGTCGCAGTCCCGGAGGGCACCGTCGATCAGCGTCTGAAATGCCTGCGGCATAAGCTTCCTTCCATTCTGTTTTTTGCCGCCCGCGGCGTCCGGCTGGTTCGGACGCCGCGTTCGGTTGCGGCGAAAGCGACCGATTTCGCCGCGAAAATCGAATAGCTTCGGGGGCTTGGCTGCGACAAATATCGATTGGATATTGCAGCCATCTCGTTTCCGGCGAACGCGACGCGAACGTTCATCGCTCGTCGCCGACGAACATCTCCGCCGCCTTCGCACCGATCATTATCGCGGGGGCATTGGTGTTACCCGACGTGATGACGGGCATGATCGACGCATCCGCGACGCGCAGGCCTTCGACACCATGGACGCGGAGCCGATGATCGACGACGGCCATCGCGTCACCGCCCATCCGGCAGCTGCCCACGGGGTGAAAAAGCGAACCGCCGACCGCGCGCGCATAGCCAAGCAGATCATCCTCGGATCCCGCGAGCGATTCAGGAGCGACGAGGCGGGCACCGACGGCCTTCAGCGCCGGGTGGGCGGCAAGTCGACCAATCCAGCGCAGCCCGTCGACGATCGCCCGCCGGTCCTCCGCGGCGGCGAGGTACGCCGCGGTCATGCGCGGCGGGTCGCGGGGATCGGCGGAGGCTAGCCGCAAGGCGCCGCGCGACCAGGGTTGCAGGTGTGCCAGCGAGATCGTCATCCCGGGCTGGCGATCGACCGCAACGTCACCGCCAGCACCGACGGAATAGCTGAGCGGCATGAAATTGACCTGCAGATCGGGCAGTTCTTCGGCATCTGAGGACCGGATGAAGGCGCTCGCCTGCGACGCGCCGAGCGCCAGGATGCCGCCCCGCCGCGCGAAATACAGCGCCGCTTCGCGAAGCAGGCGAAGGCCGCGCAGCCGCGCGTTCATCGATCCATGGTCCGCCGTCCGGAAGGTCGTGCCGACGTAGAAATGATCGTGCAGATTGCGTCCCACCCCCGGAAGATCGTGCAGAACGGGAATGCCGAGCGAGCGGAGATGTGCGGCGGGGCCGATCCCCGAAAGCATCAGCAATTGCGGCGAATTGACAGCGCCCGCGGCGACGATGACCTGCGGTGCGCTTATCGTTTCGCCGGACCGGCACACGACCCCCGCGATCCGGCGTCCTTCGAACAGCAGCTTCGCAACGGCACAGTTCGGGCGAATATCGAGGTTGCGGCGCGTGCGCGCATCCGCAAGAAACGCATCGGCGGAGGAGACACGAGCGCCACGGCGGATCGTGAATTTCAGGAAGCCCGCCCCCTCCATGCGCTCGCCGAGCGGGTCGAAAGCGGCATAGGCACCGTTTTCACGGGCCGCGCGGATGAAGGCGTCCGACGACGGATGACGCAGCGCGGGATCGGTGATGGCAAGTCCAGCTTCATGCGGGCCGTTTTCGGGTCGCTCGAAGCGATGGAACAGCGGCTGGAGGTCGTCCCATCCCCAGCCGCTGTTCCCGAGCTCGAGCCAGCGATCATAGTCGCGTGCATGCCCTCTTGCATACACCATCGCGTTGATCGCGCTCGAGCCCCCGACGACGCGCCCGCGCGGCCAATAGACCCGCCGATTGTCCAGGCCGGGCTCGGGCTCCGTCATATATCCCCAGTTGAACCGGCCGGGCCCGAAAAGCTTGGCAAAGCCGCCCGGAATTCGGAGCCAGGGATGGCGGGTGTCCGGCCCTGCTTCCAGCAGCAATATCCTGCGGGCGCCATCCTGGCTCAGCCGGTCCGCCAGAATGCATCCGGCGGACCCGGCTCCCACGATGATGACGTCGTACATGATATGCTTCGCCAAGTGGGATGCGCACCGCCCTCGTCGCTAGAATTTATACCGAACCGACGCGCCATAGGTTCGCGGGTCGCCCGGCGTGCATGTCCCGGTGCCGGGGGCCGGGGTCGCCCACACAATGATGTTCGCACAATAATTCTTGCCCGCGAGGTTGCGGCCCCAAAGTCCAAAGGCCCAACGCCCGTTCGCCGTCTCATAATCGAGGCGGGCGTTGAAAATGCCGTAATCGTCCTGATAGGTCGACGGCTGGACCTTGTAGTTCGCGTCGTTGAAATAGATGCGCGTCTGGAAGAAATAATCGCCGTGCAGCGTCAGCTCGCCGCGTGCCATCGGCACGCGATAGTCAAGGCCGACCGATGAAGAGAAATCAGGCGATCGCAACTGACGATTGCCGGTGTTGTCGATCGGCCCTTCGAGCGGCGACACATAGCGATAGTCCCCGAAACGCGCCTTTTGCACCGTCGCCGCCCAATTGAGCGTCAGCCGGTCGGTGATCCGCCCGCGCAGTTCGATATCGAGGCCCTTCGCCGTGCTACGCGCCGCATTTTGCACCGACAGCGCCCCGGCTTCAAAGATCGAGACCTGCTGATCCTTGGTCTTCACATAAAATGCCGACAGGTTCAGCCGTAGCCGGCGGTCGAACAGTTCGCTGCGCACGCCAACCTCATAGGACAGGACTTTTTCCGGATCATAAGGCCGCTCGGCGAGCGCCCGTGTCGACGGCAGCAGTGTCTGGAAACCCCCGCTCTTGTATCCACTGCGCACCGATCCATAGAGCATGACGTCGGGATCGATTTCATATTGCAGCGACACGACCGGATTGAACGATTCCCAATTTTCCTTGGCGCTCGCCACATAGGAGCCCGTAGGAAAGAGGAAAAACGGACTGATGGCATCGACGTCGATGTCACGCTCCGACTGCTTCTTGTCATAGCTGTATCGCGCGCCGGCGGTCAGGCTCAACCGGTCGGTGATATCGTAACTCAGCTGTCCGAACACCGCATAGCTATCGGTAGTGAGCCAATGCTGGTCGGACACCGGCTGGCCGTTGCTTGGCGGATACAGCGCCATGTCGGGATAGATGAAATAGGACTGATTATTATACCCCTTGTCGTGGTAATAATAAACGCCGCCGATCCATTGCAGTGCACCGGCGTCGCCTGCGATCCGCAGCTCCTGAGTGAAGGTTTCGTGCTTCTCGATGAAGCGCGACACCATGGCGTCGGCAAAGGTTCCGTCGCGGTCGTCGGTGCCGTCATATTTGCTGTCGCGATAGGCCGTGATCGAGGTCAGCGTGCCGAGGCCGGTTTCGAACTCCAGGCGCAAATTGGCATCGAATACATCCTGCTTTTCGTAACCGTCCGGCCGATTGCGCCAGACGCGGAAAAATTTGTTCGGATGATCCGCCAGCGGCGCGGGATTGTCGATCAGTGCGCCCACGAAACCGTCGGTAAAGGTAAAGACGTCGGCGGGGCCGTTATCCTGGTTGAAATAGCCGACGGTGAGCAGCGCATCAAATGTGTCGCCCTTATACTGGACCTGTCCGCGCGTGCCGAACGTATCGACCCGCCCGGGATCCTTGCCGGCGAGATTATCGGTGACCGGGTTGCGGTGCCGGTACATTTGCGACAGGCGGAACCGAAGCTTGCCGTCGTCGGTCAGCGGGCCGGTGATCGACCCGCGTCCCTTGACCGCGCCGTAATTGCCAACCTCCAGATCGAAGCTGCCGGCGAACTGGTCCGACGGGCGCCGCGTCACGATGCTGATCGCGCCCGCCGCGGCGTTGCGGCCGAAAAGCGTGCCCTGCGGCCCCTTCAGCACTTCGATGCGCTCGATGTCCAGCAGGCCGAACTGCATACCGCTCGTGCCCGGCACATAGACCTCGTCGATGAACGTCGCGACGCTCGGATCCGCGGAGATGTCGATAAGATTGGTCCCGCCGCCGCGGATATAGGCAAAGGTCGCCGAATTGCCGCCCGTGGTCCCGATGGTCAGGCCCGGCGCCATCTGTGTCAGGTCCTGACTGCTCGACACGCCGCGCGCTTCGAGCTGCGCGCCGCTGACTGCCGTGATCGAAATCGGGACGTCCTGAAGATTCTGCTCGCGCTTTTGTGCGGTGACGATGATCTCTGCGTCGCGCGGGTCACCGGCCTGATCGCCCGCCTCCTGCGCCGCCGCCAATGGCGTTACGCTCAGCCCGATCGCCGAGCAGGCACCGAAAAGCGCGGTCCTGAAAATTCGATTCATGGTTTTTCCCCTCCCATATATATGATTGCGCCAGCCTCGTTCCGGACTCTCGCGGCCCGGAATGCGGGCCTTACGTCGCGACCGGATCTGCCCGTCGCGGCGCCACCACCGGAATTCTGAATTCACTCCAACGCATTGTGGATTCGAGCTGTGCTGCGAGCCGAAAAAGCGTCGCTTCGTCGCCAAAACGTCCGTTAATCACCACTCCGATCGGCAAGCCTTCACCGTTCCAATGCAGCGGCAGCGACATCGACGGCTGTCCGGTCGCGTTCGCAACGATGACGTGCGAGATGAAATCGCGGACGATCGCCTGCTGATCGGCATCTTGGCCGCCTAATGCTTCGAGGATGCCGAGCCGCAGCGGCGGGCGGTTCACCGTCGGAGTCATCCAGATGTCGTAGCGTTCCATAAACCGGCCCATCTGCCGCACCATCACCTGCACCGCCTCGATCGCTTCGATATAGTCGCCCGCCGAAACTTTCCTTCCGGCTTCATAGAGCGCCCAGACGCCGGGACCGATCAGGTCGGGTGTCGGTCGCTTGCCGGTCAAACGGCCATGCTCGTCGAGTTCATGCGCGACGAAAGCGGCGCCGATGACCATCGCCTTTTCGATCAGGCGCATATCGAGCGGCAGCGATGCCGGCTCGACCACATGCCCCAGCCGATCGAGTTCGCGCGCCGCGGCGTCGACCGCGTCCTGGCAATCGGCGTGTGCCGGTTCACCCGCCAGATTCGCGCTGGTTACTGCGATACGCAACCGGCCTGGGTCGCGCCCGACCTGATCGAGGAAGCTTCCATCGACTGCCGGAGCGACATGGCCGTCCCCGATTTCGGGTCCGTGCGTCACGTCGAGCACCGCGGCGCAGTCGCGGACGCTTCGCGTCAGGACATGTTCTTCGAGAAACCCGGCCATGCGCTGGTTCAGGTCGGGTCCGCAAGGGTTTCGGCCGCGCGTCGGCTTCAGCCCGATAACGCCGCAGCACGAAGCCGGCATGCGGATTGATCCTCCGGCATCGCCGCCATGCGCGACGGGAACCATACCGAGCGCGACCGCCGCCGCGCTGCCCCCGCTCGACCCGCCGGTCGAATAATCGGGGTTCCAGGGATTGCGCGCCGCGCCGTAATAGCTGCCTTCGGTGCTTGGCAGCATCCCCAGTTCGGGCACATTGGTCTTGCCCAGGAAGAGGAAACCCGCGTCGCGATAGCGCTGGACCAGCGTATGGTCGCGGCGCGCCGGAAACCCCGCCTTGAAGCGCGAACCGCTGCGCGTTTCCACGCCCTCGATGTCACCGAGCAGATCCTTGAGCAGCATCGGAACACCCCAAAAGGGCCCGCCGCCCGTCCGGATGGCCGCGCGGCGGGCAGGCTCCCGGAGGTGCGTGACGACGGCATTGTAAAGGGGATTGAGCCGATCGATCCGCTCGATCGCGGCATCGACGACTTCCAGCGCGCTGACGTCGCCCCGCCGGACAAGCTCGGCCAGACCGAGCGCGTCATATCGTTCATAATCCAGCATGCCTCTCAGCAAACCTCTCTCGTCGCGACGGTCGTGCGCCGTCTGTCCTGGCTTTCTGCCGCGCGTGCGAGCGGCGGAATTCCTTATTTTTTCCTGTCGGGACTATCGGCCAAACGGCTACGCGATAACAAATGCTATCTGCATATGGCGCCCATGCCAAAGCGGCATCCGGCGAAAAAATACCGCCCCCTTGGGCGCACGAACGGCTCTCCCCCGGCAGGTGGCCGGGCGATAATGTCGGGGCGAGGGGTGCGGGAAAGGGTCGCGGTTACGCTGCGATGCGCGACAGGAGGATTCCGACCAGCTTATCGGGCGCATCTTCCTGCACGAAATGGCCGGCGCCGGCGATTTCGTCGAAGGTCGCTTGCGGGACCAAAGATGCCCAGCGCCGCCCCCACGCGGGCGTGAAAGCGCCATCGTCCGCGCCGAAAATGAAATGCGCGGGCTTATTCCACTGTTTCAACGCTTCGAAACAGCGTGCTTGGTCCCGGGCATTGCCTTCGTCGGGCTGCGCGAACGGCAGGAGCCAAGGAAAGCGTCGCGGACCCGCCCGGCTTATGCCGCCGTCGGTGAACGGCGCTTCATAGGCGCGCTCGATCGGTGAAACCGCATCGCTGAAGCGCGCGCCGGCCGCGCCCGACGCCAGCGCCGCAAAGTCCATCGGCTTGCCAACCGCCATGTCCATCATCGGACCCGCCGGAAACTGGCCCTTCACCCAAAGGAGCCAGAGCGGATTGGTTGAAATCTCGCGCCACGCCTGCGTCGCGGGGGAATAGGCATAGTCATCATGGTGAAGCCATGTGTTGAGGATCACGAGGCGTGCGAACCGATCGGGCTGATCGACCGCCTGCCGCAGGCCGATGGGGCCGCCCCAGTCCTGAACTATCAGCATGATGTCGCTGAGATCGAGCGCGTCGATCAGATGGCGCATACTCTCGCAATGGCGCTCGATGACGTACCAGCTATCGTCGATCACCTTGTCGCTGCGCCCGAAGCCGACATAGTCGGGGGCGATGCAGCGAAACCCTGCGGCGGTCAGCCGGGGGATGATCTTGCGGTACAAATAGCTCCAGGTCGGCTCGCCATGCATCAGCAGAGCGACGGGGCCGTCGGCCGGCCCCTCGTCGAGATAGTGGATGCGCAGCCCCTTCCAATCGAGATAATGCGGAAGGAAGGGAAAGCCGGGGAGATCGGCAAAATTCGCATCGGGGGTCCGCACGAAGTCGGGAGTCATGGCCGTGATCCTCTTGTGATGGAGCTGTATCGGTGCGCGGCGGTCAGGCGTCGGCGCGAAGGTGCGACGCATCGCGTTCGGCATAGTCGGCGGCGAAATCGAGATACCAGTCGATCGCTGACGGATCCTGCATCGCATCGCGGCTGAACGAACGCTCGGGCGCCCACCCCATGAGAAGCTTGCGCACCGGCACTTCCATCTTCTTCCCCGACATCGTGTAGGGAATGGCTGGAACGAACAAAATCTCGTCGGGCACATGCCGGGGGCTTCGCTCGGTCCGAAGACGCGATCCGATCGTCGCGGCAACGGCGGCGTGATCGGCCCGCTCGTCGCGCAGGCGGACAAACAGCGGCATATAATAGCCGCCATCGGGGCGTTCGATGCAGACGACAAGACTGTCGAGGACTGCGTCGATACCTTCCATCGTGCGATATATTTCGGAGGAGCCGATGCGCACGCCGAACCGGTTGAGCGTCGAGTCGGATCGGCCGTAGACGTAACAACCGCCGCGCCCGTTCACTTTCATGAAATCGCCATGGCGCCATTTGCCGGGGTAAAGATCGAAATAGGATTCGCGATAGCGGGCATGGCCGCGGTCTCCCCACAGGAACAATGGCATCGACGGCATCGGCTGAACGATCACCATCTCGCCCACCTGATCGACGATCTCGCGCCCTTCATCATCATACACGCGCACATCGACCCCCAGCGCGCGCGCCTGAATCTCACCGGCGTACACCGGGACATTGGGCGCGGCGACGACGACGCCGCTGCAAAACTCCGTGCCTCCCGACTGCGACGTCACCCACAGATCGTCCTTCACATGATCGTAGAACCAGCGGAAGGTTTCGGGGGTCGACGGCGCGCCCGACAATAGGACTGCCTCGAGCGCGTCGAGGTCGAACGCCCCGCGCGGAGCGATGCCGTCCTTGCGCATCAATTCGATGAAGGCCGGGCTTGCCCCGAAAAGCGTTGTGCGCGTGTCGGCGGCGAGCTTCCAGAGCAGGTCAGCTCCGGGGTGAACCGGGCTGCCGTCGTAAAGCACCGCCGCGCCGCCCATCAACAGGCTCAGCATCAGCGAATTCCACATCATCCAGCCCGTGGTGGAATAGAAGAACATGACCGAGCCGGGTTTGAGGTTCAGGTGGAATGCCGCCATTTTATAATGTTCAACGACGATGCCGACGTGGCTGTGGACGATCGGCTTGGGCAGGCCGGTGGTCCCCGAGGAAAAGAGAATCCACAAGGGATGGTCGTGCGGAACGCGCTCGAAGCGAAACGCCGCGTCGGCGACCGATGTGTTGGTCATCGCGCCCCATGCCACAACCTCGGCGGGCGCCAGGTCGGGCAAGGGTCCGTAGGCCATATAGTCAAGCCAGACGACGGTTTTGATCGACGGAACCCCGCGAACGATCTCGTCCACCTGCGCCCGTCGATCGAATTTTTTGCCGGCGAAGCGATAGCCGTCGGCGGCGAAGAGCAGCTTGGGCTCGATCTGGGTGAAGCGGTCGAGTACCGTCCCGACGCCGAATTCGGGTGCGGCCGACGACCAGATCGCCCCGATGGCGGTCGTCGCGAGCATAGCGATAACCGTTTCGGGGATATTGGGCATATAGGATACGACGCGGTCGCCGCGCCCGATCCCGCGTTCGCGCAGCTTCGTCGCGAGGGCGCGAACCTTGGCTCCTAATTCGCGCCAACTGACCGTTTCGTTCGCGCGCACTTCCGACGCGGCATGGAGCACGACCGCGTCGGGATCCACTGCCTCGTGGCGAAGAACATGCTCGGCATAGTTGACCAAGCTGCCTTCGAACCAGCGCGTTCCCGGCATTTCGCTGCCCGAAATTGCCCGAACATAAGGCGTATCGCTTAGTATATCGAAATAGGACCAGACCGCGGACCAGAACCGCTCCGGCTCGGCGACCGACCACGCGCGCAACGCTTCATAATCGCCGAACGCCAGCCCCTCCTCGCGCTCCAGCCAGCGCATGAAGGCAACGACATTCGACTCGTCGATGAAGGCGTCGCTGCCGCGCCAGAGAAACTCACCCTCTTTGGTCATTTCCGAGTCCTTAAAGAAAATTTTGGCCTTGCCCGCCCGGCGGGCGCCCCCGACCGGTCAGGAAGAAATCGACAACCGCGGCGGAACGGCGAACAGTTCGTCGTCGCCCTGCGACGCTTCCAGCATCGTCGCGGTCAGCACGACATGGTCGTGATGCAGTTGCAGCGCGCGCTCCTCGTCGCGCGCCAGTACGGCATCGCGCAGCGCCCGGTGTTCACCGATCGGATCGCGTTCGCCGTGATCGTCGAACTTCAACGACAACACCTGATAGCGCCGCGCGGCCTCGAAACTATTGTCCCAATAGCGGAGGAACCAGTCGGACCCGCACGCCGAAAGCATTGCGGCGTGAAACGCCTTGTGCAGCGCGTGCAACTCGCCGTTATGCATATAAGCGGGCGACTGCGCCTCGCGCACCCCGCGCTCCCAGCGATGATAGGTCAGCAGGACGCGCTCTTCCCATGCCGCGTCACCATTGCGCAGCGATTCGCTAAGCGCGCGCTCGCCGAGCCAAGCGCGGGCGCGCGTCAGATCCGAAAGTTCCGACCGGGTCACGGGCGCTACACGAAAGCCGCGCTGGTCGATCTGCACCACCAACCCCTCGGCGACGAGCCGGTTGAGAGCCTCGCGGATCGGGCTCCCCCCTGCGCCATAAGCCGTGCGCAATTGATCGAGGCGGAGCCGCTGTCCGGGCGACCACACGCAGCAGAGAATGTCGCTGCGAAGCCGGTGAAACACCGTGCTTGCTTGCGTCGTCGCGAGCGATGCCGCGCGCTCTCTGTCCTGATCGGTCATGGCTGCTCCTATTTCGATATTGATTGCCATATCAGATAAAAATCGAATGTTAATTGACATAATAAAAAAAATCGAAATTTTAGGCATCAGACATTTGTGGAGGAGGAGAGGCAAAATGCGGCTGGTGAGCTATCGAATCGACGGACGGTCCCGATCGGGTGTGCGGATCGGCGAGCGCGTGTACGATCTTGACGATCTTGGCGCCGGAGATCGCTCGCTGATCGCGCTGCTGGCCGACGGCGGCGAGGCGCTGGGCGCGCTTGCGAGAAAGGCCGATGATGCGGACGTCACGTCTGCGCGCGCCCTTGCCGAGCTCGACCTGCTGCCCGCGGTCGCCGAACCCGGCAAGATCATCTGCCTCGGCCTCAACTATGTCGATCATGCCAGGGAGGGTAATCTGCCCATCCCCGAACATCCGGTGGTCTTTCTTCGAACCACCCGGTCGCTCGCTGCCGCCGGCCAGAAGGTGACGGTCCCGCGCCTTTCCGAACAACTCGACTATGAAGCCGAGCTGGCCGTCGTGATCGGCCGCGGCGGCAAAGACATCGCCGAAAGCGACGCGCTTTCGCACGTCGCCGGCTATGCGCTGTTCAACGACATTACCGTTCGTGACTATCAGTGGCGCGGTCCGCAGTGGACCATTGGCAAGAATTTCGACGGCACGGGAATTCTCGGCCCCGAAATCGTCACTCCCGACGAACTTCCCGCGGGCGGCGCGGGCTTGCGGATCCAGACGCGGATCAATGGCGAGACGCTGCAGGACGGCAATACGCGCGACATGATTTTCGATGTCGCCGCGACCATCGCCAGCCTCTCCGAAACGATGACGCTCGACCCCGGCGACGTCATCGCCACGGGGACGCCTGCGGGAGTCGGCGCCGCACGCAAACCGCCGCGCTGGCTGAGAGCCGGAGATATTTGCGAAGTAGAAATCGAGGGCCTGGGAATCCAGCGAACGGTCATAGCCGCGGCGTGACCCCCCGCCCTGCCAAGGCGAGTTGCGCATTGCCGCTGCCGTCCATTGTGCGGTATCGGGGCTGTTCAAGGGCAAGTCGGAACGGCGGCGCATGGATCTTCGGCAGCTAAGATATTTTGTTCAGATCGCGGAGTGCGGTGGATTTACGCGAGCGTCGGAGATGCTGCACGTTGCTCAGTCCGCGCTCAGCCGGCAAATGGGACATCTCGAAGCCGAACTGGGCGTCGCGCTTTTCGAACGAACGGCGCGGGGCGTCCGCCTGACGCCCGCGGGCGAACTGATGGTCGATCGCGCAACGGGGCTGCTGCGCCAGTTTCAGGAAATCAAAAGCGAGCTGCTTGCCCTCGCCGAGACGCCGCACGGCAAGGTATCGTTCGGCATCCCGGCGATCATGCGCGAAACGCTGGCGATCCCGCTGGTCCAGAAATTCAACGAGCTTTATCCGGACGTCGAAATCACCTTCGTGACCGGTCTTAGCCAGGAATTGCGCGAATGGCTGCTTGCGGGAAAGATCGATCTTGCCGTTTATGGCCTGCTCGAGCCCGAAACGGTGCTGGTCACCCAGACGCTCATGTTCGACGACATCGTCCTGGTGGGCCGCCCTCCCCTGCCGCTGCCTGCGGGCACGTCCGTCGCGATCGACGATATTGCCGAGCTTCCGCTTGCAGTTTCGACGCGCGAGCAGTTGCGACAACTTCTGCGCCGCACGGGTTCGCGCACCGCGTTCAATTTCGCGCGCATTCCCGAAATCAGCGATAGCGCGCTGCTGCTCGAAATCTTGCTGACGGGCCGTTATTACTCGATTCTTCCGCGCGGAATGGTGTCGAAGCATGTCGAGGCCGGCGATCTCGACGTCCGGCCGATCCCGGGCATTCGCTACGAATGGGTCGTCGCGCATTCGCGCGATCATGCGCCTTCGGCCGCCGAGCGGACGATCGGGCAAATGCTGCACGAAATCGTGTCCGCTGCCGACGATGGCGCATAGTCGGCGAGCTATGCTGTTTCGCGATTGCTCCCATATGGCTTCGATATTCCCCTGACGGACCGAAACGCGTCATAGGGTCGGGTCGATGGACCCGCTGCACCGGTGGGACGACGGAACGGAGAACGGCGCGGCGATGACGATGACCAAGGCCGAAGCGATGGGAAGCGGCGGAACGCGGCACGCATGGGGCGTCGTTGCGATCCTCAGTTTCCTCTATTTCATGTCGTTCGTCGACCGTGCGATCCTTGCGCTGGTGGTATCGCCG
The DNA here is from genome assembly GCF_036687315.1 of Sphingopyxis sp. TUF1. Classification (NCBI taxonomy): domain Bacteria; kingdom Pseudomonadati; phylum Pseudomonadota; class Alphaproteobacteria; order Sphingomonadales; family Sphingopyxidaceae; genus Sphingopyxis; species Sphingopyxis kveilinensis. The sequence continues at coordinate 182,057 of NZ_CP144683.1, forward strand.
CTGATGGCCGAATTTGCCGTTTCCGAAGTCGAAATCGGGCTGCTCTTCGGCCCGGCCTTCGCGATTTTCTACGCCGCGCTCGGCCTGCCGTGCGCGCTCATCGCCGACCGGGGCAACCGCCGTCGACTTGTCGTCGTCGGAGTGCTTCTGTGGGCCCTGTGCACGATCGCGTCGGGTCTCGCCCATGCATTCTGGCTTCTGGTCGTGCTGCGGATCGGTCTCGCGATCGGCGAGGCCGCGCTGACGCCCGCCGCTTATTCGCTGATCGGCGACATGTTCTCTCCGGTGCGCCGCGTTCGCGCGGCGAGCTTTTACAGCGCCGTCGGCATCGCAGGCGCAGCGGGGGCATATCTGGTTGGCGCACTCGCGATCGACCTCGTCGAACGCGGCGCACTCGCGGCGTTCGGCGAGTTGGAGACCTGGCGCGCGGTCTTCTTCGTCGTCGGCGTGCCCGCGGTTCTCGGCGGGCTGCTGTTCGCGGCAATCGCCCGTGAACCGGACCGCACGGCGGTGCCAGCGAACCCCCATGCGCGAGCAAATGTCATCGACCACCTCGCCCAGCATCGCCTGATGTATGCGACGCTGTTTTGCGGCGCCGGGATATTGCAAGCGGTCACCTATGGCTATGCGGCTTGGGGACCAGAGATTGCGCGGCGCAGCTATGGGCTGCCCATTCAGCAGGCGGGGGCGATTTTCGGGATGGCGGGCCTCGTCGGCGCGGTGCTCGGCACGCTGATCGCCCCTGCGCTTGCTGCGATGTGGCAGGCGCGCGGCCGCCGGGACGCGATCGCGATCGTCGCCATCGCCGCTGCGACCGTCGGCGGCGCCGCCGCGGCGCTCGGCCCGCTGATGCCGACGGCGGGGCTCTACACGCTTTGTTATGCGCTCGCTTCGTTCGGATTGTTCGGGGCCTCGACAGGATTGCTCGTGGCGCTGCAGGTCATCGCGCCGCAAGCGCACAAAGGCACGTTGGTCGCGATCCTCCTGATGGCGATGACGTTGCTGGGGGGCGTTTTAGGACCGCCGTCGGTGGCGTTGTTCGCGCCCCGGCTCGGCGGCCTCGCCCCGTCATTATCGGCGCTTTCGATCGCCGCGACCATCGCCGGAATCAGCCTGTTGCTCGGCGCGCGGCGGCCGCTTGCCCACTACCTCGCATCGAAGGAAGATCAGACTTTTTAGACGTGCGAGCGCGCGGCGCGCGAATGGCCGGCACGACACGGAGCCCAGAACGGCGGTTGGCGTCGCGTCGATGGCTCGCCGGCGCGTCGCAACGATTATGCAATAAGGAGAAACGATATGCAGCCACTTGGCGCCGTGCGCCCCGACATGTCCGCCCCCTCCCCCGTCCGGACGAGGCCGCACGGTTTCTACAAATCCGAATTGCGCGCGCGGCTGCGGGATCTCGCGCCACGCTCGCTCGTTGATGTCGGATGCGGCGAAGGCACGCTTCTGGCGCATATGACGGAGGCGGGGTGTGAGCGCTGCATCGGACTCGATGTAGACGATGCTTTCCACGCGCGCCTCGCCGAACACGGGATCGAAGCGGTTACAGGGCGGGCCGAGGCGTTGCCCTTTCCCGATCGTTCGATCGATGTCGTCGTGATGGAATATAGCGCGCATCATGTCGCCGATCTCGGCACGGCGCTTGCCGAAGCGGCGCGCGTGGCGGCCAAGGCGGTCGTCATCCTCGATCCGTGGTACGACCTCTCGATCGCGTCGCAGGTCGTCGCGCGCGATTTCGACCTGTGGTGCAAGAAGATCGACGTCCGGCTCGGCCTGGTTCACAATCCCTGCCCCTCGCTCGGCGACCTTTGCGGGCCCTTTCTGGAAAACGGTGGCTTTTCGATCGAAGCGACCCACCGATTGATCCTCCACCACATGCCCTGCGCCGATGTCGAAGCCGACGCGGCGGCGCACCTTGCCCGACTGGCCGACGATCGCGCCGATTTCGAACCGGAGATCGCGGACATTCTGGAAGCAGCCTGGGCAAAGGGGATCAGCGACGACGGCGCCATTCAGTTCGTGGCGCTGCGGACCTGAGCAGGCCGCGTGTGCCGGCAACGGTCCGCCTCAAAACGTCGCCGTCAGCGCGCCGACGCGCCGCTGGCGTATCGCAGCGAAGACGTCGTCTGGACGGACAAGCTGATGGCTATGCCGGACGCCGGGCGCCGGGCTCGCCTGCAGAAAGGTGGCGATCTGGATCGCCGCCAGCTGCGCAGTCAACTCGCTCTCGACCTCGCCCGCAAAATGCGCGCTGGCGACGGCAGGTTGCCCCGCCCGCTGCCCCGCTGCATGGACACTGAGATTGCAGGTCTTGCGGCCGAAGCGCAGCGCGCCCACTGCATACAGCAAGGCCGAGCGTGCGCGCGCGGAGCCTGCAAACAGGCTTGCAAAACCGAACAGCAGCCGGGTCGCCAATCTGGATTCAAAGGCCAGGCGGGTCGTGACTTGATCGATGCCCAATGTGCGCCGCAGGCTGTGCTGGTCGGAAAAATTGACCTCAAAGGCGTTTCGACGCCCTTGCCCGAAACCGAACGCCAGCGGCACCCCCCGCCGGTTGCGCGCCGGGTCAAAAATACGGTCCGCGATCCATTCGAGTCCGGCGCGCCCGTGATGGTCGCCAAGGCCGGCGAGCAATCCGATATCGATCCGGTCGACGCGGTCGAGCTGCGCAGCGCACGCCGCGGCAAGGATATTCGTCAGCCCGGGCGCAAGCCCGACCGACAGCAGCGCGGCCGATCGGTTGGGCGCAAGCGCCTCGATCTCCCGGAAAAATTCATCGCTCGCGGTGATGTCGATATAGGTTATCCCGTGATCGAAGATATAACGAACAAAGGCCGTATCCTCCTGATCCATGCAGACGATGACACAATCGACGCCTTCGCACGCCATGTCCCAACTTGCCGCGACGCCAAGGTCGATCGCGCGCGCGGCCGTCCCGCACCGCGCCGCCACAGCCATGGCGGCGGCCGGACGCCGCCCCGCGGGAATCACCGTGAATCCGACGTCGGCCAGACAGGCGCAAAGGCGCGACCCCACCGCACCATATCCGCCGATCACGAGCAAGGTGACGCCCGCTTCATTCCGATCACCGGGTGGTTGCTTTGCAACCTCGCCTTCCGCCATGCCAAGGATCCTCCGCTGTTGAAGATCGCAGTGGCCTATCAGATAGTGGACGAATGTCCCGAAACTTTGGCGTACTAACTCCGGTTTCCGTCCGGAATTGCACAAGACAAGGGTAGAGTTCGAAAAGCCGCAAAGGCAGGAGCATGCCCCCCAACCAGTCGCGGTGGCCGCCACCGCTGATAAGGGGCGCCGGACAACCGGCGCGCATGAAACATGGATATTAAGTGCAACCCCGTTGTTGCCGCTGGATTTTCCCGGCAGATTGCTATGAGCGCCGAAGGCGATCAATCACGAGGGGAAAGAAGCTTGACGATACTCATCACCGGCGCGGCCGGCTTCATCGGAATGAGCGTTGCCAACGCCTTGCTCGCGCGCGGCGAGCGGGTGGTCGGGATCGACAATTTCACACCCTATTATTCGATCGAGCTCAAGCGCGCGCGCATCGCACGCCTCGCCGAAAGCCACGGCGAACTGTTCACATTCATGGATGTCGATTTCGGCGACGCCGACGCTCTGACGCGCGCGCTTGCCGACCAGAGTATCGACCGGATCGTTCATCTCGGGGCCCAAGCGGGCGTGCGCTATTCACTCGAAAATCCGGCGGCCTATATCCACTCGAACATTTCGGGGCATGTGAACATCCTCGAATTCGCGCGCCACCGATCGATCGCGCACCTTGTCTACGCGTCATCCTCATCGGTTTACGGGATGCGCGCCGACACCCCCTTTCGCGTCGCCGACCGGGCCGACGCGCCGATCTCGCTCTATGCGGCAACGAAGCGGGCCGACGAGCTTTTGAGCGAAACCTACGCCCATCTGTTCCGCATACCGCAGACCGGCCTGCGCTTCTTCACCGTTTACGGCCCGTGGGGGCGGCCGGACATGGCGGTGTGGAAGTTCACCGATGCGGTGCTGCAGGGGCGGCCAATCGACGTGTACAACCACGGCGACATGCTTCGCGATTTCACTTTTATCGACGACATTGTGAATGGCGTCGTCCTGACGCTGGACAGCCCGCCGGCCGACGATGGCCGCGAAAAGCCGGGCGGGTTTTCGACGCCCCACCGCCTGTACAATATCGGCAACAACCGCCCGGAACAGCTGACCGACCTGATCGCCGCGATCGAAACGGCGTGCGGTCGCAAGGCCGAGATCAACCTGCTGCCGATGCAGGATGGCGACGTCTATCAAACATATGCGGACATCGACGACATCAGCCGCGATCTCGGCTTCGCACCGACAACCCCGATGACGGTCGGAATACCGGCTTTCGTGGCCTGGTATCGCGACGTCTGGATGACGCGATAGGCATTCGCTGATAGCCCGATAATCCTTTCGGCTATGACATAACCAGCAGGCGCATACCCTTTATAGCTGTTTGATCTTTGGCGACCTTGGTCCATCATTCCGATGCTGCGGCGCGCCGTTGGTGACCCCCATCGGGCTGCTTCTTCAGCACCTACCGCGACGTATTCGGACGTAAGGCTTGGGGCCCCCCAGCATCAAGCATCGCGGACTAGGGCGCGCCGAAATAAGGCTTGCTATGCGGTCGATCTTGCCTTGGCGATTTGGAATAATCAGAACATCGGGCGGCCACAATTGTAAGCCGGCACGCGGCCCGTTCCAGATCCGATAAAACCCGCGTAACGTTCATAATCGCGGGCCACAAAATTCAGATATTCTTCGATGTTGGGATAACCGTCGCCATCGGCGTCATTGTTGGCGTCCCACACATTCGGATTGGTGTTGGTGAACTGGCTTTCCCAGCTGTCGGGCATTCCGTCATTGTCGCCGTCGGCTAACGCGCCGCCCGTCGCAACAATATTGGCATAACCTCCGGCATCAGACACGACCGAGGGAAAGCCGTTTTCGAACAGATAGGGCGCGCTGTCGCAGGAACGTATATCGTCGATATACATCTGATCGACATTGTCGCGGCACAGCCCGTCGCGGCACAGATCGGCCCCCGCAAACGCCAGTGCGTCGCGCATCGCCTGCTCCGGACCGGTGATGTGCCAAGCTTCATACTGCCGCGACGTAATGCCGACCACCATCGCATAGACAAGCGACTGGATGACGCCAAAACCCGTCACCGAACAATCGGCGACGCCCAGCGCGTTTACGCCGCAGGTATTGGTCTCGTCGGCTGCCGTGGGAAAGCCCGCTGCGGCTCGTTGCGGATCGCTGACCGTCTGGCCAAAGAAACCCTGCACGCGCGTGCGCTGGGTCACATTGTCCAACATGAAGATATTATAGCCATAGGGGTCGACCGTATCGCGCGAGAAAAAGGCCGCGAAAAAATTGTTCGTCGGTTTGTCGTTGGGTCCGCGGAAAGCCACGTTCGCGATATAGTTTACATAGGCACTGCCGTTCTGGTTCGAAATCACCCCCGTCTCGTCGGTGAAGTGATAGACGACATTGTTGAACAAGTCCGCCTGACCATATGTGCCGGCAACCCGCGGCTTGATCCCCAGCCCCAGGTTGATGCCGCGAAACTGACCGTGCTGCGAAATATTATGCGCGATCGTTATGTTGTTGCCGGGGTTAATGAAAAAGGTCTTGCAATGGAGCGACGAGGTATGGCCCGCGCCGATGCACATATTGGGACCGATAATCGACCACTGGATCGTACAGTCGCGGCAATTCGGGTTCAGGCTCTCGTCGGTTCCGAACATCGCCGACACATGATCGACGATCTGGTGGCTCGTGTCGTTCAGCCGGATCGAATCGCCGTTGTTCGACGTCCGGGTGGGATGTTCGCCAAGCCTCGCCCGCACATAGCGCAGGATCATGTGATCGCCGCCGCCTCTGGTATCGATCAGGGAATCGACGGGGTTATAGTTTGCCCCCAGCCTGAACTCGATACCGCCCGGCGATGTCTGCCCGGCGATATAGATTTTGGGTATCGTGATCGGCGCCGGTGACTGCATGACGATCGCGCCGGCGACGTCGAACAGGCAGTATCGTGGCCGACCTGCGGGAATATTATAAGGCGACGTGACCGACAGGGCCAAGGCACATTCGCGATAGGTGATCTTGCCGTCGCCAGCCACCGCCGTGTCGTCCAGCGAATTGATCTTGTACACGACGGCGTTTGCGCTTCGCACGCTGGCATTCCGGCCAAAGCCGATAGCGGTCGGGAAAGCGATCGGATGCTTCGCGCGATCGGGAATATTTCCATTATCCGGATTTGCGAACGCCGCCGCCGCGCCAGTGGGTGTAGGTGTTGGTGTCGGAGTAGGCGTCGGAGTGGGTGTTGGCGTCGGCGTGGGTGTTGGCGTCGGCGTGGGCGTGGGCGTCGGACTTGGGGTCGGTGTCACCACCACCGGCGGAGTGCCGCCAGAACCCGAATCGCCGCCGCAGGCAGCGAGCAAGGAACACGCCAAAGCTATAAAGGACGCCCGCACCATCATCGACTATGCCCCCCCGGTCGCTGCACCCCGGTCGGCTGCAAGGAACGCGGTCACCGTAGTTTAAAGAGGTAAGCAAACAACTAAGTCGTCAATCACTTTGACACAGGAACCATGCAGTTCGTCGAAAATTCGCCATTTCGCGCAAAACATCATCGTTGCGACCGACGGGGTCGGTGAGCGAAGCGGCCCCTCACCAGGCGTCCGGATCGGGGCACCAAGTTAAGCGGCAGACAATTTGTCGCGAAACTTGGACAGCCACCGCCTCACACGATTGGGGCGCAGATCGTCATTATCGTTGTAATAGGACGAATATTTGGAATAATGTTGCACCGCATCGCCATAACCGAACCGCGCGTGTTTCGTATAATTGACCCGCGTGATGATTACGCCGATCAGGACGTCGCCCAATATTTTGGTGACCGAACGAACCGTGTCGGGGGTGCTTGAACCCCACCGCGCCGTCATCACCGACGCATCCGAAAATTTGGCGAGCACCTTCGCATCGCGCAATGCCATGATCGGCGGTGTATCGATCACGATAAAGTCGAACCGCGATCGCAACGCCTCGAACAGCGTTGCCAGCTTTTCGGGCTCGAACAGGCTGGCCGGGTCGTCGGGAACCCCGGTAACCGGCATACTGGCAATTCCGCCGCCCTTGCCGGGATAACAGATTGAGTCCTCGAGCGAGGTCGCGCCCATAAGATAGGTGTCCAGCCCAGCCGGACTGTCCTGCAGGCCCAGCGTCTTGGTCATTCCCCTGCGCCGGAAATCGAAATCGAGGGCAATGGCGCTCATCCCCTGCGACAGCGCCGAAAATGCGATGCCCAGGGAAACGGTCGTCTTTCCTTCACCCGGCAAGGCAGAGGCAATCATGATGATGCGGGAATTTTCACCGCTCGTGCGCGACAGAATTTCCAGAAAGCCGCCTCGGAACGCTTCGGCAAAAATCGACTTGGGCGCCGCCATCGACCCATCGGGACCATCCAGCTGCTGAGGAATCGTGCCTCGCTGCGGAATCATCGTGAATGTCGGAAGCGAGGTCAGCCGTTCGATCTGATCGCCGCTACGCACCCGATTGTCGAAAGAATCGACGATCAGGGCCAGGAATATGCCAAGGATGACCGAAGCGACGAAAGCGACCGACAGTGATTGAAAAGGCTTGGGGTAGCTGGGGCTGACCGGAACGATCGCTTCCGACACGGGCAGTGCTTCGGGCGTCGGATTCGCGCCGCGGATCTGCAACTCTTTCACCCGCTCGAGCATCCCCAGATACAGGCTTTTCGACGTCTCCACTTCGCGTTCGAGGCTCGCGAGTTCCGGGCTGGCCAAGTCCTGACTCCGCGCCTTCGCACGCAGTCCGCCAAGTTCGGACGAAATATACCCCGCGCGCGCGCTTGCACCGTCGCTCGTCGACTGGACATTAGCGGCGGCCCTCGCTGCCTCGGCGGCCACGGCGTTCTGAACGATTCGAAGCTCGGCAGTCACGCTCATCACTTCGGGGTGACGCGCACCATATTGCGTCGAAAGATTGGCCAGCTTGGCTTTCAGTTCGGATTCCTGGCTGCGCAGACTGGTGAGCAGGCCCGATGTCGCGGAGCCCGCCATCCTTTGCCGCGCGGCAACGGCGGCTGCTTCGGCGCTCGCGCCGCGTGCGGAGGCGACTTCGGCTGCAGCGCCCTGAATCTGCGCCGCGCCTGCGCCGATAGCGAAACTGGAATCGATGCCCTTGTCCCGTTTGAAGCTCGCAACCTTATATTCGGCCGTCTTCAAACGCTCGCTCAATTCTTCCGTCCGCGCGCCAAGATCCTCGATCTGACGGCGGTTGTTATCGGCCAGGTCTTCGGTCCGCGTCGCGACATAGGCCTGGACGACCGCATTGGCGATCTTCGTTGCCATGTCCGGGTCGTTCGATTCGGCGGTTACGCGGATGAAACTCGTCGCTCCGGCTTGCTCGGCGCTGACCTTTTTCTGCAACGCATCGATCGTGTCTTCGATGACTGCGGGCGGAACCGCCGCGATCGGGTCGGGCGCCGGCACGGCGGTGACGTTTTCAACGGGGCCACCGCGTTCATCGCTTCCATCACCCATATCCGCTGGTGCGTTAGTGGCGACCGCCTTGGGAGCCAGCGGCTTATATCCTTCCGGATTGAACTCGGGCACATTATAAAGTTGCAAGTCCGCGACGACCCGCTCGGCTACCGAGCGCGATTTGAGCGCTTCGATCTGAACCCGAACCTCATAATCCAGCTGCTGTTCGATTTCGCGGATGGACGTCGGCGCGGCCTCGCTCTGCTCGGTGTTCACGGTCGTCTGGTCGATTTGCATCACCGCGGTGGCGCGATAAACGGGCGTGGTCAGCATCAACACGAGGGCCGTCGCCCCGATGACGATCGCCATTGTCAGCATGATCAGCGTGAGCCGGCGACGCAGGATCCACAGAAGGCCGGCAGGCGAGCTGTGCTCGGCATAGTCAGCGCGCGGCGATACCGGCACCGGCAGCGACCCGTCGGAAAAACCCTTTACGACTGCACTCATGACGTCCCCTATAGGTGCCGGAAATCTAAATCGGCCCTTTCAGTCCCAATCCTCCTGCAACGGCTGCAAGGGCACGGGAACGCGACCCGGTGTCGATCCTACATCAGTTCGGGGGACGCCGCGCTGATCAATCTGCTGTATCGCGTGGATGCATGGTATTACCACTTTAGAGGTATAACGCATCGAACATAGTAGCAGAGGCGGTCTGGCCGCGTTTCGAATAGCTTATGGTCGCCATTTTGGGCGTCGCTCCGACGCGGCCAAAGCCAATTTCAGGGGTGCTTTCCATCGTTATTTCACGATCCAGGGGTATGATCGATCGCCAACTGAAGCGGATCGCCGGCGACCAGTTTCTCCCCAAAGTTCTTAAAAATGTCAGCCAGCTGGTCTCTGGGAACGCCGCCGCGTTGCTGATCGGCGTGGTCACGATGGGGATTCTCGCGCGCGCCCTGGGTCCGACGGGTCTCGGGCTCATCGTGCTCATCGAATCCTACGGCAAACTCATCAACCAGCTCATAAAGCTCGAAAGCTGGCAATCGTTCATCCGCTACGGTGCAATTGCGCTGGAGGGCGGCGACACGCCGCGCTTCCTGCGGCTCGTCAAGTTCGGAACCGTGCTCGACTTCGGCGGATCGCTCGTCGCAGCCGTCATCTGCATCGGCTTTGCCGGCCTCGCTGGCCAGCTTTTCGGCTGGACAGACGAAGCGGTGATGATGGCGCGCCTCTATTCCATCGCGCTGGTCTTCGGCGTCGGTTCGACCCCGCTCGGTATCCTGCGGATCTTCGACAAGTTCGCGACCATCGCCTGGCTCGATCCGGTCGCCGCCGTTTTCCGCCTGATCTTTATCGCCGCCGCCGCGGCGATGGACGCGCCGCTCATGACATATCTGCTGATCCTTATCGTCGTTCAGGTCGGCCAACGCCTTGTGCTGGCGATGATTTCCTACCGCACGCTGCGCGCTAACGATTTCACCGGCTTCCTTCGCCAGCCCTTGCGATCGGTGGCACGGGAGAACCCCGGCATATGGCCCATGATCCTCTCCTCGAACGCCACAATCCTGTTGCGTAAAAGCACGCAGGAGGTCGACGTTCTGGCGGTTGGCGCGTTTATGGGGCCCGCTCCGGCCGGGATTTACCAGATTGCGCGAAAGCTGGGTTACGCGCTCACCAAAGCCGGTGGTACCTTGCAACAGGTGTCCTTTCCGCACCTCGCCCGTTTATGGGCCAGGGGCGAGGTCGAAAAGTTCAAGAAACTTGTCATGCAGATCGAAGTCATGACGCTGGCCGGGGCGGTGGCCTGCTCGCTCGGGCTCGTCGTTTTTGCCAAGCCGCTCATCTTGCTGATAGCGGGACCGCAATATCTGGGCGCGACCCTTCCGCTGATCGTCCACTCGATCGCAACTCTGATCCTGCTATGCGGGAGCGCGCTGAGACCCGCACTGGCGAATATGGGCCTGCAGATGAAGGTTCTCGGGATCGTTGCAGCGTCTGCGGCCGCATTTTATGCGACGTTGGCCATCACTATCCCGAACCTAGGGATAGTCGGTGCGAGCATCGCTCATCTTGTCGCGAACGCTATAACGCTGCCGGCAATTGCGGTCTTGTACTCACGTGGGCTGCGCGCCGATAATCGAACTCGGATTGCGCCGGCGCCCGACGGTCCCGTTGACCAAGGCCCCGGGTGATTGCCCAGATCGCGGCCTGGGTCCGGTTCGTAACGCGCATCTTTCGAAGCACTGCCTTCACATGAACTTTCACGGTCGCCTCTGAAATTTCCAGACGGCGGGCGATCACCTTGTTGCAATCGCCGTTCATCAAGCAACGCAGAATCTCGATCTCTCGGGCCGAGAGGTTGATATCGTTGTTGAATTTCCAATTGCTGGCGAGAAGTTTCCAGACCGACGCAGTCAGCATCGGTGCCATTTGCGACGGAAAAACTTTTTCACCCACCGCAGTCAATTGCAACACGCCGATCAAAGATTCGCATCCGATGCCGCTCACGATATAACCGTCGACACCTTCTCCGAAGGCGGCCGCGACATTGTCGAGCGTGAAATGATCGACCATCACCACGATGCGAGCGTTAGGCAGCGATTGCCGGAGATCCCGGATCGTCGATATCGTTTCGTCCTCGCCCGCGATCAGACACAATATGATGTGGGATTTGTCATCGTTTCGCGATTCCGTTTCGAACGGCAGACCGCCCTTAAATTCGGATACGCAACAAACTTCGACGCCGTCGTCGGACAGTATTCGACGAAGACCTTCTCGGGCGATTTCGTTACGCCCAAGGATCGAAACTCTGAAATCTACACGCATTATGGCCCACCCAATCAACAACTTCTGAAGCGCGCCAAGCGGTTGTTGAAAAAGCGAATTTTTCAACTTGAGCCTGCTCAGGCTATGGCTTCTTTAATTGACCCGTGCGACCACACGTAATTCGCTTTAAGCAGCGCCTTCCCCCCTCCAAGGACGGCACGGCATAAAAGCTGTATATAAACTAATCACTATTTTCCCTTGGTGTAAATCTCTTTTTTGACAAAAGCTTCCCATTTAGAGACAATTTCGCCCACCCCGTAATGCGCCACACTCGAAGGCCCCGCCGAGCTGAATTTATCCCTAAGACCCTTATTCTCCATCATTTTTCTTAAAGCCTGCGATAGGCTTTCGATGTTTTCAGCTTCCACGAGCAAGCCATTGGCTCCGTCATTAATGATTTCCTCAGGCCCGAATTGGCACCGGAAGGATACAGCCGGAATGGCGGCGGCCATCGCTTCGAGTAGCACGTTCGGGAAACCCTCGTAGCGCGATGAAAGGACGAACAGATCTGCCTTTTTTATCCAGTCAGCTGGACCGTGGCTTTTGCCTGCAAGTTCAATTTGATTGGCACATCCTGTCCGATCTGCCAGCGATTGAAGCTCGGCCTTTTCTTTGCCCTCCCCCCAAATGACCAGCTTCCATTCGGGGAAGCCCTTGGCCAGTATGGCAAAGGCCTTGATCAGCATGTCAAAACCCTTTTGCCAATCCAACCTGCCAACCGCGGTCAGAACCAGGCCGTCGTGCGGCTCAGGCTTCACCACGACGGGAACCACGGGGTTGGGAATGACCACGGCGCGCGACCGGATAGCAGCAGGGTAAAGTTCTTTGATCGCTTGCGTTTGCAATACGATACCCGCGGCGCGGCGGGCGGCAAGCTTCCACGCCATTGCCCACAATGGGTGGGCGCGCTGAGCGACCGGATTATTGCGTTCGGAAATTACCACTGGAATGCCCAGGCGGGTCGATGCGACGATCGAGAGCACATTGATCTTAGTCAGGAACGATATGACAACATCGGGTTGGCGCCGTTTGAAAAGGCCGCGCAACGCAGCCGTTCGGCGGCAAATGGCCGCGGCGCCGCGCAAAGGCGATCCTCCGCCCGCGGGAATTGCCAGTCGGACAATATCGACCTGCGGATCAAGCGAATGAAAGACCGGGTCGCCCGGCGCGTCGAAGCTGACCACCGATATGTCATGCCCGCGATGGATCATTTCTCCTGAAAGGAGCGACAGCACCCGTTCCGCACCCCCTGCCCCCAGCCCGGCAAGCACGAACATTATTTTCATGGGGTCAGCTTTCGCGCATGTGACCTTGCGCGATGCCCAGTGCATCGGACAATTGGTCGAAACTGGCGATCCGCATGGCCGGAGCGTGATCAGGGGTTGGCGGCCCGCTGTTATGCAGCCCGCCCTTTCTTGAGATCTGAACGGTAGTCCAGCCCAGTTGGTTGGGTGCCAGAAAATCCTTGGCGGCATTGTCAGCAATATAGACGAAGCGGCGGGGTTTGCCCTCGAAGGCGTCGGCGATCAAGCGGAAGGCGCGCGGGTGCGGCTTCCAATAATCGCGCCCCCACACGTCGGTCACGACGATCGGGTAAAATCCCAATTCGCCAAGCCGCAAGGCTGCGATCTTATTTTCCTGCGCTTCGCGAAAACCGTCGGTTACGAGCGCCAATCCGCCTAGCCCATGGGCACCATGCAGGAACTCCTGCACATCGTCGCGGATTGCAATCGCCGGTTTGTGGCCGCGGTAGACCGAGACCATTTGTTGGATCAGGTCGCTGTCCCCGGTCACGCCCAATTGCTGTAGCGCAACGTCAAAAATCCGTTCCCTGTGGCCCGTCTGAAACAATTGCCATGCGACACGTCCGAAGTCTGGCAGCGACAATTGTTTTTCGGCCCAGCCACCCACGGCTTCGAACCCGCTCGCGACATAGTCGCGCTCCAGATAGAGCGTATCGTCGAGGTCACAGACTAGGACGAAGGGGTGGCCCGCATTATCCATGGTTCATGTTTGGCTGAAAACGGCCGCATCATAGCGAAGCATCCGAATATCTTCGCGCCAATCGTCACTTGTAGTCGACTCGAGTCCAGCTGTTTCCTCGAGCAGCCAGCGCGCGAAAGGGGCACCGGCAGCGTGCGCAAGAGGATAGCCACCGCCAAATCGGGCGTTAATCTCAAAAACGAAGGGCCCGTCATCGGTAACGATCGCCTGAAAACAGATGACGCCTCTTACCCCTTCCAGCGAGCTGCCCAATTCCCAGCCGATACGGCAAAGCTCGCGATGTCGTTCGGTAACGCCTTTTTCCACCTCGCCCGCCCGCGTTCTCACCCGGCGATGCGGTATCACGGTCCGGACCTTGCCGTTCCGGTCGAAGAACATGTTGATCGTATATTCGGGGCCCGACAGCAATTGCTGAACGATCAAGGGCTCGGACTCGGCGGCCGGGAGGTCGTCTGCCGAAGTCGCAATCGAGATCAATCGGCTCGCGCTGCCATGGTTTGGTTTTACGATCATCGGCCATGAATGACGGGCGGGATCGTTCCGGACGACCGCGAGCGGAAATGTTGCAGGTGTCGCGATGTTAATGGCGCCGAGTGCTTGTGCCGTTGCCATCTTGTCGCGCGCCATCCGCACGAATGAAGGCTCCCCCACGCTGACCCAAATGCCCTCCGCGCGAAAACGATCGAGGCTCTCGCTCAGCGCCAGCAGTTCGGTGTCGATCGTGGGAACCAACAGATCGACGCCGTGGGCCGAGCATAGCGACAGCAGCGCGGGGACATAGTCTGCGCTGTCGGCGCGCGGAACAGCAAAGGAACGATTGGCCAACTGGCACGCCGCGCTCCACTCGGGCTCAAGGTCGCACGCAAGAATGGTCAGCGAAATACCGAGTTCGGCGGCGGATGCCCGAAAGCACTGCAACAACTCGCCGCGCCGCCCGGCGGAGCTGATCATCATCGTCAGCTTGCCGCGGCGCTCGACTTCTCCTCCGTTTGCCATCAGCCGTCGATCTCGCGCACCAGCACAAAGGCTTCGGCCGCCGGCACATGGACGCAGGCTCCCCGCAGTTCGGCGAGCGCCGTCAGCGCACGCACCGACCGCTCATTCGGAAATTCCTTGACCTGCGAGGCCACCCTTTCGAAAGCTGCGATCTTTTTTTCCAGATACCCGTCGATGGAAATGAAGATATTCGGGACGAAGGAGGGGCTGAGGTATGGCGCGTCCCAATTGGTTTCTGAAACGGTCTCATACGCCAGGATGCGGCACGGGCGAAACCCGCCCGTCGGCCGCGAAGCGACCATCGCGGCCGCGAATACGAGCTGATGGTCGACATGGATATCGCCGACAAATGGCACAAATATCGTGTCCGGTTGAACGTCGAGCATGACCTTGCGAACCGCCGCATTGAGTTCCGCCTGCGGTACCCGATCGAGCGCAGCGGCGGGCAGATCGAGGAAATGACTGTTCCGGACACCCAACAGGGCATGCGATGCCTTGGCTTCCGCCACGACCTGCTCCACCTGTTCGGGTGGGTAGGCGGGCGGCATTCCCCGCGTCACGATCGCCACATCGACCGGTTTGCCGCTGGCCGTCAGACGCGCAATCACCCCGCCGCACCCGAGCACCTCGTCATCGGGGTGCGGCGCCAGCACCAATGTCGTTTTGATACGATCGATCAAGCTCATGCCGGCCTTCCCAGAACCGCGTGCAACGGCGGCAGATTGCCGTCGGGCACAGATTCAAAGTCGTCGATGTCGATGATCATACCGTCGCCGCACATCACGGAAAATTTTCCATCCTCGCGCGCGACGATCTGTCCCGGCAACGCGTGCAAACCCGCACCATGTCTGATCTCCGATCTATGGATGATGATGCGACGATCTTTAAAACCGGTGAACGCGCCGGGATAAGGACGTCCCACCGCCCGGATCAAGCGATCGATCTCGCTTGCCGATCCCCGCCAGTCGATCCTGCCATCCTCCGGAACGCGTTTGGTCGCATAGGTAGCGCAGTCCGAATCCTGCTTCTGGCGAATCTCATCGCCGACGTGCAGCGCCGGCAGGGCGAGATCAAGAATGCCGCGCAACGCCCCCATATGCTTCTCGTACAACGTCGCCGCGGTCTCCCGCGGCGCAACATGGAAGAATTTTTGCGCCAGGATATCACCGGAATCGACACCGTCGTCGATCCAGAACAGGGTCGATGCGGTAATCTTCTCATCCAGCAGGATCGTCCACGGCAAGGCCGCCCGGCCACGCAGCCGGGGCAAGGCCGCCGGATGATAGCCGATGACGTTACCCCTTGCGGCGGCCCGGAACTCCGGGCCGCATATCTGCGACCAGCCGATGACGAAGGTATAGTCGGGGGCAAGTTCCTCGACCGCCCTGCATGTGTCTTCGCTATTGCTGTTACTGGCGTAGATGATCCGCGCCCCGACCTTCTCGGCGTCGGGACCGAGATCGACGAAATCGGAATGCCGTTCCGATTTGTCGCGGGGAAGCGTCACCAGCCCGCAAACGCTCCAGCCTGCGGCTGCCGCGATTGTCCGAATGGCGACCTGCGTACCTTCAACCGCGCCGACGATCAAAGCCCGCATGTCCCCTCCCCGCTTCCCGATTGTCCACCCGGTCATCGCGCACGATGACCATGAAAGTCCGCATCAGGATCGCCATATCGGTTTTCCAGCTGCGATTCATCACATACCAGTTGTCCAGCGCCAGCTTTTCCTTCTGGCCAAGCAGCGGGCCGCCACGAATTTGGGCCCATCCTGTCAGTCCGGGACGAATGGCGCAACGCGTCAATCCGTCGGCGCCGAAATCGCGAATGGTTTCGGGAAGCAGGGGCCGGGGGCCAAAAAGGCTCATCTCGCCGCGCAGCACGTTCCACAACTCAGGAAATTCATCGATCCGGAAGCGACGCAGGAACCTGCCGAAATCGGTGGTGCGTTCGCTATCCGACAGCAATTTTCCTTCGGCATCGCGCGCATCGGTCATGGTGCGGAATTTGACGAGGGTAAAAACCCGCCCCGTCAAGCCGACCCGTTGCTGGCGAAACAGAACCGGCCGCCCCAGCGCCACCGCGACCATCAGGCCAACGATCAACAGGAAAGGCGACAGCACCGCCAGTCCGAGCGCGGCAACGACTATATCGACGAACCGGCGCATCCTGGACCCATGGGACGATCCGGCGGAACCGGCATCGCCGTGCGAGAGGCCATGGCCGTCAGGCAGGGCCGCAGAATTTGGCGCGGAGCGATCAAGGCCCATGTTGCCAAGCAGGATCGCATTGACGCGGTGGACGTCGAAATACTCTTCGGCAATCTTCCGTGACGCAGCGCCGTAACGTTCACACAGTCCGGGATCCTCGGCCATTTTTTCCATCGCCGCCGCCAGAGCCGCGACGTCACGCGGCGGCACCAATATCCCATTGGTATCCTTGGTCACAGTTTCGCGGCATCCGGGCGTATCGGTGGTGATGATTGCCCTTCCCGTCGCCATCGCTTCGAGGATGGTACGCGGCAGGCCCTCACGATAATATGTGGGCAGCACGAAAACCGTGCAATCGGCGAGGAAAGGCTGCACATCGGATGTCGAGCCGAGATATTCGATCAACCCTTGCGACTGCCAGCTATCCAGCTCTTTTTGGGAAATATTGCTGGGGTTTGCGTCGAAGGGCCCGAGCAACAGAAACCGGGCTTCAGGAAATCTACGTCGCACGATCGCCGCAGCCGCGGCAAACTCGCCGGGCCCCTTGTCGCGAAGCAGCCGCGCAATCATCAGAAATCTGGGCGGCCCAGGCGGCAGCGGTTGATGCCGGAAACGCGACAGGTCGATGCCCGAACCCGGCACCTGGATCGCCCTCTGCTCCGGTGCCAGAATCCCGTTGTCGCGCATTTCGTCATTGTCGTCGCGATTAAAAACGAACACGCCCGACGCCTTAGCAACCGCGGCGCGATACAAAAGGCTGACAATCTTTTTAAGGACGCGCGACCGCACGCCGCCGTCGCCGGAAAATGCATGCCCCAGCCCGCTGCACATGGCGAAATAGCGGATGCCGCCCACGAGCCGGGCCGCGAGCCCGCCATAGATGATCGGCTTTTGCGTATAGGCGAGGACGACGTCGGGCCGTTCCTTGCGCATCAGTGAAACCATATCCCACAGCGTCACCGTATCGGCAAACGGGTTCATGCCTGCCCGCGCCATTCGCATCGTACGAAAGCCAATGCCCCGGTCCGCGAGCCAATCGCGCACCTGTGCGTTCTCATCCGGGGCGCTGGCGATGACCTGATGCCCGGCGTCGACCATCGCGGTCAGCAACGTGCCGCGAAAGTTCGTCAGGGAATACGCCAGGCTGGATAATACGAGTATCTTCATTGTCGCTGCGCACTCTTCCTGTCGTCTTTGGATAGCGGCATCATACCGGAATTGCCCTTCCTGCAGGCGAGATCGTGGTGCATCTCGTCATAGCGGCTGGCGATCTCCTTAAGGCTGTAATTCGCCTTGCCGCGATATCTTCCCGCCGATCCCAGCGACTTGCGCCCACCGGGGCCCAGCGAGGCGATTTCCGCCAATGCCATTGCAAACGCCTCGGCATCTCCCGGCGGCACGACAATGCCGCAGTCCGCAACGATCGAGGCGCTGTCCCCGACGTCGGTTGCGACAACGGGTACCTCGCAGGCCAGCGCCTCACCGATGACATTCGGGAACCCTTCTCCCCAGGCGGACGCGACGGCAAGTATATCGAGTCCCGGGAGCAGATCGGCAACATCCGCCCTTGCCCCGCAAACGCTGATCCGATCGGCGGGTAAAAGTCGGGCCATTTTGTCCCGCAGATCTTGGGGAGGCGTTGCCAGGCCCTCACCGATCATCAGCAGATGCAAATCATGACCCTGCGCCCGCGCCCGCGCGACCGCTTCGACCAGCATGGCATGGTCTTTCATCGGATGAAGACGGGCGATTTTTCCGACCAGCACCGCGTCCGGGTCGATCCCGAATTCGAGGTTGAGACGCTTTCGCGCCTCGCCGTTCGGCCTGAAGAGGTCAAAATCGAATCCGTTGGGCAACACCAAAGCATTGTCGGCCGAGTAGCCGACATTCTGGTGCTGGGTCGCCGCCACCGCGGAATTATAGACGATCGCCGAGGGGCGCCCGGAGATGGCGGCGCTCAGTTTCAAGAGCGCCCGCGTGCGCCAGTTCTCCCGCTTGGTATCGGCCAACGAATGCCGGACATTCCAGACAAGCGGCAGGTTGGACGCCAGCACGGCATGGGCAAAGCTGGCGGCGAGATTGCCGTGATACATCCATCCGTGGAGAAGGTCGGGGCGAATGAGGTTGACCAGCCGGACGAGACGGAGGGCGTCCAATGGCCCGGGAAGCCAGTGTTTCATGCCGAGCGTGTAGACCTGGACACCCAGCGCCTTGATCTGCGCCGCCTTGGGTCCCGGCCGCATCAGCGAGAGAACGACATGCTTCGTGCCGTCGGCACGGTGATTTTCGAGATATTTGCACAACATCGTCTCGGCGCCGCCGACGTTGAGGGCGGTTATGACGTGAAGCACGATCATCGCGCCATCCTCGCCACGTTGATCCGATCATAAATCGCTTCCACGCCGCGGACGTGCGTTTCAATCCCAAAACTCGCCAGGGCATGCTCCTTCGCATTCGAGCGAATCGACTGTGCGAGAGCCGGATCGTGCAGAAGGGAAAGCAAGGCGCGCGCCAGCGCCTCGGGATCGTCGGGGGTTGCCAGCAAACCTGTACGCCCGTCGTCGATCGCTTCGACATTTCCGCCCGATGCTGCCGCCACGATCGGAGTATCGACCAGCATCGCTTCGATCAGGGTTCGCCCGAAAGGTTCGTCGATCGCGGGGACCAGCAGAACATCGCAGCCAGCCAGCCAGGTTGCGCCCCGCTTGCGAAAGCCCATTAGGTGCACGCGTCCCTGCAAGCCAAGGCGCTCGATCGCTTCTTCCATCTGATGTTGCAGCCCGCGATCATGCTCCTCGCCGAACATTAGCCCATGGATCGGAATTTCGGGGTCGGCCTGTCTGACTGCGGCAATCGTCTCGATGAACTTCAGGGGCCGCTTGCGATCGCTGAAATGGCCGAAAAAACCGACGAGCATGGCCTCGTCCGCCAATGCCAGCTCCGCGAGTGCCCGCCGCCGTCCGTCGGTTCTGTTCGTGTCGGCGATCGCGAGGTCGAACGGACTATGAATAACCGTACAGCGGCGCGCGGCAGAATAGCCCGAACGAGATGGCGCGGCGAAGCGGGAGACCGATATGACTTGATTGGCCGTCAACGGGGCCAGAAAGCGCAGTCCGCGCGCATCGGGGTTGGCGCGATGGTGCCACACGTGCGCAACCCCGCAGAGTCTTGCAGCGGAGCCCCACAAGGCGTGCATATGCCCCTCGTTCGTATGAACGATATCATAGTTGCCGCTGGACAGCAGTCGGACCGCTTCGCGGAAGATGCGGACCGAACCCAAAAAGCTCGGATTTCCCGAAAGATCGGGCAGTATCCGCTCGGGCGACTGGCCTGCATTTCGGGCCAGCCAATCGACGCGTCCGGTCTCGCCGATCAATATGACCTTCGGGTCGAACCGGCGCCGGTCGAGATTCTGGATCAGCGTCATCGCGGAAATATGGCTACCACCGACTTCCCTGGCGCGATCTGCGATGGGAAAGCAAATTCGCAATGGTCGGCTTGCATTGCACGTCATCGGACCGTTTTTGACTCCACGATATCGGGTTGGACGGGGGCCCCGCGCCCATGGTGTTCCGGCTGCCGCTTTTTGACGATTGAGTCGAAGCCCCGCAATTTTCACAAATTAGCCATCGCCGGGAATTCGTGAAATGGAAACAAAGGGTCATGGAAGACGTGGGGACGTATTAGAATTCCGTGCCAATTGAACTACGCCACCCCGTCGCAGGGATGACTCTAATACCAAATGGGTAGGCAATAGCCATTTGGTACAGGCCGATTTCAACCAATTTTTGCAGACGGCGAATCTAGTTAAATGAGTGTAAACACCTTCAAGTGTGGGCGGGGAAGAACGGTTCTAAAGCGTTCTAAAAACTCGGTTCACGGGTGAAACAGTCGGTCGCGCGCTTATTTTAACAGGGGGCTTCATGAGCGGCGCCAATCGATCTTTTAATTTCCGAGTCCGTGACGTTGTTGTGCTGGCTCTGGACGTGGCCGTCGTAGCCGTATCGCTTCATCTGGCCGTCTGGTTGCGCGCGAGCGGAAGCCTGCCGCCCACCGCGATGTACAACTCGATCTGGGCCGTGACACCCTATATTGCGCTCGTCGGAGCTGTGGTGCACCGGCTCCTTGGCTTGCAGCGCCTGTCGTGGCGATACACATCGATCTATGAATTCAAAGCGATGATCGTCTTTGCGGCGATGATGACCGCTGCCATGGTGCTGTTGCTCAGCTTTCGTGAGCTAGGCAATTGGCGTCCGCGTACCTTGCCCTTCATCTTCTTCATGCTGACCTTGTACGGCTTCATGGGAACGCGCTTGGCGCGCCGCTTGCTTGGCGAATATATCAGGGGCAACATTTTCCCCCCCAAACCGGCCGACGGCCCGCAAGAGCCTGCGGAATATACCCTTTTCGCGGGCAAGGGCGATCATATCGAACTGATGCTTCGCGCGAACGAACGCCGTCAGATCGCGGGCGGAAAGCCGCTGGGAATCCTGCTCAGCGACCGCGTCACCATGTCGATGAGGATCCGCGGCGTGCCCGTGCTGGGGATTGTGACCGATCTGGCGAAAATCGTCGAACAACAGGCGCAGACGGGGAAGCATCCGACCCGCATCATTTTCGCCGAGACCCCCGAACGGCTGCGCGAGGCCCCCTTTCTCCAGATGGTCGCGAAAGCGGAAAGTCTGGGGCTGAGCATTTCCTGCCTGCCCGAACTGACCTCGCCTTTGCCGCAACGCCGCAACGATGGCAGTGACACGGCGCCGGCGGCTGTTCCCGCGCAAGCGCTCCGCCCTATCCAGTTGAGCGATCTGCTGGGCCGGTCGCAGAACATTCTGGACTATAAAGTGGTCGAGAACGCAATCACGGGTCGCTGCGTTCTGGTAACCGGCGCGGGGGGGACGATCGGCCGGGAGCTGGTGCGCCAGATCGCTTCTTTCGCACCGTCGCGAATCATCCTGCTCGAATCGTCTGAAATCGCGCTTTACGAAGTCGATAATGAGATGAAGGCGTCCTATCCCGACATCGAGCGGTCGGCCGTGCTTTGCTGCATTCGTCAGCGCAAGCAGGTGATGAATGCCTTCAAGCAGTTCCAACCCGAACTCGTGTTTCATGCAGCAGCGCTGAAACATGTGCCAATCGTCGAACTGCACCCGAGTGCCGGTGTCCAGACCAATGTGCTCGGCACGCGAAATGTTGCCGACGCAGCGAATCGATACGGAACGCGGATCATGGTCCAGGTATCGACCGACAAGGCGGTCAATCCGATCGGCATGATGGGCGCGACCAAACGGCTCGGCGAACTTTATTGCCAGGCCCTCGATCTGGCTGGGATCGGCAAGGCGCAGTCGCCGCGGTTTCTTACCGTCAGGTTCGGCAATGTTCTGGGCTCCAGCGGGTCGCTGATACCCCTGTTCGAAAAGCAGTTGCTGGCTGGTGGACCGCTCACGGTTACCCACCCCGAAATCGAACGCTTTTTCATGACGGTATCCGAAGCGGTGCAACTCGTGCTTCAAGCGTCGGCCCGATCCAAAAATGTCGAACGCGGCCGGATTTTCGTGCTCGATATGGGAGAGCCGATCAAAGTGCTCGACATCGCCCGCCGGATGATCCGGCTTTCTGGCGGTGTTCCGGACAAGGATGTGATGATCAAGTTCGTGGGCCTGCGGCCGGGCGAGAAGCTCTATGAAGAGCTTTTCAACGAGAGCGAACAGAAGCTCCCGTCGGTTCTCGACGGAATTTTCGAAGCCGAGCCGGCACCGCTCCCGCTCGACCTCCTTAACGACATATTCAATCGCCTGTCGGTGTTGACGGAACGCGCCGACGACGGAGCAACGAGGAAACTGGTTTTCCAACTGCTGTCTGAGGGCGAAGGCATTATGAGCGCGGACTCGCAGGTGAATTCCGGCGCCGATGTGGCCTCGCTGGACAGCGCGCCCGACAAGGTTGCGGCGGTTGTCGGCCGCCGGATTTCGATAGTTGGCGAACAGCGGCGTTATTCGGGGCAGGCATTGTGATGAATCGAATGGCGGCGGCCGTGCAGCATTCCGCGTCCGATGCGGTTGCGCTGAAACCGAACAGGTCGCGCTGGCCGGTTTTTGAGGCGGATGAAATCGAAGCCGCGACCGCCGTGCTCCGATCGGGCGCGGTCAACTCGCTCCATCACGGTACGCAATGCGCCGCTTTCGAACATGCAATGGCGCGCCTGTGCGACGTTCCCCATGCGATCGCGGTTGCGAACGGTACGCTCGCGCTCGAACTGGCCTTGCGCGCGCTGAATATCGGGCCGGGGGATGAAGTGATTGTTCCGGCGCGAAGTTTCATGGCGTCGGCCAGCTGCGTGGTCGCCTGCGGCGCGATGCCGGTATTTGCCGACGTCGATGCCGAAAGCCAGAATATCACCGCCAGCTCAATCGAAGCTGTCATGACGGCCAGGACCAAGGCCGCAATCGTCGTTCATCTTGCCGGCTGGCCTTGCGAGATGAACGACATCTTGGGTTTGGCCGAACGGCGCGGCTTGGCAATTATCGAAGATTGCGCGCAGGCGCATGGCGCGCGCGTCGATGGCCGACCGGTGGGTTCGTTCGGCGACGCCGCGGCCTTTTCCTTCTGTACCGACAAGATCATATCGACGGGCGGCGAAGGCGGGATGCTCGTGATGAAGGACCGCGAGGTCTGGCGGCGCGCGTGGGCCTACAAGGATCATGGCAAGGATCCGGACCATTATTCGACGATCGTGCCCGGTCCCGATTTTCTGTGGCTTCATTCTTCGCTGGGCAGCAATTTTCGCCTCACCGAATTCCAGGCCGCGATCGGCAACTGCCAGCTGGCAAAACTGGATGGCTGGCGCTTGCGCAGGCAACAGAACGCCTATGCGTTCGAAGAACAACTTGCGGGGCTCGATGCCGTCAGACTGGCACGCCCCCGCCACGGGATTACCCATGCGCGCTACAAGGCCTATGTGTTCATCAAGCCCGAGCAATTGAAAGAGGGATGGATCAGGCGCCGGATAATCGAAGAAGCGGGCAGCGCCGGGGTAGCCTGCTCAACAGGGTCATGCCCCGAAATCTATCGGGAAAAAGCATTTCGCGACTATGCGCAGCGCCCGGAACAGCCGCTGCCGGTCGCCCGCCAGCTTGGCGAAACCAGCCTGATGGTGCCGATCGACCATACGTTGTCGCCCGACGATCTGGATCTTGCCGGTGCGCTTCTTCGTCGCATCATCGAGAAAGCTTCACGATGACGCGATCGTCGAGGCTTCCGGATTTCGTGATCATCGGCGCGGCCAAGGCGGCGACGACTTGGGTCACCAATCAACTGCGCGTGCGCCCGGACGTGTTCATGCCCAGCCCCGAACCACATTATTTCAGCCGCGAATATGAACGAGGCGAAGAATGGTATGCGTCGTGGTTCAAGGATAGCCATGCCGACCAGCTCGTGGGCGAAAAGTCTGCCGATTATCTGGCCGATCCGCGCGCCGCGGAGCGCATGTCGCGGTTGCTGCCCGACGCGCAGATCGTCGTGCAGCTGCGCAACCCGGTCGATCGGGCTTATTCGGACTATTGTATGCTGTTCCGCCGGGGGACGGTGAATGGCGAGATCGGCAAATTTTTGGGGTCACAGGACAATCCGCAGCCGCGGTTTCTGAATGACGGGCTGTACAATCAGCATTTGAAACGTTTTCTCGATCATTTCCCGGCCGCCAACATCAAGACCATCCTGTACGAAGACATTCGCAAGACCCCCGAAGAGGTGGTCAGGAATGTGAACATGTTCCTCGGCCTGCCCGATCTGGGGCATGAAATTCAGTTGGTCGAACGCGCCAATGTGAAGGACGCCCCGCTGCTTCCGCTGGCGATGCGGCGCACGCTTGCCCCCGCCAAGCGTCTTGTCGCGCCATTGCGGTCCAAGCCCTGGTTCAAAGCCATCCATGGCACGCTGGCGCGCGAAGTGCCCTACCCGCAATTGTCGCACGACTTGAAACAATCGATGCGCGATTTTTATGCCAAGGATGTCGAAGGTCTCGGAACCCTGCTCCAGCGCGACCTTTCGCACTGGCTCAGTGATTGAGCGGACTGATGTCCAACGCCGTCACCCGATATGACCCGGCAGAGGAAAGCCCGGTACGCCACCGTCATTCGGTGTCCGAAACGATCATTCGGTACGCCCTGATAATCGGCGTCATGCTGACGCCCTTCATGATGTGGCGCTTTCATCCCGACGTTCAGTTTACGTTGAGCGACGGCTGTTTCCTGATGGCCGCAATTCTGGCCGCGGCGTCGGGGCGCCTCAATCTGAAACCCTTTGGTGATATGTCGCCGTGGTGGCTCATTTCCTTTTGCCTGATGCTGTTCGCACTGGGTGCCAGCAGTTTGATCAACGGCGACCCGATCCGGTTCACGATCACGGGATCGCAATATGTCTTTGCCTATCTCGCCCTGCCCTTTCTCCTCTTCGCCGGCACCTGGAAAGATGAAATCCTGCTCGCAAAGTTTTTCGTGGCCGCAGTGGTTGCGGCCGAAGCCTTCAGCGTCGCCCTCTTTTATTATTATGGCGAAAACCACGCGTCGGCCGCATGGATCAACCAAGATTTCATCACCGGCGCCGGGAGGCTCGGATCATTTACGGCCAGCGCCAACCGCAACGCGGCGCTTATTTCACTAACGCTGCCTTTCGTTCTTTATTTTGCAAAGATGCGCTTGCTGCCACTGTGGCTGTGCCTTGTTTACGCAGCAATTCTCATGCTGGCGCTGTTGCTTACCGCTTCGGTGACCGGATTTGTTTCGAGCATCGCGGCGATCCTGATCTTTGCCCTTGCCAGCTACGGCTGGCGTGCGTGGAAACCGATTGCGGCTGTCCTTGGCATTTTGACACTTGCCTTTTCCGCTGGTGTGCCAATTCCTGCCACGTTTGAAAAACGGGTATTAAGCGCTTTCGAAACCGGCGATATCTCGGAAGCGGGGACGTACGGGGGCAGAATGCAGCTGATCGAAGAGGCTTGGCAGCTTTCCGACAATACGCATTTGCTCGGGATCGGCGCCGACCAGTTTCGCTCGATAAGCGTCCAGGGGGCGCCGGTTCACAATATCATCCTGCTGATCTGGACCGAAGGCGGGATGTTCGCCCTGCTTGGCTGGACGCTGGCAATGGGCATATTGGCTTTGATCGCCGTTCGCACAATCAAATATGACAAGGCCGCCGCCGCGCTGGCGCTGTCGGTCGCCCTCAGCTTTTTCATCATCTCGAACGCGTCGACCCATGTCTATGCGCGCCTGTGGGTCGTACCGATCCTCATCGCCACCCGTTTCGCGGTCACAGCGACGCTCAGCGTGCAGGGGCGGACCCATGCTCTGCGGGCAGTTGCGCTACGATCCGAGGCCGCCGGCCGGATGCCACCGCTGCCTCCCCATAGCGATCTTCATTCCCTTTCCAACGCGAGGTTAAGACCATGATGCTGAGATCAATATTCGCGCTGCTGCTTTGCTTCGCATTGGCAGCCTGCGCCAACCCCACTGACAAGCTCACGTCCCTGCCCGCCAGTCCCGCCAGCAGCGAAGCTGGCTATAAGCTCGGCGCCGGCGACAAGGTGCGGCTTCTGGTGGGAGGATTCACCAATTTGAGCACCGATTATCGGGTCAATGATGTCGGCACGATTTCGCTGCCGATGCTGGGCGCGATAAAGGTTGCGGGCAAGACGACGACCGAGGTCGAGCAAGAGCTGGCGGCGCTCATGCGGCGTGAAGAGCTGGCCGTAAACGCTTCGGTCAACGTGCAGATCGAGGAATATCGGCCCTTCTTCATCATGGGCGAAGTCAAGCGCCCGGGTGCCTATCCCTATGTTCCCGGCATGACCGTTCTCACCGCGATCACGGTTGCCGGCGGACACACATTCCGCGCGAACACCAAGTCCTATGGCATCAACCGCACCGAAAATGGCGCGGTCATCAAGGGCAAGGGCACGGACGACACGCAAATTCTTCCCGGCGATACGGTGATCGTCCATGAAACCTGGTTCTGACGAGGAAATCAAATTGTTGAATCGCAAAGCTCGCGTCCGGACGCGCCGACTTAAGCTGGCCGCCTATGCCGCGGTGATGGCGGCCGGTTTCAGCTCGGCTGCAGCCGCGCAGGATTCGATCACCTCGCCTGCCAAGCTGCCCAGGCCCGGTTATGAATATGACGGCTTCGAAATCGGCGGGCTGGAAGTCGATGCCAAGGTCGATGCCAGCATCGATTACAGCAGCAATGTGTTTCGCACATCGGTCGACGAGGCCGATGACTTCCGGGTGCACATCAATCCCTCGCTAAGCCTGTCGAAACAGATCGGATCGGGCAGGATCACGGCCGAAGGCCATGCGGGCCTGCGTCGCCATTTCGATCTCGTGCGCGAAAACTCCACCACATACGGCGGCTCGTTGAATTACGTGCTGTCGGGGGAAAAAGCAGAGAATTTAAGTGCGACCGTCGGGTTCAACCGCAATATCGAGCGGCGCGCCGATCCCGAAACCCGCGCAGGGCCAACCGATCGCCCCCGCAAAATCAACGCCTTTCTGGCCGAGGCATCCTATTCGCGCGCCAGCGGAAATATCCGCACAACCTTTGCTGTCGGCACCGAAAAATATAATCAGCTCGATCCGGCCGAGGCTGATCGCGATATGGAAATCTATCGCGCGTCGGTGACCGTCGGCTACCGGTTCGCTTCGTCGCTCGACGTGTTCGCGCTCGCTTATGTAAATCGCCGCGACTTCCGGTTGGCGCGGGACTTCAGCGGGGTAAACCGCGATCAGAATACCTATGGTGTGATCGTCGGCGTGCAACGGGAAATCGGCAACCGGCTGCACGGTAATATAGGCGTCGGAATTTTCCGCACCGATCCGAAGGAGAGCGCAATTCTTCCCGCATACACCGGTTTGCGATTGGAGGGCGAGGTCACTTGGGCGCCGCGCGATCGCACCTCGCTGAACTTCGGCTTTTCCCGCGGCGACGTCGCGACGGTCCGGTCGGGCGCGTCGACGCGCGTCGATACGATCGCCCGGTTCAGGATCGATCAGGAAATCCGCCACAATCTCCTGGCCAGCCTCTCGGTCGGCTATGTCGATCTTCGCTATCGGGGCGAATCGCGCGACAATCTGAAAACCATTGGCGGCACCGCACGCGTCGAATATCTTTTCGATCGCCGCACGTCCTTCTTTGCCGCGGCGGAATATGACCGGCGCACCGCCCGCGATCCGATCGACAAATTTAAGGAGAAAATCCTGACGTTCGGCATAACGCGGCGGTTCTGATGCAGCGGCTTCGTGTCTTTCTGTCGAGCATAGTCGTCGGCGCGGCGACCGTCAGCTGTATGCCGCCAGCGACCGCGACCGACAACGGCCGCGCGGCGTTTATCGGCGCCGACGGCTACGGTCGCCAGGCGCTCGGCGGATTCAACGGCAAGATTATCAAGGTCACGACGCTCGCCGACAGCGGCCCCGGCTCGCTGCGCGAATGCATCGACGCGCATGGGCCGCGCGTCTGCGTGTTCACCGTCGCCGGAGTGATACGTTTTACGACCGAACGACCGCTTATTCGCAATGCCTATCTGACGATCGCTGGCGAAACGGCGCCCGGCGGGGGCATTACCCTGTCGCATATCGGCGGGCCGGGCGCCTACACGCCGCTGGCGATCAAGAATACGCACGACATCATCATCCGGCACCTGCGCGTGCGAACGGATTTGCCCGGCGAGGATCGGGGGGGAAATGACGCGATCAACATCGCGAGCAGCCATGACATAATCGTCGATCATGTCAGCGCATCATGGAGCCTTGACGAAAATATCGGCGCCTGGGGTCAGAACGACAATCTCACCATCTCGGGATCCATTTTCGCCGAAGGTGTGCCCAAACACGACAAATGCGCGCTTTTGGCCAGCGACCCGAAAGGGCCGCAGAATATCAGCTTCGTTCGAAACCTCTGCGCGCACAACGGCGACCGCAACCCCGACGTCAATGTCCCGCCGGGATCGTGCGTAGATGTCATCAACAACGTGTTTTACAACGCGCAATCACAGTTCACCGAAATTTGGGAGAGCTATGGCGGGTCGCCGGTCAACGTCGTCGGCAATGTCTATCGGCGCGGCCCGAATACCAACCTCCGGATGGCGGCGGCGATCGACCGGCCGCTCAGGGGTTCGCGCGGACAGGCACGGATCTACTTATCGGACAATGTTTCCGAGGGGGTACCGCCGCTCTCCGCCACCGTCGGCGACGCGGTCGTCGATTCCCCCGTCTGCCAGATGCAGAGCCGGCCGATGGCGGCGAACAAGGCTTATGAACGGGTTCTGATGGAGGCCGGCGCTTTCCCGCGCGACGAGGTCGACCGGCGCGTGGTTGGCGAAGTCCGCAAATCGGGCGGCAAAATCGGCAGGCCCGTTGGCCCCGTTCCAGCCATTGCTGTGGGGCGTCCCTATCGCGACGACGACAACGATGGGATGTCCGATGCATGGGAACGTGCCAATGGCGCCGACCCCCGAATATTCGATAGCTGGATGGGCAAGGACGGGGATGGCTGGACCCATTTTGACCGCTTCCTCAATTTCGCCCATTTGCAGCGCCTGGCGGGAAAAGAAGTTGATTAGGGTGCCGAAATCATTCGCGCCGTCCGGTCGCGACGCCGTTGAACACAGCTTCCGGTGGGTCATGCGAATTGGGATTAGTCCCGATGGCGCGGCCTATGCC
The DNA here is from genome assembly GCF_036687315.1 of Sphingopyxis sp. TUF1. Lineage (NCBI taxonomy): Bacteria > Pseudomonadati > Pseudomonadota > Alphaproteobacteria > Sphingomonadales > Sphingopyxidaceae > Sphingopyxis > Sphingopyxis kveilinensis. Next base: position 211,373 of record NZ_CP144683.1, read on the forward strand.
ACTCCCCGAATCTTGTCGTGCACGCCGGACGCCGACATGCTGGTTGCAGGGGGAATTTCGCGTGGAACGACCAATCAATCTCGTGCAGGATCAACTTGTCGACACGAACATCGTGATCGGTTTTGTTAGATGACGGCAGCCGTCGATAGCGCGAGCACTCACGCGGCCGGCGATCGGGATCGGACGTCGGTGGTCGGCCATTCCGAATTCAATACAGCAACGCACGGGCTGCGAGGTATTGCCTCGTTGATGGTGTTTTGGGCTCATCTGCTCGGCGGCGCGGCCGAGCATATCTATCCGCACAATGCACGCTATCTGGACCTGATTTTCGAACCCTGGAATGTCGGCATCTGGGGCGTCGAGCTGTTCTTCACCATCAGCGGCTTTGTCATTTTGCCGAGCATCATGCGCTATTCGCTTAAGGATTTCGGGGAGCGTCGATTTTTCCGGCTCTACCCGTTGTTCTTCACGCTGAGCGTCGTCTACGTCCTGCTCAACCTGTTCCTCAACGCCTACCCTAATTCGAACAATCTGCTTTCAGTGGTGTCGGGGTTCCTGTTCCTGAACCTGTTGACCCAGACCGAACAGCTGACTCCGAACGCATGGAGCCTGACCTATGAAGTGATGTTCTATGCGCTAGCCGCGTTTGGCTATCATTTTCTGTTTCGCAAACGCGCGCTTTTGCCGGCGATCTTGGTCCTTCTGCTCTCCGCGCTGTTCGTCATTCGCTACCCGGTCGCGCTTTTCTTCGTCGGCGGGATGCTGATCCGCATTGCCTACGATGCGAAAATCAGCCCGCCGGTCTATCTTATCCGGACCTGCGAAATTCTCCTCGCCGCGACGTGGATCTACCTCGCTGCCAATTTTCGGACGCATTTCGACCGGGAATTCATCACCACGCCGCAGGCTTGGGGGCTGCTGCTGAGCACGGTGCTCTACTTCTATTTTGCGGTACATCCGCACAGCATCTCGTCCGCGATTTCACGCTTCCGGGCGATCGCCTATCTGGGCACCGTGAGCTATTCGCTCTATCTCGTTCACCCCTATACCTATCTCGCCTTTCGCAAGATTTTTGTGCAGTTCGGCCTGTTCACCGACAATTGGCCGGTCTCGATGCTGCTCTTCTTCGCCGTAACCACGCCCGTCACCCTGGTGGTGACGCATTTCGTCCATCGCTATCTGGAAGTCGGCCCCTATCAGTGGTTCTTCAGGGAACGGATCTACCGCGCGAGCAGGGATGCTTCGCCGTCCAATTCCGATCCTCGCCCCGGCGGCGCAACCGGGGCCGATTAAACCGTGCGAACGGCCATCCCGGGTTTGAAACGCTATGAAAGACCTGCCCTTGTCGGCGCAGGCTTGCTGCTCATGCTCGCGCTGTTTGCGCGGATCATGTCCTATCCGCTGCGCCACGACGAACAATTCTATCTGCCCGCGGGGCAATATCTGAACCAGTGGTCCTTGTATCAGGACATCAACTTCACCCATTTGCCCAATCTGCCGTTACTGCTCAACGCGATTTTCGCGTTGACGGGAATCGAAAGCGAGCTTCTGGTCGGCCGACTGCTGGTTTTCGGGGTCTGGATGCTGGCCTGTTACGCGCTTTACGCGACGGCGCGTTTCGCGGGTTGCGCCAATGCAACGGCGGGACTGCTGGCCTCGATGCTGGCTCTCAATCCCTTGTTGCTCGGTCCAGCGGGCATGTTGGTGACCAACAATTTCATTCCTGTCCCCTTCGCTTTGCTCGGCTTGCTCCTGTTCCTGAAGGGCTGCGGCGCGTCGCCCCCGTCGATCCGGCTCAATTTCCTCTCGGGAATCTGCCTGTCGCTGGCGATCGGATTCAAGGCCAATTATGTCTTTTTGGTCCCACCGATCGCGATCGCTTCGTTGCTTGTGCCGCCCGGCATCGGTTTCAGGATGCGGATGATGCGGGTGACGTTGCCGGTTTTCCTCGGCGCCATGCTGGCCGGCCTGCCCGCCCTTCATTATTTCGCATCCGATCCGATGCATTTCCTCGCGCATGTCGTGTCGTTTCACCAGTCGGCGCATGTCGAATATTGGATGGCCAATAGCGCCGACGAAGGACCGGTCGCGCTGTCATGGGTCGGCAAGATGCTGCTCGCGCAAAATGTCTGGCTGGCGGGCGGCACGCTGCTGATCTTTCTGCTCGCGCTGACGCTGGCTATCACGGCTGTGACCGCTTCGCGCGAAGATGATGACGATACAAAATCCTGGTGGCCTGTCATTCTGGCCGCCGGTCTTGTTGTGGGCGCAGGCCTTGTCTCATTCCTGCCGACGCCGGCCTTTCCGCAATATTATGCTCCGCCGATCGCTTTTGGTCTCGTTCTTTGCGCGCTCCTCTACGGCCGCCTGATCGCTGCCGCGCGAAGCCGGGTTACGCCGGTGATGGCAGCGGTCTTCCTGCTCACCGCTGCAGGAGCGCTACCCATTCTGGCTCCCGACCTTCCCGCGCTCGCGCGTCCGTCGAAGTGGACGGGCAATTCGGTCGACCGGGCGGCCGATAATATCGGGTGGCTGATGGCGCGGCAGCCCGGAAACGGCCGCCTGCTCACACTCGCGCCCATCTATCCGGCCGAAGCCGGGCTGCCGCTGTACAAAGAATTGGCGCTGGGCCCCTTCATCTATCGTGCCGCCGACCATATCCCCGCCGAGAACCGTCCCTTTTTCCGGGACCTCGTATCTCCGCGGACGCTGGAACAGATGCTGGCGCGAACGCCGCCGAAGGCCATCCTTGTGGGATTGGAAGAGCGGTTGGACCAGCCGCTCGAAGTTTGGGCCATTCGCAACGCCTATCGTCCGGTGCCGGTCGCGCTGGGCGACAAGCGCAAGAAGTTCGGCAAGCTCTATCTAGCCCCGATCTCCGCTACCGGGCCTGCTCGTTAAGCTCGCAATAGGTTCGATACGCCGCCAGCATCAATTCCGCGTCATCGCCCACGGGTTCCCAGCCGAGTTCCTTTTTTGTCCGCGATATATCGAGGACATAATTTTCGTCGGCAATCTCGAACTGTTCGGGCACCAGCGGGCTGAGCGCCACCCGGTCAAGCATCCGCAGCAACGGCTTGAGGATGGGACTAGGCACGGGAACGACAATCGATTTGGACTCCACCTCGCGAATCAGCTTGCGCAGCATGATCTTGCTGGGATCTCCAGGCCTCGATCCGAGATTGAATACGCCACTGGCGGTCTCGGTCTGGATGCCGCGCACAATGGCGTCCGCGCAATCGAATACCGAGACCATCTGGTAGGTGTTTCGGCCCGAACCAACCATGGGAACCGGCATGTTGCTGCGGATCGCGGCGAACAGCTTTGCCATCAATCCGAAACGCCCGGGCCCCAGGATCAATCGCGGGCGGAAGATGACGGTACGAAATGGCAGGTCTTGCGATGTGAGCATGTCCTCTGCCGCAACTTTCGACGCGCCATAGGGGCCGAACGGAGCGCGCGGGTGATCGATGGCGACCGGCGATGCCTGCGGGCGACCATAGACCATGTCCGTGCTCACGAACAGGAAGGAGGTCGCGCCGAATGTCTTCGCCAGTTCGATGACGTTGCGCGTGCCTGTGACATTACCTTCGGCAAAGAAGCTCTCGCGGATCGACCGGCGGACGGCCGTGCCATATTGCCGCCCCGCGAGATGCACGAAGTCGGCACCGGCGGGCAAGGAAAGCCGTGATATGGCATTCCGGTCCGTAATATCGACGATGCTCGTCGTTAGCCGTTCATGTTCGGTCCTGGCAGGCATCAAGTCGAGGTTGTGCACCGAATGGCCTTCGCCGAGCAGTCGCTCGACGAGAACCGAGCCGAGGAAGCCGCTTCCCCCGGTTACGACAATATTCCGGCCCAAAGGTTCAGCTCCGCGCCAGAATGACGATGCCGGTTGCGACCGTCAGAATTCCGATGAGCTTTTGCGCGTTCAGCGGTTCCGACATGAATAGGTAGGAAATGATCGCCACAAAAACGAAGCCAAGGCCAAGGAAAGGGTATGCAAGCGAAACGTCGGCTTTCGACAGGACATACATCCAAAGCAGGACGCTCAGGCCATAGATGAAGAGCGCCAGAATGATGCCCGGATTAAACGCCAGCGTCATGGCAGACTTTAATGGCGCCGATGTATCGAACATCGTCGTTCCCTTGAGGGCGACGCTGAGCGCCAGTTGCGCAGCCGCGTTCATCAGAACGCTGAGAATTATGACGCCGAGCGTCAGCGGATTGAGGGCCATATTGGTCAGAAACTCACAATCGAAAGGACGAAGCCTGCCAACAATATCCCGGCGAGACCAAGGCTTACCGAATCCTTCAAGGCGAATATCACCGGATCATCGTCCAACTCGCCCCGATTGCTCAAGAGCCAAATCCGCATGAACCAGAAAAGGAGGACAACCGGCGTGACGAAAAGCGCTTCGGGCGCCGCATATACGCCTCGCGCGCTGGCCTCCAGCGTGATGAACAGCAGCATCACGACGATCGACGACATCGCTGCACCCAGCCCCAAGGCCAGCGTCAACGGCGAATCGGATCGCCGATAACCGCGCCCGGGGATGAAATCGCCGTTCGCCGGATCGGCCATGACCAGTTCCGCGTGACGCTTGGCCAGGGCGAGCGACAAGAAGAGCAGCATCGCAAAAGATGTCAGCCAAGGCGAATGCGGCAGGGCAAGCAGCAGCGAACCCGCCACAATCCTGCTCGTAAACAGCATGGCGATGATTCCCACGTCGAGAAGCGGGACGGTTTTGAGTTTGAACGAATAGGACAGCGTAACGACGAGATACCAAAGCAAGGCCATCCCAAAGCTGACCGATAGCCACATGGCCCCCGCCACACCCACACAAATCATGGCGGCCGCGATCACAAACGCGTTCGATACTCCGATCTTGCCGCTGGCAATCGGCCGATTGCATTTCGAGCGATGCTTTCGGTCGGCCTCCACGTCGAAAATATCGTTGACGATGTAGCTGCCTGAACCCGCGATGCTCCAAAAGAGAAACGCCATGATCGCCGCCGAAACCGCCTCCGGCTGCCCGTAGAGCTGACCGAGAAGCAGGGGCACAAAAATGAGGATATTTTTGGCCCATTGATGCAGGCGGAAGAGGCGCAGCCAATCCTTCACAGCGCCATTTCCGCCGCCAAAAATATCGACGATCGGGACGCCATTCTGTTGCAGCTTGCCGGCGTGGCGCTTTGCGCCACCGACGAGGATGGCTCCGGACGATGCCATCCAGACCGGAAGATCGGCGGCGCTGTCCCCCGCGTAGATGAAACCTTCGGGAAAACGTTCTTTCAGATAGGACGCCTTTTCAGGCCCTTTCAGATTGCGCGCGCCATCGCTTCCGGTGACGGAGTCGAAGATATTGACGGCCTTCCCCATGGCGTCGGCATGATATTGGTCCGATGCCGTGACGAGGTGAAGCGACTTGCCGGATTGCTTCATCAAGCTGAGGTGGCTGACGAGTTCAGCATGGAGCGGCGCACGACCGGTATCGCGCCCCGCCAGCTTCGCCAGGCTGCGTTTCATCGCGGCCTTGCTGCCCGAACCGAAAACGGCGCCCGCGGTTTCGCGCAGCGGATTTTTCCTCAGGCAGACGAAAAAATCCTCGTGGAGGGCATCGACGTGAGACAGCGTGCCATCCAGATCCACGACAATATCGCGATGATTGATGTTAATCGATCCCGGCATCAAAACAATCCGAACCCCATCGGCACGCCATTATGCCAATGTGCGGTTCTATCCGATTGCCCCGCCCGATGGGCCGACAATGCCGGGCTATTTTGCTATCCGAAAGGGGTAGTTAGAACGCATAGGCCACCACCCGAGAATCATGGAAACCCGGCAAATGGCTATTCAAAGCACGGGACAATTGGCAGCGCGCCGCCGATCGCTTAGGAGCGCAGGGCGGGTCGCAAAGCGGCCAGCAGAAGAAAAGGCAGGGAATGAACATCCTTCTTACCGGCGGCGCCGGATATATCGGCAGCCATGTCGCGGCGACGCTGGCGGCGGCGGGGCACCGCGTGGTCTGTTTCGACAATTTGTCGAACAGCGATGTGGCAGTGATGGACCGGCTGGAAGCGATCACCGGCGCGGCAATACCGCTGGTGGTCGGAGACATTCGCGATGGTGAAGCGTTGCGCCGTGCGATGCGCGACCACGCGATCGAGGCGGTGATCCATTTCGCGGGGCTGAAGGCGGTCGGCGAATCGGTGACCGAGCCGATCAAATATTATGACAATAACGTCCGCGGTACGCTGTCGCTGATCGAAGCGATGATCGATTGCGGCGCCAAGCGTCTGGTCTTTTCATCGAGCGCGACCGTCTATGGCCAGCCGCAATATCTGCCGCTGGACGAAGATCATCCGACATCGGCGACCAACCCCTATGGCCGCACCAAGCTGATGATCGAAGAGATGCTGGGCGACATAGCGACCGCCGATCCCGATTGGCGGATCGCGATCCTGCGCTATTTCAATCCCGTCGGCGCGCACGACAGCGGGCTGATCGGCGAAGACCCCAACGGCATTCCGAACAATCTGATGCCGTTCATCAGCCGCGTCGCGGCGGACAAGCTTCAAGAACTGTCGGTGTTTGGCGACGATTATGACACGCCCGACGGCACCGGGGTGCGCGATTATATCCATGTCGTCGATCTGGCGGCCGGGCACGCGGCGGCGTTGGACGCGATTGCCGGGACCGACCGGCCGCTGTCGATCTGGAACCTTGGAACCGGCCAGGGCTATTCGGTGCTCGACATGGTAAAGGCGTTCGAGCGCGTGAATGGCGTCGCCATCCCCTATCGCATCGCGCCGCGCCGCGCGGGCGATGTCGCGAGTTGTTTCGCCAGCCCCGACCGCGCCGCGCGCGAGCTGGGCTGGACCGCGGAGCGCGACCTTGACGCCATGTGCGCGTCGAGCTGGCGGTTCGAGCGGATGCTCGCGACACGTAACGCGGAGTAATTTTCTATCGTCATTGCGAGCGCAGCGAAGCAATCTCCAGCCATCGAACTGGAGATTGCTTCGCTGTGTTCGCAATGACGAGGAGGGATGCTTGCCTCTATCCTAGCCACCCGGCCGTCTGCGCGAGCACCCAAAGGCCGATTGCGAGGAAAAGCGCCGCAGCGACAAGCCGCACCTTGGCGAGATCGACGCGCTTCAGCAGTTCATTGCCAAGAAAGATCGCCAGCACGTTGGCGATCATCATGCCGAGCGTCGTGCCTGCAGTGACCGTCGCGACGGCCTTATATTGGGCGCCGAGTGCAATCGTCGCGACCTGCGTCTTGTCGCCCATTTCGACGAGGAAAAAGGCGACAAGCGTCGTCAGAAAGGCACCGAAGCGCGGCTTTGGCGCATCCTCATCCTCGAACTTGTCTGGCACCAGCGTCCACGCCGCCATGCCTATAAATGAAACGCCGATCGCGTAACGAAACACCGGGCTGTCGAGAAAGGCCGCCGCCTGAGCGCCCAGCAGCGCGGCGAGCGCGTGGTTCGCGAGCGTTGCGACCAGTATGCCGAGGATGATCGGCAGCGGACGGCCAAACCGCGCCGCGAGCAGTATCGCGAGCAGCTGCGTCTTGTCGCCGATTTCGGCGAGCGCGACGACGGCGGTTGAGGTGAAGAGGGCTTCCATGACAACTCCGGGGCCGGGCGGCGCGCGATTCCAACAGACATCGAACCCGCCGCCCGGCCCGGACGGAAGTTCGACGCCATTGGTCTCGCCCAAGCGGTATTCCGCTTCCACCGCACCACGACCTCTCGGCCGAGTATGTTGACGCGGCGGCCCGTCGCAAGCGACGGCTGGCTACTCCCCAGATGACGCGGCGGCGTTAGACGGCGGCGGCGCGTCTGGCAAGTGTGAAGCCGCGGCGGCCGCCTTTTCGGCTTCGGCGATGTCGGCGTCCATCGCCTTTGCGCGCGCCTCAATCTCCTTCGCCGCCTTGTCATAGCGGGCATCGAAATCGGGCTCGTCCTTGCAGGCGGCGAGGAGGAGCAGCGGTACAATGAAAGCGGCAGCGCGCATCAATAATCCTTGCGGTACCGGATCGAAAGGTTCGACTGGCCTGATCCGCCGGCCTGGCTGAGCAGCGAAAGCGCGCGCGTCAGGCTGATTTCCAGCTGCGTCGCGGTATATCCGCGCGCGTCGGTGATGACCTCCAGATAGATGTCCTTGGTGATATATTGCCCCGCGGCGAGCGCGGCGCCGCGGCCGATCGTGTCGTCGGGGCCGAGAACGCGGAGGCGGTCGATGCCTGCCGCCGACTGGAGCGCACCGAGCGGACTTAATCCCCCGCCACCGCTGCTGAGCGTATTGAGCGAGGAGGCGAGTTGCACCGCCTGCAGCGGCGACAGCGTCGTGATCGAATCGCCGAACAGGATCCGCGAGACGATCTCGTCCTGCGGCAGTCCGGGAACGCTCGAGAAGCTCACCTGCGGATTGCTGGCGCGCCCGCTGACGCTGACGGTCACCGTCACCGTTTCGATCGTGTCGCTGGCGATCAGGCGGATTGCGGGATCAAAAGCATCGCCGGTGGGGAAAGTCACGCGCCCCTCGTCAAGCGCGAACGATCGGCCGGCGAAGCCCAGCGTGCCGCGCACCAGTTCGATTTCACCCGTCACGCGCGGCGCCAGGGTCGTTCCGCGCAACGTGACGTCGGCCTGCCATTCGGATTCGAGCCCCATACCGCGGACGTAGATTTCGTCGGGTGCGCGAAGCCGGATGTCGAGACGGATGAGATCGAACAGGCTGCCGCCGACTGCAGCGAGCCCGTCGCCGCTGATCCGTGTGCGCCCCGATGCCTTGCGCCGCACGCCCGTCAACACCGGCACCTGCGCCGCGCCCTCGCGCACAATGCGATAGCGTGTTTCGGGGAGGCGCAGATCGCCCGACAGCAGCGCAGTTTCCCCCGCAGACTTTTGCAAGCGCAGATCGCCTGTCGCGCGCGCCGCGATATTCTCGCTGCGTGCGAGCCGCGCATTATCGAGCGTCGCGGCAAGGTCCATCGGATAACCATCGGCTTGCGACAGGCTGACATAACCTTTGGCGGCGACGGTACCGTCGCCCGCCTTGGCAGTGAGTTCGGCGATCTCCAACCGGTTGCCCGTGAAGCGGCCGTTTACCGTCATGCCGGTAAGGCGCGTACCATAGGTCTGATTCTCATAGACCATGTCACGCCCGCGCACGACGCCATTCAGGCACGGATCGGCGACGCGACACCCAAAATCGGCGGCGACGGCAACCGGCCCCGACACATTCTGGCTGGCAGGGCCAACGAAGGAATAGAGCGTGTCGGCGGGCCCGTTATAGCGGATACCGCCGCTGAGCGGCGCAGCACGCAGGCGCTCGGTCCACGTGCCTGCGGCGGGACCGAGCGGGCGTAGCGACGCCTGGATGCGTCCGACCACAGTGCCGCGCTTGCGCAGCACCGCGCGCGCTTCGCCACCATCGGCGAGCAGTTTGCCCGCGAAATTGACACCAACCGGCTGGCTGACCGACGCGGCGGTCGTGCGCGTGAAATCGGTGATCGTCAGCCGCGCATCGGCGCGCGGGAAGGCGTCGGCGTTGGCTTGTTCGAAATCGAGGCTGCCGCTCGCGCGGCCGCCGAGCCCCATGTCGGGATAAACGGCGTTGAGGATTGCCATGTTGACGCGATCGAGACGCGACTGGATCATGATCCCCTCGCCGAAGCGCCCGGCGACGCGCGCACTGCTGCGGCGGCCGAGGTCGATGTTGGCCGGCAGCAGTTCATAGCCGTCGGGGCCGGGAACGATCCGCGCGGGCGATGTGGTGCGAAAATTGATGCCCGCGGCGCGTCCCTGCACCGACGCGCGCCAAAGTTTGGGCGCAAGGTCGGCATTGGCGGCGACGCGAAACGGTACCCCGCTAACGCCCTCGACGAGCGCCTGCGCCTTTCCGCTGCCGCCGCGATAGTCGATCTTCACGCGCGCGACGGCGATGTCATAATCGCGGATCTGGGTGTCGGCGACCTGGATGTCGGCGACGACGTGCGGCGTATCGTACAGGATCACATCGGCATCAACGATGGCCGAGCCCAGCGCGAGCTGTGCCGGCCCGGGGAGCACAACATTGTTCGCGCGAATATTGATGGCGGCGGCCTGATGCCCGCCCGAGTCCGAAAGCCGCACGAGACCGCCAAGCCCCTGCCCCGACGCGTTGAGTTGGCCGGTAAACGGCCCCGCATCGCTTCGGACAAGGCGCCCGCTGAAGCCGATGCCAGAGAGATCGCCGCGCTCGACATCGATCGTAAGCGGGCCCGTAGCGGTGAGCAGCACTACATCGGCGGCAAGCGGGCCATAATCGGTGTCGCTCGTCGCGGCGAGGCGATAGCCGTTCGGCGCACCGGTCACGCGCGCGACAAGATTGGCCAAGCCGATGCCAAGCCCCGGCCGGTCGGCAGTCACCAGCGCGCGCGGATCGGTGATCGTGCCGGCCAGTTCGACGCCGAGAGGACCGTAATCGGCCGAGGTTGCGCGCGCGTTGAGGCGAATCTGACCGTTTGGCGCATAGCTCCCCTGCCCGCCGGTCACGCGCAGACGCGGCGCCGTGAGCCGGAGGCCCGCAAAGCGCACGATGCCGTCGGTGCCATAGCGAACCTCGCCCGAGGCCGTCGCATTGCCGCCGAGGAAGTCGCGCACGCCCGAATTGAATAGCCGCGTCGAGCGCGCGCGGACGCGGCCCACAATCTCAAACCCGCCGCGCGGCGCAGTCTTGAGGTCGGCGTCGGTGTCGATATCGAAAATGCCGACGCTTTCGATCCGGTAATCATTTACCCGCCCGTCGATCGCGCCCGTGTAGAAGCCCCGGTTGAGGTCGGCGATGACGATCGCCTTGGCATCGATGCGCGGCGAACGCAGGCGCAGATTGTCGCTGAGAATGCGTCCGTCGGCATAGGCGAGGTCACCATCGAGGCGGACGTCGGCCAATGTCCCGCCCGCGACGGTATCGAGCCCGCGGATACGCGCCGCCTGCCCTGCGACGGGAATGATGATCTGGTCGGCATCGACCCGCGCCTTGCCCGCAAGGCTCAGCCGATCGACGATGATGTCGTTAACAATCAGGCTGGCGGCATTAGCCCGATAATCGACCGTTGGCCGCGCAAAGTCGCCGTCCAATGTCGCCGCCGCGCGCAGGCCGGTTGCGCGCAACGCGGGGGCGATTGCGCCGGGGCGGAGGATATTGACTGCAAGCGCCAGCCCTTCGTAGCGATTGGCGCCGAGATCGACGCCGCCGCTGATACCGAGGTCGGCCGCGCTTGATGTCAACCGCCCGTCGAGCATCGCCTTGCGCTCGGCAAGACGCACCTTGAAATCGATGGCGGTTTCGGGCGCCAGCAGCTCCGCCACGGGGCCGCCGAGCAATCGCGACGGCTGCGCATTGCCTTTTGCGGCAAGGCTGCCGTCGCGCGCCGTCAGCGCGATGCGCGCGAGCGGCGCCGCGCCGAGGTTCGCGGTTAGATCGCCGTTCCACGCCTTCCAGTCGCCGCGTCCGTCGAGTTTTGCCGTCAGCGTCTCTTCGAATCCGCCCATCGCGGCGAGTACGCCGCCCGAAGGCGCCGTCAGGTCGAGCGTCATCGCCAGCCGGTTCGCCTCCGGCACCGCGTCGAGAACGAGCTTCAGCCTGTCTCCCTTGCCGCCCCCGCCGATGGTTTCGGCATTGGCGCTGATCTGGGCGCGGCGATCGGCGATCGCAACGCGGCCGTCCAACGTCGCGACCTGCCGCTCGCCTGCGACTGCCGGTTCGAAAACAAACCGATCGACACGTAATTGCCCGACGTCGATGTCAAGGTCGGGAAGCAGCGGTTCACCCGTGTCGGGCACGGGCTTGAACGCCGGCAGTTTTTCCATCACCAGAGTTTCGGCCGTCGCCGAGCGGATGTCGACATGGCCCACGAGATAACGCAGGGGGCGCCAGTCGATCCGCAGCTCGGGCGACCGCAGGAACACGCCCTTCGGATCGGACAGGGTGAAATCGCGGACGATCATGCGGCTGTAGAGCGAGCCGTCGAGCCGGCCGATGCCGATTTTCATCCCGTTTTCGAATTCATATTTTTCGATCTGGGTGACGACAAAGCGCCGGCCGGCATCGCTGTTCAGTCCGACGAGAAACAGCGCGAAGAGGAGAACAAGACCGAGCAGCGCGAGTCCGGTCCCACGCAGGATCGCGCGTGCCCAGCCCCGTCCCGGAGCGGCCGCGGCCTCGGTGGCGGGCAGATCGTCGGCCATCAGAAAGCCTGCCCGATCGAGACATAGACGCTGACGCGTGCCTCACCCGGCTTGCGCGCAATCGGCGTAGCGACGTCGACACGCATCGGCCCGAAATTGGTGTAATAGCGCGCGCCGATGCCGACGCCGAAGCGCAGATCCTGAAAGGTCGGTGCCGTGCTGCGATAGACCTGCCCCGCGTCGACGAAGCCGACGACGCCGAAATTGCCGAAACGATAGCGCGCCTCGACCGCGGCTTCGTTGACGCTGCGGCCTCCGATGGGATCGTTGTTCGGGTCTTTCGGGCCAAGTTCCTGATAGCCGAAACCGCGGACGGACCCGCCACCACCGGCATAGAAGCGCCGCGACGGCGCGAGCTTTTCCCGCGCCGCGCCGAGGATCGAGCCAAGACGCACGCGCCCCGCGAGTACGATATTATCGGTTACGGGATAATAGCCGCTGATGTCGGTGCGAAGCCGCGCATAGGGCGAAAAACTTCCGGCCAGCGATCCTTCGGGCTGAATCAGTGTCGTGATGCGAAAGCCCTTGGTTGGGTCGAGCAGGCTGTCGGTGCGGTCCATCCCGACCTGCCCAGTCAATCCGAAGATGGTATAAAAATCAAAGGCTCGGTCGCCGGTCGCGAAGTCATAATCATCCTCGCGCGTCGCGATGAGCTCCACGCCATAGGCATAGGTGAATTTCTTTTGCCAGATCGGCGTAGAATCGTAGCTGACGCGCGCGCCGACGCGGCCGGTCAGCGCTTCGAATGCGTCATAATTGCTGCGCGTCGCTTCGGCGACGAGTTCGAAGGTCCGGTCGCGGCGCCCCGCGTTCGATCGGCGCAGCGTCGCGCCGATACCCTGCTCCTGCGTGCCGAGCACGCCGCGGAAGGTCAGCGCGCCTTCGGGCGGGAACAGGTTGCGGTGGGTCCAGCTGCCTTCGACCCGTAGCCCCTCCCCCGTGCCATAACCCGCGCTCGCGGCGATCGTGCGCGGCGGCCCCGCCTGTTGCATGACCAGCATCGTCACATATTCGGTATCGTCGCCTGCGCTTTCGCCCGTCGGCTGCGGCTCGGCCGCAATGGTCGAGAACAGCCCGGTGGCGACGAGGGCCTGCCTGAGATCGTCGACCTTGCGGCTGTCGTAAAGGTCACCGCGCTTGAAGCGCGCGAGCACCGCGACATGCTCGGCATCGAACGCGAGGTCGCCTGTCGTCTCGATCCCGCCGAAACGCGATCGTTTGCCGGTATCGATCGGCAGCGTGTAGACGCCGTCGCCGGTTGCGGGGTCGAGCAATATGTCGCGCTGTCCGACCGCCGCGAAAGGATAGCCTTCTTGGGGCAGCTTGAGGGCGATTGCCGCCTCGGCGCCCTGAATCCGCTGCGCGACGATCGGTTCGCCGACGCTCAGCGGGAAATTGTCGGCGATGAGATTGGTGGGGACCGTCGGCGCCGCATCGACGATGATATCCGCCAGCGTGTAGCGCTGCCCCGGAGTAACATCGATGATCGCCGTGATCGGACGGCTGCGTTGATCCTGCCCCTCTTCGCGGGCCCCACGCTCGATGCGCGTCCGGACCACCGCATCATAATAGCCCTCCGACGCCAGCACGCGCTCCATCAGTTCGCCGTCGGCGGACAGACGCGCACGGATCATTGCTGCATTGTCGGCCTTGCCATCGCCGTCGTAGAGCGCCGACAAATCGCCAAAAAGGTCGGCAAGATCGACATCGGTACTCTCGTCCGCGGCATCTAGCCCATTGACCTGTACCTTATAGGCGAGCTCGCGGTTGCCTTCCTCGGCAGCGGCCTCGGCGAATTCGACCGGTTCGACGTCGAAACTTTCGAGCGGAGGCAGCGGCGCAGCCAGTTCGCTGTCGCCGATCGGCGCATCGCCAATCACCTCGACGGCATCACCGTCGGCGAGTGCCGGAACGGGAACACCATCGACCGCAGGGGTCGCCGCTTCCACGGTCTCGGCTGCCCCTTCGCCCGCGGCCCGGCGCGCCGCCGCTTCGGCGGCTTGTCGTTGTTCGAATTCGGCGATCGTTTCGAGCGGCCGATCGAGTTGGGGATCGTCCTCGGCGCTGATCGGCGGGATCGCCTTTTCAAATTCGTCGTCGCTGATGATCGGCTCGACCGGGGGAAACACGGCTTCGGGCGGTGGCGGCGATGGAACGGCGATGCGATCGGAGACCGTTTCAGCAGGCGCGGCCTCCGGCGGCGGCTGGTCTTGTTGAGCGGCTGCGGGATGTGCAGCGATCAGAACTGGAATTGCCGCCGCTCCGATCAGCAGCGATCGCATCCGCACGGGAGGGCGGAAGAAACATTCGCCTGAATTTTCAGAATTTTGCATCTTCTGGCCACCGACGAGCGCTTGTGGCTTCAGAGCTTCGGCTATGCAACCTGTTTCTCCCCTCGCCCGATGCCAACGCTCCGGCCCCGGGACAGTTCCCGGCGACGAGACAGCCGGCGCCGACAAGGAGGGATCAGCTATCGGCGCCGAACAGGTCGCGGCTGTACACCTTGTCCGCGACATCGGCGAGATCGTCGGTTACGCGGTTCGCGATGATGACGTCGGCTTCCGCCTTGAAGGCGGCGAGGTCGCGTATCACGCGCGAGTTGAAGAGCCGGTCTTCCTCGACCAGCGGTTCATAGACGATCACCTCGATCCCCTTGGCCTTGACCCGCTTCATGACGCCGAGAATGCTGCTGGCGCGGAAATTGTCCGACCCCGCCTTCATCGCAAGGCGATGGATACCGACGACGCGCGGGTTGTTTTTGATGACCTCCGAGGCCACGAAATCCTTGCGCGTCGTGTTCGACGAAACGATCGCCTGGATCAGGTTTTGCGGCACATCCTTGTAATTGGCGAGCATCTGTTTCGTATCTTTGGGCAGGCAATAGCCGCCATAGCCGAAGGATGGATTGTTATAGAAACTGCCGATCCGCGGGTCGAGGCACACGCCCTCGATCACCTGCCGCGAATCGACGCCGTGCGCGGCGGCATAGGTGTCGAGTTCGTTAAAAAAGGCGACGCGCATCGCGAGATAGGTGTTCGCGAACAGCTTGATCGCCTCGGCCTCCGTATTGCCGGTCTGTAAAATCGCCGCATCGGGTTTCAGCGATCCCTGAAGCAGCAGCCGCGCAAAATCGGCGGCGCGCGGGTGCGTATCGCCGACGATAATCCGCGAGGGGTAAAGATTGTCGTAGAGTGCGCGTCCTTCGCGCAGGAATTCAGGGGAAAAAACGATTGTGTCGCTTCCGTGCTCGGCGCGCATACGGTCGGTGAAGCCCACCGGGACGGTCGATTTGATGACGATCAGCGCGCCGGGTGCCAACTTGAGCGCGTCGGCGATCACACCTTCGACGCTGCGCGTATTGAAATAATTGGTCTCAGGATCATAGTCGGTCGGCGTTGCGACGATCACAAAGTCCGCTCCGTCATAGGCCGCCTCCTTGTCGGTCGTCGCGATGAGGTTCAGCGGCTTGTTCGCCAGATAATCCTCTATTTCGGGATCAACGATCGGCGATTGCCGCGCATTGATGAGCTCGACCTTGCGCGGATCGATGTCGAGCGCGACGACCTCATTATGCTGCGCCAGCAGGATGGCGTTCGAAATGCCGACATAGCCCGTGCCGACGACGGCGATCTTGGCGGACGGCACGGGGATTGTTGTCAATGCTTTATCCTTTGGAAGATGCAGCCCTGTCCGTAGCAAGAGCCCATGAATGGCTCAATGCTTCATGTGCCGCAGAAGGTCGTATAGGGTGGCGCATCGGCCGGCGCGGGCGCAGCAAAGCGCTCCAGCTCCGGCCGCGCGTCAAACGGAGCGCGCACAACCTCGAGCAGTTCGAGCCATGGCGCAAGATCCTCGTCTTCGGCCGCGTCGAGCGCCGCTTCGACCAGATGATTGCGCGGGATGTAGATCGGGTTCACCGCATCCATCGCGTCGGCAAGTTCCAGCGGATTGGCAGCCCCCTCTTCGATGCGCTGCCACCAGCCGGCAATCCACGGCGCCATCGCGTCGGGCACGGGCAGCAACGCCCGCATCGCCGCCCCCTCGCCGCGCAGCAGCATCGCGAGCGCGCGAAAAAAGGAGGTAAAATCGACGCTGTGTTTCTCGAGCTCGTCGAACAGGCCGTCGATCAGCTCGGCATCGTTGCCTCTCCCATCTGTAAGGCCGAGCTTGAGACGAACCTGCGCCTGCCACTGGGCGCGAAACCGGGCGGGGATCGCATCGACAAGCGCTTTCGCCGCCTCGACATCATCGGGCGCAACGCGGTGGATTGCGGGCAGCAGCGCCTCGGCAAAGCGCGCCATGTTCCAGTGCATGATCTGCGGCTGGCGGCCATAGGCATAGCGGCCGCCGGTATCGATCGAACTGAACACCGTGTTCACGGCGAAACGGTCCATGAAGGCACAGGGACCATAATCGATCGTCTCGCCACTGATCGCGACATTGTCGGTATTCATCACGCCATGAATGAATCCGACGCCCAGCCAGCGTGCGATGAGTGTGCATTGCAGGCCGATTACCCGGTCGAGCAGCGCAAGGTGGGGATTCGCGGCATCGGCAAGGTCGGGGAAATGGCGCCCGATGCTATAATCCGACAGCCGGATCACATGGTCTGCGCCGAAATGCGCGGCGAAGAATTGAAAGGTGCCCACGCGGATATGGCTGCTCGCGACGCGCGTGAGCACCGCGCCCGGATGCGCGCGCTCGCGCTGCACCTTGTCACCCGTCGCGACGGCCGCCAGCGCACGCGTCGTCGGAACGCGCATCGCCGCCATCGCTTCGGACACCAGGAATTCGCGCAACACGGGACCGATCGCCGCCTTGCCGTCGCCGTTGCGCGAAAAAGCAGTCGGCCCTGACCCCTTGAGCTGAATGTCGAAGCGTGCACCGTCGGGGGTGACGATTTCGCCGAGCAACAGCGCACGCCCGTCGCCGAGTTGGGGCGAGAAATGACCGAACTGGTGCCCGGCGTAGGCGAGCGCGATGGGGGCGGCGCCGTTGGGCATATCCCGACCCGAAAAGAGGTTTGCCAGTTCGTCTTTCCCAACCTCCGCGATTGCCAGCGCGATGCCATCGGCCAGTTTATGGTTGAAAGCCAGTAGCTTCGGCGCCGGAGGCTGCGCCGCTTCGGCGGGTGCGTAGAACCCCTGCATGTCGGCATGGAAGCTATTATCGAATGCGAATTGCATGTTTCATATGCCGATCCCGGTGCGGCGATTGAAGGTTCGGAAAGCGGCGGCGCTTCCGTAGGATCGTGCTTAAGTGAAACTTGATTTATGGCAAACAGGATTTCCGCTCTACGCGCGCCATAGGGGTCTGGAGAATGTCGTTGCTCGTCTTCCCATCCATGGCCCGAGGAGGTGAACCGCAAGGTCGCTGGTGCGGTCGCTGATCTGCATTTCGCGCCGACCGAGACTGCGGCCGCGGCGCTGCGGGCAGAAAATGTACCCGCCGACCGCATCCATGTCACCGGCAACACGGTGATCGACGCGCTGCTCGCGACCCGGGCGCGGATCGATGAGGAGCCGTCGCTGGCCGCCGGGCTCGATCCGCTAGTGGCGCGCTTCGCCGGCAAGCGGATCATCGCCGTCACCTCGCACCGCCGCGAAAATTTTGGCGACGGCATGAAGGCCATTGCCGAAGCCATCGCCGGCATCGCGGCGCGCCCCGACGTTGCCGTGATTTTCCCCGTCCATCCCAATCCGCATGTGCGCAGCGCGATGGAGCCGATCCTTGGCGGCCTTGCCAATGTCGCGCTGATCGACCCGCTCGACTATCCGCATTTCGTTCGGCTGCTCGCGCTGAGCACGCTGGTGCTCACCGACAGCGGCGGGGTGCAGGAAGAGGCGCCTTCGCTCGGCAAGCCGGTGCTCGTCATGCGCGAGACGACCGAGCGGCCCGAAGGCATCGCGGCGGGCACCGCGCGACTGGTCGGCACCGACAAAGATCGCATCGTTTCTGAAATATTCAGCCTTTTGGACGATGACGGCGCCTATAACGCCATGGCGCGCGCGCATAATCCCTTCGGAGACGGCAGCGCCGCGACACGAATTGCGGAGATTATTGCGCGTGCCCATTGACACCGACCAGAATGTTACCGTCCTCGGCTTGGGCTATATCGGCCTGCCGACAGCCGCGCTGATCGCGCGTTCGGGCAGCAAGGTGACCGGCGTCGACGTTAGCAAGCATGTCGTCGAAACGGTTAACAGCGGCAAGGTGCATATCGAGGAGGTCGACCTCGACGGTCTGGTTCAAGGTGTTGTTTCGCGCGGTACATTAATCGCCTCGACCGAGGTTGCCCCCGCCGATGTTTTCGTGATTGCGGTCCCGACCCCGCACGACGACGAGCATCGTCCCGACATCAGCCATGTCCTTTCAGCCGCTCGCGCAATCGCGCCGAAGCTCGCGGTGGGCAACCTCGTCATTCTCGAATCGACGTCTCCGGTCGGCACGACCGAAAAGGTCGCCGCGTTGCTCGCCGAACTTCGCCCCGACCTCAAGGTTCCCGGCGCCTGCACCGGCGCCGCCGACATCTTCGTCGCCTATTGCCCCGAGCGCGTGCTGCCAGGCCGCATCCTGGTCGAGCTGGTCGACAACGACCGTTGCATCGGGGGAATCACCCCGCGGTGCGCCCGCCGCGCGATGACCTTTTACCGCCAGTTCGTTCGCGGGGCGTGCGTTACCACATCGGCGCGCGCGGCTGAAATGGTGAAGCTGGTCGAGAACAGCTACCGCGACGTGAACATCGCCTTCGCCAACGAGCTGTCGATGATGGCCGAGCATATGGGCGTCGACGTGTGGGAGGTCATCCGCCTCGCCAATCGCCACCCGCGCGTCAACATCCTTCAGCCCGGGCCCGGGGTCGGCGGCCATTGCATCGCGGTGGATCCCTGGTTCCTCGTCCATGGCGCGCCCGAGCAGAGCCGGCTGATCCGCACCGCGCGCGAGGTCAATCTCGCCAAAACCGCGCATGTTATCGGCGCAGCCGAAATGTTGGTGTCGCAGCATCTCAAGGCGCGCGTCGCCTGCCTCGGCCTCGCCTTCAAACCTAATATCGACGATTTTCGGGAAAGCCCGGCGGTCGAGGTTGCCGCCGCGCTCGCGCGCCGCTTCGGCCAGCAGATCCGGATCGTCGAGCCTTATGCGCGGGGCCTGCCGATGGAATTTGCGGGCACCGGCGCCGAGCTGATCGATCTCGACAGCGCCTTGGCAAGCTGCGACCTGCTCATCGTCCTTGTCGACCATGACCTGTTCAAGTCGATCCCGCTCGAGGAGCGCGGCGACAAGATTGTGTATGACACCCGCGGGCTGTGGCTCGATCAACCAAGTATCGGAAACGGCACCCGTTTCAACCGCGCTGCGTGACCGATCGCCCTTGACGCATTATGGCTGGCCCAACATGGTGGCGCCATGCTGACTCGTCTTGAAACCATCGTCGTCGAGAAACCGTGGGGACGTACGGACATTCCCTCGGACTTCGGCGATTTGGGAGATCGCCGTGTCGGCGAGATCTGGTTTTCACACGCCGACGGCCGCGATTCGCCGATCATGGTCAAATTCCTGTTCACGTCCGAACGGCTGTCGATCCAGGTTCATCCCGACGATGAGGCCGCCGCCGCGGCGGGTTATCCGCGTGGGAAAGAGGAATGCTGGCTCGTGCTGGACGCAGATCCGGGCGCTGAACTGGGTGTAGGTCTCACCGAAACGACGACACGCGAGGCATTACGTGAGGCGGCACTCGACGGCTCGATCGTCGATATGATCGACTGGCGCACTGCCACGCCCGGCGATTTCGTCTATAACCGGGCGGGGACGATCCATGCGATCGGCGCGGGGTTGACTGTGGTCGAGGTACAGCAGAATGTGGACTGCACCTACCGCCTCTATGACTATGATCGGCCGCGCGAACTTCATCTCGACGCCGGCCTTGCCGTGTCCGCGACGGTGCCGCGCCCAGACAAACGCGATGGCCCGGTCACGGCATCGGACAATCGCCTGCTGGTCGACGGACCGCATTTCCGCCTTTTGCATCTGGCTGGTCCCGATGCAGTCGCGCATCTGCCGCCCGGCAACGCCGACTATATTTTCACACCGCTGTCCCCGGGCTGCACGATTGAGGGCGAGGTAATACAGCTGGGCGAATGCGTGGCGACCGACCGTGCCGACGGC
Organism: Sphingopyxis sp. TUF1; assembly: GCF_036687315.1. NCBI lineage: Bacteria > Pseudomonadati > Pseudomonadota > Alphaproteobacteria > Sphingomonadales > Sphingopyxidaceae > Sphingopyxis > Sphingopyxis kveilinensis. Next base: position 231,782 of record NZ_CP144683.1, read on the forward strand.
ATCGCTCTCGCCGCCGGCGCCCGCGCGCTGCTGAGTTGGCCCGCCTGATTTCACTCCTTAAAGGTCTTGTATGAGCATCATCGTTCCCGTCATCCTGTCCGGCGGTTCCGGCACGCGCCTCTGGCCTGTGTCGACGGGCGCCGCTCCGAAGCAGTTCCAGCCGCTCACGGGCAGCGACAGCATGTTCTTGCAGACCATTGGCCGCGCAAGCGATCGCGGCCGCTTCGCGGCGCCGCTGGTCGTATGCGGACCGGCGCATGTTGCGCATGTTGAGGCCGAGCTGGCTGCGGCCGGAATTGACGATGCGCGAATCATTGTCGAGCCCGCGGCGCGCAACACGGCCCCGGCGATCGCGCTGGCCGCCTTGGCGGCCCGTGCCGAGAATGTGAATGCGACAATCCTTGTCATGCCGGCAGATCATGTGATGACCGACGTGCGTGCCTTCCTTACGGCGATCGAGGCCGCGCGGCCAATGGTTGAAACGGGCGCGCTCGCCACCTTCGGCATTGCACCGTCGCATCCCGAAACCGGCTATGGCTATATTGCGGCGGGCGACCCGATGACGGACGCGCCCGGCGTCCACGCGGTGCGGCGCTTCGTCGAAAAGCCGCCGCGCGACAAAGCGGAGACGATGCTGTCCGAAGGTGGTCACTATTGGAATGCGGGCATCTTCCTGATGCGTGCCGACCGCTTTCTCGCCGAGTTGATGCGGCAACAGCCCGCCATGGCGTCCGCCTGCACCGCGGCGATGAACGGCGCGCGGGCGGACGGCTCAAAGCTCCATCCGGGCTCTGAGGCCTTCCTTTCCAGCCCGTCGGACTCCATCGATTATGCGGTGATGGAGGGCGCCGACCGGGTCGTCGTCGTCCCCGTCGATCCGGGCTGGTCCGACGTCGGCGGCTGGGCAGCGCTCCACGAGCTTGGCGAAAAGGACGCGGCGGGCAATGTCCGCATCGGTGAGGTTATCGCACTTGACGCGCACCACAATTACCTGCGCGCGAGCGGCAATAAGCGGATCGCGGTCGTCGGCGTTTCCGACCTCGTTGTCGTTGCGCACGGCGACGACATTCTCGTCATCCCCCGCGAACGCGCGCAGGAGGTCAAGGCGATCGTCGAGGCGATCGCCAAGCGCTAAGCGCACGCCCCCTCCCCTTGCAGCCCCGGCACCCATCGCCCATATCGCGCGGCATGACCAATCCCCACGCGCAAGGTGCCGCGCCCTGGCACGGCACCACCATTCTTTCGGCCCGCAACAAAGACAAGGTTGTCGTCATCGGTGACGGACAGGTCTCGATGGGTCAGACAGTGATGAAGCCCAACGCCCGCAAGGTGCGCCGCCTGCATGACGGCAGCGTGATCGGCGGCTTTGCAGGCGCGACCGCCGACGCTTTCACGCTGTTCGAGCGGCTTGAGGCCAAGCTCGAGCGCCACAACGGCCAATTGCTGCGCGCCGCCGTCGAACTGGCGAAGGATTGGCGCACCGACAAATATCTGCGCAATCTGGAAGCGATGATGATCGTCGCCGACAAGGAAGTCACGCTCGTCATCACCGGCAACGGCGATGTGCTCGAACCCACCGGAGGCATCGCCGCGATCGGTTCGGGGGGCAACTATGCGCTTTCGGCGGCGCGCGCGCTCGCCGACTACGAACAAGACCCCGAGCTACTGGCGAAAAAGGCGATGACCGTCGCCGCCGAAATCTGCGTCTACACCAACGACCAGTTCACGCTCGAAACCATCGAAATCCAGGCATAATCCATGAACAAAGATTTGACCCCGAAGGCGATCGTCGCCGCACTGGACACGCACATCATCGGCCAGAATGCGGCGAAGCGCGCGGTCGCGGTGGCGCTGCGCAATCGCTGGCGCCGCCAACAGCTTCCCGCCGAGCTGCGCGACGAGGTGACGCCGAAAAATATCCTGATGATCGGCCCCACCGGCTGCGGCAAGACCGAGATTTCCCGCCGTCTGGCCAAGCTCGCCGACGCGCCGTTCATCAAGGTCGAGGCGACAAAATTTACCGAGGTCGGCTACGTCGGGCGTGACGTCGAGCAGATTGCCCGCGACCTTGTCGAAGAGGCTGTTCGGCTGGAAAAGGAGCGCCGCCGCGATGCCGTGCGCGCCGCCGCCGAAGAAGCGGCGATGGAACGCCTGCTCGACGCGCTCACCGGCAAGGGAGCGAGCGAGGCGACGCGCCAGAGCTTTCGTCAGCGCATCCGCGAGGGCCATCTCGACGACAGCGAGGTCGAGGTCGAAGTCGCCGACGCGCCGGGGATGAATTTCGAACTGCCCGGCCAGCCGGGACAGATGAACATGATCAACCTGTCCGACATGCTCGGCAAGGCAATGGGGGGCCTCCCCAAGAAGCGCCGCAAGCTCAAGGTGATCGACGCCGCGACGCGGCTGATCGAGGAAGAGCAGGACAAGCGCCTCGACCAGGATGATGTCGCGCGCGTCGCACTCGCCGACGCTGAAGCCAATGGCATCGTGTTCCTCGACGAGATCGACAAGATCGCGGTCAGCGACGTGCGCGGCGGGTCGGTAAGCCGCGAAGGCGTGCAGCGCGACCTGTTGCCCCTGATCGAGGGCACGACCGTCGCGACCAAATATGGGCCGATGAAGACCGACCATATCCTGTTCATCGCCAGCGGCGCCTTTCATGTCGCTAAGCCCAGCGATCTGCTCCCCGAACTTCAGGGCCGCCTTCCGATCCGCGTTGAACTGGGCGCGCTGACCGAAGCGGATTTCGTCCGCATCCTGAGCGAGACCAAGGCGGGGCTGCCCGAACAATATGTCGCGCTGCTCGGCACCGAGGGCGTGACGGTGAACTTCACCCCCGACGCGATCGCGCGCGTCGCGAAACTTGCGGCCGATGTGAATGAGAAGGTCGAGAATATCGGCGCGCGCCGCCTTCAGACGATCATGGAGCGGCTCGTCGAGGAAATCAGCTTCACCGCCGAGGACGCGGGCGGCACGACGATCGACATCGACGCCGCCTATGTCGACCGGCAACTTGCCGACATTGTGGGCGACACCGACCTCAGCAAATATGTGTTGTAGGGTGTAAGGGCCGTTTCCGCCGATTTATCGCAAAGTCATCCCGACGTGAGGCTATTCCAACCCCCTCTCCCCTACGCAAACAACCCAACCCTCCGCCAACAAAGCCAAATCGGCAGCTGTTGACCCGTCCGTTTACCGAACTTCATTTGACTTTCGCGCGCTCGTAATGCGATGAACGGGTGACACGGCCGATCTGGGTCAAACGGCCGGCACGGAGACAGCAATGACGGATGACGACGTCGCCCCGGAACAGGGCGAGCTGGCGATCACGCGCACCGGCGATCGGCTTCGGCTGGCGCGCGAGGCAGCGGGATTGTCGCTGGCCGACGTCGCGACCCGCACGCGCATCACCCAGCGCCATCTTGCCGCGATCGAAAAGTCCGATTTTTCGGAGCTCCCCGGCCGCACCTATGTCACCGGCTTCGCGCGCGCCTATGCCCGCGCGGTCGACCTGCCGGAGGCCGAGGTCGGAGCCACGATCCGGCAGGAACTCGAAGAGGATGAATATGGTTCGCGGCCGCTTTACGAGGCCTATGAGCCGACCGACCCCGCGCGCCTGCCAACCGCGCGGCTGACCTGGACGCTCGTTATCGTGACGCTCGTGCTCGCGTCGGCCTATGGCGTGTGGCGCTTTCTGTCGGTCGAGCCCGACGAGGCGCTGATCGCCGCGCAAAACCGCGATGCCGAGGCATCGGAAGCGCCCGAGAGCGCGGCCGGCGCCGCGCCCGCTGCAAAGGTCGGCGCGGCATCGGCAGCGGTGACGGCGAATGCCCCTGTGGTGCTGACCGGCCTGTCCGAAGTGTGGATCGGTTTCGACGATGCCGAGGGCAAGACCGAAAACTGGCGCACGCTCGATGCCGGCGAAACATATCAGGTGCCGCCCGCCTATATCGAGCAGTTCACGTTGCGCACCAGCATCCCGCAAGCGCTGAAAGTAACCGTCGGCGGCCGCGACGTCGGCCCCGTCGGCCCCGCCGATACGCTGGTGAAGAATATCTCGCTGAAACCCGCGGACCTGATCGCGCGCACCGACGGCGCGGGCGCCGCAGGCGCCCAGCCGCGTCCACAGGGCTGATTCGCCGATCGTTCGGCCGATCGCCGCGGCAGCGCACCGAAATGGGTTTGCGCTACCGCGCATTCGGGCGTTATGGACGCCAAAACTGGTTAACGAGTGAGAACCGAAGAGTAGATGAAGATGCGTCAGATCTTTTTCCTTGGAACCGCAATGATCGGGCTTGCCGCGTCAATGCCCGCGGCCGCGCAGGACAATACGCTCGGCAAGCGTGTCGAGCGGCTCGAAAAGGAAATGCGCGCCGTCCAGCGGTCGGTCTTTCCCGGCGGAAGCCCGACCTTTTTCGAAGGCGAGATTGCACCCGACAATGTCCCTGGCGAACGCGCCCGCACCAGTGCCCCGGTGATCGACCTGACCGCGCGCGTCGACGCGCTTGAAACCCAGCTGCAAGCGCTGACCGGTCAGACCGAACAAAATGCCTTCCAGCTTCGCGAACTCGAAAAACAATTCGCAGCCTACAAGGCGGAAATGGACAAGCGCTTGGCCGATCCCGCATCGGCGCAAGACGCCCTCACACCCGCGGCCTTGGCGCGGACGGTCAAGGCGCCCGCCGCGACCACGACGGCCGCGACCCCTGCAACCAAGCCGGCAAGCAAGCCCGCGGCCAAGCCCGCGGGTCCCGATGCTGCCCGGCTCGCGCTCGTCAAGGCGGTCGAGGTGCCGGTAACGGGTGATGAGAGCAAGGACGCCTATGATTATGGCTATCGCTTGTGGGATGCCAAACTCTATCCGGAGGCACAGGCGCAATTGAAGAGCGTCGTCACCAAATGGCCCAAAAGCAACTACGCCAGCTTTGCGCAGAACCTGCTCGGGCGCGCCTATCTTGACGAGGGAAAACCAAGCCTCGCGGCGGTCGCTTTCTACAATAATTACAAGGATCGCCCCAGCGGCGCCCGCGCTCCGCACAGCCTGATGTACATGGGCGTCGCACTCGACAAGCTGGGTCGTAAGGCCGATGCCTGCAAGGCGTTCCGCGAACTCGATGAAGTTTATGGCGACAAGGCGCCGCAGGATGTCCGTACCGATGCTGCCGCCGCAAAAGCAAAAGCAGGCTGCTGAGCGCGATGTCGCCGGGCGGCTCGCCGGCGACCTCGCCGCGCTGCTCGGCCCTGACTGGCATCGGCTGCGCTATGGCATCGCCGTGTCGGGCGGACCTGACAGCATGGCACTGCTCTGGATGATGGCGTCGTTGCTGCCCGGCCAGGCCCGGGCGGCGACGGTTGACCATGGCCTTCGCAAGGGATCGGATGACGAAGCGCGCATGGTCGCGGCCTTCTGCGCGCGCGAACATATTCCCCATTCCACACTCACGCCGCCGACGCCGATCCGCGGGTCGTTGCAGGCCGCGGCGCGCGGCGAACGCTATCGCTTGCTCGAGCAATGGCGCGCGGCTCATGCGCTCGACCATATCGTCACCGCGCATCACGCCGACGACCAGCTCGAGACGATCGTCATGCGGCTCAACCGCGCGAGCGGGGTTGGCGGCCTCGCCGCGATCCGCGCCGCCAACGGCGCCATCCTTCGCCCGCTGCTCGGCTGGCGCCGCAACGAACTGGTCAATATCGCGCTCGACAACGATCTGCCCTTCATCGACGATCCCTCGAACAGCGACGACCGTTTCGACCGTGCGCGGCTCCGCCACGCGCTGAAATCGCAGACCGCGCTTGACCCGGTGGCGGCAGCGAAATCGGCCGCTTGGCTCGCCGAAGCCGACGAAGCACTCGACTGGGCGGTCGATCGGCTGATCGCGGGCTGGCCCGACGCGTCCGACATCGCGGTGATCCGTGACGAAGCCTATCCGCCCGAGCTGTTTCGGCGCGTCGTCGCGCAGCGGCTGCGCGCCAATGCACCCCAACTGGCACTGCGCGGCGCGGCGCTTGATGGGGTGATTGCGGCGATGCGCGCGGGGCGGCGCGCGATGGTCGGCGCGTTGCTGATCGATGCCGTGCCTGGGTTTGAAGGCGCGATCTGGCGCATTTCGGCGGCACCGCGACGGAAGTCGCCCAAAAAGACCTGATTGCCTCATTGTCATTTAACCCGATTATCCTATCTTGAGCGGATAGGAGCGCAGCGCTTGCGCCGTTGAGGAAGATTCCGAATGCAGGACGATAAGGAACCGCAGGGCAACCCCTGGATGAAGAGCGTGATGATCTGGAGCGGTATCTTGCTCGCCATGCTCCTCGTCGCCTCGATGTTCGGCGGCGCCACACAGCCTGCGGGCAATCCCCTCGCCTATTCGGAATTCCGTCAGAAGGTCGAGGAGGGCAGCGTCAAGGAGGTGATCCTGTCCGAGGACAAGGTGACCGGCACGCTTTCCAACGGCGACCGCTTCACCGCAAACGTCGTGCGCGATCCCGAACTTCTGAAAATGCTCAACGACAATGGCGTCAAATATGACGGCCAGCCGGTCGAAACACCGAATTTCTGGATGTATATGCTCATCCAGTCGCTGCCCTTTCTGCTGATTCTGGGCATTGCGTTCTTCGTCTTCCGCCAGGTGCAGAAAAACAACGGCTCGGGCGCGATGGGCTTTGGCAAGTCGCGCGCAAAGATGCTCACCGAAAAGCAGGGCCGCGTCACTTTCGACGATGTCGCGGGCATCGACGAAGCGCGCGAGGAGCTCGAGGAAATCGTCGAGTTCCTGAAAGATCCCACCAAATTTTCCAAGCTCGGCGGGCAGATTCCGAAGGGGGCGCTGCTCGTCGGTTCGCCCGGCACCGGCAAAACGCTGCTCGCGCGAGCGATTGCCGGCGAAGCGGGCGTCCCCTTCTTCACCATTTCGGGCTCGGACTTCGTTGAAATGTTTGTCGGCGTCGGCGCCTCGCGCGTTCGCGACATGTTCGAACAGGCGAAGCGCAATGCGCCGTGTATCGTGTTCATCGACGAAATTGACGCGGTCGGCCGCCACCGCGGCGCCGGGCTCGGCAATGGCAATGACGAACGCGAACAGACGTTAAACCAACTGCTTGTCGAGATGGATGGATTCGAGGCGAACGAGGGCATCATCATCGTCGCGGCGACGAACCGCCCTGACGTGCTCGACCCCGCGCTGCTGCGCCCGGGCCGCTTCGACCGACAGGTCGTCGTGCCGCGTCCCGACATCGAGGGACGCCAGAAGATTCTCGAAGTTCATACGCGCAAAAAGCCGCTCGCACCCGACGTCGATCTTCGCCGCATCGCGCGCGGGACGCCGGGCTTTTCGGGCGCCGACCTCGCCAATCTGGCGAACGAAGCCGCCCTGCTCGCGGCGCGCCGGGGCAAGCGCCTGATCGCGTCGAACGAGTTTGAGGAAGCCAAGGACAAGGTCATGATGGGCGCCGAGCGCCGCTCGATGGTGATGACCGAGGACGAGAAGAAGTCGACAGCCTATCATGAAGCGGGCCACGCGCTCGTGTCGCTGCACGTCGAGGGCTGCGACCCATTGCACAAGGTGACAATCATTCCGCGAGGTCGCGCGCTCGGGGTGACATGGAACCTGCCCGAACGTGACCGTTTTTCGATGAGCATGAAGCAGATGAAGGCGCGCCTCGCGCTCTGTTTCGGCGGCCGCATCGCCGAACAGCTTATCTATGGTGCAGACGAACTCAATACGGGTGCGTCGAACGACATCCAGCAGGCGACCGACATGGCACGTTCGATGGTCATGGAATATGGCATGTCCGAAAAGCTCGGCTGGCTGCGCTATCGCGACAATCAGGACGAGGTGTTCCTCGGCCACAGTGTTTCCCGCGCGCAGAACATGTCGGAGGAAACGGCAAAGCTGATCGATGCGGAAGTCCGGCGTCTTGTAGAAGAGGGCGAAGCCGTCGCGCGCAAGGTGCTGACCGAGCATATCGACGAGCTCCATCTGCTCGCGGGGGCACTGCTCGAATATGAAACGCTCTCGGGCGAGGAAGCGAAGCGCGCGATCAAGGGCGAGGACATCGGCCGCGAGGACGACGCCGACAAGCGCGGCACACCCGTCAAGGGCCATGCCGGCGGCATCCCGCGGATCAAGCGCAAGCCGCGGCCGTTCGGCGACGCAAATCCGCAGGGTGCCTAGCATCAGGGGTCATTCATTGGCGGGGGACAGATTGCGGCGCATGATCGGCGTAACTCATGCGCGACCCCTGTCCCTTATTCTCGCAGCTCCCCTGCTATGCGGCATGGCACCAAGCGATATGAGCATCGCCGCCTTCCTCGCCCGCGCGGGATCGCTCGAACGATTGGGGCCGCTCGCGCTCGCGACACCGCAGGGTCTCCAGCTTAGGAACGAAGTGATTGCCGCGGGCAAGCGATATAAGGCGCGCATCGACGCCGAGCGGCGCGCGGGGCGAAAGACGACGAGCTGCCCACCCGAATCGGGGAGCCTTACCCCCGAACAGTGGCTCGCGCACCTTCGCGGCTATCCGGCGCGCGTTCGCGATCGGGTCAGCCTCTATGCCGCCTTCGACGCGCTGATGAGGAAGCGCTATCCCTGCCCCGCCTGATTCGCCGGGCGTGCATTACCGGACAAAGGAGCGATGATGCGACCTCGTAAAGCATTGAGCGTGCCGTGGCTTGGGGTCCCGGTCTCAGGCGGCACTGCATGACGATATATTGCGACGAATCGGGCGGGCTCAACGCCGGCGCGATGACCTTCGCCGCTGTAATGCTGACGCCCGAAGTTGCGGATGGCATCCACGCGCGTTTTCGCAGCGTCACCGGGATGCGCGGCGAGCTTAAGGGCAGCCGGCTCAGCCTTGTCGAACGCGCCTATCTGCTCGAACTCTTTGATCGCGCGGGCGGCCGCGCATGGGTCGCGGTGGCCGAACGCGAGCGGCTCGCGCCGAGCCCCGCCGGCACGTTGCCGAGCGACCTTAATCTCTATGCTGCGTTGCTCGATCTTGCGATCGGCCGCTGGCTGCCCGAGACGGGCGGCGTGTGCACCGACGTCGTGATCGACGACGGGCGCTACGACCCCATTATCCTCGGTTGTGTCCGCGCGGAGATTCAGGCCGGCCTCGGCCAGTGGGGCCGCGCTTCGCTTGCCGACAGCCACCGCAGCAACGGTGTGCAGATCGCCGACGTCATCGCCAACAGCCTGTTCAACATCGCGGTGAAATCGCCTCGCGCGCGCCGTATCCGGACGATCGTCGAACCGATGTTGGCATCAAGGGCGATCCGCATCGCCGATCTCACGATAATGCCATGACAAAAGGGCCGCAGTTTCCTGCGGCCCCCTTGGTAATCGATTATCGGCAGCGCTTATTCGAAGTCGCCGCCACCGCCGGCGGGGCTGCGCGGCGGTGCCGCCGCAGTCAGGCGCAGCGCTTCGGCCGAGCGGCTGATCGAGCTGATTTCATCCGGCGTATCGTCATCGTCGACGACAACCTTCTGCATCGAACCGACGAGCGTTTCCTGCAGATCCTTGGGACGGATCGTCTGCTCGGCGATTTCGCGCAGCGCGACGACCGGATTCTTGTCGCGGTCGCGATCAACGGTCAGCTCCGAACCGCCGGAGATTTCGCGGGCGCGGTGCGCGGAGAGCAGGACCAGGTCGAAACGGTTGGGAACTTTGTCGACGCAATCCTCGACGGTAACGCGGGCCATGATATTTCCTTAAACGGGAGAGGCCAGCCCTTTCGTGGGCATGGCGGCAAGCGCTGCGCGCTAGCAGGCTCGCCCGCGCCTGTCAATGAAAGCGCCGCCCTTGCGGCGCGCTCTCCTGCCGTCCTATGAGCAGGCATGAGCGATGCCTGCCCCTCCGCCGACCTGCCGGGACGACTGGCGGCAGATGTAGCAGGCCACCGGATCGAGCTGGTCTTCGACGGCGGCGAACGGCTGGCGCGGCTGATCGCCCTGATCGATGGCGCCGAACGCAGCGTCGAGGTGATCATGTATATTTTCGACAGCGACGCGGCGGGCCTCAGCGTTCTGCGCGCGCTGGTCGCGGCCGCGCGCCGCGGCGTTCGCGTTCGCGCGCTGATCGACAGCTTTGGGTCGGGCGACACCCCCGATGCACTCTTCGTGCCCTTGCGCGAAGCAGGCGGCAGCGCGACGTTTTTCTCGCGCCGCTGGCGATCGACCTATCTGATCCGCAATCACCAGAAGCTGATCCTGATTGACGAAACGGTTGCCGTCACCGGCGGCTTCAATATCGCCGACGATTATCTGAGCCCGCCGCGCAGCGATTGCTGGCTCGACATCGGCATGGTGATCGAGGGACCCAGCGTGGCTCATGCGGCCGAATGGTTCGCCGGACTCTACGACTATACGGTCAACCACGATGGCAAGCTGCTTTTGCTGCGGCGGCTGATCCGCGAATGGCCCATGGACGGCGCCGCCGTCTCGTGGCTCGTCGGCGGTCCGACGCAGCGGCTGTCCCCGTGGGCGCGCGCGGTCCGCGCCGATTTGGAAGGTGCACGCCAGCTCGACATGGCGATGGCCTATTTTTCGCCTGGTCAGGGCCTGCTCCGCCGCCTCGGCCGCGTCGCCCAGTGCGGGCGCGCGCGCTTCGTCATGGCGGGCAAGTCGGACAATGCGGCGACCATCGGCGCCTCGCGCCTGCTGTACGGCTATCTGCTCCGCAAGCGCGCCGACGTCTGGGAATATCGGCCATGCAAACTGCACATGAAGCTGATCGTCGTCGATGATGTCGTCTATATCGGCTCGGCAAATTTTGACGTGCGCAGTCTGTTCGTGAATGTCGAACTGATGGTACGGATCGCCGACGCCGGCTTTGCGGCGCAGATGCGGCGCTTCGTCGCCGAACTGGAGCCCGATTGCGAAGTCATCACAGCCGAGGCGCACAGAGCGCGAGCGAGCTGGTGGACACGGCTCCGCTGGACGCTTGCCTGGTTCGTGGTGGGCGTCGCCGACTATACGGTGTCGCGCAAACTCAACTTCGGCCTGGGCGACCCCGACCCGGAGGTCTAACTCTTAATCCTTCCACGCCCAGAAGAGGAAACAGGGCGGAACATTCACCCATTCGAACGCATTGTCGATGCGGCTGAAATGCGCGGCGAGGAAATCGCGGGCGCGGGCGCGGAACTGATAGACGAGGAAGGCGCCGCCGGGGCGCAAAACGCGATGCGTCGACGCCGCGATCGCCGGGCCGACGCCGGCTGGGAGAGTTGAGAACGGCAGCCCGGAAAGCACATAATCGGCGTGATCGAACCCGTGCGCGCGAACGATGTCTTCGACGTCGGCCGCCGATCCATGGACGGCGATGAAGCGGCTGTCGCGGATGTCTTTCCGCAGATAGTCGATAAAATCCTCGTTCGTATCGATCGCGATCAACGTCGCGTCGCCCGCCATCCGCTCGAGCACCGGGCGGCAGAAAGTGCCGACCCCGGGTCCATATTCGACGAACAGCTTGGTATTTTTCCAATCCACGGGTTTCAGCATGTGGCGGATCAGCGTCGGCGATGACGGCACGATCGATCCGACCATCACCGGATGCTTGATGAACCCGCGCACGAACATGCCCCACGGTCCGAAAAAGCTCTTGAGGCCCTGCCGCAGCCGTCGGGCCAGCGGGGCTTTGGTTTGTTGGGCCTGCGCCCGCGGATTGGTCATATTGGCTTTCGCATTGTTGGGTCGATGAATTGCGTGGCAAAATCGGGAGCGTCGCGCAAGGAAAGAGTCTGCCTTGTCACTGGACAGCCGGGCTTCCGCGTGTAGGGAGAAGCGGCGTTATCGGTCGGAAAACAAAGGGGCGGACATGGCGAATATATCGCATTCCATTCCGCCCGACCGTATGGCGGTGCTGTTCGCGGTGATGCTCGTCGCGGCTGCCGGCAATACCGCGATGCAGTCGATTCTGCCTGCCATCGGGACCAAGCTCGCCATTCCCGACGTGTGGGTCAGCTTGGCATTCAGCTGGTCGGCGCTCCTCTGGGTGCTCACGGCACCGCACTGGGCGCGCCAGTCGGACAAGCGTGGGCGCAAGGCACTGATGGCGCTGGGCGTCATCGGTTTCCTCTCGTCCATGGCGCTGTGCGGCGTCGTCCTGTGGTCGGGGCTTCAAGGCTGGTTGGCGGCGGGTATGACTTTCATTCTCTTCGCGCTGTTCCGCAGCCTTTACGGCGGGTTGGGATCGGCCGCACCACCCGCGGTGCAGGCCTATGTTGCCGCGCGCACCGACCCCGAACAGCGCACGCAGGCATTGTCGCTCGTCTCCTCCTCTTTCGGCCTCGGCACCGTCATCGGTCCCGCGATCGCGCCCTTCTTCATTCTTCCCATCGTCGGCCTCGCCGGGCCACTGCTTGTCTTTGCCTTCATCGGGCTCGCGGTTCTCATAGCGCTGCGCTGGCGCCTTCCGAACGATGTGCCGCGCTTTGCCGCGCGCGGCTCGATCATATCCTATCCCACCACCGGCGCGTCGTCGCAGGCCGCTGCGGACGAGGAGGAGGAGGAGCAAATTCCGAACGGTCTTGGCGCAACTGCGCCGCTGCCGCTCCGCTGGGCCGACGCGCGCGTAAGGCCTTGGCTGCTGGCGGGCTTTCTCGGCGGGCAGGCACAGGCGATGATGCTGGGCGTGATCGGCTTCTTGATCCTCGACCGGCTGAACCTGCGTCCCCGCCCCGACGAAGGCGCCGCAATGACTGGCATCGTGCTGATGGCGGGCGCGTTCGCAACCCTGCTCGCGCAATGGGGGTTGATCCCGCTGCTCAAAATGTCGCCGCGAACCGCAGTCCTCGGCGGCGCGGCGCTTGGCGGTGTGGGCATCTTGCTGACGGGGCTGTCACAGGATTTTCACGGGATCATCATCGGCTTTGCCCTCGCCTCGCTCGGCTTCGGGCTGTTCCGGCCCGGGTTCACCGCCGGCGCATCGCTTGCAGTGCCACGCCGCGACCAGGGGAGCGTCGCGGGGATGACCGCGTCGATTAACGGATCGGCCTATATCGTCTCCCCGGCAGTCGGCGTGCTCGTCTACAACTGGCACCCTATTATGGCCTACGCACTGATGGCCAGCTTCTGCGCATGGCTGGTGCTTTGGGGCTGGGCGGCGCTGCGACTGGATCAGCCTGTCACATAACCGCCACCGCCTATATTTTCGTCATCCCAGCGAAGGCCGGGATCTCACCGTGGCGTCACAAAGCCATGGCGAGATCCCGGCCTTCGCCGGGATGACGTTAGGCTTCAATCGCGCGGCTCCTCATGCTTCTGGTCGCGGACGGGTTTCAGCATCCCTGGCGCAAAGAAGCCAATAGGATCGACGCTCATCGCCTTCTGCTTGATCTCGCCCTGGATCTTTTCATAATCCTTTTCCATCGCCTCGGTGACCGACGCGCGCGTGTCTTTCAACGCCGCCTCGAAATCGGCCATCGTTACCGTGTCGGCGCCGATCGATCGCTTGAGCGCCGCCAGCCCGGCGCGGCGCGACAGGTCTTCCAGATCCGCGCCGGTGAAGCGCGCCGTGCGCTCCGCCAGCACAGCCAGATCGACATCGTCCGCCAGCGGCATCTTGCCCGTCTGGATTTCCAGAATGCGACGCCGCCCCTCGCGATCGGGCACCGACACGTAGATCAGCTCGTCAAGCCGTCCCGGGCGCAGCAGCGCGGGATCGATCAGGTTCGGCCGGTTGGTCGCCCCGATGACGACGACCGACTGCATTTCCTCGATCCCATCCATTTCGGCCAGGATCGTGTTAACGACGCGCTCGGTCACCTGCGGCTCGCCCGACGTGCCGCTGCCGCGCGCGGGCACCAGGCTGTCGAGTTCGTCGATGAAGACGATCGTCGGCGCAACTGCGCGCGCCCGCGCAAACAGGCGCGCAATCTGCTGCTCGCTCTCGCCATACCATTTGGACAAAAGGTCCGACGATTTGATCGCGATGAAATTGGCGTCCGATTCGCGCGCTGCCGCCTTTGCGAGCAGGGTCTTGCCGGTGCCCGGCGGGCCGTAGAGCAGAAAACCCTTCGCCGGCCGGATGCCCAGTCGCCGAAACGCCTCGGGATGCTTCAGCGGCAGTTCGATGCCCTCGATCATCTTGTCGCGCGCGGCATCCAGCCCGCCGATGTCGCTCCAGCGCGTGTTCGGTGCCTGCACCATCACCTCGCGCATCGCCGACGGCTGAACGCGCTTCAGCGCGTTGTTGAAGTCGGCGCGCAGTACGCGCAGTTCATCGAGCACCTCGGGCGGGATTGTTCCCTCCTCCAGGTTCAGCTTGGGCATGATCCGTCGCACAGCCTCAATCGCCGCCTCGCGCGTCAGCGCCGCCATGTCGGCGCCGACGAAACCGAAGGTCGTGCGTGCCAGCTCATCCAGATCGACATCCTCGCCCAGCGGCATCCCGCGCGTGTGGATGCCCAATATCTCGCGTCGACCCTTCTCGTCGGGAACGCCGATCACGATCTCGCGGTCGAAGCGGCCCGGCCGCCGCAGCGCTTCGTCGATCGCGTCGGGGCGGTTGGTCGCCGCGATCACGACCAGGTTTGTGCGCGGTTCCAGCCCGTCCATCAGCGTCAGCAGCTGCGCAACGAGGCGCTTTTCCGCCTCGCCCTGCACCTGTCCGCGCTTCGGCGCGATCGAATCGATCTCGTCGATGAACAGGATCGACGGCGCGGCCTTTGCCGCCGCCTCGAAAATGTCGCGCAGCCGCTTTTCGGACTCGCCATAGGCACTGCCCATGATCTCGGGGCCGTTGATCAGGAAGAACTGCGCCTCGCTTTCGTTCGCGACCGCGCGCGCGAGCCGCGTCTTGCCCGTTCCCGGCGGCCCATGCAGCAACACGCCGCGCGGCGGATCGACGCCCAGGCGGCGGAACAATTCGGGATAACGCAGCGGCAGCTCGACCATCTCGCGCAGCTGGTCGATCGTTTCGCCCAGTCCGCCGAGATCGTCATAGGTGACGTCGGTGCGACGCGCGTCGTGCGGTTCCTGATATTCGGGGAGCAGCTCGACCTCGGTATTCTCGTCGATCGTGACAACTCCCTTGGGGCTCGCCGATACGACGATAAGCCGCACTTCGGCCAGCGCATAGGCCGGCGCGTTGAGCATCTGGCGCAGTTGCGGCGGCATGTCGCCCGCCGACACGCGCTGCTGTCCCGCGGTCGCGACCGTATCGCCCGCGACGAGCGGCCGACCGAAAAAGCTGCGTTTGAGCGCATTTGCCGAGCCTTGCAAACGCAGATTTTCCTGCGCGGGAGCAAAGACGACGCGCGTCGCGGCGCGTGTTTCGACGCGGCTCAGTACCACCATATCGCCCGCGCCCGCGCCCGCATTGGCGCGCTGCAGGCCGTCGAGACGGATAACATCCAGCCCCTCGTCCTCGGCATAGGGCGCGACGACGCGCGAGGCCGTGTCGCGCTTGCCGCTGATCTGGACAATATCGCCTTCGCTGAGGCCCAGTTCGGCCATCGCCGAGCGCGGGATGCGTGCGATCCCACCGCCGCTTTCCTCGGCGCGCGCATTCGCGACCTGCAATTTGACCTGTCGTTCTTTTACCGCTGCTTCGGCCAAGGCGTGTCTCCCGCAAAATGGTCAGAATGCCGAAGATAGGGGGCCGGTTCCCGATTTGCGACCCCCCGGCGCCTGCCATTCCATGCCGCAGCGCACAAAATTCTGGCATGTCCGCGATGCTCATGTCATCACCCTCGGCCATCATGCCCCGCCTCCCCCCCCTCAGCAGCATGGAAGCCTTTCTGGAGGTCGCGCGCCGCGGTACGGTGAAGGCTGCGGCGATCGAGCTTGGCCTGTCGATGCCTGCGCTGTCGCGCCGGATCCAGACGCTCGAACATGCCGTCGGGCGCCCGCTTTTCAACCGCCATCACCACGGGCTCAGCCTGACCGAGGCGGGACGCGCGTTGCAGGCACAACTGTCGCCGATCCTCGACGAACTGCGCACGGTCATCGCCCAGGCGGGGGCGCCCGACGCCTCGCTGCGTCTCCATCTCAATGTCCTGCCGCTTTTCGCGCAGCAGCGCCTCTTCCCGCGCCTGCCCGAACTTCGCCGCCAGCATCCCGAACTGCACATCGACATCGACACCATGTCGCATGCCGAGGCGCGGCTGGGCGACGGGATCGACGCGGCGATCGCGCTCGCGCGCTCGATCGATCCCGCGCTCTATGCGGCGCGGCTCGACCAGGACAAGGTGTTCCCCATCGCCTCCCGCACGCTGGCCGATGGCGACCGGCCCGTGACGGTGCCCGAACAATTGCAGCGGATGACCGTGCTTTTGCACCGCGAAATGCCCGAAACCTTTGCCGAATGGAAAAAGGCGATCGGCATGCCCTATCTCGAGCCTGCAGGGATTGACTATTTCGATTCGGGCCCGCTGATGCTCGAGGCCGCGGCGCAGGGTATCGGCATCGCCTTCATGCATGGCCATCATTTCGACGACGCGCACGACCCGCGGCTCGTTCGCCTGTTCGACTATGACGTGGACAGTCCCTACAGCTACTGGTTCGTCTGCCGCCCGCGCGCGCTGCGCCAGCCGGCGGTCAAGCTGTTCCACGACTGGCTGCTTGCGGCCCGAATCTGACGTCTATCAGGGAAAATGGTGCTGCTGGACAGGATTGAACTGTCGACCTCGTCATTACCAATGACGCGCTCTACCACTGAGCTACAGCAGCAACCGGGCCGCCGTGCAAACCGATGCGCACGGGGCAGGCGCGGCCTATGGCGGGGCGCCCTTCGCCTGTCAAGGTGCGAGGCTTGACGTTCGGGCGATTTCGCGGGCATGGCCGCACCCGTGAGCAAGACGCCCTCCCCTGCCGACCTCGAACGCGAACGTCGCCTCGCGGACGCGCTGCGCGAAAACCTGCGTAAGCGGAAGGCACAATCCCGCGAAGCAAAGGGCGAGACGCCACCTAAAGGCTGACAGTCACCGTCACATCGTCGCCTTCGGCCAGGCCCTCAGCCTTGCGCACCGCCGCCTTAACCGGCAGCAACCATCCGCCACTCTCCGTATGCGGAAAGACTGACGTCATCCAGCTGGTCTCGCCGATCACCGCGCGCACCTTGGCCGATCCGAACCCGCGCCGTCCGTCGAGCCATCGTCCGCTGATCGCCGCCAGCCGAATACCATCGCCCGCCTCGCCCGCGATCGTCACGAAGAACCATGCGGCGGGCGCCGTCGCCGATTGCCAGCGCCAAAGCGGGGTGGTGACGGTGAACGATTCCAAGCCGTTTTACTTCGCTCCGATCGGGCGCACCGGCACCGGAATATTGCAGATGTCGGCGCCGCCCGCGGGGCGGATAAAAAAGGGATCGCGGCGGTTAGCGCGTGCATCGGCATATTTCGCAAAGCTGCCGCTCTGCGCCGACAGATATTCGAACCGCGGCTGTTCGGCGGCGGGCAGATCGGTCGCGATGCGAATCGACACGATCGGCACCCGCTGCGAATCCTCCTCATAGAAGCCGAGCGCGTCCGTCCCGCGCGGCAGGCTCGACAGATGCTCGATCCCTTCAACGACGCGGCCGACAAGCGCGATGTTACGATCGAGATGCCGCGGCGCATGGCCGATCACCGTGTAAAGCTCAGCCCCGCTTCCCGTGTCGGGGGAAAGGTTGCGGCCGACGCCAACCATGCCGTAGCAATGGACAGGCCACACCGCGTCGGCGTTCCAAGCGACCGGCCAACCTGCCAGAACGCCATGATGTGGAGCATATGTGCCATTGGCGGACGCCAACCAGGTCGTTGTTTCGCGCTGACGCTCCGAAAGATACGCGCTCTCGGGCACCGTCACCAAACCGTCCGGCAAAGCCTTCTTTTCGGTCGCATCGCCCCATTGGACGACATAATTGTCCTGCACGCGGTTGATGCTGGTGCCGTCCCACCAGCGCGCCGCGGCGAGCTTGCGGATATTAGCGATCCATCCCTGACTGAAGGGTGCGGGCATCAGCTGGATGATGACGCGGCGCGCCTTGCCGGCTGCATACGGCGCCAAGTCCATCACGAGCAGATCCGACGGCGCGATCGCTACCCAGTCCGCCGCGGGCGCCGCATCTACGATTTCGCTAGGCGATGGTTGCGCAGGCGGGGCTTCCTGGGCAGCGATGGGATGGACGAAGGCGAAGGCCGCTGCGGCGGCGAGCAGGCGATGGATCATGCGTCTGTCTGCCACGCCCAACCGGCTTGCGAAAGCCCCGACAACCGACTAGGGCGCGCCTTCCAGTGCAAATGCGGAGCGGTGGCCGAGTGGTCGAAGGCGCTCGCCTGGAAAGTGAGTATACGTCAAAAGCGTATCGAGGGTTCGAATCCCTCCCGCTCCGCCACCCCTTTTTCCCTTACACACGCAACGACACAGCCGCGCGCCGTTAAGCGCAGAAAACGGGGAGTATATCGAGAAAACCCCCGACCGGCCCGGCGTCGTTACGGCTTGGGAGGGAAATGGCGCACCCGGAGCGATTCGAACGCCCGACCCTCAGATTCGTAGTCTGATGCTCTATCCAGCTGAGCTACGGGTGCGTGGAGCGGTGCCTTTAGGGGCCTGTGCGGAGTCGCGCAAGCCCCTTTGGCCGATTATTTGCGCAGCGCCGCCTGCGCCGCCGCGAGCCGCGCGATTGGCACGCGATAGGGCGAGGCGCTGACATAATCGAGGCCGGTTTTTTCGCAAAAATGGATGCTCGGCGCGTCGCCGCCATGCTCGCCGCAGATGCCAAGTTTTACCTCGGGACGCGTCGCCCGGCCGCGGTCGGCAGCAATCTCGATCAGCTGGCCCACGCCCTCGACATCCAGGCTGACGAACGGGTCGGTCAGGAAGATGCCCTTGTCGACATATTGCGTGAGGAAACGACCCGCATCGTCGCGGCTGATGCCGATCGTCGTTTGCGTCAAATCGTTGGTACCGAAGCTGAAAAATTCGGCCGTCTCGGCGATCTGCCCCGCCATCAGCGCGGCGCGCGGCAATTCGATCATCGTGCCGACGAGGTACGCGATCTCGCGGCCCTTTTTGGAAAACACCGCCTTCGCCTGGGCATCGACGACCGCCTTCATCAGGTCGAACTCGCGGCGCGTCGCCACCAAGGGGATCATCACCTCGGGGATCGGCGCGGCGCCGGTTTCGGCGGCGACGTCACATGCGGCCTCAAAGATCGCGCGTGCCTGCATTTCGTAGATTTCAGGATAGGTTACACCGAGACGGCACCCGCGATGGCCGAGCATCGGGTTGAATTCGTGGAGTTCGTTCGCCCGCGCTTTCAGCGCCTCGATTCCCACACCCGCCGCTGCGGCGACATCGGCGAAATCCTCCTCGCGCGTCGGCAAAAATTCGTGGAGCGGCGGGTCGAGCAGACGAATAGTTACCGGCAAACCCGCCATCACCTGAAAAATCCCGGCGAAATCCGCACGCTGCTCAGGAAGCAATTTGGCAAGCGCGGCGCGGCGGCCATCCTCGCTATCGGCGAGGATCATCTCGCGCACCGCAGTGATGCGCGCCGCGTCGAAGAACATATGTTCGGTACGGCAGAGCCCGATGCCCTCGGCGCCAAAGTCGCGCGCGACCTGGGCATCCTGCGGGGTTTCGGCGTTGGCGCGCACCCTCATGCGGCGCACCTTGTCGGCCCACACCATCAGCGTGCCGAAATCCCCGACCAGTTCGGGGAGCAGGGTTGGAACCTCGCCCGTCATCACTTCGCCGGTCGATCCGTCGAGGGTGATGATGTCGCCCTCGCGCAGTTCGCGGCCTGCGACGCGCAGCACGCGCGCGGCGCCGTCAATGCTCAGTCCGCCCGCACCCGACACGCACGGGCGCCCCATGCCGCGCGCAACGACCGCCGCGTGGCTGGTCATCCCGCCGCGCGCGGTCAGGATCCCCTTCGCGGCGTGCATGCCGTGGATGTCCTCGGGCGACGTCTCGACGCGAACGAGGATCACCGCTTCACCCATGCCCGCGGCCTTTTCGGCGCTGTCGGCATCGAACATGATCTTGCCCGACGCAGCGCCGGGACTCGCCGGAAGCCCCTTGGTCAGCACGTCGCGCGGCGCCTTCGGGTCGAGTGTGGGGTGGAGAAGCTGATCGAGCGCGCCCGGATCGACGCGACCGACGGCTTCCTCTTCCGAAATCAGCCCTTCCGCCGCCATTTCGACCGCGATGCGGAGCGCCGCCTTGGCGGTGCGCTTGCCCGAACGGGTCTGCAGCATCCACAGAGTGCCACGTTCGACGGTGAACTCGATGTCCTGCATATCGCGATAGTGCGTTTCGAGCGTGTCGAAGACGCGGCCCAGCTCCGCGAAAGTTTCGGGCATCGCCTCTTCCATCGACAGCGGCTTGGCGCCGGCAGCCTCGCGAGCGATCCTGGTCAGATATTGCGGGGTACGGATGCCCGCGACGACGTCTTCGCCCTGGGCATTGATGAGCCATTCGCCATACCAGGCACGCTCGCCGGTCGCCGGGTCGCGTGTGAACGCCACCCCCGTTGCCGAGGTGTCGCCCATATTGCCGAACACCATTGCCTGGACGTTGACCGCGGTGCCCCATTCGCCGGGGATCGAGTTCAGGCGGCGATAGACCTTTGCGCGGTCGCTTTCCCAGCTTGCGAAGACGGCGCCGATCGCGCCCCACAGCTGATCCTTCGGATCCTGCGGAAAAGGCGCGCCGGTTTCGCGCTCGACGATCGTCTGATAGGTCCTGACCAGCGCCTGCCAATCCTCGGCCGACATTTCAGTATCGAGATAAAAGCCCTTGTCTTCCTTCGCGATTTCCAGCGCTTCCTCGAACTCGGCATGGTCGAGGCCCATGACGACGTCGGCATACATCTGGACGAAGCGGCGGTAGCTGTCCCATGCGAAGCGCGGATCGCCCGACGCTTCGGAAAGTCCGACCACGGTCGCATCGTTGAGCCCGAGGTTGAGGACCGTGTCCATCATCCCCGGCATTGAAACGCGCGCGCCAGAGCGAACCGAAACAAGAAGCGGGTCGGCGGCGTCGCCGAACTTTTTTCCGGTGATGCCTTCAATATGGGCAATGCCTGCGGCAACCTCTTCGACGAGGCCCGCGGGGAATTGCTCACCATTGGCATAATATTGGGTGCAGACGTCGGTGGTGATTGTAAAGCCCGGCGGCACCGGCAGGCCGATCGAGGCCATTTCGGCAAGGTTCGACCCCTTGCCGCCCAGCAACTCTTTCGAACGCTCGGCGGTCGTGGCCGCGCCGCCGAACAAATGCACCATCTTCGTCATGTCTTACTCCTGCTGCCCCGGGGAGGAGGTTGCGGCTGGATAGGTATGCAATCGCAGTTGGTCGATTCAGTTTTGCTTCGGTCTTTCCAGACTTCCCTACTCCGTTCGCATCGAGCGAAATCGAGATGCCCATCATTCTTGTTCGCTTTCCCGGATGTCTCGACTTCGCTCGACATGAACGGGAATGGAAGGTCGATTTACCCCTCGATCTTCGAGAAATCGGCGACGCCGTGCACCGCGCCGGTAAATCGGGCGAGCAAGCCGAGGCGATAGGCGCGAACCGCTTCGTCGGGATCGTTGACCATCACGCCGTCGAAAAAGGCATCGATCGGCGCGCGAAGCGAGGCAAGCGCGGCCATGGCGTCGGTGAAGCGTTCTTCGGCAACGGCGGCGGAGGCCGCGGGTTCAGCGGCATCGAGCGCCGTGACGAGGGCGGCATCCACATCCGTCGCCCTCGCGAAGGCGGGAGCCGCTGTGTTCGGCGCACTACCCCCAGCGGCCCCCGCCTTCGCGGGGGCGACGTTTACATCCGCCTGCTTCAGGATATTCGCCGCGCGCTTGTAGCCCGCGAGCAGATTGGCGCCTTCCTCGGTCGCCATGAACGCCTGCAAAGCTTTGACGCGAGCGAGCAGGCGAACAAGATCATCCTCGCCGCCGAGCGCGAACACCGCGTCGATCAGGTCGTGGCGAACGCCGGCTTCGCGCTGCTGGACCTTGAGGCGGTCTGCGAGGAAAGAAAGTACGTCCCGCTTGACTTCAGCGAGAGACAATAGCTCCACTTTTCGAACAATGTCGTTTTCCAGAGCATCCTTCTTCGCGGGACGCACGATCGATAGACGACGATCTTCCACGAGAGATAGCTGCCCGGATCGCACTCGAGTGAATTCCGGCACTATTCCGCCGTCGGGAGTGCTATCCCAGCCTAAATAACGGTAATCATTGGGCCAGCTTGTGAGACCATCAAAGGCGGCATGTACAGCGGCCAAAATTCCAAAACGCAAATCGTTTTGGATCATTAGCCGAATGATACCCAAGGCCGCTCGCCTCAAAGCGAATGGGTCGCGTGATCCGGAGGGCTTCTCATCAATGGCGAAGAAGCCCGCTGCGATTGTATCCAATTTATCCGCCAGCGCCACGGCCACCGTCGCCGGAGCGGACGGGACATCATCGCCCTGCCCTACCGGCTTGTAATGGTCGCGGATCGCGTCGGCGACGGCATCGGGGAGGCCTTCGGCGCGGGCGTAATAGCCGCCCATCAGGCCTTGCAGTTCGGGGAATTCGCCGACCATTTCGGTGACGAGGTCGGCCTTCGCCAAGCGTGCCGCGAGTTCGGCCTGATCGGCCAATTCCTCGCGAGACACATCCGTGATCCCCCGCGAAGGCGGGGGTCCAGAGCGTTTATCCGCTGATGTGGGCGCATCTCCGCTCTGGGTTCCCGCCTGCGCGGGAACACTCGAAGGCATAATGATGCCTTCTTCGATTAGCCAGCGCGCGAGCTTCGCGACGCGTTCGACCTTGTCGGCGACGGTGCCCAGCTTTTCGTGGAAGGTGATGTTCGCGAGCTTTTCGGCGTGCTGCGCGAGCGTCTTCTTCTGGTCCTGCTCCCAAAAGAAACGCGCATCCGACAACCTCGCGGCCAGCACCTTGCGGTTGCCCGCGACGATCTCGGCGCCGCCATCCCTCGCGTCAATGTTTGCGGTGCAGACGAAGCCGTTGGCGAGCTTGCCGTCAGCGCCGTTCACTACGAAATATTTCTGGTTCACGCGTGTCGTGAGCTGGATGACCTCGGGCGGCACCTCCAGAAACGCTTCGTCGAAGCGGCCGAGCAACGGCACCGGCCATTCGGTGAGGCCCGCATTCTCGATCACCAGCCCCTCGTCCTCGACCAGGGTCATCCCGGCATCGGCCGCGGCCTTGGCAGCGCCGTCGCGGATGATCGCCTGGCGTTCTTCATGGTCGACGATGACGTGGCACGCGCGGAGCTTCTCGGCGTAGTCCGCCGCCGAGCCGATCGTGATCTCGCCCGGGCAGTGGAAGCGATGGCCGCGCGTCGCGAAACCGCTCGCGATGCCGCCGATCTCGCACGGCACCAGTTCCTCGCCGAAAATCGCGACGATACCCGACAGTGGGCGCACCCAGCGCAGGCTTTCGCTGCTCGCGCTTTCCTTGCCCCAGCGCATCGATTTCGGCCAGGCGAAGGCGCGGACGATCGCGGGGATCGCCTCGGCGAGCACCTCGGCGGTCGCGCGGCCGGGTTTGTCGATGACGGCGAAGTAGACGCCGTCGCGGTCTTCGAGTTGATCCTGCGTCAGGCCGGTCTTGCGGAGGAAGCCTTCGAGCGCCTGCGGCGGCGCGCTGGTGCGCGGGCCTTTAAGCTC
The DNA here is from genome assembly GCF_036687315.1 of Sphingopyxis sp. TUF1. Classification (NCBI taxonomy): domain Bacteria; kingdom Pseudomonadati; phylum Pseudomonadota; class Alphaproteobacteria; order Sphingomonadales; family Sphingopyxidaceae; genus Sphingopyxis; species Sphingopyxis kveilinensis. The sequence continues at coordinate 255,382 of NZ_CP144683.1, forward strand.
TTCGCTGACCGCGGCGGTCGCTTGCGGAAGGCCCCTGGCGATCAGCGCGAGACGGCGCGGCGTCGACCAGATGGTGAGGTCGCCGACCTCTATCCCTGCGGCCGCCATCTGCGTGCGGAACAGCTTGTCGAGTTCGGCGCGCGCACCCGCCTGCATCCGCGCCGGGATTTCCTCGCTGCGCAGCTCGAGAAGGAAATCGGTCACAGCGTCCACCCCGGATATTTCGCGGTCCAGTTCTCCGACTGGCTGTCGATCCAAGCCTTGCAGCTGCCCTTCGCGAGGTCGCGGACGCGCGCCATGTAATTGGCGCGTTCCTGCACGCTGATCACCCCGCGCGCCTGGAGCAGGTTGAACAAATGGCTCGCCTCGATCGCCTGATCATAGGCTGCGAGCGGCACGTTCGCTTCAATCGCGCGGTTGCATTCAGCCTCGGCGGCCTTGAAGCCCGCGAACAGGCTGTCGGTGTCGGCAACCTCGAAATTCCATTTCGAGAACTGGCGTTCGTTTTCCAGAAAGACGTCGCCATAGCTCACCCCCGGCACGTCGCCGACGGGGTCGGAGAAGCGGAGGTCGTACACATTGTCGACATTCTGGATATACATGGCGAGGCGTTCGAGCCCGTAGGTGAGCTCGCCCGCGACGGGCTTGCAGTCGAAGCCGCCCATTTGCTGAAAGTAGGTGAACTGGGTAACTTCCATACCGTCGCACCAGACCTCCCAGCCCAGTCCCCACGCGCCGAGTGTCGGCGATTCCCAATCGTCCTCGACGAAGCGGATGTCGTGGAGCAGCGGGTCGATGCCGATCGCGGCGAGGCTGCCCAGATATTGTTCCTGCAGGTCGGCGGGCGAGGGCTTCAGGATCACCTGATACTGGTAATAATGCTGGAGGCGGTTCGGGTTCTCGCCATAGCGGCCGTCGGTCGGACGGCGGCTCGGCTGGACATAGGCGACGTTCCACGGCTCGGGACCGAGGCTGCGCAAGGTCGTCGCGGGGTGAAAGGTCCCTGCCCCGACGCGCATGTCATAGGGCTGCAAGATCGCACAGCCTCGCGCGCTCCAATAGGCGTGGAGCGTCAGGATCATGTCCTGAAAGCTTAAGGATTTCGTCTCCGCCGCGTCGGCCACAATTCCGCTCTTTCGCAGGTGCAACAAGTGTCGCCGCCCTTGGCGCAGCGGGGCGCGGGGGTCAAGGGTGGCGGGAGATTGGAAGTTGTCGAAAGTGCCGCGGAACGCGGTTTCGGCGACCATGTCAGGTTTTGTTGACATAGTCAGCGAATCATGTCATTTAGTCAACAAAACCTGACATTCGGTCAGGGTCGCATGACGGAATGGCGATGAACAACCAGCTGAAGGTGCTGCGCGCGATGCGAAACTGGAGCCAGGCGGAACTTGCCGACCGGCTGGATGTGTCGCGCCAGGCGGTGAATGCGATCGAAACGGGCAAATATGACCCCTCGCTCCCGCTCGCTTTCAAGCTGGCGCGGCTGTTCGACATGCCGATCGAGGAGATTTTCGACGATAGCCACAAAGGACATGACGATGGCGAATGATCCCGGAAAGGCGCGTGCGCCGTCGATAATGATCGTCGTCGCGATCGCCACAGGCACCGCGCTGCTCGCCGGCGGTTTCGCCGGTTTCAATCAGGCGCGGATCGACGCCGGCGACGCCGCGATTGCCCCTTGGGCGGCGCCGCTGATCGCCGTCGCGCTCGGCGTGGCCGCACTCAGCCTTTACGTCTGGCGCCACGCCGACGGGTTTCGCGCCTGGTCGCAGCGCAAGCGGCGCTATTGGGCGAGCCTGCTCATCTCGGGTGCGATCGGCATGGCCGCCGCGATGCTGTTGCAGGACGGACCCGGCAGCGCGCTGATGGGTAACGGCGCGCTGACGCCCAATGTCGCCGTCGGCCTGTCGCTGCTGTGGGTGGTCGGACTGGTGATCGCGCTCACCCTCTATCACCGCTCGGTCGACGACCATGAACGCCACGCCTATCATCAGGCATCGCTCGCGGGCTTTTACGCCTTTGTCTTTCCCTGCCCCGTCTGGTGGGTGCTGTGGCGCGCGGGCATGGCCCCGCCCGTCGATGCGATGGCGCTGTTCGGCCTGTCGCTGCTCGTCAACGCCGCCGTCTACTTCTGGTTCAAGTTCCGCTGACAGCTTTCCGCTTTCCCCTTCCCCTCGCTTCGGGCCATAAGCGCCCACAATGAAAGGCTATCCCATGAAAAACTGGTTCAAGACGCTCGCCACGACCTGCGCGATCATTCCGCTGGCGCAGTGCGCGCTGATCCCCGGCGGCAATATCGCCTCGGCCGCCGAGCCTGCCCCCACGGCCGCCGCCCCGGCCGCTGCGGCGCCCGCGACGACCGACGCCGACCCCGCGCTGTGGGTCGTCAAGGACGAGGACACGACCATCTATCTGTTCGGCACCGTCCATGTGCTGAAACCCGGCCTCAGCTGGTTCGACGAGGCGGTGAAGGAAGCGTTCGACAAGTCCGATCAGCTGATGCTCGAACTCGTCCTGCCCGACGACCAGGCCGAAGTCGCCCAGACGATGATGCCCCTCGCCATCGACCAAAGCGGCACGACATTGTCGTCGCGGCTCGATGCCGAGGAGCTGAAAGCCTATCAGGCGGCGATGGCCAGCGTCGGCCTGCCCCCCGCGCAGTTCGACATGTTCGAACCCTGGTTTCCCGCGATCACCCTGTCGGTCCTGCCGCTCACCAAATTGGGCTATGACCCCGAACAGGGCGCCGAAAAGCAGCTGACGCGCTTGGCCAAAGCGAGCGGCAAGCCCGTCGCGGGGTTTGAGACGCTGGGCGAACAGCTGGGATTCTTTGACGTGCTGCCCGAAACGCAGCAGATCGCCTTCCTCAATTCGGTGGTGAAGGATCTCGACAAGCTGGGGCCGATGCTCGACAAGATGGTTGTGCTGTGGGCGAAGGGCGATCCCGACGGGCTGGCGGTCGCGATGAACGAAAGCCTCGCCGCGACGCCCGAACTCGCGCAAACGCTGCTTTATGATCGCAACGCGCGCTGGGCGGACAAGCTGAAGGCGCGGATGGAACAGCCGGGCACGGTGTTCGTCGCGGTCGGCGCGGGGCATCTGGCGGGCGAAAAGAGCGTGCAGGATTATCTGAAAGACCGCGGCCTGACCGCCGAGCGGGTCGACTATTGAGGCAGGCATCGCTCTTACTCGGAAAAAAGGGTCGCCGCATCGCGGCGGCCCTTTTGCCGTTGGTGCTCGCGGCGTGCAGCCCCGCCCAACCGGAAACCAAGGCGCGCCCGGCGATGTGGCTGGCCGAGGATGCCGACACGCGCATCTATATATTGGGATCGATGCATGCGCTGCCGCGCGGCACCGACTGGGATGACGGCGCGGTCGGGGCTGCAATCGCAGCCGCCGACGCGCTGGTGATGGAATTGTCGCCCGCCGAGCTGGACGCGGCGGCCGAGGCGTTCCGTGACCTGGCGCCGCGCGAGACGCCGCTGGCGATCAACGCGCGGCTGACGGGCAAGGCGCTGATGGGATACCGCGCGCTGGAGGCGAGCGGACGGGGGCTGAACGGCGACGGGTTCGACGACTGGGCGGTGATGGTGCTGATCGGCCAGCGCGTCGCGCAAAATGCGGACCTGTCGCCCGACGCCGGCGTCGAGGCGCGGCTGACCGAGCGGTTCGCGGCGGCGGGCAAGCCGATCAGCGGGCTGGAACGCGCGCGCGAACAGCTGATGCTGTTCGAGAGGCTCGACCCGGCGACGCAGCGCATGTTGCTGGTCCGCGCGGCCGAGGAGGCCGATAAGGCGACGCGCGACGTGCTGGCGCTGACCGCGGCGTGGAGCCGCGGCGACGTCGCGGCGCTGGAAAAGGTGATCAACGAGGACATCGATACGGTCCCCGCCGCGCGCAAGGCGATCATCACCGACCGCAACCGCCGCTGGGCCGCCTGGGCGGCTCAGCGGATGGAGCGGCCGGGCACCGTGCTGATGGCGGTCGGCGCGGGGCATCTGGTCGGCGCCGAGGGGGTTCCGGCGCTGCTGGAAGCGCGAGGCGTGCGGATGCGGCGGGTGCAGTAGCAGGGTTGGCTGCTTTGGGGTGCGGAGCGGACTGACAGCTTCTAGATCAATCCGTGAAATCTGTTTTCATTCAGCTTCGGCAAAGCCATAATCGATCCAAATCGGCGAAGAGAGGCCGAAATTTAGCGGGAAGAGGACGCGCAAATTATAGATGCGAAGTTATTGTATATACCGATTCTCAGCGACACCCGGTTCAAATCCAACATACAAGGATCTAACTCCCCGGAGTGGTGAGCCTTGAGCATCCATAATTGGCAATGAAATCTTTGGGTCTTTTCCGGCTGAACAAGCTAATGCGTCAAGAGCTCCATTTTGAACGCTATCGATCACGAAACAATTGTTAATGTCGCCGGTTTTATCTACGACGACTAAGATCTCCGCTATCTTCCTAAATTGATTAGAAATCGCTGGCGTCGAGATTACGATGTCCGGACTCTTAAACCAGCTATTACTACCATATGCCTTGGGCCGCCACACGACACGGTCCCGGTAGACGAATGCCATTGCCGTACCATCAATATCTTTCGCCGGTTTGAAGCGTGCCCTTTTTATCAACGCAGCGCAAACTGCCGTGTCCAGCTGATCGTAGCCGCTCGCGATAATTACGGCGCAATGGACGGCGTGCCCTGCCTGATCAATTGTTAAATCAAAGGTCGTCGTCGCGGCCCGCCCATCAATTTTAGGAAGGTCTGCGGCCCGAACCCAATTTGCAGGACTGCCTTTAGGCTCGGCCTTAATCGGGTGCGACACTTCAACTACGGCTGCGGCTGCGAAGAAAAACCAAGAGAGCATTTTGTGACCTTCAAAAATGGATACGACCCTGTAAATCCCAAGCCTTTAGCCGATCGCATCTTAATCGAAATTGCAACGTCCGCAATCGATCGTTCGCTGCCATAGTAATCAAATCGGCAACTTATGACTGTAAGTGGGATAGAGAGGGGCTGCTCCAATAAAGAGCGCCCTATGCGGCCATCATCCGTTCGAACTCCGCACGCCCCTTCGACGAAAACAGGATTGCGCGCGAATTCGCGTCGCGTTCGGCCCAGCCGTGGTCGATGATCTGCGTCAGGATCGCGCGTCCCAGGCTGCCCGCCAGATGCGATCGGCGTTCGCTCCAGTCGAGGCATTCGCGGCAGAAACGTCCGCGCTTGCCCGACAATTCGCCAATGTCGATCCCGAGCGACCGGGCGAAGGATTCGCCAGCCGTCGTCAGCGCGAGCCCGCCCACCGAAAGCTTGAGATAGCCGCGCCCGATCATATGATCATAGAGGCGCGTCGCCATTTGCCCCGCCAGATGATTGTAGCAAACGCGCGCTTCGCGCAGCCGCGCGTCCCTGGGGCCGGTCCGGGTGCGGATATGACCGGTGCTTTGCGCAAGGTCCATCAGCGCTTCGAGCGATCGGGCAATGCGTTCGTCCGCCAGCGCGAAATAGCGGTGCCGCCCCTGCTTGCGCGGCGATATGAGCCGGCCTTCCTCCAGCTTGCGCAGGTGCGAGCTGGCGGTTTGCTGCGTCACCCCGGCTTCGTTGGCGAGTTCGCTCGCCGTCAGCGCTTTGCCCGCCATCAGCGCGGTCAGCATGTTGGCGCGTGCGGGGTCGCCGATCAGATTGGCGATACGCGCGATGTCGGGGCCGTCTTTCATACTTCGACCTATATCGAAGCATGACGGTGCTGCGAAGCGCTAAAGCGCGGCTCCGCTACCAAGGAGATCCCATGCTTACGTGCATCATCCGTTATCACATCGACCCGACCAAAAAAGATCAGTTCGTCCGCTATGCCGAAAATTGGGGGCAGGCGATCCCGCGCTGCGGCGCCGACCTGATCGGCTATTTCGCGCCGCACGAGGGGTCGAGCACGCTCGCCTATGGCATCTATAATATTCCGAGCCTTGCCGAATATGAGGCGTATCGCGCGCGGTTGGCCGACGATCCGCTGGGGCGCGAAAATTATGAATTCGCCCAGCGCGAGAAATTCCTGCTCCGCGAGGATCGAACCTTTTTGAAACTGGCGTCCGCGCCGCATGGGGTCCGGTCGTGATCGCGGTGATCTTTGAGGTCGAGCCAGCGCCCGGCCAGCAGGACCGCTATCTCGACACGGCGGCGGCGCTGCGCCCGTTGCTCGACGAGATCGACGGATTCGTCTCGGTCGAACGGTTCCAGAGTCTGTCGCACCCCGGCAAGCTGGTATCGCTGTCCTTCTTTGAGGACGAAGATGCCGTCCGGCGCTGGCGTGAAAACACCAGCCATCGCGCCGCACAAGCCGCGGCGCAGCAGGGCGTGTTTGCGCATTATCGCTTGCGGATCGCACATGTCCTGCGCGACTATTCGATGACCGATCGCGAGCAGGCGCCGATCGACAGCTTTCAGCGCGACCATTAAGGGCATTTCCGGCGTCACGTCCGCCATGCTTGCTTTTCCGGCCGTTCCCCGCTAAGCGCCCCGGCTTCCGTCATGGTCATCCCTGGAGGCGTGGCGGACTGTGTAACTGTTTCTCGGAGAAATATTATGAGCGATCAGCTGACGCTGACGGCCGAGACGCGCGAACGCGGAGGCAAGGGAGCCTCGCGTGAACTGCGTCGTGAAGGCCGCGTCCCCGCCGTCGTCTATGGCGGCAAAGAAGAACCCCTGATGATCCATGTCGAAGAAAAGCTGCTGATGAAGCAGCTGATGACGGGTCACTTCATGAACTCGGTCGTGATGATCGAGGTTGGCGGCAAGCAGATCCGCACGCTGCCCAAGGACGTCGCGTTCCACCCGGTCAAGGATCGTCCGATCCACGCCGACTTCCTGCGCATCGCCAAGGACGCCACCGTCCAGGTCGCCGTGCCGGTCGTGTTCCAGAACGAAGAAGCATCGCCCGGCCTGAAGCGCGGCGGCGTGCTGAACATCGTTCGTCACGAGCTGGAACTCGTCTGCGACGCGGACAAGATTCCCGACGAGATCGCGATCGACGTGACCGGTTTCGATGTCGGCGATTCGATCCACATCAGCAACGTCACCCTGCCGAAGGGCGTTGCGAGCGCGATCACCGACCGCGACTTCACGATCGCCACCATCGTCGCCCCGTCGGCGCTCAAGTCGAGCGACGGCGACACGACGAAGGATGACGGCGAGGACGCTGCCGAGGGCGGCGACGAAGCCTAAGCTTTCCGGAGCGCCCCTCCCCCATCGGGAGGGGCGTTTCCACCAGACCCCGGGAAAGGCAACGCCATGCAGCTCTGGGTCGGCCTTGGCAATCCGGGCCCCAAATATGCGATGCACCGCCACAATGTCGGCTTCATGGCCGCCGACGTCATCGCCGAAATCCATAATTTTCCGCCGCCTGTGAAGAAATTCCAGGGCTGGATTCAGGACGGGCGCATCGGCGCGGAACGCATCCTGCTGCTCAAACCCGGCACCTTCATGAACGAAAGCGGCCGCAGCGTGCGCGCGGCGCTCGATTTCTACAAATTGACCGCCGCCGACGTCACCGTCTTTTACGACGAGCTCGACCTTGCGCCGATGAAGGTGAAGGTGAAGCGCGGCGGCGGCGCGGCGGGGCATAATGGCATCCGGTCGATGATCCAGCATATCGGCGACGATTTCCGCCGCATCCGCATCGGCATCGGCCATCCGGGGCACAAGGACCGCGTGACCGGCCATGTGCTCGGCAATTATCACAAGAGCGAGATGGAGCCGCTGATCGACCTGCTCGGCGCGATCGCCGCGGAGGCGGAATGGCTGGCCAAGGGCGATGATGTGCGGTTCCAGAGCGATCTGGCGCTGCGCTTGCAGGGGTGATTGGGGGCGGCAAAAAATGTCCGGCTTCGACCGAGTCCGCTCCCGACCGCCCCACCACCGATTTGGCACGCGCCCCCAACTGAGGCATGATGATCCTCGAGAGGAGCCACCCATGACCAACCGCCACACCCCCAATCGCCGCGAGATGCTTGCCGGTGCCGCCGCGCTGTCCGCCGCCCCTGCCCTGCTGCACGCCGCGACGCCCGCCGCTGATCCGTCGCTGAAAGGCCGCACCGTGCTGATCACCGGCTGTTCGAGCGGGTTCGGACGCGTCGGCGCGCTGCATTATGCGCGGCTCGGCGCGAAGGTGATCGCAACGATGCGCGGATTGCCGCGGCCCGAAGCCGAAAGCCTGGCCGCCGAGGCGGCAAAGGAAAAGCTCGACCTGCATATCGTCGAGATCGACGTGACGAACGACGCGTCGGTCGCGAGCGGGACCGCCAAGGCGCTCGACATCGCGGGCGGGCGGATCGACACGCTGGTGAATAACGCCGGGGTCGGCATCACCGGGCCGGTCGAGGTGCAGGATATGGAGGCCACCGCGCTGATCTTCGACACCAATGTCTTTGGCATCCAGCGGATGCTGCGCGCGCTCCTGCCGCAGATGCGCGCCGCGAAGGGCGGGCAGATCTTCAACATCTCCTCGCAGCTCGGCCGCGTCATCGTGCCGGGCGGCGGCCATTATTCGGCGACGAAATTCGCGGTCGAGGCCTTGTCCGAGCAGATGGCCTATGAACTCGTCCCGCACGGCATCGACGTGACGGTGATCCAGCCGGGCGGCTATCCGACGAAAGTGTGGGTCAACCGCAACGCCTACACCGGCGCGCTGAAAGCGCGGAGCGACGCGGCGCTGCTCGATGCCTATGCGCCGTTCACGCGCGGCATGGGGACCGAAGACGGCAGCGGGCGCAGCGCCGACCCCGCCGACGTGCCGCGCGCGATTGCCGAGATCATGGCGATGCCCGCGGGCAAGCGCCCGCTGCGCCGCGCGGTGCATCCGGGGGCGAAGCCGCAGGAAGCGATCAACCGCGTGTCGGCCGAGGTGCAGGTCGCGTGGCTCGGCGGATCGCCGGCACTCGGCCCGCTGGTCAAGGCGGTGCACGACTGATCCTCGGGCGGCGCTGCGGCCGCAGCGGGCCGCTGTCATTTAGATGTCATTGAATTCATGCGCGTCTGACATGCAGATGCCATGCCGCTGCCATGCGCTTCTGCAATCGGTGAGATCCCGGCGGGGTCCGACGACTCCGGCCATCTCGACCGAAAACAGGGGTACTGCATGTCACATCTTACCGACGAAGCCCGCGCGCCCTATCGCCGCGACACCGCCGCCGTGGGCGGAGCCGACAGCCTGGAGGCGATCGTCGCCAAAAATCCGTCGCGCCGCTCGATCCTGCAGCGCGGCCTGATGGGCCTGTCGGTGATCCCGGTCGCCGCGCTCGCAGCGTGCGGCGATGACGACGGCACGCCGCCGGTCACGGTCACCCCGACGCCGTCGCCGACGCCAACCCCCACCCCGACCCCGCCGCCGAGCTTCGCGGTCACCTTTGCCGCCATCGCCGCAAATCAAAACGACACGGTGACCGTGCCGAGCGGCTACGGCGTCGATGTGCTGCTGAAAGCCGGCGACTCGATCGAAAGCGGCGCCGCTTATGCCGGCAGTTTCCCGACCCCGGCGGTCGCCGAAAAATGGGCCGGCGGCAACCATGACGGCATGGAATATTTCGCAATCCCGGGCGTCGACGCCAACCGCGGGGGGCTGCTCGCGATCAATTTCGAATATCCCGATTTCGGCATCCTGATGGCGGGCAGCTATGATGCCGCGACGGCCACGGCAGACCAGAAAGCGCTGGCGCTGTCGGCGGTCGGTATCGGCGTTGTCGAGGTTGCCAAGGGCAGCGACGGCAAATGGGCGGTGAAGGCCGGGTCGACCTATAACCGGCGTTATACCGGCAACAGCAGCTATCGCGCGGGCGGCCCCGCAGCGGGCCTTCTGTCGGGATCGATCAAGGGGATGCTCAATAATTGCGCGAGCGGCCGCACGCCCTGGAACACCTATCTGACGTGCGAGGAAACGACCGACAATTATCTCGACCCGACGCAGCCCGAGGCCGATTATGGCTGGGTGGTCGAAATCGACCCGCTGCGCGAGCTGGCGGCGCCGACCAAGCGCACTGCAATGGGCCGGTTCAGCCACGAAAATGTCGCGTTCATGGCGAGCACCGACAATCGCGTTGCCTTTTACATGGGCGACGATACGACCCCGGGCTGCATCTATAAATTCGTGCCCGACCGGGCGTTCAGCCCGTCGAACCGCGCCGCGAACACCGACCTGCTCGACTATGGCACGCTGTATGTCGCGCGTTTCAATCCCGACGGCATCGGCGAGTGGCGCGCGCTGGTCGTCGGGCAGAATGGCCTGACCGCGGGCGCGTCGGACCCCGGCAACGTCACCCAGAGCACAACGCCGCCAGCGCCGACGATCGTCAACTTCAACAACCAGGCCGATGTGCTGATCAACTGCCAGTCGGCGGCGCGCGTCGCCGGCGGCACGGTGATGGACCGCCCCGAATGGCTGACGGTCGCGCCCGACAACAGCGCAGTTTATTGCACGCTGACCAATAACAGCCGCCGCGCGGTCACCGACCCGTCCAACCCGCGCACCACCAACCTGCACGGCCATATCATCAAGTTCCGCGAAACCGGCGATTCGCCGCTCGCGACCAGCTTTACCTGGGAAATTTTCCTGCTGGCGGGCAGCCCCGCGCTGCCTGATCCCAATTTGCAGGGCAATATCAACGGCGATCCCTTTTCGAGCCCCGACGGCTTGCGGATCGATCCGAAAGGCCGGATGTGGGTGCAGACCGACGCCAGCACGAGCGCATCGGCCACCACGGTGTTCGGCAATAATGCGATGTATTATGTCGATCAGGCGAGCAAGGAATCGAAAAGGTTTCTGGTCGGGCCGCTGGGATGCGAAATAACCGGCCTGGCCTATACGCCTGACCTCACGACCTTCTTCGTCAATATCCAGCATCCGACAGGCAACTGGCCGGTTGCGGGCGAAGTGCCGCGATCCTCGACGATCGTGGTGCGGCGGACCGACAGCCAGCCGGTCGGCAACTGACCGCGCGCCGCCCGCCTGCGCCAACCGGCGACGGCGGGCGGCCGCACCCTTTAGACCCTGTTTCAGTAAGATTGACGCAACGAGATCGTCCAGCGAGCTGTGCTGGGGAGGAGCGTTGCGCAGTGCGGGCCGGTGGCCCGTGCAAGCGACGCGACGCGCCCAGCGCGGCTCGCTGGACGACCGCCTGCGGCGGCGGGCCGATTTTGCCGCGAGGACGTCGTTGCTCGTCGGTCACGATGGAAAACCATCGCTCCCTCCTCGCGCCTCGCCTCGCGGCAAAATCGGCTCCGTCTCGCGCTTCAATCTTACTGAAACAGGGTCTAAGGTCGGCGGGGCGGCGGCGGCGGCGAGCCGTCGGCGGTCTGCGACATCAGGGTGACGCACATTGTGCGGTGGACGGGGTGGCGGCCGCAGGCGACGCCGGCAAAGCGATGCGTCGGGCGCAGCAGGCTGAAGCGGTGGCCACGGTCGGGGACGCCGTCGTCGATCAGTAACTGGTCGACGACGCCCTCGGGCGTATGGTGGCCATAGGTGATGACTTCGTTGACATAAGGTCCGCCGCCGCGCGCGCGCATCCGCTCGCCCGGCCCCTGCCCGCGCGTATAATGGCCGACCGCGCCCGATCGCGACTGGACCGCGACATGATCGGCAGCGGCGCGCGCGAGGAGGTCGCTCCATTCCAGTTCGGGCAGCGGCTTTTCGCGTCGCAGCTCGCGGATCGCCTCGTCGACCGCGGCGACGCCCTCGCGCGTCAATATGTCGATCTCGCCATCCTCGGCGGCGCGGAGCCGCCGCCCCTCGAACCGCGGACGATAGTCGCTGAGGAAATCGGCATAGCCGGCGGGGTCGCTGCGAAAGCGGTTGAGTTCGGCGAACACGCCTTCCTCGAACCGGTCGGGCGCGGCGAGCGCAGCGGCGCTGCCGAAGGCAAGCAGGAGGGCGGCGGCGATGGGGCGCGACGGCTTCATAGCGCGGCGATAAAGCGCCAAGTCTTAACGCTGCGCAACGGCAAAGGCTGGCGCGGGGCGCCACTTGGCGCTAGGGGCGCTGCGACGCCGGCGCCGCGCCGGCCTGATGGAGTTTTTATGGGTTTCAAATGCGGGATCGTCGGTCTGCCCAATGTGGGCAAGTCCACCCTGTTCAACGCGCTGACCGAGACCGCGGCGGCGCAGGCGGCAAACTATCCTTTCTGCACGATCGAGCCGAATATCGGCAATGTCGCGGTGCCCGACGACCGGCTCGACAAGCTGGCGGCGATCGCCGGCAGCAAGAAGATCATCGCGACGCAGCTCGCCTTCGTCGACATCGCCGGCCTCGTGCGCGGCGCGTCGAAGGGCGAAGGGCTGGGTAACCAGTTCCTCGGCAATATCCGCGAAGTCGATGCGATCGTCCATGTGCTGCGCTGTTTCGAGGATGACGACATCCAGCATGTCGAGAACAGGGTCGACCCGGTTGCCGATGCCGAGACGGTCGAGACCGAGCTGCTGCTCGCCGACCTTGAAAGCCTGGAAAAGCGCGTCCCCGCCTTTGCCAAAAAGGCGGCGCAGGGCGACAAGGAAGCGAAGATCGCCGCGTCGGTGCTGGGCAGGGCGCTCGACCTGCTACGCGACGGCAAGCCCGCGCGGCTGGTCGAAACCGGCGACGACGAGGAAGCGCGCGTGCTGCGCACCGCGCAGCTGCTGACTTCGAAGCCGGTCCTCTACGTCTGCAACGTCGATGAAGGCAGCGCGGCGAACGGTAATGCCTTTTCGGAAAAGGTCTTCGCCAAGGCCGCGGCCGAGGGTGCGCAGGCGGTGGTCGTGTCGGCGGCGATCGAGAGCGAGCTGGTGACGATGGACATGGCCGACCGGATGGAGTTCCTGTCGGAGATGGGCCTGACCGAAACCGGCCTCTCGCGCGTTATCCGCGCAGGCTACGAGCTGCTTCACCTCATCACCTTCTTCACCGTCGGCCCGCAGGAAGCGCGCGCGTGGACCGTGCATCAGGGCGCGACCGCGCCCGAAGCCGCGGGCGAAATCCACAGCGATTTCCAGAAGGGCTTCATCCGCGCCGAAACGATCGCCTATGACGATTATGTCGCGCTGGGCGGCGAAGCCCGCGCGCGCGAAGCGGGCAAGCTGCGCGCCGAGGGCAAGGCGTATGTTCTGCATGATGGCGACGTGATGCATTTTTTGCATAGTTGATCGCGTGGCTGACCAAACTTCGTCATTGCGAGGAGCGTAGCGACGAAGCAATCTCCAGCGATGCGCCATGACACTCAACCCGCAGTTTACATCATGACCAACGGGAAGGACGGCGTGCTATACACCGGCGTCACGTCGAATCTTATCGGTCGTGTGTGGCAGCACCGGGAAAAGCGGAGCGGGTTTTCGGCGCGTTATCGATGTGACAAGCTGGTTTGGTTTGAAATGCACGGCGACATGCATTCCGCCATCAGCCGCGAGAAGCAGATCAAGGCGGGATCACGGGCAAGGAAAATTACTCTTATTGAAGCCGGAAATCCGGAGTGGCGAGACCTGTTTCCTGAACTAACCGGACAATAGGCCGATAGCTGGAGATTGCTTCGTCGCTCCGCTCCTCGCAATGACGAATGCCTCAGGGCTCGAACGCCGCCAATATCGGGCATGGCCCCGTCTCGCTCGCCGCGCATTGATCGGCGAGGCGCGCGAGGGCGGCGCGGGTTTGGGTCATTTGGGCGATCTTCGCGTCGAGCGCGTCGATGCGCTGGTGCGCGAGGGTGCGGACGCGGGCGCGGTCGTCGCTCTGGTCGAGCGCGAGCAATTCGCCGATCTCCTCGAGCGTGAAGCCCGCCGCCTGTGCCGCGCGGATGAATTTCAGTCGCCCGAGGTCATCCTCGTCGTAGCGGCGTATCCCGCCGCCCCAGCCGTCGCCGCCGCTGCGCGCGGGCGTGCCCATCAGGCCGCGGCGCTGATAATAGCGTATCGTTTCGACGCCGACGTCGCCCGCGGCGGCCAGTTTGCCGATCGTCATCTGCATCGCTTGACTCCGTACCATGGTACGGATGCTATATGGGAGGCATGACAAAACAGGCAATCCTTCATCGCATGGTCATGCCGGGGCACATCTGCCCCTATGGCCTGAAAGCCAAATATCTGCTCGAGCGCCGCGGCTTCACCGTCGATGACCGCTGGTTGACCACGCGTGAGGAAACCGATGCGTTCAAGGCGGCGCACGGCGTCCAGACGACGCCGCAGACCTTTATCGGCGGCGAGCGGATCGGCGGCTATGACGATTTGCGCCGCCATTTCGGGCTGAAGGTCGCCGACCCCGACGCGACGAGCTACACGCCCGTCATCGCGCTGTTCGCGATGACTGGGCTGATGGCGCTGGCGGCAAGTTTTGCCGCTTATGGCGATGCCTTCACCCTTCGCGCCGCCGAATGGTTCATTTCGTTCAGCATGATCGTGCTGGCGCTGCTGAAATTACAGGACGTCGATAAATTCGCGACGATGTTCCTGAATTACGACCTGCTCGCGCGGCGCTGGGTTCCCTATGCGAGCATCTATCCGTTCGCCGAAGGGCTGGCGGGCGTGCTGATGACCGCGCACGCGCTGCCCTGGCTGTCGATCCCGCTGGCGCTGTTCATCGGCGGCATCGGCGCGGTGTCGGTGTTCAAGGCGGTCTATATCGACAAGCGCGACATCAAATGCGCGTGCGTCGGCGGCAGCAGCAAGGTGCCGCTGGGGTTCGTGTCGCTGACCGAAAATCTGATGATGGTCGCGATGGCGCTGTGGATGGCGCGCATGTGGGTGTAAGGACGTCGCCGAACTGTCATTGATGAAACGCAGGGCTGGGCTATCGAGGGGCATTCGATTCGCCCCGACGGAGCCCAAGCCATGTATAACCGCCGCCATTTCCTTGCCGGAGCGACGATCGCCGGGCTTGCCGCGCCAGCGATCGTCCGCGCCCAGGGTATTTTGCGCGACTTTCCCTTTCAGCTGGGCGTCGCGGCGGGCGATCCGGCGAGCGACGGCTTCGTCATCTGGACGCGCCTTGCCCCCGAGCCGATGGAGCGCCACGGCGGGATGCCGCTGACCAACGTGCCCGTCGAATGGGAGGTCGCGAGCGACGGCGGTTTTCGCGACGTGGTGGCGAAGGGCACCGTGCTCGCGCGCCCCGAACTGGCGCACAGCGTCCATGTCGAGGTTGCGGGATTGCAGCCCGACCGGCCCTATTATTACCGCTTTACCGCCGCGGGCGAACGCAGCCTGCGCGGGCGCGCGCGCACGCTGCCTGCGCCGGGAGCAAAGGTCGATGCGCTGAAATTCGGCGTCGCGGGGTGCCAGCATTTCGAGGCGGGTTTTTATGGCGCCTATCGCCATCTGGCGCGCGAGGAACTGGCCTTCGTCTATCATTATGGCGACTTCATTTATGAATATCGCCACGACTATCTGTTCGACGACGGCCTGCCGTTCCGCCCGGTGCGCCAATATGCGCAGCGCGCGCTGTTCGACCTCACCGATTTCCGCAATGCCTATGCCCAGACGCTGCTCGACATCGACCAGCAAGCGGTGCGATCGGTCCACGCGCATCTGTCGAGCTTTGACGATCACGAGATTCGCAACGACTGGGTGTCGGACATCGACAACTGGAAATTGGGGCTCGACGGCAACGATCCCGATGCCGCGCCGCCCGAGATCTTTATGCTGAAGAAACAGGCGGCGATGCAGGCGTGGTACGAGCATATGCCCGTTCGCCGGTCGCTGCTGCCGCGCGGCGGCATGGTCGCGGCGCACCGCGAGTTTCGTTACGGCGACCTGATGGCGATGCAGCTGCTCGACACGCGGCAATATCGCGACGACCAGCCGTGCGGCGACGGTTTCAAGCCCGCCTGCCCCGACGTTTTCGCGAAGGACCGGCAGGTGCTGGGCAAGGTGCAGGACGAGTGGCTGGCGCGCAACCTGTCGCGCGGCGGCGCGACGTGGAATGCGCTGGCGCAGCAGGTGACGATGATGTCGCTCGACCGGCGACGGCGCCCGGAGGAAACCGAGAAGATCATGAACCTCGACAGCTGGGCGGGGTATGAAGCGCCGCGGACGCGGATACTGTCGCGCTTTGCGGGGCTGGACAATAATGTCGTGCTGACGGGCGACGAGCATCAGAATTTCTGCGGCGACCTGGCGCTGAAGGACAAGATTGTCGCAGCCGAATTCGTCGCCACCTCGATCTCAAGCGGCGGCGACGGCAGCGAAAAGCGGGTCGGCACCGACGAATGGCTGGCGCGCAATCCCGAACTCAAATTTGCGAACGACCAGCGCGGCTATCTGGTCTGCGAAGTCAATCGCGAGGCGTGGCAGACGCATTTCATGGTCGTCGACAAGGTGACGACGCCGGTGAACACATTGTCGAAACGCGCGACGGGCGTCGTCGAACGCGGCGTGGCGGGCGTGAAGATGGCTTAGAGCATCGAGCGTTAAATAACCATCATCCCCAAATCCGTTTGTGCTGAGCTTGTCGAAGCACCGTCCTTCTTCTTGCGGCGTTAAAAAAAAGAACGGCCCTTCGACAAGCTCAGGGCAAACGGTTCATATTTAAGGCTCCCCGCTCCAGCCCCTAGCGCGCGGCCGCCTTGAGCCGCGCGACGACATCTTCGTCGCGGATGCGGCGCCACTTCGCCTCGACAAAGCTGTGGACGCCGAACAGGAACAGCCCGGCGGCAACGAGCAGATAGAGTTCGGCATGTTCGGTGAGCGCCGACAGGGCATCGCCCAGCCCCTTGACCTCGCCGGCCGACCCGAACCAGCCCGCGCGGACCAGCGAGACGCCGATGACGGCGAAGACCACCGCGCGCGCCGCCAGCCCGGCGCGGCCGACGGGTACGGCCCACGCCGGCGCTTCGGCAGAAAGGCCCTGCATGAATTCGGTCGTCCAGGCTTTCATCGCCTGATGCGCAGCGGCCGCAAGAAAGCCGAGGCCGATGGCGCCCAGCAGCGTGCCGCCGAGCGGCATGTCAAGCAGCATCCCGGCGGCCGCCTGTTCCTGTTCGCCATTGCTTCCGGCGCTACTGCCCGTTGCGAGCCGCACCGCTGCCCACGCCAGGACGAAATGCGCGATGCCGCTGGCCGCATAGCCGATGCGGGTCGCGATACCCTTGGCATCGTCGCCCTTGCCGTCGCTGTCGAGCGCGGCGCCATAAAGGCGATAGGCGCCGTAGAGCGCCAGTCCAAGAGCGAGAAGCGCGAGCAGATAGGGTCCGCCCGCCATCTCTTTCACCGCGCGAAACACGCCCTGCGGACTCGCGTCGGACGCATTGCCGCTGGTCAGCGCAAAAAAGGCCAGCAGGCAATAAACGACGCCCCGCGCGCACCAGCCGGCGCGGGCGAAGGTTTCGAGGTGGCGAAGTCGGTTCATCGGGCTGCTCCCATCGGTGATGCGAGCCGAACGCTTCGCCGTCGCGGCGGTTCCGGCAGGCTAAGCCGCCGTCACCGCCGTAACCGTTTCAATCAGAAGGACGCGGATCAGGCACCGCAGACCCATTTGCCGTCAAAGCTCTGTTCGCCGCCGAACGTGCGGCGGGCGACCAGCGTTGCCGGATAGGCGGTCTGCTCATTGCCGGTCGGCGATGACGCCTCCGCCGTTCGCGTGATCGTCAGCTTCACGCCGGGGCCCGACAATTGCATACCCTTTTCCAGCGCCGCGAAACCGCCCGAGCCGGCGACGCGCTGGACGCGCCCGCCGATCTTGACCGCGCCCTGCGCCGTCGCCTCCGGCCCGACGTCGGCTTTGGCGACCAGCGCGGCGCCATCATGTCCCTCGACCGTGAAGCTGCAACCCAGTTCGCCGTCGAGCGCGAGCAATTCGCCCTTGCCGATAGCCGACAGTTCGATCGGGGCGTCGCCGCCGGTGTCGGGCAGCGTGCTTTCAGCGGCGGCGGTCTTGGTCTCGGGCGCTTTCGATTCGGCGGCGGGCTCGCCCGAACAACCGGCAAGCAAAAGCAGGGCGCCGAGCGGCGCCAGCAGAGGGGAGTGCATCGTTTTTTTCTCCTTTGGGTCGCGGGCGTAACGGGCGGCGTGCCCGCTTGTTCCCGGCGATCCTGAGCATTCTAACGATCGCCTGTCGGTCGTGCAACGGGCATCCCGGAAATGGGCGGCGGGTTATTTGCGGCCGAACAGCCGCTCGACGTCGCCCATCGCGAGCTTCACCCAGGTCGGGCGCCCGTGGTTGCACTGGCCCGAATGCGGCGTGACCTCCATCGTGCGGAGCAGCGCGTTCATTTCGGCGACGCTGAGGGTTCGCCCAGCACGCACCGAGCCGTGACACGCCATCGTCGCGGCGACGAGTTCGAGCCGTTCGCTAAGCCCGAGCGCGGCGTCGTAACCCGCCAGATCGTCGGCGATGTCGGTGACGAGCCTGTGGCAATCAATCGTCCCCAGCATCGCCGGGGTTGCGCGCACCATCACCGCGGCGGGACCGAAGCGTTCGAGTTCGACGCCGAGCGCGGCGAGCGTCGACGCCGCGGCCTCCAGCCGGTCGCACGCGGGTTCGTCGAGCTCGACGACTTCGGGGATCAGCAGGCCCTGCGCCAGGACCGCCTGCCCCGTCATGCCGCGTTTCAGCGTTTCGAGCACGAGGCGTTCGTGCGCGGCATGCTGATCGACGATGACCAGCCCGTCCTCCGCCTCGGCAACGATATAGGTTTTGGCGATCTGGCCGCGCGCGATGCCGAGCGGGTGCGCGTCGGCGGTCGGCGGCGGCGCCGCTGCGACCTCGGCGCGCCCGGCGGGCGGTGCGGGCGCGGCAAAGGGCATCAGCCGGTCGTAGACGCGCGCGACGTCGGCGTTGGGCAACGACACCTCGGCAGCGAAAGGATGCTCCGTGGTTTCGGCGCGCCGGTCGAAGAGGAAACCCGTCGCCGGCGGCGGCGCCACAGACTCCTGCTGCCACGCCGCGAGCGCCGCCTCGGCGGGGCGCTGAACGCTGCGAAAGCCATGTTCGTCGAGCGCGCGGCGAAGGCCCCCGACAATCATCCCGCGAATGAGCTGCGGATCGCGAAAGCGCACCTCGGTCTTGGCAGGGTGGACGTTCACATCGACCTCGCTGGTCGGCACGTCGAGGAACAGTGCGACAACCGGATGCCGGTCGCGCGCGAGCAGGTCGGCATAGGCACCGCGCAGCGCGCCGACCAGCAGCCGGTCCTTCACCGGGCGGCCGTTGACGAACAGATATTGATGGTCGGCTATACCGCGATTGTAGGTCGGCAGGCTGATGACGCCGCCCAGATGCACGTCGCCCCTATCGAGATCGACGCCGATGCTGTTTGCGGCCAGGTCGCGGCTGGTGAGCGCGGCGACGCGCGCGATGCGGTCCTGCCCCGCCTGCACGTCGAGCACACGGCGCCCGTCGTGCTCAACCGTGAAGCCCATGTCGGGGCGCGCCATCGCCAGCCGTCGCACGACGTCGAGGCAGGCGGCATATTCGCTGCGCGCGCTGCGCAGGAACTTGCGGCGGGCCGGGACGCGCGCGAACAGGTCGGCGACGATGACGCGGGTGCCGTTGGCGAGCGCTGCGGGCCCCTCCCCCGCGAGCGCGCCATTGTCGACGACACGCCGCCAGCCCTCGCCCCCCGGCGTCCGGCTTTCGAGCGTCAGCTGCGCGACGCTGGCGATCGAGGGCAGCGCCTCGCCCCGGAAACCCAGCGTCGTAACCGCCTCGATCGCATCATCCGGAAGCTTTGAGGTCGCATGGCGTTCGAGCGCGAGCGCCATGTCGGCGGCGGTCATGCCGCACCCGTCATCCTCGACCTCAAGCCGCGAAATGCCGCCCTCGGCGATTCGCACCGATATGCGAGTCGCCCCCGCGTCGATGGCATTTTCGACCAGTTCCTTGAGGGCAGCGGCTGGTCTTTCGACCACTTCACCGGCGGCGATCCGATTTACAAGCTTTTCCGGCAGGCGGCGTATTGACATGGGGCCTGTCCTAGCGCAGTCGGACGCAAATCGCGACCCACCCGCGCAGCCCTGATCATTTTGTCCAGCCACCCATATGGATGAGCCGGAATCTTCCCCTGATTGCAGCTGTGGCCGACCGGGGGCGCGGGTAAATCACGACAGGGGCGTGTCCGTCTGCGGCGCGGCTTCGATGACAGGAAGCAGTATCGATGTCCTTCTTTTCACGCTGGCTTAAATTCAACTCCCAAGACATGGCAATCGACCTCGGCACCGCGAACACAGTCGTTTATGTGCGCGGCAAGGGCATCGTGCTCAACGAACCGTCGGTCGTCGCGGTCGAGACGCTGAACGGGATCAAGCGGGTCAAGGCGGTCGGCGACGACGCCAAGCTGATGATGGGCAAGACCCCCGACAGCATCGAGGCGATCCGGCCGCTGCGCGACGGCGTCATCGCCGACATCGACGTCGCCGAACAGATGATCAAGCACTTCATCACCAAGGTGCACGGCGGCAAGCCCAATGCGTTCCGCAGCCCCGAAATCGTGATCTGCGTGCCCAGCGGCTCGACCAGCGTCGAGCGCCGCGCGATCCGCGATGCCGCGTCGAACGCCGGCGCGAGCGAAGTGTGGCTGATCGAGGAGCCGATGGCGGCCGCGATCGGCGCCGACATGCCCGTCACCGAACCGATCGGGTCGATGGTCGTCGACATCGGCGGCGGCACGACCGAAGTCGCGGTGCTCTCGCTCCGCGGCCTCGCCTATACCACCTCGGTCCGCGCGGGCGGCGACAAGATGGACGAGGCGATCGTGTCTTACGTCCGCCGCCATCATAATCTGCTGATCGGCGAATCGACCGCCGAGCGGATCAAAAAGGACTTCGGCATCGCACGCATCCCTGCCGACGGCGTAGGCCTGACGATCCACATCAAGGGCCGCGATCTGGTGAACGGCGTGCCCAAGGAAATTTCGATCAACCAGGCGCAGATCGCCGAAGCCCTGTCCGAGCCGATCGGAACGATCGTCGAGGGCGTGCGCATCGCGCTGGAAAACACCGCCCCCGAACTCGCGGCCGACATTGTCGATCAGGGCATTGTTCTCACCGGCGGCGGCGCGCTGATCGCCGAACTCGACGAGTTGCTGCGCGATGCGACCGGCCTGCCGGTCACGGTCGCCGAAGACCCGCTGACCTGCGTCGCGATCGGCACCGGCCGCGCGATGGAAGACCCCGCCTTCCGCGGCGTGCTCCAGCAAGCCTGATCGGGTAGCATCGCGTCATGGTCCGCCCGGCACATCGGCGTCCGGGGCAATCCCGAAAGGCCCAGTACAGCCTGTTCGTCGCCTACGTCATTGCGGTGACGGGGGCGGTGGCCGGGCTGCTGCTGGCGATATTGTCGGTTGCCGATCCGGTCGGTTTTGCCCAGTTGCGCATCGCGAGCCAGGAAGTCACCGCACCGATCGCGCGCGGAACGCGATCGGTGATCGGGTCGATTTCGGGCATCGACGACAGCGTCGGCGCCTATGTCGCCGCGGGAACGCAGAACCGGCGGCTGCGCAAGGAACTGGCGGACACGCGCCGCGAATTGGTTGCGACCAGTTCGCTGCAGGAAGAAAACCGGCAATTGAAGGCGCTGCTGAGGCTCCAGGAAACCGACAAGACGGCGCTGGCCAACGGCTATCTCCTCACCTCAACCTCGACCAGCAGCAAGCGCATCGCGCTGCTCAGCATCGGGCGTAACCTGGGCGTCGCGGCGGGCCAGCCGGTGCGCGGCGCCGACGGACTGATCGGCCGCGTGCTGACCGCGGGCCCATCGGTGTCGCAGGTGCTGCTGCTCACCGACGTCGACAACATCGTCCCCGTGCGCCGCGCGCGCGACGGGCTTCCCGCGCTCGCCAGCGGCCGCGGCAACGGCGACCTCGACATCCGCACGCTCAATATTGCGAACAATCCGTTCAAGCCCGGCGACATCCTCGTCACATCGGGCACCGGGGGGCTCTATCCGCCGAATATCCCCGTCGCGATCGTCGTACGGCGGCAGGACGACGGCGCGCTCGCGCGCCCGCTCGCCGACCCGGGCAAAGTCGATGCGGTATCGGTGCTGCGTCCCTACACCCCCGACAATATCGAAGCGGCGGGCCGACCGGGGCCCGCCGCGGCCCCCGCCCCCGCCGCCGCGCCGTGAATCGCAAGGGCCCACGCCTTGGCGAACCCGCCTCGCTGTGGCGGATGCGGATCGTGCCGATTGCGAGCGTGATGCTCGCCTCCGCGCTGCCGCTGATGCTGCCGCTGATCGCCAATTCGCCGGTGCTGCCACCGCTCGGCCTGCTCTTTTTTCTCTGCTGGCAATTGTTGCGCGCCGAAATGTGGCCGGTGTGGATCGGCCTGCCGCTCGGCCTGTGGGACGATCTGTTCAGCGGCGCGCCGATCGGCACCGCAGTCGGGCTGTGGACGCTGGCCAGCATCGCGATCGCCTATTCGTCGCAGCGCATCTATTGGCGGGGTTTTCTTCACGACTGGGCGATCGCCGCGCTGCTGGTCGCGGTTATTCAGCCGCTTGCCGCGCTCATCACCCATCCGGGGGCCGATGCCGCGCGCGTGCTGGGGCTGGTGGTGCCGCAGGTCGTCATTTCGGTGCTGCTGGTGCCGCTGTTCATGCGCCTGACCGGCATGTTTGACAATTTCCGCCTGAAACGCCGATAGTTCGCTGCCGATGTTCAACAAAAAGCACCCGCCGATCACCGAAGCGTGGAGGGGTCTTACCTTCACCCGCCGCGCGCTCGTCGTCGGCGGCGCGCAGGCGGCGGTGGGCGTCGCGCTGGCGGCGCGCATGACCTATATTTCGGTGGTCGACAACGACCGTTATGTGCTGGAATCCGAAAGCAACCGCGTCAACCTGACGCTGATTCCGCCGCGCCGCGGCTGGATCGTCGACCGCAACGGCAAAGCGCTGGCAAACAATCGCGTCAGCCTGCGCCTCGACATCATTCCGGACCGGCTGCACAAAAAAGATATTGTGCTCGGCCAGCTCCAGACGCTGCTGCAGCTCGACGGCGACACGATGGAGCGCATCAACCGCGACCTCAAGGCCGCGTCGGGGTTCCAGCCGGTCGCGATCAAGGAAGATATGACCGAGGCCGAATATAGCTCGATCCTCGTCCGCCTGCCCGAACTGCCCGGCATCGCGCCGCAGCGCGGCTTTGCGCGCAACTATCCGACCGGCGCCGCCGTCGGCCATCTGATCGGCTATGTCGGCGCGCCCAATGCCGAAGAATATGAAAAGGCCAAGGACCCGCTCTACATCACGCCGGGGTACAAGATCGGCAAGGACGGGCTGGAGAAATATTTCCAGGAGATGCTGAAGGGCAAGCCGGGGGCGCGGCGCGTCGAGGTGACCGCGCGCGGCAAGGTCGTGCGCGACCTCGACACCCAGCCCGATGTGCAAGGCAAGACCGTTCACCTGACGATCGACGCCGATCTGCAGGAATATGTCGCGCGGCGCATGGGGCGCGAATCGGGCGCGGCCGTGGTGATCGACTGCCGCAACGGCGACATATTGGCGTTCGTGTCGATGCCGAGTTTCGATCCCAACAGCTTTTCCGACGGGATCAGCAATTCGGAATATGCCTGGCTGCGCGCCGACGATCATCAGCCGCTGATCAACAAGGCGACGCGCGGGCTGTATCCGCCCGGTTCGACGCTGAAACCGATGGCAGCGATCGCGGCGATCGAACATGGCGTCGATCCGGGCGAGCGCCATACCTGTATAGGCGGCTACCGGCTCGGCAGCCGCTTTTTCCGGTGCCTCGGCACCCACGGCAGCGTCGATATGCCCACCGCGATCGAAAAAAGCTGCAACAGCTATTTCTACTGGCTCGCGCACCGGCTTGGCTATGACGCGATGGCGCCCACCGCGCGGCTGCTCGGTCTGGGCGAGGAGTTTCGACTCGCTGGAAGCAACCAGCGATACGGCACCATACCCGACAGCGCGTGGAAACTGCGCAAATATGACCAGCAATGGACGGCCTCGGACTCGCTGAACGCGGTGATCGGCCAGGGCTATGTCAGCGTCAATCCGCTCCAGCTTGCCGTGATGACCGCGCGCATCGCGTCGGGCCGCCGCCTTTACCCGCGCCTCGTCAACCGGCAGTTCGCGAACGAACCCCTGCCCTTTTCGGCCGAGGCTTTGGCGGTCGCGCGCGCGGGCATGGACCGCGTCGTCAACGCCGCCGGTACCGCGGTGCGCAGCCGCCTGTCGCTCGACGGCATCACCATGGCGGGCAAGACGGGCACGGCGCAAGTGCGCGGGCTCGGCACGGGCAATGGCAAGAGCGGTACGTGGAAATTCCGCGATCACGGCCTGTTTATCGGTTTCGCGCCGGTCGACAACCCCCGCTATGCCACCGGCATCGTCATCGAACATGGGATGGGCGGCAGCCGCGCCGCGGCGCCCGTCGCGCGCGATTTCATGACCTTTCTTTTCGACCGCGAAAAGGGGATGGAGGCGCTCGATACGCTCGAGGCTGGCTGGGGCGGGACGATCAAGGAGCGGATGGACCGCGATTATGCGGCGTGGAAGTCGGGCGCGTCGAGCGACCCCGACCCGGGGGTGCCGCAATGATCCCGGTCCCGCCCGCGATTCAGCGTATCCCGTGGAAGCTCATCGCCATCCTGGCCGGAATTGCGGGGTTCGGCGTGCTCGTGCTGTATTCGGCCGCCGGCGGCAACTGGTCGCCGTGGGCGTGGCAGCACGCCCTGCGCTTCCTCGTTTTCCTGGGCACCGCGCTCGTTCTCGGCCGCTTTCCGCTGAGGATCTTCGAGGATTTTGCCTATATCGCCTATATCGCCGTCCTCGTCCTGCTGTTCGCCGTGGAGCTTTTGGGATTTGTCGGTGGCGGCAGCCAGCGATGGCTCAACCTCGGCTTCATGAACCTTCAGCCGTCCGAGCTCATGAAGGTCGCGATCGTCGTCGCGCTGGCGCGCTTCTATTCGCAGTTGCCGCCGGGCAATACGCGCAGCTGGACCGCCCTTTGGCCGGCGCTGGTGATGATCGGCCTGCCCGCGGCGCTGGTAATGCTGCAACCCGATCTTGGCACCGCGCTGTCGATCTGCATCGGCGGGGTGATTGTGATGTTTGTCGCGGGCCTGCCCTTCTGGTGGTTCGGCGGCACGGCGCTCGCGGGGATTGCGGCGTTACCGATCCTCTTTTCCTTCCTTCACGACTATCAGCAAAAACGCGTGCTGATCTTCCTCGACCCCGAAAGCGACCCGCTCGGCGCGGGCTATCATATCAGCCAGTCCAAGATCGCGATCGGGTCGGGCGGCATCGGCGGCAAGGGGTTCCTGAACGGGTCGCAAAGCCACCTCGACTATCTGCCGGAGGGGCACACCGACTTCATCTTCGCGACAATGGCGGAGGAATGGGGGCTGATCGGCGGCCTCGCCCTGCTCCTCGGTTTTTTCCTGCTGCTGCGCTGGTCGACGCGCGTTGCGCTCAAGGCCCGGACCCGCTTCGGGCAGCTGGCCGCCGCGGGGCTAACCATGACGATCTTCTTCTATATCGCGGTCAACCTGATGATGGTGATGGGCCTTGCCCCCGTCGTCGGCATCCCGCTGCCGCTCTTTTCCTATGGCGGGTCGTCGATGCTGACGATCATGACGTGCGTCGGCATCATCCTGGCGATCGAAAACGACAGCAAGACAGGCACCCGCCGCCTCCACTGACAAAAAAGTTCCGCAAGGCCATTGCCAAGGGTGCACCGCCATGATAGCGGGCCGCTCTCTTCACGACGCAGGCGGATTTCCCCGGCGCCGCGAAAGCCGGAAACCGGCAGATGGACGCATAGCTCAGTTGGTAGAGCAGCTGACTCTTAATCAGCGGGTCCTAGGTTCGAGCCCTAGTGCGTCCACCATTTCTTCCATTCAGATCAAAGACTTACTGTCTTGTGACGCTAAAATCAGCCTGTTCCCTGTCGGGATGTAGGGGATTTTGTGCCATGAGCTTTCGCAGTTCCCTGCGCCTCTCCGGGGTTTCCCGTTTGTGACGAAAAATCAGCTGGTCTGCGTACGGCTAGAGATGCTTCGTCGACATGTGCGCGTAGTGGCGCACCATCGCTTTCGACTTCCAGCGCCCAAATCGGGGACGGCGGTCGCGTGGGGCGGCATCGTCGATGATCCAAATAGTAAATCGGATGCCCACCTTTTCCTCTGTTGGCCGTCGGCCCCATGAGCGCGAGGTCTGGCGTCGTCCCTAGAACGCGCAGACGCGAGGTCGCCAACCAGCGCCCTCCTCTCATTGCATAAGCGACTTAGCCGTTCTCCGGTGCCGTCATAGCAGCAGCCGCCGTCAGCAGGCCGCTGCTGAAACGTTGTGACAGCGGGGCATCGACAATCGCGTTGAATGCATGGATGGCGCCAGCGTAGCTATGGAGGTCGACCGGCACTCCGGCGGCGACCAGGCGGCGCGCATAGTCAAGATTCTCGTCGAAGAATAGGTCGAGACTGCCCGTCGCAATATAGGCCGGGGGAAGGCACGAAAGGTCGTCGGCGCGGCTTGGCGAGAACCAGCCGCGGCGTTCGTCATCGAGTCCGTAGTCACCCTGAAGTGCTGCCCAACCAAAGCGGTTAGCGGCCCGTGTCCAGATGAATTCGCCAGTTACAGGATTGGCATAGGGGCAATTGTCTCCGCCGGTGCGATGGTCGAGCATCGGATAGGTGAGCAATTGCCCCGCGATCGCCGGTCCGCCAAGATCGCGCGCCATGATTGCGAGTGCCGCTGCCAGGCCGCCGCCGGCGCTTTCACCCGCAACGATGATCCGGCTCGCATTGAATTCCATGGTTCGTGCCTGGTCAGCGAGCCAAATCAACGCCGAATGGCAGTCCTCTTGTGGCGCTGGAAATGGGTACTCGGGTGCAAGGCGATATTCGACGGAGGCGACGGGGACGCCCACGACCGCGGCGAGCGTTGCCGGACCCGCCGGCGTCAGTTTTGCAGATCCCATCACCATACCGCCGCCATGGATGTGCAGGACCGCACCGGCATCGCGCCTGACCGCATCGGGGCGGAAGAGATAGACGGCGATGCTTGGCCCGCCATGTACCGATGGGATGATGATTTCTTCCGGCACGATCACCGGTGGCGGCCTCATCGCGTAAGTCTCCGCCGCCGCAGCGCGGATGTCGGCGATCGGCGCCGAACCGAACTCGGCGCGTTGGACCAGTTCGATCAGCGGCGCGATATCGCGGTCGACGAGGTGGCGGCTGTTCATGGTGAAATCCCCCCGGAAGCATTACCAAGCCACGGCTATTGACTACATCGAAAATTGGCCATAGTGCGGACTATAGTCCATAATATGGAATAAACAAGCAAGCGGTTCAGGGTGGCTTCTTGCAAAGATGGAGAGGGCCATATGAAGATTTCGACTGTCCTGAAGCTAAGTGGTTCGACGCTGGCAGCAGCGCTCCTTGCCGGGCCGGTGTTTGCACAAGAAACAGGGCCGGGTGCCGATAACGAAATCATCGTCACCGGCACGCGGGCCAGTCTGCAAGATGCGCTCGAC
This sequence comes from Sphingopyxis sp. TUF1, assembly GCF_036687315.1. Classification (NCBI taxonomy): domain Bacteria; kingdom Pseudomonadati; phylum Pseudomonadota; class Alphaproteobacteria; order Sphingomonadales; family Sphingopyxidaceae; genus Sphingopyxis; species Sphingopyxis kveilinensis. Next base: position 282,814 of record NZ_CP144683.1, read on the forward strand.
TACAAGCGCAGGTCCGATTCGATCGTCGACGTTATCACGGCCGAGGACATCGGCGAACTTCCGGACAACAATGTCGCAGAATCCCTCCAGCGCATAACCGGCGTTCAGATCGAGCGCGAGCAGGGCGCCGGCGCCCGCATCCGCGTTCGCGGCCTGTCCGCAAACACGCTGGTGAATGGGCGCGTTCTGGTCGGCGCGACCGACCGGCAGTTCAATTTTCGAAATCTGGCGTCCGACTTTTTTCAGACGCTCGAAGTCAGCAAGTCCATTCGCGCCGACCAGATCGAAGGCGCATTGGGGGGTGTCGTCAATCTCGTGACGCGCAAACCCACCGATCTGAAAGAGCGGCTTCTTTCGACCTCACTCCTTGGCAGCTACGGGGAGCGGGCCGAGGGTGCGGGCCTGACCGGCAGTTTGACCTATGCCGATAAATTCGCCGACGGGCGTATCGGTTTCATCGTCGCTCTTTCCTACGACAGGAGCAAGACGCGCGAAGATAACTTCATGGCGCGCGGCGGATTTACGCCGTTCGATGTCGGCACCGACACGGGCTTCAACTTCGATGCCGATCCCGCGACCAACGAGGCGTTGAAGCCGGTCGACCTCCGCTTCCTCACCGAGGAACAGTCGCTGGAACGCACCGGCATCAATGCCGCACTCAATTGGGAGGCCGCCGATAACCTTGATATCCGCGTTGACGGCCTTTTTCTGCGCCTTGACAATGACTGGCGGCGCTTCTTCTTCCGCACGCTTTTTGACCGAACATTTGTTCCCGGAAGCCTAGAAATCAGCGATGTCGGGGTCATTACGGCCGGTACATTTACCAATCAACGCGTGCAGCCCGATGGACGCAATTACCCTGAGCGGACACAGACATATCAGGGTGGCGTCAATTTCGATTGGCGTCCCGGAAACTTCACGGTCAACGCGGATATCAATTATTCGCGATCGGAGCGGCGGCGCATCGAGCAATTTCTCCGCTACCAGGGTTTCCAGAACGCCACCGTCCGATATGATCTGAACTCGGGGAACACGCTGCCCGATGTCATCCTTACGACCGCGAGCGGCCAGCCTTATGATCTTCATGATCCGTCGGGCTTCTTCACCGAGCTCCATTTCGACCGTCTCTTCGATGGCTACCAAAAGAAATGGGAAGCGAAGCTCGATGTTGCTTTGGCGGTCGAAAAAGGCCCCCTTCAGAATCTGAAAGCCGGCGTTCGCATTTCGCTCACGGACGCGAAGGACGCTCTGTATCAGTCGCTTCCCCAAAGCCCCGCTGCCGGCAATCCTGCTTTCTTCGAAAATGGCCAGCGACGTCCGATTACCAGCGCGCCGATTTCACAGTTTCTGGGGTCGCCTCACTCGCATCTCTTTGCGGGGTTCGGGGGTAATATTCCGCGCGGCTGGGTCGCAGGAAATATAACCGACGTCGGAATCAACGATTTTTCGGAGCGCTTTTCGAACGATCTCAATCTCAACCCGCGAGAGCTGCTTGCGGACTCCTTCCAGAATATTTCGGAAAACACCTATGCGGCGTACGGCATGGCGGATTTTGGAGGCGATGTTTTCGGCATCTCTTTTGCGGCCAATATCGGAGCACGCTGGGTGCGAACCAAGCTCCGCTCAACAGGCATCGTCGCCACGCCCACATATGCGTTTCTCACGATCGAGAACGAATATGACGACGTCCTGCCGGCGGCGAACATCAAGTTCGACTTGGCCGACAATCTCATTTTCAGGCTTGCCGGCGCAAAGTCTGTCGAGCGCGCGCCGCTGAACAAGCTGATCGCCGGATTCAACCTCGATCGCTCGTCGGGTTCGGCGTCTGGCGGCAATCCCCTGCTCGATCCATTCAGAGCCAATCAGTTCGACGCATCGCTTGAATTCTATCGGAGCAGGGACGGCGCCTACTCGGCCACTTTCTTCTACAAGGACGTGAAAAATTTCATCACCACGGCAACAGAGACGGGCGAAATACCCGGCTTCACGCTGCTCGACGGCAGCACGGAATTTCTCATCACACGTCCCGTCAACGGCGGTCCGGCACGGATCAAGGGCTTTGAATTGAGCGCTCAGGAGGCCCTCACCTTCCTCCCGGGATTCCTCGGCGGACTTGGGGTCGTGGCGAATTACACCTACACCGACATTAAGACGGCGACCGCAGAACCTTTCCCCGATCTTTCCAAGCATGCCTATAACCTCATCGGCTATTATAACCGGGGTCCGCTCGATATTCGGGCAGCGTACAGCTGGCGGAGCCGCTTCGCTAGTTCTGCCGAAGGGGGCAACGCTGCGCAGGGCTTGGGGCTCTACGAATATACCGCCGCGCAGGGATTCCTCGATGCTTCGGTAAGCTACGACATTAGTGAAGCAGTTCGCATCAGGTTCGAAATGTTCAACATCACCAACACCATGCAACGCCGCTATCTCGAGAAACCGGAGAATCTGCGAAATCTTCTGGTCCACGAAAGGCGTTTCGTCGTGGGTGCGCGTTTCGCCTTCTAGCCCAGACCGGCGCGATGGCCCGTCTCCAGGGGGAGCGACGGCGAACGGTGAGCGTTGGCCGAGTCATCAGAGCCGGTGCAGGCACCGCAGGTCGGGGCGCGATGGTCGGCGGAGGCGCGGTGCTGTCGCCGACCGCCCAGCGCCATGGGATCGACGGGACCGCGCTCTGCGATCCGCGGTGCCCGGCCGGCGCCCCCGGGGCGGGCGCCTTGTGCCAGCCGCCGGATGCCTGTTTCGCGCCGATCCTTTATGGTCCGCCGAACGTGGCGCCGCAGCGGCCTATAGTCCCAGCGCGCCAAGTCCAACTGCGACCGCGCCCAGAGGTCCCGTCTGTGCGCCTAGTCCCGGAGGCCCAATTCTCTCGCAATCATCGGCCATATAGGCTGGGTATGTGCCATAGCCGTTGAGGCTGGCGGAGAGCTTTTCCCGAAGGCGGGCGAAAAGAAAAGGTCGATCCGCGATCACGCCCCCGCCTATCGAAATCCGTTCAGGCGAAGCGACGGCAACGAGATTATGAAGAAAGGCCGCAAGATCTGCGACGAAAAGGTCCCACTCGGCGGCGCCGTCGGGCAATGCCTCGCCGGGCCGGCCGAAACGGCGCTTCAGGGCCGGACCCGAAAGAAGCCCTTCGATACAGTCACCATGAAAAGGGCACGCACCTTCGAAAGTGTCACCTTTAGCGCGGGCGACGCGCATATGTCCCGCCTCGCCATGAGCATAACCCTGCACCGGTTGCCCCCCGGAAATCAGGCCAACACCCACTCCGGTGCCGACGGTGATATAGCAGTGGCTCGAAAGCCCCTGTGCCTTCCCCCACCTGCTCTCCGCGAGGGCGGCGCCGACCACGTCGGTTTGGATCGCCAGGGGCTTCGCATATCGCTGGCTGAAACGATTGACGAGATCGGCGCCGGACCAGCCTGGCTTGGGCGTGCGGCACACCGAGCCGAAGTCCGCGCTCGATCGATCGAGGTCGAGCGGCCCGAAGCTCGCGATCCCGATCGCGTCAAAGGCCCAACCGTCCAGTATCGCTTCGAGACGGGCGAGGGTCTCCGCCGAATCCGTTGTCGGGATCGTCCGGCCGTCGCGGACCCCCTCCGGCCCGCTGGCGAGGATCGCCACGCATTTGGTGCCGCCGAGTTCCAGGCCGGCGATGCTGGGAGCGGTCATTCGATGCCTTTCGGTTCTTTTCAATGGGCCAGGAGCAAGGGTGCCTTGTAGCGCTTCGGCCCGCTGCTATCGTGCGTTATAATGCCTAATGGCGCCGTGCGCTCCTTCGCTCCAGATCAAGTCCAACGTGTCGCCGAACGCGCTGCGAAACATATTGTTGTCCGACAGATCGCCGTAGATGTGGCGCATCGCGATCCACCTGTCAGGGTTGCGCCTTGCGACCTTGGCGGTGCGTTGAAGTGCTGCCCAATCGGGGTCATTTGGGGCAATTTCGCAGCCGTTGTCGTCGGTGCCATAGCAATATCGACACCATAAGGCCGTCGCGAGGATGAGACCGTGCGGAACGCGGCCGGCCTCCAGATTGTCCCGCACGGAGGGAAGAATGAACTTCGGTTGCCGATTGCTTCCGTCGAAACAAAGACGCCTGGACGTGTCGGCAATGCGGTGGTTTCGAAAACGGTCGATCACCTGCGCTTTGTAACGGGCCAGATCATGTCCGGGAGGAGGCGGCACAATGGGCAGGATTTCTGTGGTCTGCACCCTCTCGACGAAGTGGGCGATTGTCGGGCTGGCCATGGCGTCGTGGATATGATCGATCCCGCAGAGAGCCGCGGCGTAGCCGATGATCGCATGGCCCCCATTAAGAATACGGATCTTCATCGTTTCGAACGCCTCGACCCTGTCGGTAAAAACGGCGCCGACAGTTTCAATGGACGGGCGACCGGACGGGAAACGGTCTTCGAGCACCCATTGCCGATAGGGCTCGCAGATTACCGGCACGCTGTCGCCGGCGATCCCGGCATCGATCGCCATCTGCCGCTCCCTGTCACCCGTCGCCGGAGCAATCCGATCGACCATGCTGTTGGGAAAGGCCACATTGGTCTCTATCCAATCGGCAAGGCCCGGTTGCGACAGGCGTGCGAGGCCAAGGGTAGCATCGCGCGCAGCATGGCCATTTCCAGGCAGATTGTCGCAAGAGAGAAGCGTGAAGGCTGGAATACCCGCGGCGCGGCGATTGCGCAACGCGGCAACTATTGCACCGAAAGCGGTGACGGGACGACCGGGAAAGCGGCTGCCCACCGCTATTCCCGGAGCGCATGGATCGAACCGACCTGTCGCCGGGTCGATGAAGTAGCCGCCTTCGGTCACAGTCAGCGACACGATGCGGATTTCCGGCCGGCTCATCGCCTCGATCAGCGGCGCATTAAAAGGATCGACGGCCACAAAATCGACCATGGCGCCGACGCGGCGAACCAAATTTTTGCCGGGTGAAAGCTCGATCACCGTCGAGAGATAATCCTGCTTTTCAAGCGCCTCGCGCATAGCTGCGTCGGCGGGGCGCACGCCAGCGCCGACGATGCCCCAATCGTGATCCACCTGCCGGGAAAAAAGCTCGTCGAGATAGACGGCCATATGAGCGCGATGGAAATTTCCCACGCCGATATGAACGATCCCTGGGGTCAAATCTTTGCGATTATAGGCCGGCCCGACTATTTCCACGTCGCGCCCCCACTTGCGACCATCCATCATCAGGCCGTGACTGCCGGATATTCGGTGAGCTCGATCGGCGCTGCGGGATTCACCACATTATCGAAGTCAACAACGGCACCCTGCGCGATCAGGACATCGCGCAGCTGCCGAAAATTCATGTCTGACATGCTGTAGCCGTGCCTGCTGGCAAGCGCCGCAGCCGTCCCCGCCCCTTGGCCCATCGCCATGCAGGTCGCCATCACACGCACTGAGCCGAAACCGGGTCCGTCCGCGCTGAGGCACCGACCGGCCGTGACAAGGTTGATGCTCCGTCGCGGCACCAGGCAGCGGAAAGGAACATTATATTCCTGCCGTGGTATGACGAGTCCATTCTGCTCATTGCTGTCTGAGGCGTGGATGTCGATGACGTGCGCGCCCTTGGCAATCGTATCCGGGAAGGCTTTGGGAACCAAAATGTCGTCTCGCGTTAACTTGTAGAGGCCGACAATATGATAGGATTCTCGCACGCCGGTCTGAATGCCCGATTTCGCCAGCCAGCAATCGCGAAATTCTGGAAATTCGCGCCGCAGAACCTCGATAATGAGCTGCAGATTTTCGCGCAGACTGCATTCGGTCTTGGTGAACCATTCGGGATCGCTGGCGTCCGTCGCTTCGCGCAGCACGTTTATGCTGACCATGCCATCACGGAAGAATTTATTGATCCAAGGACCGCCAAAAATCGGGATTTCACCCGCCTCGTTCAGAGCAAGGAGACGGCCCCGAATGACGTCCGACACTGGCAGCATTCCATCGACGGCATCGCGGAACAAATAAGAGAGACCGACGGTGTCGACGCCTCCGAGCTGAAACCATAAGGTCGCAGGCTGGAGAACATCGCCTTTGGTGGTGGCAAAGCCAGCTGCCCTGACAAGGTCGGCGTCTCCCGTGCAATCGACGAATGTCCTGGATGCGTAAGCGACCCGTCCTGCCTTGTTCTGCACGATCACATGCGTGACCCGGTCGCCGTCCATCACACAGTCCGAGAACCAGCTATGATAAAGAAGCGCGACTCCGCTCTCCAGCAGCAAGCGTTGCGCGGCAAGCTTCAGGATTTCGTCGTTGACCGGATAATTGCCGCTTTCGAGTGAAACATCCGCGCCGCCAAGCGCCGCCGCTTTCTGCAACAGTTCGAATGGAATGCCCCCGATATGCTGCTTGCCGAAATGCCGGAACTCGCTGATTGGCGTCACGAGGGCGCTGGTCGACATGCCGCCGACAAACCCGTAGCGTTCAATCAGCAGCGTCTTCGCGCCATTTCGTGCCGCCGCCACCGCAGCGATGAGGCCCGCGGGACCGCCGCCGCAAACGATGACATCATAGTGACCCTCAACCGGGACGTCCCTGCTGGGTTCTGTCACCGATAAAACTTCCGAATGCATCCCTGTCACAGTCAACCTTTCAGCTATAATCTAGCAGCCAGTTTCGCGTGAGCCGCAGGTTTGTCCGGCAGCCGATCGCTTGCGCCGCTCATTCCCTTCGTCTGGCAGAGCCATTGATCAGCGGCGTGGCGGTCGCCGCGCGGGCGGCGCCCAGCGCCTCAGCTCCCACGCCCCGAATAGCCTAGTTCATGAAAATATCAATAGCGCTAATGACAAACATCTAACCGGAGATCATCCCTGTTTATCCACTGTCAGATCATGATTTTTTCCGATTTTTTGCGCTTGGGAGGATAGCGATGACTGAGCGAGTCTCCAAAGGTAGAATAACGATAATGATACTGCATGCCGTCGAGCGGCTAGCTTGGCACATGCTGCGGTTTTCGCTAGAGGTCAGCTCTGGCTCGGAGATACGGAATGGCGGAAACAGGAACGGGGCGTCGTCCGCCGACGCTTCAGGATCTGGCGAAAATCGTTGGCCTGACAGCAAATACGGTGTCACGCGCATTGAACAACCGTTCGGGCGTCAGCGCCGCGACACGCGCGCTGATCAAGGCCGAGGCCGAGAAGCTTGGCTATGTCCCCAATATCCACGCGCGGTCGCTGGTACTCGGATCGCGCAGGACAATCGGGGTGATCGTGTCGAACATCTCCAATCCCTTCTTTGCGGATCTTGTTAGCGAGGTTGAGTTTCAAGCTCAGAAGGAGGGATATACGGTCCTTCTTCTGCTCTCGTCCGAATCCGCGGAACGCGAACGCGATGCGATCGAACGCGCCCTGCAGGCCGGGTTGGATGGGCTTATCTCGGCTCCCGTGCAGGAAAATCCGGCGGCCTGGGCCCCGATCATCAAGGCCGGCATACCATTGGTCCTGGTGAGCCGCGAACTTCCAGAACTCGGCGTTGATTTCTTCTCGGTCGACAATGAGGCAGGAATTTCGCTGACAACCGATTTTGTCGTTTCGCAAGGAGCAAAGGACATTGTCCTCCTCGACGAGGATATGCCCTTTTCCACCATCCGGATCAGGGCCGAGGGTTTTCGCCGATCGCTCGAACGCCATGGCTTGCCGTTCGATACGCGTCAAAATCTCGCGCTTGTCCCGCCTGCACGATCTTTCCGCGTTTCACAGTCGTGGCAGGCCGACGATGCGTACCGCGTTGCCAGCGATCTGCTCGATAGGGGCCGACGGCCGGATGCCTTCGTCGTTGGAGACGATTATTATGCACTCGGTCTCTATCGCGCCTTGGGGGAACGGGGCATTCGTGTCCCCGAAGAGGCGCTCGTGATGGGATGGGGCAATCATCCCTTCACCCGCTTTATGAGCCCGCCGCTCTCGACACTTCTTCTGCCTTTCCAAGATGTCGCAAGCCGCGCGACGCGACGTCTGCTGGACCGGATCAAGGGCGGCGCGGGCAACGACATAGTCGTCGATCGTATTGCGCCCGAGCTGGTGCTCCGGGGATCAACGCGCTGACCCGTTCGCCTTGGCCCCGGATTGCCCGGCCGATCGTGGCCGAGCAAGACGAGGCGCGATTATTTGCCGACGGTTTAGAGCTCGCAGAGAAAGACGCTGCCCGACAGCGGAGCCTTGAGTAGCTGCGCAGGGCTCAGGCGAACCGAGGCAGACGTGACGATCAGATCGCGGCCATTCTGCGCAAATCGCAGGCCCGAAGGGCGTGGCACCGGGAGGGCGATCCTGTCGAGCACCGCTCCCGAATTATCGAGTTCGACAAGTTCCCATCCGTCCCAGATCGCCGTCCACAGATGGCCTTCCGGCGACATGGCGAGTCCTGCCGGCCGGGGGTTGCCAGCAGGAAACTGATGAAGAACCACAAAATCACCGAACTGACCGCGCGCTTCGTCATAATCGTAAGCACGCAACTGGCGCATTGCGGAATCTATAAGGTAGACGCGGCTGCCGCAGTCCGACCACACAATTCCGTTGGGAAGGCCAAGGCCCGATAGTTCTGCCGCTATTTGTCCATCCTGGCCGATCTGAAGGAGCCTGCCGTGCGCGCCCGGTCTGGACGGATCGGCACAGCCGAGCCACAGCCGCCCGCGCCGGTCTGTCGCCCCGTCGTTAAAGCGATATCCGAAATTCACGCCTTCAACAGTCACGCGATTGCCAAGCTCGTTGGTTTCGGGGTCGAAGGTGGCAATGGAGTTGGAAAAGGCCGCAATCAGCTTTCCATCTGCTCTCGGAATCAGAGCTCCGATCACATCGGGCATTGCGAATTTGCGAACGCTTCCCTTGGCATCGAGGCGCAGGATCTCAGGCGCGAGAATGTCGATCCAGTATAAAACCGCAGGCTTGCCAAGCCAGATCGGAGAATCGCCAATCAGATTAGCATGGCGACTGATTGGACGAACGGTCGCGCTTCTACCATCCGAGCGTCGTTCGTCCGGGGAAATCGCGAAAGGATAACCGCCCGCGGCGCGCGACGTTTTGCGCGCTGCCTCGAGCACATGAGGCGCAAGCGCATGCAGCCTCTCATCGGCCAGCAGATGCGATGGGCCCGTCACGGCGATCGCGCCGCAAGGTTCGCCGCGTTCGTCGAAAACGGGGGCCGCGACCGACCGCCACCGGTTACCGGCGCCGCTGTCGATCGCGTAGTAGCGAGCCTTGGCAAGCGTTTCTTCTGGATTCGGATCGTGGACTTCGTTGTAGGAGAAGGCAGCCACGACAAGACCTGCCGCGGATCCGCGCATCGGCTCCATCGAACCGACATCCAGTTCGCGCACACGCTCCGCGGCATGGGCCGCCTCGACGCAAATCAACCGGTCTCCCGCACTGGTCAGCAGGCGCGCGGTGAACCCCGTCTGCTGCGCCAGACGAGCGAGCTCCGGCGCCGCCGCGCCGCGTATGTCGAACCTGCTCCAAACCGAATGGGCGAGTTCAAGGAATAGTGGCCCCAGACGCAAGCGCTGCGGCGATGATTCCGACTGGAGGAACTCTTCTTCCACAAGCGCGGCAACCAGACGGTGCACCGTCGGCTTCTTCAAATCCAGCCGCGCGGCCAGGTCGGCTACGGTAACCTCCGACCCGGCTTCCGCGACTGCGCGCAACACCGCGAGGCTACGACGAACCGCATTGGCTCCGCCCGTCAGCTTCTCATCTGTTTCTTCTGCCAACTCGATCAACCCAGACAGGACTTGAATATTTACCCGCTCCCTAGTTCAGGTGGAATGGCACAGGGTCAACATATTTTCTGCCGAAGATGAGCCATTGGTCGCACCTCCGCGACCAGCGCGCGCATCGTCAACCGCTAGCCGCGCCGCCCTCCGCCTGCTTGATCGCATCGGCCATGCGCTCTGCGATCATTATTACGGGAATATTGAGATTGGCGCGCGGGATGGTCGGCATGATCGAAGCGTCGATGACGCGGAGACCTTCCACACCGTGAACGCGTCCGTCGGTCGGTGAAACGACGGCGTATCGGTCCCTGGCGGCGCCCATCTGGCAGGTGCCGGCAGGGTGCCACTGTCCAAAGACTCCGGCGCGGGCGAAAGCCTCGATTTCATTCCGGTCAGCGATGAAATGCTCCAACGACCGGCCGCCGCCGATAAAGGTTTTCACGAAGCGGGGTTGCAGGCCGGGTATCGCATCGAGGAGCAGCGCGACGGGGGCCGTCATCAAATAATTTGGTAAACCTCGGCGTCCGAGCCGCTTCGCCCAGCCGCTATAGCTCGATGGCGAGGGTGCCACGATATGGGGTCGCATTTCGGGAGAAGCGGCGACCCCGGCCATCATGATGGTGGAATGCACCAAGCGGTCGAGATCGCGTTTGTCGGAGAACCAATTGAAGTTGGCGATCACGGCGCTTGAGTGATGCCTATCCTCCAGGTCGACAAATCCTCGCGAATAGGGCTTGTTAATCCAGTAGAGAAGCGTGCCGATTTGGTCGCCCAGGGGATGCCAGGCGGACTTTGCGGCGACCATCGCGAACATGTCGCCGTCATCGCATCCCTCCACCCGCGAGGAGTATCGGAAGCCGATATGGCTGTGGCGGCGCGTCTTGCCGCGAAGCCGAGCATGGGGCCGAATGAAAGCCGAAAGCGAAAGACCGGGATGCTCCTGAAGATTTTGTCCGACGCCGGGGCGATCCGCCACGAGGTTTATTCCCAGCATCTGCAGGCGCGGGGCTGCGCCTATCCCTGCCCGCATGAGGATCGCGGGCGATTGGAGAGCCCCGGCGGCCAAAATGACCTCGCGAGCGGCTATATCCCGTCGGTCGCTGCCTCCTCCGATCGAAACGCCCACTACTTTGCGATCGACAAGTGCGAGACCAGTTATCTCGGTGTCGGCCATAATAAGGAGGTTAGGCCGCCGGCGCACCGCCTCGGTCAGATAGCCACGCGCTGCGGAAACACGATGCGTGCCGTCGTTCGACAAGCTCAGCGGAAACACCCCGTCGTCGGCAGACCCATTCTGGTCTTCGAGCGCCGAATATCCGAGGTCGAGCAGCGCGCGTTCCGCGGCCAGGGTGAAGCCGGGCCACTGCTCCCTCGGAATGCGGTGAATAGCGATCGGGCCGTCGGACCCGTGGAGGGGACCCGAGAAATCGAGATCGCGCTCGAGCTTTCTGAAATAGGGCAGGACGGACTCCCAACGCCACCCCCTGGCCCCGCCGGCGTCCCATTCGTCATAATCCGCCGGCGTTCCGCGATTGGCAGCCTGGCCGTTGATGCTCGACCCGCCGCCGACGATCTTTGGTTGATCATAAGCCTTCGGCTCGGGGTGGGCAGAGGGGTCATTGCCGGTGAGCGGCAGGTTACGCGCGCGAGTCGTCGACCAATGGTTGGCCCGATCGAAGGCGACGACTCCCGGATACATGTCGAGGAATTCCGGCGGTTCCTGTCCTGGCGCCAGATCCCGGCCTGCTTCGATCAGCACGATATTCAGGCGGGGATCTTCGGAAAGCCGACTGGCGAGCACGCATCCCGCACTGCCGCCCCCGACGATGATATAGTCGATCCTCTCCATCAGCCGATCCAGAAACCGCCGTTTACGTTGAGGGTTGCGCCGGTGATGTAGGCCGCTTCGTCAGATGCGAGAAAAGCGACCGCGTGACCGATTTCTTCCGGCTCCGCAAGGCGGCCGAGCGGGATATCCTCGACGACGCGGTCTCGAACCTCGGCAGGCATATGGGTTCGGATCAGATCCGTGTCCACGACCCCGGGGGCAATTGCGTTGACCGTGATCCCGGTCCGCGCCATCTGACGCGCAAGCGTGCGGGCAAAACCAAGCATTCCTCCTTTCGTCGTACCATAATGGATGCCGCCGTTCATGGCGCCGCGATGTGCAACCACCGACGAGGTGCAGATTATGCGACCGTAGCGCCTCTCGATCATGGCTGGCAGAACGGCCTTCGAGAACAAGAAGGCGCTTTTCAGATTGACCGCAATGAGCCGGTCCCAATCTTCCTCACCCAGATCAAGAATGGAGACCGCCTGGTCCATCCCCGCGTTGTTGACGAGAATATCGATTGTCCCGAAACTCTCGAGGGTGCGAGCGACAATTGCGGCGACATCCGATGACGAAGACGCGTCCCCGGGGGCCGCCATGCCACGCTCTCCAATTTTTTCGGCCTGGCGATGAGCCCGCGCCGGGTCGATGTCGTTTACGACGACGTGGGCGCCGCGCCCCGCGAGTTCGCTGGCGATCGCGGCGCCGATGCCATTGCCCGCGCCCGACACAATCGCGACCCGGCCCGCGAGAGATGTGCGTGTCTCAACTTTCATAATCAGTGATTTCCTTAATTTTGTGAGGCTCTCGTTCGGCCCTCTTCAGCGCGCTTGCGCCGGGGCGCTGCGAGCCCGATTGCGTCCGATCACGACGATCAGAATGACCGCCGACAGCGGATGAAGGACCGCAAGGCCGGCAAAGAGGCCCGAATAATCGAACTGGGCCAAGATAAAACCTGCCGCCAAGTTGAGGATAAGCGACGTGGTCGCGCCAACGGCACCCAGCATTCCCACGGCCGAGGCATTGACCTTGACCGGGAAGAGCCCGGCCAAAAGGACGTTGAACCCGACGAACCAGGTTTGACAAACGGTGATCACGACCGTGATGATCAGGAGCGCGACGGCTGGGCTGGACGTCATGGTGATGAGGGCGCCGAGCGGCATGAGCGCCGCGGTAAAGCCGAAAAGGGCGAGCTGGACCCGGATCGGGTCCCTGCCCCGCACCACGAGACGGTCGACGGCTCGACCGAGAATGAGGCATGTCAGAATCGCGACGATATAGGGAAGTCCGCCGACAAGTCCCAGCTCGGAAAGCGACAGCCCGACCCTTTCCTGAAGATAGCCGGGAATCCAGAACAGGTAGAAATACCAGACGGGATCGCTGAGCATGCGAACTGCGATAATGGCCCAGTAGCGCTTATCGCGCAGCAGACCCTTTATCGGGGAGGATTCAGCATCGTCCGGCGATAGGGAATCTCTACGTATGCCGGCCTCCATTTCCTCCCGCGGCGCCTCGTGCCCGGTATCCGCGAACCACCATGCGATTGCGATCGCGATACCGATGACGCCAGGGATGATGAACGCGGCGCGCCAGCCGATGCCGGTGGTCATCAGGGCAACGAGCATCGGTGCAAGGACCGCTCCGACATTGCCGGCAGGGGTGACAATACTGAGCGCGAGCGTCCGTCGCTCGACGGGGACCCAATTGAGAATTGCGCGCTGCAGGATTGGGAAAACGCCCGGCTCCGCTGTACCAAGGGCGGCGCGCGAGGCGGCCAGTTGCGCAAAACTGTGGGACAGTCCGGATGCGATATTGGCCAGGGACCAGCCGATGGCGAAAATCGTCATGCAAATCCGCGTGCCATATCGTTCGACCAGCCGTCCACTCACGACATACATGACAATGTACGGCAGCATAAAAGCGAACGTCAGAAGCGAATATGCCGTGTCGTCGAAATCGAGTTCGGCCTTCACGATCGGTTTCAGAATGGAGAGCGTCTGGCGATCGAAATAGTTGAGGACGACGAGGCTCATGAGAAGCCCGAGGATCACCCATATCTTCAGCGGCAGTTTCTTGACCGTCGGCGCGCCTGCATTCTCTTCGCTGTTCATCAATCGGATCCATCCACGATATGAGCCCCAAAACGTGCAACGGCGCCGCGGGCAACGTCGGTATCCTCGTGGACACTTCCCGAACTGATGCCAATCGCCCCGACGACTTGACCGGCCACGCTGACCGGTTCGCCTCCGCCGAGTATCGCCACTTTGCTGCCAGCGATGCTGTCCAAGCCGAAGCCGCGCTGACCAGGCAGCGCGATCTCGGCAAGCTTTGTTGTAGCCACCCGCAATCCCGCGGCCGTCGCAGCCTTGGCGATCGCAAAATCGCCTGTGAACGGCTTCGCTCCGTCCATCCGGTGAAAGGCAAGGAGCGCGCCAGCTGCATCAACGACCGCGATATTCTGCGGAACGCCGATCGAGTTGGATATGGCCACCGCCGCCTCCACCAGAATTTTGGCGTCAGCCGCGTCGAGCGTCGGAACTTGCATCATAGCCGGGCCGATCAATGGCTGCGAACAGCGGGATTGACGGTTACGGCTCCTGCCGCGACGGCACGCGGTCCCGCTGCAACAATCGTCACTGCGCCGTCTCAAGCGCGGTGCGTGACGGGTCGGCCAAGGCTTCCTGAACGTCAGGCTCGTGGATTTCGCGGGCCCTTTCTGGGAGCGGCGCCCCCCCATGTCCGCTGCCGGAAGGAGGAAGAATACAGCCGCCGCTGTCGACGGTCAGAGCAATGCCAACATCGTCGCGCATCGGATTGATAAGATGATTGCGCTCGAAGAGCGTGAGCCGTTCGAGTCCGGCGCAGCAGTGGAGCGCAGTAGCGACACCGATGCTCGTTCCCACGCCATGCAATGCAACCTTGGCACCCGTGCGGTGCGCGAGCGCGTCGAGCCGCTGCATTCCGGTTACGCCGAGCGCTCGCGTGACATTGGGCTGAAGATATGTAATCCCAAGGTTACAAAGCCGTTCGAATGCGGTGAGCGTGAAGTCATTCTCGCCGCTGCCGATCGGACAGGGCGCTCGCTCACACAGCAACTGCAACGTGCCGAAATCCTCCGGTTCGACCGGTTCTTCCAACCAGGCGATATCATAAGGCGCAATTGCGTCGATAAGCGCAAGCGCGCCGTCCCGGTCGTAGCTGCAATTGGCATCGAGCATAAGGGGGGTGCCGGGAGGCATGGCTTCGCGAAGCGCGCGAATATGTTCGACGTCGGTATCGGCACCGCGCCCGATCTTCAATTTAACTGCCGTGTAGCCTTGAGCAAGGAAATCGAGCGCCTTGGCGGCACTGTCGGCCGGATCGGCAAGAAACTGGACCGGACTTGCGTAAACAGGGACCGGAGCGACCGTTTCACCAAGCATTGCTGCGAGCGGCTTTCCGGCGCGCTTCGAGAGCAAATCCCAAAGCGCGATATCGAGGCCGGCGAGTGCTTCCATGGCCGGGCCGCGACTGTTTCCCATGGCAAGAAAAAACTGGTGAAATTCCGCCATCGCCTCGTCGGGCGAGGCGAGACTGGCTCGCGTCAGCGCGGGCGCGATGATTTCCTCGATAATCGCCCTGCTCGGCCGGGGGCTGGGAAGTCCGAAACATTCTCCGAACCCTTTGACGCCGTCTTCGTCGGTCACAACGACGAGTGTGGCGGCCTGTCCGGTTCGTTTGATGCGCTGAAAATGTGCCGCGGGCGCGAGCAATTCCTTCGGAACCTGACCTTCTCCGTAAATTTTGGAGAAGGGATATCGCATCTCAACGGCAACGACGGAGGCGATCTTCAGCATGACGCGAGGTCTCCCAGTCGAGCCATCGTTACTCGGCTCCGCTCACGGAAGGCAAATCGGTCCGCGACGTCAAGCGCGGCACGTGCGTCGCCGAGGGAGATTCTGTTTGACATCGCGATCCTTTCGATAATATGTGGAATACAGTCCATATTATGGATTCTGTCAAGGATCGATTGAAATGTCAACGTGGAAATGGAGCTGAATTCGAGAGGCCTTAACCTAGCAAATTCATCGACAACGCCGCCCATTGCCTTAACATTAGCGTTATCGTAGAATGGCAATTCAGAATCGTCAATCGCAAGCGGACTGGGACAGAGAATATTTGGAAAATGCTTGAAATCCGACATTATAGCGTCATATTTGAAGAACAAAATGGCGCGGCCGAGTGATCATTATCGATATTGATTCGCTGTTTGGGAGGGTGAAATGAAATTCAAGGCGAAGCTGCTGGTGGCTGCATCCGCAATCCCCGTTCTGGTCGCGATTGCGGCTCCGGCCTTTGCTCAGGAACCAGCACCGGGGATGGTACGCGACGCGGGAGAGGCCAAAGGAGCTTTGTCCGGCCAGGTCCTCGACACTGCGTCGGGCACCTATTTGCGCGATGCGATTGTCGACATTGTGTCGGCCGATGGAAAGACGCGCACCGTTACGACCGGCGAGGCAGGTGCCTATCGCGCCCAGGACCTGCCCGCCGGTGTCGCAAGAGTGACCGTGAGCTTTGCAGGTTATGTCAGCCAAACGCTTGAAATCGAGATCCGCGGCCAAGAAACGGCGGGTCTTGATGTCGATCTGGTCCGCAGTGGACGCCACGGTCAGGCTGCCGCCGGCAACGATATCGTCGTCAGCGCCATCCGCAATGCCAACGCCGTCGAGCTTATGGCGCAGCGTCAGGAAGTGCAAATCGCCGATATGCTCAACACGGAAGCCTATGGGGACATCGCCGGGGGAAACCCGGCCGAGTTCATGAAATATATGCCGGGCGTCGATGTCGATGGCTCGAACGGCACGTCGGTCTACGCCTATCTTCGCGGCCTGCCAGCCGAGTTCACCCGGACGCAGTTGAACGGCATGGACATCGTCTCGGCCAACGCAGCCACGGCGACGGGCTATTCCAGTGCCGCCGCCGCTGCACGCATATTCAATTACGAGACGATCTCCATGTCCGCGATCGACTCGGTGACGACCTACAAAACGACTGCGGCAGATCAGAATGCGGATGCGCCTGCGGGGATCATAGACCTTCGAACCAAGAGGGCCTATGATCGCAAAAAGCCGCTCTTCATTGTGTCGGTCGAAGGCTTCACCCACGAGAATATGTGGGACAAATACAAGAATATCGGTCCCGATACCGGCGGCTGGGGCAACAAGCGCTTCCTTCCTAACGCCTCGCTCTTCTATTCGAACAGCTTCTTCGATCGTCGGCTCGGCGTGATGTTTTCGCTTGGCTATAACGATCAATATATCGAGCGCGAGCAGATCACGCTCGATCGGCAATATACCCAGTCGGCCAACGCGCCCTACCCACTCGAATTTTATCGCATGCAGGGGCAAACAGGCGCGCGGCGAACCATCCGTCGCACCGCCTCATTGGTGCTCGACTTTAAGGCGACCGATAATTTCAACCTGTCGCTCCTTGCCACAGGCTATCGCGGCAACATCCAGCTGCATAATCAGGTTACGACGGTGACAGCCGACACCGCCACCGGGACCTACGGGCTGCGGAACCTCAATGGCCAGCCAGCGACCGCCCAAGACGCCCTGTCGGCCTTTCGCAGCAACCTTCCCGGAACCGTGCAATCGATCAGTTCCGCTGCAAGCGACCAGTATAAATATAACAATGGCAACGTGCTTGCCGCCAATTTTGAGTGGACGCCCGGCAAGTTCACGATTGATGGCTATTTTGCTTATTCGGACAGCGAATCCTATTATGACTCTCCCAGTGCCGGACAGGTGACTTCCGGCCCGACGATCACGTCAACGGGCAACGCGTCGTTTGTGAAGAACAGCTCGGACCTGAACCTCGCTGACTGGACGATTACGCAGATTAGCGGGCCCGACTGGTCGAACCCTGCTTCCTATACATTCACAGGCCGCCCCGCGATCACGTTGACGACCGGCAGCTACGCCGAACTGTCAGCGCGATCGGGTGCGTTGAATGTGCGGTACGACACTGAGCTCGGTTCAGTTCCTGTTAGCTTCAAAGCGGGCGCGAAGATCACGGACATAAGCTACCTGTTCGGCAATAACGCGCTAACGAGCTATGCTTACAACGGGCCGCTGACCAACGCGCAGTTCCTTGCGCAGGCAGTCAACCTCTATACCAGCGGAATTACGAACAAGAGCAACTTCGTTATCCAGTCGCTCTCCGGATCGACTTATATCCCGTCGATCGACCTCGCCAAGCTCCTCCAGATGTATCAGGCGAATCCCGCTGAATGGACAAGCACGACAACCGCAGCGCAATATGCGACCGCAAACTACCGCAAAACCGATGTCGACGAGAATATAAAGTCGCTTTACGGAATGATTACCGCGTCGGTGACCCCGGAGCTTCAACTCAGGGCCGGATTGCGCGCCGAATGGACCGAAAATGTCGCTGACGTTTTTCAGTCGCGGCCGCTGGCCGAGGTGCGGGCATTCAGGCCTGTGGGCGCGAGCGCGAATTGCGCCGTGTCCGCAACTACAGGTGTCGCCACGACGATCCCGTGCGTCGACTATCAGTACGCAAATGGGGCATCGAAGGTAAAAGGCAGTTACTTCAACCTCTTCCCGAGCGCTTCGTTAAAATTTACCATCGGCGAGCGCAACGAGCTCCAGGCGGGGTATAGTCGGACGATCCTGCGCGCGGGTGTGGACGCTACAGGAAGCTCGCCGACAGAAAATCTGACCGGAAGCTCGACGGGCGGGCCGCTACTCGTCGTCCCCAATCCCGGTCTTACCCCCGCAATCTCAGACAATTATTCGGTCCGGCTTTCACGCTATCTGAAGGGGGTCGGCATGTTGAACGTCGGCCTTTATTACAACCGGATCGAAGGCCTTGCGGTCGTCAAGGAATATTCCGCCGCCGAAGCCGCCGCCATCCCGGCCCTCGCGGGCTACGCCGCCGATCCTGCCTACAATGGCTATTCGTTTTCCACTTTCACGCAGCAGGACGTGACCACGATCAAGGGCATCGAGGCTGCGTTGCAGCACAGCTTCACCTGGCTCCCGGCCCCGTTCGACGGTCTATCGCTTCGCGGCGCCTTCATGCACAATGAGCCGAACAGGAAAATTCCGCGGGTCGGCAACAATATCGGCTCGCTTGGGATCATATACGAGAATGGGCCGGTCCGCCTCTTTGCCAATCTGTTATGGAATGACGAGAAATTCCGTTCCGACACGCCGACCTCGTTCCAGCCGCGCACAGACCTTACCATTTCCGGCCGCATCAAGGTGACGAAGCATCTCGAAACCTATTTCACCGTCAACAATCTGCTCGGCCAGCCCTACAATGTAGTGACGCCGGGAAGCGCTTATCCCTCCACTGCCGCAGCCGGCATCGGCACGCATAGCGCGATCTATGTCCAGAATGGGCGTACCGGGACGATCGGCATACGCGCTCGCTTCTGAACCGCTTCCCCCGACATGAGGCAGGTCCGAAAAGCAGGTGATATAGAGATGGCAGGAATTGTCCCGGACAAGAGTGCGTTCGATCGTCTCCTTGACCGCCGTTCGGTGCTTATCGCGGCGGGACAAGGCGCCCTGCTCGCCGCGCTGACGAGTTCGACGGTGCTCGGCGCACCCCGTTTCTTAGAAGACCCATTTTCGCTCGGCGTGGCTTCGGGAGACCCGGCGCCGGATGGCTTTGTCATCTGGACTCGCCTCGCACCGAAACCACTCGACCCGCATGGCGGGATGCCAGCCGAAGCCATCGCGCTCGGCTGGGAAGTGGCGGAAGACAACATGTTTCGAAAAATTGTCAGGGCAGGAAGCTATATCGCCCGTCCGGAGCTGGCGCACTCGGTGCATGTCGAGGTGGACGGACTCGCAAGTCGGCGCCGCTACTGGTACCGCTTTATAGTTGATGGAATTCGGAGCGACATCGGCACCGCGCGAACCGCCCCGGAACCGGGAACCAACATTGAAAGTCTTCGTATCGCGGTCGCGGGCTGCCAGCATTATGAGCGCGGGCTCTTCACGGCTTGGCGCCATATCAGCCAGGAAAAGGACCTCGACCTCGTCTACCATTATGGTGATTATATTTACGAAGGAAAGGCGACGGCGTCGGCCGTCTCGTTAAAGGTGCCGCTCGTACGTCGTCACACGAGCGACGAGATTTACAGTCTCGACGATTACCGCCAGCGCTATGCACTTTACAAATCTGACCCCGACCTGAGGGCAGCCCACGCGGCCGCCCCTTTCCTCTCTTCGTTCGACGACCATGAGGTCGAGAACGACTGGGGAGGCGATTTGGACTCGAGCAGCACGCCGCCTGAAGTCTTCCTCCTGCGCCGCGCCGTCGCAATGCAGGCCTGGTACGAGCATATGCCCGTCCGAGCCGCGCAATTTCCCCACTTAGGTCTGGTTCACGCGTTTCGACGTCTCGACTTCGGTTCCCTGCTTCGGTTTCACATCCTTGACAAACGGAGCTACCGAAGCATCCGGCTTTGTGAAGAGCAGGGCGACGGAAATTGCGTCGACAGGCGCGATAAGCCCGACATGTTGCTCGGGGAAAACCAGGAGAACTGGCTCGAGAATGGGCTCAAGGGTGCGTCGACATGGAACATGCTCGGCCTAGGCGGGCTGGTAATGCCGTTCGACCGGTCGATGCAGAAAGTGCCGTCGAACGGATACGACAATTGGACGGGTTATCCGGATTCGCGCGAACGACTCGTGTCGATGATAGAGCGCCAAGGTCTCAAGAATGTAGTGATCGCCGGCGGTGACAGCCATATGTTCTTCATCGGACATCTGCCGTCACGGAGCGGTGACCTTGAAAGTGCCCCCGTAGCCGCAGAATTCCACGCGACCTCGATCAGCTCGAACAGTGGCAACGGCCTGCCGATCGGACCCGATCCGCGCGCTGCCACCAATCCGCACATGTCGATGGTGCATGATCAGCGCGGTTATCTTCTCTGCGATATTGATAACCGGCAATGGGTAACCAACGTCCGCGTGATCGATCAGGCCTTTACGCCGGGCGGCACAGTCAGCACGCTGGCCCGCTTTCTGACCGAGCCCGGCCGCCCTGGCGTGGCTCGGCTTTGAAGAAGAGAAGCATCCGGTCGGCGGTCGGCATCCCCTGTCTGCACACAAGGTAAATTAAATGGGTCATTTCGTGAGCTTTGGCGAGGCGCTGCTCCGCCTGTCTTCGCCGCGCCGAGAGCTCCTGCTACAGACGCCGCGCCTCGATATATGGGTTGGAGGCGCTGAAGCGAATGTCGCTGTCCAGCTCGCCCACCTCGGCCAACCAGCCCGTTTCGTGAGCGCGGTTCCGCAGAATGAGCTTGGTGCTGCAGTCGTCACATTTCTTCGGGGCTCCGGCGTCTGTACCGAACATGTCCAGCGCCGCGAAGGGCGCATGGGTCTCTATTTTTCTGCTGCCGGGGCGGGTTTCCGCGCACCAAATATTGTCTACGATCGCGAGCATTCGAGCTTTGCTCGCGCACCCGCCACGGCTTGGGATTGGGCCGCCATCCTTTCGGATGCCGACCGGTTCCATCTGTCCGGAATTACGCCGGCGCTTGGTCCCGATCCTGCGGAGAGTGCGATATGCGCCGCGCGCGCAGCGATCCGCCTCGGGGTTCCGCTTTCGTTTGACTGCAATTTCAGGAGTTCTCTCTGGGAAGCCTGGGACAGCGAGCCACGCCCCATTCTCAGTGAACTGATTGCTCATGCGGATATCCTTTTCGGCAATCACCGGGATGTCTCGCTGCTGCTTGGGACACGTTTTTCCAGCGACGGACCGACGCGGCGCCGCGAGGCGGCAGAGGCTGCATTTGACGCCTTCCCCCGCTTAAAAACGGTCGCTTCCACCGCGCGGCACGTCAGCAATGCTGATACTCACTTCCTCACTGCGCGCATCGATACGCGCGATGGCGGGTTCGAGACCGAGCCTTTCGCAATTGCGGGGATCGTCGATCGCATCGGAACCGGCGATGCCTTTGCGGCCGGCGTCCTCCACGCGCTGAAAGCGGGCGAAGCTCGGGATGATGCGGCGCGTACCGGATTGGCGCTGGCAGCGCTTAAACACTCGATTCCTGGGGATGCTTCGTTATTCTCAAACGAAGATGTCGCGCAGTTCTGGGATGGGGCCTCCGATATTCGCCGTTAGGCAATTTTAAGGCGTTTTGACGGCGCGGCCTCAGATCACCGTAGGTGGAGCAGACCGCAGTTCGGCGAGATTTCGCCCATCAGAAGACAAGAAAATATGCTTCGCGATCCACGGCGCGGCAGTCCTGACCGAACGCTTTGGTTGGACGGCGACGGCTGGTTCGATGCGCTCGCGCTGATGATCTTTCGGGGATCGGAGCGTGCAAAAGCTATTTGCGCTAACATGAGATAAGCCAAGCCGCGCAGAGCGCGATTTTTACAGACATCGATGCAACTTCCGGATCGCAGCAGCGTCGGTCTCCCGAGCAACGGCGAAGGATGGCAAATATGACAGGCGCAACGGCAAAACGTTCGGGGTTCGGGAAGCTCGTTGGAATCGCGACGCTGGGCGCGCTTTTCTGGATTACGCGCAAGACAGCACCTCAGGATGCAAAGAGCGACGATCACAGTGCGGCCTTCGCCGATGGCGAAACCCACGCCGAAAATTTCGACCAGACACGCTCCGCCGGCCCCGATGCGATGCGGGACGATTTGAAAAGGCCGTGGGAGAGCGTCGATCAGGCCTCTGACGAGTCCTTTCCGGCAAGCGATCCCCCGGCGACATATTGAGGGCTCGCCAATGACTGGGCCCTTACTACGCAGCTGTTACAGCCTGCGGTTCGAGGAAGATGGCGTCGGCCTGCCGAAACGCGTCGAATTCGACGCGGCAAGCGCGAGCATTGCTCTCGAGATCGCCGAACAAGAATGCAACGGCCGCTCGGCTATTCTTCTCTGCGAGGGAAAGGTGATTTGCCAGATTGGTCTTCATGCCGGAGCTTGGCAGTCCACACCCGCGCCGTCAGTTCCAACTTAAGTTAAACACGTCGGAAAATTCGCAACCTAGCGCCCGCCGCGCTGCAACCAGTGCAACCGCGCGGCGTTTGGCCAATCGATAACCATGACATCCGGGAGAGCGGCCGAAGCTTCGCGCAAGAGTGCGCGAGGCAGACTGCTTCTGCGTCACCGAACGAAATGAGGACATGCAATGAAATTCGATCGCGAGGAGCATTTCTTCACCGGCCATTTCGATGATGCGATTGGATCATTTGCCGAAGATGAAAAAGACCATCAGTCAAAGGGCGCCCTTCCTCGACGTATTGCGCTGATCGGATGCTTCCGGCCGCGCCAGTGCGGGATTGCTACCTTTACTGCCGACGTCTTTGACCATCTCTCCGCTCATGCACCCCACCTGCAGATCGACGTCTACGCGATGCATAACCAGCCCGGTCAGCGGCTCGACAAGGACGCGAAGCAAGCGATCGAAGAGTGTGATATCGCGAGCTATCGGGACGCGGCGGAGGCGATCAATGTCAGCGGTGCAGATGCCGTATGGCTGCAGCACGAGTTCGGTATTTTCGGCGGCGCGGCCGGCGATATGATCCTCGAGTTGGTCGATCGGGTTGCCGCCCCGCTTATTGTTACGTTGCACACCGTCCTCGCCGAGCCCAGCCCCGCCCAACGGGAGGTAATGGATCGCTTGGTCGCACGCGCCAGCAAGCTTGTGGTCATGAGCGACTTTGGACGCACCACCTTGATCGACGTTTACAAAGCCGCGCCCGATCAAATCGCCCTGATCGAGCACGGCACCCCCGACCGACCTTTCAAGGAAATCAGTTCCCTTCGTCAGGAAATGGAGCTTGCGCACCGGCCCATTCTTTCGACCTTCGGGCTCATCGGGCCTGGCAAAGGGCTTGAAACAGCCATTCGGGCGTTGCCCGCGATTATCGATCAATATCCCGACATCCTGTACCGAATCGTCGGCGCCACCCACCCCAACCTCGTCGCCGCCGAAGGCGAAGCCTATCGTAACAGCCTCGAAAGTCTTGCCGAAAGCCTCGGCGTCGCGGACAATATAGCCTGGGAAAATCGCTTTCTCGACAATGAGGAGCTGCTCGACCAGATCGAGCTTTGCGACATCTATCTCGCGCCCTATCCCAATCTTCAGCAGATCACATCGGGCACCCTGGCTTATGCTGTCGCGCTCGGCCGGGCCGTCGTATCCACGCCGTTCGTTCATGCGCGCGAGCTGCTTGCCGACGACGTTGGCATCTTATTGCCCGGTGCGCAAAGCGAGGCGATTAGTGAGGCCGTCCTCCTCTTGCTGGGTGTTCCCGAAGAACGTCGCAGCGTCCAGAAGCGTGCCTATGCACGCGGTCGACGGACGGCGTGGAATGTCATTGCCCGCCAGTTCGCATCGATGATCGACGAGGTCGCGGCAGCGTCCGCGATTGTTCCATCCCGCGCTTATCGCGGGCCCGCCCTCGCGGGTGTCTGGGCGATGTGCGACGATGTTGGCATGCTGCAGCACGCCGTTCACATGGTCCCCGACCGGTCGCACGGCTATTGCATCGACGACAATGCCCGCGCGCTCATGCTCGTGCACAGCCTGCCGCCGCGAGCGCAGGAGGAAGCTGCAGCTCGCGCCCGCGCTTTCGCCAGCTTCGTACAGCATGGCTGGAATGCGGACGCCAAAACATTTCGCAATTTCATGGGATATGACCGACGCTGGCTGGAAGATGCGGGCTCCGAGGACAGCAATGGGCGCACCCTGTGGGCGCTTGGTCACGCATCGACCCACGCAGCCGCCGCCGAAATGCGGCAATGGGCCGCCATGATGTTCGACCGCACCGCGGAAATAGCGGCTGGATTCAAGAGTCCGCGCGCGATTGCCTTTGCCATCCTCGGAGCCGACGAGCGGCTGGAGAGCGAGCCATCCCATCCCGGCGCCCGTAAATTAATCGAGCGCGGCGGCGCCTTCCTGTGCGCGCTATGGAAAGCGGCTCGCCGCCCCGGGTGGGACTGGTTCGAGCCCGGTCTGGCCTATGATAACGCCCGCTTGGCGGAGGCGCTCGTCCGCGCCGGACGACGGCTTCCTTCGCTTCCGCACGAAGAGGCCGGCCTCGCCGCGCTCGACTGGCTCGCGACCTTCCAGACATCGGCGATGGGATATTTCCGTTCCGTAGGATCGCAAAGCTTCACCCGCGAGGGCGAAGCGCTGCCCTTCGATCAGCAGCCCCTCGAAGCGTGGGCCACCGTTGCGGCCTGCGGGACGGCTTTCACGCTTACCGGCCAAGCCATTTGGCGCAAGCATGCGGAGACGGCCTTCGCCTGGTTCCTCGGACAAAATGATCGCGGCCTGCCTTTAGGCGACATAAAGTCCGGGCGCTGCTTCGACGGTCTTACGCCGCGAGGCGTCAACCTCAACAGCGGCGCAGAATCGATCCTTGCCTTCCATCTCGCTTATCGCACGATGGCCGATATTTTTTGGCATGAATCGGCGCCGGACCATGCCACCCTCACAAAATTGGTCCAGCTTCCCGTCTATGCTGATTGAGGCGGCTCGCCGTCATTGCATTTTACCGACCCGATCAGAGACCGAAATGCGCCTTTGGAATATGGGTGATGCGGCAAGCCAGGTCGGCTTCGCCCGACTCCTCCATACCCATCGTGAACACGACATCGCGCAAATAGATCTCGTTTCGAGCGGCCGGGTGAGGTCGGTCTCAGCGCTGGTCCGCCATGACGTGCCCGTCGATGTCGCGAAGCCAGTTGTGAAGCCGCGTGGCGGCCATTGCGCCCTGTCCGATGGCGACGCTGATCTGGTCGAGCCCGGCGACGACGTCGCCGGCGGCATAGAGGCCGGGGAGCAGGCCGTCCGAGAAGGCGCCGAACGGCAGGCAGCCGTGCTCGTCGGCCGCGGCGCCCAGCGCCGCCGCGAGCTCGCTGCGCGGGACCGAGCCGAAGGCCGGATATAATATGTCGAAATGGCGTGGATGCGGCTCGCCGCGCAAGTGAACGAAAATCTCCCTGGCGCCGGCGGCGAGACGATCGATCCGACCTTCGACAACGACAATGTCACTGTCGGCGAGCTCCGCGCGCTGTTTGTCGGTGAGCGACACCTGCCACTTCGGGATCAACGTGACGTGCCGGGAAAATTGTCGCAGGAACATTGCTTCGGCGGCGCCGTGCAAGTCCGACCCGAGAACGGCGATCCGTTCATCGCGATGCTCGAAGCCGTCACAGATCGGGCAATAGCGCAGCACACCGTCGCGCACCGCCGCCATATGATCGCCTTCGTCGAGTTCGGCCAGCCGTGTCTCGACCCCCGTTGCCAATATGACGCCGCGCGCATCGACGGTTGCGCCATCTTCAAGCGTCGCGCGGTAGAAGTCCCCCTCCCCGCAAAGCGACACCACGCGGCCGATGTCGATGGCCGCGCCATAACGCTGCGCGTGATCGGTCATTCGCGCGACCAGATCCTTCCCGACAATGCCATCTGGAAATCCCGGGACATTGCGCGTCCGCGGAACCCATAAAGCGCGTGATCGGCCGTCATGGACGACGCGGACGCGACGCTTGAATCGCGCCAGATACATGGCGGCGGTGAGCCCTGCCGGACCGGCGCCCACCACCAATATATCGACTGGCCGCGGCGCCATCAGTCGCCCGGCTGCCTCTTCAGCGCAGCTACAGGATCGGCCGAAAAGGCAACATATCCGCGCTCCACATGCGAGCCCAGATCCGTATGTCCAGCGCTGTCGGCGCTTCGCCTGCCCAGTGCGACCAGCCGCCGGTTGGTCCCGTCGGCGGTCATTGCATCGTAACAAGCTCCGCGGGCGGTAGTCCGCTGGTCTCGGCCTGCTGCTTCAGTTCCTTCTTGCGCGCGAGCATCCGTTCACCGAGCGCATCCAGATCAATATCGGCGGCGCGCGCCTGCTGGAACATATTGTCGTGCTGCTTTTCCTCTTCCTTCACATGATGCTTTATCTCTTCGGACAGGACCGTGACCTTGGCCTCGAAATATTCGTCATCGGGTCCGGAGGCGAGGATATCGTTGATCAGCACCTTGGCACCGTCATGCTCGACATAGGCTTCCTTCAGAAGGTCGTCGTCGATCTTGCCCTTGAGCGCCGGATAGAAGACTTCCTCCTCGATCTGTGCGTGGATCTTGAGCTCGGTGCAGATCGTCTCGGCGATCTTCGCCTTGCGGTCGACACCGCGGGCCTTTTCGAACTCTTCGAACAGTGCTTCGACCGCGCGGTGGTCGGCAGCGAGGATATGAGTGGCGTCGGTATCGTTCTGCATGATGCTCTCCGTCGAAAGGGATAATGTCCTCCTAAACGTGCCGCGACGTGCCTTAGTTGCGCAAAACCCCCGCCAGAGCCTGCGGTATGGCGCCCCTTCTTAACCTAGAGCAGTATGGCCAATGGACGCTCCCGCAGAGCGATGCCTACACCATCGACTGGAGCAGATCGGGCACGGTCGTTGTCGCAAAGCCGATGGCGCTGTCGGATATG
Source organism: Sphingopyxis sp. TUF1 (assembly GCF_036687315.1). Lineage (NCBI taxonomy): Bacteria > Pseudomonadati > Pseudomonadota > Alphaproteobacteria > Sphingomonadales > Sphingopyxidaceae > Sphingopyxis > Sphingopyxis kveilinensis. The sequence continues at coordinate 309,841 of NZ_CP144683.1, forward strand.
CCGTAGGGAATGAAAAGCTCGTTCCCGATCGCGAGCGCGCCGCAGGTATAGACCACATTCGGGACATAGCCCTCCCGATCGCTCTCGGCAGCCGAGAGGATTGGACAGGCGGTCCGGCCCAGAATTTTCGACGGATCGTCCTTGTCGAGCAGAGCCGCGCCGAGACTATATTTGCGCATCGCCCCCACGCCGTGCGTAAGCAATATCCAGCCCTCGTCGCATTCGATCGGGCTGCCGCAATTGCCCATCTGAACAAATTCCCATGGGAAGGCGGGACTGAGCAGGGGCTGACCTTCGTCATCCCAGTTGGTCAGGCTTTCCGAGGCGAGCAGGGTGATATTCTTGCCATCCTGCCGCCCGACCATCAGGAAGCGGCCGTCGATCTTGCGGGGAAAAAGCGCCATCCCCTTGTTGCGCGCGGCGCGGCCCGAGAGGGGTTCGAGGCAAAAGGCAGAAAAATCGTTCGTGCGAAGCAGTTCGGAGCGGATCGCCCGACCCGAATAGGCTGTGTAGGTTCCCAGATATTCGACGCTGCCGTCGTCATGCGCGAACCGCACCAACCGCAAATCCTCAAGGCCGTTGCGCTGTGCTTCGGTGACCGGGAACAGCACGCTGTTGGAGATGGGACTGTCGGGCTGGCGATGGACGGTCACCGCGCCGTCGGGTTCGATGTGGTGCCGATCGTCGATCACCGCCGCCATTGCAGGCCCCGACTGCGGCCATAGTCGGAACTCGCCGTCCGAACCGACGATCCCCTCGCGAAAGGCGATCGAGCTGATATGCCCCTCGCCGACCGCGCGCATCGACATGACGAAACGGAACTGCTCGCGGTCAAGGCCGCTCTGGTCCGGGTGCAGGACAATGCTCGGATTCATGAGAGCCGCCGCGGCGTAGCTATATTCATGACAGAAATAGGCACCGATCAGCCGACGCTTGACCGGCGAAACGCTGTTCTCGTCCAGCTTCAAATCCTCGGCGATCTCGGCGAAGCGTTCATCGAAGATTCGTCCGATTTGCCAGTGCCGCTCCGAGAAGTCCTTCCAGACGAGGTCGAGCTCGAGTTCGGCCTGATCGTCATCGAGCCGCAAGATATCATGGACGAGTTGCCCCGATCGCGAAGGTTCGGAAACATTCGATTGCCATGCGAGGTGGAACGGCCGCAGCACAACACGCGACGGATCCGCCGTCAGCTTTTCATGAAGGATGCGGAGCGGCGTTTGATCGGGTCGGCAAATGAGCATGGGCGACTGTTATATCCTGTCTGATCCCCCTGCCCAGAATGTTTTGCAGCGAGCGGATAAGCAAGTCGAAACCGAACGGGGAGACAGAAGAATGCGGCAGGGCCCGCTATTTCACGCAGATGCAGCGGACGTATGACGGTGTGCAATGTCGCCGTCGCCAGCGCGGACCGTAGGCAGAAGTTTCCAGATATTTGCTCCGGACTTCGTCATTCGAGCGAGTAACGTCTCGTCCTGCCAGAGCTCTATATGGATGCCCTCTTCCTCGTTCCGCGCGATCTGAAATGCGTGATCGGGACTTTCGGCATGAAAATCTATGCGGCGCGGATCGCCCGAGTCATTCTGCGTGATGATGTAAAAACGGCGCATGACGCCACTCCTCCTGTCGGGAGCAGCGCTACCTGGCTCTCGGCATGTTGATGATCGGCTGGCCGTAACAACGGAGGGGCTGCGGATAATGCCGGAACCACGAAAAGCCAATCAGGGGGACCACAGCCTCATGGGCCAATATAGAGGCTTTTTCGCGAAAAGCACTAACCTAAGTGAGAGAGTCCGCAGAAATGCGAGAAATTCGCCGCGATGCGCTGAATTAATGCGCATCATTCTGAGCAAGCTCCGCGATTATCCGTTATCGGCCATTTACCGGAAGGCATGAGGTAACACGTACCGGCTCGCGGCCGATTTGTTCGGCCAGCGCCGCCGGGTTGAACAGCCTCACGCGCCCGGCGTTGAGTTCCAGAATGTCGGCGCGCCGCGCGTCCTGCAGCATCCGATTGACATGGACGGCGGTGAGGCCAAGCGCGTCGCCGATCATTTCCTGGGTGAGTGGCATTTCGAACCCCGTCTCGGTCGCCAGTCCGTTGCGCGAAAGGCGTTCGTGAAATTCGAGAAAGAGGCTGTAGATGCGTTCGAGCGCGCTCATCCGTCCAAGGCGGGTGATATGTTCCAGAAGATAAGCCTCATCGAGCGCGGCGCTGGTCGCATAGATGGTTTCGAGCGCGGCGCTTTGGGGAGCGGGGCAGATTTCGATCTCGGTCAGCGTGGTCACGGTCGATACGGCGAGCGGTTCCGGTTGGCGACAAAGACCGATCAGGTCGCCGGGCAGCAGAAAGCTCAGAAACTGACGGCGACCATCGGCGAAGATGCGCACGCGCGCAGCCCATCCGCTCACGATGAGCCGGGCGCCTGCCACCGGCTTGCCCTCAGCGAGGATATCCCTCCGTCGGCGAACCCTCTGGCGCTTCGCGAGCGCCGCCTCGATCGCGTCGAACGACCAGGTGTCGAGCGGACCGAGCGACGCAAGACGCCGCAACGCAGGCTCCGCGCCCGCCGGGGGGAGACGCTTGATCATGCCAGCGGTTCTTGCGCGATGGTATCGACAACGACGGCCGCCAATTGACGATAGGCTTCCGCGGCCCGCTCATCTTCACCCAGCCGACAGGGCAGCGCTTCCTTGACGAGTTTCATTCCGAAGCCTTCTCGCACCGGGTAAAGCGCGACAGCCGGCACCCCCTGTTCCAGCCATCTAAGATGAAGCCGCGGCTGGCCTCCATAATCCATGTTAATCGTGCAGCGGATGTCGAGCGTCGCATCGGTTGACCGGTCCGAAAGCCGTCCGATTGCTTCTCCGACGCAACCCGTTGCCCGATTATTGCGTTGGCGGACTATGACCCCGCGCTGGCCCTCGACGCTGTGGATCGTCCGCCACGGACAAAGCGCCGGCAATGTCGCGCGCGACGCTGCTGATGCGGCCGGCGATCATCGCATCGCGCTCGACCACCGCGACGTCGACGTCCCGCTTTCCGACCTTGGCAAGGAACAGGCGCATGCGCTTGGCGAATGGTTTGCCGAAGGACAGGAAGACGGCCGCCCCGAAGTTCTGCTCGCCTCACCCTATATTCGCGCGGTGCAGACCGCCGAACTCTTCCGCGCGGCCGGCGGCTGCGATCCGGCGGAGCGGATCTGCATCGACGAGCGCCTGCGCGAGAAGGAATTCGGCATCCTCGATGGCCTGACCCGCTTTGGCATCGAGGCTTCGCATCCCGAGCAGGCCGAGTTCCGCAAGCTGCTCGGCAAATTCTATCACCGCCCGCCGGGGGGCGAGAGCTGGTGCGACGTGATCCTCCGCCTCCGCTCGCTCCTCGACACGGTGTCGCTCCATTATGGGGGCCGCCGCGTCATGATCATCGCCCATCAGGTCGTCGTGCTGTGCCTGCGCACGATCATCGAGAATCTCGGCGAAGCGGAGATATTGGCGATCGATCGAGAAGGCGATGTCGCCAATTGCGCGATCACCGAATATCGATTCGATCCCGACGCGGGCCGCGACGGCAGCCTCGTCCTTGCGCGTTACAATGTCACTGCGCCGATGAAAGATGACGTCCCGGTTACCCGCGAGCCCGATGCGATGGTGGCCGCGCGTGGCTGAGCCGGTCTCGCTCGACACCGCCTGGCTCAAGGCGAACCCGCTTCCCGATCATCATGACAAAGTCGACAAGAATGGCCGCGGCCGCGTGCTGGTGATCGGCGGCTGCCGGCGCGTTCCCGGCGGGATGCTGCTGACCGCCGAAGCCGCGTTCCGCGCCGGCGCCGGCAAGGTGACGATCGCGACGATTGCGTCGGCCGCGATCCCGGTCGGGATCGCCTTCCCGGCGTGCGCCGTGCTTGCGCTCCCCGAAACGCCCGGCGGTGAGATTTCACCCGAAAGCGCCGACCTCATTCTGGACGAGATGGCCAACCATGATGCCATCGTGTTCGGTCCGGCGATGATCGACGAGGCGATCGTCCGGAAAATCCTCGACGTCCTGCTTTCCAAAATGCCCGAGGACATGTTCCTGCTGCTCGACGCTTTTGCGCTTCGCGCGGCGGCCGACCATGTCGGCGCCATCCGGGCGCGGCGCGACCATGTCGTGCTCACACCGCATGAAGGTGAGCTGGCCGCACTGCTGGGTATCGAGCGCGACGAGGTGTCCGGCGACCCCCTATCTGCACTCGCGACCGCGACCGAACGCTTCGACTGCACCGTCATGGTCAAGGGCGCGACGAGTCACCTGATGGCGGACGGCATCTGCCTGAGCTACGCGGGCGGCGGGCTCGGTCTCGCAGTAAGCGGTTCGGGCGACATCCTCGCGGGGCTGATCGCCTCGCTCGGCGCCCAGGGTTTGCCGCCGCTCCAGGCCGCCGCCTGGGGCATCTGGCTGCACGGCGAAGCAGGTCGCCGGCTGGGCGAGGCGATGGGACCGATCGGCTATCTCGCGCGCGAGCTGTCGCCGCTCGTGCCGGGCCTCATGCGCGGCGTTTAGGTCCGAAGCGGCGCTGGTCGGGATCGCGCTCAAAGCGAAAACGACCTTTGATATGCGCATTGAAAAACTGTCCGGCGGAGTCCGCCGCGCACAGCCCCTCGAACAGGCTTAGCGGCACGTCGAAATAGAAATAACAGCCGCTATCGACGAAGCGAAGGCAAAGAAGCCTGGCCTCTTCGTCGAAGCCGGCGCGGTCGATCGTCGACGAATTTTCGAAACGGCAAATGCGCATGTCCGGCAAGCGCAGCTCGCAGCGCGAAGTTCCCGCTATCGTTTCGCTAGCCGATCTTCGAGGTCGAGCGCATTGCCGAGCGCCGCAGACGACGCCGTATTGTCGAAGATGCACCAGCTCGCGTCGGCCGGGCCACTTGCGAGATGCGCGGCATATCGATCGAGCGCTTCGGCGCTGTAGCGCGAGCGATATATCTGCGGCGAGCCGTGCAGGCGCCAGTATTCCAGCCCCTGCCATCCCCCGGGAAGGCCGGCCGCGGAAACAGGGGATGGATCGGCCGCAACGCGGGCAATCTTCTTGCGAGCGAGCAGTTTGTCGGCCGCCGGTTCGAACCAGCTCCGATGTCTGGGCTCGCAGGCGATGCTCGCGGGCGTCGCAGCGCCAAGCGCATCGAAAAAGGACTCCGCCGTATCGGCGTCGTAGACAAGCGTCGGCGGCAGCTGAACGAGAAACACGGCCAGTTTTTCGCCAAGGCCAGCGGTTTCGTCGATGAGCCTGGCGATCGGTTCGCGGCAGTCCCGAAGCCTGCGTTCATGCGTGATCGAACGGGGAATCTTGACAGAAAAACGGAAATCGGCCGGCACGAGTTCGGCCCAGCGAGCCCATGTCGATGGCCGGTGCGAACGATAAAAGGAAGAATTGACCTCGGCACAGGAAAGGCGCGCCGCATAGCGTTCGATCCCCATGCCATCGTGCGGGAAATCACCCGCGTAGCGGGAGGCAATGCTCCATCCCGCCGTTCCGATCCTGATCCGCATGGGCCATAAACGCTTGAGGCATGGCGTCGGTGCCATGCGCCCCCTCATTACCTTTAGCGGCAGTAAAAAGCTGATCCATGTTGGTTAAAGGCTGACGAACGACAGGGCATAGTGCTGTCTTGCGGAACCCGATTACGCCAGTGACGTTTTGATTCGGTTCGAACCGAGGGGGCTGGATGCTGCGCGTAATACGAAAGACTGCGAGCGATACCGCATTCCTCGAGAACGGCGGCGAGATGGGCCGCCTGATTGCCGACCATAACTGGTCCGCGACGCCGATCGGCGCGATTGTCGATTGGCCACAAAGCCTGCGCGCTATCGTCGCTTTCATGATTCATTCCCCTGTCCCTCTCGTCCTTTTGTGGGGCGAGGAAGGGACGATGCTCTACAATGACGGCTATTCCGCCTTCGCCGCGCACAACCACCCTCGCCTGCTCGGATCGCCGGTGCGCCTTGGCTGGCCGGAGGTCGCCGATTTCAACGACAATGTGATGAAGGTCGGCCTCGCCGGCGGGACGCTGGCGTACAAGAATCATGTCCTTCGGCTCAATCGAACCGGCCGCTTCGAGGATGTGTGGCTCGACCTCGATTATTCGCCCGTCTATGACGATCATGGCGTCCCCGCGGGCGTGCTCGCGATCGTCATCGAGACGACGGAGGCGGTCAAGGCAACCAACGCGCTGCGCGCGAGCGAGGCGCGCCTGCGGTTCCTTGACGAGCTCGGCCGCGCGACAGCCGCCAGTCCCGACGCCGACGAAATTCTTCGCGTCACCACGCGCATGGTCGGCGAAGAATTGGGCGTTTCAATCTGTGCCTATGCCGGAATGGACGCCGATCAGGACGGCTTCACCATTCGGGGCGACTGGTTCGTGCCGGGCTCGCAATCGATCGTCGGCCATTATCGGCTCTCGGACTTCGGCGAGCTTGCCGTGACCAATTTGCGCGCCGGGCGGCCGCTCGTGATCAACGACAACCGCACCGAAATCCCGGCGGGGGCCGCGGCGACCTTCCGGGCGATGGGGATTGCGGCGACCATTTGCATGCCGCTTGTCAAGGACGGCCGCCTCACCGCGCTGATGGCGATCCACCATCGCGAGCCGCACCGCTGGACAAGCGAGGAACTGGCGACGATCCGTGAAGTCACCGACCGGAGTTGGGCGCACATCGAACGCGTCGGCATCGACGCCGAACTTCGCGCGACGGCCGAGCGGCTACGCGAGCTCAATGAAACGCTCGAGCATCGCGTCGAAGAACGCTCGGCAGCGCTCGAACGCAGCCAGACCCAGTTCCGCCTGCTCGTCCAGGGTGTGACCGATTATGCGATCTACATGCTCGACGACGTCGGCCGCGTCACCAGCTGGAACGCCGGCGCCGAGCGTATCAAGGGTTATACCCCCGACGAGATTATCGGCCATCATTTCTCCTCCTTTTACGAGGAACAGGATCGCGCGGCGGGCGAGCCGCAGCGGGCGCTTGAAACGGCGCGGCGGGAGGGACGCTTCGCCGCCGAGGGCTGGCGCGTTCGCAAGGATGGCACGCGCTTTCGTGCAAGCGTGGTGATCGACGCCATCCATGACGACGCCGGCAACCCCATCGGCTTTGCGAAGATTACGCGCGACGTTACCGAACGCGACGAAGCGCTGCAGGAACTTGAAATCGCGCGCGAAGCGCTGTTTCAGTCGCAAAAGATGGAAGCGATCGGCCAGCTGACCGGCGGCGTTGCGCACGACTTCAACAACCTGCTCGCGGCAATTCACGGCAGCCTCGAACTGCTGCGCAAGCGCACCGGCGCCGATCCGCAGGCGCAGCGGCTGCTCGACAACAGCCTGAAGGCCGCGGAAAGGGGTGCAGCGCTCACGCAGCGCATGCTGGCCTTCGCGCGCCGGCAGGAACTGACGACCGAACATGTCGCAATCGAACCGCTGGTTTCCGGCGTCATGGATCTGATCCAGCGCTCGCTTGGGCCAAGCTTCAATATCGCGACACGCTTTCCACCCGACCTTCCTGCGGTCGCAGCCGATATCCACCAACTCGAAATGGCGCTGCTCAATCTCGCGGTCAACGCCCGCGATGCGATGCCCGGCGGCGGGACGATCATGATCGAGGCCGAAGCCCATAACATCGCGCCGGGCGAGGGTCCCGAACTGCAGCCCGGTTCCTATGTACGGTTGTCGGTCACCGATCGGGGCAGCGGAATGGACGCGGAAACGCTCGGCCGTGCGGCCGATCCCTTTTTCACGACGAAAGGCGTGGGTAAGGGAACCGGCCTTGGCCTGTCGATGGTTCATGGCTTCACGCGCCAACTCGGCGGAGCGCTTCAGCTCGAAAGCGCGCCTGGCGAGGGAACGCGGGCGCATATATGGTTGCCGGTCAGCGCCGCCGCCTCCACCGTTGCTGCGGCCGAGGCAGATGCCGCGCCGGCCGATCTGGCGCGGCGACGCCGCATCCTGATCGTCGATGACGATGCAATCATCCTGATGAACACCGCGGCGCTGCTCGAAGACCTGGGCCATGACGTCATCGAAGCCGGATCGGGCGAGGAGGCCCTGAAACGTCTTGCCGACAATCCGGATGTCGACCTGGTCATCACCGACCAGGCGATGCCGGGCATGACCGGCAGCCAATTGATCGCCGCGATGCGCGCCGAACGCCCCGCACTGCCCATCATCCTCGCAACCGGCTATGGCGAGACGCCGGGCGAGGCCGGCCCTGCGGTGCAGCGGCTTGGCAAGCCGTTCGGACAGCAGGACCTTCAGCGCGCGGTCGCGGCGGCGGGGGGCTGATGCGCCGACCGAAGGCGCAAAATGGAGCTACTACGCGCCATCATCCTCGTTGCGATGCAGATATATGTCCGAATAGTGCGAGATATCCCGCAGCCGGGCAAGGTCGCTAATCCAAAGCTTGCGGCCGCTGCGTCCGATCGCCCCCTTCGTCTCGAGGAGCTTCAGCATCCGGTTGATATGGACCGGCGTCAGCCCGAGAAGATCGGCAAGCTGCTCCTGCGTCAGCGGCACGGTGAACTGGGCGACGGGCGGCCCGATCTCCCCCAGACGGTAAAAAAGCTCGCACAACAGGTGTGCGAGCCGGGCCTCGGCATTACGCCGACCGATGTTGAGCAACCATTCGCGCGCGATCGACCCTTCGAGTATGGTGTCGACCAGGATCGCGCGCGCGACGGCAGGACGCGCGATGGCCAAAGACTCAATTTGGCGGAGGGGAATGAGTGCCAGCGTGGCAGGGGTCAGCGCCCGGATATCGTGATCGGCGCGGTGGAGATAGACCGACTGGAAATCAAGTGCATCGCCGGGCACTTTGAGCGCGACGATCTGGCGGCCTCCATTGGCCGCGACCTTGTAGCGATAAACGAAACCGTCGAGGAGCACCGGACACACATCGGCCCGGTCGCCCTCGTGCAAAATTCGGGTATCCGCCTCGACGCGGCGAATCTTGTGCGCAAGTTCGGCAAGCGCCGTCTGATCGTGCGTCGACAGCCGGGTGCGAATGAGCAGCTTGCGCACGAAGATGCTGAGCGGACCCAGGTTCATCTTGCGGGCGTGATAGTCCATCCATCCGGTGTCAGAGGCACTGCTCATACGATTCTCCAAGGCCAACGCGTTGGAATAACAGCGTCGGCCGCCTATTGTTCCGTTTCGATGCGACCGGGCCATCAAGCTGAGCAACGGTGACGCATCCTGCGCGTTTGGTCTGCGGGGGAGGCATTAGTCAGGATTGCCGATGCCCCGAATTCTCTTGCTGCTGACGTCCCTCCTCGCGATAGCAACCGCGACGTTGATCCTCCAATCGTGCACGAAGGAGCCGCAGGCGCTTGCCGCGCCCGTGGGCGACAGCCGCGATATCGTCGTCCTCTCCGACGGTGGGACGATGGTTGCGCGTCCGGGCACGCAAGATCGCGCGATGGCGGAATGGATTGCAGACGCGAAGAACGGGGAAGCGGGATTTGCGGTCGGCGACAAAATGTTTGTTCGGGGCAGTAACCGAATGACGGCGGAAGGGCTTGGAGATGCCGCGACGCTCGCGACAATCTTGCGGGCGACGCCCGACGCGCGGATCGCCATCATCGGACTAAATGAAGATGCGAACCGAGAGGCGGGGACGAGCGGCCTCGCGGATAAGCGTGCGCGCGCGCTCGCCACCTTCCTGAACGAACGCGGGCTCCCTGACGATCGCTGGCATATCGCGCCGCAGGCCGGCGAGCCGGCGCAGCACGGACAGCTTCGGCTTTTCGCCAGGCGCGGCAGCGCGCTCGAGCCATTCGAAACCGCATCGCGATAAGCGCAGGAGCGAGCGCGCCGCACCTCCGATCATCGGCCGCCGCGTTAGACCGACATGTGTCCGGTCGAATAGCAGTGGTTGTGCGGCGCGATCATAATCGTCCTAACGCAGGTTAGGATTGCGGAAAATTCCGCAACTTCACGACTTTTCGCCGGTTGACCTTATGCCCCCTCGCCGCGGCGCTCGCCTCTCGCGCGCGCCGCGGCATCCTCTTGCCGGTGAGATAAAATGGCTCGAACTGCTCCTTCGAAAACTGCAAAATCGACCGCCAAGCGCGCCAAGCCGCTTAACCCCGCAGAAATGGCCGGCGCAGATATGTCCGGCGAAAGCCCGGCCAAGGCGCCCTCCATCCCGGGCGATGCACCTGTCAGCATGTCCTTCGGCGAGCCCCAGGGCGATGGCGGCGAAACACACCAGGCCGTTCAAGCCGGCGCCGAGACGCTCACGACTCAGCAGGGCATTCCCGTATCGGATGACCAGAACAGCCTAAAACAAGGCGCGCGTGGTCCGACCTTGCTCGAGGATTTCCACTTTCGCGAAAAAATCTTCCATTTCGATCACGAGCGCATTCCCGAGCGGGTGGTCCATGCGCGCGGTTATGGCGCGCACGGCTATTTCGAGCTGACCGACAGTCTCGCCGAATATAGCCGTGCCGACATCTTCCAGCGGGTCGGCGAGCGGACGCCGGCATTTGTTCGCTTCTCGACCGTCGCCGGATCAAAGGGCAGTTTCGACCTTGCGCGCGATGTGCGCGGCTTCGCGGTCAAACTTTATACGAAAGAAGGGAACTGGGATCTCGTCGGAAACAATATCCCGGTCTTCTTCATCCAGGATGCGATGAAATTTCCCGATCTCGTCCACTCGGTGAAGCCCGAGCCCGATCGTGCCTTCCCGCAGGCGGCCTCGGCGCACGACAATTTCTGGGATTTTATCAGCCTGATGCCCGAAAGTTTCCACATGATCATGTGGGCGATGTCCGACCGGGCCATTCCGCGCTCCTACCGGACGATGGAGGGCTTTGGCGTTCACACATTTCGTCTCGTCAATTCCGAGGGCAAATCGGTCTTCGTCAAATTCCACTGGAAGCCAAAGCAAGGGTTGCAGTCGGTGGTGTGGAACGAAGCGGTCAAGATCAATGGCGCCGATCCCGATTTCCACCGCCGCGACCTGTGGGACGCGATCAACGGCGGCGATTTTCCGGAGTGGGAGCTCGGCGTCCAGATTTTCGATGATGAATTCGCCGATGGGTTCGATTTCGACGTGCTCGATGCGACGAAGCTCATACCCGAAGAGCTCGTCCCGGTGCGCATCATCGGGAGGCTGGTACTCGACCGTGTCGTCGACAACTTCTTCGCGGAAACCGAACAGGTTGCCTTTTGCACCCAAAATGTTCCGCCGGGGATCGATTTTTCGAATGACCCGCTGCTGCAGGGGCGGAATTTCTCCTATCTCGACACCCAGATCAAAAGGCTTGGCGGTCCTAACTTCACCCATATTCCGATCAATGCGCCGAAATGCCCGATGGCGCATTTCCAGCAGGACGGACATATGGCGATGCGCAACCCCGTCGGCCGCGCAAATTACGAGCCGAACAGCTGGGGCCCGAGCGAAGGCGGACCGCGCGAGGATCCCGCCCGCGGTTTTACGAGCTTCGCCGAGACCGCCGAGGGCCCCAAAAGGCGCGTGCGATCCGAGAGTTTTGCCGATCATTACAGCCAGGCGCGCCAGTTTTTCGTCAGCCAGACGCCGATCGAGCAAAAGCATATCGCCGACGCGCTCGTCTTCGAACTATCGAAGGTCGAGCGCCCCGATATTCGGTCCCGAACCGTATCGCATCTTCGGAACATCGACGAGACCCTCGCGGCGACGGTTGCCGATGGTCTCGGTCTCGCCCTGCCCGAAGCCGCGCCCGCCGCGCGCGATCCGATCGCCGATCTGCCGCCCTCGGAAGCGCTTAGCATCGTCAAGAATGGCCCCGGGAATTTCAAAGGCCGCAAACTTGGCATATTGATGAGCGACGGCGCCGACGCAGCGCTGTTCAACGCGCTCGTCAAAGCCGTGCACAAGGAGGGGGCCGTTTATGAGGTGGTTTCACCGAAGATTGGCGGGGTGACGCTCACCGACGGGACCAAGGTTGCGGGTCGCCACAAGATCGACGGCGGTCCTTCCGTTCTGTTCGACGCGGTCGCGATCCTTGTTTCTGAAGAAGGAGCTGCCGAGCTGGCGGCCGACCCCGCGGCGAATGATTTCGCGACCGATGCTTTCGCACATTGCAAATTCATCGCCTATAATTCCGCGGCCGAGGCGATCTTCGAGGCGGCGGGGATAGCCGGGGATCTCGACGATGCCTGCATCCCCATTGCAAAGGCAGGCGATGCCGGATCGTTCATCGAAGCGTGCCGTGCATTGCGGCACTGGCCGCGCGAGCTGGCCCTTGACCTCGACGCAAAGCCGCGGACAGGGCGGAGGCCAAAATAACCTTCTTTCAAGCATTTATTAGAGACGGAGGAACCAAAGTTTAACCGTCTCAATATTTTCGGTCAGTCACCAGCCGGAACATTGCGCGGAGCGGTGGATTATCAGTTGATGGATATGCGCACAGGTCCGATGGCCGAAGCGGCCGTTTCCCCGCGACGGGTTTTTCTACCCGGTCGCTGGGGGCGCGCAGCATGGACACCGGAATGGCTTCGGAAACGGCCGCGTCCCGTCCGGATCGTGGTTCGCACGATCGCCATCATCCTGCTGACGCTGTTCACGATATGGCTGATTCTCTTCATCACCAAGGGCCGCTTCCTCAAAGGGCCATTCGAGAGGATCACGACCTCACAGCTTGAACGCCAGATCGATGTCGGCGGCGACTTCCAACTTTATTTTGCACCCTTCAACATAAAATTCCTTGCCGAGGATCTTCGCATTGCGAATCCGCGATGGGCGAAGGAGAGACAGTTTTTCGTCGCGAAGAAGATCGATACGCGGATCGCTACCTTCCCGCTGATTTTCGGCAAGCGCATTGTCCGGTTCGCCCATCTCGACGGCGCAAAGGTCGCGCTTGAATGGGATACGAACAACAAACGCAACAGCTGGACCTTCGGCGATCCCGACCGCCCGCCGCAGCCGCTCGAGCTTCCCGTTATCCGCCGCGCCGCGATCATGAACAGTGGCCTGTCCTACCGCGACCCTCGCCTCAAGCTGTTCGCCGATATCGACTTCGACACGGTGAAATCACGCAACACTACGATCGAAGATGCGATCCGTTTCGCAGGCGGCGGGACGATGCGCGGCCAGCGGTTCACGCTGTCGGGCGGCCTCACCTCGCCCAACGAGACGATTGCCGGCGGCAAGAATGCGCTGACGCTGCACGCCGTCGGCCTTGGCAACACGCTCGACATTTCGGGGACGCTGCCCGGCCCCACCGACATCGAAGGCGCCGACCTTCAGCTAAAGGCGCGCGGCGCCAATCTGTCGCGCCTCTTCGACTTCCTCGGTGTCGCCATCCCCGACACCCGTGCCTATCGCCTCTCCTCAGGGCTGACCTACGAAGACCAGGTCTGGAAGCTCACCGGACTCAAGGGGCTGTTCGGCGACAGCGACCTTGCCGGCTCGCTCGCGGTGAGCCAGCAGGGCGGGCGCCTTTACCTTGAAGCCGATCTCAAAACGAATTCGCTCAACATCATCGATGCGGGGCCGTTCGTCGGATACGATCCCCAACGCCTCGACAAGATGGGAACGTCGGGCACGGTCACGAGCGAAAGCGGACGGCCGCGGATCCTTCCCGACGCGCCGCTCCGCGTCGAGGCAATCAAGCGCTTCGATGCCGATGTGCGTTACCGCGTCGCCAGGGTGCGCGCCGAGAGTTTCCCGATCAGCAACGTCGATCTGACGCTCGCACTCGAGAAGGGGCTGATGGAGCTCAAGCCCTTCAACTTTGCTGTCGCCGGCGGCACCGTCAAAAGCGATATCTCGATTGACAGCCGCCCCGCCATCGTTCGCACCGAATATGACATTCGCTTGTCGCCGACCAAGCTCGGCACGTTGCTGGCACGCTTCGGGACCGAGAAGTCGGGGACGACCGGTACGGTCAGCGGCCGTATCCAAATGGTGGGATTCGGCGAGAGCGTGCGCGAAAGCCTTGCGACCTCGAACGGCCGGATCGCCTTCGTCCTGCCGCAGGGCACCTTCTGGACACGCAACATCCAACTGGCCGAACTCGATATCGGCACCTTCGTGCAGAAGATGTTTCAGGACAAATTGAAGAAGCCGGTCGAGATCAATTGCGGACTCATCGCTTTCACCGTCCGCGGCGGTATTGCGGCAGCCGACCCGATCCTCATCGATACCAAGAAGAATGTCATGCTCGGGCGCGGCGGCTTCTCGTTCCGCAGCGAGGCGATCGACATGGCGGTCCGCGCCGACGGCAAGACATTCAGCCTCTTCTCTGGCCAGTCGCCGGTGGGCGTCGGCGGCTATTTCGCATCGCCGAAGATTGATCCGATCAGCGACGAGCTTGTCGGACGCGCGGGCGCGGGCCTTGGCCTTGGCGTATTTGCGAGTCCGGTTGCCGCGATTATCCCGTTCATCGATCCCGGCGACGCGAAAGCCGCGCAATGCGGACCGGTACTCGCCGGGGCGACTGCCGCGGCACAGCGCACGACCAAGGGCAAACCGCGCGACGACGTCGGCAACGGTACGACCGCCAAGTCGGAGGACGGCAAGCAAAGCACCGAGGGCCAGAAAAAGCAGCGGAAGAAATTCCTCGGGATCTTCTGAACCGCCGCCTCGTGCTAGGTGGAGGCAACTTGTCCGATCGTCTGGCGTTGATGAACCTCATCCTCCTGAAAGGACAGACTATGCGCACGATCTTTCTGCTCACGTCGGCAGCCCTGTTGGTTTCCGCCTGTTCCGACGCAAGCGAGAAGGCTGAAGACAAGATGGAACGCGCCGCCGAAACCAGTGCGACGGTCGCAGGCCCCGTTCCCGCAGCGCTCGGCCTCACCGAAGCGCAGCTGCTCGATGCCGACATCGTCGATGCGCAGGGCAAAGAGCTCGGCGATGTGGCGCAGGTTCTGCGCGATGCGGACGACAAGGTTGATCGCCTGCTCGTCGAACTCGACGGAATCGGACCGGACCGCTATGTCCATGTTCCGATAACCGGCCTCAAAAAAGTGGTGCGCGGCGACGACACCGATCTTCAGACGAGCATGACCAAGTCGGACCTCGAGGCGCTTCCCGAGGTCAAACTGGCGGCGCCATGAAGGCGACAAAATTTTTCCAACGATGGGCTGCAATCAATGGAACAAAATCCGATCCCGCGTGTTTCATGAATCTGTCCAATCGAAAGAATGGCAGAATTTGATCGGCATCTTCGGATGCGATCTAGGGAAGCCCCGCTGCAGAGATGCAGCGGGGCTTACTTATTTGGGCGCAGCGGCCCTAGACCTCTTCATAAGTGGTAACCGATGGCAGCGAGGAAATCCGCCGCCTTGCCGCTATGCTTTAGCGCAGCGCGTCCGCGATCTCGCCAAGGCTATGGAAAGCTGCGTCATGCTGACCGGCGAGCCAACTTAGCAATCGCTCCAGCGCACCGATCCGATACGGCAGGCCCATCACATAGGGCGCCAGGTTCAACGGCAACATGCGACCGGAGCTAAACGCCGACGCTTCGCCTTGGAGCAGCGTGAATGCGTCCATCATCTGCTCGATATAAGAATCGGCGGACTGCTGCTGCACGGTTATGATCTGTCTGTCCGAAAGCTCGTGGTTGACCGGTACGTTGACGATGACGCCTGCGTCGGTTTGGAAGCGATAAGGCAATTCGTCGTTCACCCAATCGGCCATATAGGCCAACCCCGCCTCGGCGAGCAGGCGCGGGGTGTTGAACGATTGCGAGCGTGCAATCGACATCCACCCGCGCGGCCGCGTCCCCGAGACCTGTTCCAACGCGTCGAGCGCGGCGGCGATCAGCGCGCGTTCCTCGTCCTCGGGCAGCCCGGAAGCGATCGTGCCGTTCATGTCGGTCGAATGGGCGACGATCTCGTGACCCCCAGAGAGAATATCGGCGATGATCTGCGGATAGCGTTCGGCGATCGCGCCATTGGTCGCGACCGATACCCGCGCACCCACCTTCGCGAACGCATCGAGCATCCGGTAGAAGCCGACCCGCGTGCCATATTCGCGCGCGGTATAGTGGCGATAATCGGGATAGGGTGTGACCATATGGCCCGGCGCGCGAAACGGCTTGTCTGCGGGCAGGATTGGAAACCATTCGAGATTGACGACGATCGCCACCGCGACCGCCTTGCTCGACGGCCAGGCAATCGGCGGTCGTTCGAACAGGTTGGAATAGGGATAGTGGCCGTGATCCATGCCGCGCCTGCGCAGCGGATATTCAAGATAGGCGGGGTCGAGGCTCATGCCGTCACCTGCTGCATATAATGATCGGCGATGTCGCCGCTCCGCGTAATCCAGGCGCGACCGTCGGCGGCGATGTGCTTCAAAACTTCCTCGAACGGGCCGATGCGATGCGGTTGCCCGATCAGGTAGGCGTGGAGCGGGATGCACATCACCGTGCCGCCTTCGTCGGCAAGCCGCTGATATTGGCGGATCAGCGTGTCGGCATAGTCGCGCGGCGACATGTTGTAGACGAAGAAGCCGTAGTGATCGTTGACCTCCAGGCTGTAGGGCATCGAGATCAAGCGCCCCGATTTCACATGCACCTCGCCCGGCTGGTCATCGTGATAGAGGTCGCAGGTATAGGAGAGGCCATATTCGGCGATCAGGTCCAGCGTGCGCGGCGTGTGGGTCAGCGCGGGGGCGAGCCAGCCCTTGATCGTCTGGCCGGTCGCCTCGCGCACGGTGCGGATCGAATCCTCGATCAGCGCGCGTTCTTGCGCCTCGTCCATCCCGTAGCTGTAGCGGGTGTTGTAGATGCCGTGGCTGAAAAATTCCCAGCCGCGCGCAGCGGCGTCGGCCACCACCTCCGGCAGGTGCTGGCACATCGCCACCGACAGGCTGACCGACCCCGGAAAGCCGTGCCGCGACATTGCCTCCGCCAGCCGCCAATGGCCGACGCGGTTTCCGTAATCGCGGTGGCTGTAGCCGACGACGTCCGGGTGCGGCCTGGGCCAGCTCTTGCGGTGCGGATTGGCGGGCGGGTCGAGCTCGTAGAATTCGATATTGGGCGAGACCCAGACCGCAACCTGCTTGCCATCGGGCCAGGCCAGCTTCGGGCGCCCGCGATAAGGGCGGAAATCATAGAGGCCCGGATCCTTCTCGCCCTCACGCATCGGGCTGCGCCTCGAGCCAGTCGATCACGGTCTGCACCGGTTCGACATCGGCATATTTCAGCTGGAGGTCGGTCAGGTTGGCGAAATGATAGCTTTCATGCTTATCGGCGCAGGTCTCGATCGGCACGATCGTGCGATAACCACGGCTAAGGCTGTCCACCGCGGCGGCGCGGACGCAGCCAGAGGTGGAGCCGCCGGTGATGACGAGCGTGTCAACCTTATGCCACACCAAGAGACTCTGGAGGGGGGTCTCAAAGAATGGCGAAGGCATCCGCTTGGTGTAAATCGCGTCGCCGGGGGCGATGTCGCAGCGTTCGTCGAAGGCGTGGCGGTCGCTGTCATATTTGATGTTCTGCAGGCTGTCGGGCGTGTTGGTGCGCGTGCCCCATACGCCGGCGTCGCTGGCGTCCTCGGCATAGGCAACATGGGTCCAGATTACCGGCATTCCCTTGGCGCGCGCCAGAGCCGAAATCATATTGATATGTTCGATCTGGCGCGGATCGGTTTCGTAAGCGGTCTTGTAGCGATCGATCCGCGTATAGGCATTCTGGAGATCGACGTTGACGATAGCGAGCTTGCTGCCGAAGCCGAACTTGGCGCGGGCGGGATTGGCCATCACCTCTTCGAAGATTTGTCGCGCGGTCTTGCCGTCGCTGACCATCC
Organism: Sphingopyxis sp. TUF1; assembly: GCF_036687315.1. Lineage (NCBI taxonomy): Bacteria > Pseudomonadati > Pseudomonadota > Alphaproteobacteria > Sphingomonadales > Sphingopyxidaceae > Sphingopyxis > Sphingopyxis kveilinensis. The sequence goes on from NZ_CP144683.1 coordinate 327,610, forward strand.
GCGTTCCGACGATCTCGCTCATCCGACAGTCTCCAGGCTATGGGCCGGTTTGAAGCCCAGCGGCAGTTTCGCATCCGGAAGGAAGCCGTATATTTCCTCGTCCGGCAGCGCCGCGGTGACAATCTCGCGCACCGAGAGCAGCCGGTCGATGTCGATGCCGGTGCGCAGACCCATCGCCTCGAGCATGAATACCAGATCCTCGGTCACAATGTTGCCGCTCGCGCCGGGCGCGAACGGGCATCCGCCGAGGCCGCCCAGCGACGCATCGAGCGTGGTCAGTCCGCATTCGAGCGCCGCGAGCGCATTGGCGAGCCCCAGGCCGCGCGTGTTGTGCAGATGGATGCCGGTCAGCGCATCGTCGCCGACGACGCTGCGTACTAGCCGGATGAGATGCTTCACCGCGCGCGGATCGGCATAGCCCGTTGTGTCCGACAGCCCGACCTCGTCGCAGCCTGCATCCATCAGCGTCGCGGCGAGCCGGGCAATCTGGGCGTCGGGAATCGGCCCCTCCAGCGTGCAGCCGAACGCCGTCGACAGGCTTCCTTCAAAATGTGGTCGATCGGCGGCCGGCAGCGCGCGGATCAACTTGGCGATGGCGATCGCTTCGTCGATAACCTGCTCGTGCGAGCGGCGGAGGTTGGCGAAACTGTGCGTTTCGGAGACGGAAAGCGGGAGGGTGATCTTGTGCGCACCGGCCCGGATCGCCGCTTCGGCGCCCTTGGCGTTGGGCACCAATACGGCGACCGTCAGGCCGGGAATGGTGCGGGCATGGGCAACCAGTTCGGCGGTATCGGCAAGCTGCGGGAGCAGCTTGGCGGGGACGAAGCTGCCAACCTCGATCTCGCGGACGCCAGCGGCAGCCTCTGCGTCGATCCACGCCTTTTTCGCGTCCAGCGGCATTATGGTGGCAATGCTCTGGAGTCCGTCGCGCGGACCGACCTCGCTCACCAATATGTCGATATCGCCCATCGGATCGGCCACTGATGACGCTCCATATTTGTACTATCTATATAACAAATAACTGAAGCAGATGAAATGGCAAGAGTTCCCCGCCGATTTTTTGCGGTTCAGACTTCGGCGTGGAGCGTGCTCGATTGCAGGTCGAAGCGCATCTGGTACCGATCCGCGCGATAAAAGGCCTGGGTCAGCAGCATCGGCTCGCCATCCTTGTCGCGAAACGCGCGCGTGATCCGCAGCAACGGCGCCATTGAGTCGATCTTGAGCGCGGCCGCCATCGCCGGGTCGGCGGAAACTGCCGCGATCGTCTGCGCCGCATCCCCAAATTCGCGCCCCGATTGCTGAACGAGATTGAGTATCGGAGTTTGCTTCAGGCTCTTTTCGGTAATCGTGAGGCCGAGCGGTTCGGGCACATGGGCAATCGTCAACCCCAGCGGCTCGCCATCGAGCCAGCGCAGGCGCACCGCACGCAGGACACGCGTTCCCGGTGCGACGCCGAGCAGCGAAGCGACGGGATCCTGCACCTCCTCCCGCGTCAGTTCGAGCACGGTCACCCGGGTCTTACGACCAAAGGTGACGAGCGAATCAACGGCCTTGCCGATGTCCGCCTCGATCGGCCGCACCGGGAGGTCGTAAATGACGCGCGTGCCGACGCGGCGCTTGCGTTCGACGAAATGCTGCAGTGCCAGTTCGTCCAGCGCGCGGCGCGCGGTGATCCGCGATACGCCGAAGCTGTCCGATAATTCCTGTTCGGTTGGAACAAGCGAGCCGTGCGGGCGGCTGCCCGAAACTATTTCGTCGCGGAGCTGCACGAAAATCTGATGATAAAGGGGAACCGCGGTCTTGCGATCGACGCTGGATAATTCCCTGTTGCCGCTGATCATCCAATCCCTTTCGCGCGATTAAGGCACATATATCGCCGGGCGCCCGCCGGGCATTACCGCCGTCCCTATAACTTAGCAGTTCGGCACGTGGAAAGCCGTTTGCCAAGGCAAACACGAAATATGCTATAAAGTTATAAATCTATAACAAATAACTTGCCGCCCCGCCATCGCTGCGTAATATCCCATGCGGCAGCAGCAGGGGACATGGGAATGGCGGCAACCGGCACGACAGGCGACCTTCAAGCAGCACCGGTCGGCGCTGCCGGTTGGGCTCCCATCCAGATCATGGTGGTCGCAATCTGCACCGTGATCAACATGCTTGACGGCATGGACGTGCTCATAATCTCCTACATCGCGCCCGCCATGGCGGAGGACTGGGGGGTCAGTTTCGAGGTGCTGGGGGTGATCTTCAGCGCCGGACTGGTCGGCATGATGTTGGGCTCGATCCTGATCGCCCCACTCGCCGACGGAATCGGGCGGCGCCCCGTCGTGCTCGGCGCGCTGATTGTCATCACGGTCGGCGCGTTCGGCACGGGTCTGGTGCAGACGGTCCCTGCCTTTATCGGGTTCCGCTTTCTGACCGGGCTCGGGATCGGCACTTTGCTCGCCAGCGTTGCTGCTTTGGCGAGTGAATATGCGCCGCCGGGCAAGCGCAGCGTTGCGATCGGCTTTTTCCAGGCAGGCTATCCGATCGGCGCGGTGCTGACCGGCCTCGTATCGATCTGGTCTATCCCCCAATTCGGTTGGCAAGCGACGTTACTGGGCACCGCGGTGGTCAGCGCGGTGGTGCTGCCCTTCGCTTTCATCTTTCTGCCTGAATCGCTGGACTTTCTTCAGAACCGACAGCCCGCCGGCGCGCTGGCGAAGATCAATGCCCTGCGCCTCCGCCTCCGCTTGCCGCAGCTCGACAGCCTGCCGCCGCCGCGCAGCCGCAGCGCGGTTCCCAAGCTGGGGCATCTGTTCGCGGGCGAACGGTGGAAATCGACGCTCACCCTGTGGCTGTCGATCTTTCTGGGCTATCTGGTGCTCTATTTCGTAACGAGCTGGATCCCGCGCCTGGCGTCGGAGGCCGGGCTCAGCGCAGCCAATTCGCTGTGGGCTGGATCGATCTTCAATGTCGGCGGGATTATCGGGACGACCAGCATCGGCTGGCTGGCAACCAAACGCGACATCGGCTGGCTGATCCGAAGCTATATGATGGTCGGTGCGGTGTTGCTGGTGGTGTTCAGCCAGCCGATGCCGCTGGTCGCGGTGCTGGGTGTCGCGGTCGGCATGGGCCTCGCGGTGCAGGGCGGTTTCAGCGGTTTCTATTCGCTGGCGGCGCAGATCTATCCCACCGAAATTCGCAGTTCGGGGATCGGCTGGGCGATCGGTATCGGTCGCGGCGGATCGGTTATCGGGCCGCTGCTCGGCGGTTTCCTGCTTGGACAGCAGCTGCCGCTATGGATCGTCTTCCTGTGCTTCGCCATCCCGCTCGCGCTGTCGGGCGTGCTCGCCGCGCTTGTCAATCGGCGTGCTGATCTGGCCTGAACCCGCCCTTCGCCGCATTCGAATCTTGCCGCTCAAGTCCCGGAAATGACAGGTTCAATCACTCAATCATCATAAATCTATAACAAATTACTTGCCGAGCGGGCCGACTCGTGATTTGATATGAATGCATAACAAATGAGGCCGGGCATCTCCCACGAGTCGGAACCGGACCTTGAACCAGGAACGATGCTCCGCGCGCAGAGCCAGGAACAATTGGCCGATTGGGTCACATGGATAATCAGGGGGTTTAATCATGACGCATCCGTCCCAGCCTACAACGCGAGCATTCCTGCTCGCCGCGCTTCTGGCTTCCGCTGCAATGGCCGGTCCCGCCTGGGCTCAGGAGGCCCCGGACAGCGAGGCCACCGAACCGACGACCGCGGACGATACGCAGAATGCCGACGAGGGGGAAATCGTCGTCACCGCCGAGCGTTATGGCGGTACCGTGCGGACCACGCCCATCTCGGTGACGGCGCTGGGCGAGGGCGTGCTCGAAGAGCGGCAGGTTCGCGACGTTCGCGATATCGCCAATCAGGTTCCGGGCATCACGCTGTCGCAGGCAACGGCGGGGTCGTCGCAGATGAAGATCGTCGTGCGCGGCGCCGGGACCGAAACGGGTGGTATTCGCGCGAACGGCACGGTCGGCGTGTATATCGACAACGTCATTCAGCCCCGGCCCAACGGCTCCTTCTTCGATTTCTTCGATGTCGAGCGAGTTGAATTCTTGCGCGGTCCGCAAGGAACGCTCTATGGGCGCAACACGTCGGGCGGCGCGATCAAGCTGGTGACCAAGCGGCCATCCTATGACTGGACCGGCGCCGCGCAGATTGCGGTTGGCAACTACAAGGCGATCGAAGCCAAGGGCTATATCAGCGGGCCGATCATCGAAGACGTACTGTCATTCTCCGCCAGCGGACTTTTGCGCAAGCGCGACGGATTCGTCTATGGCATCGAATATGATGATCGGATCGGCGATCTCGACCGTTCGGCTCAGCGTTTGAAGTTGCTGTTCGAACCGACCCCCGAGCTGACGTTCGAACTTTCCGGCTATGCGATGCAGGATCGGTCGGATGCAAACATTCCGATTCCGCTGATCGCGCCGATCGGCGTGACCGACCCCTATGCCACTCCCGACCGCGATCTGACGGTCAACGAAGTATTCGCCAACCTCTATCAGCGCATCTATCAGCGCGGTGCCAGTCTCAACGCGACCTATGCCATCACCGACGATCTCGAGATCGGCTCGATCACCGGCTACGGCCGACTGAATCAGGAAAGCCTGGGGAACGACACCTTCCTGTCCCCTGCCCGCATCGCTGCCAACGGCGGACGACTGGTCGTCGCCAACCCGAGCCGCGTGCAGTTCGACAGCGAATGGTTCACGCAGGAGGTCAACCTTATCTACACGGGCGACAGGCTGAAGGCTGTTGCCGGCGTCTACTATTTTACCGAGAAGGGCACGCAACAGGGTGCGGCGGGCACCGCGCAGACTGACGATGCGGCGAACAAGGTCGAGGCGCCTGCGGTCTTCGCTCAGGCGACCTATACGATCGGCGGCGGCGTCAGCGTGTTGGGCGGCCTGCGCTACACGCGCGAGACGACCAACTATTATGCGCTGACGATCGGGTCGGCGGCAGGCGAGCAGAAGGGGCGCTCCACCTTTTCCTCGGTCACGCCCAAGCTGGGCGTGAACTGGGAGATCAACGACAATCTCTTCACCTACGCCTCCTGGACGAAGGGTACGCGCAGCGGGGGCTTCAACTCGCGCGATCCGATCACTGCCCAGCTGGTCCCGACCCCCTATGGTGCCGAGTTTGTCGACAGTTACGAACTGGGTGCCAAGATGAACTTCCCCAGCATCGGGTTCAGGCTGAATGCAACGGGCTATGTGGCGGATTACAGCGATCTGCAGTTGAGCACGATCATTCCCGGCGCCGCTTTCATCGTGACGCTCAACGCCGGTGCAGCACGCGTCTGGGGCCTTGAGCTCGAACCCAACTTGCGGGTGACCGACGATCTTGAACTCTATGGCAACATGGCGTTCAACGACGGCAAATATACCAAGAGCTTCAGCTGTGCGAACCAGTTCGGCGTCTGGGTGGATTGTACGGGGAACGAAATCAAGGGTTTGCCGAAGGCGAAGATCAGCCTTGGTTTCCGATACTCGCCGACGCTGGCCGATGGTTGGGGCTCGCTGTCGATCGGCGCCAACTGGGATCACACGTCCAAAGTATATAACACGATCTCCAACCAGACCGACTTGGTTCAAACCGCGCCGCTGGACCTTTTCAACGCCTCGGTCGGATGGCGCAGCGACGATGATCACTGGAGCTTGTCGGTCGAGGGACGCAACCTTGCCAACAAGCGCTATCTGGTCGCCGGACTGCTGAGCGCCAACCCGGTGCAGCCGGCGGTGACCGGTTATCCCGGCGAACCGCGGCAAGTCATGTTCCGCGTCGGATATTCCTTCTGATGCGGGCGGCGGGCCGAGCGGGAGCGACCGGCGGCGCGGCATCGCGTGGTGCCGCATTGTGGACGATCCTGCCGGCCTGCTGCGCCGCGATGGCGTTGGTGCCCGCAGCGGCGCAGACCGAGGGACCGCCGTCCACCGATCAGAGGCCGCCCTTTCCAGTGCCCGACGACGGCTATGCGGTTGAGGGTCGCCCCGGCCCGCCCGGCTCGGGATTCGTCCTCCATTACGATACCACCAAGCTGGCATGGCAGCCCTTTGCCGCGCCGGGCTTTCCGAAAGGGTTGCTGCGCCGCCACCTGAGCGAGTCGCCCAGCATGGGCGCCGTCGCGCAGATCACCTATGTCCCCGCGGGGTGGACCCAGCCGAGGGGATATGACGAGGTCGACAACGAAATCCTCGTGCTCGACGGCGATCTGGCGATCGGCGACGAGAAGCTGGGCAAATATTCCTACAGCTATGTTCCCGCGGGCGTGGTGCGCGGACCGGTGCGGTCGCGGCAGGGCGCGGTGCTGCTGCAATGGTTCAAGGGAGCGCCCAAATTCGTTGCCGCGACCAAGAGCAAGAAGGGCGCCCGCGAACACGCCCGCGTTCGCGACTGGCGGCACTTCGCGGCCCCCTGGTATATCGACGAGCCGTTCCCGGCCTATCGCACCGGCGGCAACTTTCCCGGCGCGCTCCACAAGCTGATGCGTCAGGACCCGGATTCGGGCGAGATGACCTGGATGAGCTTTGGCGCGAGCGTCCCCGCGGCCGCGAGCGGCAGGCCGGGCAATTTCGGCGGCGGCTATGAAGTGCATCCGAGCTTTGAGGAATATTATTTCCTCGAAAAAACCCATGACACCGTGATCGGCGAGTGCCTCGAACAGGGCGAGACGCCGGTCACCTATGGCAACGGAACCTATTGGTGGCGCCCCGGCGGCGTCGCGCATGGAGGCTCGCACGGTACGTCGCCAGTCACGCCTGGCTATTCGGTATCGCTCGTACGGACGGGAACGTCGCTGTGGGCCACCTATGTCACCGACTGCAGCTACAAAACGGGGCTCGAATACACCCGAAAGGGCTGGGAAAAATATGATTACAACGTGCCGCGATACCGGGTGAAGCCGTAGCGCAGGGCCAAGATACTGATCATCCGATGACATCGAAACAAGGGGAGCTGACAATGCCGACAAGCAAAAGACTGCGAAGAGGGCTGTTACTGTGCGGCGCGTTGCTGCTGGGGACCGGCGCACTGGCTCAGGACATCCGCATCCCCCAGTCGCGCGATCGCTCGAGTGAATTTGTCGGCTTCGTCGCGCCGCGCAACCTGCACCTGCGCCCGCTGATCTTCACGGGCCTGCCGCCGGTCGAATTCAAGCAGCTGAGCTTCGACGATAAGACCGGCGCGCGGACGCTCCTCGTCACCCTGCCCGCCGGTTGGACGCAACCCTCCGGCTATCATAGCGCCGATCTGGAGATGTTCGTGGTCGACGGCGGGATCAGCATCGGCGACAAGCCGATGGGCCGTTATGCCTATGCCTATTACCCCGCCGGCACCGCGCACAGCTTTGGCACCAAAGAAGGCGCGACCGTCCTGTTCTTCTGGAGCGGAGCGCCCGATTATACCGCGAGCGCGACGTCGCGCCCCGGTACCAAGTCCGGCGCGATCGACGGGATTGGCTATCACGACGTCCCCACCACGACGCCGAGCGTGCTGCCCAAGTTCCGCGACGAACCGATCATGACGAACTCGCCGGTGCATGTAAAAATGCTCCGGTCCGATCCGGCGACCGGCGAGGTGACCTGGATCGCGACCGCACCCGGTGGTTACCCGGTGATGAGCGGCGAAGGCGACCTGCCGCTGTGGGCCACCAGCAAGGGCTGGGAAGAAGGCTATATGCTGGCCGGCGACATGACGATCGCCGAATGCCTCCCTCAGGGACAGGTGGCCGGAACCTACGCCCCGGACGGCTATTTCTTTCGCCCCGCGGGCATCGCCCACGGCGGGCTCAGCCAATATTCCGACAGCTATTCGGTGTGGCTTTACCGCAGGGGGCCTGGATCGTGGAAAAGCTATAGCGATTCCTGCGCCGAGCCTTCGGCGCAGGCCAAGTGAGAGGGAGGATGAACATGTCACGCCAATCCTGCCTGATCCTGGCCGTGTCGGCCGGCCTCACCGCCCTCGCCGCCCCTGTGCTCGCCCAATCCTACGGCCCGCCCACAGTCAGTCAGGCGCCGCCCTTTCCGGTGCCCGACAAAGGTTATGAGGTCGAAGGCCGTCCAGGCCTGATGCACAACATCCCCAATATCGAGTTTGTGGGCTGGGAACCTTTTGTCGCGCCGGGTTTCGCGCCGGGCCTGTATCGCCGATTGCTGAGCCAATCGCCCAGCATGGATGCGGTGGCGCAGATCACCTATGTCCCCGCGGGCTGGCGCCTTCCCCCCGGATATGACGAGGTCGATAACGAGATCGTCGTGCTCGATGGCGATATGACCATCGGCGACGAAAAGCTGAGCAAATATTCCTACAGCTATATCCCCGCAGGCATGTTTCGCGGTCAGGTGACGTCGCGGCAGGGTGCGGTGCTGCTGCAATGGTTCAAGGGACCGCCGAAATTCGTTGCTGCGTCGAAAGGCAAGCGCGGCGCGCGCACCCACGCGCGGGTCCGCGACTGGAACCGATACAAAGAGGCCTGGTATATCGACGAGCCGTTCCCGGCCTATCGCACCGGCGGCAACTTCCCCGGCTATCTGCACAATCTGATGCGCAAGGATCCGGACACCGGCGAGATGACCTGGATGACCTTTGTGTCCAGCATTCCGGCTCCGCCGAGTTCGAAGCCCGGCAATTTCGGCGGCGGCGCCGAGGTCCATCCGAGCTTTGAGGAATATTATATTCCCGAAGGTACCCGCGTCGCCACGAGCGACGAACGCGGCCCCACTCGCGCCGTCTATGGCGGAGAATGCGTCGAGCAAGGCGTTTCCAGCTACAAGCGCGGGACGCGCGGCTATTTCTGGCGCGCGGCCGGGGTTGGGCACGGTACCGTCGCGCAGGCGCCTCCGGGCGAGCGCGATGGCGATGGCAACCTGAAAAACGGCAATGGCACGGCCAATTGGGGCTGGACGCTGGTGCGTACCGGAACGCGGCTGTGGGCGACCTATGTCACCGATTGCAGCTACAAGACGGGCATCGAATATATCAACGGCGAGTGGCGCAAATATGATTATGACGTGCCACGATACGAGCCGCACGAATAGGCTCGCAAGAGCCCATCACTCCTGGCGCGACACTGCGGGCCGCTTCGGCGGCCCGCCTTCTTCTAAAGATAGGCCCAGGGACGCCGGGCGCGGTCGGCGTCACGAAAGCGCGCAATCTCGGCAGCACGCGCGAGGGTCATGTCGATCGCATCCAACCCGCCGATCAGCATCGCCTTGGCCTCCGCGTCGATCGCAAAGGCGATATGCTGTCCCGAGGCGCTCGTCAGCGTCTGGTGCGGCAGGTCGATCGTGATCGGCCCGTCGGCGTCGATCTGCGTCGCGTCGATTTCGACCGGGACGATGCCGTTGCGCACGCAGTTGCCGCGAAAGATCGGATTGAAGGACGCCGCGACGATCGCCCGGAAACCATATTCGGCGAGTGCCCAGGCGGCATGTTCGCGGCTGGAGCCGCAACCGAAATTGGCTCCGGCGAGCAATATCTGCGCCCCGGCATAGCGGGGATCGTTGAGAACGAACGACGGGTCGGGTTCGCGCGAGCTGATCCCGATATAGCGCCATCCGGCAAACAGCCCGTCGGCAAGCCCGGTCTTGCCCACCGATTTCATCTCGCGTGAGGGGATAATCGCGTCAGTATCGATATTGTCGCGGATCAGCGGCGCGGCAATTGCGGTAAGGGTGGTGAACGGAGTCATGCGCCGATCCTGCGCGGATCGGCGATACGGCCTGCAACTGCCGACGCCGCGACGGTTTCGGGCGAGGCAAGATGGGTGCGCGTACCGGGGCCCTGGCGGCTTTCGAAATTGCGGTTGGTCGAACTGATGACGCGTTCCTGCGCGCCAAAGCTTTCGCCGCCCGCGAAGAAACACATCGAACAGCCGGACTCGCGCCATTCGAACCCCGCATCGCGGAATATGCGGTCGAGCCCCTCGGCCTCCGCGGCGGTCTTGACCATCGTCGATCCCGGAACGCAGATCGCCTTCACGCCATCGGCGACACGGCGGCCCTTCAAGATCGCCGCGGCACGGCGCAGGTCGGACAGGCGGCTGTTGGTGCACGATCCGATAAACGCTGCGTCGATCGCCAGCCCCTCGATCGGCTGGCCAGCCGACAGCCCCATATAGTCCAGTGCGCGGTCATAAGCCTCGCGCGTGTCGCGGGCCGCGACCGCGTCGTGATGCGGCACCGGGCGGCCCAGCGGTACCGCTTGTTGCGGGCTCGTGCCCCAGCTCACCATCGGCGCAACATCGGCGGCCTCGACCGTCAGTTCCGCGTCGAACACCGCGCCCGGGTCGGTAACGAGGTCGCGCCAGTTCTCGACGGCGCGATCCCATTCCGCGCCGTCCGGCGCGTAGGCGCGGCCCTTCAGATAGTCGAACGCCACCTCGTCGGGGGCGATGAAGGCGCTGAATGCCGAGAATTCGGTTGCCATGTTGCACAGGGTCAGCCGCGCCTCGACATCGAGCGCGCGGACCGCTTCGCCGGCATATTCGACGATGTGGCCTTTCGCGCCCGACGAACCGAACCGATCCAGCAGGTGCAGCGCCAGATCCTTGGCCGTGACCCCCCTGCCCAGCCGGCCGGTGACAGTGACCCGCATCGTCCGGGGCTTGCCGACGCGCAGCGTATTGGTCGCCAGCGCATGTTCGGCTTCGGTCGAGCCGATCCCCCACGCAAGCGCGCCGAGCGCGCCCTGACTGCAGGTGTGGCTGTCGGGACAGACCAAGGTGAGGCCGGGCAGAACGATTGCCAGTTCGGGCGAGATGACATGGACGATCCCCTGACGCGGGTCGTCCAGATCGAACAGCGTCAGCCCGGCGGCGCGGGCGGCGGCGCGGGTTGCCGCAATGAACCGGGTTCCCGTGGGCATCAGCGTGGCGTCGTTGCGGCCGGGCCGCGTGTCGACGACATGATCCATCGTCGCGAAGACCTGCCCCGGCGCCGTCACGGTGCGGCCTGCGTCGGCGAGGCCGTTCAAGGCGACGCCGCCGGTGCGTTCGTGCAGCAGAATGCGGTCGATCAGCAGCAGCCCGGTGCCGTCGCCGAGATCCGCCACGAGATGATCGGCCCAGATTTTTTCGAAAGCGGTTCGCGGTGTCATCCGGCAACCGCGGCGCTTGTCAGTTCGGCGATGTCGGCTTCATCAAAGCCGATTTCGCGCAAAATGTCGGCCCCATCCTGATCGACCGACGGGATGTCGTGACGGAGCGCCGGGCGCTGGTCGTCGAATGCGATCGGTAGCGCCGGAAGGCGCGTCGCTTCGCCTCCCGGAATGGTGACATCGACCAGGCCGTTGCCGGCGACCAGATGCGGATCGTTGAACAGGTCTTCGGGCCGCACGATCGCGGCGAACGGCAAGCCGATTGTTTCAAGCTTTGCCACCAGATCCGACCGCGACATCGATTTGAACCGCGCGCGGACCAGCGGCAGCAGCGTGTCGCGTGCCATTACGCGCTGGTTGTTGGTCGCATAGGCGGGGTCGGCCGCGAGCGCATCGAACCCGAATGCGCGGCAAAAGGCCTGCCACTGGCTGTCGCTGACCACGCCGACGAAAAGCTGTTCGTCGGGGTTGGCGGTTTCGAACACGTCGTAAATCGCCCACGCCGAAATCCGCACCGGCATCGGTGCCGCCGCCTTTCCGGTCACCGCCTTTTGCGCCATATGCTGGCCGACGAGGAAAGCCGTGGTTTCGTAGAGCGAGCATTTGACCTCGCCCCCCTGCCCCGTGCGGTGGCGGCGCTCGAGCGCGGCGAGGATGCCGATCACCCCGAACATTCCGCCAGTGATGTCGATGACCGACGATCCGGCGCGCAGCGGCCGGCCCGGCGGCCCGGTCATGTAAGCGAGGCCACCCATCATCTGCGTAACCTCGTCGAGCGCGGTGCGATGTTCATAGGGGCCGGGAAGAAAGCCCTTCGCCGAACAGTAGATCAGCCGTTCGTTGACCGCGCGCAGCGCCTGATAACCCAGACCGAGCCGGTCGAGTGTGCCGGGGCGGAAATTTTCGATCACAATGTCCGCATTCCCGGCCAGGCGGCGCGCGGCGTCGAGCCCCTTGGCGCTTTTCAGGTCCAGGCAGATGCTGCGCTTGTTGCGGTTGAACATCGGGAAATAGCCCGCGCCCGATCCCAGCAGGCGCCGCGTCTGATCGCCGCCGATCGGTTCGACCTTGATAACGTCTGCGCCCAGATCGGCCAGTACAACACCGACCGCCGGCCCCATCACCATGTGCGAGAATTCAACGATCCTGATGCCGGCAAGTGGCAGTGCCTGTTCATCCATATATCCCCGAATCCCGCATCTTCCTGAAATATGGTTATTTGATATAGATATATAACAAAAATGCCAAGAAGTTTTGCGCGGACGGGAAAGCCGGAGCGTGATCGCGTCGTCAAAATGTCACATCAGGTTTCAATAAAATCCATGTGGCAGCGTGCACAAGGCACTGTTTATTATTGAATTTATGGCGGCTGGCATTATGCGTGCGGATGAGATTCGGAACGCTCAATCGCGTCCATCTTCCCGCTGAGGCAGACGGCCGGTTTCCACTCGCCCGGCGCCGCTGCCACCCGATGACATACGCCTTTTTGGAGATTTCCGATGCAATCCCGCCCCGAACCTGCGCTCAGCGCCGATGACATCGCGCTTTTCATACGCGACGGCTTTGTCCGTATCGACGAGGCATTTAGCACTGAGACCGCGGAGCAAGCGCGTGCAATCCTGTGGAAGGCCACTGGATGCGACCCGGATGATCGTTCGACATGGACCCGGCCAGTGGTGCGTCTGGACCAGTTTAGCCAGACCCCGTTTCGGGAGGCAGCCAACACACCGAAACTGCGGGAGGCTTTCGATCAGCTCGTCGGCCCTGGCCGCTGGGTCCCTCGCGACGGCCTGGGCACTTTTCCCGTCCGCTTCCCGTCCCCCGATGCCCCCGGTGACGATGGATGGCACATCGATGTAAGCTTCGGATATGAGCATCCGGACTTCATGGAGTGGCGTGCCAATGTGCGCAGCAAGGGACGAGCGCTGTTGATGCTCTTTCTGTTCTCCGATGTTGGCGCTGATGACGCGCCCACCCGCATTCGTGTCGGTTCGCACATGGATGTGGCGCGGCTACTCGCTCCCGCAGGAGAGGAGGGCCTGACGTTGCGTGAGCTGGTCGCCGAAGACTTCGGGGGAACAGCGCACAGGACGGAAGCATTGGCAGTGGGAAGGGCTGGCACAGTGTATCTCTGCCATCCGTTTCTGGTGCACGCCGCCCAACGGCATGAGGGAACGGCGCCACGCTTCATGGCTCAGCCTCCCCTGATGCCGCGTGAACCCATCTCACTCGAGCGGCCGGACGGAGACTATTCACCCGTTGAGCAGGCAATCCTGAACGCGATCTCGCCTGACGAAAAGCAATAGCCAACGAAGCACGAAAGGCCGATTGCGGCCTCCGCCTTCGCGGGGGCGACGGTCTGAGGCAATGCCCGCTGCTGGCACAAGGCGGCGGGAGCGTCAGGACGGATCTACGACGCCAGCAGCCGCCGCTTCATGTCCATAGCCAGCCCGGCCAAGCACTGCCATCGATGTGATGAACCACCCGACAGCGACGACGGCAAACAGCATCAGCATTTGCGACGCGAAGCCGGCCACGACACAGATGGCCGCAGCCGCAGCGTAGAAATCGCGCATGGTCAGCCATGTGAGCCACTGCTTCAACCTTGAGGGATTGGCGCCGAAGCGCTCCTTGACCGCGTCGAACGTAAACGCGCGCCCCGAAACATGCGCTCGTCGGCCGATCAGGAACAGGCCGACGGCCAGAAGCACCAAGCCTGCGGCTCCGGCCGCTGCTCCGTACACTTGTCCCTGCTGCCAGAGATTGAAGCAGAGGCCGGCGAAGAACGACAGGTTCGTTGCCGCGTCGGTCATGCTGTCGAGCATCGCGCCGCGAGGCGAAGAGCGATAGGTGGCGCGTGCGATCTCGCCGTCGACACCGTCCACGATCGATGCGAGCTGGAACAGCACCGCTCCGATCACCAGTCCGATCTCGCCACCCGCAAACAAGCATAAAGCCATTACCAGGCCGAGCATCGCGGCCACGATGGTCGCATGGATAGGCTTCACCCCCGATGCCCGGAGCCATGCGCGACTGATCAGGCGCGAAACCGGGCGGTTGATATAGCGCGAGACGATCCCGTCGCCGGGCTTGGCGGTGGCGGCGATGATCGCGTCGCCCTTGTCCCGCAGTTCGCGCAGCATATCATCGAGCATCATTTTCTGAGCAGGGAAAACCGTCCGCGCGCCCGTGGTCGCGCGAGACAGATCCAGGATCGTGCGCGCGGGAAGTAAATCTTCTCCGCGAAAATGCCGCACGTCGGCGGCGGCACTCAAGGCATCGCTGTCGGTCCATTCGACTCTCAACGACGGTGCGAGCCGCGCGAGTTCCGCCCGGCACCACGGGCTCGGCACCCATCCCCCGGCGACCGCAACGACACAGCAATCGATCGCCGCCCCTTCCTGTGCCGCCAGTGCAACCTGATGGACGGCGCGCGCCGCCGCAGGAATGCCTGCGACCAGGCAATTTGCCGTGGCCTCGTGCGCGAAATGAAGTGCGATCAATGTCATACTGGTTTGATCTCGTCATTGGTGCGAGCCTCCCGCCGCTGTACGGCGGAAGGCGAAGAGGGGCTGCAATGCAGCGAGCAGGCCGAAGGATGATATTGGATACCCGATCGAACCGTCGCCCGCCGACCGCGTCGGCTTTGAACGTGAAAGCCGGACGTCCGCGCGAATTGCAGGATGCCCTGAATTTCCATGTCTTTCATCCGCTGGCGCGGCGTCTGGCACTGCTGCTCGCGCGCACGCCAGTCACGCCGAATATGGTGTCGGTTGCGGGCGGGATGATCGTCGTCGCCGCGGGGCTCGCCTATGCGCAGCCCGGCTTGGCTCTGGCAGGCCTGGCTCTTCATCTGGCCTGGCATGTGATCGACGGCGCCGATGGCGATCTCGCGCGGCTGACCGATCGCGCCAGCCCCCGAGGCGAGTTGGTCGACGGAATCTGCGATTATGCCAGCCACATCATTCTTTACCTGATCCTCGGCTGGCTTCTTCAGGACGACATCGGACCGATCGCCTGGCTGCCCGTGGTCGGTGCCGGGATGAGCCGGATCGTGCAGGCCAACCATTACGAAGTTCAGCGTCGGCAATATCAATGGTGGCGCTATGGAACGCCCTGGCTCCGATCCATCCAGGGCGAAGGCGTCGGCACGGCGGCGGGCATGAGGTTTGGCGCCGCTTATCTGCTGCTGGCGCAGAAAATTGCACCCCATGCCGCCACCGCCGACAAGGCGGTCGCCGAAGCGAGCGGAAATCCCCAGCAACTGGTGCGAACCCAAGAAATTGTCGGGCGAATTTCGAAACCCATGCTGGCCGCGCTCGCGCCGCTCGGTGCCAACTACCGCACCATCGCGCTCGGCCTTTCGATGCTGGCAGGATCGCCGCTCTATTTCTTTCTGTATGAAGCGACGGTCCTGAACCTCGCGCTTCTGCGCTCGATCCGCGTCGCCAACCGATCGACTTCGCGCCTGATCGCCGAATTGCATCATGCGGCAGCCAGCACACGGCGATAGATCGCAAGCGTATCGGCCGCGAACGTGCGCCAGCTCAGCTGGGCCGCGCGCGCCAGCCCCGCCCCGCGCATCGTTTCTGCCTGCTTCGGGTCCGTGACGGCCTTGCGCAAGGAAGCAGCGATTGCATGCGGATCGTCGGGGGGCGCCAACAGCGCAGCGCCGCCGGTCACTTCGGGCATCGCAGAAAGGTTGCTGGTGACGACGGGGCACCCGCAAGCCATCGCCTCTGCCAGCGGATTGCCAAACCCTTCGCAGAAAGAAGGGTGCAGCAAGGCAGCTGCCGCCGAATAGAGTTGCACGAGATCTTGCCGGCTCACCGAACGCAACAAGCGCACGCGGCGTCCGATCCCGAGCGCTTCGGCGAGCCGCAGCAAACGATGCGCGCGCCTGCCCATCCGCTGGACGAGGATCAGGTCGATGTCGGGTCGATCGGCAAAGGCGATGGCGAAAGCGCGCACAGCGCCTTCGTGGTTCTTATAGGGGGCATATTGTCCGACCGTCAGCACGAATGGCCTGCCGGTCCGGACGCCAAGTTGACCGAGCTGCGCCGCATCGCGCCGCGCCGGGCGAAAGTCGGAGGAAACCCCTGACAGCGTGACGAAGGTACGGCCCGCAGCCGCCGGGAAACGAGATACAATCTCGGCCCGGCTCGCTTCGCTGACCGTGGCGATCGCCGCGGCACTGCGCAGCGCCCGCTTGATGCCATGGGCGTGAAACAACGCCTGCGGCCGGCCGTGGGGACGCGCATTGCACCAGTGCGGATGGGTAAGCCACATGAGATCGTGCACCGTCGTGACACAGGGCATACCGAGCCCCGCTGGCATGATATTGAAGGTGGCGTGAAACAGGTTCACGCCCGATAAATCGACCACGCGCGGCAGCCACCACATCGTCGCGGGGCCGTTGGCCGCCGCAGGCACCGCAATTTCCCGCACGTTGGCGGCGTCGCTCAGTCGGCGGTCGTGGGCGGGGGATCGCAGGAAAAGAAAATCAAGGTCGGGCGCGAGATCCGGGACAAAGTCCACGAGCGCGCGGACGGTTTCCGCGATGCCGCTGGGACGCGGGCCGAGATAGCGGCAATCGATGCAGATGGTGGCCCGGTCGTGATCGTTTCGCTGGCTCACTTCAACTCCGCTCCAACTGCGAAAAAACCACCGTCCGGGCGGCGACGCTGCCCTGAAAAGTCGCGACTCTTTGTAAGACGGAGCGGCAAGCTACTGCCCGTAAAAATTTTCACGCGGCGGTGCCAAGGCTGTTGGCGGGCGACTCCGTTAAGTCGGAGAGATCAGTAACCGCGAACGGAGGCAGGGATATCATCTTTGGCCGATGAAAGCAGTGAGCTGGCCAAGATGTCTGTCGAAAAAGAGAGAATATTGATGGAAGCAATCAAAGTTGCGGTGGTAGGAATCGGCAACTGCGCCAGCTCGCTGGTGCAAGGCGCATCATTCTATGCAAGCACCAGCTCGACGCGCGGACTGATTCAGCCGAAAATCGGCGGCTACGGGGCCGGCGATGTCGATTTTGTGCTCGGCATCGACGTGGACGCGCGCAAGGTCGGCCTCGATCTTGCCGACGCGATCTTTGCTGCTCCCAATAATACCACCGTCTTCCACGCGGACGTCAAGCGAACGGGGGCGAAGGTCATCCGCGGCTGTGTCCTCGACGGCGTGGCTGCGCACATGACGGGCGCCGGACCGCGCGGTTTTATTGTTGCCGATGGCCCAGAGGCAACGCACGAGGATATTGTGGCGGCGTTGCGGGAATCGGGCGCGCATATATTGCTGAACTTTCTGCCCGTGGGTTCGCAGGAGGCGACCGAATTCTATATGGAGTGCGCTCTCGAAGCGGGCGTCGGCGTGGTGAACTGCATGCCGGTGTTCATCGCGAGCAATCCGCAGTGGGAAGCCCGCTTTCGTGATCGCGGACTTGCGATCATTGGCGACGACATCAAGGCGCAGGTTGGCGCCACCGTCGTACATCGCACCCTGTCGAGCCTGTTCACCGCCCGCGGCGTGACGGTCGAACGCACGTATCAGCTCAACACCGGCGGCAATACCGATTTCATGAACATGCTCGACCGCGAACGGCTGACAAGCAAAAAAACCTCCAAGACCGAAGCGGTGCAGGCGGCGCTCGCCGAACGGCTGGAGGACGAGAATATCCTGATCGGCCCGTCCGAATATGTTCCTTGGCAAAAGGATAACAAGCTTTGCTTCCTCCGGCTTGAAGGCGCGCAATGGGGCGGCGTGCCGCTCAATCTGGAACTGCGGCTGTCGGTCGAGGACAGCCCGAATGCGGCGGCCTGCGTGATGGATGCGATCCGTTTCTGCAAGACGGCCATAGATCGCGGCGAAAGCGGCGTTCTGACCGTTCCGTCGGCCTATTATTGCAAGCACCCACCGCAGCAAATGAACGAGGAAGCCGCCAGCCGGATGCTGGACGCCTATCTGATCGAAGACGCGATCGCGGCCGAGTAAGCGGCGTGATCGCCATTTTTCGCCATTCAGCATCGGGAGCGCCGTCGGCATGGACGCGCTGATCATCGCCGCCGGCGCCGGCAGCAGGCTTCGCTCGGTTGCCGATGCGAAGCCGCTCGCGCCGATCCATGGCATGACGCTCATCGAGATCGGTGTCCTTCAGGCTGCGCGCGCGGGTGTGCGGCGCGCCGTCGTGACGACCGGATACCACGCCGACGCCGTCGAAGCGGCCTTGCCGGCGATTTCGGCCAGGGCGGGCATTCCGGTCGTGCCGCAGCGGGTCGACGACTGGCGGCTGCCCAACGGTTATTCGGTGATGGCCGGGGCGTCGCAGATCGGCGGAAATTATCTGTTGTTGATGGCCGATCACATTTTTGCCGACCCCATTTTGCTTGACCTGCTTGCAAACGGCGCGCCGAGCGACGGGGTCACGCTGGCGATCGACCGGCGGACCGACGGAAGCCTGATCGATCCAGGCGACGCCACCTGGGTCGATCTGGACGATCGCGGCGGCATCGTGGCTATCGGCAAGGAGATCACGTCCTATTGCGCCGTCGACTGCGGCGCCTTCGTTGCCACGCCCGCGCTTGCTCGCGCGATTGCGGAGGCGATAGCCGACGGCCGCCCCGGCTCGCTGTCCGACGGAATGCAGCGGCTGGCCGATCAGGGGCGCGCGGCGACGATGGATATTGGCGCAAGCTGGTGGATCGATGTCGATGATCCGCGGGCCTATGCGCTGGCACAAACCGAAGTCCCGACCCGGCTGCCCCAGCTGTTCGACGCCGATGTCGTCCCCGCCGCCGCGTGCGAACAAAGGCTGGTCGGATGATCGAGAGGCCGTTTCTATTCGAAACGACACGCATGATCGCGACGCGCTGGGCCGGCAAATCCCCGACCGGGATCGACCGCGTGTGCGACGCATATCTCCGCCATTTCGGCCCACGCGCGCAGGCCGTGGTCCAGCACCGCGGCGTGTTTCGTATCCTAAGCGTCCGGCACTCGGACGAGCTGTTTGCGATGCTCGCCGATACGGGCGGAGCATCGCGTCAAAAGATCGCCGCCTTTGCGGTGCGGGCATGGCTCGCGGGGCAGGCGCAGAAGAACGGCAGCGGCGCGATTTACCTCAATGTCAGCCACACCGATTTCGATTTGCCCGGCCACAGCCGGTGGGTGCGCGAATGCCGCCTGCGGGCGGTCTATTTCATTCACGACCTGATCCCCATCACCCATGCGCAATATTGTCGTCCCCGCGCGGTCGCGCGGCATCGCGGCCGGGTGGTGAACGCCCTGAAAACGGCCAGCGGGATCGTGGTGAACTCGAAATCGACGGCCCATGACCTTCGGGCCTTTGCGCACACCGAAGCCTTGCCGCTTCCGCCGCTGACCATCGCTCCGCTTGCAATCAGCGCGTTCGGCAAGCGCGACAACCCCCAAGCCCGCAGCCAACCCTATTTTCTTTGCCTCGGCACCATCGAAGAACGCAAGAATCACCGTCTTCTGCTCGACGTGTGGCTTCGTCTGATCGCCGATTTGGGTGCCACCGCGCCGAGGCTCGTCATTATCGGGCAGTGGGGGGCCGGATCGTCCGCCGTGCGCACGATGTTGAAGCGGAATCCCGCCTTGCGTCGATATGTCACGTTGCTCACGCGTTGCGACGATGACCAAGTCGGCGACTGGATCGCCGGTGCGCAGGCTTTACTGATGCCGACGCTCGCCGAAGGATTTGGTCTGCCCATGGTCGAAGGGTTGACGATGGGAACGCCGGTCATTGCCAGCGACCTGTTCTGCTTTCACGAAATCGGGCAAGGAATCCCCTGTCTGCTCGACCCCGCCGATCCCGCCGCGTGGGTCCGCGCGATCGCCGGCTTCGCCGACCCCGGGGGCGAGCGGCAGCGGCAGCGGCGTTTGCTGGATCATTATCGCGCGCCGGTCTGGGACGATCATTTCGCTGCGGTCGAAACCTGGCTCGCCGCCTTACGCGAAAGGCGCGATCCGGCCGGCGGAGGGGCGAAGCTGGCGCTTGCGCATCGACCGTCAAACGGTGCGTCGACAGCCATGATGGAGAAACAGTCTCTGGGCGCCGGTTCCGGCCAACCTCAACAGCCCTTTGAAGCGATGGAAAATTACCCGTGATCGAGCGTCTCAAATCCGTGAACCGACTGTTCGTGGGGGTCGTCATTGTGCCGACGATCATCGCTTTCTTCTACTTCGGATTCCTTGCGAACGACGTCTATACGTCCGAAGCGCGCTTCGTGGTGCGCGGCGCCAACAAGGGCGAGGCTTCGCCGCTCAGCCTTGTCCTGACCGGAGGTAGCCTCGGCACGGGCGGCAGCGACGAGAGCAATGCGGTTGTCGAATATCTTCAATCGCGCCGCGCGCTTGCCGAAGTTGACCGCGACGGACTGGTCACGCGCGCATACGGCAGCCCTGCCATCTTCTGGCTCGACCGCTTCGGCGGCGTTTTTGGCGATACCCGCGAACAGCTCTACCGCTATTTCCAGGGTAAGCTGGGGGTTGCGGAGGGCACGAACAGCAAGGTCATCCAGCTCACCGTCACCGCTTTCACCCCGCGCGAGGCGCGGCAGATCAACGCGCGGCTGCTCGACCGCGCCGAAGATCTGGTCAACAGCCTGTCGAAGCGCGCCCAGGCCGACGCGATCGCCATCGCAAGGGAGGAAGTCGCGCAAGCCGAAACGTCGGCCCGCAGCGCGGCATTGGTCCTGTCCCGGTTCCGCAATGAACAGGGCATCATCGACCCCGAACTTCAGGCTGAAACCGACCTTCAGATGATCGCCAAGGTTCAGGACGAACTGATCGCGGCGCGCACGCAGCTGCTTCAGTTCGAAACCTATACCCCCAAGGCATCCCAGCTTCCGTTCCTGCGCGCACAGGTCCGTTCGCTGGAGCGCGAAATAGACCGGCAGAAACGCGACATCGCGGGCGGCAGCCGCTCGCTCTCGACCGTGGCGGCGCGCTATCAGGAGCTGCAATTCGATGCGGAGGCCGCAAACAAGCTGCTCACGACCGCCCTGGCCTCGCTTCAGGAAGCGCAGGCGGAAAGCAGGCGCAAGCGCGCCTATATCGAACGGATCGCCGACCCCAGCCTGCCCGACTACGCCACCCGGCCACGCAGGGTGTGGAATATCATCGCCACCTTCGTCCTCGGTTTGCTCGCCTGGGGTGTGCTGTCGATGCTGATCGTTGGCATTCGCGAGCATCGCGACTGATGGCGACGATCCTGAACCCCTCCTCGCTCCGCCAAAGCGGGAGCGTTCAGCTGCGTGTGCTTGGCGCGCTGCTGATCCGGGAAATGCTCACACGCTACGGCCGCCACAATATCGGCTTCCTGTGGCTGTTTGTGGAGCCGATGCTTTTTACGCTTGGGGTCGCGGCGCTGTGGACGGCGACCAAATCCGTGCATGGCAGCGATCTGCCGATCGTCGCCTTCGCGCTCACCGGCTATTCCAGCGTCCTTCTATGGCGCAACATGCCCGGCCGCTGCATCGGCGCGCTCTGGGCCAATCTGGCGCTGATGTATCACCGCAACATCAAGGTGCTCGACATCTACATCGCACGCCTGTTGCTGGAGTTCGGCGGGGCGACGATTTCCTTCACCGTATTGAGCATCGCATTTATCAGCATCGGCTGGCTGGCTCCGCCCGAAGATTTTTTGAAAGTGGCGGGCGGATGGTTGCTCATCGCCTGGTTTGGCGCGGCATTGGCAATCGCTCTTGGGGCGTTGTCACACGAGAGCGAGCTGGTCGACAAGTTGTGGCACCCGGCTTCCTATCTCATCTTTCCGCTGTCCGGCTCGGCATTCATGGTCGACGCCCTGCCGCCTTTTGCACAGCAAATCGTCCTTTATATTCCGATGGTCCACGGCGTCGAACTGGTCCGTGATGGGTATTTCGGCTCTGCGGCGCGGGCGCATTACGACCTTGGCTATCTGATACCGGTAACGCTCGTCCTCAGCTTCATCGCGCTGCTGCTGGTGCGCCGCGTGGCGCAACGGGTGGTCCCCGAATGATCGAGGTTCGCGATCTTCGCAAATTTTACCGGACACGCTTTGGCGAGAAGCTGGTGCTCGACAAGGTGAATTTCGATCTGCGCAAGGGCGAACGGCTCGGCGTGCTCGGTCGGAACGGTGCGGGGAAATCGACGATGATCCGGCTGGTAAGCGGCGCCGAGCGCCCGACGTCCGGGACCATCGAACGGCGGATGTCGGTATCGTGGCCGCTTGCCTTCGGCGGCGCCTTTCAGCCCATGCTCACCGGCGTCGACAATATCCGATTCATCAGCCGGATTTACGAGCAGGACTTTGAAAGCAACCTCGCCTTCGTCGAGGAGTTTGCGGAGCTTGGCCCTTATTTACGCGAGCCTGTTCGCACCTATTCTTCGGGGATGCGGGCCCGGTTGGCGTTCGCGATTTCGATGATCATCGAATTCGACTGCTTCCTGATCGACGAGATCGGTGCTGTGGGCGACGCCCGCTTCCACGACCGATGCAATTATGAACTGTTCGAGAAGCGCGGCGACCGGGCGATGATCATCATCTCGCACGACGCCGGTTACATCCGCGATCATTGCAACCGGTGGGCAGTGCTGCACGACGGCAGGCTGGGACTGCATGACGCGTTCGACGCTGCCTATACCTCCTATAAGGAAGTGATCGGCGCCACGTTGGGCGCCGCGAAACCCGTGGTAAGCCATGTCAATCGCGCCCTGATGATCGAATCCTCGCAGCGCGCGGCGTTGGCGGACGAACGGTTCCGCATCCATGTGCAGCAGGGGGACTGGGCGCGTGACAGCAAGGACTGGGCCCGTGCCGAGCAGGAATATGGCGCCGCCTTGTCGCTCTATCCCTATCAGCGCAGCTACTGGGTTCAGCACGGCCATGTCACAAAGGAACAGGGCGCGTTCGCGCGCGCCGAAATCTCCTATCGTACCGCCGCGGCGTTCGGGGTGCCCGAAGACGAAGTGGCGGAATTTATCCATTTCGTCGCAGCACGCCAGAATGACGACGAACCCGCGCGCGACATCCACGGCCTTCGGCCGGCCCCGGCGGGCAGCCAGCCGCCCGGCGCGCCCGACGTCGACACTTTCGCACAGCTTTTGTGGCCGACCGGCGACGTCGACGAACGAGACGTTCTCGATTTATTGCGAACATGCGCGACGTGCGACGCGTTGGTCGTGGCGATGATCGCGGACGAACGCTTTGTTGCCGCCTACGCCGCGGTGCGGCATCGCGGCGAAACCCCCAGCGCCCCGGTGCGGCCCAATGATCGTGCGGCGCTCGACCGGGACGTGATACGGCGCATCTGCTGCTTGTTCACCGCCGAACTCGGCGCATATGCCGACGAGATCAAGCGTCCGGAGCAAATCCTGTGCCGGCTGATCGCAAGCGAAACGCTCGCCGAGTGGCCCCTCACAACACAGGCGCTGCGTGCGCGACTAGCGCCCGACAAAGGGGCTTGCGTTTCCGCATGACCGCGAACAGGACAATATTGATCGACGGCTACAACCTCGCGCTTGAAAAGGGGACGGGGGTTGCAACCTATGCCCGGAACCTCAGCTATGAGGTGCATAATCTCGGCCACTCGGTTTCGGTGCTCTACGGCAATCCTGCGGCAATGTCCCGAGATCCGCTGCTGCGCGAGATTTCCTTCTTCGACGGCGCGTCGCCCTGTCGGGGCGGGATGCTCGATATCGCAGGACAGGCCTTCCACGGGCTTCGCGCTCCGTTGGGTTACAGTGCCGTCGAAGTGCCGATCACGGGCCAGGTCATTTCGCGAACGTTCGACGCGCGCCTCCCGCGCTACAATATGATCGTCAATGCGGCTGACGTGTTCAGACGGTCGCAGGCGGGCTTCAAGATATGGGGGCGGCTCAGCCATGTCGATCTGCCTCAAAAGCCCGATCTGGCGCACTGGACCTACCCGCTGCCGATCCGGGTGAAGGGGGTGCCGAACATTTACACCTTTCATGACATCGTGCCTTTGCGGCTGCCCTATACGACGCTCGACCACAAGCGGCATTATCTCGCACTGCTACGCAAGCTGGAACGCACCGCCGATCACATCGTCACCGTATCCGAAAGTTCGAAACGCGATTTGATCGAGATTCTCGGCATCGTTCCCGACCGGATCACCAACACCTATCAGTCGGTCGAAATCCCCGCCGCCTTGCGAGACAAGTCCGACGAACAAGTGGCGCGCGAAGTCGAGGGTCTGGTCCCGGTCGATTACAAAAACTATTATCTGTTCTGGGGCTCCATCGAACCCAAGAAAAATATCGGCCGGATGATTGAAGCCTATCTGGTCAGCAAGGTCGACGGTCCGCTGGTCATCGTCGGTGCACAGGCGTGGAAATCCGAAGGCGAACTGCGACTGCTGAACGGAATCACCGAAGCGCGCGGCCGTAATCGCGGGGCGAATTCGGGCAAGCGGGTGATCCAATTGCCCTACGCCCCGTTCCCCCTGCTCGTCAGCCTGATCCGCGGTGCGCGGGCGGCCCTGTTTCCATCGCTTTACGAGGGGTTCGGGCTTCCCGTGCTGGAAGCGATGATGCTCGGCACGCCGGTCATCTGCTCGAACACCGCCTCACTGCCCGAGATTGCCGGCGATGCGGCGCTGATGATCGACCCGTATGACACGGCCGCGCTGACCAATGCCATCCGCCGCATCGATGCCGACGCCGACCTGCGCGCCGAGCTGACCCGGCAGGGGTTGGCGCAGGCCGCCCGCTTCTCGACTGCGGCGTACCGCGATCGGCTGCGCGCGCTGTATCAGCGCTTTTGATCGAACATCTCGATGGATATTTTGACATGACGAATGAAAAATCCCCGCTGACGACGCTCCGGTGTCTGGTCGGCGCGGTGCTCCTTGCGGCGCCGTTGGCTGCCTGTTCCTCGCTCGGTAACGTCGGCCCGTCCACATCTGCCGTTCGCAACGCGGGAGGCAACGACTATGCCGGCAGCGGGATCGTCGTCGTCGATCTGGACGATCAGGCGGTCAAGCGCGCGAGCAGTTTCGCGCGGTCGCAAAGTCTGGCGGGCGTTTTTGGCGACCGCCCGCCTGTCGGCACGGTGATCGGCCGCGGCGACGTCCTCGACGTCACAATATGGGAAGCGCCGCCCGCCGTCCTGTTCGGCAATAGCGCTCCGCCGGGCACACTTGCCACGACGCCTGCGCAAGGCGTGACCATTCCGCAGCAGATGGTCGGCGACGCGGGCACGATCAACATTCCATTCGCCGGCACGATCGAGGTTGCCGGCCGGACGACGGCAGACGTGGAGCGCGCGATCGTCGCCCGGCTGGCCGGACGCGCGCATCAGCCGCAGGCCGTCGCCCGGTTGGTCCAAAACGAAGCGCGCAACGCAACGATCGTCGGCGAAGTCGGGGCGAGCCGACGCGTTCCCATCACCGCAAAGGGCGAACGGCTGCTCGACATTCTGGCGTCGGCAGGCGGCCCGCGCCAGCCGGTCAGCAAGACGACGATCCAGCTTTCGCGTGGCGGCGTGGTCACATCGATGGCGCTCGACGCGATCATTCGCGATCCCGCGCAGAATATCCGCGTTCAGCCGGATGACATCGTCACCGTCACGTTCCAGCCGTACAGTTTCGTTGCGCTGGGAGCGGTTTCGCAGAACGCCGAAGTTCCCTTCGAGGGGGCCGGATTGACTTTGGCGCAGGCGCTGGGCCGCATCGGCGGGCTGCGCGTGGACATGGCGGATATCGGCGGCGTATTCGTCTTTCGTCTGGAAGATCCGGCCGCCCTCGACCCCGCGCTCGCGCAGGATGCCCGACGCCTGGAGGACGGACGGATTCCGGTGATCTACCGGCTGAATTTGCGCGATCCCGCCAGCTTTTTTGCGGCCCAGGACTTCGCGATCCGCGACGACGATCTCCTCTATGTATCGACCGCGCTGGGAGCCGATTTGCAGCGCCTCCTTTCTACGCTCTCGAGTGTCGCCTTCTCTACGATCGCGATCGGCGATGCGGTCAAATGAGAATGCTCGGCGGGATGCATGCGAGTTGACCTGGATTGTTTCAGCCTACCGTTAGCCGATCGTACGCGAATGCAGCCCCGCAACGTTACACTCTGTTTCGTTCTGGCATGTCGCCGTCGAAGACGGGTTACAATTATGCGCAAGGTGCAGCGGGTCGATAACAGAAAGGCTCCCGCCAATGCCGAAGTGCCCTGCGTTCGCTCGCTATCCGCTGGCGCGACGGACAAGCCCCGACAGTCCTGGAAACGCGCGGGCGAAGGCTGGATCCGGTGCGTGTCTGTACAGCGCCCGGTTTGTCGCGGCCGCGCTTGCCGCCGTGTGGCTTTCTTCGTCGATGGCCGCCGTGGCGCAAGGCCCGGTTCCCGAACCGGCGTCAGAAGTCGGCACGTGTGCATGGAACTCGCAAATGTCAGTAACGGGCGGCGGTCTCAACCTGCTTTTCATCGATTCCGCCGCCGCCTATTGGTCGAGCGATATTATGGTTCCGGCGGGAGCCGGCCTTCGTTTGCGCGGCACATTCCCCCATGCGCGTTACATGTCGATCGTCACCTATGACGCGCGGCGCCGGACCATCGACCATCTGACCGATGTCGATATTCAGCCCGATGCCGGATCCACGAACCCGTTTATCGCGGGGGCGCGCAGGGACGCGGCGCAGCGCGGCTTCACGGTGTCAGTGATCCACGACGTCAAGCCGCAAAGAAAGCCGACAGCCAACACTCTTTACGCCCGCCCCACCGGCGCGGGTGCGTCCGACGAACCCGTGCGCATCACGCTCCGCGTCTATCAGCCGGACGAAGGCGTCGCATGGTCGGATATCGCGCTGCCGGCGATCGAACTCGTCGAGCGCGACGGACGCAGCCGGATCATCCAGCCTTGCAGCCAGCGCACGGCGACGCCCGCAGCCGACCGCCTGGAACGCCTTTTCAGCCTGTTCCTTGCGCGAAGGTTCGCGGACATGCCGCCGCTCACCTGGTCCATTTTCACCCCCGATGGATTGGGCGAGAATATCGACAACGCCTATATCTACACCGCATTTGATCCGAAGCAGGGAGCGGTTCTGGCATTCGATGGGCGGGCCCCTTCGGCGCCGCGAAGCTTTTCCGGGCAATCGGTGATGGCAAGCGGAGAGCTGCGTTACTGGTCCTTTTGCTCGAGCCGGATGACCACGGCGGTGATTGACTGCGCTGTCGATGAGTTTGTGCCGCTCGACAACCGCGGCCATTTCCGGATCGTCATGACGCGGCCCGACGACCGGCCCGCGAATGCGGTCGCTTCCTGCGGCATTACATGGCTTCCCGCGCCCTCGTCCGGACCCGGCGCGCTGATTTATCGCCACATGCTGCCGGCGCCAGGTTTCACCCTATCGATCCAGTCGCTCGGCGCCTCGGGCGATCCGCTGCAACTGGGCGATTATTTGCCGCAGGGTCGCTATTACACAAAACAGGCGTTCGAAGCTTTGGGTTGCCCTGTGGCGCCCGCCTCGCCGCCATTGCCGAGCAAAGGTTGATTTCAGCCCGAAACTACCTCGTAAATAACCTCCCCTTGCTCAGATCCGGCGATCGGATCGGCATATTCGGCATATTCGGTTCTTATGTAGCGCATACCGATCTTTTCCATGGCGCGGCGCGAAGCCTGGTTCACGGCCATCGTCTGCGCAGTAATCCGCCCATATCCGGCGCGTTCCAACCCCCAGGCGACGAGCGCGCCAGCGCTTTCAGTCGCCAGCCCCTGCCCCCACGCGCTTTTGCAAAGCCGATAACCGAGCTCCGCCTGCCCGTTGTCGACAGGCCGAAGTGACAGCCATCCCACGAAGGCGCCACTATGGCGGAGACGGATCGACCAGACGTCCGGCTCGCCACCCCTGAGCATAAGAAACGGAGCCTCTAAGGGGTCGGTGACGGAATGATCCACGGCGCCGCCGTTGAGGTAGCGCATCACGTCGGCGTCGCGTTCCAGCGCGATGAAATCGTCACGGTCCTCCGGAACAGAAGGCGCAACCACGAGCCGGCGCGTGTAAAGGACGGGCCGGTCACCGCTCATCGCGCCGGTCTGCCCACGGATATTTTCTTCATTGCGTTACCATCCACCTGCTTCATCCCCATTCCCGCTGTCATTTGCGGGCCGGGAAAAATGTCCTTCCCGGGCAACCAGGCCGTGCTGGGGCAACATGCTACGCCGCAATGCCTCCGAACCAAAAGCCCATTGCATCGCGCAGCCGCTCGTCATCGAGGCTCCCCGCCCACGCAACGTAGCCGTCCGGACGTAGCAGGACCGCGTCGGGCGTCGGCACGCGGCCGATCACCGGCAGATCCCACGGTGCATCGCAGAGCGCCGAGACCCGCTGAACGCGGTCGCTGCCCGGCACCAGGACGGGGTCCGCCCCGCCAGCAAAGGAGAAAAGGACCGGTCGCGCGCGGTGGAGATAATCGTAGATCCGTCGCTTCTCGCCCCCGACCACAATATCAAGATCGGGAATACGGCGTCCGACCAGCGGATGATCATTTTCAAGGTCATATTTTATCGCGAGGCCAGACCGATCCGCGACAAGAAATTTGCGTGGCGCCTCCATTACTGCCAGTTCCGCCATTCTTTCCCCAAGCGCCACGCTGCGCGGATCGCGCCGCTGCAGCGCGACATCGGCCATCGCATTGCGCAGCACGCGATCGGCGACCGGATGACGTTCGGCCTGATAGGTGTCGAGCAGCGTGTCGGGCGATACGCCCTGCAGGACTTGCGCCAGCTTCCATCCCAGATTGATCGCATCCTGCACACCCATATTGAGGCCCTGACCGCCCATCGGCGGGTGGATGTGCGCCGCGTCGCCAGCGAGGAGGACGCGGCCTTGCCGATAGGCGACGGCCTGTCGGCACCGGTCGTTAAAGCGTGAAATCCAGGTCGCGTCGTGGATTCCGAAGTCGGTGCCGTAGACTTCGACGAGACGCGTTTTCACTTCATCCAGCGCAGGTTCGTCGCCGCGATTGAGCGCGCGCTCGACGAGCACGATACGGACCTTGCCGGCTTCGTCCATCTGGCCGAGCGCGTGCGTGCCGTGAGCGTCGTGCGCGAGACCCCATTTGGGTTCCTCGCGCCATTGGGCCTCGGCAATCAGCCAGCTCTTCGTGGGCTCCCACCCCGCAAACTCGATGCCGGCCAGCTTGCGCACGGCACTCCGCGCGCCGTCGCATCCGACGAGATATGTCGATCGCAACTGCCTGCCGTCGGCAAGTCTTGTCTCGACCGCCTCCTCGCTCTGCGAAAAATCGCTCAGCTCGCAGCCGCGATAAAACGGCACCCCCAGCTCGGCAACGCGATCGGCCAGCATCGCCTCGAACCGCTTCTGCGGTAAAGCCAGGAAATAATTTCGCCGCGTCGGCGTGTCACTCACATCAAGCATTACGTCATGAAAGGGCGCCATCTGGAAACGCTCTCCCTCAGCAACGAAGCGGTCCCCTAGGCCGCGCTGGTCGAGCACCTCAAGCGTCCGCATGTGGAGGCCGCCCGCGCGCATGCCGATGAGCTCCTGTGTTTCGCGCCGCTCGACGATCGCGGCATCAACACCAGCCAGAGCCAGTTCATATGCCAGCATAAGCCCGGTCGGGCCGCCGCCGACGATAGCGACTTGGTATAGCCGGGCGTCCTCATCGGACGAACGGATTGGCGCGCCGGTCGAAGTCTTCTGGATCAAAATTTTTCTCCATGGCAAATAAGCCATTGAAAAATATCACGAAGTTTTTTCTCGCCAATCCTTGAATTCAACTCTTTCGCGGCCATTTAGGTACCGAGAGAGACGTGCATCTTTCCGCACGCTCGGTGAGCTTCGCGCATCGCCTCTCAACCTTCTGTCTTCCCATGCAAAATCGTTGCGCGGATGCCTTCAGCTTTTGGCGGAAGCGCGGCCCCGTTTGCGTCGCCGAGCGACGTATTTCGCGATGGCCGAACGACGCCAGGAAATTTTCCTGCTGCTGGCGGGTAACCAGACCCGACCGATTCGCCGTCGTATATCATCGTCCGGTGGATCGCCCCGATCTCATCGGATTGGGATAGCAAGGCAACGCACAAACCGACGCGACCTATATCACTTTGGCCGGACTGCAGTATATTGAACGACAGCAATGCGCCATGTGCCCGCCGCGCGGCGCAGCGTATATGTTACTCTGAGCCGCCGCTCTCCAGTGGCCCCCTTCAACACCAGCGATGCGATAATTGTGCAGCCGGCATCCAAAGCGCGTTGCGTGTCGACCTCGAGCGCTATGTCTTGGCGCGATGCGTTTGGATCGCTGTAAAATCCCAGTACAGCCGAACGGTCGTCCAGCGCGCCGAGCGGCGAAATCTCCACATAGTCAGGATCCATCAAACGCGCCATTCGACTCGTGTCGAGACGGTTTTGCGCTTCGACATAGTCCTCGACGACGCGAGCCGCTTCAGCGGCGCATTCAGTTGTTGGCGGCAAATGCTCCGGAGCGGTCGGGGACGTGCCCGCGGCGGCGACGGGCAGCGCCAGAGCTCCCAATGCCAGAAACAGGCCTTGGCCCCAGCCCCGCGAGTATCGAATCCTGTCGGCACACAAATGTGTCTTTGGAGCATTCAAGGGCGCAGTCACGATGAAATGTCTCCTAAAAAAGACGCTGGCTACGCACCTATTGTACTTCTGCTGAAGTACTATAGTCGCCGAACGATCAATTGATCCTGCCCAACGGCCCGGCAAAACCTCTCCTGTTCGGGCGCGGCCTCAATGGAGCGCATATCGGCGCGAGGCAGCGGCCTGCGAAGGTCGCACCTCCAAACGACTTGGGCGATAAGGCAAATCCGCAAAGCGCCATTTGGTGCTGGACATTCAAACAGGCTGCAAATACCAATAAGATACCAATTATTGCAAGACGACGACGGCGATTCCATCCAAAGGGTCGCCCGGCTATGCCCAAGCAAAGGACGGCCCTATGACATTCTACCTTGGCGTGGACGCCGGCGGAACGGCGAGCAAGTCGAGGCTGGTCGACCAAGATGGCCGCGTTTTGGGGTCCGGCAAGGCCGGACCGGCGAATGCACGCGTCGGGCTCGACAAGCTGCACGACACGCTGCTCGACGTCTGTTTTCAAGCGCTTCGCGAAGGCGGCGTCGATGAAAGCCTTTACGGCACGGTGCGCGTCGGCATGGGCATTGCGGGCATCAACCGTATGGGGATGAAGCAGCAGCTCCAGCTGCTCGAATTTCCCTTCGCCCATGTCCAGCTCACAAGCGATTCGATGATCGCCAATCTGGGGGCCCATCGCGGCGCCGACGGCGCCATCCTGATCATCGGCACCGGCAGCGTCGGCCTCGTCAAGCGCGGCGAGGACAGTTTCAGCATCGGCGGCTATGGATTTCCCATTTCGGACGAGGGGAGCGGCGCGGCCTTGGGGCTCAGCGCGATCCGCCATGCGCTTCGCGCACTCGACGGGCGGACGCGCCCGACGCCGCTCAGCCAGGCGGTAACCCAGCAATTCGACCATGCCATCCCCAAGGTCATCGCGTGGATGGACGATGCAGCCCCGGGCGATTACGCCAGCTTCGCCCCGCTCGTGATGGATTATGCCGAAACCGGAGACGAAATTGCGCTGTCGATCGTTCGCGATGCGGCGCAGCATGTCGAACGCTTCATCGAGACGATCCTTGCCAAGGGCGCAACGCGCTGCGTGCTGATGGGGGGACTTGCCGAACGCATCAAGCCGTGGCTGCGCGCGCGCATCGTCGAAAAGCTCGATGAGCCGCTGGGCGATGCGCTCGACGGGGCGCTCCTCTTTGCAGGCTTGCCGATCGCGACCTCCGCGCGCGGCTGATACCAAAACAGAGAGGACTAATCCGCCGCGCCGCCGATCCAGCAGCGCAGCGGCGCAAGGTCGCGGTCGAGCAGCACCAGGTCGGCGCGCAGCCCCGGAGAGATACGCCCGCGCTGCGCCTCCAGCCCGAGGAATTCGGCCGGGGTCGCGCTCGCCATTCGTGAGGCGTCGGCAAGGTCGAGCTGCATCAGCGCGACCGCGCCGCGCACCGCCGCCGCCATGTCGAGCGCCGACCCTGCCAACGTTCCGTTGGCTGCGCGCAGAGCGCCGTCCTGCTCGCGGATCAGCGTCGATCCGAGCATGAAATTGTCGCGGCGAGTACCCACGGTTGCCATCGCATCGGTCACAAGCATCAGTTCGCCCGCGCCCTTCGCGCGAAAAGCGGCGCGGAGCGACGCCGGATGGACGTGGTGCCCGTCGACGATCAGCCCGCAGACAAGATCGCTCGCGAGCGCCGCGCCGACGACGCCGGGGGCGCGGCTGTCGAGTCCCGTCATCGCGTTGAACAAATGGGTCACGCCGCGCATCCCCTCGTCGCGCGCGCGCATCATTTCGTCATAGCTCGCGAGCGTATGCCCCGCCGCGACGATGACGCCCGCATCGACGAGGCGGCGGATCAGCCCCGCGGGTGCCAGCTCGGGCGCCAGCGTGACGAGCGTGCGTCCGCCGCGGAGCGACGACAGCAAAATTACCGCCGCTTCGTCGAGCCGACGGAACTTGGTCGCGTCGTGGATGCCGCGCTTGCCCTCGTTGAGAAACGGTCCCTCGACATGAATTCCCGCAACGCCCGGAACTCCCACGGCGATTGCCACCTCGACCGCCGCGATCCCGCGCTCGATGATGGCTATGTCGTCGCTGATCAGCGTGGGGAGCAACGTGGTCGTCCCGAACCGGCGGTGGGCGGCCGCGATCGTCGCTATCGCCTCGACCGTTGGCGCATCGTTGAACAACACCCCGCCGCCGCCATTGACCTGGGTGTCGATAAAGCCGGGGAGCAGCTCACCCTCAGAATAGCGTTCGACGTCCATGTCGCCGGGGAGCGCCTCGACCGGCAGCACCGCCTCGATTGCCGCGTCGCGCACGACAACGGCATGATCGCGCCGCCACCCGTCGGCGGCGAGGATCCGCGGCGCGGCGATGGCGAAGCGCGCGCTCATCGCGTCTTCGTCACCTTCGCAAGGCTCGGCGGGCGGTCGGGATCGAGCCCGCGCAACAGCGACAGGCGGTTAGCGAAACGATAGAAAGACTGAATCATCGCAATCGGTGCGGTGACGGGATGTAGCCCGGCGACGACGGGTAGCGCATGAGTCGATGCAAAGCCTTCGCCGGCGACGGCAATGTCGGCCCCGCGCGCAGCAAAATCGGCAAGCAACGCGTCGGCGCCCGCACGCGCTTCGTCGAGCGGCGGAAAAACGAGCAGCGGAAAACCCGGCCCGACGAGCGCCATCGGCCCGTGCGCGACTTCGGCGAGGCTGAACGCTTCGCCATGGATCGCACAGCATTCCTTGAACTTGAGCGCCGCCTCGGCCGCAACGCCGAGCGTGAGCCCGCGCCCGAGCACGAAGAGGTTTCGCGCCGACACAAAAGCCTGCGGTATCTCCCACTCGGCCTGCCACGCCGCTTCGAGGTCGTGGGGAAGCCGTTCGAGCGCGGCGAGCAGGTCGCGCTGATTCGCCCAGGCAGCGACGAGATCGACGAGCGCGGCCAGCGTCGCGATGTAGCTTTTCGTTGCGGCCACGCTGGTTTCGGGGCCGGCGTGGAGCGGGACGACCGCATCGACCGCGGCCGCAAGCGGAGAGGCGGCGTCGTTGACGAGTGCGACGGTAAGGGCGCCCGCGCGCCGGGCGGCCTCGGCGGAGAGAAGAAGGTCGGGACTGCGGCCCGACTGCGAGATGAGCAACAGCACCTGTCCCGCCAACCCCCGCATCGGCGTCTGGTAAAGCGAGGCGAGCGACGGCGCATAAGAGGCAACGGGGATGCCGAGCCGCGTTTCGATCAAATATTTGGCAAAGGTCGCTGCATGATCCGAACTTCCGCGCGCGCAGGTGAGCAACAGCGAGGGCTTGCGCGCCGCAAGCGTGCGGGCAAGCCCCGCCATCGCCTCGCGGTTTTCCGCGCGCTGGCGGCGCACCGCCGCTCCCGCTTCGGCGGCTTCGCGGAACATCAATGTGTTCTGCACGTCGGCAATGTCGGCTTGGCGCGATTCATAATACCTTTATAATACCAATTTACCGCGTCCTGCAAGGCTGCTATACAGGGTCATGATCGACGCCAGCCCTATTGCCGAGCGTTTCGGACCGCGGCTTCTGACCCGCCCGGCGGCGCTCGCCGCCTATGCGCAGAGCGAGGGGCATCATCGATATCCGCCGCCCGCGCTCGCCGCACAGCCCGAAAGCATCGAAGAGGTGCAGGAACTCGTCCGCTTTGCCGGAACCCATGGCCTTTCGGTCATCGGCTATGGCGCGGGAACCTCGCTCGAAGGCAATGCAGCGCCGGTGGGGGCGAATTGCCTGATCGTCGATTTCGCGCGCATGAACCGGATTGTCGCGGTGCATCCCGAAGACCTGCTGTGCGTCGTCGAACCCGGCGTGACGCGCGAGCAGCTCAACACCGACCTTCGCGCGACGGGGCTGTTCTTCCCGGTCGATCCCGGCGCGAACGCGTCGATCGGCGGGATGATCTCGACCCGCGCCTCGGGGACGACGACCGTCCGCTATGGCAGCGTGCGCGACAATGTCCTGGCGCTGAAGGTCGTCGGCGCCGACGGCGAGCTGATTACTACCGGGAGTCATGCGCGCAAATCGGCCGCAGGCTACGACCTTACGCACCTGTTCACGGGGGCCGAGGGCACGCTTGGCCTCGTTGTCGAAGCAAGCCTCCGGCTCCACGGTCAGCCCGAGCATATTGTCGCCGCCACCTGGGATTTCGAGAGCGTCCGCGGCGCGGTCGATACGGTGATCGCAACGATCCAGTCGGGCATCCCGATCGCGCGGATGGAATTGCTCGACGAGGTCGCGATCCGCGCGTGCAACGCGCAAAGCGCGCTCGGCCTCGTCGAACGGCCGACCCTGTTCCTCGAATTTCACGGGTCCGAAACCGGGGTGCGCGACCAGCTCGACCTCGTGCGCGCCATCGGATCTTCGTGCGGCGGCGGAACGCTCGATTTCGCATCGGACTCCGACAGCCGCAACCGGCTGTGGCGCGCGCGCCACCAGATGTTGTGGGCGACACGCGCGATGGTCGCAGGCGGCATGACCTGGACAACCGACGTTTGCGTCCCGATTTCGCGTCTCGCCGATGCAATCGGGCGCACAAAGACCGCTATTAAGGACGCGCGTTTGTTTGCGCCTGTCCTCGGCCATGTCGGCGACGGCAATTTCCACGTCATCTTTGCCCTGCATCCCGACGATACCGAAAGCTGGGACAAGGCGCGGCGCGTCAATGCGGCGATGGTCGCCCACGCGCTTTCGGTCGGGGGCACCTGCACCGGCGAACATGGCATCGGGCTTGGCAAGCGTGAGGCGCTGCTCCGCGAACATGGCGAGCCGGCAATTGCGGCGATGCGGCGTATCAAACAGGCGCTCGACCCGCATGGCCTGTTCAATCCCGGGAAAATCTTCCTCGACGACGCGGCGATCGCCGGCACGCCCAGTCTAAGGTAGCCGCAGCTCGCTGACGAAATCAAAGCGGTCGCCGCGATAGGCCGAACGGGTCAGCTCGACCGGGCGCCCGTCTGCGCGGCGCGTGATCCGTTCGATGCGCAATATCTCGCTATCCTCGGCAATCGTCAAAAGCCCGGCTTCGGTCGGACCGGCCAGCGCGGCGCGGATGCGCTGGCGCCCGCCGACGGGCCGGTTTCCATTACTTTCAAGAGCGCGGTACAGCGAGCTACCCACCGCATCGAGCGCAGGGAGCATGTCGGCGGGTACGATGGCATTTTCGACCGCAAGCGGTTCGCCGCCCGCCAGGCGGACGCGGCTAAGGCGAATGACCGGTGCGCCCGTGGCAATTTCGAGCAGTTGCGCCTCTTCCGCCGACGCCTGCCCGCGCGACTTCATGATCCAGATCGTATCGCTCTCGGCACCGCGCGCTTCGGCATCCGCGCTGAAGCTGCTGAGCTGTGACCCCGGCGCTTCGATGCGCTCGGTGACGAAGGTGCCCGACCCCTGGCGCCGCGTGAGCAGGCCTTCGTCGGTGAGCATCTCGATCGCCTTGCGCACCGTAACGCGCGATGCGCCAAGAATGTCGCACAGATCGCGTTCCGACGGCAGCGCCTCGCCCGGCCCGATCTCGCGTTCGACAATCTTGCGGCGCAGCGTCGCGGCGAGCTGGAGATAGAGCGGCGTGCTCGCAAAGCGGGTGTCGGATTCCGCCGCTTCGCTCATTCGGCCTCGCCCCCCGAAGCCGCGATCGCGCGCGCAAGGATGCCGTCATGTTCGGCGAGCAGGGCCGCGGCCTCCCCCGGCGACAACCCGCGGGCAACCAGCACGGCGCGCTTGATGTCGCGCCCCGCGCGATCGAGTGCATCGGCCGCCCTGTCGGCATCGCACGCCGCTAGCGTCGCAACGATCCCGCGCGCGCGCTGGAGCAGCTTGTCGTTCGAAATGACCATATCGACCATCAACCCGCGATAGACGCGCCCCAGGCGGAGCATGATCGCGGTCGACAAGAGGTTCGCGATTGTCTTCTGTGCCGTCCCCGCCTTCATGCGCGTCGACCCGGCGACAAGCTCGGCGCCTGTCGCGGCGAGGATTGGAAATTCCGCCGCGTCGAGCAAGAGGGTGTCCGGGTTGTTGGCGACGCCGATGGTCAGCGCGCCCGCGGCGCGCGCGGCTTCGACGACCGCGACGGTGAAGGGGGTGCGCCCGCTGGCGGCAATCGCGATGACTACATCGTCGCGCCCGATCGCGGCATCGTGCACGCGGGCCCGCGCATCCTCCGCATCGTCCTCGGCGCCCTCGGCGCTGTCGGCGAGCGCGTTCATTCCGCCTGCCATCAGATAGACGAGCCGGTCGGGTGGCCAGTTGAAGGTCGGGCCCAGTTCGACGCCGTCCTGCACCGCGATCCGCCCCGAGGTGCCTGCGCCAGCATAGACGAGGCGTCCCGAGTGCCCAAGCCGCGCCGCCGCCGCGTCGGCCGCTGCGGCAATCGCCGCCGTTTGCCCCCGGATCGCCTCGACCGCGGCAATCTGTCCGTCGAGCATCGCTTCGACCGCATGCTCGGTGGGCCAGCGGTCGATATCGATAAACTCGGGATTGCGTGTTTCGGTGTCGGTCATTCGAATCCCCGCCTCGACCAGTGGCGCATAACGCACTCCCGTTTGTGGGTCGCCGGCGGTCGTCCACCGCCCAACTATACGGCGCAGCGCCGGCGCCAGCTCTTTCTGGGTCTACCCCGCGCCATAACCAATTACAATACCAACCTAATACCATTCAGTCAAAAGAAAGGGCGGAGCGCATGGGAACGCTCCGCCCGGTAATTTCAGCAATCGAAAATACTTACCGCATCTTGAACCGGACGCCGATACGGAAGCTGCGGCCGAGAAGGTCCGAATAGGTGCTGTTCGCGGCAAGCCCTGTTTCGGGAAGCAGCAGCGGATCGGCGTCGAACAAGTTGGTGACGTTGAAGAACAGTTCCGCCTCTGAGCCGCTGTTGACACTGACCTTTTGCGTCAGGTTGAGATCGACGTAGAAGGTCCCATCGACATGATTATCGTCATAGGTCGGATTCTGGCTGGTCGAGGTCGGACAGCCGGTGGTGCATTCGATCGCATTCGCGAGATATTTGCCCGAGCTGACTCCGCGCCCGGTGAGGGTGCCGGAGAAGGTCGGCGTCGTATAATTGAGGTTGGCGCGGAAAATCCATTTCGGCGTGCTGGATTGGCCGCCGTTGGCGCCGACGGTGTTCACCGGGGTAGTTCCGGCGATGCCGGTATCCGCCAGATTTTCAATATAGCGCGTGGCGGTACCCTTTATGGTGATCGAGCTTGCCTCTCCCACCGGCAGGCGATACGCGGCGTCGAAGTCGATACCGCGCACCAGACGGCTTACATAGTTGAATGGCTGGGTGCGGATCAGCAGATAGGGAACGGTTGGCGTCGAGCGCGTGGGATCGGTGGTGATCGCGTCGCAGAACTGCTGAATGCCTTCGTCGCAACGATTGACCACTTCCTGCGCGCTGATCGTGTCGATCGCATCTTTCAAATCGATGCGGAAATAATCGACCGACGCGCTGAAGCCCGGAAGGAAACGCGGCGTGATCACGCCCCCGATGTTCCACGAATCCGCCTTTTCCGGCTGGAGCGCCAGGTTGCCCGTCGTCAGGCCGGAATAGGGGAAAAATTGCGGGCCGTTCGCCGGGTTGTTGGCGTCGAAATTGGGATTTCGCACCGAATCGCTATTTGCGGTGCCGGCCTGGAACAGCTCGTTCAGGTTGGGGGCCCGAATATCGCGCGATCGCGTCACGCGAAACCGAATATCCTCGATCGGCGCCCATGTCGCGCCCAGTTTCCAGGTGGTGACATAACCCGAGGTCGAATAGTCGGTCGCGCGTACCGCCCCGTTGAACTCGAGCCCAAAGCCGAGCGGTACCAAAGTCTCGAGATAGGCTTCCTTCACATTGTAGCTGCCCTTGAACGGCAGGTAATTGCCGACCGACCAGGCGTTGCGGAATCCGGGCCGGCCATTGGCATCCACCGTTGCAATCGGCTGGAATTCGGTCGGCACGCTGCCGCGGATTTTTTCTTCGCGATACTCGGCGCCGATCGCGACGCTGACGTCGCCGGCCCAGGTGGCGAAGGGGGTCAACGACAGGTTCGCGCCCGCGACATATTGTTCGAGCACCTGTTTGCGGAAAGGATCGCCGAGCACATAATCGATCGCCGCCGGATCGGCCACACCGAGGCCTAGACGGTTGAGCGGTACGCAGCTCGGATCATTGTTGGTCGCATCGGTATCGACGTTGATAAGACACTGAATCGAACCGTCGGGCGCAAAGGCCGCGTTGGTTGCGTTGGTCATGCGCGTGACATGCATGATGTTGCGCAGCTGTTCGCGGACATCCGACCGGCTATATTGACCAAAGATGTCCCAGCGCGCCGATTTGCCGAAGGCGTCGAACTGCCCCTCGGCACCCACGACATAGCGTTGAACCTGACGCTTGTTGTTGATCCCGCGGAACGGCAGGTCGGCCGCGGTGGTCGTAATGCTGACGCTGGTGACCCCCGCAAGCCGCGCTGCGCCCAACGTCTGCAGGGCAAACGCATTACAGGTGGTGGGGACCGGGATGGTCGTGCAGCCCGTCGTGTTGAGCGTGGCCGAACCCAGGTTGGGACCTGCGTTGAAGAAGACTTCCTGCTTGTTGAACGACCCTTCGGCGAACAGCGTCACGCCGTCCGACACGTCGAAGCTGAGACGGCCATAAAAGCCGTAGCGGTCGTCCTTCGGGGCGAGACCGATACGACGCCCCGAATCGTTGACCCGCCAGTCGCCGCCCACCGTTCGGGTAACCGCGGCGGAGCCGCCCAGCGCCGGCGAGTTGAAAGACCCATATTGGAACGGGATGACCTCGCCGTTCTGGCCGAAATACAAACCCCGTAGCGCGTTCGGGGTGGTTCCCGTGGAACCGGTGATGAAGCCGCCCGGCGCCTGGTTGGTCTGGCCCGCATTTTCGTAAAAGGTGATGAAGGCCGGCTGGCCGTTGGTCGCCGTATAGGTGGGGTTGGCAATAGCCAGATAGCCCTTGTGGTTCCACGGCCGGTCGTTCGGGTCGATTTCGAATATACCGTCCTGATGCGCGATTTCGGCATTGAACACGGCATGACCGCGGCCATCGGCGAACGACGTGCCGCCCGCGACGCTGCCCGAATAGTTGAATCCGTCGCCCTTGTCGGTGATACCGATGTCGCCGGTGATCCGCAGCCCTTCCATCTTCTTGTTGAGGATGAAGTTGACGACGCCGGAAACGGCATCAGAGCCATAGGCGGAGGAGGCGCCGCCCGTCACGACTTCGACACGGTCGATCAGCGCTTGCGGGATCGTGTTGATGTCGACCCAGCCGTAGATCGTCGAGCCGACCGAACGGCGACCATCGACAAGGATCAGTACCCGGTTCTCTCCCAGGTTACGCAGGTTGAGCGCGTTGACGCCCGCAGAGCCGTTCGAGATGTTGAGGCGAGAGTTGGCGGGTTTGGTCGATCCGGCGAGCTGCGGCAACTGGTTCACGAAGTCGGCGATATTGTTCGACGGCGACGTATTCTGAATATCTTCCTGAGTCAGTACGACAACCGGGGTCGGTGCCTGAAAACCGTCGCGCGCGATGCGCGAGCCGGTGACGATGATCTGGTCGGATGCCGCGGATTCCACCGTTTCGGCGGGCTCCGCCGTCGCCTGCGCCAGCGCCGGAGCGTTGTGAACGAGAGCGAGCGCCGTCATCGCCGCGCCAAGGTTGCGTTTGCCGACCAGCGGCAGGCGAATTCGTTCAAGATCACGCATGTTAACCGTCCCCTTTTTTTTTGCCCGAGGGCCAAGCTGTTCATCGTTCGATGCTGTCCCGGCGCCGATGCCCCGGGCTGGCTTGGCCTCCTGTGTCCCGCCTGACGCCTGGCGGGCTCGCGGCGCCGCCATGTTATTTCTCGAATACTCCTCGCGCTGGCCCGACGGTCGCGGCGCTAAATGCGTCCGGACGGCCGGTTGCGTGACAGGGAGGTTACAGGGTGGCGGAGGCGGGTCAACCGATATGGTATTAACTTGGTTATATGGAGGTATAGCCAACCGGCATGGGATGCGGCCCGTTATGGCAGGAGTCTGTGCGCCTGATAACTTGGGGCTATAGGAGGCGGGCGCTTTAATATTGGGGACGCCTATGCCGCACCGATAGGCTTTAAGCATTCCTCACCATCACAAGGGGACCCCCGTGATCCAACGCCGCACCTTCCTTCTCGCCTCCGTTGCCACGCTCTTCTTTCCCGCGCAATCCTGGAGCCGGTCGCCGGGCGCAAAGGCACGGACGCGCCGCGTGGTCGAGGGTGCGCGCGCGCCAATCGAAATCGTCGAGGATGAACTCGGTATTCCCCATGTCCGCGCGGCGTCGCTCCACGACGCCTATTTCGGCCAGGGCTATCTCGTCGCGCGCGATCGGCTGTTCCAGATCGACATGGATTATCGGCGCGAA
Organism: Sphingopyxis sp. TUF1; assembly: GCF_036687315.1. Classification (NCBI taxonomy): domain Bacteria; kingdom Pseudomonadati; phylum Pseudomonadota; class Alphaproteobacteria; order Sphingomonadales; family Sphingopyxidaceae; genus Sphingopyxis; species Sphingopyxis kveilinensis. The sequence goes on from NZ_CP144683.1 coordinate 368,738, forward strand.
GCAGGCCGGATGGCCGAGGTGTTTGGCTCGCGCTTCGTCGCCGCCGACCGCGCGGCGCGGCTGTTCCACTATCGCGGCGACATCGACGCCGAGCTTGCCGCGCTGCCGCCCGAGGTACTCGAATGCGCGCGCGGATATGTCGCCGGCGTCAACGCCCGCATCGCGGAGCTTGAGGCGGATCCCGATCAGCTCCCGCTCGAATATGGCATCCTTGGCGTTGCACCACTGCGCTGGGACGTGCGAAACCTCGTGCGTCACCGCGGCATCGGAATGGGCGACGCCGACGACGAGGTGCGCCGCGCGCAGCTTCAGGCGCGCGGGCTGATCGAGGCCGAGCGGCTGATGGCGCCGCTGCGCCTCGATTGGGAGTTTACCGTGCCCGAAGGGCTCGACGCGGCGGCGGTGTCCGAAGCCGACCTCGGTGTCCTCTTGCCATCGGCGCGGCCCCTGCCCTTCGATACGTTACAGGAAGCACAGGCGGATCCCGCGCTGCGCAATGAAGACCGTTTTTCGCAAGGGAGCAACGCCTGGACGATCGCGCCGTCACGCAGCGCGACGGGTCGCCCGATCCTTTCGAACGACCCGCACCTCGGCATCGGCGGCGCAAGTCCGCGGCACATGGTCCATATGACGGCGCCCGGGCTCGACGTGATCGGCGCGGGCGCGCCCGGATTGCCCGGAATCATGCAGGGGCATACCGACCGTTTCGCCTTTGGCCGCACGAATTTCCACATTGATCAGACCGACCTGTTCGTTCTCAAGACGCACGAAAGCGACCCCGACCGATATTGGCACCGGGGCGAGTGGAAGGCGTTCGAGCGCCATGAGGAAGAGATACGGGTGAAGGACGCGCCCGCCGAGCGCGTCATTCTGCGCTATGCCGAGGGGCGTCCGATCATTTCGGAAGATCCGGCGCGCCGCCGCGCGGTCGCCTTTGCGACCGTGACGATGCTGCCGGGCGCGAACATGCGGTTCGCGATCATCGCGATCAACCTGTCGAAGGATTGGGAATCGCTCCAGCGCGCGTTCAAGCTGCACGTGTCGCCGACCAACCTCCATTATGCCGACGTCGACGGCAACACCGGCTGGCAGACGATTGGCTTCACCCCGCGCCGTCGGAAACACGACGGACTCTTTCCGGCGCCCGGTGATGGCGACTATGACTGGACCGGGATATTGCCCGTGTCGCAGATGCCGCATGTCTTTAACCCGAGCGAAGGCTGGTTTGCATCGGCGAACCAGCTCAACCTGCCCAAAGACTATCCCTACCGCGACCGCATCATCAGTTTCACCTGGAGCGACCCCTATCGTTATAACCGCATCGCCGAAGTGTTGGGTGCGCAGCCGAAGCACCGGATCGAGGATAGCGTCGCGTTGCTCCACGACGTCCAGTCGCTGCCAGCGCGCGCGCTGCAGGCGATGCTCCCTGCCGCGCCGCCGCCCGGGACGGTCGCCGACGCCGCCGCGATGCTGCGGTCCTGGGACCGCGAGGTGGGCGTCGACAGCGGCGCCGCGTTGCTCTTTGAAATGGTGATGCAGGCGCTTTCGAACGATTTCCGCGAGCGCGTCGTGCCCGCCGGCGCGCGCGACCTCATCCCCACGGTCAACCTGTCGGAGATGCTGCGCATCCTGTCCGACCTCGACGCGCAGCTCGGCCCTGACCCGCGCGCTGCGCGCGATGCGATGATCGCACGCGCGCTCGAGGCCGGATGGAACAAGGCGGTCGAACTCGCCGGGTCCGATCCCAAGGCGTGGAAATGGGGCGACCTCCACCGCGTTACCATCGCACACCCGCTCGCATCCTCGATCCCCGCGATCGCCGCGGCCTTTCCGCCGATCGAGGGTGGACGGTCGGGCGGCGACGGGACGACGCCGATGGCGCGCGGGTATAATTCGCGGCGCGGCTTCAACGTCTCGCACGGCGCGAGTTACCTTTTCGTCGCCGATGTCGGCGCGTGGGACAACAGCCGCTTCCTGCTGCTCCCCGGCCAGTCGGCCGACCCGCGCTCAGCGCGCTATCGCGATTTCTACCCCTACTGGCTCGCCGGCGCGATGCAGCCCCTGTGGTTCAGCCGCGCAGCGGTCGATCGCCACGCCGCCGCACGGTTGACTTTGGCGCCGGCAAAGGGCTGAAGCGCCCGATTACAGCGCGTCGGCGAGCGCGACGAGTGCGCGGTCGACCGCCGCGCTCGCCGCCGCGTCGGTGTCCTCGGGCATGTCGTTGGCGAGGGTCGAGAAAATAAGCGTACGACCGCTTTTGGTGAGCAGATAGCCCGACAGCGCGCGCGATGCGTTGAGCGTTCCAGTCTTGGCGAACAGCCGGCCTTCGAGGCTCGTTCCCTTGAAACGGTTGCGCAGCGTGCCATCGACCCCGGCGATGGGCAGCGTGGCGCGCCACGCATCGCCCCACGGCTGGCGCGCGACCCATGACAGCAAGGTCACCGTCGCCCGCGGGGTGATCCGGTTATAGCTCGACATCCCCGACCCGTCGGCGAGCCCATAGCCTTCGGGCGCCACGCCCGCGGCCGTCATCGTCGCGCGGAGTGCCGCCTGACCGTCGGCAATCGATCCGCTCCCGCCGAGCCGTGCCAGCCGGCGGAGCATCAGGTCGGCGTAGAGGTTCTGGCTGTCCTTGTTGATCAGCCGCACATCGTCCGCGAGCGGCGGCGGCTGCAGCTCCGCCAGCATCGGCACCTCGGGCGCGCGCATGGGCGGCGCATCGCCACGACGCTTGGGGTCGTCGGACGGTAGCAGCGGGCGATGCCGCGCGGTCGCGTCGCCGTCGACCTGCATGCCGCGCTCAATCAGCATGTCGCGCATCCGCCACGCGGTGTAATGCGCGGGATCGTCGATGCCGAACCGCAGCCGGACGGGGGCTGCGTCTGCGCCGACGGTGCCGGTGATCAGGATGGTTCGGCTGCCCGGTGCGCGCTCGGCAACGATGGCCTCTTCCTTGCCCTCGACCGTGGCGACGCGATTGTCGACGGTGAAATAGGGTGAAGCAGCGATGGCGGGAGATGCGCCGACCTTGCCGGGGGTCAGCATCAGCGACCATTCATTGTCGTCGACCGTGAGCGCAGAAATCCCGGTGCCATAGCGCGACTGGATATTGTTCCAGCTCATCCCCGGTCCCCAGCGTTCGTCGGGAAGCCAGCTGTCGTCGCCGACGACATGGCGCACGCGGCGCGTCTTCGTCGTGACCGCGTCGGCGAGCGTGCGAAGACAGTCGACGGTGCAATCCGCTGCGCTGGACATGCGGGCGTCGCCGCGGCCGTAAAGCACCACATCGACCGTGCCATCGGCCACCGGCTCGATCCGCACTCCGGTTCCTTTCGCGGTCCGTTGGAGCTCGGGCAGCACCGCATAGGCCGCCGCAGACGTATAGATTTTGGTGTTCGACGCCGGGATAAAACGCTGATCGGGAGCGATCGCCACCAGCGTCTCGCCCTCCATCGTCGTGACAAGAAAACCGATGCGCGTGCCCTGCGGCGCGTCGGCGAGCGCGCCTTCGACCGCCGCCTGGACGGGAGACCGTTCGGCCGTTGCGCACGGCTGTTCCGCAAGCGCCTGCGCAGGGACCGGGGCAAGGAGGAGCGCCGCCGCCAGTCTATATCGAGCCTGTACCATCGTCATTCCTTTCGTGCGTCCCATGCCGCAATCACCGCATCGCCGGTTGCCGGGCGAAGCTCAAAAATACCGCTGTCGGCGTGCCGCGTCGGATGGACGCGGTTGGTCAGCAGGGTCCAGGCGATGCCACGGTCGAAATCGATCCACAGCCCCGTTCCGGTAAAGCCCGTATGACCGATCGTTTCGGCCGAGCAGGCGCCGCCGCCGGACCAGCCCGGAAACGCGCGTTCCCAGCCGCAGGTGCGATGGCCTTCCTGCGCGCGGCGCGCCTCGTCGAGCATCGCCGCCGACAGGATCGAGCCGTCGAGCATCGCGCGCGCGAAACCGAGCACCCCGTCGACCGTGCCGAACAAGCCCGCATGGCCGGGGGCACCGCCGAGTGCGAAGGCGTTTTCGTCATGTACCTCCCCCTTGAGTACGCGTCCGCGCCAGCTGCACATCTCGGTTGCGACGGCAGGTCCGGGGGGCGGACCGAAACACAAGCCCTCGCCGAGCGGCCAGTCGGCGAGCGATGCGCCCGTCAGCCGCTCGATGGCGATGCCGAGCAGGATGAAGTTAATATCGGAATAGACGGGCGGCCCATGACGCCACTCGCGCTGGAGGACAAAGGCGCGGAGCCGCGCGGGGTCGTCGCCATATGTGTAAATCGGCTCGACCGCAGGGAAAAAGGTTCGATGGACCAGACAGTCGCGGAAGGTCAGCCGTCGCTCGGCGGCGCCCGCCACATCATATTGGCGCAAATCGGGTATTGCGTCGGTGAGCGGGCGGTCAAGGTCGATGCGCCCCGCTTCCGCGAGCTTGAGGATCATCGTCGTCGTCGCGACGACCTTGCTGACCGAGGCGAGATCGAACCAGTGCGCGGGCGTTAGCTGCTCGGGCTCGGGGAGGAGCGCCGCCATGCCGGCAAGCTCGACGGCGACGGCCCCGTCGCGGGTCACGATACCCAGGGCCGCACCCGGAATGCGTCCGCTTTCAACGGCGGCGCGCGCGGGCGCGAACGCATCGCGGCAGACCGACACGATACTCATTCTGCAATGCGTCCCTTGGCGCGTGCGACGAGCGGCAACAGGAAGATCGCCGCAAAGCTAAGCGCGCCCGAGAGCAGGAAAAAGCCGTCATATCCGATCTGCGTCTGCATCGAGCCCGATGCCCCCGCGAGCAGGCGCGGCAAGAGGAAGGCGAAGCCCGACAGAAACGCATATTGCGCTCCCGCGAAACGCGGGCTGACGAGCATGGAGAGATAAACGACGAACACCGCCCCTGCAAAGCCGTTGCCGAACTGGTCGACCGCCACCGAGGTATAGAGGATGAAGGACGAGGGTTCAGTGTGCGCGAGCCAGACATAGATCCAGTTGCCGAGCGCCGCGGCGATGGCGCCGAGCGCCAAAGTCCAAGGCAGCGGCAGCCGCATCGTCAGCCACCCGCCGAGCGCGACCCCGACCATGCTCGACGACAGGGCGACGACGCCGTCGGCAACGCCGATCTGTTCGAGGCTGTATCCCATGTCGTTCCACAGCGGATGCGACAGCGTTAGCGCCAAAACGTCCCCCATGCGATAGAGCGACACGAAGGCCAGAACCGCGAGCACCGCGTAGCCATAGCGCCAGAAAATCTCGACATAAGGCGCGACAAAGGCGTGCATTCTCTCGGGTGCATCGGGCGGCAACCGCCGGATGCGTGGCAGCGCGGCGGCGAGGAGGACAAAGGGCAACAGCGCGACAGCGAGTACGAAAGACGTGACGTTGGTCTTCGCCGAAACCCCCGCGCCCTGCACCGCCGACAACAGCACCCAGCTGACCGCCGTCGTCGCGATTGCGGTCACGATCAGGATGGCAAGGCTGGCCATGATCCCCACCAACAGCGCGCTCCAGCGCCCCTTCGCCCCCTCGGTTTCGGGACGCATCGCCGCGAGAACGGGGAAAGGCGCAAAGGCCGCAACCGCAATCACCAGATAGGCCCAGGTCCAGTCGGCCCACGCCGCGACGAGCACGGCGCCGCTCCCCGCCGCGACCATCGCGCTGCGATAACCCCAAAGGTTCGCCGCGACGATCGGCCCTTGTTCGGCTTGTGTCGGCGCGAGTTCGATGCGCCAGCCGTCGGCGGCGACTTCGAGCGTCGTGGTCCAGAAAGCAAGAAGGATCGCAAAGAGCGCTGTAAGCGGCAAGCTTTCGTCGTTCGACGTCGCCGCCATCGCGACCATCGACAGGAAAATGCCAAGCTGCGACAGCATGATCCAGCTCCGCCGCCGCCCCCAAAATCGCCCGAACCCCGGGATGCTGAAGCGTTCGACAAGCGGCGCCCAGGCAAATTTGAAGGTCGGAAGCAGCGCGATCCAGGCGAAGAAGCCGATGATGACGATATCGACGCCGTGCCGCGAAAGGCGCAGCGTCAACACCGCGTTGAACATGTAAAAGGGTAGCCCGGCTGCAAAGCCGAGCAGCAGATAGAGACCGAGCAGCCGCCACCGCTTCACCTGCGGCGGGTCGGCCAACGCAGCGGTCCCCCCGGCTGCCAACACACTCATGCCCGCGTCTCCCTCGTCGCGACGAAAAGGATCGGGTCGATACGCATCCCGATGAGACGCCCGAACAGTCCGCCCACCATCCTTTGCCGTAATGGAACCGCGAACCAGCGGCGAAGGAGTGCGGTCATCGGCGGTCAGGCTCCGTTCATCCTAAAAATCGCCCCAGAATCCGGGTTGAGGAGGGGTGAGGAGCCCGTTGCTGCCCTGCACGCCCCCCTCGCGATCCTTGGCGAGCCACAAGGGCCCGTCAAGATCGACGAAGTCGGACCCTTCGGCAATTGTCCACGCTGGCGCGATAGACAGCGACGAACTTATCATGCATCCCGTCATTACTCCCAGCCCGCGCGCCCGCGCCGCTTCGGCGAGCGCCAGCGCCGCGGTGCGGCCCCCGGTCTTGTCGAGCTTGATATTGACCACCGAATAGCCGTCAGGAAGCGTCTCAATATCCTCGGCGACATGGATCGACTCATCGGCAGCAATCGGGATCGCTGAGCGATAGCCCGCCAGATCACCGTCGGCGTCGGCAGGCAGCGGCTGTTCGAGCAAATCGACGCGCAGATCGGTCATCAGGCCCTGTAGCGCATCCACTTCGGCGATGGTCCAGCTTTCGTTGGGATCGACGATCAGGCGCGGATTGGGCGCGGCGTTGCGCACGGCACGCAGCGCATCCGCCGGATTTTCGCGGTCGACCTTAACCTTGACCAGCGGCGCATCGGCCAGCAGGGTCGCAGCTTCCGCCATGCGCTCGGGCGTGTCGAGGCTGACCGTCATGGCTGTTGCCACGGGGCGCGCCTGCACAGCCGTGCGGCCCTTCCGAAGTTCAAGATCCCACAGGGCGCAATCGACGGCATTGCGTGCCGCTCCCGCCGGCAGCAGGGACAACAACTCTTGTCGCGTTGCCCCGCGCTGGATTTCATCGCGTACCGCTTCGATCGCAGCGGTGGTGCTCGAAAGGCTCTCGCCATAGCGGGCGTATGGCACACATTCGCCGCGACCGGCGACACCATCGCGAACCATGACGACGCGCAGCACCTCCGCGATCGTCTTCACCCCGCGCGAGATACGAAATGGGGCATTGAGCGGAAAAAGGTCGGTCACGACGACCAGCTCGGCAAGCGTTGCAGCCATTACGCGGGTTGCACAATCGTCGAAGAGGCCCCGGCCGTGGCGAGCAGGCGATCGAGGATCGGCTCCACACCCATGCGATAGGGATCGGTGCAGGGAAGACCGAGGGCTTCTTCGGTACGGGTGCAAAGCTCGAGCGCTTCCGCTTCGGGGAGCGCCGACGTGTTGAGGGCAATCCCGACCGCCTGCACAGCAGGATTGGTCAGCCGCGCGGCTTGCAGATTGGCTTTGAGGCATTCGTCGAGCGCGGGCAGCTGATAATGCGGAAGGCCGCGCATGTGCGGGCGGGTGGGATCGTGGCAGAGCACAAGCGCATCGGGCTGTGCGCCGTGCAGCAGCCCCATCGATACGCCAGCGAACGAGGGGTGAAACAGCGAGCCTTGTCCTTCGATCAGATCCCAGCCGCCGTCGGTGCGCGGCGGCGAGATTTGTTCGATTGCGCCCGAGATGAAATCGGCGACCACCGCGTCGAGCGGCACGCCCGACCCGGCGATGAGAATGCCGGTTTGGCCGGTCGCGCGGAAATCGGCCGCGACTCCACGCTTTTCCAGCGCGCGCGCGAGGCACAACGTCGTGTACATCTTTCCGACCGAACAGTCGGTTCCGACGGTAAGCAGCCGCTTTCCTTCGCGCGGCAGACCGGTGCCGATCGGAATGTCCGGGCGCGGCTTGCGCACGTCGTGGAGCTGGCGGCCCAGCCGCGCCGCCGCTTCGACCAGCCGCGGCTCGTCGTTGAGCCGGTGGTGAAGCCCCGAGGCGATGTCGAAGCCCGCCTCAAGCGCCGCGAGGGCGTCCTCGATCAGGTCTGCGCCCAGCTTGCCTCCCGCGTTCGCAATTCCGAGCACCAGCGTTTTCGCGCCCGCTGCACGCGCCGTCGCGAAATCCATTCGCGGCAGGTTCAGCGTCAAACCGCAATCGTCGTGGCGAAACTCGCCGACGCAAATCTCGGGACGGAATACCGCCAGTCCGCGGGCGGTCTTGATCCCGACATCATCGTTCGAATGGCCGAGGTAGAGAAGATAGGGGGTGGCGATCATATTGTTCAAACCTGCGTGGCGTGGAATGCGAATGTTTATCGCTGCCGCTCGCCCGCCCCAAATATCTTGCGCCGCGCTTCCTATAGCCTCGTTCTATAGTTCCTCGATCACCTGCGAGATCGTCTCGAGAAATTCGGCAGCGGTCTTCGAGGGTGGCCAGTCCTGCAGATAGACGGCGTTGATGTCGAATGCGATGGCAGGCTGTAGCGGACGGGACGCGAGTCCCGGAGGGAGCGCCGCATGCGCGGTGAAATTGTCGACGATCGCCATGCCGACCCCGGCATGGACGAGCGCCGCTGCGACATAATAGGTCCGCGCGGACACGACTTCGTCGAGCGTAACATCGAGCCGGTCGAGTTCGGTCGACAGCATCCTGCCGATCGGCCCGCTTTGCACCGGGCTGATGAACTTGTGCCCGCGCAGTTCGTCGAGCCGGATGCGCGGCGGTGGGTCGGGCAGATCCTGTTCGCGAAAGATCACGACCAGCTCGCCCTCGCCGATTACCTGGTGCGCAACGGGCGCGGCGAGCGGCACTTCATAACTGATCGCTATATCGGTTTCGCGCTCGTACAGTTTGCGCACCATTTCATCATGATGGACGGTTTGCAGATCGAACATCACATCGGAATGACTCGTCATGAAGCGCGCGACCGCTTCCGGTATCGCACCGAGGCCCAGCGACGGCAGCGCCGATATGCGCAGCAGGCCGCCGCGGCCGTGGCGCAGATTCTGGCACGCCTGCCGCAGCGAGCGGACGCGATCCTGAATGTCGGAAACCTCGGCGAACAGGATGCGCGCGTCCTGCGTCGGGATGAGCCGTCCTTTCGAGCGTTCGAACAACGGGAGGCCGATCGAACGTTCGGCGTGGCGGAGCACCTTCGTGACCGAAGGCTGCGATACGTTGAGCGCGCGCGCCGCGGCGCTGACCGTGCCATGCAGGAACACCGCGTGAAAAACCTCAATCTGGCGCAGATTCATGATCTTGTCCCTCGACGGACAGCACGGGATGTCCGCTCGCTGACGCGGGGACTTTGCGGCGACTTTGACCCACTATGCCAGCGGGTTATAGGTGACGCAACAACCCTCTCTGGACGGAGCGCGGCTCTTTGCCGACAACTTCGCCCCTAACGGACCGCCGCGTGCCTCTGCGGTGCAGGTCCGCAGCTAAGGATGCCGCCGATGTCCCTGCTTTCCGCCTCCACTGGCTTTCGTCGCGCCACCGCGTTCACCGTTATCGCGCTCATGCTCTCCGCCTGCGCAACCACCGCCCCGGCCGAGGCTGAGGTGGACGTGCTGATCCGCGGCGGGACGATCTATGATGGCGGTGATGGAAAGCCTTTCGTCGGCGATGTCGCCATCCGCGGCGACACCATTGTTCAGGTCGGCGATTTGCGCCGCCTTTCCGCAGCGCGCGTGGTCGATGCGCAAGGAATGATCGTCGCGCCCGGATTTATTGACCCGCACACGCACGCCGACGGATTCCTTCGATCGTCCGACCCGGCGCAGCGCGTCAATCCGGCATGGCTCAATCAGGCGGTGACAACGGTCGTCATCGGCGTCGACGGGTCGGGCACCCCCGATGTCGCGAGCGACGCGCGCCGGATCGAAACCTCGGGCGTCGGCACGAATTTCGTCTCGCTCATCGGCTTTGGCGCGGTGCGCCAGCGCGTGCTCGGACAAGCCGCGCGCGCGCCTGAACCTGCCGAACTCGCCGCCATGCAAAAGCTTGTCGCGCGCGGCATGTGCGAAGGCGCCGCTGGCTTTTCGACAGGCCTTTTCTACGCGCCCCAAAGCTTCGCGACAACCGACGAGGTTGTTGCGGTCGCGCGCGAAGCCGCTGTGCGCGGGGGGCTTTACGACACGCACCAGCGCGATGAATCGAGCTATACGATCGGCCTTCTCGGATCGGTGCGCGAAGCGATCGCCATCGGCCGCGCGGCCGGTATGCCCGTCCATTTTGCGCATCTGAAGGCGCTGGGGGTTGACGTTCATGGACAGGCGGGTGCCGTGATCGCCGAAATCGACGCCGCGCGCCGTGCCGGAATGCAGGTCACCGCCGATCAATATCCGTGGCTCGCCTCGGGGTCGGGCCTCGACGCGGCGCTGCTGCCGCGCTGGGCGCTTGACGGCGGTGCGCCCGCACTCCTCGCCCGCCTCGACGATGCTGCCACCCGCGCACAGATTCGCGACGAAATGGCAGAAAATCTGCGGCGGCGCGGCGGCGCGGCGTCGCTGCTACTCATTGCGCAGGGCTTTCCGTGGACCGGACAGACGCTCGCGGCGGTGGCCGAAGGATGGGGGGTCGATCCCCGCGATGCTGCGCTGCGCATCATCCGCCACGGCCTCGACGCCACCAATGGAAAGCAAAGGGGGCGCGGAGCCGCGGTCGCATCGTTCAATATGGCGCAAGCCGACGTCGATCTTCTGATGCAGCAGCCGTGGATGGTCACCTCGTCGGACGGATCGGACGGCCACCCGCGCATGTACGCAAGCTTTCCCGAAAAATATCAGCGCTATGTGCGCGAACGCAAGGTTGTGAGTCTCGCCACCTTCATTCGCCAGTCCACCGGCCGCACGGCCGACATCTACCGCCTCGACCGGCGCGGCTATCTGCGGCCCGGCTATTTCGCCGACGTCGCGGTGCTCGATCCCGACGGCTTCGCGCCGCGCGCCGACTATATAAACCCGCGCGAACTCAGCGTCGGGGTGCGCAAATTATATGTCAACGGCGCCCTTGCGGTCGACGACAGCCGGGCCACCGGCGCCACTGCCGGCCGCGCGCTGCTGCGTCCCACCCCCGCCGCGGGCTGCCCGGCAGGAGACTGATCGCTTCAGCGCAGCCCGCGGCCTGCTTGACCTGCGGAGCAGGGGCTTGGGCATCGCCCGCTCCTTGCGCCGCGGAATCGCGGCAGTACAATCCCGCGTCCCCCTTCACACGAAAGATCATCCATGACCGAGATTATCGCGCCGCGAAGCGGCACGGCCTTCCCCCTGCTCCGCGGCGAAACGCTGCGCGTGATCGATCCCGAGGGTGGACAGGTCAGCGACATGCTTGCCTTTATGCGCGGCGACGTTCGCGAGGTCGTCTCGAACGGGCGGACGTTCGATTATGAAGAGACCATCCGCCTTACCGCCGGCAACCGATTGTGGTCGAATCGATCCAATCCGATGCTGAAAATTGTCGAGGACTGCGTGGGCACACACGATTTCCTGCTGACTCCGTGCAGCGAAGCGACCTTTCGTCATTTCTACAAGGACAAGCCCGTGCATCGTGGTTGTTTCGGCAATCTGGCCGAAGCGCTGGCGCCCTATGGTATTGCGTCAGACGATATTCCTGTGGCGTTCAATATTTTCATGAACGTCCCGGTGGATGAAGTTGGCAAGGTCAAGGTCCTGCCGCCGCCGACCGCACCGGGGGATTTCATCCGATTCCGTGCGCTTGACGATCTCATTATAGGGCTCACCGCCTGTTCGGCCTATGATAGTTGCGGCGGGACATTCAAACCGATCCACTATGCAATCGAACGCTAGCCGCAGTTCGCGCAGCCGACGGCCGTAGCTTTCGCATCCTTTCGCCGGCGCAAACGTTGGACAGGCTCTCCAACCGAGAGGACCGCACTTGAAAATTCCAACCTGTCTGGCCGGGGCACTCCTGCTCGCCGGATGTAACGCTTCACCCGATAAGGATACAGACGAGACGCGCGTCGAAACGCAGGCGGCCGATGATAGTCTGATATTCGCCAACGCCGGGCCGGAACAGCGTCCTTTCGCCGAAACCCCCATTTTGCGCGCACAGGTTCTGCTCGATCACCTCGGCTTTTCGCCGGGCGTCATCGACGGCAAGGAAGGCGCGTCCTACGCCTCGGCGCTGCGCGGCTTTCAGCAGGCCAATGAGCTTCCCGACACGGGCAAGCTCGATGCCGCGACCGAACGGGCGTTACAGCGATGGCGAAAGGTACCTGCAACGCGGGTCGTCGTCATTCCGGCCGGGTTCGCCAAAGGTCCCTTCGTCCCCGCCTTTCCCAAGGACGCGGCTGCGCAGGCCAAGTTACCTGCGCTCGGCTATCGTAACCTGACCGAGGCGCTGGCCGAGCGGTTCCACACGACGCCCGAAACGCTCGTCGCGCTGAACGGCGCGTCGGCGCTGGTCGGCGCAGGGCGGCCGTTCCGTGTGCCCAATATCGCCAATATCGACCGATCGACGCTGGGTGAGGATGCACGCGGCTGGAACGCGACACTCGAACGCCTTGGCGTTGCGCCCGATCAACCAGCCGCTGCGAAGGTCGTGGTCGATAAATCCGAAGGCGTGCTGAAAGTGTTTGGTGCCGGCGAAAAGCTCATCGCCCAATTCCCTGCGACAATGGGAAGCAGTCACGACCCCCTGCCCATTGGCACATGGAAAATTCAAGGGGTCAGCCGCAACCCCGAATTTCACTATAATCCCAAGCTTTTCTGGGATGTCGGCGACAACAAGGAAGCGGTCCTGCTCCAGCCGGGGCCGAACAGTCCCGTCGGCGTCGCGTGGATCGACATCAACAAGCCGCATTACGGGATTCACGGCACCAGCGAACCGCACACGATCGGACGCGCCGAAAGCCACGGATGTGTCCGATTGACCAATTGGGACGCGGCTCGGCTGGCGCAGATGGTAAAACCCGGCACTCCTGCCATTTTCCAGAACTGACCGCGCGCGGCATTCGGCCGTGCGGTACAGGTGCCAGGCGATGATCCGGACCTTGCACTGGCGGCGGTTTAGTTCGCCTTGGCACCCAACAATTCGGCAAGCATCTTGTCTCCCCTTCCGTCGGGTGCGAACGCGCCGGTGCGGCCCACAAACGGACAGATCCACTCGGCCCCTACCGCACGGCCCGAATATTGCCGCGCTTCGGAAATGCTGCCGTGCCGCGCAAGCATCGGGTTGGCGTCGCCCGCCAGCGCCACGTCACGCGCTATGATCTTGCTGCGCATCTTGTCATAGACGCCGCTTTCCCGCAGTCGTTCGAACTGGTCGTGCAGGTTGAAGATCAGCGCCGGTCGTTCGAAGCGCCGCGCCGGTCGACTGGCCTGCGGGTGAAGGCCGACAACAAAAAACGCCTCACCACCAAAGCTCAGAGAGAAATGCGGATCGTCGGGCTCCGCGCTGACACGCGGATCGGCAGGCTGACCGTGAAAATCATCTTTGTCGGTCAGCGACTGCAGACGCGCCCACATCCATTGCTCAAACGCCTCTTCGTCAAGATCATTGTCGGTTTCGAACAATACCGCGAGCGAGTGGAACAGCGTGGGTTTGCGGGCATAGCTGGAGGCGAGGTCAAGTAGATTGGGATATATGCGCAGATCGTCCCATGCCGAACACATGTCGCGACCGACTACAATCCGCATCTGACCTTTCGCCAAGGCGGACTTGGCGCCGACGCACGGAAAGTCGGGATTGGCGACGAAGGCACGGAAGCGCTGGGCCAAGGGGTGACGGGAGTCATCGACGGGATAAAACATGGCTCACCAACCGTCGGCAGCGCCGCTGGTTGCGCCCGATTAACCTGGGTTACATCGATTTGTCCGTGTTGCCGAATATCTTCATATTCGGTCGGCGGCCGCCCCCCCAGCAACCGGAACGGACATAGTGCGTTACGATTGGGTGACATCCCCCATTCTCTTCCGCCGCGTTGCTCGCGGCGTCCATTCCAAGCGCTCGACCAACAGGACCTTGTAGTTGGAACTGCTCGATCCCGACCTGCTATGGCCGATTGTCGGCGCGATTGTGGCCAGCGCCATTATCGGCGCGGAACGCGAATACCGCGCGAGTCCGGCCGGGTTGCGCACTCATATTCTCGTAAGCCTGTCCTGCTGCCTGCTGATGCTGTCGGCGGTGCACCAGATGGAATGGCTCAACGACGCCCCCGTCGAGGTGGTGCGCATCGATCCCGTACGCATGGCCCATGGTATCCTGACCGGGATCGGCTTTCTGTGCGGCGGGGTCATCTTTCGGGAAGGCTTCAACGTTCGCGGGCTCACCACGGCCGCTTCGCTTTGGACGACGGCGACCTTGGGCATATTGTTCGGTATTGGATTTTACGAGCTGGCGATCTTTGCCGCGACGGCGACGGTGCTCGTCCTGGCCGCCGTCACGATCACCGACAGGCGCGCGCCGCAGCAGCGTATCGTGCATCTGAAGGCCCGCTATCGCCGGTCGAAGGCCATCGGGCTTAGCGACTTCGGCACACTTCTGTCCGACCACAAGCTCCCATCGATCACCATCGACCAGTCGATGCACGACGATGTCCTGGAATATGGCGCCATCGCCCAAGGCTACAGCGAAGACCGTGCCGAAAAGCTCGCTGCCAGCCTCGCGGCCGATCCCAACATCACCGGTTTCGAAATTCGTCCCCAACAGGCTTGACCTTGGACGAACAATGCCCTGCGTTGAGCCAGCGATGTGCAATGCCGATCCCTGCATCGCCTATGCGCTTATAGCTGGCTTTCCCCGGATCCGGTCGAATTGCGATGCGACGTGACGCGCATAGGGGCGAGCGCAATCAGGAATGACAAGATGCTCGTCTTCCCAGCGGATTAGGCCCCGGTCTTCAAACTTGGCGGTCGCACTCTGCGCCGCCGCCTTCATCGCTGCGCCGATCCGCGCCCGCCCGCTGCAAAGCAAGTCACGAATAATCGCGCCGCGTTCGCATTCGTTCGCATCGATTATTGCCCCGCGCGCCGCAGCCAGGCGTCCGCCGCCGATGAGATCGCGATAAGGACCCGCGCGTTTCTCGTTCTGAACGATCAGGTCGGGGAATTTGCTGATCGCGCTGGCTCCGAAGCCGAGCAGGATGGGCGCGTTATCGTCGGTGAAGCCCTGGAAGTTCCGGTTCACCTGCCCCTGCTTCGCCGCGATCGCCAGCGGATCGTCGGGCAGCGCAAAATGATCGAAGCCGACGGGAATATAGCCCGCCCGCGTCAGGCGTTCGAAGCCCAGCGCTGCCTGTTCGAAGCGCAGCTTGTGATCGGGCAGATCGCGGGCGTCGATCCGCCGCTGGCGCGGAATCATCGCGGGCAGATGCGCATAGCCGAACAGCGCGACGCGGCTGGGCGCGAGGCGCATCGTTTCGTCGAGCGTTGTTTCGAGATCGGCGAGGCTCTGACCGGGCAGGCCGTACATCAGGTCGAAATTGATCGCGTCGATGCCTCGCAGGCGCAAACTGGCCACCGCATTTTCAATGTCGGTGAGCGGCTGGATGCGCCCGATCGCCTTCTGGATTTGCGGCGAAAAGGTCTGCACCCCGAGGCTGACGCGCTTGACCGACGAAGCCGCGAGGACGCGCGCCCAATCGGCGGAAAAACCGCGCGGGTCGATCTCGATCGAAATTTCGGGATCACTGACGTCAAAGACGGTAAGGATGCGGTCGAGCAGGCGCACGAAGTCGATCGGCGCGATCGCGTTGGGGCTGCCGCCGCCGAAAGCGATGCGCTGAACCCGCGCACGGCCGCCAACGCGCCGCGCGACCATGGCAATTTCGGACCGCAGCGCCGTCAGATAGTCGGCCAAGCGCTGCGTGCGATTGGCTGCGCCGGTATTGCATCCGCAATACCAGCAAATCTGCTCGCAGAACGGAATATGGACATAAAGCGAGACCGGGGTCGCCGACGCGATCCGGTCGAGTGCCGCCGCATAATCCTCGGCGCCGACATGGTCGCCGAATTCGACCGCGGTGGGGTAGCTGGTGTAGCGCGGCACGGGCGTCGCCAGCAGGTCGGGGTGATAGCTCCACATGGGTCGGGATTAAGCGGCGGCTGGCGCCTCCGCATTGACGCAGATCAAGGCCGCGATCAGCAGCAGGCTTTCCGGGTGCCCGGCGTTTTGCCGCGGCGTTCGGTCATGGCATGGCACGCCTTCGCGCACGCGCCGCCGCCGCGATCGTCGGGTCCGCCCGGCACGATCAGCATGTGGCGGCCGCCGCCGCAATCGGGAACGATCATGACGCGGGCATCGACCGCCAGCGGAGCCAGCGCGAGGGCCGCAACCGCGGCAAGCGACGCAGAGATCCGGCTGGTCACGGCGCCCTCTCCTCTTCATCCTCGACAAAGATGCGCAGCGCGGCGCCGTCGAGATCGTCGAACTGCCCGCGGCGAAGCGACCAGAAAAAAGCCGCAAGGCCGAGCAGGCCCAGCCCCAGCGCAATCGGGATCAGAAACACCAGCCCGTTCACCGCGCCGCCCTTTTCAGCCGCATCGCGTTGCCGACGACGATCAGCGACGAACCCGACATCGCGAGCGCCGCGACGAGCGGCGTTACATAGCCCATGAAGGCGAGCGGAACGGCGATGATATTATAGCCTATCGCCAGCGCGAAATTCTGTCGGACGATCGCCTGCGTCCGTCGCGCCATGCGAAGCGCCTGCACCACGGGCATCAGGCGGTCGCCCAGAAAAATGCAGTCGGCGGCGTTCTTGCCGGCGTCGCTCGCCGAGCCCGGCGCCATCGACGCATGGCCCGCCGCAAGCGCCGGGCCGTCGTTCAGCCCGTCGCCGATCATCAGCACCTTGCGCCCCAGCGCCGCCTGCCGCGCAATCGCCGCGAGCTTGTCCTGCGGGCTCATCCCGGTCTGCGCGGTCAGGCCCAGCGTTCGCGCGACCGGCGCAGCGGCCTCGGCGCGGTCGCCCGACAGGATCATCGTATCGAGCCCTTCAGCCCGCAGCGCGTCGATCGCGCTGCGGGCATCGGGACGAAGCTGGTCGGCGAAGTGGACCGTCGCTACCTTTTCTCCGTCGATGGAAAGCTGAGTGGCGAGCGCGCTGTCCCCAAGGTCCCGGTCGGGGCGGCCGAGCGCCACGGCGCGACCCCTCCAGCTCGCCTCGACGCCAAAGCCCAGAATTTCACGCACATTCGCCACCGGTTCGGGCTTAATGTCGCGCGCAGCCAGGTCGCGGCGCAATGCTTCGCTCAAAGGGTGGCGGCTGACCTGCGCCAGCGCCAACATCAGGGCCTTCGTCTGATGATCGAGCTCGTCGATGTCGAGCGCGACGGGACGGCCGAGCGTGAGCGTGCCGGTCTTGTCGACCAAGGCCGTATCGACTTCGGCCAGCCGTTCGAGCGCCGATCCGTCCTTGATGAGCACCCCGGTGCGCATCAACTCGCCCGCCGCCACGATCTGCGCCGCGGGAACCGCGAGGCCGAGTGCGCACGGACAGGTGATGATGAGCACCGCGACCGCGATCAGCAGGCTGTGATGCCACCCCGCGCCCGCGATCATCCACCCGGCAAAGGCGATGAGCGCGAGCGCATGGACCGCGGGCGCATAGAGGCGCGCCGCGCGGTCGGCGATGCGCACATAGCGCGACTTGCCCTGCGCCGCTTCGCCCATCAACCGGGCGATGTCGGCGATGGCGGTATCGGCGCCCGCGGCCGTCACCCGGACCCGGATCGGCGCATCGAGGTTGAGCGTTCCGGCATGGACGCGGTCTTCGACATGCGCCGCGACCGGCGCGCTTTCCCCGGTCAGCAGCGACAGGTCGCACCGGCTTTCGCCCGCCACGACCACCCCGTCGGCGGCGAGACGCTCGCCCGCGGCGACGAGCATGACCATGCCCGGATCGAGCGCCGTCGCATCGACCCACCGGCTGCCCCCGTCCGCGCCCACCACCATCGCCCCCGTGCCCATGTTGCGCAGCAACGCGGTCACGCCGCCGCGCGCCCGGTCGCGCATCACGCTGTCGAGCCAGCGCCCGCAGAGCAGGAAAAAGAGCAGCATGACCGCGCCGTCGAAATAGGCGTGCGGGCCGTGCGTCGCGGTCTCAAAGAGACTGAGCGCGCTCGCGAGCAGCACGCCGATGCTGATCGGCACGTCCATATTCGTCTGGCGATGCCGAAGCGCGCGCCACGCCGAGCGAAAGAAGGGCCGGCCTGCATAAGCGATCGTCGGCAGCGCGATCATCGCCGACAACCAGTGGAACAGGTCGCGCGTCGCCCCCGCCGCACCCGACCATACCGACACCGACAGCAGCATGATATTCATCATCGCAAAGCCCGCGACGGCCACGGCGCGCAGCAGCTCGCGGGTGTCGGCCGCGCCGGGATCGGCCTCGCCCGGTGCGTTGCCCACCGGATGCGCCTCGAACCCCAGCGATGCGAAGGCGCCGACGAGGTCGGGCATATCGGCTTCGGGCAGGCACGACAGGTGGACGCGCTTTTCGGTGAAATTGACGCGCGCCGCAGCGATGCGGCGGTCGCGGACCAGACCCTGCTCAAGCTTGGCAATGCATCCGGCGCAGCGAATGTCGGGGACCGCGAAGTCGCGTTCGATGAGGGCGGCAGCGGTCATTGGAGGTCGATCCGGTAACGCGCCTCGTCGGTCCCCTTGGCAATGATGATGTCGAGCCGCTGGCGCCCCTCCGCCAGCGGCTCGACCGAGCGCCACGCACCTTCCTCTGTCGCCACGAAACGAAGCGCGAGAGGGGCGGAGCGCCCGAGCGGATGGCTGGCCGTTGCGCCGACGCTGAGGCCTGCGAGCGGCGCGCCATCCTTGCGAATGTCGATGCGAACGCGCCGGTCGCGGTCGAGCGTGACCGCTGGCGTCCAGCCCAGCCGGTCTTGCGCCGCTGCGCGCGCGAGCAACTTGTTATACTGCTGGCTCGCGACATAGCTGTTTTCGACGACCTTGCCGCCAAAGGTCGCCATGGCGAGCCGCGCCATCGTGAAATTGACCGCGACGACAGTGGCAAAAAAGGCCACAAGAATGGCCGTCATGTGCCAGCCGGTGAAAGCCTTGCGCGCCCGTTTTTCGGTCATTGTCCTGCCTCCGGCCGGTCGAACTGGATGATGTCGCTGTCGCCGCGCGGATCGCCGTCGAGGCCGCGCGTCGCGATGGTGAAGTCCTGCCGCGCCGGGCCGTCGCCGGGCGCTGCGACGAACAATTTGACGCGGGTCACACTATCCGGCGCGAGCGCGATCTCGACACGCCGGCCGGCGGTTTCGCGCGATCCGCTTTCGGTCCATACCGCCGCGCCTGCCAATCCATCGACCGTGACGGAGACGCGGCGCGGGCGCGTTTCCATATTGCGCAGCTTCAGCGTGTAATTGTTGCGCACATGCCCGTCGGACAGCTGGACATAGAGCGGGCTGCGCTCGTGCTGGACCGCAAGGTCGAGCCGCGTCCGCTGGCCCAGCGAAAACAGCATCGCGGCCCCGATCGCGCTCCATATGCCGAAATAAATCAGCGTGCGTGGGCGCAGCAGCGTTTTCATCACCGGCTTGCCGACCCCGCCCGCCTTTTCGGTCGCGGCATCGTCGAGCGTGCAATAATCGATCAGCCCGCGCGGGCGCCCGACCTGTTTCATCACGCCGTCGCAGGCGTCGATGCACAAGGCGCAGGTGATGCAGCCGATCTGCGGACCTTCGCGAATATCGATGCCCGTTGGACAGACGGCGACGCATTGATTGCAGTCGATGCAGTCGCCGAACGCACCCGGATGCGCCTCGGCCTTCTTGACGCTGCCCCGCGGTTCGCCGCGCCAGTCCTTGTACGTCACGAGCAGCGATTTTTCGTCCATCATTGCGGTCTGGATGCGCGGCCAGGGACACATATAGATGCACACCTGTTCGCGCATGAAACCGCCGAGGACGAAGGTCGTCGCCGTCAGCACCGCGACGGTGGCATAGGCGATCGGCGCCGCCTGCCCCGTCCAGAAATCGGCGGTCAGCGTCGGCGCGTCGGCGAAATACATGATCCACGCGCCGCCGGTCCAGAAAGCGATCGTCAGATAGATCAGATATTTGATCGCCCGCTTTGAAATTTTTTCGAAAGTCCACGGACCATTGGCTAGGCGGACCTGCGCATTCCTGTCGCCATCGACCAGCCGGTCGACATGCTGGAACAGATCGGTCCACACCGTCTGCGGACAGGCATAGCCGCACCAGGCACGGCCGACCGCGCTGGTAACGAGGAACAGGCCGATGCCCGCCATGATGAGCAGGCCCGCGACATAATAAAATTCATGCGGCCAGATCTCGATCTGGAACATGTAGAAGCGCCGGTTCGCGAGGTCGACGAGCACCGCCTGATCGGGTGCATAGGGTCCGCGGTCCCAACGGATCCACGGCGTGCCGTAATAGATCGCCAGCGTGATCCCCATGATCGCCCATTTGAAGCGGCGAAACGGACCATCGACCTTTTTGGGGTAAACGCCCTTTCGCTTTTCATACAGCGGTGCGGCGGGACCGGTCAGGTCGTCAGGGCTGGCCATCGGCTCCCTGCCCTTCGGATATTGGCGCGGGCGCCGGTGCTTTCTCGCCGCCGCCCAGCGAATAGACATAGGTCGCGAGCATCTTGACCGTCACCGGGTCGAGCCGGTGGCCCCAGCGCGGCATCACGCCGTTGCGCGGCTGCACGATCGTCGCGGTCAGGCTGCCGCGATCGCCGCCATAGAGCCAGACGGCGTCGGTCAGTTTCGGCGCGCCGACGGTGCGGTTCCCTGCGCCCGTGGCACCGTGGCAGACCGCGCAATTGGCCTGAAACAGCGCCTCGCCGCGAGCCGCAGCCGCGCTCGGTTTTTCCTGCCCGCTGATCACGCGAACATGGCTGACGACGTCGGCGATCTGCGCGGCGTCAAGGATGCCGTCGCGTCCGAAGGCGGGCATCTGGCTGACGCGCGTGGCCTTATGGTCGGGGTTCCGGATGCCGTGCGCGATCGTATATTCGATGCTCGCAAGATCGCCGCCCCACAGCCAGTCGTCATCGGTCAGGCTGGGATAGAGCTTCTTCACCCCCGCGCCGCCCGCGCCGTGGCACTGGACGCAATGGACCCGAAACGCCGCGGCGCCGCCCTGCACCGCCGCCTGCATCAGTTCGGGCTTGGCAGGAAGATCGGTCAGTGGCGTCGCCGCAATGGCGTTGGTGATAGGCGCGCGGCGTTCCGCGTGCGCCTGCATTGCCTGCTCCAGCTCGCCGCGGCTGCTCCACCCCAGCACGCCTTGCGTGGCGCTGTTGAGCATCGGCCAGGCAGGGTAGAGGACGACATAGCCGGCCGCCCAGACGATGCTGGCGTAGAAGGTCCACAGCCACCAGCGCGGCATCGGCGTGTCGAGTTCCTCGATCCCGTCCCATTCATGCCCAACCGTGCTCGTGCCCGTGGCTTCGTCGATGCGTTTCCCATCGGCGGAAGCCGGGCTATTCTTCGCTTCAGCCATGCTCGTCGTCCTTGAAGATCATCGTTGCAGCCTCTTCGTTGCGGTGGCGCGCCCCCTTGCCGAACGGCCAGGCGACGAGGCCCAGAAACAGGATCGTCATTGCGAGCAACCCCCAGCTGTCGGCGAAATGGCGCAGATCGTTGTAGGTCACCGCTTTGGCTCCTGCGGCGCGGCGCCCTGTTCCTGCGGCGCGGCTTTTTCGACGTCGACGAGTGTGCCGAGCATCTGGAGATAGGCGATCAGCGCATCCATTTCGGACAGGCGATCGGGATTGCCGTCGAAATCGCGCACCTGCGCCTTGGGATAGCGTTTTTGCAGATCGATGCCCGCCGCCGGATCGACCTGAGCCTTCACATCCTCATTCGCCGCGGCGATCGCTTCCTTGCTGTACGGCACGCCGACGCGCGACAGCGCGGTCAGATCGTTGCGCATATCGCCGACATAAAGGTCGCGTTCGGCGAGGAACGCGTAAGGCGGCATGATCGACTCCGGCACGACGCTGCGCGGGTCGATCAGATGCGCCTTGTGCCATTCATCCGAATAGCGACCCCCGACGCGCGCCAGGTCGGGGCCGGTGCGCTTTGATCCCCATTGGAACGGATGATCGTACATGCTCTCGGCCGCAAGGCTGTAATGGCCATAGCGTTCGACCTCGTCGCGAAACGGGCGGATCATCTGGCTGTGGCAGGTATAGCAGCCCTCGCGCATATAGATGTTGCGGCCCGCGAGCTCGAGCGGGGTATAGGGGCGCATCCCGTCGACCTTTTCGATCGTGTTGTCGATCCAGAACAGCGGCGCGATTTCGACGATGCCGCCGATGGTGACGGCGATCAGCGAGAAGACGCCGAGCAGCGTCACATTGCGCTCCAGCTTCTTGTGGCTCAGGCGCTTTTCGGTGGGGTGGGTGGCCATTGTCCGGGCTCCTTATTCGGCGGGCACGGGCGCGAGCGGACGATCCGCCGCAGCGCTGTAGGGGGTTTCGGTCATCGGCTTTTCGGTGCGGACCTTGCCCGCCAGCGTTGCCCAGACGTTGACGATCATGATCAGGAAGCCGGCAAGATACATCGCCCCGCCCGCGGCGCGGATCAGGTACATCGGGTGCATCGCCGCGACGCTTTCGGCAAAGCTGTAGACGAGGTAGCCGTCGGCGCCATATTCGCGCCACATCAGGCCCTGCATGATCCCCGCGACCCACATCGACGCGGCGTAAAAAACGATGCCGACGGTCGCGAGCCAGAAGTGCCAGTTGACCATGCGCAGGCTGTAGAGGCGCGGACGACCCCACAGGCGCGGCACCAGATAATAGACGCAGGCAAAGGTGATCATGCCGTTCCAGCCCAGCGCACCGCTATGCACATGGCCAATCGTCCAGTCGGTGTAGTGCGACATGGAGTTGACCCATTTGATCGACATCATCGGGCCTTCGAAGGTGCTCATCCCGTAAAAGGCGAGCGCCATCACCATCATGCGGATGATCGGGTCGGTGCGGATCTTGTCCCACGCGCCGTTCAGCGTCATCAGCCCGTTGATCATTCCGCCCCAGCTCGGCATCCACAGCATGATCGAAAACACCATGCCGAGCGTCTGCGCCCAGTCGGGCAGCGCGGTGTAGTGAAGATGATGCGGACCCGCCCAGATGTAGAGGAAGATCAACGACCAGAAGTGGATGATCGACAGGCGATAGGAATAAACCGGCCGCTCGGCCTGCTTTGGCACGAAATAATACATCATCGCGAGGAAGCCCGCGGTCAGAAAGAAACCGACCGCATTATGCCCGTACCACCACTGCGTCAGCGCATCCTGTACCCCGGCGAAGGCGGCGTAGCTCTTGGATCCGAAGAGACTGGCCGGCATCGACAGATTGTTGACGATGTGAAGCATCGCGATGGTGATGATGAAGCTGAGGTAAAACCAGTTCGCGACATAGATATGCGGCTCGCGGCGCCGGACGATCGTGCCGACAAACACCGCGAGATAGGCGACCCAGACGATCGTCAGCCACAGGTCGACATACCATTCGGGCTCGGCATATTCTTTCGCTTCGGTGACGCCCATCAGATAGCCGGTCGCCGCGAGCACGATAAACAGCTGGTATCCCCAGAAGACGAAGCGCGCGAGGTTCGGAAAGGCGAGCCGCGCGCGGCAGGTGCGCTGGACGACGTAAAAGCTCGTCGCGATCAGCGCATTGCCGCCGAACGCAAAGATCACTGCCGAGGTGTGGAGCGGGCGCAGCCGCCCGAAGGTCGTATATTCGAGGTTGAGGTTGAGCACCGGGAAGGCGAGCTGGAGCGCGATGAACAGCCCCACCGCCATCCCCGCGATGCCCCAGAACAGCGTCGCGATGACGCCCCAGCGCACCGGATCGTCGTCATAGACGCCCTGATCGGCGGGGATCTTCAATATGCCCCGCGCGATAGCGCCATAATCCGCCCGCGAAATCGTCGCCCACAGAACGGTGAGGCAGGCGA
Organism: Sphingopyxis sp. TUF1; assembly: GCF_036687315.1. Lineage (NCBI taxonomy): Bacteria > Pseudomonadati > Pseudomonadota > Alphaproteobacteria > Sphingomonadales > Sphingopyxidaceae > Sphingopyxis > Sphingopyxis kveilinensis. Next base: position 392,698 of record NZ_CP144683.1, read on the forward strand.
CCGCAACGATCATCATATGCACCGCAAACGGCGCATCGACCGCCAGCGCCGCCATGACGAGCGCAAGGAGGGTCAGCGCCAGCCAGCCGCCCGCTTTCATCACCAGACCGTCCATATATTTGTCCCCGCTTCCAGCGGCTTCGCGCCGCGCTTCGGATCGCTCTTGGACGCGCGCGGGCGGCGAAACATTGACCGGGATCAACGAATTGCTTGCGCTCCATCAATGCGGCGCGTGGCCGGGCGGCGCAGGGACGGCCTGGTCAACAACAGGAGCCAAATCCCATGAAGTGCCGATATTTCTCCCTCGCCGCCCTCGCCGCCGCGCTGGCGGTGCCGGGGCAGGCCGCCGCGAAGAGCGGCGACATCCAGTTCAAGCTGCTCGCAACCTATGTCGCGCCCGACGGCAAAATTGACGATGTGCAGCTCGACCTGATCGGCCTGCCCGCGGACACGCAGACCAGGGCCGACGACAATGTCGTCCCGACCGTGGCGATCGAATATTTCGTCGCCGACAATATCTCGGTCGAAACGATCGCGGGCGTGACCCAGCATGACGTCGTCGGGCGCGGCGGGCTCGCCGGGGCGGGGCTGGTATCCGATGCGAACATCGTCCCCGCGACGCTCACGCTCAAATATCATTTCGGCAAGGACGGCGGCGTCCGGCCCTATCTGGGCGCGGGGCCGAGCTATTTCATCTTCATCGACGAAAAGCCCGGCGCGACCGCGGTCGCCCTCGGCGCAACGCGGCAGAAGATGGACGATACGCTGGGCGTCGCGCTGCAGGCAGGCGTCGATGTCCCGGTGAATGCCAAGGGAATGGCCGTCACCTTCGATGCAAAGCGTTATTTCCTGCGCCCGGCCGCGCATTGGTTCGCCGGATCGACCGAAGTTCTGCGCACCGAGCACAAGCTCGATCCCTGGGTGATCAGCGCAGGCGTCGCCTTCCGCTTCTGACGTCCCCCACTGGCGCCGACGGTCAGCCCGCCATGTCCTCCATCGCCGCGCGATCGTTGATAACGATCTCGCGGCGCGAGGGAAGGTCGAGCACCCCGTCGGCGCGCATTTTTGTGAGCTGGCGGCTCGTCGTCTCGATCGTCAGCCCCAATATGTCAGCGATCTGCTGGCGCCCAAAGGGCAGTTCAAACACGCCGCGGTTCGCGCCGGCGTCGCATCCCTGCCCCTCCAGCCGCTCGGACATTTCGAGCAGGAAGGACGCGACCTTCTCCGATGCCGACTTGCGCCCGAGCAACATCATCCAGTGGCGCGCACGATCGAGCTCGTCGAGCGTGCGGCGAAGCAATTTCTGCTGAAGATCGGGATGCGAGCCGGCGAACTCATCAAAATTGTTGCGGTTGAAGATGCAGACTTCGGCGTCGGTCATCGCGGTGACGCTGTACGGGCTTTCCTTGCCGAACGGGCGGCCGATGAAATCTGACGGGAAGACGATGCCGACAATCTGCTCGCGGCCATCGGCGGTCGACACCACCAGCTTCAGCACGCCGGCAAGAACATTGGCAACGACGGGGGCGCCGTCGCCCTCCCACAGCAGCGTCTGCCCCTGTCGAACCTTCTGCTTGCGCCCCATCTTGCCAAGCGCTTCAAGCTCGGCCGTGTTCAGGCTCGCGCAAATTGCGCGGTTGCGGACGACACAGGCGGCACAATCGGTCACGGCGCCGCGGTACAGCAGACGTCGGCAATTGCAAAGCGCGACGGCGGATCAGTGCATCACCAGCAAGGGGACCGGTGCCGATTCCAGCATGTAGCGCGTTACGCCGCCGAAAATCGTCTCGCGCAGGCGGGTATGCCCGAACGCGCCCATCACGATCATGCCCACGCCAAGATCGCGCGCACTGCGTTCCAGCGTTTCCTCGACCGTCCCCGCGCCGCACGCAACCTCGCGCAGTTCGGCATGAATGTCGTGGCGCGACAGGTAGCGCAGCGCGTCGTCGGCGGCGACCTGCCCATCCGCCTCACCAACGGACACGAGCAAGACGTTGCGCGCATCGGCCATCAACGGCACCGCAGCGCGTATCGCGTGCGCCGCCTGCGGGCTGCCGTTCCACGCGACCATAACCGGCGCGTCGAGATCGAGCGGGCCGCATGGTTCGGGAATGGCGAGAACCGGGACGGGGACGGCCATGGCAATATCGCCCGCCATCATCGGCGGCGTAAAACTGCGACGCCGATCCGCGGTCCCCAGCGAAACGATGGCGAGATCGGCCAGCGCCGCGGCCAGTGCCAGCGTCGAGACGACGTCGCCGTCGGACACGCTGACGTCCCACGGCACATCCTCGCGCTCCAGCTCGGCGCGCAGGCGGACTGCGAGTGCGTCGTCGGCTTGCTGCGCCTTGCTCAACTGTTCGGCCGCGAGATACATGCCGCCAAACGGATCCGTCGCAATGAATTGCTGAAAGGGCGAACTGATCACCAAATTCACGTGCGACCGCTGCCGCCTGCCGATCGCCAGCGCGCTCTCCAAACGGACCGTCATTCCGGGGCCGTCGTCGGCATGAACCAAGATATTGCGCATATTGCTTCTCCTGCGGTTGCAGGCATTTGGACTCAATGGGCGGGGAGGGTCATTGATCGGCGTCAATGTCGACGACTTGGGGCATCTGCGATGTTCCCGATTACGAGAGGCCGAAAATCTCTGACTTTCGCCGCTCCGTCTCTATACTGGATTGTCCGACATTTGAGAGATTGCTCGATATGACCGACCTTCACCGCGACGCGGCCGCTGCCATGATCGAAACCGCGCACCGCACGGGAAAGGCGCCCGTCGTAAGGACCTTCTTCGACGAGGCGACCTTCACCGCAACGCATGTCGTCCACGATCCCGCGACGCTGCGGGCGGCGATCATCGACAGCGTGCTCGATTTCGATCAGCCGTCGGGTCGCACCAGCCATGCATCGGCCGACGCGATCATCGACTATGTTCGCGCTGAACATCTTACTGTCGAATGGCAGATCGAAACGCACGCGCATGCCGACCATCTCTCGGCGGCGCCCTATCTGCAGGAAAAGCTCGGCGGCCCGATCGTGATCGGTCGACATATCCAGACGGTGCAGACCGTGTTTGGTGAGATATTCAACGAAGACGACCGTTTTGCCCGCGACGGATCGCAGTTCGATCGTCTGATGGAGGATGGCGAGACCTTCCAGCTCGGCGAAATCGAGGGGATGGTGCTGCACACGCCGGGGCATACGCCCGCGTGCATGGTGTGGATCATCGGCGACGCGCTGTTCACCGGCGACACCTTGTTCATGCCCGATTATGGCACCGCGCGCGCCGATTTTCCGGGCGGCGACGCGCGCACGCTCTATCGCTCGATCCACAGGCTGCTCGCGCTCCCCGATGTAACGCGGGTCTTCCTGTGCCACGATTATAAGGCACCGGGGCGCGACACTTATGTGTGGGAAACGACGATCGCCGCCGAACGCACCGCGAATGTCCATGTGCACGAAGGCGTAAGCGAGGAGGCCTTCGTTGCGATGCGCGAGGCGCGCGACAAGACGCTGTCGATGCCGCGGCTGATCCTGCCCTCAATCCAGGTCAATATGCGCGCGGGGCACTTGCCTGACCCCGAGAGCAACGGGACACGCTATCTAAAACTGCCGATAAATTTATTCTGACGGCCTTCGACGGAAGGCGACGTCAGGCTTTGGCGACGGTCAACCGGCGGACCGTATCCACCAGCGCATGTTCGCGAAGCGGTTTGTCGAAAACCGCCGCGAATCCGGCCGCGCGGGCGCGGCCCGCCAGCTCATTCGATCCGAAAGCGGAAATCAGCACCGCAGGGCCACTCCAGCCCCCCGCCCGCATCGCCGAATGCAACGCAATCCCATCCTGACCATCGAGCCGAAAATCGGTGACGAGGCAGGCGGGAGGCGATGCCGCCGCGTCGGCAAGCGCCTGCGCCGCGGCCGGATAGGCGACGGCATCGAAGCCGCGGCCTTTCAGCAACAATAACAACGAGCGACGGACCGCCGGGTCATCCTCGACGATCAGAATTCGCGGATGATCCGGCCCCCGATTGCCACCTTGGTCCGGCATTATCATCCGGCCATCATTTCCACCGCGCGGCGATCGTGGATCACTACTTCGCGGCGGGACGGAAGGTCGACGAGTCCGTCTGCGCGCATTCGCGTCAACTGCCGGCACGTCGTTTCGATCGTCAGCCCCAATATGTCGGCGATCTGCTGGCGGCCGAAGGGCAGCTCGAAACCGTCGTCCTGTTGCGCCGATCCGGCATCACCCGACAGACGATCCGACATTTCGAGAAGGAAGGACGCCACTTTTTCGGCAGCGGATTTTCGGCCCAGCAGCATCATCCAATAGCGGGCCCGATCGAGTTCATCGAGCGTCCGGCGGAGCAATTTCTGCTGCAGATGGGGATGCTTGTCGGCAAAGGCGTCAAAGTCGTTGCGGTTATATATGCACACCTCGGCGTCGGTCATCGCAGTCACCCGATAGGGGCTTTCCTTGCCGAACGGACGGCCGATAAAGTCGGAAGCGAAGACGATCCCGACGATCTGTTCGCGCCCATCGGAGGCTGCGACGACCAGCTTGAGCACGCCTTTCAGGACATTGGCAACCAGCGGCGCGTCATCGCCTTCCCATATCAGCGTATGACCCGATTTGACGCTTTGGCGGCGCCCCATCCGGCCGAGCTCGGCAAGTTCGCCAACGTCGAGGCTCGCGCAGATCGCGCGGCCCCGCACGGCGCAGGACGCACAGTCGCTCACCGGTTGAGTTCCGGCATCAAGGGGTGGATGGGCGACCTATGCGTCATGCCCCGCCTTCTATGCGCGGCGCTCCACGAAAGAAGTAAGGGAGTGTACGTATTTGGTCCGACGACGCTTCGGTACAGATGGGCGGCATAGATGTGCCAAAGAAGGGACAAATGATGTTGGACGCCGCAACCGTTCGCGCGCAGCTCGAAGCGCGCCTCTTGGCATTGGGCGCGCGCGTCGACGACATAGAGACGACGCAGCGCGAACCGCTCGGCGACGATTTCGCCGACCAGGCCGTCGCACGTCAGGACGACGAGTCGCTGGATGCGATCGAAAGCGCTGCGCTCGAAGAAGCTGCACTGACCCGTCAGGCGCTCGCGCGGCTGGACGCCGGAACTTATGGAATCTGCGTTGGCTGCGGCAAACCAATTTCTGCGGAGCGACTGCGGGCGCTTCCGATCGCTTCGCACTGTATTGCCTGCGCACGCGGCACTGAACGCTGAGCGGTATCGCCGGCACACCGATGACGGAGATTTTGCAAAGGGGTGGAATGTTCGCGCTCGCCACCGTTGAAGATCTGGGGCGATGGCCGCTGTTGTATGGCATCGCGCTATCGCTGAGCTTGGGCTTTTTGATCGGCATACAACGCGGGTGGACGCTGCGAAACGAGGCGGAAGGCAGCCGTTTCGCCGGGATTCGCACCTTTGGGCTGATCGGCCTGGCGGGCGGCATTGCCGGGGCGCTTGAACCCATTGATCGTGCAGCCGCAATCCTGTTGCTGATGGCTAGTTCGCTGCTGGTTCTGCTCGGCTATGCATACACGGCCCGGCGCCGCGTGAGCGGGACCGCTAGCCTTGCTTCGCTGATCGCACTCGCCTGCGGCTTTCTCGCGACATCGGGCCAGCCCCAGCTCGCGTCGATCGTGGCCGTCGCCACGACGCTGCTGCTGACGCTACGGCCGCAGCTGCACCGCTGGATCGCGACGATGACCGAGACCGAAGTCAGCGCGATCGCCCGCTTTGCACTGATCGGGGTCGTCATCCTGCCGCTGCTGCCCGACAAGGCAATGGGCCCCTATAACGCCTGGAATCCGCGGCAACTCTGGCTCGTCGTCGTCCTCGTCTCCGGTTTTTCCTTCGTCGGCTATGCCGCAGCCAAGCGTTTCGGCGCGACGCGCGGGACGCTGGTAGTCGCTGCAGCGGGCGCGATGGTCTCTTCCACCGCCGTTACGGCCGCCTTGGCAACGCGGCTGCGCGAAAAGGCCGAAAACGCGCCCGCACTGATAGGCGGGATCGCCGCGGCCTCGGCCGTCATGCTCGCCCGCGTCGTCATTCTGGTCGCCATTCTTGCACCTGTTGCGCTGGGCACGGCGGCGATGCTCATCGGTCCCGCCGCCCTCGTCAGCCTCGCGGCGACCATGTGGTGCCTGCTCCTCGCCCGCCGCGCTCCGCCGACGCCGACCGAAGCGGTAAAGCTTCGCAACCCGCTCAACTTTGCGCCGGCGCTCGGCTTGACGGCGCTGGTAATGGCAATGGCGCTCGTCGCGCGATGGCTGATGGAACAGGTCGGCGAAGACCGAACGGCGGCCATTCTGGCGCTGTCGGGTATCGCCGATGTCGATGCGGCGATCATCACGATCGGCGGGCTGCCCCCAGGAGTTCTGGATGGCGGAACCGCGGGACTGGTCCTCGGAGCGGCGGTTATGGCCAATACGCTGTTCAAGGCGGCGATCCCTCCGGTTGTGGTTCGTTCGCGCCGCGGCTGGATCGCCGCGCTGCCGCTCGTTGCAAGCGTGGTGGCCGGACTGGCAATGCTGCCCTGGCTGCTTTAGCGATCCGCCGCGCGGCCTTTAGAGAAACCGAATAGCTACGTCTCGTTTCCGACATTGCCCATGCCGGCCGCAAAGGCGAGGCGCAGCGCGTCGGACAGGCTTCGCACGTCGAGCTTTGCCATCAGATTGGCCCGGTGGACTTCGACGGTCCGCGGCGAGATGCCGAGGTCATAGGCAATCGTTTTATTGGGCAGGCCCTGGGCCAGACCGTCGAGCACTTCGCGTTCGCGCGGGGTCAGGGCCGCCAGCACGACATTGGCTTCGGCGGCGCGCGCGGCCGAGCTGTCCGCCGCGGTGATCCGGTCGAATGCCGCGTCTATTGCCGCGATCAGCACCGCTTTTTCGAATGGCTTTTCAAGGAAATCGACGGCGCCCGCTTTCATCGCCCGGACCGCGATTGACACATCGGCATGGCCGGTCAGCACGATCACCGGCATCGTGACGCCGCGGTCGAGCAGCGCCTGCTGTACTTCGAGCCCGTCCATCTCGGGCATTCGAACATCGAGCAGGACACAGCCCACGGGCGCATGGCGCACCTCTTTCAGAAACGCAATGCCGCTCACCCAGGTCTGGACGGCATAACCCGACGTTTTGAGCATGAAGCTCGCCGACCGTCTGATCGCATCCTCATCATCAACGATATGAACCAGCTTCCTATCCGTCATCCCGTTCCTCCGCTTTCGCGCTGACCAGCGTGAAATGAAATTCGGTGCCGCCGCCTGCCCGCGGTTCCATCCAGATCCGCCCGCCGTGCGCCTCGACGATGGTACGACAGATCGAAAGGCCCAGCCCCATTCCTTCGGACTTCGTGCTCGTAAAGGCCGTGAACAATTGTTCAGCGATACGGGTATCGACCCCCGGCCCGGTATCGGCAACGATCACGCGCACGAAACCGCGCGCGTCGGGACGGCTGGTAACGCTGAGTTCGCGCACCGGACTCGCCGCCATGGCCTCACAAGCATTGCGGATCAGGTTGATGAGCACCTGCTGGATCTGGATCTTGTCGACGAGCACCGGCGAAGCATAGGGGTCGAGATCGAAGCGCGGCTCAATCCCCTTTTCGCGCGCGCCCATCAGGCCGAGTACCGCCGCTTCGTTGATCAGCAGGGGAAGCTTTTCGATCGTCTTCTCAACCTCCCCGCGCGCTACGAAATCGCGCAGGCGCCGGACGATATGCCCTGCCCGCAGCGCCTCTTTCGCGGTGTCGTCCAGCGCCTCGCGGATCATTGGGAGATCGTCGGGATCGGGCCGGGCGAGCATGTCGCGGATCGCCTCGACATAATTGGCGACTGCGGTCAGCGGCTGGTTGAGTTCATGCGCAAGGGTCGATGCCATCGTTCCCATCGCGCTCACGCGCGCAACATGGACGAGTTCGGATTGGAGTGATTCGAGCTGCGCCTCGGTCTTCTGACGCTCGGTAAGATCCCGAATGAAGCCAGTGAACAGCGGATGCGCTTCGCCGGTCGCCTCGCCGATCGAAAGCTCCATCGGAAAGGTTGATCCATCCTTGCGCTGCGCAAAGACCACACGGCCGATACCGATGATCCGCTTTTCCCCCGTTTCCAGATAGCGGCGAATATAGCCGTCGTGGCGTTCGCGATCGGGTGAGGGCATCAGGCGGCTGACATTGACGCCGAGCAGCTCGGCCTCGCTATAGCCGAATAATTGCTCGGCGGCGGCGCTGAACGACAGGATCAGGCCCTGGTCGTCGATGACGACCATCGCATCGGGTACGGTCGATAGGATCGAGCGAAGATGGCTTTCCTGCGACCGCAGTGCCTCTTCCGATGCGCGGCGTCCGGTGATGTCCGAAACGACCGTGGCAAACCCTCGCACGCCGCCATCGGGATGGCGAAGGGCGGTGATCGACACGTCGGCCAGGAATTCGGAGCCGTCCTTGCGAACCAGCCAATCCTCGGTGTCGAAACGGCCATCGCTCGCCGCGCGCACGAGATCGTCGGCGGATTTTCGCCCCGCAATCGCGTCGGGCGGATAGAAGGCGGACGCGTCGATTCCGATTACATCTTCCTCGCGCCAGCCCATCAGGCGCTCGGCCCCGCTGTTCCAGATCGTCACCCGTCCCTCGGGGTCGAGAAGATAGATGGCATGGCCCTTGGCACCGTCGATAAGCAAGCCGAGTTCCTCGGCCAGCACATCGGCTTCCGCTTTACGGCGGGCCGCGTTTTCCTCGCACGCGCGAAGGCGTCCCTGCACGCGGTGGACCGAGCGCGCGAGTAGGACGATCCCGGCGGCGGTCAGCAAGAAAAGCCCGGCTTCGGCAAAAGCGACGGCGCCCCCCTCTCGAAACCCTGCGAAGTAAATGCCGAGCAGCAGCGAGGGGAAAACAGCGATCGCCCCGGCGAACGGCCCGGCAAAAAATGACGCAGCCATTATGGCGAGCGTGAACAGGAGAAAAACTGCATGTCCGTCGATCCGGGAATCGCGCGTATCGAGCATATAATGCGCAAGCACCGCAGCCGCGACGAACGCCAGAGCGGCCAGCGCACGGGTCGTTAAAGATCGTTCGGCCAATGGCATCGGCGCAGTCACTCCCTTCGCGCAGGGTGCCGACGTACCGCGAATGCCCTGCCCATTGCGGGCGAGCATATCGGCAATTGAGTGCGCACGAAACCCGGACGCGCCTTGAGGACGCGCAGCATCCGTAGAATCCCCAACTGCGGCGAACGCATTCCCCGCCTATTGTCCTTCCCACAGTCAGCGAGGGACGGAGATGGCCGGTTTCATGGCGAGAGCAGCGAGTCGGCAAAGCGACTACGCCAATCTGTTCTGGGCTGCCGGGCTGGGCATCGGCGCGAGCGCCGTTTTCCTGTTCCTGCAATTTTCGCCGCGCCCCTTCCTTACAACGATCGCGGCGATCCTTTGGCTCGTCGCGCTCATGGGCGTCGCGGCGCTCGTTCAGCTTCGCCAGGCACGGGTGTCGCTGCGCCGCAGCGAACGGATTGCTTGGCGGATGGCGTCAGTGCCTTATCTGCTCGCGGTGGCGATCCTCATCGCCGATCCGCTCCTCGGGAGAGCCGGGCTCGCCTATGCGCTGGCTGGCGGCCTCGGCGTGGCCGGGGGCGCGCGCGTAATCGCCGCGTTCGAAACCAGGCGCCGGGGCGGCGGATGGCTTTATATCTCGGGCGCCATGACCATGGCCGTGGCAATAGTGATTGGCTTCGGCTGGCCCTTCGCGGTCGTTGCGCCCGTCATCGCGGCCCTCGCACTCGATCTTCTTGTGCTCGGCATCATATTCATTCTCTCGCTGGCAGGAGGCAGGTCATGATGCAATGGATCGACAGCGCGGACGATGTCATCGCACTCAAGCTGGGTGACAAGATCAGCGGCGCCGACCTCGACGCCATCATGGACCGCCTCGACACGGCGATGGCCCGACATGACAAGGTGCATGTGTTCGTCGAAACCTGTTCGATTGACGCAATCGAACTTTCCGGACTCGGTTCCTATGTCGTCAGGGCGTTGCCGCTGTTCGGCAAGCTCGGCCGTTTCGGCCGCGTGGCCGTCGTCGCCGATCAAGCGTGGATCCGGGCGGGCACGCGGCTCGAAAGCGCGCTGCTGCCCGGCATCAGCTATCGCACCTTCACACCCGAGAAACGCAATGAAGTCTTCGACTGGGTTGTCGGCACAACCATTGATGCCTGAAGATCGATTTCTCAAGCAAGGATAACGGAAATGACCGAACAGTCGCTGGATTTGACGCTCTGCGAGGCCGAGGACACGAGCATCGTAACGCGCGATGGCACCGAGCTTCGCCTGCGGCCGGTCACTGCCGATGATGCGCCACTGCTCGATCGCTTTTTCGATGGTTTGGCGCCCGACGACATGCGGTTTCGCTTTCTGAGCGCCCAGCCGCACCTGTCGAGCGCGCAGCTTGCCGCGATGATCGATGTCGACCATCGCCACCGCGAGCATCTGCTGGCCTTCGAACGCAACAGCGAGGAACTTGTCGCGAGCCTCCTGATCGCCGCCGACGACAAATTTGAGGTCGCCGAAGTCGCGATCGCCATCATCCCGGCATATAAGGGCCGCGGAGTGGGATGGAGCCTGCTGAAACACGCCGTCGACCTTGCAAAGAAGCGCGGTGTCAAACGGCTACGCTCGATCGAAAGCCGCGGCAATCGCGAAGCCATCGGCGTCGAACGGACGCTTGGCTTTACATCGACCGTTTATGAAGGCGACGCGACGCTCGCGCTTCTCGAGATCGATCTTCACTGATCTCCTGCGCGATCGGGGGCGCGCGGTCATATAAGATATGGTGCCTGGGGACGGAATCTAATACGCTCACAAGCTGTTGTAATAAAATATATTTTCATATCTCCTCGACGAAGATACCTCAATGAGGAGCAAAATAACGGCGGTTTGATCCCACTTTGCGACGAGTTGGTAGATGCCTGCGACGGACTGAAGCTTTGGACGTTGGCGGATACAGCTTAACCAGTGTTCACGCGGGTTCCGACATAAACACTTGATCGCGCACATCTTTTTCAGAACCGAGAATCCACGAAATACTCAAATTAGCGCTTTTTGCCGGGCGGCCATCTGAGGGCAGTCGAAGATAGCCGAAATTGGGCAGCCTCCCCAAAAAGCGACCTAAAGCGACAACCAGTGGCACTTGCACTGGGAACATGAACTTATACGATGGAGCGGCATGCGCGCGTCTTCGTTCTTGGCTGCTCCGCTCGTTGCGCTCGCCTGCTGCAGCGCGCCGCTGCCGCCGCCCTTACCAACAGGTGCAAAAGCTGATCGGATTGTTGTGGTAAAACACCAGGGCTGGCTTACTGCGTATTCGGGCGGAGAGGAACTGGTCACCTATTTCAATATTGATCTTGGCGGTGCAGCTGTCGGGCGCAAACGGTTCAAAGGCGACGGCCTAGTTCCTGAAGGTGAGTATATCATTATTCGAGAGAAGCCGGATTCACGCGACGGCCCCTCACTCAAGATTTCTTATCCCAATGCCGCCGACCGTGCATATGCTGCGGAGCGAGGGCGGTCCGCTGGTGGCGACATCAAGATTTACGGCGTACCGGTTCCGATGCCGCGCTACGTCTGGGACAAACGCACGACCGATGGCGATATTGGCCTGCGCCATGCGGAAATGAGACAGTTGCACGACATCACCCCTGACGGCACACCAGTTCTGATCTTGCGTTAATCTTGTATGGGCAACTCAGCGGCCGCCTAATCGCATTCGGTAGCCTTTCATCAACGGAGACATTTTCGTCCAACTCTCCCTCGACGGAAAGTAAAAGTCCGATCTTTGGCCGCTTGCGGAACGTCCTCTTTCATCCTTGGAGTTTTGAAAGTCGACGTTCCGGACACCGAGAAAAAGCCTATGCGAAGAAAGTCACCACTTGAAACGAAGTGACCCCACAACCGTGAGTGACGCACCTACATAGCATTTGTTGGGAACGGACGGCCGAAGCGCCAAGGGACAATCAGCGCCGAAGGATGAGAGATCCCGCCGTGTTATAACCACGCACCCAGTTCCGATCGGTCCAGTATGTCCCTTCGAGACGAAGCTCGTCCGCTTCGTCGATTATCGTCAACCGGGCCGCTCCGTAGAAGCGATCGACGTCGCTGCTGTCGGGGTCGCCGACGAACGCATCATAAACGTAATGGACGATGTCGCGGTCTGTGTGCGAGCAGCGCATGATGCTGAACGCCGTAGAGTCCGATCGCATATAATCAGGCTTCGGCAAAAGACTGACAGCATGGATGCGCACCTTGAACAGGCGCGCCTTAATAACGAACTTCGCAACGATTTCCTGCCCCCCCGCCGGCTCTTCGAGACCGAACGCCTTTGCGATAACGGGATAATTAGAACGGAAGGTGCCCCGCCATTCACCATCGATCGGCGGAAAAATGGTTCTGACTATCCAAAGTTTGCAAATTTTGGGAAAGACGGCGGTTTGGCCGACGACCACGACAAAGGCTGTTGCTATAGTAACCGAACTCGAAGCGAGACGCCAGAGCTGGGTCCATTCATCGATGGGCCACAAGAAAAACTGGGCAAGAGCGATAAGCGCGGCAAGCGTTGCAACCACTCCGGCGACCTTCAGCGGGCCGACTAGCTGATACATTTCGTTCGCCCCTTGTTCCTCTTGTCCGTCGTTCCTACATTACGCTCACGCGGAAAAAAAGGGACAGGATCATGGGTGTAAACGCACACAGGGCATTCGAGAATAGCGGCTCGGAAAGTTATCGCAAAAATCTCAACCCCTATCCCGAGCATATCGAGGAATTGCGCGATGCCCGCAATAAGATCAGGGCCACTTTGACATCGGCTTTCGCAAATTGGGAGAAACGGATCGACGCCGGCATCCTGTTTGAGGATGTGGCGGTAGCATCCTTTGCCGAGGGCTTCGCCAAGCCGAGACTTTCCCCGAAATTCCGCGGACAGGGCAGCTATGTCTATCACACGCTGAACCGGCCGACGCATAATCCGCCGCAGGAAATGGATTTCGACGACGGCATGTTCCTGCCGTCGTCCTTCATCACCCTCAACGGCCATGCGCATCCGATCGTTGCGAGCGAAGGCTATTTTCAGCTCGTCGAGGAAGCGCTCGTCCCGCTCTGTCGCAGCGAAGGATGGACGCTGAACCCTGACCGCCCTCGTCCCTCCTGCGTACGGGTATCGCTGAACAACAAGCGTTCGCACATCGATATCGCCCTCTATGCAATCCCGGACGATGAGTTCGAGGTTCTCGTGGAGAAAGCCGCCCGATCGGCGCACAGCTCGTTCGGCGATTCCGCCCAGGCCAGCGCAATCCTGTTTGACGAGATCTACAAAACGATAACGCTCGACCGGATCATGCTCGCGCACCGTGACGAAGGCTGGAAAATTTCCGATCCGCGCAAACTTGAAGACTGGTTCCTCGCGGCCGTCAAAAGGCACGGTGAGCAGGTCCGCCGCCTGTCGCGCTATCTTAAGGGGTGGCGCGATCATCGGTGGGAGAAATGTCGCCTGAGCTCGATCGCGCTCATGGCCTGCGTCGTTCGCTACTTCGAGGAGGCGGGAGCCTCCGTGCCATCCCGCGACGACGCCAGCCTTGCCGAACTCACGCGCAAATTGCCGCAGTATCTGCGTGGCGAAATCCGCAATCCCGTCGTGGAAGGTCGTCTCGACGAAGGGTGGGACGATGACAACGCGCCGCTGCGCAGCGGGTTCGTGCAGTGCGCCGAACAGCTTCGTGACGATGTCGCCGCTGCGCTCGCTGCGACCGACAGAACCAGTGCGAAGGACCGGCTCTGCCGCATTTTCGGCATGCATTTCCCTGACGATCTGGCATTGATCGAGATCGAGGGCGGAAGTTCGGCCGCAATCCTTTCGTCGGGGGTCCTGGGTTCGCTCGGAGCTGCAAGCGACGCCCAGTCTGCGGTCAAGATCGGCGGCGATGAGCGCTTCGGATAGGTCTGCAAGGCTCACTTCACCACGATTTGAGGGCGCTAGCAGCGCAGTGGAGCAATTCCTTGCGGAGTCGCTCGGCGTAGATGCCATATCGGCGGTCGCCGACGACGTTATCGAAACCTATCGTGACGTTGGTCATCCCTTCGTCAAAGGGTGGGAATTTTCCTGTGATTTCGACGGCGCTATAGTTGGCCTGCGCGTCCTCCTCGGCGAAGATTTCCCCTTCGGCGCACCGCGCATCGGTATTGCCGAACCCCATGAAGTCAGGGGCGCGCATATCGAGCGCGCATCCTTGCTTTGCCTGCCGCCCGGGCAAATCGTAGCATGGGATCGACCGGCCGATGCGCTCGGCGAACTTCTGGCACAGGCCGAAGCCGTGGTTGCGAGCGCGCTCGCGGGCGATGGCGGTGCTGACGAAACGCGCCGCGAGATCATCGCCTACTGGGCGCGCGATCGGACGCAGGGCATCGCCCGGGGCTTCCTCGATCCCGCGGGCGGGTCGCGGCGGATTTTCCGGTTCGACGATGGCAAGCGGATTCGGCTTTTCGACAATCGCGGCAGCGCCAAAGACTATATCGAAAACAACGGCGGCAGACTCAAGCCGACCCAATTCGGAAAGTCCGCCTATCTGGTGCGGCTCGCGCGCCCTCCGCGCGTTACCGAACTTCCCAATGACGTCGGCGACCTGGCGCGATTGCTGCTCGATCAAGGGGGTGCCGACCTCGACGAACTTGCCCGGCTCCTAGCCAAAGAGAAGGCGACCGTCGTTCTCGCCTTCGCCGACGATAACGGTCACGGTTTCATCGGGGTCGAGGTTCCCAAGCTCGGCTATCAGCGGGATGCGCCTCTTCAACTCGCTTTCATAACCGCACGCGACAAGGCGCAGCCTGTCGGGCGCCTCCGCATCCTCCGCGGAGATCCAGACTGGATATTCGGACGCGATGGCAATCCCGATGTCGCGGCCCTCCAGACCAAAAGCGTGGTCATGATCGGGGCGGGTTCTCTCGGCTCCTATATCGCGCAGCAACTTGCCTCGTCGGGGGTCGGCACCATCCGGATTCTCGATCCGGAAATCCTCATGTTCGAGAATATATCGCGCCATATCCTCGGCACCGAGGCGGTCGGCACCTTCAAGGCGGAAGCGCTGGCGCTTCGCCTGCAGTGCCAGTTTCGCACTTCGGACATCAAGGGCCAAGCGATCAGATGGCAAGAATGGATCGAGCGGGACAAGGATGCGTTGAAAGACGCCGATCTTGTCATCACGACGATCGGCGACTGGGCACAGGAAGTGCATCTTGCAGACTATCTCCAGAATAATCCCGGCGATGCCGCCGCGATGTTCGCGTGGCTCGAGCCCCATGCGATCGCCGCGCACGCCATCATGCTGCGCGGACCGCAGCCTTGCTTTTGCTGCGGGTTCGATACCCAAGCCGAGCTGGACCGACGGATGTCCGACTGGCCACGGCCTACGCGTCGCGAAATCCCGCTCTGCGGGGGTCATTTCCAGCCTTATGGCGCGACAGCACTCGGCGGCCACGCCGCCGCGATCGCGGAAACCGCGATCAAATTTCTGCTGGAACGGGTCGAGGCGCCGGCGCATCTCCTGCGCAGCGCAGGCGATCCAGCCGCGTTCGATGGAAGCTGGCGCGACTGGTGGACGGACGCCTGTGGCGGACAGGACGCGGATCACCGCCAGATGCTCCTTCCATGGCCGCAGAAGGACGGGTGCCCGATGTGTGCAGCGCCGCCATGCTGACCTATGAGATCGGGACATCGGGTCAGAGCCTGCGCTTTACCGAGGCGGTGCTCGACCATTTCGACGCCTATCGCCAGCTGTTACCAGGTAGCCGCGAGGCCGGGGGCCATCTTTTCGCGCGCGTCGAAGGCAACCTCATCGAGATTGTTCATGCCTCGGGTCCCGAGCCCAAGGATCTGCGTAGCAGGCTTCTATTCGCGTTCCGCAAAAAGGCGGCCCAGCGGATCATCGACGCGCGTTTTGAGAAGGGCGAACATTATGTCGGTGACTGGCATACCCATCCAGAAGATATCCCCAGCCCCTCCGGCATCGATCAGACTACGATGGCTAGCCGCTTCAAACGCTCAGACCACGGGCTGCGAAGCATGATCTTCTGCATCGTTGGCCGCAGACCCTTCCCCGAGGGCCTTGCTGTTCTCGTTCATAATGGTGTTTTGGGGGTGCGCTTGGCGTCCGCTTCTGGCTGATGCCGTCCTTCCTTCAAACGTCGGTGTCCGGGCGCGAAGCCGACACTTCACATCCCTATTCCGATCCCCCGGGTGCGCCCGGAGCCGACTATGTCGGCAAGGCTCTGCCCGACGCTCTTCTTGAGAACGTCCGGCAGATTTAGTGCGGCCTTGCGGTTTCTGAGGATGCTCTCGACCTGGGGATCGCGCTCGAGACCTTTCGCCATGCCGATCATGCGATCGGCGACCTTGTTTGCCCTGTTGTCTTCATAGTTCCGGATGAGCTGGCGCCGCTGCCGATCAAGCACCTGCCAGCGTTCGACGAACCGGTCGGCGCGCATGGCCGGGCTCTTTGCCATCTCAGATTCCAGCTGCATCGCGCGGATGGCGTTCTGCGTTTTCCCGTTCGCGGACTGTTCGATCAGCTGCCGATCGGCCGCGAACGCCGATTCCAGATGGAGCGCGCCGTTCGGGATGCGCTCATTGAGAGCAGCACGGCTGCCAGTCAGTTCTGAGGCGTGCTCGGCTGCACGTGGCTCGCCGACCGACCGAAGAAACAGCAGGGTCCGCACGATCCTGCCGTGACGCGCGACCGCGGCGCCGAGCTTGGCGTCGAGCGGGTCGAGTTCAGGAGTCGGCGCCGCAATTTGCTTCACCGGCTTGGCCGCGGATTCGATCGCGGGCGCCGGCCGCATCGGCGCATTGCCGGCCCCATCCAGATCAATCGGCCGCGTCAATTTCACGCCGTGGAAAATGCTGCGCTTAGGCGTCGCGGTTGGCGCCGTTGGCGCTACCCGATAATCGCTCGCCATATCCTTGCCGCGTTCGCGTGACGCGACACGAACAAGCTTGTTCTGGCTCGCAAAATCGTCGCGGCCATAATATAGATCCATGCGCTCGCGGTGCCTGGACAGCGCGACGTAAGTCGAGTGGCTGTCTACCTCCGGCGTCGCGAGCACCTGCACCCGATCGACGGTCATCCCCTGCGCCTTGTGGATCGTCGCGGCATAGCCATGATCGACATGGGCATAGTCCTTCAGATCGAATGCAACGGCCCGCCCGTCGTCGAGCATCACCGCCATGCGGAACTGGTTGACGTTCTGTACCGTGCCCAGCGAGCCGTTCTTCACACCAAGCTCGCGCTCATTCTTCAGGAACATGACCCGGTCGCCGATCGCGAAGCGGCGCCCGCCCCGTTCGACGCGAAGCGCAATCTCATTCGCTAGCGCCCCGCTCGTCCGCAACCGCTCGCGCACCGCCTCGTTGAGCAGGCCGACTTCGTCGTTGGTGTGGGTAAGAATGATCCGGTTTGCCGCCGGATGCACCTGCCGATCACGCTCCCAAGCATCGACGAGCTCGGTGCGCGCCGCTTCGCGGGTGTCGGCGGCGTGGAGATGCCCCGCCTCGGCGTAACGCCCGATCGCCTCGCCGGTTTTCCCGGTGGCGAGCTCGCGCGTCGCCTCGCGCTGCCACTCCTCCTGCTGGCGGCGGATGTCCATGATCTCGACAGCGCCGTGGCGCTCGGCAGTCGCGCGGAACGCCGCGCCCGCTTCTATCGCCTGCAACTGCTGCGTATCGCCGACGAGGACGACCTTTGCACCCTGCCGTTCCGCCTCCGATATGACGCGTTCGAGCTGGCGCGTGCCGACCATTCCTGCCTCGTCGATAATGAGGACATGCTTGTCCGTCAGTCGATCGCGATCCTTAGCCCATTGAAGTTCGAGGCTGGCGAGCGTGCGCGACGCAATGCCTGAACCCTGTTCGAGACCCTCGGCGGCTATGCCTGATAGGGCGGCACCCTGCACCTGATAGCCCGCTACCCCCCACGCTTCTCGCGCGACGCCGAGCATCGCACTTTTGCCCGTCCCGGCGTAGCCAATGACATTGCTGATACCGCGCGCACTGGTGACATGCTCAAGTGCACCACGCTGCTCGGCCGATAGGTCGAGCCCACGCGCCGAAGCGTTCGCAACCGCTCGTTCGCGATGGCGCTCGGCAACACCATGGTTGCGGCGTGCGTCGAGCGTCGCGGTCGCGCGTTCGAGCCGCCGCTCGGTCTCGATCATCGACCGCGACGTGAACCGGTTTTCCCCCCGCCCATCCTTGCCGAGCGCGACAAGCTCGGGCGACGACTTCACCGCCGCCATCACCGCATCGAACTGCGCCTTGCCGTCGCTGTGCCGATGCGCGAACATGGCGAGGTCGCGCGTCGTGAACGTCGCCTGCCGGTGAATGATCGCGTCGAGCGCGATCGATGGGTCAGCGATGATTTTGTCGCCGTTCGAGCGGGCGATCTCGATATGCTCGCCGTATCGATCGGCCTCCAGCCCTTCGGCCACCATGCGCGAGGCAGCAGGGCCGATCTTGTGCTGCGGTTCAAGGTCAATGCCCTGCGTTTCCAGGGTGCGATGATCGACGCGTGCGTCGATATCATGCGTCGCCAGGCGTTCATTCACATGATTGGCCCAGGCCTCGCGCCAATGGGTCAAAAGCTCGGTGCGGTTCCAGTCGCGCACCTTCGCCCCAAAGCTTGCTTCGCCGTCATCGCCGATCCTGATCTCGCGCATCGTCAGCATGACGTGCGCGTGGGGTTTGGCGAGCCCGTCGGCGCCAATGTCCCAATGGACATTGAGGTCGGCGATCATGCCGCGCGCAATGAACTCACGGGCCACGAAGTCGCGGGCAAGCTCGATCCCCTGCCCCTCCGTCATCTCCCTGGGAATCGCGAACTCGATCTCGCGGGCAAGCTGCGCGTCCTTGCGAACTTCCGCGGCCTCCACATCGTTCCAGAGCTTTTCGCGATCCTGCCAGCGTTCGGGTGCTCCGTCGGGCAGCAGAACTTCGCTGTGGACGACGCCGGCCTTATTGGAGAAATCATGGCTGCGACCGAGGCGTTCGTCGTGCAGCCGATCGGCCGAACGATAGGCAGCCGCGGCGACCGCGCTGCTGCCAACCGCGCGCGAAATGACTTTTGCGGAGAAATGATAGATCGCCATAGCGGCAATCCATTTACAGCAAAACGAGCACGTCGGCACGACGTATAAGCGCGCCCTCGCACGATTTCATCGCGCTCGGGATCACAAAGTCGCAAGAGATTTCAGCGCCTTGCCGGGCTTTGAGACTCGGCATAGCTGGATCGTCCGATCCTCACAAACGGAAGGACAGACGATGCGCAAACCGAGAGATTTCGATGCCGAACTCCAGGCGCTCACCGACAAGGCCAAGGCGCTCAAAACCAGAAAGCAAAGCCAGCTTGGCGAGCTGGTAATCGCAACAGGCGCCGATGCGCTGTCGATCGAGCAACTCGCGGGCGCGCTGATCGAAGCCGCTGGATCGGACGCCGCGCGAAAGGAGGTGTGGCGCAAAAGCGGTGCGGCCTTCTTTCGCGGAGATGGCGCCCGCGCTCGCAAAGGCGCTGGCCGGAGCGCGGGCTGCGCTTCGGCGAGCGGTGCAGGCGCGCAACCGCCTTCAAGCGAAGCGGGCGCGGCATGACACGCGGGCGTGGCAGGTGAAGCGCCGCGAGCGCACGCGCCAGCTGATCGAGCTGGGTGGGCTCGTTGCCAAGGCCGATCTGATCGAGCTCACCGGCGACGATCGCGCGGTCATTCTCGGGCTGCTGGTCGAAGCCGCCGGCACGCTGCGCGGCGAACGACGCGAGGACCAATTGTTGCTCTGGCGGCGGCGGGGGCGGCGCGCCTTCGGTGTTGCCGATCCCGCCTAGGGCTCACACCGGATATTTACCTCGCCTCGCTACCGGGTTTCCATGGCGAGGCGCTGGAACAATCGCGGACGAAAGCACCGCCGCGTGTCGGGTGCGCATATCCTGCTCGGCGCCGGTTTGGCGGGCGCGCTTGTCGGCGTCGGCTCGATCGGCGCGACGTCCGTGGGGCGCGATCAACTTCTCGCGGTTGCAAGCGATGTCAGCGTGGCCGCGGGTCTTGCGCGCGAGCGCGCCCCGCAATCAGGCGACCATTGGCGCCGATGCGATGATGCCCGCGCTGCCGGAACGGCGCCGATCTACCGCGGCGAACCTGGCTACCGCGAAGGCCTCGATGCCGACAACGACGGCATCGCTTGCGAACCTTATCGCGGGCGATAGCCGACGGGCTATTTGGCCTTCGCTTTAGTCCGCGGCGCAGGCTTGCGGCCGCCACCACGGCCCTTGCTGCCGAGGCCGATTTCCTTGGCGAGTACGCGCCGGCGTTCCGAATAGTTCGGCGCGACCATCGGATAGTCCTTCGGCAGGTTCCATTTCGCGCGATAGTCTTCCGGCGTCATGCCATAGTGCGTCATCAAATGACGGCGCAGCATCTTGAGCTTTTTGCCGTCTTCGAGGCAGACGATATGGTCGGGTTTCACCGACGAGCGCACCGACACGGCGGGCTGCTGCGGTTCGGGTTCGGGCTCGGCCTTGGACCACAGACTGGCGAGCGCTTCGTGCACCGAGCGGATGACCAGCGGGATATCCGATATGGCAACGCTGTTGTTGCTGACGTGGGCCGCGACAATATCGGCGGTCAGCGTGACCAGCATTTCACTATCTTCCATGGGTGTCCTTTCCCTATCCCGCCGCGCGGGCGGTTTTTTCCAGTTCGGCGATGCGTTCGTTACAGATGGTTTCGACGATGACGGCGAGCTGCTCGACGCGCTCGCCAAGCCATGCGAGTTCCTCTTCGGTGATCTTGTAATGCTTCGAGTAGCGCGCCTTCACATAGGCATCCTTGAGCTTCTCGAAGCGCGCGCGATCTTTGCGATCTTCGCGGGGCCAAGCATCAATTAATCGCGGATCAATTCGTTCGGCCTGCGTACGCAAGAAGCCGAGATTGTGAACGTGGGGGGTGTAGAATCTGCATACCAACAAAACGCAGTGATAATATCTCTCCGCCGCCTGATGAAGCTGAAAGGCCGCATTGTTTAGCCAGCCTTCCGCCGAAGCGCTGCGATAATGATGGAGAAACTGCGCGCCGCTCGGAAACCACTCGTCAAAATACTCCCGCGCCATATCGAGCGCGGCGTGCGGCGTCATCGGCTTCGGCTCGGCAAGCTCGCTGTCATGGTCCTGATAAAGCGCGATGCCGTCGCGCGCGACGTCCATGAAGAAATAGCGCCCGTGACTGAGGCCCGCGTTCACCTCGTCGAGACTGTGGACGATGAAGTTGACCGGCGTGCGCAGCGTCTTGGTGACCCCAAATTCGCGGATCAGCCGGTCGTCGAGCTTCGCCCAATATTCGACGCGATCGGTAAGCCGCTTGTCGCTAACGATGATGAGCAGATCATAGTCCGACTGATAGCCCTTGGCGGTGTGCGGCTCGTCGACCCAGCCGCCGCGCGCATAGCTGCCGTAGAGGATGATCTTGGATATGCGGCCCTTCTTCTTCCATCCCTGGGTGGCGAACGCCAGCGCATCCTCGAACTCCTCGAAGATGATCTGCACGATGCGCTCAAGCTCGCGCTGCTTGTGCGGGGGAAGGTGATCGATGTCGCTGCGCATATCCGGTTCAACCTTAGAAAGCCGTTCGACCGAATGGCAAGCGCCATCCGGTCGAACCCAAATTAAAGCCACGGCCAGACAAGATGCGGGAACCGCGCATTGAGGCAGCGCGACCACATACGCAGCGCGCGGGCAAAGTCGGCGGTGACCTCATCGACGGTGATACCGTGCCGGGCTGCAAGTTTCTCATATGGCGCTTCGTCGAAGCGGACGCCCATGAAGATGTCGGCCTGCCGCGCACTCGTCTTGCCAAGCGCGATCCGGAGCCGCCGCTCGATGTCCGCACTGGTGAACCCGGCGCAGAGGTCCTGCCGTTCGACTTTCTCCTGTGTCATATCCTTTCTCCTTCCAACCGCGGCCCGGCCCGGAAGGGGCGCAGGGGGGCGGCAGGAAGGAGCCGACAGACCCGTGTCATCGGGCGGGCTGCATCCGCAGGATCGCAACGGAGTGGAGAACCCGCAACGCGGGTTGCGGCCCGACCGGGCGGGGCTAAGGCGCGTGACGCCCGCCTCCGCCCCCGCCGTGCCGAGGCAACAAGCGCCGCCGCGTAGCGGCGACCCCGTGCGCGCCAGCGGCGCCCCCGCCTTACCGAATCGGATGACGCCCCCGCCGGTCACGGCGCGGCAATTGGGGAGCGACCGTCTCAGACGGTCTCAACCACCAGGTGTGAGACTGAAAAGCGCATTACCAGCAAGTTTATTTAGCCTGCCCCGGAGGACGTTTAATCACGTTTGGCAACAACGAACAACAACAAGCAACAATAGCGCAGTCTGCGTCAGAAAGTGAGGAATCCCAACGGGTTGACGACAGACCAGGATAGACCATTCTTTCCATCGAGCCCTCATTTGACACCAGCCGATGAAGGGTAAGACCATGATCGACGACATCCGTTCCGACCGCTTTCTTCGCCTCCCCGCCGTCCTCAGCCGCACCGGCCTCAGCCGCGCTACACTCTACCGTAAGATCGCAGCCGGAACCTTCCCGCCGCAGCACAAGCTCGCAGAGCGCTGCTGCGGCTGGCGCGAGTCCGAAGTCGATGTCTGGCTCCGCAACCCGATGACCTTCACCGTCGCCGATCTCGAGCGCGAACTCGCCTGATCGAGTAACCCGCCTGATCGAAACAGACGAAGACCCCGCGCCCCAGATGCGGCGCGGGGTGGAAGCCCCGGCTCAGTTGTCGGGGTTCCAGATGATCGCATAGGCGTCGTCGCTGTCCTGGCCGGCAGCGCGTCCGAGGTTGGCGTAAATGCGCCGCGGCCCGAACTCGGGGGCTGCCAGGGTCAGCGACACAAAGGGCTTGCCCGATGCCTCGCCGATGCGGACCCAGCCGGCACCGATCTCGACGCCTTCGGAATAGACCCGGTAGTCGGGCTGAACGTCGCCGTTCTTCGAGGGATTGGTGCGGATCTCGATCGCCGCGCGGATCGAGAGGGTTTTCAGCTGGCCCACGAAGCCTTTGTCGATGGTGCCGTTCACAAAGCCGATAGCTGCCATTGGTCGTCTCCTTCACTGTGCCGCGGGACCATCCCTGCGGCATGGGCGGACCCAAGGCCCGGCGCATAAGGCGCCGCGCGAACCCACAAGGGCCGAAGCGCAAGCGGAGGAGTGCGGCGGCGCGATTATTTGAAGCGAAGCGGCCGCGAGGAGCGTGTGGCACACGCGAGGGGAAATAATCGCGCCGCCACACTTTCGGGGGGCGCCGCGCCGGGACAGGTCATCTCGCCCGTCGACGGGGATGGTCCTGCCGCACAGCGAGACGGTCCGTCTGCCACCGAGCTGAACGGCCAACCAAAAGATGGCAGAGATTGAAGCGAACAAGGACTGCCGCCGCGCAGCGACCAGTTGGACTAGCCGCTAACTGGACAAGCAAACCGCACCTGGCCCCGGACGGCGGGGCGGGCGGCCAGGAAAGGCGACGGGAGCGCGCCAAATGACCGGGCGCAGCCGAGAGGGCCGCAACGCAATGGAGGAGCCGGCCCCGAGCGCAGCGAAGACCGGCTTGCGCACCGGCCGAGCGGTCCCACAGCCATGCGCCGACTGCCACGCTGTCTCTGGCCGGCCCCAAAACAACGCCGCCGGGCGATCAGCGCGGTGTCATCATCGGAGAATAGACGCGCCCTTGTCGCAGCGGCCGGCGCCGCGGCGTGTACGGACCCGCGGCGGGCCGAGTGCGGCAACGCCACGCCCGGAGCAGCGCCGCGCGCTGCGTCCTGCCGCAAGGGCCGCACGCCCGCGGGGCCAAGAAGCGAGACAAGAGCGCTGCGCGGCCAACCGTGCAGGCGCGCGACCTCTGGCGGCGCTCGCCGCCGCCAGTGTGCGGTCATTTGAGGCCGCGCTCGATCTGGATTCCTCGGTGAATATGCCCGTTGTCGAAAAGTTCGAACTGCGCACAGTGATCGCGAACGGTTAATAGCGCGACACCGACCGCGAACCATGTTCAAATTGTTGGCGATACGAGCAGAATTATCGAAAGAGGATTGCTCGCGAGATGAATATGTACCGTTAGTACGCAAAGCAGATCGATACTGCCAATTTGGATCAAATAATTCTGACCGATTTCCGGGTTTTTCTATGATCGTCAGATTGACGTTCGTTTTCAAACCGATAGCTTCGACCAATATCTGCGAGCGGAGATAGTCCCGCTTGCCCGTGCAGGATGACGTATCGATGCGTTGTGCTTTGCTTTGCGTAGCGTTGGTGGGCGCAGCTTCCACGCTGAATGCCACAGAAACTATCACCTATACTTACGATGCTAAGGGTCGACTGGTGAAAGTGGTTCGGACCGGCACGGTGAACAACAATGTCACCGTCGATTACGAGCATGACAAGGCCGATAACCGCACCCGGCTGAAGACAACGAATTCGCCAAATCCGCCCCCTTGATCGCGTCCCTCGATCGCTTGTTTCGGGAAAAGGGGATTGGCAGTGGCGAAGATTAAAACGAGACGTCAAGGCGCATTAGAAGGCCGCGAACCTGATCAAGCGACATCCCCTTTTCGCAGAAGGCTCCTCTTCTACGCGTTGGTGAAGCTGGCGACTTTGGTGGCCCTTTTAACCGCGCCTGTGTTCGCGCAAGATTTTAGGCCCGCCAATCAGCCGGTGCTTAAGGCGGAAACCGACTTGAATGGCGTGGATATGATAGGAGGCGGTTACGTCACGGTGTCTCCATTCAGCTTTAACGCACCAGGTGCAGGACATCTCAACCTGCGAACGACCTTCAATGGTCGGCGGCTTACGACCTCCCTCAACATCTATATCGATGACCAAACCTATACCCGTTGGGATATCGGGGATCCGAATGAACGACACCTGCGGGTTCATTTAGGCGGGCTGGACCGACTGTTTACCTGCTACACTAGCGGCCCCTGCACGCCGGTGGCCGAGACCGACGGATCTTCGCTCACGCGAACTGGCACTTACACCTATGTGTTCCGCGACCGCGAGGGCGCAACCTTCACCTTCTTTAGCATGATCCAACAGCCGCTTCCGCCTTGCTACGATGTCGAGTCCGGTTGTAACAATGCGGGCTATGCCGGATATGCCTATGTCTCGACAATCGTCTATGCTTCGGGCGAGAAGCTGACCTACCAGCCGTTTGCGACAATCACGGGAAGCAGCGGCAATTATACCGTCACCGATACGATCACGAGCAATCTTGGCTACAAGGTGACGTTCGCGCGTACGCAAGCGACGTCGCCCATAACGAGCATAGCCGGATTGAATTGGCTTACCTATCGGCCCGGCGGGCAGGTCAATGCTGCGATCACATTGTTCAACGGAACGACGAGCATCGGCTCGTTAAATTCAAGTCTCGTTTACACAAACCCCTATTCGGATGCGGTTGTCACGCAGCAGGATGCCCTTTCCCGCATCTATCGGCTTAATCTTCATGCTGATCCTGCACTTATGTGCGGTCCGACGCTCGACTCGACGCAACTCTTGCCAAAAACCGTCACTACACCTGGTGGAGTCGTCACGAATATAAGCTATCACAATCTCGCGACGTCTAATCCAGGCTTTAACAATATCCCGGTCCAGTCCGTCATTCGTGGCGGCCAAACTTGGCAATATGATAAGCGCGTGTCGGGCAGAACGGCCACGAAACCGACAGGTAGCACCTATGCGGTCAATACTTATTGGATCGATTCGGGGTATGATTATGGAGAATCTCTCAATTGCGGCCAGTCCGGAGTGTCGCAGAAGATAACCCAGGCGACCGACGGATTGAGCCGACAAACCGCTTACGAGTACGATCCGTACAATTATAATCAGCCGAAAAAGGTTACGCCCCCGGAGTCCAACAATCTGTCGTACGAGCATGATTCTCGTGGCAACTTGACTAAGGTGACCCAGGTCGCCAAGCCCGGCTCAGGCCTCGCCAATCTTGTCATCTATCAGGCGGGTTATGATACAACCTGCGCGAACCCAGTGAAATGCAACAAGCCGAACTGGACCAGGGACGCGAACGGACATCAGTCTGACTTCACCTATGACGCAACGCATGGCGAAATCCTGACCGCGACGCTCCCCGCCCAACCGAGCGGCGTGAGGCCTCAGATGCGCTACACCTACGCCTCGCACAATACGGGCGATGGCCTGATCTACAGGCTTTCCCAAACTTCGATGTGCATTACATTGAGCAGTTGCGCAGGAACCTCTGACGAATTGCTGACGAGCACGAGTTATTGGAACAACACCTTCCTTCCCGCGGCAATTTTGCAGGGTCTTGGAAGCGGTGGGACGACAGTTTCTACGCAATACAGCTATGACCTCGCCGGGAGGCAGACCCAGGTCACTGATCCGCGCGGAAATGTCAGCGTCGTCATTTATGACGCCGCTGGCCGAAAGATCGGAGAAATTTCATCCGATCCCGATGGCAGCGGACCTCTGCCTCGGTTGGCAAAACGCATTACTTTGAATGGTGACGATCAACCAACGCGTGTTGAAGAGGGATCGGTCGCTGGAACGTCCGCCGGCGACCTCGCGGCCATTGCTGTCGACCGGCACGTAGATACGGTTTACGATACGTCAGGTCGTAAGGTAAGCGAAAAACGCGTCGCCGGCGGGATCACCTACACCGTGACACAGTTCAGCTACAAAGCGGATGACAAGCTCGAATGCACGGCGCAGCGGATGAACCCGGCGGTTTACGGCAGCCTGCCGGCGAGCGCCTGCACGCTGGGGACGGAAGGGAGCTTCGGTCCCGACCGGATCACGAAGAATGTCTATGATGCGGCGGGGCAGCTACTCAAGGTCCAGAGGGCCTATGGCACGCCGCTGCAGGAAGATTACGCGACCTACACCTATAGTCCAAACGGCAAGCGGACGAGCCTGACCGACGCGCGCGGTTACAAGGCGTCGATGACCTATGACGGCCATGACCGGCAGGTGATGTGGAACTTCCCGTCGCCGACCACCCCTGGCGTGGTGTCGACGACTGATTATGAAGAATATGGCTATGATGCGAACGGCAATCGCACGAGCCTGAGGAAGCGTGACGGCAGCGTCATCACCTATCAATATGATGCGCTGAACCGCAACACCGTGAAGATCGTTCCCGAGCGCAGCGGCCTCGCGGCGACGCACACGCGCGACGTCCATTATGGCTACGACCTTCGCGGGCTTCAGCTCTATGCGCGGTTCGACAGCAGTGCATCGGCATCGGACGGGGTGACGACATCCTACGACGGCTTTGGGCGCATGACCTCGTCGGCGCTCAAGATGGACGGGATCACGCGAACGCTGGGCTATGCGCACGACAAAAACGGGAACCGCACCAGGGTAACATATCCTGACCTGGTGTTCTTTGACACCTCCTACGACGGACTTGATCGCGAGAAGGACCTCGTCGAATATGATCTTACGGTCCTGCGGACGACCAGCTACGGCAATCGTGGGCGTATTAGCTCGGACACTTTGTACTCCACGCCGCTGACGCAATATGGTTATGATCCTGTGGGGCGCCTCAATGCGCTGTCGCATGATGCGACGGGCGCCGCGCAGGACGTGGCGTTCACCTATGGCTATAACCCCGCGTCGCAGATCGCGCAGCAGACCCGCGACAACGACACCTACGCCTGGACCGGCCACTTCAACGTCGATCGCAACTACGCGGCGAACGGGCTCAACCAATATACCGCGGCGGGCCCGGCGGCGTTCGCCTATGACGCAAACGGCAACCTGACGTCGGACGGATCGACGACTTACGTCTATGACATCGAAAACCGGCTGGTGAGCGCGAGCGGTGCGACGAATGCGACGATGCGCTATGATCCGCTGGGGCGGCTTTACGAGACGGTCGGCGGCGGAAACACCACGCGGTTCCTGTATGATGGCGACGAAGTGGTCGCTGAATATGATAGCGCGGGCAACCTGCTGCGCCGCTATGTGCACGGCCGGGGGGTAGACGATCCGGTCGTATGGTATGAAAGCGGTCAAGGGTGGCCGAACGCAGTTCGCCGCCTGCTGCGCGATCACCAGGGAAGCGTCATCGGCGTCCTTGATGGCCATGGCAATGCAATCGCGATCAACGCCTATGACGAATATGGCATCCCCAAAGCGGGTAACCTCGGGCGGTTCCAGTACACCGGCCAGGCCTGGATCCCCGAGCTCGGCATGTTCCACTACAAGGCCCGCATCTACTCGCCGACGCTCGGACGGTTCCTTCAGACCGACCCCATCGGGTATGACGATCAGGTCAACCTCTATGCCTACGTCGGGAACGATCCCGTGAATAAGGTGGATCCGACCGGTGAACAGAAAGACGAAATCGTCGTAACCGGTCAACGGACAGTGATCGTTCCGCTCATTTTCCCCAACATTCCACCGCCACCAACGATGAGACCGCCAACATTACCTGACATTCGATTTAGTCCCTCCACGCCGTTAAGAAACCTGAGGCGCAACGCGTGTGCTGCTCTAGGAGTACTCTGTAGTGAGGCAGATGAGGCGGATGCGGCCTGGGACGAAATAACAGACGGCGCAGAAAAAGACGAAGATGGGCAGCTTGTGAAACCAGGGGGAGAGAGCGCGCGCGATGAGGATTTTAATAAGGCGCGACGCAATGCTCCTGTCAAAACCTCTCAGGACGGAGAGGTGAAGGTTGCCATTATGCCCGATGGTCGGCGGTTGGTGGCGCGACCATCGACGGTAGATGGACGTCCAACATTACAGCGCCAGACTCCTAAAGGAAACACTGGAACGAAAATACGATATGATTAGAGGCTTATATGGTTTTTATCGAAATATATGAAAATGAAGAAGAATCTCTTATCGAGATGGAGTTTCCTTCTATGATTAGAGTTGGAGAGCAAATTTCTATCCTCGAAGAAGACTACTACAAATACTATATCGTAAAGAAAATTTGGTATAGAATAGAGAAGGATATAGGAAAATGCGTGGCTTGTGCCGAGGTTGTTATTGTTGATTGATGAGGCATCGATATACTTTAGGCTGTGCACCCAAAAAGCTGGCGGCTTGAGCTTCGCTCTGCGAAGCTCTGGTTATGAACGACAAGGTGAAGCAAGGTCTGGCGGGTATGCCGGTCAACGAGCGGCTATCGCTAGTTTGGATCATTGATCGGTGGGACGAAGCGGTCCGCCAGCGAGATCGTAAGATGATGATGGCCCTGTTGGAGCAGGTCGAGGTTTCCGATCCGCATCTTATAGTTGATGCCGTGCTTACCGTCCCTAAAAATTATGGCTTTTGACGCGGCAAGACTTCCCCTTCCGGCGATTGCCTGATTCAGGGGCCGCGTGAGACAATATGATACCGACTTCGAATGGCGCGTGATTGAACCGCTGCTATTCAACAAGCCGAGAGGTGTTCCGCGCGTCCATGACCGCCGAGTGCTGAACGGTATCTTCTGAGTGCTGCGCTCCGGCGCGCACCACCTGCTACAACCGCTATGTGCGATGGCGCAAGGCGGACGTCTGGGACGCCATTGCCGCCGCTCACAACGGTGAGCGTCTTAAACCAGATATTCATGGGACAGCCTTTACTAGGGGCGCTATTGCCCGAAGCGAGGGGAAGAGAAAGCGGAATACTGTCATCCAGATGATCGACAGCACTTCGGCTCGCGCGCGCCAGGAGGCCGCGACTGCAATAAGGGGGATCTAGATCATAACATGATCGAGCGCTTCTTTTCCAAGCTCAAACACTTCCGCAGGGTGGCTACCCGCTAAGACAAGCTCGCCTAGAACTCCCTCACCATGGTCCAGCTCGCCTCAATGCATCTGTGGCTCAGCGTTTACGGGTCTCCGCCACCCTCAGCGGCGAACGCGGCGGAGCACGCGAGAAAGCCCGACGGAGACCGCACCAAGACCCACGAGCTCCGGCAGGACCGCAACGAAGTGAAAAAGCTGGGGCAGATCCCAGCGAAGACCGACTTGCGCACGGACGGTGCGCAATTGTCAGCTGCATTGGCGGCAATGGTGTATGCCCCGAGCATGCTTGTCATCGGATCTGTCTGATAAAAATCGAACTCCACACTGGCGATCGATAACGAACAGTGTCGACGGTCTGCACATCACCCGCGCCCAGTTCTTGCGAACCTTCGCCGAATGACAGCGCCGCCGGCCTCCAACTCACCAAGCCGTCCGGACCAATAGTTCATCATTCGGACGCGCTCGTCCCAATGTTCGCCGCGGACATAGGCGCGGCGGACATCATTGCCCTCAACATGACCGAGTTGTCGCTCGATGGCATCGGGATGCCACTGACCGCACTCATTGAGAAGGGTCGCGGCCATGGCGCGGAAGCCGTGCGCGGTCATTTCATCCTGCCCATATCCAAGTCTACTGAGCGCAGCGTTAAGCGTGTTGTCGGACATGGCGCGGTCGGCGGAGCGTACGCTTGGGAACAAGAGACGGCCGTCGCCTGTAATGGCCTCGAGCTCCTCGAACAGCGAAATGGCCTGATCACTCAAAGGCACCTTGTGGGGCCTCCGCATCTTGGTTCGTTCGCCGGGAATGCTCCAGACCCCGATCTCGAAATCGAATTCAGACCACTCAGCCAGGCGCAACTCGCCGGGACGCGTGAACAGGTGAGCGGAGAGCTGGAGCGCGATACGAACGATGGCGCTCCCCTCATATCCGGCTATGGCGCGGAGCAGCCCCCCCACCGCCTTGGGTTCGGTGATTGCAGCTCGATGCTTGACCCTTGGAACGATGAGCGCGCCCCGAAGATCTGCGGCGGGATCGCGGTCGGCCCGCCCGCTCGCGATAGCGTAGCGAAACAGCGAGCTCAGTGTGCCGCGCAATCGGTTGGCCGTTTCATAGCGACCGCTAGCTTCAACTTTTTGCAGTACTTTCAGCAGGTCGGGCGCACTGATCTCTGACATTAGCCGCCGCCCAAGATCGGGCCTGACATGATCAAGCAGCCACTCGTTCTTACCGACCGTCGACGTGCTCCGCCCCTTGATGCGCAGACGCTCTATATATTCGTCGGCCACGCGGTCGAGGCTGCCCTGCTGCCGGACCTGCAGCGCGACGGCGCTGCGACGCCTAGCTGCACAGGGATCTTCACCTTGCGCGACGAGCTTTCGAGCCTCCTCGCGCTTGTCGCGGGCAACGGCGAGACCGACATCGGGAAATACGCCAAGGGAGATGGTCTTCGCCTTGCCGGCGAACCGATAGTTGAGACGCCAGTAGCGCCGGCCGTTCGGCATGACGAGGAGGTAGAGACCGCGCTCGTCCCATAGCTTATATTGTTGGGCTTTAGGGCGGGCCTGAGCGACTGCGGCGGCGCTGAGCATATTGGGGTATCTCCATTCGCTCTATTGGATAGTTACCCCAAAAGTGTGCGAAAAGAGGCTGGGATGCAAAGCGACGCCGCGAGACGAAGCTGGCCATCAAGTGTTTGAAATTATTGAATATCAGTGATTTTCAGAGACATTTTGAAACGCCCTGAAAAGGCCAATGGTGCCTGGGGACGGGATCGAACCGCCGACACTGCGATTTTCAGTCGCATGCTCTACCAACTGAGCTACCCAGGCGAAGCGCTTGCGGCCGGGCGGCCGCGCTGGCGAGCGGCGGCTATAGGCAGGGCTTTGCGTCCTGTCCAGCACCTTTATTGGTGAATTATCCTTCGTCGAAACGGTCGTCGTCGGCGGTGCCGGCGGGCACTTGAACGGCGGGCACGCGGTAATCCTCGCCGAACCAATTGAGCAGGTCGCGGTCGCGGCAACCGCGGCTGCAAAAGGGCTTGAACGCGGCGTCGCGCGGCTTGCCGCACAGCGGACATCGCGGGCTTTTACTGAGCATGGCCTGCTCCCTGGGCAGCGGCGTCGGCGATCAGCCGGACCGGGCGGCCGCTGCGTTCCTGCAACATTTGGGTCCAGTGCGGACGCGCCATAATATGGTCGATCACGGCCTGCCGCGCGGTCAGCGTCAAAACGCCTGCCCCGACCGCGCGTTCCGCCTGCCGCAGCAGCAGCAGCGCGTCGGTCTGCACCGGAGCGAACCGCACTTGTTCGATCAGCGAGGGCCGCTCGCGGCGCCGGACGATCTGCATGAAGCCGAATCCGTTGACCGCCGTGCGCTCGAACGGCAGCGGCAGCGCGGCATCGATCTCAGCATCGATCGCCAGCCGCTCGGCGCGGCCGGGCAGCGAGGGAAAGTCGATCCCGATCGACCCGCCAATGTCGCAGCGGCGGACGACCGCTGCGGCTTCGACAGCGCCCGCCTGCGCCAGCGCCAGCGGATCGCCCTCGCCGTCGATGTCGATCAGCACCATCGCAGGGGTAGCATCGACCCACAGCGCCCCGCCCGCAAAGGCCCAGTGCCCCCGGCGCACGCAATCGACAACCTCGCTCCATCCCGCCTCTTCGAGCCGGTCGGTACCGGTAGGATGCAGCGTCGTGACGGGCACGCCGCTCGCCGCAATGCGCGCGCGAAGGTCGGGGCCGTCGGCAATCACCGCGCCGGGATCGGCCATGCGCGCACGTGCGGGCTTGTCGCGCCCGCGTTCGCTGAGCGCCATGCGCGCGATCTGGACAACGACTCGCGCACCGGTCGATGTCGCGGGCGGCAGGCCGGTCAGCGTCGCAAGCGGTTCACCGGGCCAGTCGAGCGCGACCAGCGCGCCCTTGCCGCCGCGTCCGGCTTCGATCAGCTTCGCGCCGACGATCGCGCCGACGCGCGGCCCTTCGCCCTCGCGCTCGATCCGCGCCTCGACGATCCGGCCGTCTTCGACCAGTGCGGCGCGCGCTTCGCCGATCCCCGCTTCATAAAGCCACTCAGCCAAGCGGGATTCCCGCGCTGGTCAGCAGGCTGCGCGTTTCGAAGAGCGGCAGGCCGACGACGTTCGAATGGCTGCCCGACAGGAAGCGCACAAAAGCTTCGGCGCGGCCCTGGATCGCATAGCCGCCCGCCTTGCCCATCCCTTCTCCGCTTGCAACATAGGCGTCGATCTCGGCGGCGGAGAGCGCCTTGAAGGCGACGATCGTATCGACGACGCGCACGCGCGGACGATCGTCGGCGCCAATGACGCACACACCGGACCAGACATGGTGCCGCCGCCCCGACAGCAACCCCAGCATTCGCCTGAGATCGCCCTCGTCGGCCGGTTTTTCCAGGATGCGGCGCCCGACGGCTACCGTCGTGTCGCCCGCCAGCACCACTTCGTCCAGCGCCCGCGCGACCGCAAGCGCCTTGCCGCGCGCGAGCCGGGCGACATAGTCGCGCGGCAGCTCGCCCTTCAGAGGCGTTTCGTCGATTTCGGGGGCCGCGACGCGCGTCGGCGTAACGCCAATGCGCGCCAGAAGCTCAAGACGCCGCGGCGAGGTGGAAGCGAGAACCAGCATCACGCGGGTCGCGCCCGCGTCGGTCAGGACGGCCCTGGGCCGCCGCGACCCGGCATGAAGCGATAGGTGATCCGGCCCTTGGTCAGGTCATAAGGCGTGAGTTCGACGAGCACTTCGTCGCCAACGAGAACGCGGATGCGGTTCTTGCGCATCTTGCCGGCCGTGTGACCCAGAATCTCGTGGTCATTTTCCAGTCGGACGCGAAACATCGCGTTGGGCAGCAGTTCGACCACTTGGCCGCGCATTTCCAGAAGTTCTTCTTTCGCCATCGATCCTCTATGGGCTCAAAATATCAGGATGGGCGCCCATAACCGCAATCGCCGCCAATTGAAAGCAATCTGTCACACGCCCGTTCGGGCGGCATCAAAGACCGCGGACGCGGTTTTTGTTCACGCGGAGACGCGGAGGCGCGAAGACGTTGGTCGGGAACGACAGGTCCCTTTCTCTATCTACGGTACGCCCCGTCGCAACGTGGAAGAGAGGAATCGCTTTCGCGGTCGTCGCAATCGCTCCGCGCCTCCGCGTCTCCGCGTGAACTAGACTATCAGGAAAAAAGTTTGAGCTTGCGCGCGATCCGCCAGCCAAGGCTCCGCACCCGCGCATGATCGGGCCAGCGCGGCGGCATGGCGGCATCGACGCCGAACCGGCGCAGCGCGGCGTTGGCGGCGTGCGCCTCGGCCTCGCGATAACTCCACTCGCTGCGCCAGGTGATCGACAGCGAGATCGACGGCGCATCGCCATTGGCGACGAAATGCGGGGCCATCACCGGCATCAGCACGGCGTCGCCGGGACCGAGCGGCACCTGCTGTTCGCCGCCGCGATAGCGCTCGTCCCACGGCAGGTTGCGGTGGCCGCCGGTATGATAGCGTTCATGTTCGATGCGGTGCGCAAAGCGCTCGTCGCCCGCGGGCCAGACATTCATCACCTTCGTGCCGCGCAGCTGGAGCAGGATATTATGCTCGGGGTCGAAGTGGAACGGCGTAATCGACCCCGGCGACGAGATGAAGATAAAGCCCTGCGGCGTCAGCATCGCCCCCGTGCGCGGCACGACGACCGATTCCAGCTCGCCGAGCAGATCCATCAGCAGCGCGCGATAGTCGGGCATCGTCTCGATATTCTTGAGCACCGCCCAGCTGCCATTGGTATCGATCGTGCGGATCGTCTCGCCGATCGACAGGCCGTTCGCCGGAATATCCTCCGGCCGGATGCCGACGGGCAGGTCGCCGGGATTATATTCGACCGCGCTCGCGGGCAGCGTCTCGCCAAGCTGCGCCAGCGCCTCGATCGACAGCAGCGGATGGTCGGGCAGATGATGATGAAGCAGCCCAGCCTGCGTGGGATACATCTCGGCCACGCGCGCCAGCGTTTCCGCAGGAAAGACGGGGCGAGAGATGGTCTGATGCACGGTCATGTCGGGCTTTCTTCGTCGATTTGCGGGTTCGGGTCACGCTTCCAGCGCCGCCACGCCCGCTCCGCGCGCGTCAGCCACGCGAAGCGCCACCGGTCGGCTGCGCCCGACAGCGGAACATTGACCCAGACGAGCGCGCGGCGTTCGCGCCAGACGCTGTCGATCATCGGGTGGCCGGGCGCCGCGCAGCTGTCGACCCACATAATGCGCGGGTCGTCCAGCAGATCGAGATTCGCCTGTTGCAGCAACACGCCCGGCGAAAAGCGCGCATAATCCTCGTCAAACGCGGTTTTGAACGAAAAGCCGCCCGGCGGGCACAGGAAGTTGACGAGCATCGCGAGCGGCCGTCCGTTCAAATCGAGCGCGCGCATGTCGAGGCGCC
The DNA here is from genome assembly GCF_036687315.1 of Sphingopyxis sp. TUF1. Classification (NCBI taxonomy): domain Bacteria; kingdom Pseudomonadati; phylum Pseudomonadota; class Alphaproteobacteria; order Sphingomonadales; family Sphingopyxidaceae; genus Sphingopyxis; species Sphingopyxis kveilinensis. The sequence goes on from NZ_CP144683.1 coordinate 427,978, forward strand.
CCGCCGCAGCAGCGGCGGGCACGATGGCGCGGAACCAGGCCTCGGTATCGCTGTGGCTCGCGAGCGCCGACGCTGCGCGCCCTTTCCAGCCGCGCGCCTCCAGATCGAGAAAAGCATCAATCCACGGCCCCGGTGCTTCGTCCGCCTGCCAGCGGCGAAATTGCACCGCCCCCTCTTCGGCGAGCCGATTCGCCTGTCGCCGAAGTTCCTTGCGTTTCTTCGCGCGCACCGCGGCGTCCCAATAGGCGGCGGGCGACAGGTCGCTTTCGAGCAGCGCGCGCTCCTCGCGATGGACGACTTCCGCCGCGCCGCCGCGCTGGCGCGCGACTTCGGCGAGCGCGCGGTGAAGCGGTCCTTCCTCGGTCAATCGCGGGACATGCAACAGCGTCCGTGCCCACGGCGCGGCATCGCACCAGCCGAGCAGAATCGACCAGAAAAGGGTTTCGAACCCGGCGCGCACCAAAGGGGCGCCGTGGAAATGATTGGGGTGCGTCCATCCCGTCGCATGACGCAGCGGCAGGCGGCCGTACCGCGCCGCGGGTGCGAGCGGCATAACGCCGATCAGCGGTCCGTCGGCGGCATCCTGCACAACGATCAGCCGCGCGTGCCGTTCGGGATCGAGCAAATGGAGCGCCGATTGCAGGCACCAGCGTTCGGCAAAGGGATTGGGCTCACTCGCCTCGCCCGCCAGCCCGTCCCACGCCGCCGCCAGCCCCGCCGACAGTGCGAGCGGATCGACGACGCGCACCGTTAGCGGCGCGGCGTGGATGCTGCTGACCGGAAAGGCAGGATGGACCGTCATCGGCAAGAGTTTGGCAGCAAAGCGTTAAAATGGGGTGGCGATTCGATGGAGGGGATCGTCGGTTTTCGACCGGAAGCGGACATAAAATCCTCCCTGTGGCCGAAGGCCATGGGGAGGGGGACCGCGCCCGAAGGGCGTGGTGGAGGGGCCGCGACGGTAGCGCCAAAGCCCCTCCGTCAGCGCTTCGCGCTGCCACCTCCCCATCGCTGCGCGACAGGGAGGATTATCATCATCGTCATCCCGGACTTGATCCGGGATCCATAGCAGCGCCGAAGTCATGGATCCCGGATCGAGTCCGGGATGACGAAACTGGACAATGATTGTCCGCTCCCCACTCAAACCGCACATCCGCCGCGCAAAAAAAACGCTGTCCTACATGACCCGGCTGTGCCAGCCTTCATCCCGGCTCTTTCAATATGTGAACGAAAGCGATCGCCGATCCGTCAGCGGGCGTGTGCAGAATAGGGACGCGCATATCCGACAAGCCCGGCAAAGCGGCCAGCGCACAAGGCTGACCTTTACTGACCTTTGAAAGAACGCTCATATAGCGCCCAGTGGGTGATGAAGGACCCGGCTATGGTAAGCATTTCGCACGAAAGCATCGAAGAAACCGAACGGCGCCTGAAACAAGTGATTCAGAGCGCGAAGCTGGTGGTATATGATCAGGAATATGCTTTCGCCGAATTTGCACTTTCTGAATTTCCCAACGCCATAAATGCTGAGGCTCTTGCATTGGTGCGCGACGACAATGTGTGGAGCCAGCTCCTGCCCTGCACAGATCCCGACGAGGAACGCTTCGCGCTTTTTCGATTTCACTTCCCGGCGGGTGCGGACAACAGCGGTTTTGTCGGATGGCTTGCCGGCCACCTGAAGCGCCGGTTCGGGACCGGCGTTTTCGTCATCTGCGGGCAGAACAGAAACGACGGCGGCATATTCGACTATTGGGGCGTTCCCTCAACGGTCGCGCACGAGGCAATATCCGAAGTCAGAAATCTCGTTCGGGGCTAAGGCTTGGACCCGATAAGCGGGCTTTTTCAGACGAGGACTTTTCTGATTCAGGCGCGGAATGAGACCAAGCGACGCGACCGCTGCCGAACTGTAAGCAGGCGCAGCCGGGCGAGCGCGGCGGATTAAATTCCGAACAACTTTGCCAGCGATTTTTCCAGCATGAAAAATTGCCAGATCAACCGCCCGTGATCGCGGCGACCCGACTGGTGCGCAGCGACGATGCGTTCGATCTCGGCCATGTCGAACCACCCTGCGCGCGCGAGCGTCGAAGAGGTCGCGAGCGCCTTCGCTTGCGGTGCCAGCGCGCCGCGGAACCACGCCGATACCGGCGTCACAAACCCCATCTTGGGTCGATAGAGGATGTCGTTCGGCAGATAGCGTTCCATCGCCTGCTTCAAAATCGCCTTGCCGGTCCCGCCCTTGACGCGCATCGCCGCGGGCAGGCTCGCGGCGAATTCGACGAGCCGGTAATCGAGCAAAGGCTCGCGCGCCTCAAGGCTGACGGCCATGCTCATCCGATCGGTCTTGGTCAGAATGTCGCCAGGCAGCCAAATCCGTAGGTCGGCATATTGCGCACGGTCGAGCGGTTCGCGCGCGGGCGCCTCGGCCATCGCTTTCCAGTATCGCGCCTCGGCGACATGATCGCCCAGCCCGTGAAGCGCGGAGTCGTTGAACAGCCGCGCGCGCTGCGTCGGCCCCGTCACGCCGACCGCCTCGGCATAACCTTCTGCGCCGCTCTTCGACAGGCTGGCGAGCGTCGCACGCGCGCGCAGCGGCCGCGGCGCCCAGTCCATCTGCGGCCAGACCTTCGCCAACGGCCCAAGCACGCCCCGGCGCAGAAAAGCGGGGATCAGCCCGCGCAGCCGCTCCTCCTGATGCTGAAAGACCAGGCGGCGATACCCCGCGAACGCCTCGTCGGCGCCGTCGCCCGACAGCGCGACCGTCACCGCTTCGCGCGCCAGTTCGCACACGCGGTACGTCGGCAGCGCGCTCGCGTCGGCAAAAGGTTCGTCGAACATGTCGGCGATCGTGTCGATCAACGCGAAATCGCCCGCCGCGACGGTGCGCGTGCGGTGATCGGTGGCAAAGCGCTCGGCGATTTGCTGCGCATAGGCCGTTTCGTCGAGCGCGGCCTGGTCGAAGCCGATGGTGCAGGTCTTGACCGCCTTCGCGCTCGCTTCGGCCATCAGCGCGACGACCGCGCTCGAATCGACCCCGCCCGACAGAAAGGCGCCGAGCGGAACGTCGGCGACCATCCGGTCGCGCACCGCAGCGCGCATCAGGTGGATCAGATGTTCGGCCGCCTCGCCTTCGCTCGCCTTGATCCGCCGCGAAAAATCGGGCGACCACCAGCAGGTCGGCGCGGGCACGGCCTTGCCGCGTTCGAGCATCAGATAATGGCCGGCGGGTAGCTTCTCGACCCCCGCGACGATGCAATTGTCGTCGGGGACATAACCGAGCGCGAAGAAATCCTCGACCGCGGTAAAATTGGCTTCCTGCCGCAGCAGCGGGTGGCGCAGCAGCCCTTTCAGTTCCGACGCGAACGCCACCGACCCGTCGGACAGCCGCGCATAGTGCAGCGGCTTAACCCCCAGCCGGTCGCGCGCGAGGAACAGGCAGCCGCGCACATGGTCGTGAATCGCAAAGGCGAACATGCCGTTCAGCCGCGACAGGCACTCGGGCCCCCATTGCCGCCAGGCCGAGATGATGACCTCGGTATCGCCGCTGGTGCGAAAGCGGTGCCCGCGATCCTCAAGCTCGGCGCGCAATTCGCGGAAATTATAGATTTCGCCATTATAGGTGAGCGTCACCGCCTCATCGTCGCTCGCCATCGGTTGCGGGCTGCCCGCAATGTCGATAATCGAAAGGCGGAGATGCCCCAGCCCAACGCCCGGCGCGGTCCATTCACCCGACCCATCGGGGCCGCGATGCTGCATCGGCTGGAGCATCGCGCGCAGCCGCGCAGGATCGACCGGCTTCGCGGTCTCAAGATGATAGATGCCCGCGATGCCGCACATAAGCGGTCCCTAGCGGCTTTTGAGCGCGCGGTCAGCCATCGCTTTGGCTCCGCCCGACGCGGAAACGAAGGCGCTGATCGCATCGCGCCCGCCCTGTCCCTCCTCGCTCGTCACGATCAGCGCCATCGCGCGGGGGTCGCCGCCGGTCAGCCGCGCCTTCAGTTCGGCGAGTTTCGCCGTCCGCGAACTGCCCGTCACCGCGCCGCCGACGACATACCAGGTCGCGGCGTCGCGCAGCACCGGGCCGGGGTGCAGCAACCGTTCGGTCTTGCCGCCATCGACGGCGGGCAGCGCCGCACTCCACGCCCATTTGCTGTCGGGGTCGACCGCCCCCTGCCCGAAGGCGACGACTTCGCGCCCCTCTGCCTGACGTTCATATCCGCCGACTGCAACGGTCACGACCTGTCCGCCCGCGTTCGCAAAGTGGCGCAGCAGCCGCTGATCGGCACCGTCGAAGCGTGGCACCCAGGGCCTGCCCGCCACGCGGGCGTCGCGCCAGCCCGGCGGCGCCTCGACCGTCAAGGTCGGCGGCAACGGCGCGCTGCGCCCGGCAACGAGCAGGCCCCATGCAGCGAACAGCAGCGGCAGCGCAAATGCGAGCGGAAGCACTGCGCGCCCAGCCCCGGCAAAACGGTTCGGCCCGTCCAGCCCGAGCATATCGACCGCAACGTCGTTCGCGGGCCGGTCGAACCAGCGCCGCGCGACGAGCATCACGATCAGGATGACGACGCCGAAAAAGATCCAGCCATAGAATATATGGTCGATCCCGCCCGCCGCCTCGATCCCCCAGATCTCGGCCGCGAGCATCGTCCCATAGGCGCGCAGCGCATTGGCAAGGATCGTGCTGGCAAGCGCCGCGGCGACGAACAGGATCCGCCGCGTCCAGCTTTTGAAACACAGATGTGCCGCAAACACCGCATAGGCGAGCATCGCGATCAGGAAATTGACCCCCGAACATTCCTCGGCCACCTCGAAGAACCCCGCACGCGTGGTGATGAACACGCCCTGCATCTCGGCGGCGAGGCCCGACAGGCGAAGCAGCGCGACGCTGATGTGCGCGGTAAAGGTCTGGAGCAGCGGCACGAGTTCCTCGCCGAACGGCACGAGCAACAGCGCATAGGCGAGCGGAAAGAGCAGCCCGCGCACGAGCTTTTCGCCGAGCGCGCCCCCCACCGCGCCTTGCAGCATCAGCACCAGGCCCAGCTGGCGGAACAGCGCGACCCCCGCGGCCTCGCCGACGATCCAGACGAACCCCGCCCCCGCCATCCAGACAAGCGGGGGCCACCAAAATGCGGGAGTCAGCGGGCGCAGCAGCGCGATGCGCTGCGAGACCAGCCAGCCGATCATCGGCACCATCAGCAGGCAATGGGTAAAGGTCGAGCTGTTCCACCAGATGCCGGCCATGTCGGCGGCGTCGCGCCAGAACAAAGCCAGGATCGCCGCCGACAGCAGCGCCAGCGCGGCCAGATGGCGCTGCCACAAGGTCATGCGGAGAGCCCCAGCAGTTCGCCGAGCGGCGCCATGCGCGCATCCCAGCCATAGCGCGCGATCATCCGCGCGCGCGCCGCCTGTCCCATGCGCTCCCCTGCAGCGCGATCGTCGAAAAGCGCCCCTGCTGCCTCCGCCATCGCTTCGGTTCCCTCGGCGACGAGCAAATGTTCGTCCGGCACCGCGTCGATCCCCGTCGCGGCCGCGGCGCTTGCGACTATGGGCCGCGCCATCGCCATCGCCTCGAGCAGCTTGTTCTGCACCCCGCGCGCGAGCAGCAGCGGCGCTACCACCGCGTCGGCGGCGGCGAGCCATGGCCGGACGTCGGGCACTTCGCCGGTCACGGTGACGCCCGGCAGCTTGGCCAGCGCGCGCACCTCGTCGGTCGGCGCCCGCCCGACGATCGCGAAACGCGCCGCCGCGTTCCGCCGCCGGATCAGCGGCAGGATGTCGGCAGCAAACCAGCGCACCGCGTCGATATTGGGGCGATAGTCCATCTGCCCGGTGAACACCGCAAGCGGCCCCTCGCCATCATCAACCGGGTCGAAGGTCAGCGCCGGGTCGAAGCGATCGGCATCAATCCCGTTCTCAACCGCCAGCACCTTGTCGCGTCCCAGCCCGCTCCGCTGCCGGAACAGCGCTGCCTCGGCCTCGCTGACGAACAGGCTGGCGGTGGCGCGCCGCGCGACCTCTGCCTCGTAGGCACCGAGCATTCGCGCCTCGCGCTTGTGCACCCAATGCAGCGGCTGGCGTTTGTCCTGTTCGGCATAGGTCGCGAATTTGGCCGAATCGACGTCGACGAAATCCATCAGCACCGGCCCGTCGAACCGGGCGGGCAGATATTGCGCCATCTGCCCCGAAAAGGCGACAATATGGCTGATGCGGCCCTGCCCGATCAGCGCGTCGACATGGCCCGCCAGCGCCTTGCTCCGAAACAGATGGTTCGAGACCGGCTCGCCGCGCAGCACTGCCTCTGCCAGCGCGCGCGGCCGCGACACCTTGCGCACTTCGATCATCAGGCTTTTGCAAAACGGGGCCATTTTAGCGCGGGCGCTTTCGACATCGGCATCATTGTCCGCCAGCGCCGCGACATGCACCGGCGCCAGCTTCGCCAGCGCCTCGAACATATGCCAGCTGCGGATACGGTCGCCGCGGTCGGGCGGCCACGGCGCGCGGTGAACGAGGAACAGGATTTCGGGCATTACCCGCGTCTACCCCAATCCGCGCGCGATCAGCGGCCCGATGCGGTTCGCCGCCCACAGCGGCAGCCGTTTCCACAGGTCGACCTGCATTCGGTATTTGGCGCTGTTCGGATTGGTGTCGCGCGGAGCCTCGCCCGGCGCGAGCCAGCGCGCATAGACGAGCGGCTGCGGTGCGAAACCCCAGTTTTTCTTGTAGGCGAACGGCCCCGTACCGAGCTTCGACCGCCCGAAGTCGAAGCGCGTGCAACCGCGCGCGCGCGCATGGCGCATCAGCGCGAAATACATGAGCTCGTTCGCGCGCAGCCGCCGCGCCTCGGCAAGTCCGCCGCCCCAGTAAGGCATCACCGTGCCGCGCCAGTAAAGGCTGAGCACGCTCGCCACCGGACGGCCGCCCTCGCGCACTGTCAAAATGTCGGCATCCTCGCCAAAGGCATCGAGCACCGCGTCGAACAGGCTTTTCGGAAAGACCGGCGTGCCGAGATTGCGGACGCTCGTCGCATAAATGCGGTAATGATCGCGCCGTTCGGCGGTATCGCGCCCCGTGGTTACCGTCAGCGCGCTGTCGAGTACCTTGCGCACCTCGGCGCGCTGCTTGCGCGGGATCGCGAGCAGTTCGGCGTCGTCGTCGTGGGCAAGATCGCGCGCGAACCCAGCGTAAACGCCCTCCTCGCGCGCCCAGCTCTCGCCGTCGGGGAGCGGGCCGCCACGAAGCTCAACCGACGATACGCCCAGCGCCTGCGCCATCTCCGCCGCGCCCTGCGCCAGCGTTGCGGCAACCCCCGGATCGTCCGCCAAAATGCCGCCGCCGACGGCAAAGCCGCTGCCGACCAGCGCCTGCCCAAACAGCGGCGAGCGAATGTGATGAAGCGGCACCAGGCCGGTCAGCGCGCCGCTTGCGTCGCGCGCGGTGACGAGGTGGCAGCGATGCCCCGTCGCCCGCGTAACCGCCTCGCACCAGGCGCGGCTGTGAAAGGGCGTCGCATCATCGTGCGCCGCGACATAGGCGTCCCATTCGGCCGCGTCGGACAGCGGCGCGCCAGAAAACGCGCGCATCTTCGGATCGGCGGGCGCGTTCACGCCGCGGCTTGCCATGGCGCCGCGCGCCGCTGCTGCGCGGGAAGCAGCGCGTCGGCGCGCGTCCATTCGAAATCGGCGAGAAGCTTTTGAAGTTTGCCAGCCATCGCTGACAAGCCGCTGTAATGGCGGATTTTCGATTTGATGGGTGCATGGGCAACGCGCGGCTGGCCGGGATCGATTTCCCATGGATGAAAATAAAGGATCGCCGGATGCCCTTCGGCATTCATTCCCGCGATTGCCCAGCGCGTGAAGCCATAGGGCAATAGGCGCATGAAACCGCCGCCGCCCGCCGCCAAGGTCCGCCCGGCAAAGCGCGCGGTCGTCACCGGCCATTCGACCAGTTCGCTGTCGGGGAGCGGTCGCCACGCATGGCGCGGACTTTGCGGCCAGCCATAATGATCGTGCACCACCGGCGCGACGCTCGACGAATAGGCGTAGCCCTGTTCGGCGAGCACCATATGCGCCCACGGGGTGCGTGCATCGACCGAAAAGCTCGGCGCGCGATAGCCGCGGACCGCGACGCCGCCGGTGTCTTCAAGGATCGCGCGCGTTTTCAGGAGGTCGGCGACAAATTCGTCGGCGGTCATGTTGAACACGCGCTGGTGGTCATAACCGTGGCTGGCAAGCTCGTGTCCCGCCGCGACGATGCGCCGTATCAAGGCAGGATAGCGTTCAGCAACCCAGCCGAGTGTGAAGAAGGTGCCCTTCGCACCTGCCTCATCGAAAATCTGCAGCACCGCGTCGCAATTCGCCTCGACGCGGCATTCGAGCGTCGGCCAGTCGGCGCGGTCGATCGTGCGCTCAAAGGCGCCGACCTGGAACCAATCCTCGACATCGACCGACAGGCCGTTCTGCATCTTCCCTCACCTTCGTGGGATCCGAATAGCCGGTTTTGGCCTGGCTGTCAGGCGGCCCAGGTCTGCGACTTCGCCGGATTGGGCGCATTTTCGGGATCGCGCTCGACCCATTCGATGAGCAGGTCGAGCACACGGCGCAGCGCCTCATCCTGTTCGACGAGCCGCGCTTCGAGCGAGGCGATCTGCTGTTCCAACGCCGCGAGATGTTCGGGATCGACCGCCGGAGCCGCGGGCGCGGCAACGGGCGCAACCGCTTCGGCCGCGCGGCGCGGCCATTCAGGGGCAGCTTCGTTCGCGGCGGGCTGAGCAAAGGGCGCCGGCGTCGGTGCAGCGACCGTAGCGGCGGCCGCGACGACTTCCTCGACCGGCAGCGGCGCCAGCGTCGCGGCGTCGATGCCGCGATCGGCCTCGATCTCGGCGACGACCGAGCGGACATTCTGCGCGGTGATGCGGGTCATCTGTTCGACCGCGCCGTAGAGCAGCAGGCGGCTGACGAGAACGTTGAGCTTGCGCGGAACGCCCTCGCTGTAATCAAAGATTTCCTCGAAGGCGTCGGGGCTAAAGCTGGGGTTGCCGGTCCAGCCAACCTTGCCGAGGCGGTGGAGGATATAGGGCTCGACCTCCTCGGGCTCCATCGGATCAAGGTGGTGCGTCGCAATCACACGCTGGCGCAATTGCTCCAGCGTCGGCGAGTGAAACAGGGTCTGACGGAACTCGGGCTGGCCGAGCAGGAAGATTTGCAGCAGCGAATGGCCCCCGAGCTGGAAGTTCGACAGCATCCGCAGCTCTTCGAGCGCCGAGATTGCAAGGTTCTGCCCCTCGTCGACAATCAGGAGGGTGCGTTTGCCCGCGCGCGCCTGTTCGCGCAGATATTGCTCCATCGACCGCAACAGCTCGGCCTTGCTTTCGCCTTCCCACTCGATGCCGAATTGTTCGGCGACGAGGCGCAGCAGATCGTCACCCTCGACCTGCGTCGACACCAGCTTGACCGCGGTCAGCCGGCTGGGGTCGATCGTGTTCATCAGATGGCCAACCAGCGTCGTCTTGCCTGCGCCGACGTCGCCCGTAATGACGATGAAGCCCTCGCCCTGCGCCAGCCCATAGCCCAGATAGGACATCGCCTTGCGGTGCGTCCCGCTCTCGAAATAGAAATGCGGGTCGGGTGTCAGCTGAAACGGACGTCCGGTGAAACCGTAAAATTGATCGTACATCGCAAAAATCCCATTGCCCAAAAGGGTCCACACGTCAGAAGTTGTAACGCAGTCCCACCAAAGCTGAACCTATGAGCTGGCTGTTGAAACCGTCCTGATCGAAGGCGTTGAGGCTGGCCGCCGCCGTTCCCGTCAGCCCGCGCCAGAAGCGCCGCGAATAGGCCGCCGACAACCCCGCCGACTGAACATCGCTGGCACCCGGCGCGCCATTGTCGAAATAATTGACATAGCCCGACAGGCTGAGGTCGGAATCGGCATCGAGCTGGCGCCCCGCCGAAACGAAGAGATACCAGCTTTCGTCCTTGATCCCGTCGAGGTCGGCGATCGGCGACAGCTGCGGCGCGAGCAGCCTGCGCTGGTCATATCCGATGCCGACGCCATAGGCCCAGCGGCCATAGCGCGACGACATCGTCGCCTGCACCCCGCGGCTGCGATATTGCGCCGCGGTGGCGTTGCCGAGCTGGTTGTTCAAACAGCCGCCGCCCTGCCCGCCGAACACGCAGGGATTGATGTCGCCGTCGATCGGATTGCGCGTCGGGTCGAACTGCGTCGGCAGCGCCGCCAGCCCGCCCGACAGCCCGCGGCCCAGGCTCGACAGCCCGTCATAGACGCCGACCTGCACCGTCGTCGCATGATCGGCGCGATAGGCAAAGCTGCCCGTATAGATGGCGTCGCCATAGCGGCGCCCAACGCGGGCGGTGAGCGAGGTGCGGCGGCTCGGCCGCCACATCACCCCGGCGTCCCAGATCAGCCCGTCGGTATCGAACGACAGGCGGCGCGGAGACGATTTGTCGGTGACGAAACGGCCGTTCGCATCGCGCACGGGAACGCCATTGGCGTCGAGTACGGGGTCGCGCTGGCCGATTTCGATGTCCTCATAACCGACACCGCCCAGCAGTGCGACCGTCGGCCCGATCGGCACGGTCACGTCGGCGCGCGCATATTTGCCCTCGAACCTTTGGTCGAGCTGGCTTGCATCCTCGCGCTCATAACCGCCCGACACCTGCCAGCCGAACGGCAGGTCGCCCGGCCGCGCGCCCACGCTCGCCCAGGCGATGTGGTTGGTCGAGCTCTCGAAAATATCCTGCGGCTGGCTGCCAGGCGACAGGATCGCGGGCGTATCAACATCGACCTTGGTGTAGCCGAAGCGATAGCCGGCACCGACGTCGAGCCCGGCGATCCGCCGCGCAAACGTCGGCCCGGCGTAAATCGAATAAAGGTTCGCGACATTGCTGGCATCGCCGATGAACAGCCCGCTGTCGGCGCCCTGTCCGTCGGCGCGCGTGCGCGTCGCAAGCGCGCCGGCTTCGAGGTTCAGGCCACGCGCGGCCTCGATCCGGCCGCGGGCAAGGCCGCTGATCGTGTCCGAATCGCCCAGGTCGCCGTTCCAGCCGAAGCGGTGTTCATAGCGCAGCGTCGCCGCGACTTCGGCGCGGCGCGAGACGATCGCGGCATCGATTCCCGCGGCGACGGTCGTATAAGTGAGCACGTCGCCGCCGTTTTTCAGGTCGGCGGTGAGCACCTGCCCGATTTCGAGATAGGGGCTGACGTCGACGGTTTTCTGTGTCCGGCGGCCCTCGGCGCGCGATGCGGCGCGGCCGGATTCGGCCTGGGGTGCGCTCGTCGGCGCATCGCTGGCGCCGGGATCGCCCGAAAACTGCGCGTGCGCGCCGGTCGCGGTTCCCGCGAGCAGCAGCGCCGCCAGCGTCCCCGCGCCACGCAAGGCAAGACGCGATTCCATCACGCGCCTCCCTGCCCATAATAGGTGCCGAAGCGGCGTCCGCCGGGCGAGAATTTGGTCCCGTTGAGCAAGAGCTGGATCTGCGGGCAGGCGCCCATCAGCCCGATCGCGTCGCGTAGCGCGCTTTCCAGCGTCTGGTCGGCGCGCACGACCATGATCGTCTGCCCGACATGCCCGGCGAGCACCGCGGCGGGCGACGCCGCCAGCACCGGCGGCGAATCGAGGATCAGGATGCGTCCCGGCGCCCCCGCTTCGAGCTGCGCCAGCAGCGCCTCGGTCCGCGCCGAAGCGAGCAGTTCGGTGTCGTGCATATGGTGCGCGCCCGCGGGCATGACTTTCAGCCCCGGAATGTCGGTCTGGATCAGGCAGTCGCCAACCGCCAGATGCGGGTCGGCTAGCGCGTCCATCAGCCCCGGACCATTTTCCAGCCCCAGCGTGTCCAGCACGCTCGGCTTGGCGATGTCGGCATCAATCAGCAGCACGTCGTGATCGGCCTCGACCGCCAGGCTCAGCGCCAGATTCACAGCCGAAAAGGTCTTGCCCTCGCCCGGATTGGCCGATGCGATCAGCACGCGATGGCCGCGCGGCAGCACCGGGCGATTGCCCGCGCCGCCGAAGTTGCGGATCAGTTCGCGCTTCACGATGCGATATTCTTCAGAAATGCCCGTGACTGGCGTGCCCGGTACGATCATGCCGCGCGCCGCAAGGCGGTCGCGGTCGATGGTCCCTTGCCGCGTCGGCACGATTGCGGGCGCAGCCTTGGCGATCTCCTTGCGCGGCGCAGGCCGCGGCGACGGTGCAGTTTCGACGACGGGTTCGGCGCTTTCGGCGACCGGCGCCTCGGCGACAGGCTCCGCCTTGGCCTTCTTCGCCTTTTTTGCAGGCTCGGGCGGCAGGCTCGATACATCGATCGTCGGCGCGTTTCCGGCCGGATCGAGCCCGAACATGTCGGCGGCGCGTTCGAGCAGCGAGGGCGGACGCTTGACTTTGCGTTGGTCGTTCATGTCATCGCCCTCCGTCACGCAACCATGCCGCGCTGGATGAATTCGGCGACCAGCAGCAATGCATAGAGGCCGACGAGCGCGCCCCCTCCTCCCGCCAGCCAGACGAGCTTCTTGCGCCGGTCGAGCTGGCGCTCGGGCGTCACGACTTCGGTGATCGACCCGATGACCGGCAGCCCGCTCGCGCGCTCGAGCCGCGCTGCGGTTGCATAGCTGGTGCGCACCTGCGACAGGCCAAACGCCGCCCCGACGCCGCCACCAATGCCCGCGAGCAGGACCAGTGTCAGAAACAGCGGCCGGTTGGGCGCCGCAGGGCTCGTCGGCTTCGAGGGCGGGTCGAGCAGTTCGATGCGGATGGCGTCGGTCTCGGTCTGCACCTCGCCGCGCATCCGCACCTGTTCGCGCTGCGCGAGCAGCTTGTCATATTGCGCCTTGAACGCCGTATATTCGCCGTTGATCCGGTCATATTCGGCGGCAATGCCGGGGTTCTGGATCTGCTGCGCGGTGATCCGCGCGATGTCGCCCATCAGCTGGCTCTTGCGCGCCGTTAGCGCGCTCACCGTCGCCTGCCGCTCGGCGCGCATCGCCGCGAGCGAGGCATAGGCGGGGTTCTGCATCCCGCCGCCGCCGCCCGACCCTTCACGATCGGCTTGGGCTTTCAAGGAGGCGATCTGGCTCTTCAGGGCAATCACATCGGGATGTGCGTCGGTCAACCCGCGCGATCGCATCGCCGACAGTTCGTTCTGCGCGCCCGCCAGCTGCTGCCGCGCAACGCCGCCGCCGACACCGCCGACGCCGGGGATGGTCGCCGGAGTCGAGGCAAGCTGGCCGTTCGCCGCCGCCAGCTGCGCCTGTGCGGCGACAAGCTGCGAATCGATCTGGCCAAGCTCGGCGCGTGCCGCCTCGACGCGCTGCGCGGGCGACCCCGCGCCACCGGGGACCAGCCCGATATTCTGTGCCTCGAACGCCGCGCGCCGCGCTTCGACCTCGCGCAGCGCCTTTTCGCGGTCGGCGATCTGCGCGTCGAGGAATTTCAGCCCCTCGCGCGCATTCATCCGCCCGCCGCGCAGCTGATCGTCGCGAAATACGGTGATCAGACTGTCGAGGACGCCCGAAGCCAGCTTCGCATTGTCGGCGTCCGACAGGCTGCCGACGGCGATGCTGGAAGTGATTTCAAAGATATTGTCCTGCTGCGGCACGACCTTGATATTTTTCTGCAGCATCGCGACGACGTTCGCCTTGTCGCGCTCGCTGGCGCCCGCGGGCAGCAGGCCCGTCGTCGCGGCGACCTTTTCCATGTTGCGCGCGCTGGTCAGCGTCTCGCGAATCTGGTCGATCTGCGCCCGGCTGCCGCCCATCTGCGCCTCGTCGGGCAGGATTTCGTTGACGTCGACGAGCAGGCGCGCGCGGCTGTCATAGCGGTTGGGGATCGACGCGATTGCCAGCCAGCCGAGGATGCAGATTCCCCACGCGACCGCAAGGACAAGCCACCGGCGCGTCCAGACGCTGTGCAGCGCCACCCGGAATTCGTCGTAAAGGCTGTTCATCGCGGTAAGTCGATCCTTGGATGAGGTTGGTGCGTCGCGCCCGCGTCAGAACATGCTTTCGGGGATGATGATGACGTCACCCGGCTGCAACCGCACATTCGCCTTGATGTCGCCGCGCTTGATCAAATCGTTCAAACGCAGCGCAAATTCCTGCTGCTTGCCCGTTCCCTTGTCGAAGCGGACGAGGCGCGCCTTGTTGCCGGCCGCATATTCGCCGAGCCCGCCCACCGCAATCATCGCGTCGAGCACGGTCATGTTCGCGCGGAACGGGATCGACGCTGGCTTTTCGGTCGCACCGACGACGCGCACCTGCTGCGAAAAGGTGCTGTTGAAGGTGGTGACGATGACGCTGACGATCGGATCGGTGATATATTGGCTGAGCTGAAGCTTGATGTCCTGTTGCAGCATCGTCGGCGTCTTGCCGACCGCGGGCATGTCGGTGATCAGCGGGGTCGTGATCCGGCCGTCGGGGCGCACCTGCACCTTGCCGCCGAGTTCGGGGTTGCGCCACACGAAGATCTGCAATTCGTCGAGCGGGCCGATGATATATTCCTCGCCCGGCCCTTCCTGGTTCTGGACGAAGTTCGCGCTGGGAAGCTGCGGCGCGCTGCCGCCTGCACCCATGCACCCCGTCAAAGCCGTCGCGGCGATGCCCGATACGAGCGCGGCGCGCATGACATGGAGCGAGGGGAACGCAGTCATAATCATCAACCTTTCACGCCGTCGGGGGGAGCCGCGGTCCGAAAGGCGCGGCGACAGCCATTGAGTCAGCCTCCGCCATTGCGCGAAAAGGGTGAACATAATGTTAGTATTGGCATAAGTTTGGCCCGCGGGCTTTCGGATTTGTCCCGATAGGGGACAGATTGGGGGCCTACACAAGCATCTCGCGCGCTGGCCCCTGCCCCAGAAACGCCGCCGGGCTCGCGCTCGCGCCATAGGCCCCGGCCTGAAAGATCGCGATGAGGTCGCCGACGTCCGCACGCGGCAAAGCGACCTGGTCGCCCAGCCGGTCGAGCGGGGTACAGAGGCAGCCGACCACCGAGACGGTCTCGACGGCTTCGCGGCCGAACGCGCTGGCCACCGCGATCGGATAATTGCGGCGGATAACGGTGCCGAAATTGCCGCTCGCGGCCAGCTGGTGATGCAGCCCACCATCGGTGACAAGGAAGGTTTCGCCATGACTGACCTTCCGGTCGACGATGCGCGTCAGATAGACGCCCGCCTCGGCGACGAGCCAACGGCCAAGCTCCATCGCGAACCGGCTGTCCGCCAACGCGGCGCCGCGCGCGGCGAGCGTTTCGCCCAGCGCGTCGCCTACCGCCGCCGCATCGACCGCCGTGTCGCCGGGGAAATAGGGCACCCCCATCCCTCCGCCCAGATTGACGAGCGGCGGCATCGCGCCGATCGCGTCCGCCAGCCGCGCCGCGAGCGCGACCGTCTGCGCCTGCGTATCGGCGATGGCGGGGGCATCAAGTGCCTGCGATCCCGCGAAAATATGAAAGCCCCGCCAGTCGGCACCCGCGTCGATCAGCCGGCGGACAAGCGCCGGAACCGCGGCGGCATCGACCCCGAAAGGCTTGGCACCGCCGCCCATCTTCATTCCCGATCCCTTGAGGTCGAAATCGGGATTGACGCGCACCGCCAGCCGCGGGGTCACGCCGAGATGGTCGGCGATCGCCAGCGCGCGCTCGGTCTCGCCCGCCGATTCAAGGTTCAGCGTCGCGCCCGCGGCGATCGCGGCTTCCAGCTCGCGGTCGCGCTTGCCCGGCCCGGCAAAGCTGATGTGCGCCGCCGCCATCCCGCTCGCCAGCGCCGCCTTGAGCTCGCCGCCCGATGCCACGTCGAACCCGTCGACCAGCCCCGCCATGAAGGCGAGGAGTGGCGGATAGGGATTGGCTTTCATCGCGTAATGAAGCTGGACCTCAGCGGGCATCGCCGCGCGCCATTCGGCGGCGCGCGCGGACAGCATCGCGCTGTCATAGACGAAAAGCGGCGTGTCACCCGCCGCGTCGGCAAGCGATTCGACGCGGTCGCCGCCGATCAGCAGCATCCCGTCGGGATCGGCCCGGAAACCGGGCGGGATCGGGCCGTGCGGCTTCATGCCGCCACCTTCGATGTTGGTAGCAAAATTCGCTCCCCCAATCCGTTCGTGTCGAGCGAAGTCGAGACACCCATCGGGGCAGTGCCCGGTCGATGGGCATCTCGACTTCGCTCGATGCGAACGGAGAGTTTAAACATCGCGCCGCTCATGCGCCCCATCGGCGGCAATCGCCACGCGGTCGAGCTTGCCGTTGGGATTGCGCGGCAGTTCCGAACGCCATTCAATCGCCTGTGGCTGCATGAAATTGGGCAGGGTCTGGCGAAGATGGGCGGCGAGCGCATCCCTGTCGACGTGGTCATTCTTGCCGCGCACGATCAGCACAATCGCCGCGCCCAGCCGCGCATCGGGAATACCGAACGCCACCGCTTCGTAAATCAGCCCCGATGCGACCGCGGAATCCTCGATCTCGGTCGGACTGACCCGATTGCCCGCGGTCTTGATCATCGCATCGTCGCGGCCGACGAAATAGAGAAGGCCGTTCGCGTCGCGCCGCACCGTATCGCCCGACCAGACCGCGGTGCCGCCATAATGCGACGCCGGGGGTGCCGGGCGGAACCGCTCGGCCGTGCGCGCTGCATCGCGCCAATAGCCCCTGGCGACGAGCGGCCCGCAATGCACCAGCTCGCCCGGTTCCTCGTCGGCGGTGATCGTGCCGTCGCCGCGGCAGACGAGGATTTCGGCGTGCGGGATTGCGCGCCCCATCGAGGTCGGATGGTCGGCAACGAATTTGGGGTCGAGCCAGGTCGAGCGGAACGCTTCGGTCAGCCCGTACATCGGATAGATGTCGGCGGCGGGAAAGACATTCCGCATCGCGTCGATCAGCGACGGGGTCAGCGCGCCACCGCTGTTGGTGAGGCGTTTCAGCGAAGCGGCGGTTTCGAGGGGCCAGTCGGCTTCGACGAGTTGCACCCACAAGGGCGGCACCCCGGCGAGGGTCGTGATCGCGTGCCGCGCGACCGCTTTCACGACGTCACGCGCAGTGAGGTAGTCGAGCGGCGCGACCGCAGCGCCCGCATACCAGCTCGACAGCAGCTGGTTCTGTCCATAGTCGAAACTCAAGGGCAGCACGCCGAGTATGCGGTCTGTAGACGCCAGTTTCAGATAGGTGGCGACGCTTTCGGCGCCAAGCCACAGATTGGCATGACTCAGCATCACGCCCTTGGGCCGTCCGGTCGATCCGCTGGTGTAGAGAATAGCGGCAAGATCTTCGGAATCAGCCTTAGAGGGCGGCAACGCCTCGCTTTCCGAATCAATGGCTTCCTCGGCGATCTTCAGATCGTGCAGCGCGCAGTTGGCGGGCAGCCCTTCTCCCAGCGCCGCCGCGCGTGCGGCGTTGGTGACGAGCAGCTTCGCCCCGCTGTCGGACAGGATATGCTCGGCCTGCGGCCCTTTGAGCAGCGGATTGATCGGCACATGGATCAGCCCCGCGCGCGCCGCCGCGAGCGGCATCAGGCATGCGAGCCGCGTCTTGGCGCTCCAGCTCGCGACGCGCTCGCCGGGACCACCCGCCACTTCAAGCAGCCACGCCGCGAGCCGCCCGACCCCGGCGTCGAACTCGCCATAGGTGATGACCCGCTCACCGATCAGCAGCGCAGGCGCATCCGCGGCGCCGCGGCGGGCGAGATGATCGATCGGGTGCGACACAGGATTTTCGGCTTTGGTCATCGGCTGTTAGGAGTGAGATGATAGAGGGCGACACCATGCAAGGGAACGGTGAAGATCAGGCTAACGATAACGCGGCGCGCACCGCCGCCTTTGCCTCGCCCTTTGACCGCACCGAATGGTTCGACCTTCTCGAAGCGCATGGTTTTGCAGGACTGGGCCGCGTCGATGCGCAGGGATCAAGCGCCACCGCCGCGGCCCTGCTGCCGCTGCGACGCGAATCGGGCGGACATCTCGCTGCCCTTACCAACTGGTACAGCTTTGCAATCCGGCCGATTTTCAGCGGGGCGCAGGGCCGTTCGGCGGCGCTCCGCGATCTATTCAAGCGCCTGCGCGGACAGGCCGCCAGCCTGTCGCTCTATCCGGTGCTCGATGAGGAGCAGGGCGCAATAGCGTCCGCGTTGCGCGCCGCGGGCTGGTGGATACGCGCCATCCCCGCCGGCGATCGCCACTGGCTCGACCTTGGCGACATGGACCACGAACGCTGGTGGGCGAGCCGCCCCGGCGCGCTGCGCTCCACCGTTCAGCGCAAGGCCAGGAAGGGCATCGTTGATATTCAGCTGCTGACCGAATTCGATCCGGGAAGCTGGGCAGCCTACGAACAAATCTATGCCGCCAGCTGGAAACCCGAAGAGGGGCATCCCGCCCTGCTTCGCGCCTTTGCCGAAATGGAGGGCGCGCGCGGCACATTCCGCATGGGGATTGCGCGCATCGACCATAATCCCGTTGCCGCGCAGTTCTGGACGGTCGAGGGCGGCACCGCCTTCATCCACAAGCTCGCACATGTCGAGGACAGTTTGAAAGCATCGCCCGGCACCTTGCTGTCGGCCGCCTTGTTCCGCCATGTCATCGAAGTCGATGGCGTCCGGCGCGTCGATTTCGGCACCGGTAACGACGCCTACAAGCGCGATTGGATGAACCGCCACGATCCCTTGTGGCGCATCGAGGCTTTCAATCCGACGCGCGCCGCGGCATGGGGACCGGCGTTGCAGGCTTTTGCCCGTTCGCTGCTGAGGAAAAACAAGTGACCAATTCCGCCTCCGAAACATCGGGCGTCGACGCCGCCCTCCGCGCCCTGCTCGCCGACGTGCTCGGTCTCGGCGCCGACCGCGCGGCCGCGCTGACCGAAGATAGCGGACTGTTCGGCGCGCTGCCCGAATTTGATTCGATGGCGGTCGCGACGGTGCTGACTGAGATGGAAGACCGGCTTGGCATCCTCATCGATGATGACGAGATCGATGGCGAAATTTTTGAAACCTATGGAAATTTGCTCGCCTTCGCGACGCGCAAGGTGACGGGTTGATAGAGTCAGGTCCGTCCCTCCACCGTCATCCCGGCGAAGGCCGGGATCTCGCCGTAGCTGAGAAAGCAACGGCGCGATCCCGGCCTTCGCCGGGATGATGATCGGAGTGAGGACGATGGCACGGCACGCCCCCGAACATCAGTTCCGCATCGACCCCGTCGGTCCGCCGCGCGCCACCATCGTCGTTGTCCCGCCACTATTCGAGGAATCCAATCGCACCCGCCGCACGCTGGTGCTGGCGATGCGCGCGCTTGCGGCGGACGGTTTCGTGGCGCTGCTCCCCGACCTGCCCGGACAGAATGAAAGCCTTGTCCCGCTCGCCAACGTAGATCTCGACCAGTGGCAGGCAGCGCTCGCCGCGGTTACCGCGGCGATCGATGGCCCCGCCATGGTGGCGTCGGTTCGCGGCGGCGCGCTCATCGACCATCGCGCAAAAGCCGCCGCCTGGTGGCGTCTTGCCCCCGTCGGCGGCGCCTCCCTGCTCCGCACCCTGATGCGCGCACGGGTCAGTGCCGACCGCGAGGCCGGTATCGCCTCTTCGCTCGAAAGCCTCCAAGCGGAGGCACAATCGGCACCACTTCTGCTGGCAGGCAACGCCCTCTCGCCCGCGATGATCGCCGGGCTCGGCGCGGCCGAGGTGCAACCCGTCGAACCGGTGCGCAGCAATCCGCTCGGCGGAGGCGGGATCGTCGGAACCCCGCTCTGGCTGCGCGCCGAGCCGGGCGAAGACGCCGCAATGGCCCGCGCGATCGCCGCCGACATCGTCGCATGGAGCAAGACATGCGGCATCAGCTGAACTTTATCTGTGAAGGCGCCGCGCTCGCCGCCACGCTCGACGAGGCGCCCGGAGCCACCGGCCTGCTGATCGTCTCGGGCGGCAACGAAATCCGCTGCGGCGCGCATCGCGGCATGGCCAATCTCGCCGCGCGCATCGCCGCTGCGGGGCACCCGGTGTTCCGCTTCGACCGCCGCGGCATCGGCGACAGCGAGGGTGAAAATTCGGGCTTTACCGGCAGCGCGCCCGACATCGCCGCCGCGATCGACGCCTTCCGCGCCGCCGCCCCGCACGTTGAGCGCATCGCCGCTTTCGGCAATTGTGACGCAGCAAGCGCGCTTTTGCTCCACCAGCCGCTGCCGATCGACACGCTCATCCTCGCCAATCCCTGGACCTATGAGGCCGAGGCGGAGACCGACAACGAACCCGCGCTGCCCCCCGCCGCGGCAATCCGCGCGCGTTACCTGTCGCGTCTCACCGATCCTAAAAGCCTGCTGCGCCTCGTGCGCGGCGAGGTTGACCTTGCGAAGCTGCGCCGTGGCCTGTCGGCGCTTCGCCATCGAACCGCCGCCGCGTCGCCAGGCAGCCTCGCCGCGCGCATCGAGGACGCAATTGCCCGGCTGACCACGCCAGCAACCATCCTGCTCGCCACCGGCGACCGCACCGCGCAGGCCTTTGCCGCTAATTGCCCCGCCGCGCTGGATCGCCTGCACGTCCTGCGCCTCGCCAGCGGGTCGCATAGCTTCGCCGGTGCCGATGCGGATTGGCTGGTGGAACGGATATTGGTGATTCTGGAACGCTGATGCGCGTCTCGGCCACCCTCGAAGCGGATCGCGCCTCTGGCATCAGCCCGACCTACTCCTAACCCCGGCGCGCAAACCAGATGACGTGCTGCGCGCCCTTCCCGCCTGCGCGCGCGCGAACCCGCACCTCGTCCACCGCGAACCCCGCCGCCGCCAGTCGCCGTGCAAAGCGCGCGTCGGGCGCCGCCGACCAGATCGCCAGAATGCCGCCGGGTCGCAGCGCCACCTTCGCAGCGGCAAGACCCGCGGCCGAATAAAGGCCGTCGTTCGCCGCGCGCGTAAGCCCGTCGGGTCCGTTGTCGACGTCGAGCAGGATCGCGTCATAGCGGCCGCGTCCATCGGCAATCGCGGCGCCCACGTCCCCTATGACCAGCGAAACGCGCGGATCGTCGAGACATTCTGCCGTCAGTGCCGCCATCGGCCCGCGCGCCCAGTCGATGATCGCGGGAACCAGTTCGGCCACCGTAACCTTGGCATTCGGTCCCAGCTCGGCCAGCGCGGCGCGCAGCGTAAAGCCCATGCCATAACCGCCGACCAGCAGATGCGCCTGCTCGGCGCCACGCAGACGTTCGCAGCTCATCACCGCCAGCGCTTCTTCGGACCCGCTCATCCGGCTGCTCATCAGCTCATTGCCACCGATTGCGATGATAAATTCGTCGCCGCGCCGGAACAGGCGAAGCTCCTCGCCGCCCGGCACCTCTGCCGTGTCGATCAGCTCACGTATCTGCAAGCGACGTCAGCCAAGCTCGCCAAGGTCGAGCGCGTCGAGTAACGCCGCGCGCGCCTTGCGCACATCGGCAACCAGCGTGGGTGACGCGAGATCGGCGGGCGCAATTACCTCTGGCCAATGCGCCGCGACCACCGCGGTGACCCGGTCGAGCTTCGCCTCGTCGGCCAAGAAGCGCGGATCGACCGTCGCGGGATCGGCGACAACGCGCAGTCGCAGGCACGCCGGACCGCCGCCGTTGGCCATCGATTGCCGCACGTCGACCGGCAGGAGGCGGCGGATCGGGCCGTTGCCGGCAACCATATCCTCCAGCCAGCTCCACACTGCCGGCGTTTCGCGCGCCTCGGTCGGTAACACCAGCCCCATGCCCCCTTCGGGCAGGCTGACGAGCTGCGCGTTGAACAGATAGGATTTGATGGCATCGGGCAGGCTTACCGCGCCCGCGGGCACCTCGACGATCTCGACCATCGGGAACGCCCCGCGAATTTCGGCGTGCGCGCCTTCGCGATCCTCGAACGCGGTTTCATGGGTGAACAGCACATGCTCGTTCGCGACCGCTACGACATCGTTGTGAAAGGCGCCGCCCTGGATCGCCGTGTCCGACTGGCGGATGAAGAGCGTGCGCGCCGGATCGAGCCGGTGATGCCGCGCAATGGCTTTCGACGCGTCGAGATGCTGACGTGCGGGAAAGCGACCGCCGCCTAACCCATAGACGAATATTTCGACCCCCGCGTCCGAATGGCCGCTGCACAGCCGCATATGGTTCGCCGCGCCTTCGTCGCCGAAGGGTGCGGGCACCGGCACGTGCACGGCAAAGGCGGGGTGCGCAAAGGCGAGGCGGAGCTGCGCGAGCGTCCCCGGCCATTCGTGGCTGCGATGCGGCATGGTAACAAGGTTGGCGACCGTCAGATGGCATTTGCCGTCGGCGCTGTCGGGTGCGGGCGAAACGGTTGCGGCGTTCGCAGCCCACATCGACGAAGCGGACCAGGCCTGCGCGCACAAATGCCCCTCGGCAGTTTCGACCGTCGTGCCAAGCGCCGCAAGCCACGGCGCATCCGGCCGGTCGAGCGGCACAAAAAAGCCCTGCGGCAGGCCGAGCGCGAGATTGTGGCGCATCTTCTCGACGCCCTGCAACGCCGCGGCGCGCGGCTGCGACACGTCGCCCGCGTGGCTTGCCGAGGCGATATTGCCGCGGCTGAGTCCCGCATAATTATGCGTCGGGCCGATGATCCCGTCGAAATTGATCTCGGTAAGCATCCTATCGCCCGATCCAGCTGATCGCATCGCCCTTGCCGACATTCAATATCCGAGCAGCGTCGGCGTCGATCCGTCCCTCGGCATCGACCTTTCCGAAACAGCAGCGGAAATCCGCCAGCCGTCCCGTTGCAATCAAAGCGTCCTCGCCACCTTCGGCGATTCCGGACACCTCGACATGCTTTGCGTCGCGAACGCTCGCCACCTGATCGGTGCGCGCGGTCATCGTCGGGCCGCCATCGAAAATGTCGATGTAATTTTCAAAGGCAAAACCCTCATTCTCCAGCATCCGCATCGCGGCGCGCCCCGTGGGGTGCGGAACGCCAATCACTGCGCGCGCGGTTTCGGGCAGCATCGCGATATAGACGGGATGTTTGGGCATCAGGTCGGCGATGAACTGGTTGCCGTGGACCGCGTTGAACTGGTCGGCTTCCTGAAAACTCATCCCGAAAAACTTTCCCGCGACGCCGTCCCAGAAGGGTGAGCCGCCGGCCTCGTCGATCACCCCTCGCAATTCGGCCAGGATACGGTCGGCGAAGCGCGCCCGGTGGCGGGCGATGAACAGATAGCGCGAGCGTGCGAGCAGCAGCCCCAGCCCGCCCGCGCGGGCCGCGGGGTGGAGGAAAAGCCCGCCAACCTCGCTCGCGCCGTTGAGGTCGTTGCTCAGCATCAGCACCTGCGCATGAAAGGTGCGGCCCAGCTGTTCGCTGTGCTTGCTGTCGGTGCCGATGCGGTAGCTATAAAAGGGCCAGCGCTGGCCGACCTGCCCGAAAATCTGGCAGGTGCCGCGCACCTCGCCGCTATCGAGATCCTCGAGCACCATCAGATACAGCTCGTCGGCGGGATATTCCTTTTCCGATGCAAAGCCCGCTTCGGCGCGATCCAGCTTGGCGCGCAGCGCCTTTTTGTCGGGAGGCAGGTTGGTAAAGCCGCCGCCCGTCAATTTTGCCATTTCGTAAATGCTTTGCAGATCGCCCGGTTTGGCCGCCCGGATCACATAATTCACACCGTCCCCCGTTCCGCTATTCTCATCATGATCAGTGCCGACAGTTGTGCACGTTCGGCAAGGCTGTCGGTAATCAGAAATTCGTCCGCCGAATGGATCGCGCCGCCGCGCGGCCCCATGGTGTCGACCACGGGGATGCCGCACGCAGCGATATTGTTGCCGTCGCACACGCCGCCCGTGGCGTTCCAGGCGATCGGCGGCAGTCCCAGCGCGGCGCCGCAGTCACGGACCAGCTCGAACAGCCGCGTCGCGGCGGAGTCGAGCGGTTTGGGCGGGCGGTTGAAACCGCCATGAATGTGGCAATGCACATCATGCTCGCGCGATACCGCGGCAACCGCCGCGCGAAGCGCGGTTTCGGCTTCAACCATCGCCTCCGGGGTCGATGGCCGCATGTTGACGCGCAGGATCGCGCTGTCGGGGACGACATTATTGGGACCACCGCCGTCAATCTTCGCGGGGTTGACCTTGAGCGACGGCGATTTGAGCTTCGCGAGCCGCAGCGCGAGATCGGCCGCCGCCAGCAGCGCATTGCGGCCGTCGTCGGGATTGCGACCGGCGTGCGCCGCAAGGCCGTGGACGATCACCGAAAAATTGCCGCTGCCGGGCCGCGCGCCGGCAAGCGTGCCATCGGGAAGCGCGGGTTCGTAGGTGAGCGCGGCGGTCTTCCCGCGGGCAAGTTCGGCGATCAGCGCCGCCGAAGCGTGGCTGCCCGTTTCCTCGTCGCTGTTGATCATCACGTCGTACCCGACGCGAGCGGCGAGCGGCGAGCTTTCGAGCGCCGTCAGCGCCGCGAGAATCACCGCGATCCCGCCCTTCATGTCGGCGGTGCCGGGCCCGTTCAGCACCCCATCCTCCAGCCAGGTCAGCGTCTGGAACGGATGATCGGCGGCGAACACGGTGTCCATATGGCCGGTCAGCAGCAATTGCACCGGCGCATCGGGCCGTACGCGAAGGTGGAGGTGATCGCCGCGCTGGATGATGTTGACCCGCCCCGCGGCATCGACGCTCTCGACCGGATCGGGCGCAACCAGCCGCACCTCGCCGGGCAAGGCGGCAAAGGCATCCGCTAGCTGGCCGGCGATCTCCTTCAAGCCCGCGAGATTACCGGTGCCACTGTTGGTCGCTGCCCATTGTTCGACCTGCGCGAGCATCGGCGCATCGGCCGCGCGATCAAGCGTCGCCTGTTCGGTTGCGGTTACACTGGTCATTATGCGGCTATAGCGAGCGACACTCTGCTTTGGCACCCCCACGCACCATTTTGTCGTCATGATACGGTAAGTCACTGATTTCCGATGAGCACGGCCTTACAGCGGCGCGCGTAAACTATGCAGATTCGCCGCACGTTAACCGAACCTTGGGAGGCGACAGTTAGCTTGGCCTGAAACCTTCTGAGTGAGTCCATGTCCACCGTTTTCGTCCTTGGCATCAACATGTCCGTTGCGGGCATTTTTGCGCTTGCCTTCGCTATCATCGCGGCGACGAACCGTATGGCGCGGGGCGCTTGGTGGCTGGCGCTGGGTTATGGCATGGGTATTATCTATGTTGGGCTTGAGTTCCTGCTGACGAAGCAGGTCGATCCAACTCCGGTCGGGATCGGTATTTTTCTGGTCTTCCTGATGGCGTTGAGCTTCGCGCTGGTCGGCGGTGTGTTGCATTACCGCGTTGCGCCACCGTGGATCGCGATGGCGGCAATCTGGGTGCTGACGATCCTGGCCGTGCCGGTGATCTTCAGCCTGCCCTATGGATCGCCATTACGGCTGACGCTGTATCAGATGCCTTATTTCGCGATGCAGGCGCTCTTTGCCCTTGTCATCGTGCGATCCGGGCGGCGGCAGGCCCTCGACCTGCTGCTGATTGCGCTGCAAATCGTCGCGGCGCTGATCTACCTCGCGAAACCACTCATCGCGGCGGCGGTCGGCACCGCCAGCGCACCGCAAGGCTATATGGCGACAACCTATGCCGCCATTTCACAAAGCGGCAGCGTTGTCGCGCTGATGGCGATCGCGCTCGTCCTGCTGCTGGTGATGATGCGCGACACGACCGCCGAAATCGTCGCGCGGTCCGAAACCGATCCGCTGTCTAGCGTGCTCAACCGGCGCGGCTTCGAGCAGCACGCCGGGATGGCGCTGCTGCGCGGCGACCAGACGGCCGTGCTGGTCGCCGCCGATCTCGATAATTTCAAGGCGATCAACGACAGTTTCGGCCATGCCGCGGGCGACGGTGTCATCGCGCATTTCGCGGCGATGATGGTCGAAGCCGCGCCCGCCGACGCCATCGTTGGCCGAATCGGCGGTGAGGAATTTGCGGTGCTGCTGCCCGACGCGATGCTGTCCGACGGTCGCATCTATGCCGAAGCGGTGCGCACTGCCTTTGCTGCGGCGCGTTTGCCAGTGCTGGGAATCGACCGCGGCTTTACCGCCTCGTTCGGCGTCGCGCAGCGCGGACCGAAGGATTCGCTGTTCGATCTGCTGCGCCGCGCCGATGCCGCGCTCTATCGGGCGAAGGCGGGGGGGCGGAACCAGGTTCGCGTCGCGCTGGGCGAAATGCCGGCGTCGGCTTCGGCAGCTGGCGCAGCGTAGCGGCAAATCCGGCAGGGGCGCTGGCCGCCGCTAAACCCCCAGTAGCGGCGTGTCGGCCTCGTGCGGCGGCGCGGCGTCGAAGCCGGGCAGCGGATCGAAGCCGTCCTCGCTCAGCGCGATTTCCGCCAGCCCGCCAAGCTTGAAATGGCCGAGCCGCGGTTCTTCGTCGGACCGCCAGCTCTTGTTCAGATTGAGCGCACTGATGAACAGGTCGCCGCGCCGCTCGAACAACAGGTGCGGTGCCAGCGTCAGCGTCTGGCCATTATATTGGGCCGTCACCAGTTTTTTGCGGGCGATGGCTTCCATCAATTTCAGTCGTGTGTCGTCCATGATTCCGGTCGTTTGGGGAGATGTCTTTTTCGTTGTGCAGTGCAACCTAACCTACGCCGTCGGGCTTGAAAAGCGCCCATTGCCAATCGAAACCAATCGCGGCATAGGGCGCTGGCCCTTTCCTCCCCGGGTCCACGGGCGCAGCCGCGCCGACCAAAGGGTGTTTGCATGACCGAATTTCTCGACCGCTCCGGCCTGTCAGTCGATTCGCGGCTGGTCGATTTTATCGAGCAGCGCGCGCTGCCGGGAACCGGGCTGGACGCTGCGCGCTTCTGGGCCGATTTCGCCGCTCTGCTCGCCAAATTCGCGCCCGAGAATGCGGCCTTGCTGGCAAAGCGCGAGGATTTGCAGGCGCAGATCGACGCTTGGCACCGGACCCGAGAGGGCCAGTCGCACAATGCCGCGGACTATCAGGCGTTCCTGACCGAGATCGGCTATCTCGTCCCCGAACCCGCGCCCTTTCAGGTCGGCACGGTGAATGTCGATCCCGAAATCGCAACGATGGCGGGGCCGCAGCTGGTCGTCCCCGCACTCAACGCGCGCTTCGCGCTGAATGCCGCCAATGCGCGCTGGGGCAGCCTGTATGACGCGCTTTACGGCACCGACGCGCTCGATGCGCCGTCGGCACGGCCCGGTGGCTACGATCCCGAACGCGGCGCCGCGGTGATCGCGCGCGCCAAGGCGTTCCTCGACGAAGCGGTGCCGCTGGCGTCGGGCAGCTGGGCCGACTGGCAGGGCGGGCCGCTGACGCTCGCCGATCCGGCCCAATGGGTCGGCAGCAAGCCCAGCGGCATATTGCTCCGTCAAAACGGCCTGCACATCGAACTCGTGATCGATCCCGACAGCGCGATAGGTGGCGACGATCCGGCGGGGATCGCCGATGTCGTCCTCGAAGCCGCGCTGACGACGATCATCGACCTCGAGGACAGCGTCGCAGCGGTCGATGGCGAGGACAAGACGCTCGGCTACACCAATTGGCTGGGACTGATGCGCGGCGACCTGACCGAAAGCTTCGACAAGGGCGGCAAGACCGTCACCCGCGCGATGGCCGCCGATCGCGACTGGACGTCGCCGTCGGGCGAGGCCTTCACGCTCCACGGCCGCAGCGTGATGTTCGTGCGCAATGTCGGCCATCTGATGACGACGCCGATGATCCGGCTGCCCGGTGGCGCCGAAGCGCCCGAGGGGCTGTGCGACGCGGTCATCACCAGCCTGTGCTCGCTCCACGATCTCAAAGGTCTCGGCACCCTCAGGAACAGCCGCGCGGGCAGCATCTATATCGTCAAGCCCAAGCAGCACGGGCCCGAGGAATGCGCCTTCACCGACCGGCTGTTGGACGCGGTCGAGGATATGCTGGGTCTCGCGAGCCACACGATCAAGGTCGGCGTGATGGACGAGGAGCGGCGGACGTCGGCCAATCTCGCCGCGTGCATTCACGCGGTGAAGGACCGTATCGTCTTCATCAACACCGGATTTCTCGACCGCACCGGCGACGAGATCCACACGTCGATGCGCGCGGGGCCGATGATCCCGAAAGGCGAGATGAAGGCGTCGGACTGGATCGCCGCCTATGAGGACCGCAACGTCCGCATCGGCCTTGCGTGCGGGCTGTCGGGCAAGGCGCAGATCGGCAAGGGCATGTGGGCAATGCCCGACCTGATGCGCGCGATGCTTGACGCCAAGATCGGCCATCCCAAATCGGGCGCGAACACCGCATGGGTGCCATCGCCCACCGCCGCGACGCTGCACGCGCTACATTATCATATGGTCGATGTGTTCGCGCGGCAACGCGAGATCGCGGGCGAAGCGGTGCCGTCGCTGGACCGCTTGCTGAACATTCCCGTCGCGTCGGGACGCAACTGGAGCGAGGCCGAAATCGCGCGCGAGCTCGACAATAATTGCCAGGGCATATTGGGCTATGTCGTGCGCTGGATCGATCAGGGCGTCGGCTGTTCCAAGGTTCCCGACATCGACGACGTCGGCTTGATGGAAGACCGCGCGACCCTGCGCATTTCCAGCCAGGCGCTCGCCAACTGGCTGCTCCACGGCGTGTGCACGCCCGAACAGGTCGACGCCGCGCTGGCGCGGATGGCGGCAAAGGTCGATGCGCAGAACGCGGGCGATCCGCTATATGAAAAGCTGACCCCCGACGGCATCGCCTGGGCGGCGGCGCGCGCGCTGATCTTCGAAGGCGTGACGCAGCCCTCGGGCTATACCGAACCCCTGCTGCACAAATATCGCCAGATGAAGAAGGCGGGCTGAACAAGGGGCGGGTTTCGGCCGAAAGCAGTCGCTGCCTAGACCATCCCGTTCGCATCGAGCGAAGTCGAGATGCCCCTCAGGTTCGACTTGACGCCGATGGGTGTCTCGACTTCGCTCGACACAAACGGAAAGAAGGGGTCGGCTCCCGCTCTCCGAAACCACTCTCCCCTTGCCCCGACTGTCGGGTTAATTTACAATTTACCATATGCCCGACACCGAAAATCCCGCATTCGCGCCACTGGCACGGCGTTTGCTTTGACATTGATGATGTTGAAGAAAATCGGTCGCCTGTTCATCATCAAGACCCGGCTCGAGGCGTGTCTCATCATTTATGCGCTCGCCGTCGGGGCAATGGCGCGGGGTTCCGCCTACATCCACGAATATCCCGGGGTTGGCGGCAAGCTGCTGTTGCTCGCCTGCACCGGCTCGGTTTTCCTCGCGGGCGCCAAGATTTTCGATTGCCTGCGCTACGAACAGGCGGCGGCTGCCGTAGCGGAGGACCGCGCCTGACTTTCCTGCGTCGCCGACTTATGCCAAGACACATTGCATGAGCAGGATCAGCGGCCGCCCGGTCATCAGCACCCAGCATGTCTATGGCCTGACGCTGCGCATCGCGCGCTGGCGCGAGGGGGCGCCGGCGACGCCGCTGGTATTTCTGAACGGCATCGGTGCCGACATCGCCGCTGCCGCGCCGCTGCTCGCGCAGATTCACGGGCGCGAAGTGTGGACGCTCGACATGCCGGGTGTCGGCGGATCGCCTGACGCGATGCTGCCCTATGCCGCGCCGACGATGGCGGCAGTGGTGATGGAGATTGCCAAGCGACTGGGCCACAACACGCTCGACGTCGCCGGATTCAGCTGGGGCGGCGCGCTGGCGCAGCAGGTCGCGATCCAGTTTCCGGGGCGCGTCCGCCGGCTGGTGTTGATGGCGACGACGCCCAGCGTCGGCGCGCCGGGGATCGGCTGGGCCGCGTTGCTCGACGACGACATGCTGGCCAGCGGGCTCAAGCTGCCCACGGCGACCCCGCTCGGCCTCGCCTATCAGTCGATGGCGATGGCGGGATGGACGAGCGCGCCAATGCTGCCGCGGCTGAAGGATGTGCCGGTGCTGGTGCTGATGGGCGAGCGCGACGGCGTCGTGCCCGCCTGCCACGGCCAGGTGATCGCCGACCTGATCGACGGCGCGGTGCTGGAAGTGGTGCCGGGCTCGCACCTGTTCCCCTTCACCCACGCCGCGGCGATTGCGTCGCGGATCACCGCGTTTCTGGATCAGCCGCCCGCACTGCAAGCCGTCGCTTGAGGAAATCGGTGATCGCCGCGGCGACCTGATCGGGCGCCTCCTCCATCGGCAAATGACCGATGCCGGGAAACAATACGACCTCTGACCCCGAAATGCGTTCGTTGAAGGTCTTGGCCGCGCTCGGGTTGATGATCCGGTCCCGGTCGCCGAACAGGATCAGCGTCGGCGCCCTAATCTCCCCCAGCCGCGCCGCCGTTTCGGGTTCGCGGCTGGTCCGCGTGCGCAACACCGTCGCCTCGCGATTGCCGGGGAAACGCAGCAATTCCCAATAGCGGTCGATCATCGCCTCATCGACGACCTCCTGCTTCTCCACCGAACCGCGCAGCGACTGTTCGACAAGCATTCGCGGCGTGATGCGCATCATGAGCCAGCGTCCGAACGGATATTGGAGCAGGCGAAAGCCAACGTTTGATTCGGGCGATTTCTCGCCCCTGCGGATCGGCATCCCGGCGGCGTCGATCAACAGCAACCCATCGACGCGCGCCGGACGTTCGAGCGCATAGCGCCACGCGACCCAGCCGCCCATCGAGTTGCCGCCAAGGACAAAATGGTCAAGCCCCAGCTTTGCCGCGACGACATCGACCGCCTCGATCATCGCCGACGCGCTATAGTCGCGGCTGGGGATCGCGCCGGTCAGCCCGTGCCCCGGCAGGTCGAGTGTGACGATCCGGTAATCGGCGCCGAGCCTTTCAACCAGCGGCTCCCACGTATGCAGGCTGGCGTTCGATCCGTGGAGCAGCACGATCGCGGGACCGTCGCGGCGCCCCTGATCGCGATAGTGAATACGCTGCCCCGCCGGTCCAGCGGCGAAGGCGGCGTCCGGCCCGCCATATTTGGCGATCATCGCCGCGCGATTGGTGTCGGGCGTCAGAAGCAGCAAGAAGCCGACAACGAGCGCCGCCAGCACGGCAAGCGTAATCAGGACGCGCTTGCGCCGGAAAAAGGGTCGCCGCGGCGGTGGCGGCGGATCGAAATCCAGATCGTCGTCGGCTATCATCGCGCCCCCCTCAAGGCCAAGCCAACCTAGCGCGCAGGCGCCCGGCGTCAATGCGCGCTATGGATGGATCGATCGGCGAAAGGTTTCAGGCATGAAGCCGCCGAACCAGCCGTTGCCGATAAGACGAGACAGCGGCGAGCGCGATCGACCGACCCAATCAGGACAGCATGGCCATCCCACCGTTTACATGCAATGTCTGTCCGGTGACATAGCCCGCTTCCTTCGAGGCAAGATAGACGACCGCGGCGGCGATGTCGCTGCCCTCACCCATCCGGCCCGCAGGGATACGCTGGTTCAGCGCTTCTTTTTGGGCATCGGGCAGGTCGTCGGTCATCGCCGTGGCGATAAAGCCCGGCGCGACGCAATTGGCGGTCACGCCGCGGCTCGCCAGTTCTTGCGCCAGCGCCTTGGTCATGCCGGTCACGCCCGCCTTCGACGCGGCGTAATTCGCCTGCCCCGGGTTGCCGGTGGCACCGACGACGCTGGTTATCGAGATGATCCGCCCGAAGCGCGCCTTCATCATCGGCTTTGCAGCGGCGCGGCACAGGCGGAAATTCGCCTCCAGATTGATGCGGATGACATCCATCCACTCCTCATCCTTCATCCGCATGATCAAATTGTCGCGCGTCACGCCGGCATTGTTGACAAGAATGTCGAGCTTGCCTCCCAACGCTTCAACCGCCGCCGGAACGAGCGCATCGACCGCCGCCGCATCGCCGAGATTGCACGGCAAGGCGACATGATCGCCGCCCAGCGTATCGCAGAAGGCATTGAGCTTGTCGGCATTGGAGCCCGACACCGCCAGCCGCGCCCCCTGCGCGCTAAGCGCCTGCGCAATCGCCGAACCGATGCCGCCCGAAGCGCCCGTAACAAGCGCCGTCATGCCGGTGAGATCGAACATTCTTATGCTCCTGAAATTACCGGTTCACGCGGAGACGCGGAGACGCGGAGGGTTTATGATCGTTAACAATGCGACGGACGCCCTCCTTGAGCGTCGCTCCGCCGAAATTGATGAGCAGTCCGACGGATTGGCCGGTCAAGCGAAGATAGGTCAACAGCTGTTTGCCATGTGCCGGGTTCAGCTGTTCGACCGATTTGATCTCCACCAGCAAACGGTTATCGACGAGCAAATCGATACGAAAGGCCGCGTCGAAGCGAGACCCTTCGAAACATATATCGATCGGCATTTGCCGATCGACCCGATATCCGAGCGCAACCAGTTTTCCGGCAAGCACGGTCTCGTATACGCTTTCCAGCAGGCCCGGTCCCAAATCGCGGTGCAAGCGGAGGGACAAATCAAGCACATCGCCGCTTATGACATCTATGTCCCGCACAATCCCTCCGCGTCTCCGCGTGAACTTCTTCGTCGCTGCCCCTGCGCCCCGCGTCTATTCTTCAGAAGGTTTTCAGCAGTGCTTCGATGTCGTCCATCGAAATGACGCTCGCCGTTTCGACCTCGCCCAACGCGCTACGTTTTACCATCGGCGACAACACTTTGCCGCCGAATTCGACGAACTGCGTCACCCCGATGCCTTCCATCGCCCCGACGCTCTCGCGCCAGCGAACGCGGCCTGTGACTTGCTGGACCAGCACATCGCGGATCGTGTCGGCGTCGCTGACCGGGCTGGCGGTGACATTGGCCACAACAGGCACTAGCGGCGCCGCGGGTGCATTCACGCCCAGCGCCTCGGCCATCGCGTCGGCGGCGGGCTGCATCAGCGGGCAATGGAAGGGCGCCGAGACGGGCAGCAGCACGCCGCGCTTGATCCCATAATCCTTGACCAGCGCCACCGCGCGTTCCACCGCGCCCTTGTGGCCCGAAATCACAACCTGCGACGGATCATTGTCGTTCGCGACGGTGCAGACCTCGCCCTCGGCCGCCGCATCGGCCAGCTTCTGCGCGGTATCGATGTCTGCACCGAGCAGCGCCGCCATCGCGCCGACCCCGACGGGCACCGCCGCCTGCATCGCCTGTCCGCGTGTCTTCAAAAGCCGCGCCGTCGTTGCGAGGTCGAACGCCCCCGCGGCACAGAGCGCGCTATATTCGCCAAGGCTGTGCCCCGCGACATAAGCGGCCTTGGCCGACAGCGTCACCCCGCCTTCCTTTTCGAGCACGCGCAAGGTCGCGATCGCATTCGCCATGATCGCGGGCTGCGCGTTTTCGGTGAGGGTCAGCTGATCCTCGGGGCCTTCGGTCATCAACTGGAACAGCTTCTGCCCCAGCGCGTCGTCGACCTCCTGAAACACTTCACGCGCCGCAGGTGACGCGTCTGCAAGCGCCTTGCCCATGCCAACCGACTGGCTGCCCTGACCCGGAAAAATGAATGCGCGCATGAAAATTCCTACTCGTCATCCCAGCGAAAGCTGGGATCGGTTGCATTTTTACTCCAGCGATCCCAGCTTTCGCTGGGATGACGGAAAGGCCTCGCGCCTATTCCTTCACCCCGCGCGATGCAAGCCGAAGGGGACGACCCTGTTCGCCGCATCATGGCCAATGTCGGCGCGGCCCAGCCAAGGGATGCCGGCGCGCGCGCACCAGCCTTGCGCAATTTCCTCGGCCTCCATGCCGAACGGCCGGTCGTTGTCGGGAATGTCGCTGACCCGCCCCAGCCGCAGCCCGGCAAGCCCCCGCGGAGCCAGATAGCTCGTCACATGAAACAGCGCGCGGTCGAAGGCATAGAGATATTCGCTCACCTCCTCGACCAGCAGGACATGTCCCGTCAGATCGGGCTCGAGCGGGGTGCCAAGCAGCATCGAAAGCGTCATCAGGTTGAATGCCGCGTGGCGCGCCCCATGCTCCAGCCCAGGCTCGCACGCCGCGGGATCGCGCGCCACGAGCCAGTCGAGCGCGCGCAGCACCGCCGCTTCGCCATCCTCGCGGCGAATGTCGGCGACCATCGGCCCATGCGCGACATGGTCGAACCCGTCGCGATAGAGCGCCGCCAGCAGATTGCCTTGGTCCGAGTAACCGAGGAACGCCTTGCCCCGCGCCGCGTCGGTCATCGCCGCAACCGCCTCCTCGGCGATGCGGCATGCGCCATAGCCACCCCGCGCGAACCATACCGCATCGATGTCGGCACGGTTCGCCATCTCCACCAGCGCGGCAAAGCGGTGCCCGTCCTCGCCCGCAAAATGGCCGTGAGTGGCGAAACATTGCGGATCGAACACCAGTTCGACCTCCGGATAACCGAGGCTGGCAATCGCGCGCACCGCCTCGGCATCGTCGGGCAAAATGGGGGTCGAGGGGGCGACGATGCCAATGCGCATGAACCGGCCTTTATTTCCGTTCGTGTCGAGCGAAGTCGAGACACCCCGAAGGCAAACGCCAAGCCGAGGGGCATCTCGACTTCGCTCGATGCGAACGGGAAAGGGCACGCCGCTCTGGTTGCAAACCCTCCACCAAAGCCATAACGCCGCGCCATGGCCGAAAACAAATCCTATTTCTTCTGCGGCATCGGCGGGTCGGGCATGTTGCCGCTGGCGATGATCGTCGCGGCGCGCGGCGCCAAGGTTTCGGGGTCGGACCGCAGCCGCGATCAGGGCCGGTCGCCGGACAAGTTCGGCTGGATCGAAAGCCGCGACATCGCTCTCTTCCCGCAGGACGGCAGCGGCGTCGCCGCGGGTCAGACGCTCGTCGCCTCGGCGGCGGTGGAGGACAGTGTGCCCGACGTCGCCGCCGCCAATGCGCTCGGCCTTCCCCGGATGACGCGCGCCGACCTCAACGCCGCGCTGTTCAACGCCGCGGACAAGGGCGTCGGCGTCGGCGGCACCAGCGGCAAGTCGACCGTCACCGGGATGATCGGCTGGATACTCGACCGCGCGGGCCGCAAGCCCACCGTGATGAACGGCGCGGTGATGCGCAATTTTGCGTCGCGTGACACGCCCTTCGCCAGCGCGCTGGTCGGCGGCGACGCCATCTATGTCAGCGAAGTCGATGAAAGCGACGGGTCGATCGCGCTCTACGACCCCGATGTCGCGGTGGTTACCAACATCAGCCTCGACCACAAAAGCCTCGACGAACTGCACCGTCTGTTCGGCGATTTCGCCGCAAAGGCGCGCATCGCGGTCGTCAATGCCGACGACCCCGAATCTACGCCGCTGCTTGCGGGCGCGAATGGCCTGCGCTTCGGTTTTGGTGACGATGCCGCGATCCGCGGCAGCAATTTTCAGCCGCTGCCCGACGGCTGCCGCTTCACGGTCCATGCCGCCGCCGACAGCCATGATGTGCGCTTGAAGATGCCCGGCCGCCATAATGCCGCCAACGCCCTCGCCGCCATCGCCGCAGCGCACGCGCTCGACATTCCCGTCGCCGCCTCGGTCGCGGCACTCGCCGATTTTGCCGGCCTCGCGCGGCGCTACGAGGTGCTTGGGCAGGTCGGCGGAGTCACCGCCATCGACGACTTCGCGCACAACCCCGATAAAGTCGCCGCGACGCTGGCCGCCGTCGCCGAACTGCCCGGCCGCGCGCTGCTGTTCTTCCAGCCGCACGGCTATGGCCCCCTGCGCCAGATGGGCCAGGAACTGGCGGCAAGCTTCGCGGCGGGAATGCGCCACGGCGATAAGCTTTATGTCTGCGATCCCGTTTATTTCGGCGGCACCGTCGACCGCAGCATCGGCAGCGAGGCGCTGGTTGCGGGTATCGTTGCAGGCGGCGCCGACGCCGTCCATCTGACGACACGCGCGAAATGCGGCGCGGCGATCCTCGACGAAGCGAAGCCGGGTGACCGCATCCTGATCCTCGGCGCGCGCGACGACACCCTCACCGAATTCGGGCGAGAACTCTTGGAAAAGCTCGACCGCCACGCTTGATTCTTTCGGGCGAATCTGTATAGGCGCGCTCATTCGGGGCGAGGCCACGTTGCCATCGCCCCGTTTGCTTTGCACGAATACGCAAGGCCGGACGACAGCCGGAGGGGTTTTGCGATTGGCGCGAAACCAGCGATCGGCCAAATCGAAGGAAGCGCATCATGCCGTTTTACGAGCATGTTTTTATCGCGCGTCAGGATCTGAGCCAGGCTCAGGTCGACGCGCTGGCGGAAACCGTCACCAACGTCATCGGCGAATATAAGGGCACGGTCCACAAGACCGAGACCTGGGGCCTGAAGCAGCTCGCCTACAAG
The DNA here is from genome assembly GCF_036687315.1 of Sphingopyxis sp. TUF1. Classification (NCBI taxonomy): domain Bacteria; kingdom Pseudomonadati; phylum Pseudomonadota; class Alphaproteobacteria; order Sphingomonadales; family Sphingopyxidaceae; genus Sphingopyxis; species Sphingopyxis kveilinensis. The sequence continues at coordinate 464,149 of NZ_CP144683.1, forward strand.
ATCCAGAAGAACCGCAAGGGTCATTATGTGATGCTGTCGGCCGAAGTGTCGGGCGAAGCCATCGCCGAGATCGAGCGTCAGGCTGCGATCAACGAAGACATCATTCGCTGGATGACCATCAAAGTCGATGAACTCGAAAAGGGTCCGTCGGTGATGATGCGCAAGCAGGAACGCGGCGGCCGTGGCCGCGGCCGTGACCGCGACGGCGAAGAATAAGGAACAGCAATATGGCACGACCCTTTTTCCGCCGCCGCAAGACCTGCCCCTTCAGCGCGAAGGACGCACCGGTCATCGATTACAAGGACGTCCGCCTGCTCCAGGGTTACCTGTCGGAGCGCGGCAAGATCGTCCCGTCGCGGATCACCGCGGTGTCCACCAAGAAGCAGCGCGAGCTGGCCAAGGCGATCAAGCGCGCCCGCCACATCGGCCTGCTCCCCTACATTGTGAAGTAAGGAGGGCAGCGTCATGGAAATCATCCTGCTCGAACGTATCGAGAAACTGGGCGGCATCGGCGACGTCGTTACCGTCAAGAATGGCTTTGCGCGCAACTATCTGCTCCCGAACAACAAGGCGCTTCGTGCGAACGACGCCAACCGCAAGCTGTTCGAAGCCAACCGCTCGAAGATCGAGGCCGACAACGCCGAACGTCGCACCGACGCCGAAGGCCGCGCCAAGGACATCGACGGCAAGCAGATCGTCCTGATCCGCCAGGCGTCCAACACCGGACAGCTTTATGGTTCGGTCGCGGTCCGCGACATCGTCGACGCGCTTGCCGAAGACGGCGTCCAGGGCGTGACCAAGTCGATGGTCGAGCTTGAACGCCCGATCAAGTCGCTCGGTCTCGTCGACGTCAAGGTCAAGCTGCACCCCGAAGTCATCGTGACCGTCGCCGTCAACGTCGCGCGTTCGCCCGACGAAGCCGAAATGCAGAAGCAGGGCATCGACGTCATCGCCGCGATGTTCGAAGAAGAACAGGCCGAAGCCGCCGCTGCGGCGCTCGAGCCCGACAGCGAAGACGAGTTCGAAGACGCCACACCGCCTTCGGAACGCGCTGCCGACGAAGACACGGCTACGGACGAAGCCGAAGAAGCCTGAGCTTCTTCTGCCTGAGCCTTTTGAAAAGGGCCGCGTTTCCGATGGAAGCGCGGCCCTTTTTCTGTGCGGAGCGCTCGTCGGGAAGGTCTGGAAGCGACTGATTTTGGCCATAAAATCCCCCCTGCCGCGAAGCGGTGGGGAGGGGGACCGCGCCCGCAGGGCGTGGTGGAGGGGCCGCGACGGTAGCGCCAAAGCCCCTCCGTCAGCGCTTGGCGCTGCCACCTCCCCATGGCTTCGCCACAGGGAGGATCGTAACTGGCAAAGCTTGGAGACGACCGAAACTGCCGTCGCCCCCCGCGAAGGCGGGGGCCGCTGTCGGTTTACGCAGCGACGCGGGGAAAGGCCGACGGCGGCCCCCGCCTTCGCGGGGGCGACGGTCAATTGAAACGCCCGCTCACCACCCCATACCGGACACCAAAAAACCGCTGTCCTACATGCGTCGGCTGTGTCAGCGTCACCCCCAGCTCTTTCACATGTAAACAACACAGCCGCTTCCCGACCCACCGGAACGGGGCGCTACAAATGGAACGCGCGCAAGGCTGACCTTTCTTGACCTTTGGAAGAATCAGGCGGTAATCGCCACACTCCATCCTATTCTCACGAAGTCACGCGTCGCGCGCGCCTTCGGCGAGCAGCCACGCGCGAAAGCTCTGCATCGCATCGTTTTCGGGCCGCGACATCAGGCGGGTGAGCCAGTAACGGCCGGCATCGATCGCCATCTCGAACGGCTGGACGAGCAGCTCGGCCGCGAGTTCGCGCGCGAACATCGATGGCGGCGCGAGCGCGACCCCCTGCCCTGCCGCCGCCGCGCTGGCCATCAGCGCCGAGCTGTCGAACATCGGGCCGCGAAGGACCGGGACGGGCACACCCGCGGCACCGAACCAGGCCGCCCACTCGTCGGCACGATACGACCGCAGCAGGCGCTCGGACACCAGATCGGCCGGTTCGCGGAGGCGCGCGGCGATCACGGGGGCACAGATCGGTGCCAATGGTGCGGCGAGCAATGGCTCGGCATGGGTGCCGTGCCAGGCGCCATCACCAAAACGGATCGCATAATCGATCGCCTCGCCTGCCAGATCGACGCGATTGTTGTTCGTCGCGATGCGCAGGTCGATCGACGGATGCGCGCGGGCGAAACGGTCGAGCCGCGGCAACAGCCAACCGGTCGCAAAGGTGCCGACCACCCCGACCTTCAACGCTTCGCGAAACCGTCCGTCGGCATATTGGTCAAGCGTCGCCGCAACGCGGTCGAACGCCTCCGACACCACGGGTACGAGCGCATGACCTTCGTCGGTCAAGGCCAGCCCGCGCGGCAGCCGATGGAACAGGCGCGTGCCGAGACGCTTTTCGAGTTCGGCGACCTGATGGCTCACCGCCCCTTGGCTCACGCACAGTTCAAGCCCCGCGCGCGTGAAGTTCAGGTGGCGTGCTGCGGCCTCGAAGGCGCGGAGGGCGTTGAGGGGAAGCTGGGCGCGGTCCATGCCGTACCATCAAATATTCTCATGTCTTTGTCGAGAAATCATGCTTTGCCGCCCGCACGCACGCTTGGCATTTTCGGTTGCGAAGGGAGAATAGAATGATCGAAACAATCGGAATATTGGCCTGGCTCGCGAGCGCAGTCGGCGCCCCCGCCCCGGCGATCGATCCGCTGACGCAACCGATCGTCACGTCCCGAACGGCGGCATGGCTCGCCCCCGCGGAACCGACGAAAATCGCCGACAACACCTATCTCGTCGGCTTTGCGGGGCTTAGCGTCGCGCTGATCGATACCGGCGAAGGACTGGTGCTGGTCGACGGCGCGCTGCCGCAAGCCGCACCCGCGATCCTCGCCAATGTCCGCAAGCTCGGTTTCGACCCCAAAGACATCAAATTTATTCTGAGCACCGAACCGCATTTCGATCATGCCGGCGGCATCGCCGCACTTGCGCGCGACACCGGCGCGACGGTGGTCGCAAGCGAGCGCGGTGCCGAGGGGCTGCGCACCGGCCGCCACGCCGCCGACGACCCGCAGCTCGCCTATGGCGGCAGCTGGCCTGCGGTGGCGAACGTCCGCACGATGCAGGACGGCGAAGTGCTGTGGCTGGGCAAGACCGCGATCACCGCGGTCGCGACGCCGGGGCACACGATGGGCAGCATGAGCTGGACCTGGCAGGCGTGCGAGGGCGGCAACTGCAAGGCGGTCGTCTTTGCATCGAGCCTCAATCCCGTGTCGGCCGACGATTATCGCTACACGGCGAGCGCAAGCGCGCCGATCGTCAAGGGATTCGAGCAAAGCTATCGCAGGATGGACGCACTCGCGTGCGACATATTAATCTCGGCGCATCCCGACAATGCGGGCGACGGGCGCTATAGCGCCAAACCCCGCGCCTGCCGTGCCTATGCGGATCGTTCGCGTCAAACGCTGGCAAGGCGGCTGGCCCGGGAGCGCGCCGAATCGCCGAAATAGCGGGCCAGGTTTTCCTTTCAGGAGCAGCGCCGCAAAGACGGCCTATTTGTCGACCACCAAGCAGGCCTGACCATCCTTGCGGAGCGACGTGCAGAAGCTCTCGGCCTCGCTCTTGTTAGCAAAACCACCGGCCTGCAGGCGGGTAAGCTTGCCGCTCTTGACCAGATGCCGCTGGCGCCCCGCGACAGCAGGGTTCTTCTTGGCGAGCGCGGCCCACAGGCCGCGAGCATTGGCTTCGACCCCGAAAGCACCGAGCTGCGCGCGCCAAGGGCTTGCGATTGCATTTTGGACGGCGGCCGGTGCGGGAACGGCCTTGCCCGGAACGGGCGTGGCGGACGTCGGCACTTTGTTTTCGGGCGGCGGCGTATAGGTCGTGCCCGGCTGCCGCGTCGCGGCTACTGCCGCAGCGGTCGCTTCGGCGGCAGCGGCTGCGGCCGCTGTAGCTACAGGCCAGGACGTCGTGGCAGGCTTGTCGGCTGCGAGGGCGGGCGTTGGTTTCGGCGCAGGAATGACCGGCGGCGCCGAATAGCTGGTACCTGGCGCCGAAGCGGGCAGGCTCGCGGCCTTGATCGGCGAGGATCGCGCAGGTTCCGGTGCGGACGGTGCCCCCGCGCTGACCGCGGCCAGCCGCTCACGTTGTTCGCTGCGCTCCATGTCGGGGATCATTGCAAGACCACGCTGCCGCTGGTCGAGCGGGATCAGACTGTCGAGCTGGACAAGCCGCGCCGAGGCGACCGAAAGCCCGGCGTCACTCGCGCGCTTGGTCAGCGCATAGGCGCGCGACCAGTCGCGCTCTGCCAAGTCGCCGTTGAAATGCGCGGTGCCGAGGACATATTGCGCGCGCGGCTCGCCCCGCGCCGCCGACTTGACGATATGGGGCATCGCTTCTTCGCGCCGGTTCGCGGTGAACAGCACGAGGCCGAGATTATCCTCCGCCTGCAAATGCCCCTGCTTCGCGGCACGGCGATACCAAGCCTCGGCCTGCGCCAGATCGGCGGGGACGCCGCGGCCGAGCTTGTACGCCTGCCCCAAGTTGAACTGCGCATCGGCGTCGCCCGCAATCGCCAGCGGGCGCCATTCGGCCACGGCCGCCGGATAATTGCCCGCCTGCCACGCATCGACCCCCGCCTTGACGTCGGCGCGCGCGGGAACCGCAAATGTCGACAGCGCGAGCAGCGGCAAGGCAAGCAAGGCGGCGGAGCGGAATAAACGCATCTTATTCTCCAATGACTTGCGTCGCATTCGGGCGACCTAAGTCCACGAGCATCGTCATAGCGCAAAATGGCTAACACGGCGTTAGCGGTAAATGGCAGCGCGACGAAGTCGGACCATATTGGGATAAGTCCAGCTTAGAGCCTTCTTTACCACGATTGCGAACCCCTCGTTCACCCTCTTTTTGTCATCGTTAACTCAATTTTAGCGCCCCGCATGGCATCCCTTCGCCGATTATTGGATTTCCGAGGGGGTAACGCAGTGCGCGTATTGGCATTGGCTTCACAGAAGGGCGGGTCGGGCAAGACGACGCTTTCGGGACACCTCGCGGTGCAGGCGCAGCTTGCCGGCGCCGGTCCCGTCGTGCTCATCGACATCGATCCGCAGGGTTCGCTCGCCGACTGGTGGAACGAACGCGAAACCGACCTTCCCGCCTTTGCGCAGACCACCGTCGCGCGGCTCGCTTCCGATCTTGAAATCCTGCGCCAGCAGGGTTTCAAGCTCGCGGTCATCGACACCCCGCCCGCGATCACCATGGCAATCCAGAGCGTCATCTCGGTAGCAGAACTGATCGTCGTGCCGACGCGCCCCAGCCCGCACGACCTGCGCGCCGTCGGCGCCACCGTCGATCTTTGCGAACGCGCGGGCAAACCGCTGGTGTTCGTCGTCAACGCCGCGACGCCTAAGGCCAAGATCACCAGCGAAGCCGCGGTTGCACTGTCGCAGCACGGCACCGTCGCCCCCGTCACGCTGCACCACCGCACCGACTATGCCGCGTCGATGATCGACGGCCGCACGGTGATGGAGGTCGATCCCAACGGCCGCTCGGCCGACGAGATCCGCCAGTTGTGGACCTATATGAACGATCGCCTCGAAAAGAATTTCCGCCGGACTGTCTTCGCAGCGCCATTGCCGACGCAGGGCAATTATGGCGCGGTCCGCCCGATGGGTGGTGGCTTCGGCCGCCGCGTCGCTGGTCAGTGACGGAAGGAACGGGAACCATGGGCGAACCGAAACCCCTCGCATCGCTGAGCGCCGGCCTCCTGGCTCGCAAGGGCGGCGCGCGTCCCGCGATGCGCCGCCAGCCGCTCGGCAGCGGCCCCGCGCCGATGAACAGCATGGGTTATGATGACCTTGGCTGGAACGACATGGGCTATGACGTCGATCCCGACCAGTCGGGCGAACCCGCGCGGATGCTCGACCTGAAGCCGCTGCTGACCGGTTCGGTGCTTGCGCACAATGTCGAAGCCGAACATGCGGTCGACGCGAGCGAAGGCCACGAACTCATCGCCGGATCGCTCGATGTCGATCATGGCGCAGAGCCCCTTGCGGACCACCAACCGGAGGTGCCCGAAGTCGTGCGTCAGCAGGAATCGCTAATCGAACGCGTCGCCGCGGTGGCGCGCAAGGTCGAGGCGCGTCCCGAACCGGCGCCGAAGAAGGAAAAGGCCCCGCGTGCGCTGCGTGCTCGCGAGAAGGCGGCCTTTACCCTGCGCCTCGATGCCGAGCGCCACCTTCGCCTGCGCCTCGCCAGTGCCGTCACGAACCGGTCGTCGCAGGTTATCCTGACCGACCTGCTCGACGAATATCTCGCCTCGCTGCCCGAAATCGACGCGATGGCGAGCCGCCTGCCCGCGGCACGCCCGGTGCGCGGCCAGCGCTGACGATCTGAAGGGGATCCCGACCATGAACCGCAAGATGCTGATGAACCTCGCTGTTTCGGGCTTCGTGCTCGGCGTGGCGACAGGGTGCAGCGGCATGGGCGCGATGGCCGATGCGCCGTCGCGTGCCGCCGGTACGCCCGCGGTTGCCGCCAAATCGGCCGACAAGGCGCGCGTCGCACTCGAATCCGGCAAGGCCGGCAAGGCTGTCGGCCTTGCCGAAGCAGCGGTCGCGGGAAGCCCGCGCGACGCAGGCTATCGCACCCTGCTGGGTCAGGCCTATCTGGGCGACGGCCGCTTCGCTTCAGCTGCTACTGCGCTGACCGAAGCGATGGAACTCGGCGCGCGGGACAGCAACACGATCCTCTCGCTCGCGCTCGCCGAAATTGCACAGGACCGCAACGGCGAAGCCGTCGCGCTGCTCACCCGCCACCGCGACGCTGTGCCGGCGTCCGACCTCGGCCTCGCCCTTGCGCTCGCCGGTGATAGCGAAGGCTCGCTCTATGTGCTCGGCGAAGCCGCGCGCGCCGAAGGCGCTGACGCGCGGACGCGCCAGAACCTGGCTCTTGCGCTAGCCCTTTCGGGCCGCTGGGCCCAGGCGCGCATCGTCGCGTCGCAGGATCTCTCGCTCGCCAAGCTCGAAGGGCGGATGGCTGAATGGTCGAAGCTTGCCGAGCAGCCAAACGCGCAAGTGCGCGTCGCCAGCCTGATCGGCACCAGCGCGCAGCCCGACGCCGGGATGCCCGTGCGCCTTGCACTCAGCAATTTCGCCGATACCCAAATGGCCGTTGCCGAACCCGCGAGCGAAACGCCGGTCCAGCTCGCCAGTGCAGATCCGGCGCCGGTCGCTGATTATGCACCGCCGCCGCCCGCACTTGCCGGCGCCGGAAGCACGATTCGCAGCGTCGAACTGCCGATGCCCGAACGCACCGCCGATGGCGTCGTGCCGGTCACCGAACTGCCGCAGCCTGCGGCCGCCGCCGAAATCATCCTCGCTGATGCCAATTCGTATCGCCGCGCGCCGCGCACCGCGGGTGAAGGCCATATCCGCCCCGCACAGCAACAGGCGCTCGAACTCGCGACCGTCATGGTGCCCAAAGCGATGGGTTTCGACGCCAAAAAGCCCAACGGCTGGGCCGTGCAACTCGGCGCCTATGACAGCCTGGCCATTGCCAAGGAAAAATGGGGCACGCTCAAGAAGCGTAATGGCGTTCTCGGTCGTTTCCCTGCGTCCAGCCATGCCGCCGCCGTCAACGGCCGCACCTTCTACCGCCTGACAGTCAACGGCCTCGCCTCGCGCGCCGATGCCTCCAGCCTTTGCAATCAGCTCAAGGCACAGGGCCAGACCTGTTTCATCCGCGCAATGGGCGGCAGCGAAAACATCCAGTGGGCCGCCAATGCCAGCCCGATGCGGCTCGCCTCGCGCTAAAATCGGTTTCCCGGCTAAGGGGGGAGGGGCGTGGCCGCGAGGCCGCGCCTCTCTGTTGTTCGGGCCAGCGAAGGATCAATAGCCCATCAGGCCCAGCACTTCCTTGCGGCTGCGCTGATCCTCGAGGAAACAGCCGAGCAGGCGGCTCGTCACCATGCCGACGCCAGGGGTACGGACGCCGCGGCCGGTCATGCAGCCATGCTGCGCATCGATCACGACCGCGACGCCGTGCGGCTGCAAATTGTCCCAAATGCACTGCGCGACCTCGGCGGTCAGCCGCTCCTGCACCTGCAGCCGCCGCGCATAGCCGTTGAGTACGCGCGCGAGCTTGGAAATGCCGACGACGCGATCCTTGGGCAGATAGGCGATCGACGCCTTCCCCGTGATCGGTGCCATATGATGTTCACAATGCGACTGGAACGGAATGTCGCGCAGCAGCACGACCTCGTCATAGCCGCCGACCTCTTCGAAGGTGCGCGACAGGTGGACCGAGGGATCCTCGCCATAGCCCGAGCAATATTCCCTCCACGCGCGCGCAACGCGGCGCGGCGTGTCGCGCAGCCCTTCGCGCGCAGGATCGTCGCCGGCCCATTCGATCAGCGTGCGAACCGCGTCCGCAACATGCTGCGGAACGACCACCTTGCCGTCTGGCCCCAACTCCTGTCCCAAATTGCTCATTGCCCCGCTTTCACTGTTGCCATCATGTCGCACATTTCGGCGCGACCGGGCCGATAAGCAAGGCCTGCGCGCCAAGATTTTATGGCCCGCGGGCAAGTTGACGTTGCGGAATCTTAGCTTTTTATGGATTTCAACAGGCGCAGTTTCGCGTCCTTTTTTGGGCCAAACAAGCCACTTGACGCTTTCGTCAAGTGAGCGCACCCTTAGGCAATACAGAACTCGCTCAAGCGGGTCGTATTCCGGAGAGGCCGTGCGTTTTCCCCGACGCCGGCGGGAGAGGACGATGACCAGCACAGCTGGCAGGTGGGAATTTCAAGGGCACATGGCCACATTGGCCGGGTGCCCTTTGCCATGTCTGGTCGTTTCCCCTCCCCTTACCACAATTTGATGTTGGGCGGCCCCGCACCTCGCGGGGTTGAAAAAGGGAGGCTGTAAATGAAGTTCAAGGCACTGATCGGAACGTCGATCCTTGCGATGGCGGTGGCGACACCGGCCTATGCGCAGGATGCGGAGGAAGAAGTCGCGCGCGATGCCTTCGGCGGCGAAATCGTCGTCACGGCGCAGCGACAGTCGGAACGACTGCAGGACGTGCCGATCGCAGTCAGCGCCTTTTCGACCGAGGCGCTGGAGGCACAGCAGATCAAGACACCGTCGGATCTGCAGCTGACGCTGCCCAACGTGACGTTCACTAAGACCAATTTCACGGGCGCCAGTTTTACGATCCGCGGCATCGGCGACCTTTGCGTCGGTACCACCTGCGACAGCGCGACCGCGATCCACCTGAACGGCGATCCGCTGTTTTCGACGCGCCTGTTCGAAACCGAATTTTTCGACCTTGAGCGCATCGAGGTGCTGCGCGGCCCGCAGGGCACGCTTTTCGGGCGTAACGCCACCTCCGGCGTGGTTAACGTGATCACGGCCAAGCCCAAGCTCGGCGCCTTCGAGGCCGCTGCCGAAGCCGAATATGGCAATTATAATTCGATCAAGGGCAAGGCGATGGTCAACATCCCCCTTGGCGACACCATGGGACTGCGCGTCGCAGGTATCTACCTCAACCGCGACGGCTACACGAAAAACGAGTTCCTCGACACGCGCATTGACGACCGCGACCTTTATTCGGTCCGCGGTTCTTTCCGCTGGGAGCCGACGCCCGACACGACGATCGATCTGCTCGCCTCCTATTTCCGCGAAAAGGACAAGCGCACCCGCATCCAGAAACAGCTTTGCCAGCGCGACCCGACCGGCATCCTCGGCTGCTTGAACAGCCGCCTCGACAATTCGCCCTTCAACGGCAACGCGACCTTCACCGCGGCGCTGACCTCGCGCGAATTCCTGGCAATCCGCGGTATTCCGCAGGCCTTCGCACTCGGCAGCCTCTATGGCCCCGACGTGTACGCCAATACCACGATCCCGTCGGATCCGCGGACCGTGAACACTGCCTATACGCCGAGCTATTTTACCAGCGAACTGACGCTACAGGGCCAGATCGAACATAATTTCGGTCCGGTGTCGTTGCAGGTGTCGGGCCAGTATCAGAAGGTCAAGCTCGACGCATCGCAGGATTATAACAGCAACGTCGGCAACCGTGCACTCTACGCGACCGGCCTGGCCACGCTCCAGGCGGCAGCGAACGGCGCGTTTGGCCCAGCGCTTACACCTTATTTCGCGCCCGTCGCTGCAGCGATTATTCCGAACGGCCCGAACGGCCAGCTTTGCACGTCACTGGCCGAAGAAAGCGGTTACGGCGCCTATGGTGGCAACAAAATCTGCAGCGACCAGTCACTCCAGTTCGACCGGTCGAACCAGTATAACAGCAGCTGGTCGGTCGAGGGTATCTTGTCGAGCGACCTCGACGGACCGTTCAACTTCCTCATCGGCGGCATTTACGCAGATTATCACCTGACCGAGAACAGCTACTATGTGAATGCCTTCCCGATCGACTATCTGACCGGCGTGCTAGGCGCCTTCACGGCGGCGACCAACCCGCCGGCCGCGGGCGGTCCGCTCCCACCCTCGTTCCTCGCGACGCCGTTCTTCCGGAACAACACCGACGATCTGAAGATCACATCCTACGGACTGTTTGGCGAAGCATATTTCGAATTCAACGATCGGGTGAAACTGACGGTCGGTCTGCGGTACAACAATGACAAGAAGGAGGTCAGGGCGCGCTCGACGCTCGCAAGCTTCCTTGCCCCGCATGGCGGCACCGGCAACGCATTCGATTCGCCCTTCGTCGGATCGTTCGATGCCGATCCGGGCACGCCGGGCAACCAGATCATTCAGGAGCGCGACGTCAAGTTCAACAAGCTCACTGGCCGTGCGGTGATCGATTTTAAGATCACCGACGACAATCTGCTCTATGCCTCCTATTCCCGTGGCTACAAGTCGGGTGGTATCAACCCGCCATTACAGCCCATTTTCGCAGTGCCCGAAAGCTTCCGCCCAGAGCAGGTTGATGCCTTTGAGATCGGGTCGAAAAATACCTTCGACAATGGCGCGCTGCAATTGAACCTCACCGCATTCTATTATAAATATAAGGATCTTCAACTCAGCAAGATCGTCGCCCGCACCGCGGTCAACGACAATGTCAGCGCCGATATCTACGGGTTCGAGGCCGAGGGCATCGTGCGTCCTGACCCCGACTGGGTTATCAATCTGGGCTTCAGCTACCTGCACACCAAGGTAACCGACGACAAGTTCACCAGCAATCCGCGGGATTTTGGCGGCGGCCGCGCAGATGCGGTGATTATCAAGGACATCACCAACGCCGCCAACTGCGCCGTCGCATCGACGTCGGGCAACGTGGCGGGGGTTAACGCCTTCGTTAACGGTGTGCAGCAAGTCATCAACGGCGGATTTGTTCCTGGAGTACAAGCCGGCGCGGGTCTGCAACCGACCACATCGTTCCCCGCGGATGGCGGAATCGCATCGACCGGGGCTTTCAGCATTTGCGGTGTGATGGAAGCTGCGGCGGCTGGCGCTTTCGCGGCCGCAGGCCTGAATCCAGCAACCTTTGGCGGGATCGAGTATTTCTCAGCGGGCGTCCCGGTTAACATCAAGGGCAACCAGCTGCCGCAGGCGCCGAACTACAAGTTCAGTGCGGGCGTCCAATACACGGCGCGGTTGGGCGACGGCGGCATGACGCTCGTTCCACGCTTTGATCTTGCCTATACGGGTGAAAGCTATGGCAGCATTTTCAACGGCAACGTCAACAAGATCAAAGGCTATGCCCAGGTCAACGCCCAGCTGCAGCTGAACGGCCCTGACGACAAATGGTATGTGAAGGGCTTCATCCAGAACCTCTTCGATTCCAACAGCGTCACCGGCCTGTACATCACCGACCAATCGTCGGGTAACTACACCAACATCTTCACGCTCGAACCGCGCCGCTACGGCATCGCAGCGGGCGTCAAATTCTAACGTCATCTGCAGTCAAGCAGGAAACCCCGGCCTCTCAATCGAGCGGCCGGGGTTATTTTTCAGTGCCGGTAAAAGAAAAGGGCCGGGCCATCACACGATGGCCCGGCCCGTTCTTTGATCCCGAAGGATCAGCACGTCACATCAGAACTTCGCGCGCAGCTTCACTCCATAGAGACGCGGCGGGGCCGGATAGACGGCGAAGCTCGCGCTCTGTTCGGGGATCGGGAAGGACGTGATGTTGTAATATTTATTGAATAGGTTCTCGACATAGAATTCGACCGCATAATTCTGGTCGGGTCCGAAATTCAGCCCCGCCCGCGCGTTGACGATCGAATAGCCGTCGTTGGTCGTGAACGGCACCGCGATCGGATCGTTGATCGTGTTCGCGTCGCTGTTCATGCGCCAGTCGACATGCACCAGCCCGCCGACATTGCTGCTGATCTGCGGCGTCCAGGTGACGGCCCCCGTGACGACATGCTTGGGCGAGTTGGTGAGCGGCAGGCCATTGTCGGTGCCGGCCGCGACGTCCTTCACCTCGGTATCGACATAGGAATAGCCGAGCATAATGTTGAGGTTCGGCGCCGGACGGATGACCGATTCCAGCTCGACACCCTGCGCCACGACCTTGTCGAAATTCTGGACGACGAAGTTGTTCCCCTCGAACGCCAGGTTCTGATAGCCCTTCAGCTCGGTGTAAAAGACGTTGGCGTTGAACTGAAACGCGTTGCTGAAATCGGTTTTCACGCCGAATTCAAACGAATCGACATCCTCGTTCCCGAATTCGAGATCCGATGCCTGCGCGCCGTTGCCGCCGAGGAACGCGGTGTCGAAGGAACCGCGATCGAGGTTGTAGCCGCCCGACTTGTAGCCGCGGTCATAGCCGCCATAGATCATTACGCGCTCGTCGAGCTTGATCGAAAGCTTCGCGGTACCCGTCAGCTTGCTCTCGCTGCGCTTATCGCGATAGATGCCGTTGAATTCCGGGTTGACCACCGGGTTGCAGACGAGGTTGAAGATCGCGCTGCCAAGACCCGACGGCAGCCCCTGCAGCGCCTGGCGATAGAGCGCGTAACGGGGGCCCTGCAACGTCGCGCAGCCCGGCAAGTTCGACTGCAGGTCAGCATTCAGCTTCTTCGATTCATGATTGTAGCGCAGACCAAGGGTCAGCGAGATATTGTCGTTGAAGTCGATGATATTATGCGTGAACAAAGCAAAGGCTTCGGTATCGACGCGATAGCTGTCGGCGATCTGGCCCTGGCCCGCCTGCGGCGCGGGAAGCGGCGTCAGGAAGGTGTCGAGCACGCCCGCCTGCGCGGCCGCGGCTGCCAGCTGCGGGTTCGATGCCAGCAGCACCTGACCGACCAGCGGCGCGTTCGGGATCGACTGGAAAATCTGGAAACCGGTCGGTCCGGGCACCGATGCGTCGGTCAGCGCATTGATAAACGCGTCGACATATTGCGCGCCCTGCGTCCCGAAGCGGGTACGCTCGGTGTATTTCAGCTTTTCGTTGAGATAGAAGCCGCCGATCAGCCAGTCGACATGATCGTCGAACGCCGTGCCCTTCAGGCGAATTTCCTGCGTGAAATCGCGCATCCCGATCGGCATGTTTTCGCGATAGGCGCGGTCGATGCCGGAGAAGTCGACATCCATGCCGCGGGTCGCTTTCCAGTCGCGCCACGCAGTGATCGACGTCAGCTCGACGCCGCCCAGATCCCAGTCGAGCTGACCCGAAACGCCCCATTCGCGCATCTTTTCGGTGAGGTCACGGTCGGGCGAATAGGCGACTTCGCGATCCTTGGGATTAAAGGGCGTCACGATGCCCGTCAGGCCGTTGGCGGCGGCCAGCTGCTGAATGACTGCGCTCGCGGCAAAGGCCGGCGTGCCCGGCTGCGCAAAGCCCGAGTTGGTGTTGAGCGCACCGCAGCATTGCTCGTCGGTCTTCGCGTAATCGGCGATCAGGCGGAACGACACATCGTCCTTTTCGAACAGGGCCTGCCCGCGTACCGACCAGCGATCGAGATTGTTGAAACGGCGGTCGCTGTTGACGTCTTTGATATAGCCGTCGCGCTTGTGATAGCCGCCATCGAGCCGCACCGCGAGCGTTTCGGACACCGGCCCCGTCACCCCGGCCTTCAGTTCGATCTCGTCCAGATTGCCATAGCTCGCCTCGGCATAGCCGCCGAGGTTGAAGCTGGGCTTTTGCGTGACGATGTTTAGCGCGCCGGCGGAGGTGTTGCGGCCGAACAGCGTGCCCTGCGGCCCGCGCAGCACTTCGACGCGATCGATCGGCGGCAGGTCGGCCAGCGCAAGGCCGGCACGCGCGCGGAAAACGCCGTCGACAAAAACGCCGACCGACGGTTCGAAGCCGGGGTTGTCACCCGCGGTACCAATGCCGCGGATACGCAGGACGACGCCCGTCGCCGTCGACTGGCCGGTCGTCGCCTGGAAGCTGGGCGCGATCTGGCGGAGCCCGCGAATATCGCTGATGCCGGCGTTTTCGAGCTGCTCGCCGCCGACCACATTGACCGCGATCGGAATATCTTGCGAACGCTGCGCGCGGCCGGTGGCGGTGACGATGATGTCGTTGCCATAATCGGTATCGTCGAACGTCTCCGCGCTTTCATCGGTGGCCGCCGGCGCAGCAGGTGCCGCGTCCTGGGCAAAAGCGATGGCGGGGCTGGTCGCGGCGCACAACATGGTGGCGCCCAACAAAATGTTGCGCAAAGTCATGATTAGGTCTCTCTCTCCAAACCACCGTGGCGCAGCCAAAGGCTTATCGGGAGATGCCCGGCGGTAATCTGCTGATCTAGCACCCCTTCCGCGGGCGTCAACGCGCTGCGCGCGAGCGACGTCGGCTTTTCTGTCGATTAGTGACACAATGGCAACAGTTTACGCTACGGAAGCGAAAACTTACATATGTTCGGTGCGAAACGCTTTTGATCTTTGGGTTTGCCAAATCGAACAAGCAACGAATGCGCGGGTCGGTAACGCTGCCTCCGTCCCATCCGACCGGGTTCTCACTCGCTACGCAATGCTTCGATCGGCGAAAGCCGCGAGGCGCGGATGGCAGGCCAGCCTCCAAAAGCGAGGCCGATGACGGCAGAAAACAGGATCGCCCCCACCGCGACCCCGACGCCGATCGGCGCGGGAAAGTCGGCGTAGGCAACGAACGCCAGCGCCGCAACCTTTGCCAGCACCAGCCCGATGCCGCCGCCAATAACGCACAGAACTGCCGCTTCGACCAGAAATTGATTGCGGATGTCGGCGCGCCTGGCGCCGAGCGCCATGCGGAGGCCGATCTCCCGGGTGCGTTCGGTCACGCTGACCAGCATGATATTCATGATGCCGATGCCGCCGACAAGCAATGAGATGGAAGCAATTGCAACCAGCAGTGCCTGAAATATCTCTGTTGCCTGCCCGGTCACCTCCGCAATTTCGGTGGTCGTCCGCACCGTGAACGGATTGATCTTGCCCTCCGCCACACGGTATCGCTCGCGCAGCATCTTCTTGATCGCCCGTTGACCGGCCTCGAGCGACTGTTCATCCTCAAACCCGACGAACGCGATATGAATGTCGTCCGGTCCTTGCGCCCGCGTATCGAGCAGGCGCTGGCGCAGCGTTCCCAGCGGGACGATAACCAGATCGTCATTGTCGTTGCCGAAGCTGCTACCCTTGCTTTCAAGCAGGCCAACCACTTTGAACGGGACACGGTTGATACGCACCATCTCGCCTATCGGGCTATAAATACCGAACAATTTGGTCGCGACAGTCTGACCGATGACCGCCACGCGCGAGGAGGCATTGAGGTCGCTCTGCTCGATAAAACGGCCCTCGTCGGTATTGACGTTGCTGACCACCGCATAGTCCGGCGTCACGCCGATAACCTCGGTCGTGGCATTTCGACCGGCCGCCACCAGCTGCACCCTGGTGCGAAGTTGCGGTGCGGTGGCGACGACACCCGGGACCTGCTTGGCAATCGCCTTAATATCGCGCTCGGTGAGGCGGCCGCGATCGGTCGTCTGGCGGGGGCCGTCGCTGTCGGGCTGCGGCACCACGATGGCCATGTTTGCGCCGAGCGCGCCGATCGATTCGGTTACCGACTCTTGCGCGCCTGCACCAATGGCGACTGCCAATATGACCGAAAACACGCCGATCATGACGCCGAGCGTCGTCAGGATCGAGCGCATGAGATTGACGCGCAGCGCGGTCAGCGCGATCGCGACATTGATGCCCCAGCCCGCGAGATTTCGCCAGACGCGCTCAATCACGGCGCGGCGCTCCGTCGCTTTGCCACCGGTGCATCTTCGATCACTTTTCCGTCACGAAACAGAATCCGGCGTTTGGCATATTCGGCAATATCGGGTTCGTGCGTCACCAAAATGATCGTGATTCCCTGGCCGTTGAGCGCCTGAAAAATTCCCATGATATCGTTCGACGTCTGGGTATCCAGTGCACCGGTGGGCTCGTCGGCCAGCAGCATCAGCGGCTCCGTGACGAGCGCGCGCGCGATCGCAACGCGCTGTTGCTGCCCGCCCGACAACTTGGCAGGACTGTTTGTCAGCCGATCGCCAAGCCCCATCGCATCGAGCTTCGCCTTCGCCCGCCGTCCGCGTTCGGCCCGGTCGAGACCGGCATAGATCAGCGGCACGGCGACATTGTCTAGCGCGCTGGTGCGCGGTAGCAGATTGAACTGCTGAAAAACGAACCCAATTTTACGGTTGCGGATCTCGGCCAGCTCGTCGCTCGACAGGCTCTTGGTGTCGATACCGTCGAGCAGCAGGGTTCCCGATGTCGGCGTGTCGAGGCAGCCGATCATGTTCATGAAGGTCGATTTGCCACTGCCGCTCGCCCCCATGATCGCGACAAATTCACCGCGCTGGATCGTAAGCGACACTCCGTTGACGGCGTGGAGCACCTCGCCGCCGATGACGTAATCCTTGATCAGCGCATGCGTCTCAATAAGCGGAGTCATCAGCGCCGTCCTCATCCCCGGACTCTTCCTGATCCTCTTTTGGCTTCAGCGACTTGCTGCGAACGAGTATCTTCTCACCGGGTCTGAGGCCGCTGAGAATCTCAGTATAGTCGTCCCCTTCGACGCCGATGGCGACCTTGCGTAACGCTGGACGATAGGGATTATCCGTGGCGATAAAGATCGTGTGCCCGCGCTCGGCCTTCTTGTCGGATGCCCTTTTCTCGCTGTCGCGCGCCTCATTCGGCAAGTCAGCAGTTCGCGGACGGAAGCGGAGCGCGCTTGACGGAACCCGAATAACCCTCGGCCGTGAACCGGTAATGATATCCACGTTGGCGGTCATGCCGGGGAGCAGCTTGCCGTGGGGATTGGGAACGTCGGCGATAACGAGATAGCTTACGACATTCTGGTTCTCGACCGCCGCCTGCCGCACCTGCCGCACCGCGGCCCGGAAGATCGTGTCGGGATAGCTGTCGACCGAGAAATTCACGGGCTGGCCCACCTTGACCTGGCCGATGTCAGCTTCATCGACCGAAGCCTCGATCTGCATCTGGGTGATGTCGGTCGCAATCTCGAACAGATTGGGCGTCTGGAAACCCGCGGTGACGGTCGATCCGGGCTCGACCAGCTTGTTGATGATCACGCCGCTCGAGGGGGCGATGATGCGCGTGCGCGACAGATCGAGCTGCGCCGACGACAATTCTGCGCTCGCCTGGCTGATCTGCGCGCGCGCACTCGACACCTGAGCCCGGTTAACGCTCGCCGCCGCCAGCGCGGCGCTAAGCTGCGCGTCGGCAGCCTCAAGATCAGCCTTCGATACAAAGCCTTTGCCAGCAAGAGACTTGCGCCGCGCATAATTGCGCTGCTGGATCAGCAAGTCATTATCCGCCTTGGCTACATTGGCTTGGGCCTGCAGCAGTCCAGCGCGCGCAAGCGCCAGCTGCGCCTGACTTTGCTGCACGCGCGCTTCAACACGCGTCGGGTCGATCAGCGCGAGCAGTTGCCCCTTTTTCACCAGCGAGTTGAAATCGACAAAGACCTGCGTGACCTGGCCCGACACTTCGGCGCCCACGTTGATCGTGTTGAGCGCGCGAACCTTACCGCTCGCTGACACCACACGGTTCACATCACCGCGTTCGACCGTCTCGAGGATATATTCATAGTCATGGGAGGCGGGGGACAGAATTTTATAGAGCAGGAAACTTGCCGCCAGGGCAATCGCGATCGACCAGAACCGATGCCGGCCAATCCAACTCCGCGCTCGTTGCAGCATATGCTCTACTCTCTCAGTTCGTTCGAATCGCCGTTCCTCAACGAAAACAACGTCCTTGGCTGCGCACCAATGGCATGCCCGTCCGATTTTGCGAACGGGCAATAACTGGCGTTTTGGCACTTATCGCCGCGTGCCGAAATCTACGGAAGCCGAACGCAGAACGCCTTCCGGCCCGGCAGTTCCGCCGTGCGCGGTGGCGAAGCATATTCTGAGCTAGCCTCGGTTTGCCTTGGCCGTGCGGAATTATTGGAAAGTGCGATCCATCATCCGGCATACCAATATTCGCCTGGATGGCGCCCGGTACCGCGGAATCAGATTCTGCGCGACGATGCTTGTCTTCACCCAGACACGCTGATAGAGGCGCCCATCGTTGCCGCTTTAGCTCAGTTGGTAGAGCACATCATTCGTAATGATGGGGTCACAGGTTCGAGTCCTGTAAGCGGCACCATCGACCCCATAATTCAATGACTTAGGCCGGATACATCTTTCCGGGAGCCGTAGTTTGCGGTCGTTTGGCGCCGTCTGACTCAGGACGATGCCCTCCTCGTCTCCACATAGGAGAGTAGCTCGCTCAAGCCGCGTTCTGTCCGGATAAGATCGATCGGCCGTCCTCCCAGATCCATATTCTCTGTTTGAAGCCAGGCCATGACGGACCGGTCATCGCCAATCAGTACAGCCAGTTTCTGAAACAGCCGCACGAGATATTGACCGGCCCGGAAGGCTGGGTCTGGTCGAGCAAGTCGGAATGTCCCGTTACGCAGATCCGCTGCGCGATTGCCCGCGATGCCGAGTATCTCTCCAAGCATGTCGTCACCGATGCTCCAGAGCGCAGCAACGCGCGCCACAGCCTCGGACAGCACGCGGCTCTGCGCTTCAGACGATGTCTCCATCATCTCGTCTTTCCCTACCACGGTCAGTCCTCCAGCAAGGCAGAGATCGCAGCTTCGTCATCGCTGCGCAGCGCATCCAGATAGTCACTCCACCATTGGTGCATCCGTACCCGCTCATCCCAATAGGGCGTCCGGTTATAGATGCGGCGGATCTGATTGTTGTCGGCGTGCGCGAGCGACCGTTCGATCGCATCGGGGTTCCACTTGCCGCACTGGTTGAGAAGCGATGAGGCGGTCGCGCGAAATCCGTGGGACGTCAAATCCCGCGGCCCATAGCCCATGCGGCGGTAGGCGGCGTTCATCGTATTCTCGCTGAGCGGTCGCTTCCACGTGTGGAACGCGGGAAAGACATAATCCTCGCCGCCAACATAAGGCCGAAGCTCTTCCAACAGAGCGATCACCTGCCGCGACAACGGGACATAATGGGGCCGCCGCATCTTCATGCGCTCCGGGGGGACCGTCCAGACGGCCTTCTCGAAATCGAACTCGGCCCAGCGCGCAAGCCGCAACTCGCCCGGTCTCGCCATGACGTGCGGCAATATCTTGCAGGCGAGCAAGGTGATCGGATAGCCCGAGTATCCGTCCAGCGCGCGCAGGAACCCACCGACCTCTTCCGGCTCGACGAGCGCAGCGTGGTGCTTCGGCCTCGGCGCAATCAGCGCGCCGCGCAGAAGCGTTGTCGGATCGGCGTCCGCGCGCCCCGACGCCGCAGCATAGCGAAACACACGGCTCGCAAAGGAACGGCAGCGACGCGCCGTCTCGAAATGCCCTTGCGCCTCGATCTTCTTGAGCACAGCGAAGAGATCGACGGCCTGCAGGTCCGCAATGGGCGTGCCGGCGATAGGCCGAAGCTTTTCGAGAAGCCACTTCGTCTTCTCAATCGTCGCTTCGCTCCGGCCTTCCTTGGTGACCATCTCGATATATTCCTCGGCGAGATCGCCGAAACAATTCGAGGCCTTGAACTTGCTGACGAGCTTATGACGCTTCCGCTCCGCGAGCGGATCGGTGCCCTCATGGATTTTCAGCTTGGCCTCGTCGCGCTTGCGCCGGGCTTCGGCGAGGCCGACATCTGGATAGGCGCCAAGCGCAATGCGCTTCTGCTTTCCATGCATGGTGTATTTGAACCGCCACAGGCGCGCACCGGTCGGATGCACCTCGATGTAGAGGCTGTGGGCATCGGAGACTTTGTAGACGCGATCCCGAGGCTTGAGGGACCTGATTTGAACATCGCTAAGAGGCACGGCTCAACTCCTTTAAAAGGGTTAGGACCGGCACCAATCACATCGCTCGAGGCGGACGGGCCATCGAGCAAAACTCACTCAAAAAAAGACGGGCCATTATGGCTTTTCTGATGGCCCGTTTCGAGGTGAGATTTTGTGAGACACCCTCGGACAATTCGGAACAAAACCCACGGAAAAGTAACAGATTTCCGGGATTTTGTCGATTGCCCTGAGAAGGGTAAATGGTGCCCAGAAGAGGACTCGAACCTCCACGACCTTGCGATCGCCAGCACCTGAAGCTGGTGCGTCTACCAATTCCGCCATCTGGGCACGGGGTAGGAGCGGGCGCTTAGCGGGGCGGCCATCGGCTTGTCAACCGCGCTCCCGCCGCGGCCGCGCTTTTTATTGCAAAGCGGGCCGATTTGCGTTGCAAAGCGGCCTTCTCCCTTGCCCGCTTCGCCGCTTCGCGGCATGGGGATAGCCATTCGGCGCGCCCCGCGTCCTTTGAGAGAATCGATACAGGCGGACCCCATGCAGACTTTCGACGGGCAATTGATCACGGTGCTGGGCGGTGGCGGCTTCCTCGGCCGCTATGTCGTGCAGCGGCTCCTGGCGCGCGGCGCGCGCGTTCGCGTTGCGCAGCGCGACCCGCGCGCCGCAACCTTCCTGAAGCCGCTCGGCGGGCTTGGCCAGACGCAGTTTGTCGCCGCCGACGTTCGCGATGCGGCGAGCGTCGCGCGCGCGGCGCACGGCAGCGATGCGGTGATCAACCTGGTCGGCGCGTTCGACGACATGCACGCCGTGCAAGCCGATGGCGCGGGCCATGTCGCGGCGGCAGCGAAGGCGGCGGGCGCCGGCGTGCTGGTGCATGTCTCGGCGATCGGCGCCGACCGCGAAAGCGCGTCGGCCTATGGCCGCAGCAAGGGCGACGGCGAAGCCGCGGTGCGCGCGGCCTTTGCCGAGGCCGTCATCCTGCGCCCCTCGATCATCTTTGGCCGCGAAGATCAGTTCATCAATCGTTTTGCGGGAATGATGCGCGCCCTGCCCGTCATCCCAGTGATCGCGCCGCAAGCGAAGTTTCAGCCCGTCTATGTCGGCGATGTCGCCGATGCGGTCGTCGCCGCGCTGGATCGCAAGGCCGCGGGCCAGCTGTTCGAGCTTGGCGGGCCGCAGGTGCTGACGATGCGCGAACTGCTGCGCTGGATCGCCGATGCGACCGGACGCTCGCCGCTGTTCGTCGAGGTGCCCGATTTTGTCGCCGCGGCGCTCGCGTCCGGCTTGGGCTGGGCGCCCGGCGCACCGATCACCAAGGACCAGTGGCTGATGCTGCAAAGTGACAATGTCGTGGCGGGCGGCGCCGCGGGCCTCGCCGATCTTGGCATCACGCCCACGTCGCTGGCATCGGTTGCCGACGGCTGGCTGGTGCAATATCGCCGCCATGGCCGCTTCGCAGTCGAAACCCCCGCCTGACGGCGCTCCGCCCCGGCGGTCGCGCGATGATTGCCGGGGTGTTTCCCAGGACATTTCATGCACGATCTTGCCACCATCATCCTGCTCGGCATCATCGAGGGGCTGACCGAGTTCCTTCCGGTCTCTTCGACGGGGCATCTGATCTTGGCGAGCGAGTTGCTGGGCTTTACCGGCGAAGGATCGGCGGCGTTCAAGATCGCGATCCAGCTCGGCGCGATCCTCGCGGTGCTCGTCGCCTATCGCGCGCGCTTCTGGGCGGTCGGCATGGGCCTGTTGCGCGCCGAGCCTTCCGCGGTTGCCTTCACGCGCAACATATTGATCGGCTTTCTGCCCGCCATGCTCGTCGGCGCCGTCGCTTATGAAGGGATTCGCGCGCTGCTCGAATCGCCTGCGACGGTCGCGGCCGCGCTGCTCGTCGGCGGCGTCGCGATTCTCGCGATCGAGCGGATGGTCAAGGAAGTGAAGGTCGAAAGCGTCGAGGCGATGCCGGTGCGCACCGCGATCGCGATCGGCGTGATGCAGTGCATCGCGATGATCCCCGGCGTCAGCCGGTCGGGCGCGACGATCATGGGCGCGCTGCTGATGGGCGTCGAGCGCAAGACGGCGGCCGAGTTCAGCTTTTTCCTCGCGGTGCCTACAATGATGGGCGCGACGGCCTATTCATTGTGGAAGGATCGCGCGATCCTGACCTTCGACGATATGAACGCAATTGCGATCGGCCTCTTCGTCGCCTTTCTGGTCGCGCTGGTCGTAGTGAAGGCGTTTGTCGCGATCGTCGGCCGCTTTGGTTTTGCACCCTTCGCCTGGTACCGGATCGTCGTCGGTGCAGGGGCGCTGATTTGGCTCGCATTGAGATAGGCCCAAAGTGGTACTAATTTGCGAAACATTATTGCGTGGCCTTCAAACTGAAAAAATCTTTGCCGATTTTGGGGTAGTAATGCTGTCTTAAATAGCATTTCCGCCGTGACAGTGCACGTCGGCTTATGCAACTCCCCCACAACGAAGGGGATATTGCATGGCTTCCGATCACATGCTCCAGTTTGTGGAGCGTGAACAATCCTATCCGGACAAGCGCTCACCCGCGGAGCGCGCGCGCGACTTTCGCGAGATCGCCGAACGTTACGCGGCGCCCGACGCCGACGCACAGGCCGCGCGCTGCTCGCAATGCGGCGTCCCGTATTGTTCGGTCCATTGTCCGCTGCACAATCATATCCCCGACTGGCTGCGCCTGACCGCCGAGGGGCGGCTGCGCGAGGCCTATGAGTTGAGCAACGCGACCTCGACGATGCCAGAGATATGCGGGCGCATCTGCCCGCAGGATCGCCTGTGCGAAGGCAATTGCGTGATCGAATTTTCGGGCCACGGCGCGGTGACGATCGGCAGCGTCGAAAAGTACATCACCGATACCGCCTGGGCCGAGGGCTGGGTCGAGCCGCTGCACGTTGGCGCCGCGACCGGCCAGTCGGTCGGGGTGATCGGTGCGGGGCCCGCGGGGCTGACCGCAGCCGAATATCTGCGCGCCGCGGGGCATGAGGTCCATGTCTATGACCGCCACGACCGCGCGGGCGGACTGCTCACCTATGGCATCCCCGGCTTCAAGCTGGAGAAGGATGTGGTGATGCGCCGCATCGACAGGCTCGAACAAGGCGGCATCCACTTCCACCTCGGCTTTGCGGTCGGCGAAGACGCGACGTTGGACCAGCTCCGCCAGAAGCATGACGCGATCCTGATCGCCACTGGCGTTTACAAGGCGCGCGAGATCAACGTCCCTGGCAATGCGGCCGACGGCGTGATCGCCGCGCTCGACTATCTGATTGCGTCGAACCGCAAGAGCTTTGGCGACCCGGTGCCCGCGTTCGACGACGGCCGCCTCGACGCCAGGGGCAAGCATGTCGTCGTCATCGGCGGCGGCGACACCGCGATGGATTGCGTTCGCACCGCGGTACGGCAGGGCGCCAAGTCGGTAAAATGCCTCTATCGCCGCGACCGCGAAAATATGCCGGGGTCGCAGCGCGAGGTCGCCAATGCCGAGGAGGAAGGCGTCGAGTTCGTCTGGCTGTCGGCCCCGGAAAGCTTCACTGCCGACAAGCATGTGAAAGAAGTCGCGGTCGCGGGAATGCGCCTCGGTGCCCCCGATGCGAGCGGCCGCCGCAGCCCCGAAGTCGATCCGGGCCGCAAGTTCGACGTCCCCGCCGACATGGTCATCAAGGCGCTGGGCTTCGATCCCGAGGAATTGCCGCACCTGTTCGGCGCCCCGGACCTCAGCGTCACGCGCTGGGGCACGCTGCGCGTCGATCACCAGACGATGATGACCAGCCTGCCCGGCGTGTTCGCGGCCGGAGACATCGTGCGCGGCGCCAGCCTGGTCGTATGGGGTATCCGCGACGGCCGCGACGTCAGCGACCAGATGGCAAAATGGTTGAAGGCGAAGGCGAAAAGCGAAAAGAAGGCGGCATGACCAACAGGGGGAGGAAGTTCACGATGTCGACCTGGAAATATATGCTGCTCGCGGGTGCTGCGGCGCTGGCGCCGCCCGCCGCCCTGGCCGCGCCGACCGAAGCGCCGTTGGCGGAACTCGTCGCCGTGCCGGCAGAAGATGAGGAGGCGGCTCCGTTTGACAGCGAAGCCGCGGCCGAAGAGGCCAAGGCGAAGATGCAAAAGGAAATGGACGAGGCGATCGCCCTCGTCGAAAAAATGTTCGACACGAAAAGCCTGCCGCCGATCGACCCCGCGCGGCTGGCGAGTGCCGAACAGACGACGGCCGCGCTGATCCCCGCCGGAAGCATCGAAAAGATGCTCGACAATATGTACGGCCGGATGTTCCGCACGTTGATGGGCGAGTTCAGCGGCCAGTCGGACCTGATGCTGTCGATCAAGACCGGCGTCGAAAGCGATCAGATCGCCGCGCTCGACGACGCCACCAAGGCGCAGATTGCCGACCTGTTCGACCCCCATCGCAAGGAGCGCGGCGATCAGATCGAGCGCATCGCAATGCCGCTGATCCGCGAGGCGCTCGCCGATATGGAACCGCCGATGCGCGCGGGGCTGGCGAAGGCCTATGCGCGCAAGTTCAGCGGCGCGCAGCTGGCCGACGTCAACGCCTTCCTCGCGACGCCGACCGGCCAGCTCTACGCCAGCGAATGGATGGCGTTGCAGGCCGACCCCGAGGTCATGGTCGCGGTGGTCAGGGCCGTGCCCCCGCTGCTGACCAAATTCATGGACCGCGCGCCAGAAATCGAAAAGGATTTCAAGGAACTGCCGAAGGAAAGGCAGCTCGCCGATTTCGACGACAAGGAGCTGGCGAAGCTCGCCAAGCTGATGAAAGTCGATGTGAGCGTGCTCAAGGAGCAGCGCGACATGTGGAATGCCGATAGCATGGAGGCGACCGAAGCCGCGGCCTCTGATGATTATGCCGCCGATGCAGCCGCCGACGCTGCGGATGCCGCCGCGATGGCGGTGGAAAACAGCGAATATGACCGCAGCAACTGGTCCGATGCCGACCGCCA
Organism: Sphingopyxis sp. TUF1; assembly: GCF_036687315.1. Classification (NCBI taxonomy): domain Bacteria; kingdom Pseudomonadati; phylum Pseudomonadota; class Alphaproteobacteria; order Sphingomonadales; family Sphingopyxidaceae; genus Sphingopyxis; species Sphingopyxis kveilinensis. Next base: position 489,418 of record NZ_CP144683.1, read on the forward strand.
GCGCGTCGCGGAACTCGAGGCCGCCTATATGGAAGCCGAAGCCGCGGCGGTCGAAAAGGCGCGCGAACGGCTCGGCCGAACCCCTTCAGACTAGGCGCTCGCCTATCCCGTCAGGACGACAATGATGACCCACTACCCCACCCCCGACCATGCGCGCCTCGCGGCCGAAGGCATGTATCGCCCCGACCTCGAATCCGATGCCTGCGGCGTCGGCATGGTCGCGGCGACCGATGGCAAGCCGTCGCGCCGCGTCGTCGAGGCGGCGATCGAGGCGCTGCGCGCCGTCTGGCACCGCGGCGCCGTCGATGCCGACGGCATGACCGGGGATGGGGCGGGCATTCACGTCGACCTGCCCGAACGCTTTTTCGACGATGCGATTGCGGCGTCGGGGCACAAGGTGCGCCCGAACCGCCTCGCCGTCGGCATGGTTTTCCTGCCGCGCACCGACCTCGGCGCGCAGGAGGAATGCCGCACGATCGTCGAGGCCGAGATCATCGACGCGGGATTCACCATCTACGGCTGGCGACAGGTGCCCGTCGATGTGTCGGTGATCGGCGACAAGGCGCAGCGCACGCGCCCCGAGATCGAACAGATCATGATCGCGGGCCCGCTGCCCGAAGAGCAATCGATCGACGAGTTCGAAAAGCAGCTCTACCTCGTCCGCCGCCGCATCGAGAAAAAGGTGATCGCAGCGCAGATTGCCGATTTCTACATCTGCAGCCTGTCGGCGCGCTCGATCATCTACAAGGGATTGTTCCTCGCCGAGAGCCTGGCCGATTTCTATCCCGACCTCACCAGCAAGCTGTTCGAAAGCCGCGTCGCGATCTTTCACCAGCGCTATTCGACCAACACTTTCCCTCAATGGTGGCTGGCTCAGCCGTTCCGTACGCTCGCGCATAATGGCGAGATCAACACGATCCGCGGCAACAAGAACTGGATGAAGAGCCACGAGATCAAGATGGCGAGTCTCGCATTCGGCGAGCATTCGGAGGACATCAAGCCGGTGATCCCGGCGGGCGCGAGCGATACCGCCGCGCTCGACGCGGTGTTCGAGACTTTGTGCCGCGCCGGCCGCGACGCGCCGACCGCCAAGCTGATCCTGGTGCCCGAGGCGTGGGTCAACGAGCCTGAAATGCCCGACGCCCACCGCGCGATGTATAATTATCTCGCCAGCGTGATGGAGCCGTGGGACGGTCCTGCCGCGCTGGCGATGACCGACGGCCGCTGGGCGGTCGCGGGGATGGACCGCAACGCGCTGCGCCCGCTGCGCTATACGCTCACCGCCGACAATCTGCTCGTCGTCGGCTCCGAAAGCGGCATGGTGCTGCTGCCCGAGGCGAGCGTGCGCAAGAAGGGTCGGCTCGGCCCGGGCCAGATGATCGCCGTCGATCTCGACAAGGGCACGCTTTACGAAGACCGCGCGATCAAGGACAAGATCGCGGGCGGCGCCGACTATGCCGCGCGCGTCAAGGGTTTCCGCACGATGGCCGACCTGCCCAGAGGCGGCCGGGCGAGCCTTGCGGCATGGGACCGCAGCGAACTGCTCCGCCGTCAGGTCGCCGCGGGACTCACGATGGAGGATATGGAGCTGATCCTCGCGCCGATGGTCGAGGATGCGAAGGAAGCCGTGGGGTCGATGGGCGACGACACGCCGCTCGCGGTGATTTCGGACAAGCCGCGCCACGTCGCGCAGTTTTTCCGCCAGAATTTCAGCCAGGTCACGAACCCGCCGATCGACAGTCTGCGCGAACGCCATGTGATGAGCCTGAAAACCCGCTTTGCCAACCTCGCCAACATCCTCGACGAGAAAGGCCAGAGCGACCATGTCCTTGTCATCGACTCGCCCGTGCTCGTCGGCGACGACTGGGATCGGTTGCGCGCCTATTTCGGCGATGCGGTCGCCGACATCGACTGCACCTTCCCCGTCGGCGGCGACGCCTCGACGCTGCGCGATGCGATCGCGCGGGTGCGGCGCGAGGCCGAGGATGCGGTGCGCGCCGGGCGCAGCGAGCTGTTCCTGACCGACCAGAGCATCGGCGAAAATCGCGTCGGCATGGCGATGGTGCTCGCCGCCGCGGCGGTCCACACGCATCTCGTGCGCAAAGGTCTGCGCAGCTATGCCTCGATCAACGTCCGCTCGGCCGAAGTGCTCGACACCCACGCCTTTGCCGTGCTGATCGGCGTCGGCGCGACGACGGTCCACGCCTATCTGGCCGAAGCGACGATCGCCGACCGCCACGCGCGCGGGCTGTTCGGCAGCGAACTGACGCTCGACGACTGCCGCCTTCGGTTCCGCAAGGCGATTGACGACGGGCTATTGAAAATCCTCGCCAAGATGGGGATCGCAGTGATCTCCTCCTATCGCGGCGGCTATAATTTCGAAGCGGTGGGATTGAGCCGCGCGCTCGTCAAGGACCTGTTCCCCGGGATGCCCGCGAAGATTTCGGGCGAAGGCTATCAGTCGCTGTTCATCAACGCGACTGAGAAGCACACGGCGGCTTTCGATCGGCGCGTCACCACGCTGCCCATCGGCGGCTTCTATCGGCAGCGCGCAGGGGGCGAGGCGCACGCCTATTCGGCGCAGTTGATGCACCTGCTCCAGACCGCGGTCGCAACCGACAGCTATTCGACCTATCTGCAATTTTCGCGCGGGGTCGCCGACCTGCCGCCGATTTACCTCCGCGATCTGATGGAGTTCAACTATCCCGCGCAGGGTGTCGCGCTCGACAGCGTCGAGGCGATCACCGAAATCCGCAAGCGCTTCGTCACCCCCGGCATGTCGCTCGGCGCGCTGTCGCCCGAAGCGCACGAGACGCTGGCGATCGCCATGAACCGCATCGGTGCCAAGGCGGTGTCGGGCGAAGGCGGCGAGGCGAGCGAACGCTACAGACCCTATGCCAACGGCGACAACGCGAACAGCAACATCAAACAGATCGCGAGCGGACGTTTCGGCGTTACCGCCGAATATCTGGGCGCGTGCGACGAAATAGAGATCAAGGTGGCGCAGGGCGCCAAGCCTGGCGAGGGCGGCCAGCTTCCGGGCTTCAAGGTCACCGAATTCATCGCGCGCCTGCGCCATGCGACGCCGGGGGTGACGCTGATTTCGCCGCCACCGCACCATGACATTTATTCGATCGAGGATCTGGCGCAGCTCATCTACGACCTGAAGCAGATCAATCCGAAAGCGCGCGTCTGCGTGAAGCTCGTCAGTTCGGCGGGCATCGGCACCGTCGCTGCGGGGGTCGCGAAAGCCCATGCGGATGTCATCCTCGTCGCAGGCAACACTGGCGGCACCGGCGCCAGCCCGCAGACCAGCGTCAAATATGCCGGCACGCCCTGGGAAATGGGCCTGTCCGAAGTCAATCAGGTGCTCACGCTCAACGGCCTGCGCCACCGCATCCGCCTGCGCACCGACGGCGGGCTCAAGACCGGCCGCGACATTGTGATCGCCGCGATCCTCGGCGCCGAGGAGTTCGGCATCGGCACGCTCAGCCTCGTCGCGATGGGTTGCATCATGGTGCGTCAGTGCCATTCGAACACCTGCCCGGTCGGCGTCTGCACACAGGACGAGAAGCTCCGTCAGAAGTTCACGGGGTCGCCCGAGAAAGTCATCAATTTGATGACCTTCATCGCCGAGGAAGTGCGCGAAATCCTCGCCAAACTGGGCTGCCGCAGCCTCGACGAGGTGATCGGCCGCACCGAGCTGTTGCGTCAGGTCAGCCGCGGCGCCGAACATCTCGACGACCTCGACCTCAACCCTATTCTGGCCAAAGTCGACGCCCCCGACGAGCAGCGCCGCTCACAGGGGCCACACTTCCGCAATCCGGTGCCCGACAGCCTCGACGCGCAGATCTTGAACGATGCGAAGCCGCTGTTCGATCGCGGCGAGCGGATGCAGCTGACCTATAATGTCCGCAACACGCACCGCGCTGTCGGCACGCGCCTGTCGGCCGAGGTCACGGCACGCTTCGGCATGAAGGGGCTCGCCGACAATCATGTGCAGGTACGGCTGCGCGGCACCGCGGGGCAATCGCTCGGCGCTTTTCTGTGCCAGGGCATCACGCTCGAAGTGTTCGGCGACGCCAATGACTATGTCGGCAAGGGACTGTCGGGCGGCCGCATCATCGTGCGTCCGACCGTTTCGAGCCCGCTCGTCAGCCAGCACAACAGCATCGTCGGCAACACCGTGCTTTACGGCGCAACCGCGGGCACCCTGCTCGCCGCGGGTCAGGCGGGCGAGCGCTTCGCGGTGCGTAACTCGGGCGCGAACGTCGTGATCGAGGGCTGCGGCGCGAATGGCTGTGAATATATGACCGGCGGCACCGCCGTCATCCTCGGCCCCGTCGGGTCGAATTTCGGCGCGGGGATGACCGGCGGCATGGCGTTTGTGCTCGACACCGACGACCGGTTCGAACGCCGCGCCAACGGCGAATCGATCGTCTGGCAGCGGCTTGCGAGCAGCCACTGGGAAGGCGTGCTCAAGGAACTGGTCGAGGATCACGCCAAGGCCACGGGCAGCAAATGGTCGGCCGAAATCCTCGCCGACTGGGACCGCTGGCGCCAGCGTTTCTGGCAGGTGTGCCCGAAGGAGATGCTGAGCCGCCTGACGCATTCGCTGAACGAGGAAGCGGTCGAGGTTGTGGCGGCGGAGTAAGTGAATCCTCCCTGTGGCGAAGCCATGGGGAGAGGACGCGCGCGAAGGGCGTGGTGGAGGGGCGGCGACGCTGGCGCCATGGCCCCTCCGTCAGCGCTTCGCGCTGCCACCTCCCCATCGCTGCGCGACAGGGAGGATTGGTGATCGCAGCGGTGGTGCAATCCGTCGCATCGTCCCCGGCGTTCACCTGAGCGAAAGCGTCTTTCCTTTATGGACGCCCAACGCTGACTCCCTCGTCCCCCGAAAGGATCGAGCCATGACCCGCCTCGCCGTACTTGCCGTCCCCCTCGCCGCGCTCATGGCGCCGCTCCCTGCGGCTGCCGGCGAAACGAACGACACCGTTGCCGTTCTCAACGATCCCGCGATGCAGGATCGGATGGCTGATACGATCAGCGCGATCGTCGGCGCGCTGATGCAGATGCCCGTCGGCCCGCTCGCCGAAGCGGTCGCGCGCGTCGATCCCGAATCCGACGCCGCCTATCTTCCCCCCGACGCAACGCTCGGCGAGCTGGCGGGGCGCGATCCCGATTATGCCGACCGCATGGGCGACGACGTCCGCGCCAGCGCCCGGATGGCCGGACACGCCGCGTCGGCAATGGCGGCTTATGCCCCCGTCCTCAAGGACATGGCACGCGACCTCGCTGCGCAATGGGAACGCGAGCGCGGCGCTTCGCGTCGGTAAGCAGCCCTTTCCCCTCACCGTTCGCCCTGAGCTTGTCGAAGCGCCGTTCTTCCTCTTCGCACCGTCGAAAAAAGAACGGTGCTTCGACAAGCTCAGCACGAGCGCTTTAGAAATCGCCCACGGCATAGTCTCGGCGCGCCATAGCCGTTGCACCCCCTGCCCCGCTGCCGCTATGCCGGGATCATGTGGCAACTCTATCAATTCCCGCTCTGTCCCTTTTCGCGCAAGGTCCGGCTGCTGCTCGGCGAAAAGGGCGTTGGTTACGAGCTGGTGCGCGAGTCGCCGTGGGAGCGCCGCGACGAATTCATCGACCTCAATCCCGCCGGCCGCACCCCGGTGATGGTCGATCAGGCGCGCGGACAGGTGCTGATCGACAGCATGGCGATCACCGAATATTTCGAGGAAACGGTCGAGGGCAAGGCGATGATCAACGGCACCGCCGCCAACCGCGCCGAAATCCGCCGCCTGACCGCATGGTTCGACCAGGATTTCTATTATGAAGTCACCGGACCTTTGCTGTTCGAACGGATGCAGAAGCGTATCGTCCACCGCCAGCCGCCCGACAGCGGTGCGCTGCGCGAGGCGATGAAGGCCGCGAACAACCATCTCGATTATGTCGATTATCTGATCGATCACCGCACCTGGCTCGCCGGCGCGACGATGAGCCTCGCGGACCTGGCCGCTGCGGCGCATATTTCGGTCGCCGACTATCTGGGCGGCATCGATTGGACCGGGCACGAACAGACGAAGGGCTGGTATTCGGGACTGAAGTCGCGGCCGAGCTTCCGGCCGCTGCTGGCCGAGCGGATGGAGATTGTGACGCCGCCAAAATATTATGAGGATGTCGATTTCTAGAGCGATGAGCCATAAATAGACCGCTTGCCCTGAGCTTGTCGAAGGGCCGTTCTTTCTTTCGGGCGCCGTAAGAAGAAGGTCGGTGCTTCGACAAGCTCAGCACGAACGGATTTTGGGGTGATGCTGACTAAACGCGCGCCGCTCTAACCGGGGGCGACGGTGGCTTTATCTATCCGCCCAGCTCGCGGTCATCAGATAGTTAAGCGCCTCGCTCCCGCCGAGCTTGAAACCCCGCGCCGCCGACGGTGCCAGCCCGGTGCGATCGACAACCTCCAGCCCGGTGCCCTCTAGCAGTCCGGCCAGTTCATCGGGTTTCAGAAACTGATCCCAATCGTGCGTCCCGCGCGGCACCGCGCCGACGCGTTCGGCAGCCTCGACGAGCAGCAGCTTCGAGGCGATCGTGCGGTTCGGGGTCGAGAGGATCATCAGGCCGCCGGGCGCAAGACGCGCCGCGAGTTCGGCAACGAACGCCGCGGGATCGGCGACATGTTCGATGACCTCCATCGACGTCACCAGATCGAAGGTCGCCGGCGGCAGCGCGGCCAGTTCACCGGCATGATAGGTAATCGCCAGCCCCTGCCCCGTCGCGTGATCCTTCGCCACGGCAATATTCTCCGCCGCCGCATCGACGCCGGTGACGGCGGCGCCCATCCGCGCGAGAGGTTCGCACAGCAATCCCGCACCGCAGCCGACGTCGAGCGCGCGCTTACCCGCGAGTGGATGGCGTTCGCGCGCATCGACGTGCCAATGCCCATCGATCTGTTCGCGAATATATGCGAGCCGCACCGGGTTCAGTCGATGCAGCATCGCCGACGATCCGCGCGGATCCCACCAGTCGGCGGCCAGCGCCCCGAAATGCGCGGCTTCGTGCGGATTGATCGTTGCGGCGTTCATGTATCGCGATGTGGCATCACTGCCCTGCGCACGCAAGAAAATTACCGCTCTGGATCAAAGATCGACCCAAAACCTTGTTTAGGTTGCCTGTCACCAAGAAAATATATCCTGACCGGATAATCGCTGCCTTGCCATCGCCCTTTGCCTTCCGTAACGACGCGAGCGCCGCAGAAATGCTTGGAAAGTTGCGGCCGAAACCATATCAGAAAGCGGGGCGAGATGGCGCGGATCGTGATGAAATTCGGGGGCACGTCGATGGCGGGCACCGAGCGGATTCGCACCGTGGCGAAGCTCGTCGCGCGCGAAGTCGCCAATGGCAACGAGGTCGCCGTCATCGTCTCCGCAATGGCGGGCGAAACCGACCGGCTCGTCAATTTCTGCCGCGAGGCCAACCCGCGCTTCGATCCCGCCGAATATGACGTCGTCGTCGCCAGCGGCGAACAGGTAACATCGGGCCTGCTCGCTCTCACGCTTCAGGCGATGGGCGTCCCCGCGCGCAGCTGGCTCGGCTGGCAACTGCCGATCCGTACCGAGGAAGCGCACGCCCGCGCGCGGATCATCGACATTGACACGGGCGCGCTGACCGCCGCGATGGCAAGGGGCGAGGTCGCGGTAATTCCCGGATTCCAGGGCATGATGGACGACGGCCGCATCGCCACGCTGGGCCGCGGCGGATCGGACACCAGCGCCGTCGCCGTCGCCGCGGCGGTCAAGGCCGACCGCTGCGACATCTATACCGACGTCGACGGCGTCTACACCACCGATCCGCGCATCGTCGCGCGCGCGCGCAAGCTCGACTATGTCACCTATGAGGAAATGCTCGAACTCGCGAGCGTCGGCGCCAAGGTACTCCAGACGCGCTCGGTCGGGCTCGCGATGAAGATGGGCGTGCGCGTGCAGGTCCTGTCCAGCTTTGTCGAGGGCGACGAAGCTCCCAAAAAAGGCACGATGATCGTCAGCGACGAGGAAATAGAGGAACATCAGATGGAACGGCAGCTGATCACCGGCATCGCCCACGACAAGAATGAAGCGAAGATCATCGTCACGCGCGTGCCCGACAAGCCCGGCGGCGTCGCCAACATTTTTGGCCCGCTCGCCGCCGCGGGGATCAACGTCGACATGATCATCCAGAATGTCGGCCGCGAAAAGGGCGAGACCGACGTGACCTTCACCGTGCCGGGCACCGACCTCCTCCGCTCGATCGACCTGCTCGACGACGCGAAGGACAAGATCGGTTTCAACCGCATCATCAGCGACGACAAGGTTGCCAAGATCAGCGTCGTCGGCGTCGGCATGAAAAGCCATGCGGGCGTCGCAAGCACGATGTTCCGCGCACTGGCCGACCGCGGCATCAACATCCAGGCGATCTCGACCAGCGAGATCAAGGTCAGCGTGCTGATCGACGAGGATGAGACCGAACTCGCGGTGCGCGTGCTGCACACCGCTTACGGGCTCGACGCCGAGTAGACACCGTCATTGCGAGCGCAGCGAAGCAATCTCCAGTTCGATGGCTGGCGATGCTTCGCTGCGCTCGCAATGACGAAAGCGTTACTCGGCAATCACCACACCGCGCCGCAGCCGCGCCTGCATCACGAAATGCACCACCGCGATGTGGACCGCAAACAGGCCGAATTTCGACGCGAGCGGAAAGATGCCGATGAACAGCGGCCACCAGGCGGTGAAGAAAAGCGCGACGATCAGATTGAGCGCGGCGCTCGCGAACATCATCGCCGACCAGATCATGCCGAACCGGTCCATCACGTCGCCCACAATCGCCATCTGCTCAGGCGGGATATAGCGGCTGAGCCAGCCTTTGCGCAGCATCACCGTCCCGACGATCAGATAGACGATCGTCGGTTTCGCCATCACGAAACGCGGATCGCCGGTAAACAGTGTCGCCGCGGCCGTGAGCAGGACCGACGCCAGGCTGATCCATTGCAGCGCCGCGACCTTGTTGCCGCGTGCCAGCTCATATCCCACCACCGCAATCGCAACCACGGTGCCCGCCACCGTCGCTGGCACGATCTCCGCCCCCGCCGCCAACAGGATCGCAAAGACGATAATACCGAGCGAATCGAACAGCATCGGTCCGACGGCATAAAGCAGCGCACGCATAGAGTGTCCTCTCGCAGCTAAATGTTTTCGCTGTCAACATTGCAATTTGTCCGAGTGAGGTCAAGTCAAAAATTTACGTTGTTAACATTGGCGGCTGCGAGTGGGGCGCGATTGAAGTCATGGATCCCGGATCAAGTCCGCGATGACGAAGGTCTGGAAGCGACCGATTGCCGCCATAAGTCGAATATGGCATTCGGCGTCCGTGGATGCACATGACCAATGGCTAGATTCCGAACGTCAACAGAAGCGTCGCAGCGCAAACTTTTCGCTAGCGATGCTTCTATCGCCGCCATTGCTAGCCCTCATTGTCCTTAGCCCCGCAGTTTTGGTGCGGCTGGATGGGACATCAAATACAACGCGAACTTTTTACGCAGTTTATCTGACATTGGCCCTTATCGGCGCGTTTCGGTTCGCCCGCAAGCGGTTCGCGGTCGGATCGATCGGCCGGTATACTGTCAATTTCATTGCGATTGCTCTTGGGATTTTTGCGCCGCTGATGGTGATCGCCGCGCTGCGTAGCGTGATTTAAACCAAATCGAATGTCCGCTTCCCACCCCAAAGCGATCATTAAAAGGCCTTTCCTACTTCACCCCGCCATGCTTCAAACTGGCCGATGGAACACACCGCCCCACCCGCTCCGCTTCTCGCGGACACCTGCCTCGCCTTCACCGCCGTCCCGCTGGAACGCCGCCGCGCCGACGGCTGGACAGCCGAAACGCAGGGCAATTTCATTCGCGCGCTCGAAGCGATGGGGTCGGTTGGGAAAGCGGCGCGCGCGGTCGGCATGGGCCGCGCCTCGGCCTACCGCCTGCGCGATCGGCCGGACGCCGCCAGCTTCGCTGCCGCATGGGACCGGGCGATCGCGACGGGGCGCACGCATCAGTTCAGCATCGCGATGGACCGGGCGCTCAACGGCGTCACGATCGTCCGCGTATTGAAGGGCGGCGCGATTGACGTCAGCGGCGGTCCCGACATGACCGTGGTGAATGCCGTGCTGCGCGACGACGGCTTCGCTAAAGCGACAAAGGAGACAATATGAACGCGTTCATGCGAATCTTTTGTCGCTTTAAGGCCCTGAACCCAAGCCCCAAAAAGAAGACCCGCCCCCGGGCCCATGTCCCCGGGGGCGGGTCGCGACGCGTCGTCCTGACCCCGCTTTCGGTCCCGCGGCATGATGCGGGACCGGGTGCGGCGATCAGGCGAGGTCGAAACGGTCGGCGTTCATCACCTTGGTCCAGGCCTTGACGAAATCCTTGACGAACTTTTCTTCATGACCGCTTTCGGCATAGACTTCGGCAACCGCGCGCAGTTCCGAGTTCGAACCGAAGACCAGGTCGGCGCGGGTCGCGCGCCAGGTTTCGTGGCCGCCCTTGCGGTCGGTCGCGATAAACTCCTGATCCTCCGATCCATCGACCGCCTTCCAGACATTCGTCATGCCCAGCAGGTTGACGAAGAAGTCGTTGGTGAGTTGCCCCGACCGTTTGGTGAAATGACCATGACCGCGCTCGCCATGATTGGCGCCGAGCACGCGCAGGCCACCGATCAGCACCGTCATTTCGGGCACCGACAGGCCAAGCAGCGACGCGCGGTCGAGCATCATTTCCTCGACCTTCAACGCCAGCTTCTTCTTCCCGACATAGTTGCGGAAGGCATCAGCCTCCGGCTCCATCACCTCGAAACTTTCGACATCGGTCTGATCCTGCGTCGCGTCGCCGCGGCCACCGGTAAACGGCACCACCACGTTGAAGCCCGCATCCTTGATCGCCTTCTCCAGCCCGACCACGCCGCCGAGCACGATCGCGTCGGCCATCGACAGGTTGCCGCGCAGCCCGTCGAGCGTGTCCAGCACTTTCGCGAGCATCGCCGGTTCGTTGACCTCCCAGTCCTTTTGCGGCGCAAGGCGCACGCGTGCGCCATTGGCGCCGCCGCGGAAATCGGACTTGCGGAAGGTGCTCGCCGACGCCCAGGCGGTCTTGATCAGCTGGCTGACGGTCAGGCCGCTCGCGGCGATCTTGTCCTTCACCGCCTGCACCTCGGCATCCGACGGCATGGTGCCGGCGGGAATCGGATCCTGCCAGATCAGGTCTTCGGCCGGGACTTCGGGGCCGAGGTAGCGGATCTTGGGTCCCATGTCGCGGTGCGTCAGTTTGAACCAGGCGCGCGCAAAGGCATCCTTGAATGCCTCATGGTCTTTGCGGAACCGTTCGCTGATTGCGCGGTAGGCGGGATCGCGTTTCAACGCCATGTCGGCGGTGGTCATCATCGTTGGAACCTTGATGTTCGGATCCCACGCCGCCGGGGCCATATCCTCCTCTTTCTGATTGATCGGCTGCCACTGGTTCGCGCCCGCGGGCGACTTCACCAGTTCATAGTCATAGTCGAACAGCAGGCGGAAATAATTCTCCGTCCATTCGCGCGGGGTGTTGGTCCATGCGCCTTCGATGCCGCTGGTGACGGTATGTTCACCGATGCCGCCGCTCTCATGGCTGCTGACCCAGCCGAAGCCCAGCGCAGCCAGGTCGCCGCCCGCGGGCGCGGCGCCCAGCAGCGAAGGATCGCCATTGCCATGCGCCTTGCCGAAGGTATGCCCGCCGGCGGTGAGTGCGACGGTTTCCTCGTCGTTCATCGCCATCCGCTTGAAGGTTTCCTTCATGTCGCGCGCCATGCCTTCGTCGTCGTGCGGATTACCGCCGGGGCCTTCGGGATTGACGTAGATCAGGCCCATCTGGATCGCGGCGAGCGGTCCTTCGATCGTTTCCATTCCCTTGGCGGGGTCGATGCGCGTCTGGACGCCCTGATTGACCCACTTGTCTTCGCTGCCCCAATAGATGTCGCGTTCGGGTTCATAGACGTCGACGCGGCCGCCGCCGAAGCCGAACACCGGCCCGCCCATGCTTTCAATGGCGACATTGCCGGCGAGGATGAACAGGTCGGCCCAGCTGATCTTATTGCCATATTTCTGCTTGATCGGCCAAAGCAGGCGACGCGCCTTGTCGAGGTTGCCATTGTCGGGCCAGCTGTCGAGCGGCGCGAAACGCTGCTGCCCGCTGTTGGCACCGCCGCGGCCGTCGACGGTGCGATAGGTGCCCGCCGCGTGCCACGCCATGCGGATGAAGAAGGGGCCGTAATGTCCATAGTCGGCGGGCCACCACGGCTGGCTGTCGGTCATCAGCGCGGTGAGGTCGTCCTTGAGCGCCTGATAGTCGAGCGATTTGAACGCCTCGGCATAATCGAAATCCTCGCCCATCGGGTTCGACGGACCATTGGGATTGAGGATCTCGGTCGCCAGCATGTCGGGCCACCAATCCTTGTTGGTGCGGCCGAGAAGCGCGCGAACGCCGCCGGGCTGATGGACCGGGCAACCGCTTCCGATGGGGGTCTGGTCGTTCATACAGTCTCTCCTCTCAAGGTTTTTATGATGATGGTCGGCCCCCATGACGCGGGCATGACGCGGACAGCCGCTTGGCGGCGAGGCACAGAAAAGCGTGGATGGGCGTCGAGTTGATAGCGGCATCCTTTCGATCTGGAGCGCACGATAGGCGCCGCCCTTAAATCGACCTAACCGAATAAGCTGAATTCAGTCATCGATTGAACCGATCAATAAATTTGCGGTTGCTGCGACAACGGGCATCCGTCGTGCCGCGGCCACGCCCCGGCGCCTCGGGGGAACATCCTGCATCGACCGATGGTTCATCCACTGCCCGCCATGACGGCATGGCGCGGCAAAGAGGAGAAGGAAAATGGCTAACAACCCCAACGAGCAGAACCAGAAAAATCCGCAGGCGGACCGCGACGAAGAACAGCGCCGCCAGCAGCAGCAGCAGCAGGACGGCCAGAACCGCCAGCAGGGCGGGCAGCGCTCCGACCAGGATCAGAATAAGAACCCTCAGCAGCGCTGATTATCGGCTGGAGGAGAAAGGGACCGCCCCGCCGGGCGGTCCCTTTTCCATGAACGGGGTCCGTCAGAAGCCAGCCTTGATCGTCGCACCCCATGTACGCGGGTCGCCCGGCAGCCCGACGATCAGCCCGGTGTTGCCCGGCCCGACGCTCAGCTGATCGATATAATCTCGGTCGAATGCGTTGCGGACCCATGCGAAAATGTCGAGACCGTCATTGGCGCGAAAACCCGCCCGGAAATTCGACAAGGCATAGCCCTTGACCCATGTATAGGCCGAAGGCGACGGATTCGACGACCAGTTAGACCGATAATTGCCGTCATAACCGAGGTAGAATTGTCCTTCCTTGCCGACGAGGCGGGATTCGGCGTTGGCCTCCGCGCCGAAGGAAAAGGCCCATTTCGAAACGCCCGGCAGGCGCTGCCCCGAAATGTCGCAATTCGGCGGGCTGCTGGCTCCTCCCGACAATTCGGGCGGGCAAGGAGCATCGACAAACCGCTTATATTTGGCATCGGTGTAGGCACCGTTGGCATAAGCGCGAAACCGCTCGCTCGGCCGAACCGATACGTCGAATTCGGCGCCCTGCGTGCGCACCTTATCGGCATTGGCCAGATAGCCGCGCAGCACCCCGAACTGCCCGTTGTTCACATTGGCCTGGAAATTCCCGATGTCAGTGCGAAAGGCCGTGAGGTTCAGGGTGATGCGCCGATCCCAGAATTCGGCCTTCACCCCGGCTTCATAATGATCGACCGATTCAGGTTTCACCGTCGCGGCAGCGAGGATCGGGTTACCGTCGGCGCCGTTGGGCACACCATTCTGATTGATTCCGCCCGATTTGAACGTCTTGGCATAGGTCGCATAGAAAAGCAGGTCGGTCGCCGCCTTCCACGTCGCGGTGAGGTCATAGCTGAAGTTCCAGTCGCTGAACGAGGGCGCATATTCCTGCGGTGTGAACACGCCGAGCCGCGCGACGGATACCGGATCGGTCAGGCCCGCCGTCACCGCCGAGCCGTCGCCGGCAAAGACGAGGCGGCGATAATAGCCGTCCTTCTTGTCGTAGTTCAACCGGACGCCGGGCTGGATCGTGACCTGGTCGGTGACCTTCCAGCTCAGCTGACCGAACAGGGCGGCGCTGGTGTTTTTGAGATACTGGGTGTTGATGGCGGTCAGGCCGTCGAGCACCGAGGGATCGTTCGACAAGGCGCTCGCCGGATTGAGCGTCCAGCGGCTTGACGCCGGGCCGTGGGCTTCGGTGCCCTGCGTGTCGATACGCTGGTAATAATAAAAGCCGCCGACGACAAAATCGAAACGGTTACCGGTGTAGTTGTATCGAAGCTCCTGCGTGTACTGATCCTGCTGCGACGGGTTCTGCGACTTGGTGACGATCGGCAGGCCGGTAAAGTCGCGATCGTTTTCGGGCTGCCAGTCCCAATAGCGCCACGCCGTAACCGACGTCAGCGTGCCCGGCCCGACGTCCCATTTGATGCGCAGCGACGCCCCGCCGATCTCGTTGCCCGCATTCAGGGTGGCGTCGAGATCGGTGAGCCGGTCATAGGGATTGTCGCTGGGAAAAGCATAGCCCTGTGCCGCAGCTAGCGCGGCGAACTGGCGATTGAGCGGCCGCTGCGTTGCCCCGGTGCGAACGAATACCGAGCCGCAGCACACCGCCTCCTGCCGGTTCCAGTCGCCGGCGAGCGTGATGTCGAGAGCGTCGGTAGGGCGCCAGAGCAATTGCCCGCGAATGCCGATATTGTCCTGACTCTGGATATGACGGTCGGTCGTGACATTGTAGATCGTGCCGCGGCGGCTGGTCGACGAGACGGCAACGCGCGCCGCGAGCGTGTCCGACAACGGCCCGGAAATCGCGGCTTTCGCCTGCTTGAAATTCAGGTTGCCGATGCTGACCTCGGCCTTGCCTTCGAAATCGAAACCGGGCTGATTGGTGGTGATGTTGATCGCGCCGGCCGTCGTATTCTTGCCATAGAGCGTTCCTTGCGGACCGCGCAGCACTTCGATCTGCGCAACATCGAGGAAGTCGAAGGTCGAAGAGGCGACACGCGAATAATAGACATCGTCGACATAAATCCCCACGCCCTGCTCGATGCCGTCGTTGGTGAGGCCGAAGGGCGCGCCGATGCCGCGGATATTGACCGCGGTGTTGCGCGGGTTCGACGAATAGAATTGCAATGTCGGCGTAAGCTGCGTGAGCCGCCCGACGTTGAAGCTGCCGGTATTGTCGATCTGTTCGCCCGCGACGACCGAAATGGCGATCGGTACGTCTTGTGCAGTTTCGCTGCGGCGGCGTGCGGTTACGACGATATCGCCGCCGTAGCTGCCGCCCTCGACCTGTGCGGCGGCGTCATCGGCAGTGAGTTCGCCGGTGATTTCCTCGGCGGCGGCGGGAGTCGCCAACAGCAAGGAGAGCGTGAGGAGGCTGGCCGGTACGCGCCGGTGGGCGGACGGATATTTTGCGGTCATGACAATTTCCTGTTGCAAGAAAATTGCCACATCCGGCGGTCCGGTCTGCGGCATCAGGTCGGGGATTATCCCCGGCGGGAGCAGTTTGAGTTGGGTGTATCAGTTCGGGTAGCGGTGGCGTTCGGTCACATCGACCTGCACCAACTTTCCTTCATGAACCGTGAGCTGGATCGCGCCGAACTTGAGCTTGTCGAGCGCGTCGAGCACGGTCTGGATGGCCCGGCGCGCCGGCTCCGGACGATCTTTCACGATATGGTCCGCGGAGGTCATCGATATTCCTTTCCCATTGTGGATTCGAGGGATCATCATATGCCAAGTGATTTAGTTGACAATGATCGATTTGCTTTTTGCGCCGAAAGGTTGGGTTGCTGCGCTCAACGGATTCCGGTCTGCGGCGGGTTGATCTGCTCCGCGACGCCAGGGATTGCGCGCGAGTCCGAGTGCTGGCAAAGGCGGCTTTAATGAGCAAAATTCATGAACTGATGGCCCGCGGAACCGAGCTTCTCGGCAGCGACTATGCCATCCTCTGCGGCGCGATGAGCTGGGTTTCCGAGCGCCATCTGGTCAGCGCGATCAGCAATGCCGGCGGTTTCGGCGTGATCGCATGCGGCGCGATGACGCCCGACCTTCTGGACGCAGAAATTGCCGCAACCAAAGCACTTGCGACGCGCAATTTCGGCGTCAACCTGATCACCATGCATCCCCAGCTTTTCGAGCTGATCGACGTGTGCGCCAGGCACGACGTTGGCCATGTCGTGCTCGCCGGCGGCCTGCCGCCCAAGGGCAGCCTGGAGGCGATCAAGGCATCGGGCGCGAAAGTGATCTGCTTTGCGCCCACCCTCGCGCTTGCCAAGAAGCTCGTCCGCTCCGGCGTCGATGCGCTGGTGATCGAGGGGATGGAGGCCGGCGGTCATATCGGTCCCGTCTCGACCAGCGTGCTGGCGCAGGAAATCCTGCCCTCGCTCGCCGACGAGCTTCCGGTCTTCGTCGCCGGCGGCATCGGCCGCGGCGAAGCGATCGCTGCCTATCTGGAAATGGGCGCGTCGGGGGTTCAGCTCGGCACGCGTTTCGTCTGCGCGACCGAGAGCATTGCACATCCCAATTTCAAAAAGGCCTTCCTCCGCGCTTCGGCGCGCGAAGCGGTCGCGAGCGTCCAGATCGACCCGCGCTTGCCGGTCATCCCGGTCCGCGCGCTCAAAAATGCGGGCACCGAAGCCTTTACCGCCAAGCAGCGCGAAGTCGCGAACAAGCTCGACAAGGGCGAGGTCGACATGATGGAAGCGCAGCTGGAGATCGAACATTATTGGGCGGGCGCGCTGCGCCGCGCGGTCATCGACGGCGATGCCGAGAACGGGTCGTTAATGGCAGGGCAATCTGTCGGTATGGTATCTGAAGAAGAAAGTGCGGCCGAAATCGTCGCATCGCTGGTGCAACAGGCCGAAGCGGCCTTGCACGCTCGGGGTTGATACCGCACGTTATTATGCGGTTGGGGAGTGGATCATGAATTTGTCGCGTAAGATCGTTCTGGCTGGTCTGCTGGCGAGTGTTGCCGCCTGTGCGCCCAAGCCTCCCCCGCCACCTCCGCCGCCTCCCCCGGCGCCGCCGGTCGTCATCATCCCGCCACGGCCGCTGCCGCCGGGCAATGCGTCGCTGACGCAAATCCTGCCCGGCCGCGGAATCGACGGCAAGTTCGTGACGGCGAACAGCGGCGTGACCGGCGATCGCGCCTTCTGGCAGCTCAAGATCGGGCTCAACGTCGCTGCGATCGGGTGCCGCGGCTTAGAAGAAGCGACGCTGGTCGCCGCCTACAACAATATCATCAAGGCGCATGGCAAGACGATCCGCTCGACCGAAAAAACGGTGATCCGCGACCTTGGCAAGGAAACGAAAACCAACGGCACTGCCGCACGCGACCGCCTGTCGACGCAGCTGTTCAACTATTTTGCCCAGCCCCCGGCACAGCGCGCCTTCTGCACCCGCGCGAACGAGATCGCCCAGCTCGTGTCCTCGGCACCAAGCGCGCAGGTCGTCGAACAGGCGCCTGCGCATCTGCTTCGCCTCGACGAACCCTTCACCGAGTTCTACGAGGCCTATGCGAAATATCAGGCGGACGTCGCGGCATGGGACGCCAAATATGCGCCGCGGCCAGCGATTATGGCCGCGCCTGCACCCGTAGCGTCGACAGCCCCGCTTGGCCCGGTCGGCCCGGCTTCGGCATCGATCAGCGGGCCCGTGGAGCCGCCGTCGAACAAGTGACGCTGGCGGCGACCGCGCAGGATTAGATTGGGCAATCGCGCGCGGGGTATTGGCGCGCGCCGTATCCTTCTGATAGCAGGATGGCGATGACCAACGCCCCGCCCCCACCCTCGTCGGCCGCCCAGTCGGCGCGCACCATCCTGACCCGGCTGCACGAGGTGATGGCATCGCGCGTCAACGCGCAGGGCAAGTTAAACCAGGTCGTCGGCATTATCGGCGAATGTCTCGATAGCGAGGTCTGCTCGATCTATCTGCTCCGCGACGGCGCGCTCGAGCTTTATGCGACGCGCGGGCTGAAGCAGGAGGCGGTGCACGTCACGCGCCTGGGCCTTGGCGAAGGGTTGGTCGGGATGATCGCCGACCAGATCGAGACGCTGAACCTCGACGAAGCCGCGGCGCACCCCGATTTTTCCTATCGCCCCGAAACCGGCGAGGAGTTGTTCCACAGTTTTGCCGGAGTACCGATCATCCGTCGCGAGCGCGCGGTCGGCGTGCTCTGCGTCCAGCACGCCGAACCGCGCCGCTATGACGACATCGAGATCGAGACGCTGCAGACGGTCGCCATGGTGCTTTCCGAGCTGATCGCCAACGCCGACCTTGTCGATACCGCCGCGCGCACCGACGCCGCGACCGCCGACCAGTCGGCGCAGCGCCTGTCGGGGCAAAAGCTGGTCGACGGCATGGGCGCAGGGGTCGCGGTGTTCCACCAGCCGCGCATCACCATCGAGCATACGGTCGCCGACGACACCGAAGCCGAGCGTCATCGCGTCTATGCCGCGTTCGACAAGATGCGCGAACAGATCGACCGCATGGCGAGCCAGGCCGAATTCGGCGTCGGCGGCGAGCATGAGGAGGTGCTCGAAACCTACAAGATGTTCGCCTATGACGAGGGTTGGTCGCGGCGGATCAACGAGGCGATCGACAGCGGTCTGACCGCCGAGGCGGCGATCGAGCGCGTCCAGCAGCGCACCCGGATGCGGATGCGCCAGATCGACGACCCGTTGCTGCGCGACCGGATGCACGACCTCGAGGATTTGTCGAACCGGCTGATCCGCATCGTATCGGGACAGATAGGAACCGCGGCGCAGATGGGCCTGCGCCATGACTCGATCCTTATCGCGCGCAACCTCGGCCCGGCCGAATTGCTCGAATATGACCGCCGCCGACTGAAGGGCGTCGTGCTCGAAGAGGGCTCGCTCACCGCCCACGTCATCATCGTCGCACGCGCGATGGGCGTACCCGTCATCGGCCGCGTCCGCGATGTGCGCAGCTCGATCCGCGAGGGCGACCTGCTGCTGCTCGACGCCAGCACCGGGTCGGTGCATGTCCGCCCGACGCCCGCGGTGCAGGAAGCGTTCGACGCCAAGCTCGAAATCTCGCAAAAACGCCGCGCCACGCTGGCGGCGCTGCGCGACCTGCCCGCGGTCACCAAGGACGGCGTTGCGATCGAGCTGATGATCAACGCGGGTCTGCGCGAGGATGTCGCCGCGCTCGACCTGACCGGTGCAAGCGGCATCGGGTTGTTCCGCACCGAGTTCCAGTTTCTCGTCTCGGCAACGCTGCCCGCCCGCGAGCGGCAGCAGCGGCTTTACCGCGACGTGCTCGACGCCGCGGGCAACCGGCCGGTGATTTTCCGCACCGTTGACATCGGCGGCGACAAGGCGCTGCCCTATATGAATATGGACGACAGCGCGCAGGAAGAAAATCCCGCAATGGGCTGGCGCGCGCTGCGCCTCGCGCTCGAACGCGAGGGGCTATTGAAGGTACAGGCGCGCGCATTGATGGAGGCCGCCGCCGGACGCACGCTCAATGTCATGTTCCCGATGGTGTCTGAACCTTGGGAATATGAAGCCGCGCGCGCACTTTTTGTCGCGCAGCGCGCCTGGCTTGCGAGCCGCAACAAAAAGCTTCCGGTAGCGATCCGCTATGGCGCGATGCTCGAAGTGCCGGGGCTCGTCGAAACGCTCGACCTGATGCTGCCGCACCTCGATTTCCTGTCGATCGGCACCAATGACCTTACGCAGTTCCTGTTCGCCGCCGACCGCGCACACCCGCGGCTCGCAGAGCGTTACGACTGGCTGTCGCCGACGGTGATGCGCTACCTCGCGCGCGTGGTAAAGATCGTGTCGGGGTCAAAGGTCCAGCTCGGCGTCTGCGGCGAAATGGGCGGGCGCCCCCTCGAAGCCATGGCGCTGCTCGGCGTCGGGATCGAGCGCCTGTCGATCACGCCAGCTGGCGTCGGCCCGGTAAAAGCGATGATCCGCTCGCTCGACCTTGGCGCGCTGCGCGCCGACATGCCGGCAATCCTGGCGCAGCCGGCGGCGAGTCCGCGCGAACAATATCGAAGCTGGGCCGAACGGCATCAGGTCGATCTCGGCGACTGATCGCGACCGGTCAGGAATTAACCTTTCCACAGGAATATTTTGGTTAATACACTCTTGCACCCACCCGCGGGAGGCTGGAGAATATGATGCAGTTGGTCAAACGGTCCTACGCCGGTGTCATGCACGCGATTGCCGGACTTGGCCCGATGAAAAAGCTGACCCTCGAAGCGCGGCAGAGCGACGAATATGGCTGGCTGCGCTGGGCGGCATCATTGCTCGCCATCCATGACATCGAACGCATGATAGCGTTGGGCTTGCCTTGGTGGAATGTTGCCGCAACGCGCGAGGTCGCCGAATTTCTGCGCGCGCGGCCGAATGCGCGCGTGTTCGAATATGGCGCGGGCGCCAGCACCGTCTGGCTCGCCCGCCACGCCGCCAGCGTCGCATCGGTCGAACATCATGCCGAATGGCATCAACGGCTGATCAGAGAGGTCGCCCGCTTTCCCCATATCCAGCTTAATCATCGCGAAATTGACGGCGACGCTTATATCGGTGCGATTGATGAGGTGGGCGGCGTGTTCGACCTGATCGTCATCGACGGCCGCCGCCGCACCGAATGCCTCGCGCGCGCAATCCCGCATCTAGCGGCGGGCGGCATCATCCTGCTCGATGACAGCGGCCGCGGCCGCTATCGCAGCGCGATCCGGAATTGCGGACTGAAGGAGCGCCGCTATTTCGGCCGCTCCTATTGCGTCCCCTACCCCGATTTCACCAGCATTCTTTATGGCTGACACCGGCGCGGCGCCACGCCGACGGCCCTTCGACCGGTACGGCCGATGGCTCGGCGGCGCGGCGCTGGCGGTCAGTATCGCCTTCATCGGCGAGCGGCTGTGGCGGCTCGACTGGTCGACGCTTGCGCCGCACGCTTCGTGGGCGCTCGCCGGTTCGATGGCTGCGGCCGCGCTGCTCTTTGCCGCCGCCGATCGAGCGCTGGCACGCGCATGGAGCATCGTCGTCGATCCAGACGGTCGCCAGTCGCGGCGCGACATGGCGCGCATCTATGCCCGCGGCGTGTTGATGAAATATCTCCCGGGGTCGGTGTTCCAATATGTCAGTCGGCAACTTGAAGGCGCGCGAAGCGGGATTGAGCATAAGCTGCTCGCCAAATCGATCGGCGTCGAAGTTGGGCTGCACCTCGTCAGCAGCATGTCGGTTGCGGCCGCCTGTCTTGCCTTTGATCGCCAGCCGATAGCGGCCCTCCTCGCCGCAGGTCTGGTCGTCGGCGTATCGCTGGCGGCGCGCCGCTCGTTGCTGACCGCACTGGCGTTTCAGATCGTTGCGTTCGGCGCTTTTGCGCTGGCCGCGGCACTCGTCGGCGCATCCGTGCTGCCAGCCGGCACCAGCCTTGCCCATTTCGCCGCGCTGTTCCTCTTCGCCTGGCTCGCAGGCTTCGTAGTGCCGGTGTCGCCGGGCGGGATCGGCGTGCGTGAAGCCGCCCTGCTCGCGCTCGCGGGCGCCGGCATGCCCGCGGCCGGGCTGATGGCGGCAACGCTGGCGCTGCGCGGGTCTTCGATTGCGGGCGACTTGGGGTATGGGCTTGCGACGATGAAACAGGAGCTATGGAAATCGAAAACCAAAACCTAGCAGCGGAGGCGCCAGAACGGCGATGTCTTTAGGTCGCCGCCCGATGCCGAGTTCAATATGCGGACAAAATAGGGCCGTTCGGCCAAGCAAAATTCGGGCGGCGCAATTTATCGCCCCAGCGTAGCGTAACGTCCGTCGATCGGGTTCCGGATGCCTTGTGCAATCCCCTGTGCAATTCGATCAAGCTGCCAACGGGATAATGCGTGCCATCGACAATAATAGCGCCGCCTTCAACGGTGTAAACGCCCGGGATCGCTACCTCGAAACCGGTAGTTTGATCACCCGCCGGAATAATCTTTCCAGCAACGAAAACCGCGCCCCAATGGCGCACATAATTTTCACGCAGAATTTTTTCATCGTCAGGCAAAAACCCTGCGTCATTGTCGGCGTCACCGAATAGCTGCTGCAGCACCACATTGTTGGCCAAAAGGAACGGAACCGACTCCATCTCGATGGCCTTCTTGTAAATTGGCTCACCCGACCGGAAATAAATGTCCAGCCCCCAACCGCTGGCGAAATGATTTACGGCCCTTGGAAAATCGCCGACCATGCCGCTGTTGTCGATATATGTGACCGGGACGGGAAATATCATATGGATACCCGTTTGGATCGCGCGCTGCCGCGAAAGAATATTCCGATCTTCGACGACGAACA
Source organism: Sphingopyxis sp. TUF1 (assembly GCF_036687315.1). Taxonomy (NCBI): domain Bacteria; kingdom Pseudomonadati; phylum Pseudomonadota; class Alphaproteobacteria; order Sphingomonadales; family Sphingopyxidaceae; genus Sphingopyxis; species Sphingopyxis kveilinensis. The sequence continues at coordinate 511,870 of NZ_CP144683.1, forward strand.
ACACAAGCGCACCAGCGAGCGGGAGAAGGGCCACCGTGATCGTGCCATAGCGTCGACGAAACCAGTCGACCACAGGCCACGACGCAACGACTGCGGGCGGCAGGATGAAGGCAAAATGATATGGAAAGGCGTTGCGATAGATCGCCACGGTCGCCAGCGGTGCAAGGAACGACAGCGAGAGGATACGCTCCATGCTGTCGCGGCCGGGCCAGCAGGCATAGAGCGCCGCGCCCAGAATCGCGATCGACAACAGCGGTGCAAAGGCGATTTGCCGGACAAGCCACGCGCCTTGCGGAAAGATGCCGCCGGAAAACATGCGGTAGATCGACGCGCGGCCCAGATCACCTATGTCGCGCACAATTCCTAAAAAGCCGTCCGTCGGCAAATAGGGCGCCGACCAGAGCAGCGTTGCGCCCGCCAGCACGGACAGCATCACCGCGCCCGCCACGGCCCAGCGGTGACCGGGCCCTTCCAGCCGGTATAGTGCGACGCCGAGAAATGCAGGTAGGTAGAGGACAGTTTTTATCGTCGAAACAAAGGCGAGGCCGATCAAAAGAATTATCGCTGCTATTTCGATGCTCCGTAGCGGGCGGCACGTGCCTATCCACAACGCCACCATCAGCAGGGCTGCCGCGATCATGTCGGCGCGCAGTGCAAATGCATGCAGGAACACGTAGCCGCCGGTCGCATAGAGCAGCCCGCAGAGTACCGCTGTTTCGCGGTTCGAGAAGCGATGCACTATTGCGGCAATGGAAGCAACGGCGGCCACCTCGAACGACAGCGTAAGCAACCGGATCAGCTGAATATGATCGATATTGTCCCCCGGAAGCGAGGGAACCCACCAAAATAGCGCTACAAAGGGCGCCTGCAGCCACGGTGCCGGGCGGCCAAGCAGATGCTGGTGAATCTGGCTGAAGTGAAAAAATTCGTCCCAGTTGACGCTTTTGGAAAAGACGAGCTCGATCTGAAGCAAAACGACGAACGCCAGCATTCCGTACAAAAGCTGGACCGCGGTCGGGCGGCGCAGCCGAGCCGCATAACCCTTCCATCGTAAAGCAGAAACCGACGTCAACGCGCGGTCCTTTGCTTGCGCCCGATGCCATCGTTCACCGGATCGGTTGCCCGGCGGTCCCTGGCATCGAGACGCTCCTCGATCCGACGCAGGCGAACGAGGCTTGCCTCGATCAATTTGCGGTTTGCCGCGATCAGGTCGGCGAGCACTCCCATCACCGCCACCATCGCGCCAAGAACAAGCAGCGCGCCGCCGATGACGAGCGACTGGACATGCCCATCACCGCTCCCCTGAAAATAGAAGATCAGGAAACGAACGATCGGTATCACGCCAATAAACGCAATCGCCAGCCCAAGCCCGACAAAGGCGCGCAGCGGGTTATAGGTCGTATAGGCGCGCGCCATTGTGATGCCGGTGTTGACGATGAAGCGCGGGATCGATTTGAACAGACGCGACGGGCGCAACGTTGCGTTGGTCCGGATCGGCACGCTGACGATCGACAGGCGCTTGCGCCCGGCCTGGATCAACATGTCAGTCGTATAGCTGAATTCGGTCGTGATGTTGATCCGCAGCGCCGCTTCGCGGCTGATCGCGCGAAAGCCGCTGACCGCATCCGACACCTGCACCTTGGCGAGGCGCTGGACGATCGCGCTGCCCAGTCCCTGCAACCGGCGCTTGACGGGGCCGAAATGTTCATTGTCGCCAACGCCGCGGTCGCCAATTACGATGTCTGCGCGCCCGTCGAGGATCGGTGCGACGATCCGTGCTATATCCTCGCCGACATACTGCCCATCGGCATCGGTATTAACGATGATGTCGGCTCCGGCCGCAAGTGCCGCGTCGATACCTGAACGGAAGGCTGCAGCTAGTCCGCGGTTGGTGCGGTGACGCACGATATGGTGGACGCCCCACATCCGGGCGACCTGTGCGGTATTGTCGGTGCTTCCGTCATCGATGACCAGAATTTCGATCGTGTCGACGCCCTCGATCTGGCGCGGCAGCGCCGTGAGCGTCGCCGGAAGATCCTCGGCCTCGTTCAGGCAGGGGATTTGGATGACAAGCTTCATCGACGCCCGCTCCCGCTCCACGGCCGCTTGTGCCACCTGCGATGATCCATGGAAACTCCGAAAAATCCGTGTTCCCACGAACTACGCGCTCGTGGTTAACATCATGCTAATGTTCAACTGTCGTTGGATTGCCACGACACATTTGTTTATGATATGTTCTCACAAGATTCGTGAGGAGATTGAAATGACGGAACACCCCCCTCGCGCCAGTGGCCAGTGTCACTGCGGCGCGATCCGCTATTCGATGAGTACTGCCGTGCAGCACCATGCGCTTTGCCACTGCGTCGACTGCCGCCGTCATGCGGGCGCGCCGATGGTGGGTTGGGGGATGGTTAGTACAGATGAGATCGAGATCAGCGGCACGCCGAAAATCTACGCGTCGTCCGAACATGGCCGCCGCCATTTCTGCGGAGATTGCGGCACCGGCCTCTTTTACACCAACGATCAGATTTTCCCCGGTCTGATCGACGTGCAGACTGCGACGCTCGACGACCCCGACCTCATCCCGGCGCAAGCGCAAATTCAGACCGCCGAACGTATCGGCTGGATGGAAAATCTGGGCGACCTGCCCTCGTTCGAGCGTTATCCACCCTTCGAATAAGGCGGATCGCCGTTGGCAGGGCCGCCGCGACTTCACGATGCCAAGGTTCGCTCTGCCGGCATAATCCGACGGAGGATCACGCGGGCGCGCGGCGGAGCCTTTGCGACGCGCTAACCACCGCTTCGCTCGCCCCGCCGCTCGTCCCACCAGGCCATGCGCTCGGCGATCCGCTTTTCAAAGCCGCGGTCGACGGGACGGTAATAATCGCCCGGCGCCATACCGTCGGGCCAGTAATTGTCGCCCGAAAAGCCGTCGGGGGCATCATGGTCATAGCTGTAGCCCGCGCCATAACCCAGATCCTTCATCAGCTTCGTCGAGGCATTGAGGATGTTCGCGGGCGGCGCGAGGCTGCCGGTGTCGCGCGCCGCCGTCCATGCCGCCTTTTGCGCAGCATAGGCAGCGTTCGATTTGGGCGCCGTGGCGAGGTAGAGGCACGCTTGCACGATCGCGAGCTCGCCCTCGGGCGAGCCGAGAAACTGGTAGGCGTCCTTGGCGGCGAGGCACTGCACCAGCGCCTGCGGGTCGGCGAGGCCGATGTCCTCGCTGGCGAAACGCACCAGCCGCCGTAGCACGTAGAGCGGCTCCTCGCCCGCGACGAGCATCCGCGCGAGCCAGTAAAGCGCCGCCTGCGGGTCGGACCCGCGCAATGCTTTATGCAGCGCCGAGATGAGATTGTAATGACCGTCGCCGCCCTTGTCGTAGACCGGCATCCGGCGATGAAGGAAGGCGGCGAGTTCGGCCGGATCGAGCGGCGCGTCGATCGCCACGGAAAATAGTGTTTCGACCTGATTGAGCAGAAAGCGCCCGTCGCCGTCGGCGCTCGCGACCAGCGCAGCGCGCGCCTCCGCCGTCACCGGCAGCGGGCGGCCGACCTCGGTCTCGGCGCGATCGATCAGCGCATCGAGCGCCGCGTCGTCGAGCCGGTTCAGCACCAGCACCTGCGCGCGGCTGAGCAGCGCGGCGTTCAACGCGAAGCTGGGGTTTTCGGTCGTCGCGCCGACGAGAACGACGGTGCCGCGCTCGACATAGGGCAGGAAACCGTCCTGCTGGGCGCGATTGAAACGATGGATTTCGTCGACGAAGAGCAAGGTCCGCTTGCCCGCCGCAGCCATTTTTTCAGCATCGGCAAAGGCCTGGCGCAGATCGGCGACGCCCGAAAACACCGCCGAGAGCGGCGCGAAGCGCATCGCCACTGCCTCGGCAAGCAGGCGCGCGATCGTCGTCTTGCCCGTGCCCGGCGGACCCCACAGGATGATCGACGATAATTGGCCCGCCGCGACCATGCGCCCGATCGCGCCGTCGGCGCCGGTCAGATGCTCCTGCCCGACAACGTCGGCGAGGCTGCGCGGGCGCAACCGTTCGGCGAGCGGCGCGGGGCCGGCCCCGGCGTCACGCTTCGCCGCTGGCATTTCCTCGCCGAAGAGATCGCCCGCCATCGCGAACTCAACCGCCGCGCCGCTGTTTCTGGCGGATGAGGCGCAAATAGGTATCCGCAACCGCCTGGTTGATCGCATCCCACTGGTAAGCACCGCTTTCGCGCACCGCCGCAGCGCCATGGTCGGCGCGCAGCGCGGTATCGCTGCAATAGCGCTGGAGATGGTCGGCGAAGCCCGAGATCGATCCCGGCGCGACGAGATAGCCCGTGTGGCCATGCTTGACGATGCTCGCGCTGCCCGTCGCTCGCGCCGCGACCACGGGCAGGCCGCAGGCCATGGCCTCGAGTGTCACATTGCCAAAGGTTTCGGTGACCGACGGGTTGAAGAAGATGTCGCACGATGCAAGCGCATGAGCGAGGTCGGCACCGCCCTGGAATCCCACAAAATGTGCAGTCGGCAGGCGCGATTCAAACCAGTCACCCGCGGGCCCCTCACCGATCACAACCACCCGATGCGGAACGCCGCGGCGCGTCAACACGTCGATGGCATCGGCAAAGACGTCGAGCCCCTTTTCCATCACCAACCGGCCGAGGAAGGCGATGGCGGGCGTGTCGTCGGCAATGCCGAGCGTCTGGCGCCAGCCCATGTCGCGGCGCGCGGGGTTGAAAATCCCCTGCTCGACGCCGCGCGTCCAGATGCCGATGTCATAGTTCATCCGCTGGTCGCGGAGCACCTGCGCAAAGCTTTCGGAAGGTGCGATCAGCGCGTCGCAGCGGCGATAGAGTTTGCGAAGCCAGGCGACGACGAGCGGTTCAAGAAACGAAAGGTTGTAATAGCGGAAATAGGTTTCGAAGCGCGTGTGGACCGAACAGGCAACAGGAATTCTGCGCCGCCGCGCCCACGCCGCCGCCTGCCGCGACACGCGGTCGGGGCTGGAGATATGGAGGATATTGGGGGCAAAGGCGGCGACATCTTCGCGCACCCTCGACGAAAAGCTCAACGGCATACGATATTCGCTGCGTCCGGGGATCGCCATCGACGGTACACTGACGAGGTCGCCCGTCGGCTCGAAATCGGGATGGGCGACGGTCGGCGAATAGACGCGCACCGCCGCGCCCTTAGACAATAAATAGCCGACCAGGCGATTGAGCGCCTTGTTCGCGCCATCGGTCGTCATGTTGTAATTGCCGCTGAACAGGGCGATGCGAAGATCGGAAACTTCCATCTCGCCTCGCCTAGTCGCTCGGAAAGGCAAAGGCAATTGCGTCAAAACCCCTCGCGGCGCTCCGACGGTGCTTCCAGATCGACCTCGATGGGTGGGTGCAACCGCAGGTGATGGACGCGGCGTTCGTCGGCGTCGGTCACCTCGATCCGCCAGCCGCTCGGGTGGACGAGCACTTCGCCAACCTGGGGCACATGGCCCGCGAGCACAGCGGCGAGCCCGCCGAGCGTGTCGACATCCTCCTCGATTTCGCCCAGCCGCGCATCGACCGCTTCGCCCAGGTCGTCGAGTTCGGCACGCGCGTCGACTTCCCAGCAGCCACCCTCGCCCGCGACGATCAGCGGTTCGGGTTCGTCGTCATGCTCATCCTCGATCTCGCCGACGATCTCCTCGACCAGATCCTCGATCGTCAGCAGCCCTTCGGTGCCCGAATATTCGTCGATCACGATCGCCAGATGCGTGCGCTTGGCGCGCATTTCGGCGAGCAGGTCGAGCACGCCCATCGATTGCGGCACATAAAGCGGCTGGCGGAGCAGGTCGAGCATAGGCGGCGGCGGCCGCTTTTCGGCGAGCACGGCAAACACGTCCTTGACGTGGATCATGCCGATCACCTCGTCCAGGTTTTCGCGATACACCGGCAGGCGGCTGTGGCCCGCGTCGGCAAAGATCGCCAGCACGTCCTCGAACGTCGCGGTTTCGGGAATCGCGATGATCTCGCCGCGCGGCACCGCGACATCGTCGACCGTCTGTTCGCCGAAATGGAGGAGGTTGCGCAGCATCTTGCGCTCGATGGGCGAAAGGTCGCCGACGATGTTGCTGCCGCGGCGATCGTCGCCCTCTTCCTCGGCTTCGTCGATAACCTCTTCGATCTGTTCGCGCAGCGACGGTTCCTTGTCGCCGCCGAACAGCAGATTTCTGAGCCCGGACAGCAGTCCGGGTCTGCTACTGTCCTCTTCCGATCGGTTCGAAGACCCCTGGTCGTCGGGCATGTTGGCGGCGTTTCCCTTGTTAATCCTGATCCGCATATGGATTGGCGATGCCCAAGGATGCAAGGGCTTTCACTTCCAAAGCCTCCATCGCCCCCGCCGACGCATCGTCCATATGGTCATAGCCGACGAGGTGCAGCGCGCCGTGAACGATCAAGTGCGTCGCATGATCGGCGAGCGAAACCTCTTTCTCAGCCGCTTCGCGCGCGCAGGTTTCGCGCGCGAGGACGATGTCGCCGAGCAGGATTTCGCCGTCGTCGCTGTTCGCGAGGCTTTCGAGCAGATCGGCCTGAACCTGCGGAAAGGAGAGCACGTTAGTTGGCTTGTCCTTCCCCCGAAAATCGCGGTTGAGCGCATGAACCTCGGCATCGTCGGTCAGGCGCACCGCGACCTCGACGAGCGGCGCCGCATCGGCGAGCGAGGCAAAGGGAGTGATCGCAAGCGCTGCCGTCACCGCTTCGGCGGCGCGCGCCTCCCAATCGAGCGTGTCGGGCCACGGCGTTGCGGCGTAGGTTTCGACGCTCAGCACGAAAAAAACTGCGCAGACATAATGGCGGAAAACTGCGCAACTTCACTCGCAAATCGCGTTTTTGGCGTTGAGCTTGCACATGCGGAGGCGTCGTTCGGCATCATGCCCATCCGCTACCGCGCCGCGGCGCAGTAGGACAGTTTTTTTTGGCGGATCGCCTGTGATGACTGAGGGGTGGCGACCGGATATTCCCCTATCTGTCATCCCGGCGAAGGCCGGGATCTCGCCGGTGCGGTAAACCGATAGGGTGAGATCCCGGCCTTCGCCGGGATGACGATGAAATAAAGGCCGGCTTCAATCGAAACCGCCCTCCCCTCAATGCATATGCCGCAGCTTGTCCGGGTTGCGCATCACATAGATGCCGGTGACCTTGCCATCCTCAATCTCCAGCGCCGTCGTCTGAAGCTCGCCATCGGACTCACGCGTGACGAAACCCGGCAGACCGTTGATCAGGCCCATTTGGATGAGCGTCGAGCCATATTTGCGCAGCAACACGGCGACGCTGCGATGCACCTTCATCACCAGCGCCTTGCCGAGGATCGGAATCGCGGCCGCCGGACGTTTGCCGCCGCCGTCGGCCCACATGCCGACGTCGGCGGCGAGGAGCGCGCCGAGCGCCGCCATATCGCCGCTGCGCGACGCCTCGAAAAAGGCGTGCGCAATTTCCAGTCCGCGCTCCTTTTCAAGCTTGTAGCGCGGGCGCGCGCCGCGAACATGCGCGCGGGCACGCGCGGCGAGCTGGCGCGCCGCGGCGGCGTCGCGGTCGATCGTTTTGGCGACCTCGTCGAACCCGACGCCGAACACATCGTGGAGGAGGAAGGCCGCGCGCTCGAGAGGAGAGAGCCGCTCGAGCGCGAGCATCAGCGGCAGAGTGACGTCGTCGTCGGCTGCTTCCTCCCCGACAAGTGGGTCGGGAAGCCAGGGGCCGATGTAGGTTTCGCGCTGCACCCGCGCCGATTTGAGCTGGTCAAGGCAGAGCCGCGTCACCGTGCGGCGCAGGAAGGCGGCGGGCTCGCGCACCGCGCCGCGGTCGGTGCCGAGCCAGCGGATGAAGGCATCCTGCACGACATCCTCGGCATCGGCGACCGAGCCCAGCATCCGGTATGCGACGCGCGTAAGCATCGGACGCAGCGGATCAAAAAGACCCGCTGCATCCGTCGCATCGTCCGGGCGCGTCGCTGTCATCAGGCCGCCCTGGCCGCCGGGGTCTCAAGCCACAGGTCGAAACCGACGGCAATCCGGTTCCAGCCGTTGATGATGTTGATCATCAGGGTCAGCTTCACCTGTTCCTCCGGCGTGAAATGCGCTTCGAGCGCCTCTTTCGGAGCATTCTGTGTGTGCCCTTGCGACAGCGTGGTCAAGGCATCGGTCCAGGCAAGCGCGGCGCGTTCGCGCGGCGTATAAACGGGGGCTTCGCGCCAAGCAGCGAGCAGGTAGATGCGCTGTTCGGTTTCGCCCTTGGCGCGCGCCTCGGCGGTGTGCATGTTGATGCAATTGGCACAGCCGTTGAGGATCGACGCCCGGATTTTCACCAGCTCGATCAGGCTCGGCTCAAGGCTGTCCTGCACCGCAAGGCTGACGCCCATCCACTGTTTCATCAGCTGCGGCGCGGCGGCGAAGGGGTCGGTTACGCGGGTCATATCGTGTCTCCTTGAGGGGTTGCACAGACATGACGAGGCAGAAATGGCAGGTGTGACATGGCGCGCCGAAAAAATTTCGCGTGCGCCCGAAAATCAATTATCTTCGGCGCTTCATCAACATGGGAGGGGCATGTCATGAAGTTTCTCGATGGATATGGCGAACAGGCTTATGCGCTGCTGCGGATCGTTGCGGGGCTGTTGTTCCTGGCGCATGGTGTGCAGAAATTCTTCAATTTCCCAGCGGCCTTTCCCTATCCGCTCAATCCGATGCTCTATGCGGCCGGAACGATCGAGCTCGTCGCCGGCGCGCTGATCGCCATCGGCCTGTTCACCCGCCCCGCGGCCTTTGTCGCCAGCGGGATGTCGGCAGTCGGCTATTGGGTCGCGCACGGAACGCAAGGACCCTTCCCGATTGCCAATGGCGGCGAGACGATCGCGCTTTACTGCTTCATCTTCCTGTTCATCGCGACGCGCGGCGCGGGGGTGTGGAGCGTCGAAGGCGGGAGGAAGTAGGAGCCGGTCCGGGGCCGATGTCGGTTTGCGACCGAACCTAGCCGTCGCCCCCGCGAAGGCGGGGGCCGCTGTCGGTTTACACAGCGACGCAGGAAAAGGCCGATGGCGGCCCCCGCCTTCGCGGGGGCGACGGTAAATCGAAACGTCCGCTTTCCACCCCAAAGCTGCCATCGCATCCCATCAGCACAAAACGGGGCATCCGTTCCGCCCCCCGGTGCGCGCTTCACATGATGACGGCCGTCAAATCTTGCGCGTATTCGCCTCGATCAGCTTCGTCGCCTCGGCAATCGCGTTCGCGGTGGTCAGCTTGCCGTCCTGAACCTCGTCGGCGATTTCGAGGAGGCGGCCGCTGATGACGGTGCCGGTGTCGGCCTTTTCGTCGATCGCGATTCCGCCCTTGGCCGCGGCGACGCGGTCCCATGCCGCGCGCACCGCGGCCCAATAATCCGTCGTCGCCGCCCAATATTCGTCGGCGGCCTTCACATCATATTGGTCGTATTTAATATAGGTGTTGAGGACATATTCCTGGACGATCGGCACCAGCTTGCCGTCCTTCGTTCCCATTTTGGTGTTGTCCTGCCAGTGGATCCAGCCGTCGGGGGTCGGCTGATGGCGGTTGATCGCATAATAGCGGTCGTAGACGGGATTACGGACGGCGTCGCGGCGCGCGAGCGGGCGCCACGTCCAGTTCGAGCGCCAGCGGCGGATGCCGCCCTGCGTCTCGAACTGGCCCCAGCCACCGTAGCGGGGGCTGTCGTCGACCTGATAGACCGTCTGCGACCAGCGGCCGGTGCGCATTCGTTCGGGGACATCTTCCCACACCCACTCATTGCGGTCCGAATAGACGAGCACGCGCGCGGGTTCATATTCCCAGTCCTGGCGCCAATGCTTGATGATGTGCGTCTTGCCCTCATGCTCGATGACGAGCAGGTGCTGGAGCATGATCTTGCGCCCGCTATCCTCGATGACGCGGACAACCTCGTGCCCGCCCGACGTCTTCGCGGCAAGCGGGGTGTAGCCCGCGTCCCAGCGCGTCGATTCCTGCATGTCGAACCGCACCTTGTAATTGCCCGCCATCGCGAGGATGTCGGCGCGGTCCTGTTCGAAATTCGCTGCGGCGGCATCGGCCGCGATCGGCGGGTGCGCCGCCGCGGCGACCGGCAGCATGGCCGAGAGCGACAGCGCGGCCGCGAGCGTTCGAATATGGTTCATGATAATCCCTTTCCTGTCGTTATTTTCATCCGTCATCCCGGCGAAGGCCGGGATCGCACCCTCTCGTCCTGACGCACCGACGAGATCCCGGCCTTCGCCGGGATGACGGACGTGATGGAGGTGGCCGATTCAGAAACGATAGCTCAGCGAGGCCGAGGCGTTGCGGCCGGGCTGGGTATAGGCGTCGGTGATGGTCGAGGTGGACGCGACCCCGCGGACGTCGCTCCACCAGCTGTATTTCGTGTCGAGGATATTGAAGACCCCGGCGCGCAGGCTCAGCCCCTGCGCAATCCGCACAAAGGTGGTCGCATCAAGGATCGTGAACGCATCGGGGCGGAAACAGGCGGGGGTACAAAGCCCCTCGGTCCGCGACGCTTCCTTGCGCGCGCTGTGCGTCATGACGATCTGGCCGCCGAAACGGCCGCTTTGCGGCTCGCGCCAGCCGACGCCGACGACGAGCTTGAGCGGGTCGATCGTCGATAGCGGCACGCGCGTGCCATCGGGATCGATCGAATTGCCGGTCGCATAGGAAAGGGCGAGCGTCGCATAGAGGCCGGACGACGCCCGCCCCTCGAACCGCGCTTCGGCACCCTTGACGCGGGCACGGTCGAGATTGACGAACTGATAGACGGCGGGATCGGCCGGCGTAAAACTGCCGCTCACGACTTCCTGACTGATGAAATCCTTGTAGCGCGCCGAAAAGGCCGTGACGTCGAGGCTGACATGATCGCTGGAAAAGCGCACCCCGCCCTCGAAGCTTTCGCTGCGCTCCGGCCCCAGATCGGGATTGGGGGCGGAGGTATAGCCGAACGCCAGATTTTCGAAGAACTGGTTGACCTGCCCCGGTTCGGGCGCCTTGAAGCCCGTCGCATAATTGGCGAAAATCCGAACCGTATCGGTCAGCTTGAACAGCGCGCCGAACTTGGGCGAGACGCGCGAACCATCCTGCCCCGCACCCGAAAAAGCGGGAAGCAGCGGGTCGTCCTGCGGCGACAGATCGTACCAGTCGAAGCGCAGCGCCGGATAGAGGATCAGCCGGCCGTCGGCGACGCTGATCTCGTCGCCCACGAACAGCCCGCCGCGCGTGAAGTCGGTTTCGGGAAAGGCGCGCGTCGGAAATACTTCGCCAACCGGCGGCACGGTCCCGTCGCGCAGCCCGCGCTGGCGCGTCTTGCTGACGTCGCCGCCGAACACGAGCCGGTGGGCGATCGCCCCCGTCGCAAAGTCGGCGCGCGCGTCGGCCGAAGCGCCGATGACGCGGTTTTCGAAGGTGTTGAGGCGGATGCGGTCGGGAAGCGTGGTGCGGTCTTCCTCGGTATATTGGCTGTCCTCGCCGTCTTGCCAGTAAAGCGCGACGCGTGCGAAATCGACGATGCCCTCGCCCTCCCAGCTCCAGTCGAGCGAGACGCGCTTGCGCTCCCCCGTATCCCAGCCTTCGAGGCGGTCGACCGAAGCACTGAGCCCCGTCAGGCCGTTGGTGTAGAGCCGCGTGTCGAGATATTCGCCGGTCAGGCGCAGCTTGTGGCCGCTGGCGGGGTCATAGACGATGCGCGCGAGCGCGGCGTCGGAACGGCCGTCCTGCGGATTGGGCTCGGTCCGCGCCCCGCCCACGCCGCCGACATCGCCCTTGTTGTCGAGTTCCTGATAATCGCGGCGGGTATAGGCAGCCATTGCGGACCGGTCGCCGCTCTGCCCCGCGAGGATCGCGGTTTCGCTGAACTCCTCATCGGCGCTGCTATAGGCGGCGCGGACGAGGCCGCCGACGCTTTTGCCGCCCGTCAGGAAGTCGGCCGGATCGGCGGTAATGAAGCTGACCGCGCCCGCGAGCCCGTCGCTGCCGTACAGCGCCGACGAGGGGCCGCGCAAAATCTCGACCGACTTGATGAGGCCCAGATCGACATAATCGCCCCGCCCCGACGCCTGCGCGCCAAAGCTGAAGCCGTCGGGGACGCGCACGCCGTCGACCTGAATCAGCACGCGGTTGCCGCCAATGCCGCGGATATTGAAACTGTCGTTGCCCGCGCGGCCCGTCGCGCCGAGCGCAGCACCGAAGCGCGCGGGCTGGCGCTGGACGCTGACCCCGGGTTCGAAGCGGACGAGGTCGCGGATGTCGGTGACGAGCTCGTCGGCAATCTGCTCGGCGCTCTTGACCGTGACGGTCACGGGCAGGTCTTCGGCGCGCACCTCGGAGCGCGTCGCGGTAACGACGATCTGGTTCTTGCGCGCGAGCCAGTAAGCGCCGTCGTCATCCTGCGCCATCGCGGGCTGCGCGGTGGCGGCGAGCGCGAGCCCCAGCGCGGTGCCGATAGAAAAGCGGGTCAGGCGCGGCGAACGATAACTTGTCAATTTAATTCCCCCTGTGATTGCGAGTGATTCGCAATAGCGTTTCTCTAGGAGCGCCAAATCTCAGGGTCAAGACGCTATTGCGACTCGTTTGCGAAAAAACATTCGGACACAAATAGCATTGCAGATCATCATGTCGGATCGGTCGCGGGTGTATGGGGCATCGGAGTTCGGCGCGACCGAGATTGGCTATCGTGGGACGAATGTCTACTACCGATCAATAGCTGCCGTTGCCGCGCTCCCCAACCCGTTCGCATCGAGCGAAGTCGAGATGCCCCTCGGGCTAGGCTTGGCGTCGATGGGTGTCTCGACTTCGCTCGACACGAACGGAATGAGGAGACGGTCCGCTTCCCACCCCAAATCATCGGACGCAATAAACCGCTGTCCTACATGATCCGGCTGTGCCAGCCTTCACCCAGGCTATTTCGATATGTGGACAAAAGCGACTGCTTCCCCGGCTGTAAACGGAGGCAGGAGCTCGGCGCGTGTGCCCGGCCGAAGCGGCAGATCAAGGGCCGCACAAGGCTGACCTTTACTGACCTTTGGAATGATTCCCCGATCCCAGCCCGAATCGGACCGCGGGCTCCGCCCGGCATGACCGAAACGACCGGCGGTTCCCAACCCCAAGGCGTAGTTCGTCGGGCCTTAGCTACCCGGCCCCTCATAGGCTTCGACGATACGCCCGACGATCGGGTGGCGGACGACGTCGGCGCTGGTGAAGCGGCTGACGTTGATGCCCTCGAGCCCCTCGAGCCGCGCGACCGCGTCGGCAAGGCCGGAGGTTGCGGGCACCGGCAAGTCGACCTGTTTGGGGTCGCCGCAGATCACCATGCGGCTGTTCATGCCGAAGCGTGTCAGGAACATCTTCATCTGCGGAATCGTCGTATTCTGTGCTTCGTCGAGGATGATGAAGGCGTCGGCAAGTGTGCGGCCGCGCATGAAGGCGAGCGGCGCAATCTCGATCTCGCCCGACGCAATCCGGCGCTCGACCTGCTCGGCGGGCAGGCAGTCGTGGAGCGCGTCGTAGAGCGGGCGCAGATAGGGATCGACCTTTTCCTTCATATCGCCGGGCAGGAAGCCCAGCTTCTCGCCCGCTTCGACCGCGGGGCGCGACAGGATCAGGCGCTGGACGCTGCCGGTGATCAGCTGCGCGACCGCCTGCGCGACGGCGAGATAGGTCTTGCCCGTGCCCGCGGGGCCGAGCGCGAAAATCACATCGTCGCGCGCGAGCGCTTGCATATAGGGAACCTGCGACGGCGCGCGCGGGACGATCGTTTTCTTGCGCGTGCGGATCATCACCGTGGGGGCTTCGTTGACGTCGTGGCGGATGATGCCGTCGAGCGTCGGCTGCGCCGACATCGCGATCACCCCGTCGACCATGCCGGCATCAACCTCCTGCCCCTTTTCGATGCGGTCATAGAGGTTGGTGAGCACGTCGCGCGCGCGCGCGGCGGCTTCGGCCTCTCCCTCGATCTGCACACGGTTGCCGCGCGCGGAGATATAGACGCCGAGGCGGTTTTCGATCGCGACAAGATTGCGGTCGAACTCGCCGAAGAGGATGCCCAGCAATTGTGTCCGTTCAAATTCGGCCGTCAGTCGAACGCGATCGCCGGGTTCGGCGGGGGATGCGGCGGTCATCGGGCGTTTGGACACGTGGGCAAGGCTCCTTAAATCAACACTGGCGACATAAAGCCGCTCGTCCCGAGCTTGTCGAAGGACCGTTCTTTCTTGCAGCGGCGCAAAAAAGGACGGTGCTTCGACAAGCTCAGCACGAACGGACGAAAGGTGCAAGATCGCACTAAGCTACCGCTTCCATAAGCGGTTCGGCGCCAAGGCTGTTGGGGCCCGCCGAGGTGATGCGCACGTCGATCATATCGCCGATCTTCAATCCCGGCGCGATGACGTGCACCGACTGGAGCCACGGCGACTTGCCGATCAGTTGGCCGTCGCGCTTGCCGTTACGTTCAAGGAGCAGGCGGGTGGTGCGCCCGACTGTCGCTTCGTTGAACACCTGTTGCTGCTCGTTGAGCAGAGCTTGCAGCCGCTGGAGCCGGTCGTTCATCACTGCTTCGTCGACCTGATCGGCCATCGTCGCCGCGGGCGTGCCTGGGCGGCGCGAATATTTGAAGCTGTACGCCATCGCATAGTTGGTGGCGCGGACGATCGCGAGCGTCGCCGCAAAATCCTCCTCGCTTTCGCCGGGGAAGCCGACGATGAAGTCGCCCGAAATCGCGACGTCAGGGCGCGCTTCGCGAACGCGCTCGATGACCTTCAGATAGGATTCGACGCTGTGGCTGCGGTTCATCGCCGCGAGGATGCGATCGCTGCCCGCCTGCACGGGAAGGTGGAGGAAGGGCATCAGCTTGTCGACCTCGCCATGCGCAGCGATCAGCCCGTCGGTCATGTCGTTGGGGTGGCTGGTGGTGTAGCGGATGCGTTCCAGCCCATCCTCTTTCGCCAGTTCGCGGATCAGCCCGTCGAGCCCGATCGCCCGGCCCCGGTCGTCCTCGCCGTCCCAGGCATTGACGTTCTGCCCCAGCAGCGTGATTTCGCGCACGCCGCCCGCGACGAGCGCCCGCGCCTCGGCGATCAAATCGGCGAAGGGCCGGCTGATCTCGGCGCCGCGTGTATAGGGGACGACGCAATAGGTGCAGAATTTGTCGCAACCTTCTTGCACCGTCAGGAAGGCCGTCGGGCGCTGATTTCCGCCGCGTTTCGGCAGCGCGCCGAACTTGCTTTCGAGCGGCATGTCGAGGTCGACCGCCTTCTCTCCGCGTTCGGCGCGCGCGATCAGCTCGGGCAGGCGGTGATAGGCTTGCGGGCCGACGACGACATCAACCGACGGCGCGCGGCGGGCGATTTCGGCGCCCTCGGCCTGCGCGACGCAGCCGGCGACTGCGATCGTCGGCGTGCTACCGTCCGCGCGCTTCAGGCGCCCGATGTCCGAATAGACTTTCTCGGCCGCTTTTTCGCGGATGTGGCAGGTATTGAGCACGACCAGGTCGGCGTCGGCGCCATCGGCGGCGGGAACATAGCCCTCGGCGCCGAGCATCTCGGCCATGCGCTCGCCGTCATAGACGTTCATCTGGCAACCGAAGGATTTGACGTGAAAGGTTTTGGGGGAGTCGGATTTCATCGGCGCGCTATAGGCGATGCGGCGCCGCGGCGGAAGGGCGCGCGATTTCCGCCGCGATCGCGGCGCGCGCAGCCTCGGCGAGCAGCTTGCGGTCGGCCTCAACCGCATCGGGCAGCGGCTCGAGATAATTGATCGTCAGATGCACCGGCCGCTTGCGCGCGAGCAGCCGCTTGAAATTGTCGAGCCCCGATTCGGGATCGAGCCAGGCGATGTCGCTCGCCTCCGCTCCATAATCGAGGAACACCGGCTGGACGCGCAGCCGCGGCGGCGTCGGGATCACCGCCTGAAACAAGGATGCGCGGAACGGCAGCAGGCCGTCGCCGGGGCCAGTCGTGCCTTCGGGAAACAGCGTCACCGGGCGCCCGCGCGCCAGTGCGTTCCGCAGGTCGTTGGCCTGGTTGTGGATCTCGCGCCGCGCCTCGCGCTGGACATAGACGGTGTGGTTCTGGTCGGCGAGCCAGCCGACGAGCGGCGTCGTCCCGACCTCCGCCTTCGACACAAAGGCCGAACGCGCGGCGCCGCCGAGCGCCAATATATCGAGCCAGCTGACATGGTTCGACACGAACAATACGTCGCGCCGCAGCCGCGTTCCCGTGGTGCGGATGCGCAATCCGGCGATCCAGCCGACGGCGTTGAGGAAGGCCATGACCATCGGCGAGGGACGCCCGACGGCGCGATAGAAAAGGTGCGGGACGATCAGAAAAAGGAGCGTCAGCACCATCAGGACGAGGCGAACGACCGTCCGCCAGGTGATCGAGGAGCGATCAGTCGCGCTTGCGATCGATGGCGACACCGTAAAGCTCCATGCGGTGATCGACGAGGCGGAACCCCAGCCGTTCGGCGATCACCTTTTGCAACGCTTCCAGCTCGGGATCGACGAATTCGATCACCTTGCCCGTTTCGACATCGATCAGATGATCGTGATGCGCCTCCGGCGCTGCTTCGTAGCGCGAGCGGCCATCACCAAAATCGTGACGGTCTAGGATGCCCGCTTCTTCGAACAGCCGCACGGTGCGGTAAACGGTAGCGATCGAAATGCCGCTGTCGATCTTTGACGCGCGATCATAGAGCGTCTCGACATCGGGGTGATCCTCCGAATCCGAGATAACACGCGCGATGATGCGGCGCTGTTCGGTGATGCGCAGGCCCTTTTCGTGGCACAGAGCCTCAAGATCGATATTGCCGGGCATGCTCGCCTTTCCTGCCGTTGCAGCGGTGTTTGTCGTTATAGCGTGTATAGGCACGCGCCGCGGATAGAACAAGGGCGGCACCCCTACGATGCCGCCCTTCCCTGCCCCGCGGGGCGATAATGTGTCAGGCCTTATCCCTTCGTCTTGCGGCGACGCCCGCCGCCACGCCCCTTGGTCCCAAGGCCGATTTCCTTCGCCAGCGCGCGGCGCTTTTCGGCGTAGTTGGGGGCGACCATCGGATAGTCGGCGGGGAGGCCCCATTTCGTGCGATAGTCGTCGGGGGTCATGCCATAATGCGTCATCAGGTGACGGCGGAGCATCTTCAGCTTTTTCCCGTCTTCGAGGCAGACGATATAGTCGGGCTTCACCGACGCGCGGATCGAAACCGCCGGTACCGGCTTTTCTTCGATCACGGGTGCGCCGCCGAGGCCCGAGAGCGCCGCGTGGACATTGTTGATGAGCAGCGAAAGATCGGAAATGGCGACGCTGTTGTTGCTGACATGCGCAGCAACAATATCGGCAGTCAGTGTGACGAGCATTTCATTGGTGTCGGTTGGGTCGGACATGAGACTTTCCTTGTTTTTGGCTTTCCCGAAGAACGGGAGGGCGAATATCGTTTATTCTTTCGCCTGTCGATTTAGTGCCACTTTGGATGCAACCGCGCAATGTGCGATCAACGCGCATTGCCATTACCTCGACGCATGGTAATCGCATCGCGCATCACGCCGTCCTGCCCGCGATAATAAGCTGCACGGCGTCCGCATTCCGAAAAACCTGCGCGCTCATACAGATGAACCGCGTCATTATCGGCCCGCATTTCAAGGAAATAGTCTTGGGCGCCCTGTTCGCTTGCCCACGTCTGCCAATCGTCCATCAATTGCTTGCCGATTCCGCGCCCGCGGTCCGCGGGGTCGACCGCGAGGAGCAGCAGCTCGCTTTCGGGGCCGGCCATCCGCGCGGCGGAAAAGCCGCAGGCGCGTTCGCCATCCCAGGCAATCGCAACCCGCGCGGACGGCAGCGCGAACAAGGTCAGAAGCTGCGCGGTGCTCCACGCCTCGCCATAAACGGGGTCAAAGGCCGCCTCCATTACACGCATTGCGGCGGCGACGTCACCGATCCGTGCGGTGGCAATGCGGATCGATCCCGTCACGCGCGGCTCATTGGCTTGGCATCGGGCGCACGGCCATAAATCGGGCTCGGCCGGTCGATCAGCGCGGCGCGCGGCAGGCGCAGGAACGCGCGTGCATCGGGCAGGACCGCCACCGCCCGGCCCGTCCCGCGGCGCGCGACAAACGCCTCCGCCCGGTTGCCGACCACCAGCGCAACGTCCAGCATCGCCGCAGCGTCGGGCAGGAGCGAGCGAACTTCGGCGCGCGGCGACAGATCGGCAGCAAAGGGCTGAACGAACCATTGCCCATGGCCGCCCTCCATCACGACAAGCGCGCCGCCCGATTGGGCAATCGCATCGGCAGCCGCGGCGGCGACAAGTGAAAGGGTCGAAAAGCCGTTTGCGGGCACCTGCCAGCCGAGCGCGAGCGCGAGCGCCGCCGCGACGCCGATCCGCACCCCGGCAAAGCTGCCGGGGCCGCAGCCGACCGCGATCATATCGGCGCGGCCGCCGCCCACCAACTCCGCGATCAGCGGCACAAGGCGCTCGGCGTGGCCGCGGCCGATCAGTTCATGGCGAAAATCGATGAGGCGCCCGCTCGCCACCAGCGCAACCGAGCAGGCCTCGCTGGCGCAATCGATGACGAGCGTTCGCTCGTCAGACAAGGCGGTTGAAGCGTTCGAAGCCCGGACGCGGGCTGCGGTCGAAGATCGTCGCGGGGTCGCCATAGCCGAGCGTCGAGATGAAATTGCTCTTCACCCTGGGCTGATCGGCAAAGAAAGCCTTATCGACCGCATCATTGTCGAAACCCGACATCGGCCCCGTGTCGAGTCCGATCGCGCGCGCGGCGAGCAGGAAATAGGCGCCCTGCAGGCTCGAATTGCGAAAAGCCGTCGTCTCGGCGAGCGCCTCATTGCCGACAAACCAGCTACGCGCATCGGTGTGCGGGAAAAATTCGGGCAGATATTCGTAAAATTCAAGGTCCATGCCGATGATCGCGGTGACCGGCGCGGCGAGAATCTTGTCCTTGTTGCCAGGAATGGCGAGCGCCGCCAGCTTGGCCTTCGCCGCGTCCGACACGCACCAGATAATCCGCGCCGGCAGGCTGTTCGCGCTCGTCGGCCCGAACTTTATCAAGTCCCAGACCGCGTGCAATTGCGCCTCCGACACCGGCTTGTCGAGATAGCCATTATAGGTGCGCGCGGTACGAAACAGCTGGTCAAGAGCGCTGTCGGAAAGCGGCTCGCTCATGCGTCGGTCTCCTGAAACTGGGCGGTCAGACGGCGTAAACCGCCGTTACCTCGGGCACATAATGTTTCAAGAGCGATTCGATGCCATTTTTCAGCGTCGCGGTCGAGGACGGGCATCCGGCGCACGCGCCCTGCATCTTCAGATACACATTACCCTTGTCGAAGCCGCGATAGACGATGTCGCCGCCGTCGTTGGCGACCGCGGGGCGCACGCGCGTTTCGATGAGTTCCTTGATCTGTTCGATGATGTCGGCGTCGGCCGGATCGTCGGCAAAGCCCGCATCCTCCGCGGGCACCGAAAAACCGGCGCTCGCCGCGTTGAACAGCGGTACCTCGGCCAGAAAATGATCCATGACGATGCTGAGGATGTCGGGCTTCACGTCGGCCCATTCGGCGCCGGGGCCGATCGTGACGGACACGAAATCGCGGCCGAAGAACACGCCCGTAACATCGCCCAGCGAAAAGAGCGCGCTCGCGAGCGGCGACGCCTCGGCCTCTTCAGGGCTGGCAAAATCGCGGGTTCCCGCTTCCATCACCGCCCGACCGGGCAGGAATTTGAGCGTCGCGGGATTGGGCGTCGATTCGGTTTCGATCAGCATGAGGGGCATGTGGGATGCCATCGCCCTTTGTGCAAGCGCCATCGGGGCGCTAGATCGCGGCGATGCGCCGCTTTACTCATTTTGCCGCCCTCGACTGGTCGGGCGCGCGCGGCGAACGCCAGCGCGGCATCGCACTCGCCGTCGCCAGCGGCCGCGATGCCCCGGCGCTGGTGCGCCCCGGTCATATCTGGTCGCGTGCCGAGATATTGGCGTGGCTGGAAGACATCGCAGAAAGCGGTGCCGACATGTTGATCGGCTTCGATTTTTCGGCGGCCTTCGCCTTTGCCGACCGCGACGGCTATTTTCCCGAATGGGCAGAAAGTCCGCCGAACATGCCCGCGCTCTGGTCGCTCGTCGAACGGCTTGCAGCCGCCGATCTCCATTATGAAGCGGGCGCTTTCCTGCGCCACACCGAGGCGCGGCGCCATTTCCGCCACGGCCGCGGCGATGTCGGCGACCTCTTCGTGCCCGGCGCGGGGCGGCTGCGCGTCGTCGAGCAGCATCAGCGCGCGACGCGGCAGGCGGCCAGCGTCAGCAATTTCAACCTTGTCGGCGCGGCACAGGTCGGCAAGGCGAGCCTTTCGGGAATGCGGCTGCTGCACCGGCTGCGCGGCCGCATCCCGCTGTGGCCGCTCGATCCCGTCCCGGCGACCGGCCCACTGCTCGCCGAAATCTATAGCAGCCTTGCTGCGCGCGCGGCGGGGCTTGCGCCGGGACGCAGCAAGATTCGCGACGGAGCCGCGCTCGACACCGCCCTCGCTGTGCTGGAATCGCCGCCCGTCGGCATCGCCGGACCCGTCAGCGACCACGCCGCCGACGCGTTGCTCACCGCCGCGTGGCTGCGCCGCATTGCCGACGAGCCTAACCGCTGGTCCCCCGCCCCGCTCTCGGACGCGCTCGCCCGAACCGAAGGCTGGACCTTTGGCATCATTTGAGATGTTTCCATTGGACCGAAAAATGCTTAGGGGGAGCGCAACGCCGGCTTAGCTCAGTTGGTAGAGCACCTGATTTGTAATCAGGGGGCCACGGGTTCGAATCCTGTAGCCGGCACCACCGCCATATTTGATCGCAAGAAGCGGATATTGCGTTCCAGCTTCACCTGCCAAGCGGCGCCCTCCAAACGGAGGGTAATCAAATGCGCCAAGTTTTCGCCGCCATGATCCTGTGTGTCGCACCCGGCACCGCGTGGGCACAGGCCGATGCCAACCCGGTAAAATCGGCGGGCGATGCCTTCGGACACAAACGCGGCGACGAGGCGATCGGTCTCTATGACGAACGCTCCGTCCGGGGTTTCAGCCTGGAAGCCGCCGGGAATTACCGGTTGAACGGCACGTATTTCGTGAAGAACTCCGGCGTCAGCAATTTCTTCATCGACAGCAGCACCGTTCGTATCGGGTACAACACGATCGGCACGCTGTTGCCCGGCCCGTCGGGGGTGGTCGATTACCGCCTGCGCGATCCACTCCCGGGTGAGAAAAGTCACGTCACTCTGACCTATGACGTCTATGGCCAGCCGATCGCCGAACTCAACCTGCGTTACGGGGCCCCTTCCGGCCAGTCGAGCTACTCAATCGGCGTGTCGCGCAATTTTGACGTCCGCAACGCGCAGGGCGGCAAAGGGGGCGAGGATATGCTTGTCGGAGGCATCGCGCGCATTTCGAGCGGCGGAACGCGAGCACAGTTATTTGCCGGCGAATATCAGTATCGGCGGCGCGGAGAATTTCGCGTCATTCCCACCGACGACATGCTTCCTCCGCGTATCGAGCGGGGCAAGTATCTGGGTCAGCGGTGGGCGTTCGACGAGGGGCAACGGCGAACCGGCGGCCTTCTTCTTGACCATGAACTGACGCCGCGTAGCGGAATCGGCGCGACGCTATCGTTCGGCCAGGAAGATCCGACCCGATCGTTTGCCCAGTTTTTTCAAAGCGACCATGATGGGAACGCGACGGGGTATCTTGTCGCAGTGCCGCAGCAACGATCGACAGCCTTGTCCTCCGAACTTCGCTCCTATCTCGAAGTGCCGCGCGCCGACGCGACGCATCGGTTCGACGCCACGGTCCGTTACCGTCGCTCGACGGCACGATTCGGCGGCGCGCAATCGCTGCTTCTCGATCCATCGTCCCTGGGCGAACGCCCCGCGGACATTGCCGAACCCGATATGGGCCTGCTTGCTGCCGATCAGCGTGTCGGCGTGACCCAGATTGGCTTGGGGATCGGCTATCGCGGATCGATCGGAAAGCGCCTGCGAATTAACGCCGGCCTCTTGAAGTCATTTTACTCGAAGCGCTTCAGCGGGTCCGCCAGCACCGACAAGGTTTCCGAAGCCCCGTTTCTGTACAATCTCGGCGGCAGTTTTGCGATCGCGCCCGATTTCGAGGTTTTCGGCAGCTATTCGCGCGGGCTCGAAGAGGCGGGCGTCGCGCCGAATTCGGCGACGAACCGCAACGAGATTTTGAGCGCCATCATGGTGGAGCAGGCCGAAATCGGCTTGCGCTGGTCCATCCGGAAAGATCTCAGCCTGTTTCTCGCGGCCTTCGACAGCCGCAAGCCGTATGCCGGCGTCGATGCGCGGGACAATGTCTATCGCTTCATCGGCGACGTTCGGCATCGCGGCATGGAATTCTCGCTCGCCGGGCGTGTCGTGCCCGGCTTGCAGATCGTGGCGGGCGCCGTACTCCTCGATCCTGAGCTTACGAGCGCCGACGACGAGGCGACAGGCCCGCTCCGGCCGGTCGCCGTCCCGCGTGTCCGCGGGATATTGAATGCCGACTTCGCCATCCCGGGGGTTAAGGGCCTCAGCGTCGATGCCGGGCTCCTGCATGTCGGCGCCCGCGCGGCGCGAAGTCGCGCTTCGCTCGATGGAACGCAGCTTAAGGTAAAGCAACAGACGACGGTAAACGCCGGCTTTCGGTTCGGTTTCAAACTCGGACAAAATGATGCGGTCGTTCGCGCGCAGATATTGAACGTCTTTAATCGCTTTGCGTGGGACGTGAACGGCTCCGAAGCGCTCGCTTATAACGAACCCCGGCGCGCGCGCCTGCTCGTCACACTCCGTTATTGAGCAGCAGCGGCAGGACCAGCGATCCGGTGGCAATAGATTTCGGCGCCTAATATCCCGCCTCGACCGCCAGCCGGATCGCGTCTGCGGTCGTTTCGAGCCCGAGCGAGCGGAGCAGCGCCGAACGGTGCATCTTGATCGTGCGTTCCGACAAGCCGAGCGTCCACGCGATCTGTTTGTTGAGAAGCCCTTCGGCCATCAACAGCAGCACCTCGCGCTGGCGCGGCGACAGTGCAGCGATACGCGCCCGCGCCGCCTCGCGGCGAGCGTCGGTGCGGCCATCGTCGTTCTCGACCTCCATCTGCGAACCCAGAAAATATTCGAGCTCGCCATCGGGTCCGAACAGCGGTGCGACCAGCACCGCGTTGCGAAACGGCGTGCCGTCCTTTTTGTAATTCAATATCTCGACCAGCGCGGCACGGCGGTCGCGGATGGCACTGCGCAGCGTATCGCTCAATTCGGCTTCGGTGCCGGGGCCGGTCAGAAAGCGGCAGTTGCGGCCGATGATCTCGTCCGGACGGTATCCGGTGAGCGCGGCAAAGGCGTCGTTGCATTCGACGATGGGATTGTCGGGCAGGTGGGGATTGCTGATTACTGCCGCGATCGGACTCGTCGCGATCATCGCCTTTAACGTCATTCCGCTTCGACCCCGATCCTGCCAGTGTCATGGACCTGCCCCATGGGACATCTTGTTGCAAGGCGCCAGCGCCGGGCAGAGCGTGCCGATGCCCCTATCCAAGACGTCGCGCGCGACAGAGCGTTCCCCGGTCACCCTCTTCTCTCCCCCCTCCTCCATCGCTCGGCAGTCGAGCCGGGACGTCGCCTGATGCGCGCCGCTATCATCGGAGCGGGTATCGCAGGGCTCGCTTGCGCCGACGCGCTGCGGTCGGCGGGAGTCCGGGTGACGCTGTTCGACAAGGCGCGCGGTATCGGCGGACGCATGTCGACGCGCCGCGCCGTCACCCCGCGCGGCGAGATTGCGTTCGACCATGGCGCGACGCATTTCACCGTGCGATCGGCGGCGTTCCGCGAGCGCGTCGCGCAGTGGCAGGCGGATGGGTGCGCACTCCCCTGGCCCGACGCGGGGCAGGATGCGTGGATCGGCGCCCCGACGATGAACGCACCCTTGAAAAATATGGCGGACAGCCATGAGGTCCAGCTGAGCGCCGCGATCACCGCGCTGTCGCGCGCCGATGGACAATGGTTTCTCCACCGCGAGAAAGAGCGCTGCGGCCCGTTCGACATCGCCGTGGTGGCCATTCCGGGCGAGCAGGCGGCGCCGCTGCTCTCGCTCCATGATTTCGGCATGGCACGCGCGGCGATGGCGGCGCATTCGCGTCCTATCTGGAGCGCCATGTTCGCGTTCCCGCAGTCGCTGGGCACCGGCTCCGATTTCATCCGCGGCCCGGCCCCCATCGTCTATGCCGTCCGCGGCAACGCGCGTCCGGGACGCGCCGAGCCCGAACATTGGGTCGTCCAGGCCGACTGGAGCTGGAGCGAGGCCCATCTTGCCGACGATCAGGCGACGGTCTGCGACCTGCTTCTGTCCGAACTGGGCGCGCTGATCGGGCACGCCGTTCCCAAACCCTGTTTTGCCGCGGCGCAGCGCTGGATGTTCGGTCAGCCTTCGGGCAGCGATTTGGGGCATCTGTGGAACGACGAGATCGCGCTCGGCGCGTGCGGCGACTGGCTGTCGCACGGTTTCGTCGAACATGCGTGGAGCGGCGGCACCGCACTGGGTACGGCAATCGCCGCCGCCCGCGCCTTGAAGGCAGATTATAGATGACCCCGTCGCTGCTTTGGCTGCGCCAGGACCTGCGGGTCCACCATCACCCTGCCCTGCTGGCGGCGATCGCTGATGGCGCGGTGATACCGGTCTTCATCCTCGACGATGAAACGCCGGGATTATGGAAAATGGGCGCGGCGCAGCGCTGGTGGCTGTATCACAGCCTGAGCGCGCTCGGCGCCAGCCTCGCCAAACGCGGCAGCAAGCTGATCCTGCGGCGCGGTGCCGCCGACGAGGAACTGGCCCGGCTCGCCCGCGAAACCGGCAGCCGGCGCATCCACGCAACCTACGCTTACGAACCGTGGTGGAAGGAGAGCGAGGAGCGCCTGCCCGCGGGTATCGAACTGATCCTGCATGATGGCAATTACCTTGCCGCACCCGACAGCATCACGAACGCGCAGGGCGCCCGCTATCGCGTCTTCACGCCTTGGTATCGCCGTTTGCTCGAACGGATGCCGCCTGCGTTACCCGGCGGCGCGCCCGACGCAATCCCCGCGCCCGCAGAATGGCCGCGATCCGAGGTGCTGTCCGAATGGGGCTTGCTGCCGACGCAGCCGAACTGGGCGACGGGTTTCGGCGAATGGCAGCCGGGCGAAAAGGGCGCGTGGAGCACCGTGCGCGATTGGCTGGACGACATCGACGATTACAAGGACCGGCGCGACCACCCAACGCAACGCGGCACGTCGCGCCTGTCGCCGCACCTGCATTTCGGCGAAATCTCGCCGCGCGCCCTGTGGCATGCGATCGGCGAGCGCGACGATGCGGGGGCGGAAAGCTATCGCTCCGAGCTCGGCTGGCGCGAGCATGGGATTAACCTGGTCGACCAGATGCCCGATTATGCCGACCGCAACGGCCGAGACCTGTTCGACCGTTTCGCCTGGCGGACAGGCGCCGACGCCGATCGCGACTTTGCCGCGTGGACGCGCGGCCGCACGGGCTATCCCGTCGTCGATGCCGGGATGCGCGAGCTGTGGCAGACGGGATGGATGCACAACCGGGTGCGGATGGTCACCGCCTCTTTCCTCGTCAAGCATCTGCTGATCGACTGGCGCCACGGCGAACGCTGGTTCTGGGACACGTTGCTCGACGCCGACCTGGGCTCCAATGCGATGAACTGGCAATATGTCGCGGGCACGGGCGTCGATGCCCCGGTCTTTTCGCGGATCATGTCGCCGACGCTGCAATGCGAGCGCTTCGCCATGGCCGATTATGTCCGCGCCTACGTGCCCGAGATTGCGCATCTGTCCGATGCCGAGATTGCGGCGAGCCATGGGCGGGATAGCGGGGTGCAGGGTTATCCCGCGCCGCTGATCGGTCATGACGCCGCGCGCGCCCGCGCGCTTGCCGCGTGGCAAGCCGCGCGCGGCTGACATACCGTCCAAAGGACAGGTCGTCGTCCCCTCCCGCACGCCCTAGCTTTCATCCTGCCCCATCCCCCGGGGTACGACATTTGGAAGGATGTAAAATGGCTATTTCCCGTATCGCGCTCGCGATCGCCGCGGCCACCATGGCGGCCGGCGGCGGCGCAGCTCTCGCCAAGAACCCGATGGTCGGCGGCGCGGCGATGTATGAAACCAAAAATATCGTCGAAAATGCCTCCAATTCAAAGGACCACACGACGCTGGTCGCCGCGGTGAAGGCCGCAGGGTTGGTCGACACGCTCGCCTCGCCCGGCCCGTTCACCGTGTTCGCGCCGACCAACGACGCCTTCGCCAAGCTGCCCGCCGGCACGGTCGACACGCTGCTGAAACCCGAAAGCAAGGCCGCGCTGACCGGCGTGCTCACCTATCATGTCGTGCCTGGCCGACTGACCGCGGCCGACATCGCCGCGCAGGCAAAAGCAAACGGCGGCAAGGCCGTGCTGACCACCGTTCAGGGCGCGACGCTCACCGTCTGGGAAAAGGACGGCGCCTGGTATGTCACCGACGCCAAGGGCGGCAAGGCCAAGATCGGCACCGCCGATGTCATCCAGTCGAACGGCGTAATCCATGTGATCGACGGCGTTCTGCTGCCCGCCTGATGGGTCACATCGTCAGGGTGGGGTTTTGTCCACAGCCTCGTCCCAGGCGATAAAGGCGATGTCGCCGAGGATCGCTTCCGTTGCACCGCAAATGCGCAGCATCGTGCGGAGCGGCAGAAACGGTTCTCGGCGGCGTCAAGCGTCAACGCCGCTTCGAATACACGCGTGCTTTCGACAACGAGCTAATTGGGCGCAGCTTCAGTAACAGCGGCAGTAAAGCGGCCGCTGGCAGCCGCTCGATCCACCTTACCGCTCAAGGTACGCTCTTGCTCGCCATCGTCTGCGAAGCGGGAGCAGCCGCGAACGGCGCGGCGCTCGCCGCAACGACCGTGCATTGGCCCGCCCCAAAAAGCAGGGCGAGCGCCGCCACGCCCTCCCTAAAGAACTTTCCCCTCGTCATGCCCCACCCCTCTATGTCGCGAACAGCTGGTCGATGTCGCGGAAGGCCTTGAACTCAAGCGCGTTGCCCGACGGATCGTAAAAGAACATCGTCGATTGCTCACCGGGCTCGCCCGCAAAGCGTGTATAGGGTTCGATTACAAACTCAACCCCTGCCGCGCGGAGCCGCTCGGCGAGCGCGCGCCATTCGGCGGGCGGCAGGACGACGCCGAAATGTGGAACGGGCACCGAATGACCGTCGACCGGATTATGCCCCGCGACCGCATCACGCCTTGCGCCGACACAATGCGCGACGATCTGGTGACCATAAAGGTTGAAGTCGATCCAGTCGGTGTCGCTCCGCCCTTCGGCGCAGCCCATCACCTGTCCATAAAAATGGCGCGCGGCGTCGAGATCGTGGACAGGAAAAGCGATGTGAAAGGGCGGAAGTCCGGTCATGGCGTCACTCCTGGAATTGCGTCGTCGAGCGGATGATCGCTGGCCATAAGCTCATTCGTCGTTGGGCGCACGATAGACGCCGACATCCATCTCCCCCTCCCACCGCGCGACCGCAGTGGCGATCGACAGGTCGGAGGTGACGTTGGGAACGGTGCGGATCATGTCGAGAATGCGGTCGAACGGCAGGATGAAGCCGACGACGATGGCGGTCTGTTCGGGCGTAATGCCGATCGCGTGGAGCACCGCGGCGAGCACGAAGAGCGACCCCGACGGCACCGGCGCGACACCCATTGCGACGATCGTCGTCGTCCCGGCAATCACCAGATAGTCGGCCAGCGTCAGCTGCACGCCAAACGCCTGCGCCGCAAACAGGGTCAGCATCGCGACATACATGGCCGCG
Organism: Sphingopyxis sp. TUF1; assembly: GCF_036687315.1. Taxonomy (NCBI): domain Bacteria; kingdom Pseudomonadati; phylum Pseudomonadota; class Alphaproteobacteria; order Sphingomonadales; family Sphingopyxidaceae; genus Sphingopyxis; species Sphingopyxis kveilinensis. The sequence goes on from NZ_CP144683.1 coordinate 539,755, forward strand.
CCGTCCATGCCGATCGTCGCGCCCAGCGGCAGCACGGTCGATGCAACGGGCGGCGAAACGCCGAGGTTGCGCTCGGCAACGCGGATCGCGACAGGCAGGGTTGCGCTCGACGAGGAGGTCGAAAAACCGACCATGATCGCGTCGGCGATCCCCCGGAAAAAGGGCAAGGGCGGCAACCAGGCAAGCAGGCGTACGACGATTCCGCCATGGATGACGAGCGTGACGATGATCGACCCGGTGAGCACGCAGACCGCGAGCTTGAGTACCGCCAGGAAGCTCGACGGGCCGCTGGTTCCCATCACCACCGCGATCAACGCAAAGACGCCGAGCGGCGCGGTTTCCATCACGAAACCCACGATGCGCAGCATCACCTCGGAGCCGCTGGCGAGCAGGCGCTGGACAGGTTCGCCGTCCTTCCCCGCCGCGATCACCCCGGCGCCGACAAGGATCGCGAAAAAGATGACCGACAGCGTTGCGCCGCTCGCCATCGCGCCGATCGGGTTGTCGGGGATGATTTCGATAAACATGCGCGCGGGATCCTGAGGCTCAGCGACCGCCTTGGGTATTGCTCCCGCAAAACTCGCGCCTTCGCCCGGCGCGATCAGCGTCGCGACGATCAGACCGGTTGTCACCGCAAGCGCGGTGGTGAAGACATACATCGCCAGAGTCTTGACCCCGATGCTGCCGAGCCGCTTCGGATCGGCGAGCGCCGCCACCCCCGATGCAATGGTCAGGAAAACGAGCGGGATGACGAGCATCCGGATCAGCCGCACGAACAGCTCGCCAATCCAGCCGATCGTCGTTGCCCCTTCGCCCCACGCCATGCCGACCGCCGCCCCGACGACGAGCGCGCCGAGGATGCGTTTCCACAGGGCAATGCCAAACCAAAACCGCAGCGCACGGCGCAGCGGGCCGGGACGCGGTTCGGGGACAGTGGTCGGCAGGCTCGTATCGGTCATTCAGGACAACTCCAGTTCGCTTGACGCTGATAACGCAGCAGCCGCCCGGCAAGCACGCCGGTCCGCGCGCCTTTTCGACGGCAGGACGCCCGTTGGCCAGCCCATCGTGAGAGCGGCCGCGACGGCCCCCGCGCTCACTGCAACCACCTGCTACGGACACGCCACTCTCTTTGCCAGGGCGAACCTCTGCTCATCTGCGCCCATCGATTTCCCGCGCGGCGCCGATTGTTACGCCCACGGTCGGGACATATGATTATCGCATGGGAGCCTCACGCAAAGCGGCAACATTTACGCGCCGCATAGACCAGGGTTATGGCCCGGTCGTCGCGTCAGGTCGTCGATACGGCAAGCTCGCCGCGTGCCTGGCGGAACACCTCGATGCTGCCCCAGATTGCAAGCGCGGCCATGATCGCGGCGACGGCAAGGTCAGGCCAGCTTTGCCCGGTGCCGAACACGCCGAGCGCCGCCGCCATCACCGCCAGATTGCCGATCGCATCGTTGCGCGAGCAGATCCAGACCGATCGCATGTTCGCGTCGCCCGTGCGATAGCGATAGAGCATCAGCGCCACGACGACATTGGCCACCAGCGCCAGCGCGCCGATGATCCCCATCGTCTCGGCGTGCGGCGCGGTGCCCGTAACAAACCCCCAGAGCGCCGAGCCGAACACCCACAGGCCGAACGCCAGCATCGTCACTGCCTTGAATAAGGCGGCCCGCGCGCGCCACGCGAGCGCCATGCCGGCCACGCCCAGGCTGATCGCGTAATTGGCGCTGTCGCCCAGAAAATCGAGCGCATCGGCCTGAAGCGCACGGGAATCCGCAGCGACGCCCGCAACGATCTCGACCCCGAACATCGCGGCGTTGATGACCAGCGCGATCCACAAGATGCGGCGCCAGCGCGGATCGCTCAGCGCCGTCGTCCCGCTTTTGCTGCCGCAGCAATGATCAGCCATCGTCCGGGCTCCTTGGTGTTTCCGAGTCGGTATCCTATATGCACCCTGTATCAACTACAGGGTCAAGCCATGAAAATCGGCGAGCTGTCGCGTGCCACCGGCACCAACATCGAAACCATCCGCTATTACGAGCGCATCGGCCTGCTGCCCGCGCCCGCGCGCACCGCGGCCAATTACCGCAGCTATGGCGAGCCGCACCGCACGCGGCTGACCTTCGTGCGCCATTCGCGCGAACTCGGCTTCACGATCGAGGAGATCCGCTCGCTGCTCGACCTGTCGGACGATCCGGCGCGCGACTGCGGCGAGGCCGACCGGATTGCGACGGCGCATCTGGAACAGGTCGAGGCGAAGATTGCGCAGCTTACTCTCTTGCGCGACGAACTGACGCGCATCGTCGGCCGCTGCCGCGGTGGCCTGTCGGGCGATTGCCGGGTGATCGAGGCGCTCGGCGATCATCGCCACTGCGAAAGCGCGCATGTCTGAAGGATAAACGGCACCGGCCCGCTCCCCCACCCGACCTCCCTGACGATAGTAGCCTATGGGAGGTCGGGTGGGGAGCGGGCCGTGGTCAGCCGGACAGATAAGGTGGGACGATTCTGTTGCCCGGCTCGTCCCCAGCCGCTGGTATCCGATTCTGTTGCCCGGTTCGGTCCGAACCGCGTTCTATTTGTCTAACCTTAGGCCGTGAGGCTTATCGGTTAGGCAGCAAGAGCGAGTGCTTCGTTATCGTTAGCACTTATTGGTTTTGAGCCTTGAACGGGTTACTCAGCCCGGAAGAAAATATCGTCTTTGAACACACGTCGATCCTGGTTCGGCCCCGTCAGAAACCCGCGCGCCCATCGAAGAAACGCGGGTTTGTGGTGGAGCCGCCGGGTACTGCCCCCGGGTCCGCTGTGTCTATTCCACGACACCATTTATCCTCATAGTCGGCCGAAACCGACACGACCTATATAGGAAACCCGCCCGCGCTTGGAAAGAGCGCAGGCGGGCCATTCGTCCCGCAAACGGCTCAACTCCCTTATTTCCTTCGCAATTCGTCGCGGATTTCGGTGAGCAGATCGACCTCGCTCGGTCCCGCAGGCGCATCGGGAGCCTTGCGCACGACCCGGTTCACCGCGCGCACCAAAAGGAAGATGATCCACGCAAGGATCAGGAAATTGATCGTCGCTGTGATGAAGGCGCCATAGCCGATCATCGCAACCCCCGCCTCCTTCAGCGCGGCATAATCGGTTGCCGAAACGCCCTGCGGAACCGGGCCAAGGCGGATGAACATGTTGGAAAAATCGACCCCACCAAAGATCGCGCCTACGACGGGCATGATAATGTCCTCGGTCAGCGATTTGGTGATCGTGGCGAACGCGCCGCCGATGATGACGCCGACGGCAAGGTCGATAACATTGCCGCGCGCGATAAATTGCCTGAATTCATTCAGCATCTTGTCAAACCCCGATGATGGCGTGTTGGCGCAAAGGGTGCCGCGGCGATTGCACAAAGGCAAGCGGCTTCCTATTATGTGTATTGTTGCGGCAAAACGCCGCCGGAGGGAGCCTGATGACCATGACCTATCGCAACGCCCGCTGGTTGATCCTGCCTGTCGCCGCGATGAGCCTGTCCGCATGCGGCATCAACAGCGTGCCGACCAAGGAAGAGGCCGCCAAGGCCAAATGGGCGAATGTCGAGGCCGCCTATCAGCGGCGCGCCGACCTGATCCCCAACCTCGTCGAAACCGCCAAGGGCGCAGCGAACATTGAGCAATCGACGCTTGAAGGCGTGATCCAGGCGCGCGCGTCGGCGACGCAGGTCAAGCTTGGCACCGACGACCTTGACGATCCCGCAAAGGTGCAGGCGTTCCAGCAGGCGCAGGGCAATGTATCGAGCGCGCTGGGCCGCCTGCTCGTGACCGTCGAAGCCTATCCCGACCTCAAGAGCCAGGCGCGCTTTGCTGACCTGATGACGCAGCTTGAAGGCACCGAAAACCGTATCAACGTGTCGGTGCAGGATTATAACGCGGCGGTGCAGGATTATAATACGACGATCCGCACCTTCCCCGATATCATCGGCGCCAAGATCGTCCATGGCGCACAGCCGATGACGCCGTACCGCGCGGTGACTCCCAACGCCAACCAGGCGCCGAAGGTCGATTTCGGACAGTAAGGTGGGCGCCATCGCCCCGCTCCGTTCGCTGGCAGCAGCGGCCCTTTCAGGGCTGCTGCTGCTTGCCGCCCCTGTAGCCGCGCAAACCTTCCCCAAGCTCGCGGGCAATCCCGTCGTCGATCAGGCGGACATCATCCCCGCGGCCCAAGAAGCCGCGCTCAACACGCAGCTGCTCGACCTTGAAAAACGCACCGGGCACCAGCTTGTCGTCGCGACGGTCAGCGACCTCGAGGGCCGCGATGTTGCCGATTATGGCTACCGCCTTGGCCGCGAATGGGGGATCGGCGATGCCGAGCGCGACGATGGCGTCGTGTTCCTGGTCGCGCCGAACGAGCGGCGGATGCACATTGCGGTCGGGCTGGGGCTCGAACCCGTGCTGACCGACGCGATGTCGGGGCGGATCATCCGCGATACGATCACCCCGCGTTTCAAGGACGGCGACTATCCCGGCGGCATCCAGGCCGGGGTGAACGCCATTGCCGAACAGATCGAACTGCCGCCCGAGGAAGCTGCCGCGCGCGCGCAGGCCGCCGCTGCCGCCGAACGCGACCGCGCCGACGACGGCAATTTCGGCGGGCTGTTTTTCCTTGGCTTCATCGTCCTCATCTTCTTCATCATCCCGTGGTTCGCGAGCCGCGGACGCGGCAACAAACGCCGCGGGCGGCGCGGCAGCCCATGGGGCGCCGCGCCGATCATCATCTGGGGCGATAATGACGATTGGGGCGGCGGCGGTGGATCGTCGTGGGGCGGTGGCGGCGGCTTTGGCGGTGGCGGCTTCGGCGGCTTTTCGGGCGGCGGCGGCAGCTTCGGCGGCGGCGGCGCGTCGGGCGGCTGGTAGGAAACGGGAAACATGCCACGCAAAGTCAATCATGTGAGTGAAGCCGATCACCGCATCGTCACCGATGCGGTCGCGGCCGCCGAGCTCCACACCGACGGCGAGATCGTCACGATCATCGCCGCGCAGTCGAGCGATTATGACGATGTCGCGCTCGTCTGGGCGAGCGTCGGCGCCTTCCTCGCCATGTCGCTCGTCGCGCTGTTCCCCGATTTCTATCGCAGCCTTTACGATGCCTTGCGCGGCGGCTGGGGGCACGAACCGACCGCAAACGAGTGGCTCGGCACGGTCATCGCCGTGGGCGTCGTCAAATGGATCGGTATATGGCTGATCTTGCTCTGGCGCCCGCTGCGGCTCGCGCTGACGCCGCGGTCGATCAAGGCCGGACGCGCCCGCGCGCGCGCAATCGACCTGTTCAAGGTCGGCACGGAGGCAAAGACGGTCGGCCGCACCGGCGTCGTCCTCTACGTCAGCCTGGCCGAGCATCGCGCCGACATCGTCGCCGACGCGGCGATCGCGTCGAAGGTGTCGCCCGATATCTGGGGCGACGCGATGGCCGCGCTGATCGAACGCATCCGCGCAGGCCAGCCCGGCGAGGGCATGGCGGAAGCGGTGCGGCAGGTCGGGGCGGTGCTTGCCACGCATTTCCCGAAAAGCGACGGCAATCCGAACGAGCTGTGCGACCGGCTGATCGAAATCTGACATGACCCGCCCTGCCCCCGACACGCCCATCGAGACGCGCTGGGAAGGCCGCTTCGTCACCGTCAAGCAACAGGGCAATTGGGAATATGTCGCGCGCTCGCGCGGTATCCATGCCGCGGTGATCCTCGCGATCGACGAGGACGCGGCAGGGCGCCACGTCATCCTGGTCGAGCAATATCGCGTGCCCTTGAAACGAAGCTGCCTCGAACTGCCCGCGGGGCTTGTCGGCGATGACAGCGCGGGCGAAGCCGCCGAGGTCGCCGCGGCGCGCGAGCTGGAAGAGGAAACGGGCTATCGCGCCGCGACTTGGCGCACCGTCGGCGAATTCTGCAGCTCGCCGGGCATGGTCAGCGAAAGCTTCACGCTGCTAGTGGCGTCGGGGTTGACCAAGGTCGGCGACGGCGGCGGCGTCGATGGCGAGGACATCATCGTCCACCGCGTCGCACTGGACGGGATCGAGGATTTCGTTGCGGCGAAACGCGCCGAAGGCTGCGGTATTGACGTGCGCGTTGCGATGCTGCTCGCGGGCGGGTTGCTGGCCGGCACCTAAATCCGTTCGTGTCGAGCGAAGTCGAGACACCTTCGAGGTGGAGCATGGTCGAAAGGCATCTCGACTTCGCTCGATGCGAACGGGACGTGAGCCCTACCGCGCCCCGAAACGCCAGCGCAGCAGCGGCCGAGCCAGGAGCAGGCCCGCAAGAAATCCCCCGACATGCGCCCAGATCGCAATCGCGCCGAACCCGGCGCCGCCCGCGAAGCCCAGCAGGATCTGCACGCCGATCCACGCCGCCGCGAGCCAGATGGCGCGCACCCAGTGGCTGGGGATCGGCCCGATCGCGGGCGCTTCCGAGCGGCTGAAGATCAGCGCGAACACCGCGATCAGTGCCGAAATCGCTCCACTCGCGCCGATCATCGGCACGGCTGAGGAGGGATCGGCAAGATATTGGGCGAGCGCACCGCCATAGGCGCCCGCGAGCAGCAACACCGCCATCGCCTTCGCGCCTAAGGGTGCTTCCAACTGGCGGCCGATGAACAACAACACGACCATGTTGAAGGCGATGTGCAGCACCCCGCCGTGCAGGAAGGCCGACGTCAGCGGCGTCAGCACAAAGGGCACGATCGTTCCCGGCGGCAGGATTAATTCATGGCCGAAACGCGCCGGAATGAAACCCGCGCGCACGATCGCATTGATCTGGAACCCGGTGATCCAGAGCAGGACGAACAGGATGACGCAGGCCAGCGCATAGCCCGTGACCAGCGGCGCGTCCTGCGGCTTCATCGCCCGCGACCCATCAGATGAATTCGATCTTGGTCACCAGATAATATTTGTCGCCCGACGGCACCGTGACCTCGACCTCGTCATCGACGCGGCGGCCGATCAGCGCGCGACCGAGCGGCGAATTATAACTGATCTTACCGTCCTTCGCGTCGGCCTCGGCCTGGCCGACGATCTGATATTTCACCGGCTTGTTGTCTTCGTCGGCGAGCGTGACCGTCGCGCCGAACACGATGCGGTCGCCCGACAGCGTCGTCGGGTCGATCACCTGCGCGCGCGACAATTTGTCCTCCAGGTCGCCGATCGTCGCTTCGACCTGGCCCTGGCGTTCCTTGGCGGCGTGATATTCGGCATTTTCCGAAAGGTCGCCGTGCGCGCGCGCTTCCTCGATCGCATCGACGATCAGCGGTCGCTCGGCCTTGAGCGCCGCGAGTTGCGCGGTCAGCTTCTCATAGCCTTCCTGCAGCATCGGTACCTTTTCAACGCTTGCCATTATCCTGTTGTCCTTCGTCAATAATCCACCGCCAGCGAAACTTCGCCGGGGCGGCTGTGCCGCTTTTCCGTGATGTCGGGGAGGTGGAGCGGTCCTTCAATAATAGTCTTGAAGCGGCTTTACTTCAAGACTGTGCGCGCGCAGCGCGCCGATCGCCTGCGCCGCGGCATCGCTGGCCGCGGCGGTGGTGTAGTAGGCGATGTCGGCGCCAAGCGCCGAGGCGCGGATCGACTGCGAATCCTGCAAGCTTTGCCAGCCCTCGGTGGTGTTGAAGATCAGCTGCACATCGCCGTCCTTGATCCGATCGACGATATGCGGGCGGCCTTCGGCGACCTTGTTCACGCGCTCAACGTCAATCCCCTGCTCGGCAAGATAGTCGGCGGTGCCGCCGGTCGCGATCACCTTCCACCCCCAGGCGCGCAGCTGTTTGACCGGGCCGACGATGCGCGACTTGTCGCTGTCCTTCACCGACACGAACAGGCGGCCCTCGGTCGGCAGGCGGTCGCCCGCGCCGAGCTGTGCCTTCGCAAAGGCCAGGTTGAAATCGCGATCGATTCCCATGACTTCGCCGGTGGACTTCATCTCGGGCGACAGCACGGGGTCGGTGCCGGGGAAACGCGCGAAGGGGAACACCGCTTCCTTCACCGCGACATGTTTGATGTCGCGGTTGATCTTCGGCAGGTCGGCGAGCTTTTCGCCCGCCATCACGCGCGCGGCGATCTTGGCGATCGGCGAACCCACCGCTTTGGCTACGAACGGCACGGTGCGGCTGGCGCGCGGGTTGACCTCGATCAGATAGACCTCGTCATCCTTGACCGCGAACTGGATGTTCATCAGGCCGCGGACTTCCAATGCCCGCGCAAGCGCGTCGGCCTGCCGCTCGATCTCGGCGACGATCTTGGCGGACAGACTGTAGGGCGGGATCGAGCAGGCGCTGTCGCCCGAATGGACCCCGGCTTCCTCGATATGCTGGAGCACGCCCGCAACGACGACATCGGTGCCGTCGCACAAGGCATCGACATCGACTTCGATCGCGTCGCGCAGATAGCGGTCGATCAGCACCGGCGAGTCGCCCGACACCTGCACCGCGGTCTCGATATAATTTTCGAGCTGCGCCTGATCGTCGACGATCTCCATCGCGCGGCCGCCAAGCACATAGGACGGGCGCGTCAACACCGGATAGCCGATGCGCGTCGCGACCGCGATCGCCTCTTCGCGGCTGCGCGCGATACCGTTTTCGGGTTGCTTCAGCTTCAGCTTGTTGACCAGCGCCGCAAAGCGTTCGCGGTCTTCGGCGAGGTCGATCGCGTCGGGCGAGGTGCCGAGGATCGGGATGCCGGCCTCCGCCAGCGCCTGCGCCAGCTTGAGCGGGGTCTGGCCGCCGAACTGGACGATGACACCGACCAGCTCGCCCTTCGACTGCTCGACGTGCAGGATTTCGAGCACGTCCTCGGCCGTCAGCGGCTCGAAATAGAGGCGGTCCGACGTGTCATAATCGGTGCTCACCGTCTCCGGGTTGCAGTTGATCATGATCGTCTCATACCCCGCTTCCTCCAGGGCGAAGCAGGCGTGGCAGCAGCAATAGTCGAACTCGATCCCCTGCCCGATCCGGTTCGGACCGCCGCCAAGGATGACGATCTTCTGGCGCTCGCTCGGGTTCGCCTCATTCTCGGGCTCGCCAAAGGTCGGCGCCTCATAGGTCGAATAGAGATAGGGCGTCTTCGCCTGAAACTCCGCGGCGCAGGTGTCGATCGTCTTGAACACCGGCCGCACGCCGAGCTTGTGGCGCAGCGCGCGCACCTCGCCCTCGGTGACGCCGCCCGTCATCGCCTTCACCGCCTCGTGGATCAGCCCGCTGCCGCGCGCGGTGGCGCGGCGGGTACCGGGTTGCAGGTTTGCCGACTGGAGCGCGAGGTACGCGAGGCGCTTGTCTGAAAAGCCCATTGCTTTGAGCTTGCGCAGTCCTTCGGCATCGCGCGGCAGTCCGTCGCGGCACACCCGCTGCTCGGCCTCGACAATCTCGGCGATGCGTTCGAGGAACCACATGTCGTAACCCGCGATGCGGTTGATTTCCGACAGCGGCAGTCCTTCGCGGATCGCCTGCGCCGCATTGAGCAGCCGGTCGGGAGTCGCCTTGGCCAGCTCGCTGCGCAGCTGGTCGTGGGTCGCGCCCTTCAACCGATCGACGAAATTGAAGCCCGAGAGCCCCGTCTCCAGCCCGCGCAGCGCTTTTTGCATCGATTCATGGATGGTGCGGCCGATCGCCATCACCTCGCCGACCGACTTCATCGCAGTCGACAGCACCGCCTCGGCGCCCTTGAATTTTTCAAAGGCAAAGCGCGGGATCTTGGTGACGACATAGTCGATCGTCGGCTCGAACGACGCCGGGGTGACGCCGGTGATGTCGTTCATGATCTCGTCGAGCGTGTATCCGACCGCCAGCTTTGCCGCGACCTTGGCGATCGGGAAACCCGTCGCCTTCGACGCGAGCGCCGATGAGCGCGACACGCGCGGGTTCATCTCGATCACGATCAGGCGGCCGTCCTTCGGATTGACCGCGAACTGGACGTTCGACCCGCCGGTTTCGACGCCGATCTCGCGCAGCACCGCGATGCTCGCGTTGCGCATGATCTGATATTCCTTGTCGGTCAGCGTCAGCGCGGGGGCGACGGTGATGCTGTCGCCGGTATGCACGCCCATCGGATCGACATTTTCGATCGAACAGATGATGATGCAATTGTCCTTGCGGTCGCGCACCACCTCCATCTCATATTCTTTCCAGCCGAGGAGCGATTCCTCGATCAGGACTTCGGTGGTCGGCGATGCGGTCAGGCCGCCGCGGACGATCTGCTCGAACTCCTCGCGGTTATACGCAATGCCGCCGCCGGTGCCGCCCAGCGTGAACGACGGGCGGATGATCGACGGCAGCCCGGTGCGTTCGAGCACCGCGAAGGCCTCGTCGAGCGTGTGCGCGACGCCGCTTCGCGCGCTTTCCAGCCCGATCTTGTCCATCGCGTCGCGGAATTTCTGCCGATCCTCGGCCTTGTCGATTGCCTCGGCATCGGCGCCGATCATCTCGACGCCATATTTCGCCAGCGTCCCGTCGTTGAACAGCGCCAGCGCGGTGTTGAGCGCGGTCTGCCCACCCATGGTCGGCAGCACCGCGTCGGGGCGCTCCTTGGCGATGATCTTTGCGACGATCTCGGGCGTGATCGGCTCCACATAAGTGGCGTCGGCGAGGTCGGGATCGGTCATGATCGTCGCCGGATTGGAGTTGACGAGGACGATGCGATAGCCCTCCTCCTTGAGCGCCTTGATCGCCTGCGTCCCCGAATAATCGAACTCGCACGCCTGACCGATAACGATCGGGCCGGCGCCGATGACGAGGATGGATTGGATGTCGGTTCTTTTGGGCATTATTGGACCTTATCGGCAGGCATTTAGAGGCGAGAACTAGAACTCCCGGAAGGGGAGATTATTTTCGCGGAGAGTCCTTTGGCGTTGTGAACACGGAAAAATGGGACGGTACGGAGCGCGTCACGCATGAAACGATTTCAGGGTCGCGTGCCGTGCTCGAAGCCAGAATTAGCCGACGATGCGAAATCTCCACATCCGAGTATCTAGCATCGGTTGCGCCACATTTTCGGATTTGTTCCAGCAGAAAGTGGGGACCCGCAAAGTCAGGCCGCGACCCCGTTCCTTGGATATTCCCATATCCTCCCCGAACGCCGTCAGGGAACTCGAAAACGAGCGTCGATGGAGGAGAGGCCGGATCGATTGGGGCAGCCTGCCCCACCACCGCCAACGCAAGATATATATAACCAGCGGCTGTGATCACTTCAGCCCACCCACAAACTTCTCGAACAGATAGAAGCTGTCCTGCGGCCCCGGGCTCGCCTCGGGGTGATATTGCACGCTGAACGCCTTCTTGCCGGTGATCGCGATACCGCAGTTCGATCCGTCGAACAGGCTCTTGTGCGTCTCGACCACGCCGCCAGGCAGCGTCAATGCGTCGACCGCAAAGCCATGGTTCATGCTGGTGATCTCGACCACGCCGTCGGCGAAATCCCCGCCGACGCGCTGGACCGGATGGTTCGCGCCGCGGTGACCCTGATGCATCTTCACCGTCCGTGCCCCTGCGGCGAGCGCGAGCAGCTGGTGGCCGAGGCAGATGCCAAAGATCGGGACATTGCGGTCGAGCAGCCCCTTGATCACCGGCACGGCATATTCGCCCGTCGCCGCCGGATCGCCGGGGCCGTTCGACAGGAACACGCCCGCGGGCTCCAGCGCCAGCACCTCGTCGAGGGTCGCCGTCGCGGGCACCACGGTGACGCGCGCGCCGGCCTTTACCAGATTGCGGAAGATATTGTCCTTCGCGCCATAGTCGATCGCGACGACATGGGGTCTGCTGTCCCCCTCCCGCTTGCGGGAGGGGTTAGGGGTGGGCGAAGTCTCGGATGTCGGTGCAGAAGTCGGCCCACCCCCGACCCCTCCCGCAGGCGGGAGGGGAGAGACATAGCCCTTGCCCAGCACCCACGTTCCCGCATCCCACGCCCCCGTATCCGTCCGGCTGACCGTCTTCGCCAGGTCCATGCCCTCCAGCCCCGACCAGCTCCGCGCCATCGCCAGCAGCTCGTCCACGTCGAACTTGCCGTCTGCACGATGCGCAATCACCCCGTTCGGCGCGCCCGCATCGCGGATGCGGCGCGTCAGCGCGCGCGTGTCGATACCCGCAAGGCCGATGACGCCCTGTTCCGCCATCCATTCGGGCAGCGTCTGGACGCTGCGGAAATTGCTGGGCTGCGTGGGCAGCTCGCGCGTGATGCATCCAAGCGCACCATGCACGCCGCGCTCCATATCTTCCGGGTTCGCGCCGACATTACCGATGTGGGGAAAGGTGAAGGTGATGACCTGGCCCGCGTAGCTCGGGTCGGTCAGTATCTCCTGATAACCGGTCATCGACGTATTGAAACAAATCTCGCCTACTGCCGCACCCTCAGCGCCATAACCCACGCCCCACAGGATCGTGCCGTCGGCAAGGACGAGGACGCCGGTCGCGCCAGATGGCTGGCTTTGCGAGGCGGCTTTGGGCGCGACTGGGGGGTTGGCTGATGCCATTTAACATGCTCCGGACGGGGGGCTAAACGGCCGACCAATTAGGCGCCAAAAAAGTGATTCACAAGCTATCGGATTTGGAATCTTCCCGCTAGAGAGGGCCTTTCCGAAATTTGAGAGCCATGGGGACACGCATGATTCGCGATGACATCAAGGCTGCGCAGGTTGCCGCGATGAAGAGCGGCGACAAGGCGCGCCTGGGCACGATCCGGCTGATGCTGGCCAAGATCAAGGACAAGGACATCGAACTGCGCACCGGCACCGCGCCGGCCGACGACGATGTGCTGGTGACTGACGTTTTGCAGAAAATGGTCAAGCAGCGCCGCGAATCGATCACCATGTACGAACAGGGCGGGCGGCAGGAACTGGCCGACATCGAGGCGGCCGAAGTCGCGGTGATCGAGGATTTCCTGCCCGCGCAGCTGAGCGATGATGAGGCGGTTGCGGCGATCAAGGCGATCGTCGTGGAGCTGGGCGCGGAAAGCCTGAAGGATATGGGCAAGGTGATGGCCGCGGTGAAGGACCGGCTGGGCTCGCAGCTCGATATGAGCAAGGCGAGCGGGTGGGTGAAGGCGGCGTTGTCCTAAGGGGCGGCCACTCACCCCGTCTCCGTTCGTCCCGAGCGAAGTCGAGGGACGTGAGGCCGGGCGCCAACGTGTCTCGACTTCGCTCGACACGAACGGGTAGAGAGTTAGGATGGCGTTCTGGACCTACATCCTGCTCTGTTCCGACGGTCGCTATTACACGGGACACACGGACCATCTGGAACGCCGCATCGCCCAGCATCAGCACGGCGGATTTTGCGATTTCACCTCGCGGCGGAGGCCGGTGACTTTGGTCTGGTCGCAGTATTTCGCAACCCGGATCGAAGCGCTGGAAGCGGAGCGCCGGATCAAGCCTTGGTCGCGCGCGAAAAAGGAGGCGCTGATCCGTGGTGACTGGGAAATGGTGAGCCATTTCGCGAAACCCCCTCACGAACGCCCCGATCTCTCCTGCGCTCCAAAAGAACGCCCTCCCTCCCCGTTCGTCCCGAGCGAAGTCGAGGGACGTGAGGCCGGGAGCCAACGTGTCTCGACTGCGCTCGACACGAACGGGGGTGGGGGTCAGGCCGACCCGGAGGGCAACCCATGACCCTCACCCCCCAATGGCTCGACGAACTGCGCTCGCGCATCACATTGTCGACCCTCATCGGCCGCACGGTAAAGGTCACCCGCGCCGGCCGCGAGTATAAAGCCTGCTGCCCATTCCATAACGAAAAGACGCCCAGCTTCACGATCAACGACGAAAAGGGATTCTATCACTGCTTTGGTTGCTCGGCCCACGGCGATGCGATCCGCTGGATGACCGACCAGCGCGGCCTGTCGTTCATGGATGCGGTCAAGGAACTCGCGGCCGAAGCCGGGATGGACGTCCCCGCCCCCGACCCGCGCGCCGCGAAAAAGGCCGAGGAGCAGGCGAGCCTGCGCGATGTGACGCAGGCCGCGGCCGACTGGTTCACCCAGCAGCTCGGCAGCAGCAACGGCGCCCCGGCGCGCGACTATCTCGCCAAGCGCGGCATTTCGGAGGCGACTCGCAAGGCCTTCGGCTTCGGCCTCGCCCCCGATAGCCGCAGCGCACTGAAAGAAGCGCTCAAGAAATTCCCGACCGCGATGCTCGTCGAATCGGGCATGCTCATCGCGGTCGAGGACAAGGAGCCCTACGACCGCTTCCGCGGCCGCCTGATGATCCCGATCCGCGATGCGCGCGGGCGGGTGATCGCCTTCGGCGGGCGTATATTGGGCGACGGCGAGCCCAAATATCTGAACTCGCCCGACACGCCTTTGTTCGACAAGGGGCGCACGCTCTACAATCTCGACAAGGCCTCGCCCGCCTCGCGCCAGACGAACCGGATCATCGTCGTCGAGGGCTATATGGACGTCATCGCGCTCGCCGAGGCGGGGATCGCCGACGCCGTCGCGCCGCTGGGGACTGCACTCACCGAGAACCAGCTCGCGATGCTGTGGCGCATGGTGCCGGTGCCCATCCTCTGCCTCGACGGCGACAGCGCGGGGCAGAAGGCGGCGATGCGCGCCGCGACGCGCGCGCTGCCGCTGCTTCGCCCCGGTTTCAGCCTCGCCTTTGCGACGCTGCCCCCCGGGCAGGACCCCGACGATCTGGTGCGCTCCAAGGGCGCCGACGGCTTCGCGGCGGTCCTGGCCGACGCGCAGCCGCTCGTCGAACGCTTGTGGGCGCACGAGGTCGCCGCAGGCCCGCTTGCGACGCCGGAGGAGCGCGCGGCGCTCAAGACCCGGCTGCTCGCGCACGCCGACGCGATCGAGGATGCCGATGTGCGCCATCATTATCGCGAGGCGTTCCGCGAAAAAATCGACGCCCTGTTCGCGAGGGCGCGCCCCGAGCGCGGCCCGCGCGTTCCGTGGGCGCCGGGGCCGGGACGCGGCGGCCGCCGTTTTCAACCCGACCCGCGACTCCAGCCGCCCGGCGAGGAAACGCGCGCGCTCGGCCAGACGGGCATCGCGGGGCCGCTCGCCGCGGCTTTGCTCGCCGGATTGCTCCGCTATCCGGAGGCAATCCGGCGCAACGAAGAGGCGCTGATCCGCCTCGCGATCCCCGATTCCGGCGACGCCGAACTGCTCGGGCTGATGCTTGACATCGCAAATGCCCGCGAAGGGCTTGATTGCGAGGGGTTGCTTGCCATATTGGAGCCGATGAAAGTGTATAATAGGGCGATGACATTGCTCAGAGCCGATGGAATGCACTTCTCGTTCAATCGACGGCTCGAAGGCGAAGAGGTTGATGCAGCACGCGAAAACGCGCTGCGCGACCTTGACGAATATATCGGCGTGCTCGTGACGCAGCCCGAAATCCGTGCCCGGCTAGCCGAGGCGACTGCGGATTATATGCGCACGATGGACGACGAAGGCCATGCGCGGCAGCAAAAGCTGCGCGCGATGGACGAGGATCTGACCCGCCGCCTGGCCGCGCTGTCCGACAGCCGCAGCCAGTAACGACCCGTAAATGCCCCTTCAGGCAGGATGAATAAATGGCCACCAAAAACACCGAAGCCGACACCGACGCCCCGCTGATCGACCTTAACGAGGCCGACGTCAAAAAGCTGATCGCGCGCGGCAAGAAGCGCGGTTATCTGACCTATGACGAGCTCAATGCGGCGCTGCCGCAGGACGAAATGTCGTCCGAGCAGATCGAGGACATCATGTCGGCGATTTCCGACATGGGCATCAACATCGTCGAAAGCGACGAGGATGTGCAGGAAGAGGCCGAGCAGGAAACCGACGACGAAGTCGATGTTTCGGCCGGCACGGGGTCGGTGTCGAACCCCGCGATCGAAAAGAAGAAGGAAACGGTCGATCGCACGGACGACCCCGTTCGCATGTATCTTCGCGAAATGGGCGCGGTCGAGCTTCTCAGCCGCGAGGGCGAAATCGCGATCGCAAAGCGCATCGAGGCGGGCCGCGATACGATGATCCTCGGGCTCTGCGAAAGCCCGCTGACCTTCAACGCGATCATCGAATGGTCGAACGCGCTCAACAACGGCGACATGCAGCTGCGCGAGATCGTCGACCTCGAAGCGATGCTGTCGAAAGATCCCGCGCCCGAAAACCTCGATGACGAAGGCGCCGAGGATGACGGCGAGATCAGCGAAAAGACCGCCGGCGTCTCGTTCAAGGACGAGGATGAGGTCGAGGAAGAGCCTTCGGCCGATTCGGACGACGAGGATGGCGAGGGCACATCGGGCAAGCGCGAAAGCTTCGAGGAAGACGAGGAAGACAACACCCTCAGCCTCGCGGCGATGGAAGAGCTGTTGAAACCCGACGCGCTCGAGAAATTCGCCAACATCACCAAGAGCTTCAAGGCGTTCCAGAAGCTTCAGGAATCGCGGCTCGAGGCCTTGTCGTCGGGCGAGGAATTCCCCGCGGCGTCGGAGAAGAAATATCACAAGCTGCGCGAGGAACTGACCGCGCAGGTCGAAAGCGTGCAGTTCCACGGCACGAAGATCGAATATCTCGTCGACCAGCTCTACAGCTACAACCGCCGTCTGACCGCGCTGGGCGGGCAGATGCTGCGTCTTGCCGAGCGCCACAAGGTGCCGCGCAAGTCGTTCCTCGACAATTATGTCGGGCGCGAGCTGGAAGAAAACTGGCTCGATCAGGTGTCGGGTCTCGACAAGAAATGGGCCGCCTTCGCTGAAAACGAGGCCGGTGCAGTCGACCGCATCCGCATCGAGATTTCGGAAATCGCGCAGGCCGCGGGCATGAGCCTCACCGAATTCCGCCGCGTCGTGAACATGGTCCAGAAAGGCGAGCGTGAAGCGCGCATCGCCAAGAAGGAAATGGTCGAGGCGAACCTGCGCCTCGTCATCTCGATCGCCAAGAAATATACGAACCGCGGCCTCCAGTTCCTCGACCTGATTCAGGAAGGGAATATTGGTTTGATGAAGGCGGTCGATAAATTCGAGTACCGCCGCGGCTATAAATTCTCGACCTATGCGACCTGGTGGATCCGCCAGGCGATCACCCGCTCGATCGCCGACCAGGCGCGCACGATCCGCATCCCGGTCCATATGATTGAGACGATCAACAAGCTGGTCCGGTGCAGCCGCCAGTTCCTCCACGAAAGCGGCCGCGAGCCGACGCCCGAGGAAATGGCCGAGCGTCTGTCGATGCCGCTCGAAAAGGTTCGCAAGGTGATGAAGATCGCCAAGGAGCCGATCAGCCTCGAAACGCCGATCGGCGACGAGGAAGACAGCCACCTCGGCGATTTCATCGAGGACAAGAATGCGGTGATCCCGGTCGATGCCGCGGTGCAGTCGAACCTGAAAGAGACCGTCACTCGCGTCCTGGCGTCGCTAACCCCGCGCGAGGAACGCGTGCTGCGGATGCGTTTTGGCATCGGCATGAACACCGACCATACGCTGGAGGAAGTCGGCCAGCAGTTCAGCGTGACCCGCGAACGTATCCGCCAGATTGAGGCCAAGGCGCTCCGCAAGCTGAAGCACCCATCGCGCAGCCGCAAGATGCGGAGCTTCCTCGATCAGTAGGCACCGTCTGTAACTCTCTGACGACGTTCATCGAATTTTCACGGCGGCCGGTCTAACCGGTCGCCGTTTTTTCATGCACCTCTTGTAGGAAGCGTGCTGCCGCCCATATCGGCGGCGCTCTCCCCCGAGTTCATGCCATGAAAAAAGATACAGACTGATGGCGGCATTTCCCGACTGATGGGACATTTTCCCGGACCACGTGCCGCCTCTTGGACGGCGCGGCGGTCAAATTGGCCGGAAATCCACACATCCGCATAATTGGCACGCTGCTTGCGAAGATTGCGGCATGAGCGCGGGGCTGAGCCCGCAGCCAGACGAAAGACGAGAAAATGCAGAACGAAACCACCAATCTCTTCCGCCGCCGCGACACCTTCTTCGGTATCTGCGAGGCCGTGGGCCAGGATTTCGGCTTCAACCCGCTGTATCTGCGCCTGGCATTCATCGCTCCGCTCTTCTTCTTCCCGGTGCAAAGCTTCGCCGCCTATTTCGGGCTGGGCCTTCTCGTGCTTGCCTCGCGCTTGCTCTTCCCCGCCAAAGCCTCCGCGTCCATCGCACCGGCATCGAGCGTGACCGAGAGCGGCGCCCCGCAGGCGCAGAAGGCCGAGGAACTCGCACTCGCAGCTTGAGTGGAAGCGGCCGGGTTCTCCCTCTCCCCGAGTCCGCCGCTTCGCTCCGATGGCGCCGCCCGGCGTCATGAAAGGGACCGACGAGCTTCCACTGGGCTCGCCGGTCCCTTTGCCTTTCGGTCCGCGTCTGCGTTGGCCGCTGTCCCTGACTGAAACACTCGATCTACAATTCCCTTCTTCTCGTTTAAACGCGTCGTTTACGACGTTCACCTATGACTGTTCGCCAGCCATTCCACCGGCTTGGGTTCCGGCCCATGCTCCTGAGAGGATTCTGCGTTGAGCCAGTCGCCCCAACCCCGGACAACGACGCGCGGCGCCGCCGAACTGCTCGACGCGATCGTTGCGAGCGACGGGACCGGCGCGCATCCGCACGTCCGTTCGGGCGCGCTGTCGAGCGGCGCCGATGCGATGCGCAACCTCGCCGACGCGGTCCATTTCCTGTGCCTGCTGCACGGCCGCTACCCCGGCGTCATCGACAATGCTGCGCGCAAGGCGATCGATCCGGCGTCGCGCGCATGGATGGATCAGGCCGCGGCAGCCTTTGCCGACGAGCGCGCTTTTCTGTCGAAGATCGCCTCGGCGGTCGGCCCGGTGCCGAGCACGCAGGGCCAGGCACAATGCGAAGCCGCGGTTGCGGCGCAGCGCAAGGCGCTCGACATGCTCGCCGAATCGGACCGTCAAGGCTGCGCGCTCGGCGCCGCGATCGCACTAACGCTCGACTGGCGGACGATCCGCGTGCTGCTCGACATCAGCGCGCAGCGGCTTGACCTTGCGCCACCCGCCTGTTCGCTTCCCGATCTGCCGGGGACCGCACGGCTCGCTGCCAGCATCGGCGATACGCCTCCAGTCGAACGCGCGATGCTGTTTGGCGCGCAGCAACTGATCGCGCAGCACAGCGGGCTGTGGGATCTGATGTCGGCGCGCGCCGCCAGCCGCGCGCATCCTTGAAAACGTCGCCCCCGCAAAGGCGGGGGCCGCTGGCAGTTTACGCCGCGCCGCCGAGCAGAGCCGCTGACGGGCCCCGCCTTCGCGGGGGCGACGATTCTTCTGCATCGCTTGCACCCTCCCCCCGCCCCCGCTATGCCTTCTTGACGTTCACGTTAAGGGAAAGGCAGCCTGCCCATGCGCTTTGAAGGAACCAGCGCCTATATCGCCACCGACGACCTCAAGGTCGCCGTCAATGCCGCGACGCTGCTCCGCCGTCCCTTGCTCGTGAAGGGCGAACCCGGCACCGGCAAGACCGTGCTGGCCGAGGAAATTGCCAAGGCCTTCGACGCGCCGCTGATCACCTGGAACATCAAATCGACGACCAAGGCGCAGCAGGGCCTTTACGAATATGACGCGGTGGCGCGCCTGCGCGATGGCCAGCTCGGCGAAGAGCGCGTCCACGACATCCGCAATTACATCAAGCGCGGCAAATTGTGGGAGGCCTTCACCTCGCCCAAACTGCCCGTCCTGCTGATCGACGAGATCGACAAGGCCGACATCGAATTCCCGAACGACCTACTTCAGGAACTCGATCGCATGGCGTTCCACGTTTATGAAACCGATGAGACGATCACCGCCAGGGAACGCCCGATCGTCGTCATTACGTCGAACAATGAAAAGGAACTGCCCGACGCCTTCCTGCGCCGCTGTTTCTTCCACTACATCAAATTTCCCGACCGCGACACGATGGCCGAAATCGTCGAGGTCCATTTTCCCGGCATCCAGAAGACGCTGGTCAGCCGCGCGATGGACATTTTCTACGACGTGCGCGAGGTGCCGGGGCTCAAGAAAAAACCCTCGACGAGCGAATTGATCGACTGGCTGAAACTGCTGCTGGCCGAGGACATGCCCCTCGAGGTGCTCCAGAACCGCGACGTGGGCAAGGCGATCCCGCCGCTCCACGGAGCATTGCTCAAGAATGAGCAGGACGTGATGCTGTTTGAAAAGCTTGCCTTCATGGCGCGGCGCCAAGGGGGCTGACGCGATGGCCTATGGCGGTCGCTGCGCCTGCAACGCGGTTTCCATTCGTATCGACGGCGAACCGATGGTTGTGCGGCAATGCTGGTGCGCCAATTGCCAAAAGCTCGCCGGGGGCGGGCCGTCGCACAATGGTATTTTCCTGACTGCCGATATTGCGGTGACCGGCGAGGTCGCATCGAACCGCCGAATGGCGGCGAGCGGCCGCGAGATCATCTGGTCCTTTTGCCCGGCGTGCGGCACGCAGCTTTATGCTGCGTCTTCTGCAGGTCCGCACATCCGCGCCGTCCGGCTTGGCTTGCTCGACGATCACGGGCTTAAACCGACCGTCGCGATCTGGACCGACGAAGCCCCCCCGGGTGCGATTATCGATCCAGCGATGGAGCAATATCCGCGGCAGCCTCCGCCGCCGGGGACGCAGCGTTAAAGCTGGTATGCCACTTCAACATCGCCCCAGCGGCGACCGTTGATCGTCACCGGCATATAGACGTTGCGCACGGTGACATAGTTGGTGCCGTCGCCTTCCTGCCGATATACCGCCATGAAAAAGGGCGCCGTACTGCTCTTTGCCGCCGCGTCGGTCGCGTCGAGAAGGATGCGGCCGTTGCGGCAATGCGCCGTGTCATGCTCGATATCGCCGGTCGGCGCGCGCGAACAATCGGTGATGTGCGTGGGGAGAAAGCCGTTCATGTCTCCGGCGGACGACATTTTTACCTCGGGATGCTGGGCGACGACGCGATCGAACAGCGGGCGCCAGTTGGCGTCGGCCCAATCGCACAGGCTGGTGCGAAAGCGTTCGGGGTTCGACCCCGGCACGCGCACATAATCTGTATCGAACAGCTGCTCCATCGTCAGCGTGCCATTTGCGATCGCACGCTCTGCGATTGCCGTAAATTCGTCGCGCACCTTTGCCGCAAGCGCGACGACCGCCGAATCCTGCGGGCTGACGCCGGCGGAGATCACCGCGTTGAACATGCGGTTGGACACCTGCTCCATCGACAGGATCGAATCGCGCGTGCCCGCCAGCGTCGAACTATTGTCGCGCACCGACGTGACGACGCGGTCAAGCGCTTCGCGCACCTTGGCGCCGTTGGCATGAACCATCGCGCTCGACTGCGCGATTCGGTCGCTCTGGTCGTCGAGCAGCGCCACGAGGTGCGTCGCATCGTGAAGCGCATCGGTGATCGTTTCGAACTGCGCCTCGGCGCGGCTCGACTGTTCGACCCCCGACTGAATCTCGGTGACGAGCCCGCTCGCCTCGGCGGCAAGGCTGCCGATCGAGCGGCGGATTTCGTCGGTGGCGCCGCGCGTGTTCTGCGCCAGTTTCTTCACCTCGGCCGCGACGACGGCAAAGGTGCGCCCGGCGTCGCCGGCGCGCTCGGCCTCGATCGCGGCATTGAGCGCGAGCATGTTGGTGGTCTTGGCGATCGATTCGATCGACTGGCTGACCTGCTGCACCTGCTCCATCACCGCGGCGAAATTGGTGACGTGCGTGCCCAGCCGTGCAACCAGATCGATCACCGACCGGAATTCGCTGACTGCCGTATTGACGCGCTCGGCACCGGCATCGAGCTGTTCGCACGCCCGCGCCGACAGCAGCTTGGCTTCGTCGGTTGAATCGGCGATCTGGCGCTGATCGGCCTCCAGGCTGACGACATAATCCTCCAGCCGACCGAGTTCGGCGACCTGACGGTCCATCTGGTCGGTCGCGCGCTTGATCCGTCCGGCCGCATCGCTGCACCCGACCGCCAGCGCGCCGCAGTCGCTTGCGACCGACTCGTCGAGGATCGGCGCCGCCGAATTGATCGGATCGAATTTCATTGCGTACCCACGTCCCTGAATGATCGCGAAGCTATGGCGGATATTGGTTAATGAGGGGTCAATGGGCGGCTGGCAGGAACGGCGCTGGAGGGTGAAAAATAAGCCGTCGCCCACCCCTCAGGGATAGCTGACCGTCTTCGGCACTTCGGGAATGGGTATGAATTCTTCGCTATCACCCGGAACGAGCGGAAATTTGCCTTCTTTCCAGTCGTGCTTCGCCTCGTTGATCCGGTCACGCGACGAGCTCACGAAATTCCACCACACATGCCGCGGCGTCGCAAAAGCCTCCCCGCCCAGCAGCATCACCCGCGTGTCGCTGGTCGCGCGCAGCACCATCGCCTCGCCCGGCTTCAATATATAGAGGCTATGGCGTTCGAGCGGCTCGTCATCGAGCGTCGCATCACCCAGCGCCACAAGCACCGCGCGCTCGTCGGCGTCGGCATCGATCGGGATCGTCGCGCCGGGGTTCATCAATATATCGGCATAGATGGTGGCGCTGTGCTGCGTGATCGGCGACGTCGCACCCCACAGGCTGCCCATGATGATGCGCGCCGACACCCCATTATCCTCGACCAGCGGCAGGTCGTTCTTCGCAACATGCTCGAACGCCGGATCGATTTCTTCCTTGCCGTCGGGCAGCGCAAGCCAGGTTTGCATCCCCGAAATCGCCGACCCGGTCGCGCGCTCGGCCTCGGGCGTACGCTCCGAATGCACGATGCCGCGCCCGGCGGTCATCAGGTTGCACGCGCCCGGGCGGATCGTCGCATAGGTGCCGAGGCTGTCGCGATGATCGATTGCGCCTTCGAACAAATAAGTGACGGTGGCGAGGTTGATGTGCGGGTGCGGCCGCACATCCATCCCCTTGCCGATGTCGAAATGTGCCGGGCCGAACTGGTCGACAAAGATGAAGGGCCCCACCATCGTGCGCGCCTTGTTCGGCAGCGATCGCCGCACCTCGAACGCGCCGATGTCGTGGGTCGAAGGGGTGATGACGGTAACCATGCCTTATCCTTTCGCAGGGCTCAGCGTTCGGCGGGCCCGGGGGCACGCAAGATTTTTTCCATCGCCTTGCCTTTCGCCAGCTCGTCGATCAGCTTGTCGAGATAGCGGATCTCGCGCATCAGCGGTTCTTCGATATTTTCGACGCGGATACCGCAGACGACGCCCTTGATCTGATCGCGCGCCTGATTCATCGCGGGCGCCTCACCAAAAAAGCCCTTAATGTCGGTCTGGGCTGCAATCTGCCCCTCCAACGCCTTTTGGCTATAGCCGGTCAGCCAGCGAATGACCTCGTCGACCTCCTCCCTCGTGCGCCCCTTGCGCTCGGCCTTGGCCACATAATGCAGATAGACGCTGGCAAAGCTCATGCCATAGATGCGATGTTCTGCCATTCGCGCCGCTATTCGCCCGGCGCCGTTGCGCGGATCGCGAGCGCGTGGACCCGCTGCCCCGGCAGGTCGCCGAGCGCCCGGTTAACGGCGCGCTGCCGCATAACGCGGTTCATGCCGGCAAAGCCTGCCCATTCAATGGCCAGGCTGAAATGCGATTCGCCGCTGCCATCGTCGCCGGCGTGGCCATGATGCTTGGCGCTGTCGTTGCTGACGGTGAAATTGGCGTCGGGAAAGGCTGCGGCGAGCAGGCTTTCCATCTCTTGCTGTACGGGACCTTTGCTGCTCATAGGGTTGACCATAAGCGCTTCGTCGCCAAATTATAAGACCTCCCTATCCCCGAAAGCCTCTCTTGCCGTCCTCCACCCGCCCCTCCCGCTTTCATGGCCGCGTCCCGCGCGCGGAACCCTGCGCCGTGCCCGGTTGCCGCGAGCCCGGCGAATTTCGCGCGCCCGCATCGGCGCATCGCTCGCCCGACGGTCCGCCCCCCTATCGCTGGCTGTGCCTCGACCATGTCCGCGAATTCAACGCGGGTTATAATTTCTTCGAAGGGATGAGCGCCGATCAGATCATGGCGGCACAGTCCCCCACCGCCGGCTGGGAAACCGAAAGCCGTGCCTTTCGCGCGGCGGGCAGCGCCGACCTGCCACCGCGCTGGGCGGATTTCAGGGATCCGATGGACGCGCTCGGCGCGCGGTTCCGGCAGCGGATGGACGAAGCGCATCGTGAGGCGGCCAACCCCGCCCTCTCGCGCGAAGAACATGCCGCGATGCAGTTGATGGGCCTTGCCGCCGATGCCGACCGCGCCGCGCTGCGCCGCCGCTACAGCGAGCTCGTGCGCAAATATCATCCGGACCGGAATGGTGGAAATCGCAGTTTCGAAACCCGGCTGAGTCAGGTAGTAGAAGCCTATCAATTGCTGAGAAAGAGTAGGGTGTTTGCATAGGGGAGAGGGGCGATGACCGATCTTAACGAAGCACGGATTGAGGCGGTGCGCCTTCATATGGCGCTGGAGATCACGCACGATTGGGACGGTGTCATCGCGACCTTTGATCATCCGCGCTACGAATTGATGGGCCCCGGCACCGTTTTTGACGGCGAGGCCGCGGTGCGGTCCTATTTTGCTTCGTCGCGCGAACCCTTTCCCGATCAGGCCAACGACGTCATCGCGATCGCCGCCGACGCTGAAAGCGATACGGTGCTTGTCGAATTCTGGCTGACCGGCACGCATCTCGGGCCGCTGAAGCTGGGCCCGCGCACGATCGAACCGACAGGCAAGGCGTTTCGTATCCGCATGGCCGCAAGCTTCGAATTTGCCCCCGGCAGCGACAAGATCATCTGCGAGCGTCCCTATTACGATCAGTCGGCAGTGATGAAGGCGCTCGGCCTCCTCTGAAAAGGCGTTGCAAGCTGAAACGGACAGCGATACCGCGGCAGCCCGACCCTCCCTCTCCCCTTGAGGGAGAGGGTTGCGAAGACTTGCCAGCTTGCTGGCTAGTCGTAGCTGGGTGAGGGGTATGCGAGCCGCAGGCTCGCGCGGCGCGGCGCGCCGCTCACCCTCATCCAACTGCGCCTAGCCGCTCCGCGGCAAGGCTCCGTATCCTTCTCCCCTCAAGGGAGAAGGGGCATGATTTTAAGGCGACAGACAACATGACCGATATTCCGAACAGCCTCCCCGACCATCACGGATCGACGCTGCTGGCCGCGCCCGATACGGAGGTCGACGCGCGCGAGATGTTCGGCGTCGACATCGACATGAAGGTGCCGGCATTCAGCGAGGCCGACGCGCGCGTGCCCGACCTCGACCCCGCCTATGTCTTCGACGGCGACACGACGCTCGCGATCCTGGCCGGATTCAAATATAACCGCCGCGTGATGGTGCAGGGCTATCACGGCACCGGCAAATCGACGCATATCGAACAGGTTGCCGCGCGACTCAAATGGCCGTGCATCCGCGTCAACCTCGACGCGCATATCAGCCGCATAGATCTTGTCGGTCGCGACGCGATCGTCCTGCGCGACGGCCAGCAGGTCACCGAGTTCCGCGAAGGCCTGCTTCCTTGGGCGCTGCAAACCCCGACCGCGCTGGTTTTCGACGAATATGACGCGGGCCGCCCCGACGTGATGTTCGTGATCCAGCGCGTGCTCGAGACCGAGGGCAAGCTGACCCTGCTCGACCAGAATCGCGTGATCCGCCCCAATCCGTATTTCCGCCTTTTCTCGACCGCGAACACCGTTGGCCTCGGCGACACGAGCGGCCTCTATCACGGCACGCAGCAGATCAACCAGGGCCAGATGGACCGCTGGAACATCGTCGTCACGCTCAACTATCTGCCCGCCGCCACCGAAAGCGCGATCGTCCTCGCCAAGGTGCCCGACACAGACGACACGACCGTCGCCAATATGGTCAAGGTCGCCGATCTGACGCGGCAGGGTTTCATCAATGGCGACATCTCGACCGTCATGTCGCCGCGCACGGTGATCAGCTGGGCGCAGAATACTGCGATCTTCCACAATATCGGTTTCGCCTTCCGCCTGTCTTTCCTCAACAAATGCGACGAAGCCGAACGGATGATCGTCGCCGAATATTATCAGCGCGTATTCGGCGAGGATTTGCCTGAAAGCGTCGTCGGAAAATAGAGAGGCCGTTCAAAGCCCTGCCGACTATTTCAGCATGGCTTCGGCGTCGACCAGGTTGATGTCGTGCATCATGTGCAGATAGGCTTCGTAATAGCCCTTGTGCGATGCGCCCACGATCGCGAGCATCCGCGTGCCGGGCTGGCGTGCCATGGCGCGGCGGATATTGGCGACCATCCGCAGGTTGCGTGTTTCCCACCATCCCGAATAGCGCCGTGTATGATTTTTGGGTGACACGCCAGCGACGGCGGCACCGAAATCGCTTTCAAAAATGAGCCGCATCGAGTGCTCGCTATTATAGTCACGGTAGATGGCAAGCACGCCTTCGCCATCGAGCCGCTTCATCAATTCATCATCGATCGCCCTGCGCTTTGCGGTGGCAGGATTGTCCCATGCGCGCTGCACCGCGGTACCATAAGCGGCTTCATCCTCCGACGATTCAGACGAAAAGTCGGCGCTGTGGTCGTCGACCGAATGGACACGCTGGAGCCCGAGCCGTGCGGCAAGCGCCGCGCCGATCAGATAATTTTCGTTCCGCCGACTCACGAGTTCGTTCAGTCGTTCGACAAGCAAGTCATTGAGTCCCTCGCCCGGCTGGCGCTCGGCAATTGGCAGTTGCAACCATTGCACAACCGCAGACGCCTGTTCGCCGCCGGCCAGAAATACCGCAGCCAGGCGCCGCCGCTGGGCGGCGGTGGGATTTTCGGGCCAAGTTGCAAGCAATTTTTCGGCCTCGGCGGTAGCAGCCGGAACATCGAGCCCCGTCGCCTCGCGCGCGGGTTCGGGATTCCAGCAATAACTTTTGTAAGCATCGGGATAAACCGACGCATAGCGCAGCAGCATTTCGCATTGCGCTCCCGATACGGCCTCAATGGCGATCATCTGCGGCCGCCAGGCGGCGAGGCGATCGAGCAGCGGACCCAGGTTTTCCGCCTGAAAATTCTTTGGAAAGCTAGAAAGATGCGGCGTTCCGAGGACCAGCACCTCGCCCGGCGGGCCGCCGACATTATCCTTTAGCCCGCTCGGATCAAAGCTCGGTACATAGGTCGACGACGCTGCAGGAGTGCCGGTCGGCGCGGTGGCGGCGAGCATCAGCGCGGCAATCAGGGTCAAGGGCGCCTCCCGTTTTATGGCACTCAAACATAAGCCGTGATCTGCATAACAACGTGTGTTATTCAGTCAATACAGATAGAGCATTCCTTTTTCCGGCTTCCAATGCCGGAAATCGTCTGCCAGCATCGCCGCCATGCTCTGCCTCCATCAGCGCGTTTTTGCTGTATCCCTAACCCGTCGCCTCCTTGCCGCGGTTGCCTTCGTCCCGCTTGCCGGGTGCAGCATTGCGGCGGTCGATTACGGCAAGATCCGCCACGCCGACTATGTTGCCGACCCGCGCTGCAATGCCCAGCCCGGCGCAGTCGTCGATGGCGGGGCGCTCCCCCATTTTTTTGCGACGAGCCGCCTGCCCGACTGCCGCACGAGCGAGATCGAGCTGCTGCATCACCGCAGCGACAGCGTGCGTTACGGCCGCTTCAACGCGCCGCGCGAGGTCGTGGTGGGCAAGAAAAAGCGCTTCCTGCCCCCGCTCGCGTTTCAGGCGGCGCCCGACTGGTGGCGCGCGCTGCAGGCCGAGACCGACCGGCGGCAGGGCCGCGTGCTGCTCTATGTCCACGGTTATCGCGAGAATTTCTCGACCACGTCGAAGGACGCGGCGCAGATCGCGCGAATGACGGGGTTCGACGGGCCGATCATCGAATATAGCTGGCCGTCGCAGGGCAAGCTGCTGAGCTATGTCGTCGATGAAACGAACATGTATCACGACGTCCGCAACTTCCGCGACTTCCTGAAAGCACTCGCTGAACAGCGCTGGGTGAAGGAGATCGTGATCGTCTCGCACTCCCTCGGCGCACGGCTCGTCATCCCCGCGGTCGCCTACGTCGATCGTGCATCGAGCGATGCCGACAGCAGCAATATCTCGAACATCATCCTCGCTTCGCCCGACATCGACCGCGAAACGTTCGAACGCGACATCGAGGAAGAGGTGCTGTCGGCGCGGCGCGTCGCGAAAGACCGGCGGATCACCATCTACACGTCGCGCGCCGACAAGGCGCTCGCGGCTTCGCGCGCGATCCACGGCTATCCGCGACTGGGCTCGCCTTATTGTTTCAATCCGTTCGAGGCTGCCGACCTCAAGGCGAAGGGCTTCCCCGAACGCTGCTATCCGGCACCGCGTGCCGGACTGACGGTGATCGACACAACCGACGTGTCGCGCGGCTCGACGGGCCACAGCAATTTCCTGCTGAGCGCGCCCGCCTGCCGCGATTTCATTGATGTTGTCGCAGGCAAGCAGATACGGCCCGAACGTGTAGCGACGCCGTGGGCCCATGTGTTCCGGCTGCAGCCCGACCCGGCGCTGACCAAAGAAGAGCATGAAGCGATCTGCCATCGGACCGCCGAGGCGGACGACGACCGCTGAGCCGTCAAAAACCGCACATCACCGCAAAATCGGCGAGCCATACGGCCGGCCCCTCGCCGGTCCACAGCCACAGGCCACCGACCGCGATCGCGGCGAACAGCGCCAGCGCAGCCGCATCCTGCCGCGCCACTTTCATGCCGCCTGCAACCGTTTGACCGGCGTGTCGGCGATCGGGAGGTGGACAAGCCCCGCGAACAGCCCGAGCGCGATCGCAAAGCCCCACGCGATGTTATAGCTGCCCGTCGCATCGAAGATCAGCCCCGCCATCCACGCACCAAAGAAGCTGCCGATCTGATGGCTGAGAAAGACGATGCCATACAGCATCGACAGGTGTCGGACGCCGAAGATGCGCCCGACGATCCCGCTGGTGAGCGGGATCGTGCCGAGCCACAGGAAACCCATCGCGCCGGCGAAGGCGAGCGCGCTCGCATGGGTCAGCGGCAGGAACAGAAAAAGCGCGATCACCGCCGCGCGCGCGGTGTAAAGCGCCGACAGCACATATTTCTGGCGCATCACATCACCCGCGCGGCCAAACACATAGGAACCGAGGATGTTGAACAGCCCGACAAGCGCCAGCACCTGCGCGCCGATCTCGATCCCCAGCCCCTTGTCGTCGAGATAGGCGGGCAGGTGCGTCGCGATGAAAGCGATGTGAAAGCCGCAGACGAAAAAGCCCGCGTTGAGCAGCCAGTACCCGCGGTGAACCGCCGCCTCGCGCAGCGCCTCGCGCGCGCTTTGCTCGACCTCCAGGGTCAGGCTTGCGCCGCCGTCGGCGCGCCCCGCAACCCCGATCGCCAGCAGGCCGCACAGTGCAACCAGCCCCGCCATGATCCACAGCGTCTGGTGATAGCCGATGTCGCCGAGCAGCATCGACGCCAACGGCACGACTAGGAATTGCCCGAGGGAACCGCCCGCGGTGACGATGCCGAACGCGGTGCCGCGCTTTTCAGCACTGACGACGCGGCCGACCGCGCCCAATACGATGACGAAGGTCGTTGCCGACTGCGCCATGCCGATCAGAAGGCCGAAGCTCAGATGCAGCCCGATCGCGTCGGTCGCGAACGCCGCGCCGATCAACCCGAGTGCATAGAGAAGCGCCCCGAAAAAGACGATCCGTCCCGCGCCATGCTTGTCGGCGAGCGCGCCGACAAACGGCTGGACGAGCCCGAACAGCAGGTTCTGAAGCGCCAGCGCAAGCCCGAAATCCGAGCGACTGATGCCGATGTCGACGCTCATCTGCGGCAGGAACAGGCCGAACGACTGGCGCACGCCCATCGCCAGCGTGACGATGAAAGCGGCACAGGCGATGACGACCCACGGGCGTTTCATGGGGGAGAGTGCGGGGGAGCTCATATCGCGCCGATGCGCCTGTGCATGCACGACGTCAAGCGAGCTTAGCTACGCCGCCACCTACATCCACTTTCGTCACCCCGGACTTGATCCGGGGTCCATTCGGCGAGCGAAGGCATGGACCCCGGATCAAGTCCGGGGTGACGATGGGGAGGGACATGATCCGACACTCTTCCTTCCCGCATCAAAGCTGTTTAGAGCCGACTCGAAATGTCCACCCAATCTCCCCTCGACGATTTCAAGGCCGCGCTGTCGAGCGTCGCGCGCGCGGTCACCCGCGATGCCGAGGTCGAGGTGGGCTTCACCGCCGATGCCCCCGCGCAGGTCGGCAAGGCGATCAAGGTGCCGACCCCGTCGCGCACGCTCCCCGCCGATCAGGTCGCCGAGGCACGCGGTTTCGCCGATGGCTATGCGCTGCGGATGAAGCATCATAGCGACAAGATTCACAATGCGGCGCGTCCCGCCGAGCCGATCGCCGCCGCGGCCTTCGATGCGATGGAACGCGCACGGGTCGAGGCGCTGGGCGCGCGGCATATGGCGGGGATGCGCGGCAATCTCGCGGCCAGCCTTGCGATGCGGATGCGGTCGGACCCGATCAGCCGCGCGCAGGACCGGGCCGACGTGCCGATGTCGAGCGCGCTCGAGTTGATGCTGCGCGAGGCGCTGACCGGCGAACGCGCGCCGCAGGGGACCGAGACCGGCCTGTCCTTGGTGCGCGAATGGATCAGCAAGGAGGCGGGCGGCGATTTGACCGCGCTGTCGATGCTGCTCGACGATCAGGCGGCGTTCGCTGAAACCGCGAAAATCGCGCTCCGCCACCTCGACCTCATCCAGAGCGACGAGCCGCTGGAGGAAGGCGCCGAGGATGGCGGCGAAGAGGATCAGACCGAAGCTGAGGAGAGTCAGGAAGAACAGGAAAGCGAAGACGGCGGCTCCGGTGAAAGCCAGGTCGACGCCCGCGCCGAAATGGCAGGCGATCAGGCCGACGACGGCGACAGCGACCCCGACGCGCAGGAAATGGAGGCCGACGGCGAACCCGAAATGGGCGGCGAAGGTGACGAAGGGATGCTGCCCGTCCGCCCCAACCGTCTGCCGAGCGACATTCCCGACTTCAACTACCTCCGCTTTACCGAAAAGCATGACGAGATCATCGCCGCGACCGAGCTTTGCGACGCCGACGAACTCACCCGCCTGCGCGCCTATCTCGACCAGCAGATGCAGCATCTGCAGGGCGCGGTGACCAAGCTCGCGAACCGGCTCCAGCGCCGCCTGATGGCGCAGCAGAACCGCGCATGGGATTTCGATCAGGAGGAGGGGCAGCTCGACGCCGCACGGCTCGCGCGCGTCATCGTCTCCCCCGGCCAGTCGCTGTCCTACAAGATCGAGCGCGACACCGACTTCCGCGACACCGTCGTCTCGCTGCTCATCGACAATAGCGGATCGATGCGCGGACGCCCAATCAGCATCGCCGCGATCAGCGCCGACATCCTCGCGCGAACGCTCGAACGCTGCGGCGTCAAGACCGAAATCCTCGGCTTCACCACGCGTACATGGAAGGGCGGACAGAGCCGCGAGGACTGGCTCACCGCGGGCCGCCCCGCACACCCCGGCCGCCTCAACGACCTCCGCCACATCATCTACAAGCCCGCCGACGAACCCTATCGCCGCGCGCGCAAGTCGCTGGGGCTGATGATGCGTGAAGGGCTGCTCAAGGAAAATATCGACGGCGAAGCGCTGATGTGGGCGCACCAGCGGATTATCAGCCGGCCAGAGGAACGCCGCATCCTGATGGTGATTTCGGACGGAGCACCGGTCGACGACAGCACGCTGTCGGTCAACCACGGCGCCTATCTCGACCAGCATCTGCGCCAGGTCATCGAATGGATCGAAAACCGCTCCCCCGTCGAACTCTGCGCAATCGGCATCGGCCACGATGTAACGCGCTACTACAGCCGCGCGGTGACGATCATGGATGCCGAGCAGCTGGGTGGCACTATGGTGGAGCAATTGGCGGGATTGTTCGACGTCGATTGACCTCCACATATTATGTATATACAATAACCCCCAATGATCCTCTGGGACGAATCGAAGCGTCAGATCAATCTCGCCAAGCACGGTTTCGATTTCGCCGACCTGTCGGAAGAGTTTTTCCGGTCGGCTCAGGTGATCCCGGCGAAGGGTGGTCGGCATATGGCGATCGGGCGACTCGACGATGGAACGATTGCGGTGGTGTTCGCCCTTCTTGGCACCGAAGGGGTGTCGGTGATCTCGATGCGCCACGCCAGCAAAAAGGAAAGAGGCCTGTTATGACAACGACCGGACGCCCGAGCGAAAAGGAAATTCAGCGGATGATCGCCAGTGATCCCGACGCGCCGGAAGCGACCGATGAGCAGTTGGCGCAGGCGCGCCCTTTTGCCGAAGCCTTCCCCGCGCTGGCGGACAAGATGCGCCGGAATGTCAGCGGACGGCCGAAAGCCGACAAGACTAAAGTCGCCGTCTCGATCCGGCTCGACTCCGAAGTGCTCGAAGCCTTCAAGGCTGGCGGCCCCGGCTGGCAGTCGCGTATGAACAAGGCGCTACGCAAGGTCGCGGGAATATGACGTTATGAAATTACAGCGACGGCTCGCTTAACCCCTGAATTCAACACCAAGTTCGAAACAAAGCAAATCTATCCCTCTCCGCCGTGATGGCTCAAGCCGCGATCAGCCGCTTCACGACGAGGTCGGCTTCATGCTCTCTCGCCTTGGCGAGTTCGTAGCGCGACTGCATCCGCAGCAGCGTCTCGGCCTTCACGCCGAACGCCTTCTCAAAGCGGATGGCCATATCGGCGGTCAGCGCCGCGCGGCCATTCAGAACGGCACTCACCGACTGGCGGCTGACGCCGAACGCCTCCGCCACGTCATTGATCGATACGCCATGCGCTTCGACGATCTCGGTCTTCAACCACTCGCCGGCGTGAATCGCGAAAGAGGGGTGAACCTTGATAGCCATCAGTGATAATCCTCCAAGTCCAGGTTGATAATCGCCCCCTGGTCGTCGATCGAGAATGTCATCCGCCAATTGCGCGTGACGGTCATCGCCCATGTCCCGGCCCGGTCCCCCGTCAGGGGGTGCAGGCCATAGTTGGGCGGCGTTCCGAGTTCGTCGATCGTCTCTGCCGCGATGATGAAGTTCACCATTTTGGACAGACGATCGATCAGATCGCCCGACAGGCCCTTCGGCTTGCCCGTCTCGACGAACCGCCGCAGCGCTTTATGACTGATGCTCTCGATCTCCACGAATGGAAAGTATTACTTTACATGCAAAATGTCAAGCGCTGCTTTACATGGAACTGAATTACTGAATTGCGGTGAAGGCTTGCTCAACCCCAAACTCGCCCCGCCGCCGAAAATCTCTGTCCTACACTATAGTCCCGCACTAGCTTCTGCCCATGCGCCATGCCACGCCCCGCCCCCATGACCAGACACCCGCGGCAACGGCGCCGCACGCGATTTCGCTCAAAGCCACAAAGGAGACATTTTCGGCGCGCCCATGCGTATCTTTTGTCGCTTTAAGCGCGGCCGCGCACCCAAAGAAAGTCGCTCTCAACAGAGATTCCGAATGAAGTTGCGCAGTTTTCCGCGCCTTTGGAAAATTTGCTTCCCTCAGCGATCTCTGCGGCCTCTGCGCGAATCTCCATGAGTGCAAGCAAAGACACCCCGCGTGACAACCCCCGCCCCCCTCGTTACAAATCCTGTGTGAAGCAGCAGGGACTCGC
This sequence comes from Sphingopyxis sp. TUF1, assembly GCF_036687315.1. Lineage (NCBI taxonomy): Bacteria > Pseudomonadati > Pseudomonadota > Alphaproteobacteria > Sphingomonadales > Sphingopyxidaceae > Sphingopyxis > Sphingopyxis kveilinensis. The sequence goes on from NZ_CP144683.1 coordinate 573,315, forward strand.
GGGCTTACGACGGGCGCCGCTGCGACGATAGGATGCCGAGAGGTCGCCGGCATGATCTGGGGCCGCACCAGCACGGTGCGCGGCTTGAGGGGGCGACACGCATGAAGAAAGCATCCGACCTGTTCATCGAATGCCTTGAGGAAGAAGGCGTCGAATATATTTTCGGCGTGCCGGGCGAGGAAAATCTCGACTTCCTCGACAGCCTGTCGCGATCGAAGAAGATCAAGCTGATCCTGACTCGCCACGAACAGGGCGCGGGCTTTATGGCCGCAACCTATGGTCGCCACACGGGCAAGACCGGCGTCTGCCTCGCGACGCTCGGCCCCGGCGCGACCAACTTTGTCACCGCCGCGGCCTATGCGCAGCTCGGCGGGATGCCGATGATGATGATTACCGGCCAAAAGCCAATCAAGAAGTCCAAACAGGGGCGCTTCCAGATCCTCGACGTCGTCGCGATGATGTTGCCGATCACCAAATTCACCCACCAGATGGCCTCGTCGGACAATATCCCCAGCCGCGTGCGCGAGGCCTTCCGCCTCGCCGAAGAAGAAAAGCCCGGCGCGGTGCATATCGAGCTTCCCGAGGACATCGCCGACGAACATACCGACAGCTTGCCGCTGAAGCGCAGCCATGTCCGCCGGCCCACGGCGGACGTCAAATCGATCCGCGAAGCCGTGAAGGCGCTCGAAAAGGCGAAGTCGCCCGTGCTCGTCATCGGCGCGGGCGCAAACCGCACGATGACCAGCCGGATGCTGCTGCAATTCATCGAAAAGACGGGCATCCCCTTTCTGACCACCCAGCTCGGCAAGGGCGTGATCGACGAGCGGCATCCGAAATTCCTCGGCTGCGCGGCCTTGTCGGCGGGCGATTTCGTCCACCGCGCGGTCGAGGCGTCGGACTGCATCGTCAACCTGGGGCACGATGTGATCGAAAAGCCGCCCTTCTTCATGCAGCGCGGCGGGCCGACGGTGATCCATGTGTCGACCAAGACCGCCGAGGTCGATCCCGTCTATTTCCCCCACATCGAGGTGATCGGCGACATCGCCAACGCGGTGTGGCAGATGAAGGAGGACATCGTTCCCAATGGCGGCTGGAAATTCGACCATCTGCTCGCCTATCGCCAGGCCGAGGTCGAGCATACCGCGCCGCTCGCCAAGGACGACCGCTTCCCGATCTTTCCGCCGCATCTGGTGCAGTCGGTCCGCGACGCGATGCCCGACGACGGCATCATCTGCCTCGACAATGGCGTCTATAAAATCTGGTTCGCGCGGGGCTATACAGCGTGCAAGCCGAACACCGTGCTGCTCGACAATGCGCTCGCGACGATGGGTGCGGGGCTGCCGAGCGCAATGATGTCGGCAATGCTCTATCCCGACCGCAAGGTGATGGCGATCTGCGGCGACGGCGGCTTCATGATGAACAGTCAAGAAATGGAGACCGCGGTGCGCCTCGGCCTCAATCTCACCGTGCTGATCCTCAACGACAACAGCTACGGGATGATCCGCTGGAAACAGGCGAACATGGGCTTCAAGGATTGGGGGCTGACCTATGGCAACCCCGATTTCGTCAAATATGCCGAAAGCTATGGCGCGAACGGCCACCGCGTGGAGAGCGCCGCGCATCTCAAAGCCTTGCTCGCAAATTGCCTCGACACGCCGGGCGTGCATCTGATCGACTGCCCGGTCGATTATTCGGAGAATGACCAGATTTTGAATAATGACATCAAGAGGCTTTCAAAGGAGCTTTGACCTTTCGCCTCCTGCACCCCGGCGAAAGCCGGGGTCCAGAGCGTCCTTGCCCGGCCGTCGCGCGTTCCAGCCCTGGACCCCGGCTTTCGCCGGGGTACGGAGATTTGTAAAATGAAGTTGAAAGACGTCTACCCGCTCTATCTCAACAACAAGGCCGCGCAGCCGAACAGCGACCTCGTCGTCACCGACAAGTTCACCGGCGAGGTCGCCTTTCGCACCGCGCTCGCGACCCCCGACGTCATCGATGAAGCGATCGCCGGCGCCGTGCGCGCCGCAGAGCCGATGGCGCGGCTCGCGAGTTACGAGAAACGCGACGTGCTCGCCCACTGTGTTGCACGCTTTCAGGAGCGGTTTGACGAACTGGCCTATGCGCTCTGCGTCGAGGCGGGCAAGCCTATCGCCGACAGCGAGGGCGAGGTGACCCGCCTGATCGACACCTTCCGCATCGCCGCCGAGGAAGCGACGCGCAATTATGGCGAGGTGCAGCCCCTCGACATTTCGCCGCGCGCCAAGGGCTATATCGGGATGTGGAAGCGTGTGCCGATCGGGCCGTGCAGCTTCATCTCGCCGTTCAACTTCCCGCTCAACCTCGCCGCGCACAAGATTGCGCCCGCGATCGCGATGGGGTGTCCCTTTGTGATGAAGCCCGCATCGCTGACTCCGCTTGGCGCGATCATCATGGGCGAGGTGCTCGCCGAATGCGACGTGCTGCCTGAAGGCGCGTTCAGCATCTTGCCCGCAAGCCGCGACGGCGCCGACCTGTTCACCACCGACGAGCGGTTGAAGCTGCTCAGCTTCACCGGCTCGCCCGGCGTCGGCTGGGAATTGAAGGTCAAGGCGGGGAAGAAAAAGGTAGTGCTCGAACTCGGCGGCAACGCCGCGGTGGTTGTCGACAGCGACGCCGACCTCGATCATGCGCTCGAACGCATCATCTTCGGCGGCTATTACCAATCGGGGCAAAGCTGCATCCATGTGCAGCGCGCGATCATCCACGCCGACGTTTACGACAAATTCCGCGACATGCTCACCGCGCGGGTCAAGTCTCTGAAATCGGGCGATCCCAAGCATCGCAACACCTTCATCGGCCCGATGATCTCCGCCAAGGAAGCGCAGCGGCTGAAGGGCTGGATCGACGACGCGGTCGCGGCGGGCGCAACGCTGCTCGCGGGCGGCGGTTGCGACGGCAATATGCTTGAAGCGACCTTGCTCGAAAATGTTCCCGCCGATACCGACGTCGTGCGCGAGGAAGCCTTTGGCCCCGTGGTCATCCTGTCGAAATTCACCGACTGGAAGGCGGCGCTCGCCGACGTGAACGATAGCAAATTCGGCCTGCAAGCCGGCATCTTCACACGCGACATCCACAAGATACTGGAAGCGTGGGACGATCTCGACGTAGGCGGCATCGTCGTCAACGATGTCTCCTCCTACCGCGTCGACAATATGCCCTATGGCGGGGTGAAGGACAGCGGCCTCGGCCGCGAAGGTGTGCGCTTTGCAATGGAAGATATGAGCGAAATCAGGAATTTGGTCATCCGGCGAACGTGATCCTAAACGGCGTCATTGCGAGCGAAGCGAAGCAATCCAGAGCGGTTTACGCCTACTCTGGATTGCCGCGTCGCCTCCGGCTCCTCGCAATGACGGCGATAAAATCGTCCCCCTGTCACCAAACCGCCTTCGAACCGTCCCCGAACCGACGCGGTTCTGAATCGCACAGTGTAACAAAACTCCTGTCTAGGCCGGGGGCAGCCAAAGGCTGCTTACGGAGTGAGACATGGCATCGATTTCGACCCTGCCGATACCCGCCCGATTTGCCGACCCTTTTTCGACCGAACCGCATATCCCCGAGCGCGTGATCGGCGAACGGCGGAGCTATCGCACGGTGTGGGTCAGCGACATCCATCTTGGTACGCGGGGGTGCAATGCGCCGCTGCTGATCGACTTTTTCGACCATGTCGATTGCGAAACGCTGTACCTGGTCGGCGACATCATCGACGGCTGGCGGCTCAAGAAACGCCATTTTTGGCCGCCCGAGCATAATGACGTGGTCTGGCGCGTGCTGAAGCGGGCGAAGCGCGGTACCCGCGTCGTCTATGTCCCCGGCAACCATGACGAGATGGTGCGCCCTTTCGACGGCTTCGATTTCGGCGGGGTCGAAATCCGCCGCGAGGCGATCCACGAGACCGCTGACGGCCGCAAGCTGCTGATCGTCCACGGCGACGAATTCGACGCGGTGATGCTGGCGCACCGCTGGCTCGCCTTCGTCGGCGACGCCGCCTACACCACGCTGATGAAGTGCAATGTCGTGGTCAACTGGTTCCGCGGCAAGCTCGGCCTGCCCTATTGGTCACTGTCGATGGTCGCCAAGCACAAGGTCAAGAATGCGGTGCAATTCATCGGCCGCTACGAGGAAGTCGTTGCCCATGCGGCGCGCTCGCGCGGGGTCGACGGGGTCGTCTGCGGCCACATCCACAGCGCCGAGATGCGCGAGATCGAAGGCACCGAATATTATAATGACGGTGACTGGGTCGAGGGTTGCACCGCGCTGGTGGAGCATCATGACGGACGGATGGATATCCTCCATTGGGCAAAAGAAGTCGCCGCGCGGAGCGCGCCGACGCAGCTCGCACTGCCCGCCGCCGCATGAGGATATTGATCGTCACCGACGCGTGGGAGCCGCAGGTCAACGGCGTCGTCCGCACGCTCCAGGCGACAATCGGCGAGCTTCACGCCGCGGGGCATGATGTGGAAATCATCTCGCCCGAGCTGTTTCGATCGATCCCCTGCCCCTCCTATGCCGAAATTCGCCTCGCCTTTGCCGGTCGGCGCGCGGTCGGCCGCCGCATCCGTGCCTTTGCCCCGCAGGCGATTCATATTTCGACCGAAGGGCCGCTCGGGCTTGCGGCACGACGCTGGTGTCTCGACAACAGCTTTCCCTTCACCACCGCCTACCACACGCGCTTTCCCGAATATGTCGCGGCGCGATTGCCCGTGTCACCCGCCGTCGTCTGGCGCTTCATCCGCTGGTTCCACCGTCCCGCGCGGCACGTCATGGTTGCGACGCGCAGCTTGGCGGACGAACTGGCCGATCAAGGCCTTACCCAAACGATGATGTGGGAACGCGGCGTCGACCACGGCCTGTTCCACCCCGACCGCGCGCCGCATCCCGCCTATGTCGCCCTCGCGCGTCCGATCCAGCTTTATGTCGGCCGCGTTGCGGTCGAGAAAAATATCGGCGCCTTCCTCGAGTGCGACCAGCCCGGCACGAAAGTCATCGTCGGCGACGGCCCCGCACTCGCCGACCTCAAGGCCCGCCATCCCGGCGCGCTGTTCCTTGGAAAACTCGACGGTGAGGTGCTTGCTTCGGCCTATGCGGGCGCCGACGTCTTCGTCTTTCCCAGCCGCACCGACACCTTCGGCCTCGTCGTGATTGAGGCGCTTAGCTGCGGCACGCCGGTCGCTGCCTACCCGGTGCCCGGACCAGGTGACATCGTGTCGGAGGATGCCGGCGCGCTCGACGAAAATCTTGACCGTGCGATCGACCGCGCGCTTGCGTGCGACCGCCGCGACGCCGCGGCGCTCGGCGCGCGTTACAGCTGGACAAGCTGCACCGCGCAGTTCGCGCGCGCGCTGTCCTTCGTTCCTGTCGACCCTGCCTCCGGCGCCGAATTGGGAACCGCAGGCCTTACCACCTAAAAGGTCTTGCGCCACTCGAGCTCGATATAGCGGCCCAGCGGATCGATATATCCCGGCTGATAGTTCAGCGGCACCACACCGTTCGCATCGGTGATCTTGCGCTGCGCATCGAACAGATTGTCAATCGACAGCCGCAGGCGCGAGCCTTTGAGGAAGGGCAGTTTTTCGGTCAGCTTGGGTTGCTGGTCGAAGCCGACGAAGAAGCGCAGATTGAAAGTCGCGAGGTCACCAAAGTCAAGGTCGCCTGCGTTCCCGCCGGTTACTGAACTGCCGCTGTCATATTTCGCGCTCAAACGCATGCCCATGCCCTTGTAAAAGACACCGCCGTCGAGTTCGAGCAGGTGGCGGTTCGACCCGCCGCCGCTGCCCGTCGCCGATCCGCCGAGCAGATCGAGTTCGGGCACGCCGGGGCGGATCAGCACCGTGTCGGTGAGCTTGAGCGTATGATAGAGCGACACCTGCCAGCGGCCACCCTGCGGCCCGCCGCCCAACATGCGCCCCATACCGCCGCGACCGCGCCCGCCGGCGCGTTCCCCGCCCTGGCCGCGCGGACCGGCACGCTGTTCGGACTGCCCAAAGCTCTTGCCGAAGTTAAGGCCCCAGCGGATCTGCGAATTTTCGCTACGGTCGAAATTGACCGGCCGCTGATCGATCGCGACGAGCACGCCGTTCGCATCGCGCGTCACGCGGTCGGGAAATGCCGCCTCGATTTCCGGCGTCAGCAAGGGGAAGCTGTTTGCCGTGTCATAGCTTTTGTTGCGGTTGTAGTTGACCGACAAGCTCAGCCCGTCGACCATCGGTGGAGACCAGTTCAGCCCCAGCTTGAGGTCGCGGCGCTGTTCGGCAAGCAGGAATGGATTGCCGCCGGTCGTCGTCGTGATCTGCACTGTGCGCCCGGTGGCGAAGTCGTAATAGGTCACCGCCGGCGTCACCAGCGGCGCCGCGCCGAGTTGCTGGATGCCCGGTGCGGCCTCGTCGCTGTTATAGCTCGCGATCAGCGACAGGCTGTCGGTAACGCCCCAGTTCAAATTCGCGCCCCAGCTTTTGAGCGCTGCGAAATCGCTTGGATTCTGGACCTGTCCGCTGAGTGTCAGCGACAGCGTACCGACCTTGCCGACCTCGTAATCGGGATCAAGCAGCGGCACGGTCAACGATCCGAACACGCCGGGAAGATCGCGCGACAGATTGGTGGTCGTCACTCCATCGGCGCGCTCCGACCGGCTGTTGAAGCGCAGTCCCGAATAGCTGCCGGTCATCGACAGGCGGATCGGCCCCGCCCACCCTTCGGTCACAGTGCCCGACAGGTTGGCGTTGCCGCCAAAAGTCTGCTGGCTGCTGTCGAAGCGGTCGACCGAACCGTCGATGCGGTCGGTAAAGGTCCGCTGGTCGGCGTCGGCATAATTACCCGTGACCGACCAGCGCCAGTCCCCGAGCATCCCGTTGACACTGGCGGTGGACGTCAGGTTGCGCGCGCGGCTGTCGCGTTCCAGCGGATCGCCGACGCCGCCCGGACCGGGTCCGAGCAGCGACAGCGTGTCGGTCTGGTCGAGCCGCAGGTTGATCGACGCGTCGGTGACCTTGTTCAGGCTGCGCTGGATGGTGGCGTCGATGCGATATTCGTCGGATGCGCCAATCAGACTGCGCGCGGGAGCTTCGGCCGCCTGCGCCGGATCGTCATATTCGAGGTCGCGCTCGCTTTCGCGCAGCATCGACTTGCTTTCCCAGCCGGCGTTGATGTTGACACGGCCGCGGTCGGTAATCACGAGAAAGCTAGGCTCGATTTCATTCTGAAAAGAGCCGCCCTGCGTCGGAATGCCTCCTTCGGCTTCGACCGAAACCTGCCGGAAATTGGGTTTAAGAACCAGATTGACGACGCGCTCGTCGGCCGAATAGCCATATTGCAGCGCAACTTCTTCGGGAAAGATTTCGACCTTGGCGATCGCTTCGGGGGGCAGGTTGCGGACCTCTCCGAAGCCGCCGATGCGCCGCCCGTTGACGAGAATGATCGGCCGCCCGCCACCACGCCCGCGCCCCGATCGCGTCTGCGGCGCCAGCGCTGCGAGCAATTCGGCGACGTTCGACACGCCATAGCTGGCGATCGCGGCTTCATCGAGTTCGGCTTCGGCCTTGATGTCGGTGTCGAGCTGGCCCGCAAGGCGCGGCGCGGTGACGACGATCTCGTCCTCGGCATAATCATCATAGCCGTCGTCGATCGTTTCCGCCGCCGCGGGCACCTGATCGGCGGGTTGGTCGGCTACCGCGGCGGCCACCGGCTGGCCAATCGGCGCCTGCGCCACAACGGGCAGCGCAAAGGACCCGCCAGCCGCCAGCAGAGCAGCACGCACAGAAATCGAAAGACGGGCATTATTCATGGGGGAGAGCCTTGTTCTTTTCTGTCTTGGTTTTTCATTTGCAGGTCGCGAGCTTAACACCCGCTGACGCCATTCTTTGTTGGGCGTTCACTTATGTCGCAATTGTCGCAACAATATGTCGGGGCGATGCTTGTTCGACGGACGGCCCGTATCGACGGCTGGACAGCATGGCCCGGCTTCCTTATCGGCCAGCCATGCCGACTCCCGACTCCTCTGCCGCCCCTGAATCGATCCTGATCATCGACTTCGGATCGCAAGTCACCCAGCTCATCGCCCGCCGCGTCCGCGAGGCCGGCGTCTATAGCGAGATCGTTCCATTCAGCGCCGCCGAAGCCGCACTCGAACGGCTGCAACCCAAGGGCGTGATCCTGTCGGGCTCCCCTGCTTCGGTTCCCGCCGACGGCAGCCCGCGCGCGCCGCAGTCGGTATTCGACAGCGGCCTGCCCATCCTCGGCATCTGTTACGGCCAGCAGGTGATGAGCCAGCAGCTTGGCGGGCGGGTCGAGCCCGGCGGCGCCGACGGCGAACGCGACGGCGAATTCGGCCGCGCTTTCCTGACCGTCACCGAACCTTGCGTGCTGTTCGACGGATTATGGGAAGTCGGCGAGCGGCATCAGGTGTGGATGAGCCACGGCGATCGCGTCACGAAATTCGCCCCCGGTTTCCGCATCGTCGCGATCAGCGATGGCGCACCTTTTGCGCTGATCGCCGACGACGAGCGCCGCTATTATGGCACGCAATTCCACCCCGAAGTTGTCCACACGCCCGACGGCGCGAAGCTGATCGCCAATTTCGTCCGCCACGTCTGCTGCTGTTCGGGCGACTGGACGATGGCCGAGTTCCGCGCCACGAAAATCGCCGAAATCCGCGCCCAGGTCGGCGACCAGCGTGTACTGTGCGGCCTGTCGGGCGGGGTCGACAGCGCGGTCGCCGCGGTGCTGATCCACGAAGCGGTCGGCGAACAGCTGACCTGCGTCTTCGTCGACCACGGCCTTCTGCGCATGAACGAACGCGAACAGGTCGAGCGCCTGTTCCGCGATCATTACAACATCCCGCTCGTCGTGGTGGACGCCGAGGAGCGCTTCATGGCGGGCCTTGCGGGCGTCACCGACCCCGAAAAGAAGCGCAAGTTCATCGGCGCCGAGTTCATCAACGTCTTCGAGGAGGAAGCGAAGAAGATCGGCGGCGCCGATTTCCTGGCGCAAGGAACGCTCTATCCCGACGTGATTGAATCGGTGAGCTTCACCGGCGGGCCGAGCGTCACGATCAAGAGCCACCACAATGTCGGCGGCCTGCCCGAGCGGATGAACATGCAGCTGGTCGAGCCGCTGCGCGAGCTGTTCAAGGACGAGGTCCGCCTGCTCGGCAAGGAGCTGGGCCTGCCCGACATTTTCGTCGGTCGCCACCCCTTCCCCGGCCCCGGCCTCGCGATCCGTATTCCGGGCGAAGTCAGCAAGGAACGCTGCGACATCCTGCGCAAGGCCGACGCCGTGTATCTTGAAGAAATCCGCAATGTCGGGTTGTATGATGCGATCTGGCAGGCGTTCGCCGTGCTGCTCCCCGTGAAGACCGTCGGGGTGATGGGTGACGGGCGGACGTACGACCATGTCTGCGCGCTCCGCGCCGTCACCTCGACCGATGGCATGACCGCCGACATCTACCCCTTCGACGCCAGTTTCTTGAGCCGCTGCGCGACGCGCATCATCAACGAGGTGCAGGGCATCAACCGCGTCGTGTATGACTATACGTCGAAGCCGCCCGGCACGATCGAGTGGGAGTGACGGCGCGTCGTCACATCATCCGTGGCAGCGCCGCCGCCAGCGCGTCGATCGCCGCGCGGATTCGGGCAGGCAGAGGCGTGGTGCGCAGCCAGAGGGCGTGGACCGGATAGGGGAAACGCCCGGCTTCGGGTAAAAGCTCGACCAGCGCGCCGCTATCCAACCGTTCGCGCACGAGCCACGAGGGCACCCACGCCAGCCCCAGCCCTGCCTCGGCGGTGGCGGCGAGCGCCTCCAGATCGCTGAAGCGCCACTGCGCCTTGGGCACATAGCGGATTGCCACTTCGCCGGGCCCCGGGAAAAGCCAGGGTGGAAGGGCGCCCGACCGGCGATAGGCGAGCGTCGCATGATGATCGAGATCCGCCAGATCGCGCGGCGTTCCGCGCTCGTTCAAATAGGCGGGAGCACCCACCACAACCATCTGCTGCGTCGCCAGCCGCCGCGTCAGATAGTCGGTCCCCCCAGCAAGTTCGCCGGTACGGATCGCCAGATCGAAGCCATCATCGATCAGATCGCCCAGATGGTCGCTGAACGCGAGGTCGAGTTCGAGCCTTGGAAAACGCCGCGCGAGATCGACGAGAACCGGCGCGACGCAAACGCGCCCGAAATGCACCGGCATCGTCACGCGCAGCCGCCCGGCGAGATCGGCTACCTCGCTTTCGGCGAGCGCGTCGGCGGCGGCCATGTCGGCAAGAATCGCCTTTGCGCGTTCATAATAAGCGGCGCCGAAATCGGTGAGCGCCTGCCGCCGCGTCGTGCGGTGAATCAGTCGCGCGCCAAGCCGGCGTTCAAGCAACTGGATATGTTTGCCGACCATCGGACCGGAAATCTCCAATGCCTGTGCGGCAGCCGTGAACGAGCCCGTTTCGACGACTTTCACGAAGGCAGTGAGGCTGGCAAAGCGATCCATTGCGAACCTGTAGTTTTTACTGTTGGCTGATTGCGACGATATATCAACATAATGACCGCCGGTATCGAACATTTCTCACCAGAAGAAAGGAATGAAGATGCCGCGCGCTGTGATATTCGACCAATTCGGAGGACCCGAGGTTCTGCGTATCGGCGAGATTGCCGCTGCCGCCCCGCGCGACGGCGAGGTCCGCATCCGCGTCCGCGCGCTCGGGCTGAACCGCGCCGAGGCGCTGATGCGGCGCGGGCAGTATATCGAGCACCCGACCCTTCCCGCGCGCCTCGGTCTTGAAGCCGCCGGGATCGTCGATGCCATCGGGCCGGGGGTGAGCGGGCTGGCGGTAGGCGACGCAGTCGGCGTCATTCCGCCAATTTCGATGATCGCGCATCCGACGCATGGCGAACTTGCGGCGCTGCCTGCAAGGCACGTCGTCAAGAACCCGGCCGGGCTGGATTGGGAAAGTGCCGCGGCGCTGTGGATGGCTTATCTGACCGCCTATGGCGCGCTGGTCGAGGTGGCGCAGATCAAGGCGGGCGATTTCGTCGTCGTCACCGCGGCGTCGAGCAGCGTCGGCATAGCAGCGATCCAGATCGCCAACATGGTGGGCGCCCGACCCATTGCGGTGACGCGCACGTCGGCGAAACGCGCGGCGCTGGTCGCCGCGGGCGCCGCACATGTCGTCGCGTTCGAGGAGGAAGCGGTCGCCGAACGGCTGATCGCCATTGTCGGATCGACCGGGGTGCGTGCTACGCTCGACGCCGTCGGCGGTCCGATCGTCGAAGCGCTGGCCGCGGCGATGGCGCCGAACGGAATCGTGATCGAATATGGCGGGCTTGGCGCACAGCCGACGCCCTTTCCAATGCCCGCCGCGCTCGCCAAACGACTGACCCTTCGCGGCTATCTGGTCCACGAGGTGATCGAGGATAACCATCGCCTCGATGCGGCCAAAGCCTTCATTCTTGGCGGCCTGGCAACCGGCGCGTTGAAACCGGTGATCGACAGGGTTTTTGCCTTCGGCGATATTGCCGAAGCTTACCGCCATCTGGAATCGAACGCGCAGTTCGGCAAAGTGGTGGTTACGGTTTAGCGCGCCGCCGGCCGGATCAGGTCGTCCGCACAGCAACGACATCGCGCCGAGCGACCCAGTCGCTCGCTTCGACCCACCATTCACCGAGCGCGTCGATCAGCGGGACGAGGCGCAGCCCCGCGGGCGTCAGATCATATTCGACGCGGCGCGGATAGCCGTCGAATTCGGTGCGCTGGACAATGCCCGCGTCCTCGAGCTTGCGCAGTTCAAGCGTCAGCATCTTGTGCGAGATCGTCGGATTGTCGCGCTGCAAGTCGCTGAATCTCTTGGTCCCGTCGCTGAGATAATAGAGGAGCAGGGTCGGCCAGCGCCCGCTCAGCACCTGCATCACTTCCTCGATCGGACAGCGCGTCACCAACTCTTTCATCATCATCCCCATGGTTACAAAAAGGTGCGTAATTTACGCGCGCGACGGACACCCTATATCCGAAATGGCTGCGCAGCTCCCCCTCTTTTTACAAGACGATGGAGCAATATCTTGGAACCGATCCTTATCTATGGCTTCCCGCTGGGAAGTTCCATGGGGCTTGTCGCCGCGCTCGAATGGCTGGGCAAACCCTATCGCCTGTGCCGCGTCGACATGCTCGGCGAGATGCGCGAGCCTGCCTATGCCCGCATCAATCCACGGCACGAGACGCCCGCGCTGATTACCGACCAGGGCCGCGCGCTGACCGAAACGATGGCCATCGCGAACTGGTTTGCAGTGCGCGACGATGACAGGCGGATCAGCCCCGATCCGCTGTCGCCTGAGGCCGACCGGATGCGGCAGCTGATGGCGTTCATCAACACCGGCTTCACTGGTGCCTTCAGCCCGCTGTGGGCGGCAATGGAAATGACCCCGCCGCGCCCGGCGCTCCAGGATTCGCTGCGCGAATGGGGCAAGGAAGCCGTGATCCAACGCCACGACAAGCTGGAAGCCATGGCGGGTGATGGCCCCTACATGGTCGGCGACCAGCTGACGCTGGCCGACGCGCTGTTCGTCGGGGTGGCGCGCTGGCTGGACTTTCACGAGGTCGCGCCGCCGACACGCTGGCCAAAGCTTGCGGCGCTGCGCGCGCGGTTGGAGTCCGACCCTGCGGTCGTTTATGCCACCGCGCTCGAAAGCGGCGAAAGCGCCGCGGGGAGCGGGCTGTGCCTTGGCCATGTGCCGCTGGCCGAGGTAATCGAGCGCTACGGCGCCTGACCGACACGGCGGCGCGGTTGCGAGGCCGCGCCGCCGCTGTTACCTACCGGCGATGGATCGGATCGAAACCCAGGCATCGGGTGGATGCCAGTGCGGCGCGGTGCGCTATCAGGTCACCGCGGTGCGCGACAGCTCGCACATCTGCCATTGCCGCATGTGCCAGAAGGCGGCGGGCAATTTCTTCATCGCGCTGATCGGCGTGCCGCGCGATGCGATCACATGGACACGCGGCGCGCCCGCGACCTTCAACAGTTCGGACAAGGCGGCGCGCGGCTTCTGCCGCGAGTGCGGAACGCCGCTTACCTATGACTATGCCGAAAGCGGGCACATCAACCTGACCACGGGGTCGTTCGACGATCCGTCGCAATTCCCGCCGCGCGTGCAGTTCGGCGTAGAGGGGCGGTTGGCGGTGTTCGAATCGCTGCCGATCCCCGCCGAGGGGACGACCGAGGAAACAATGGCCGCCTATGTCGGCGCGATCAAGGCGAGCAATCACCAGCACCCCGACCATGACACCGAGGTCTGGCCGGAGAGCTGATGGACCGCCAGCGCGGCGTCAGGCGCCCGAACGGATCAGATGGTCGAAAGCCGACAGCGACGCCTTTGACCCCTCACCCATCGCGATGACGATCTGTTTGTAGGGCACGGTCGTCACGTCGCCCGCGGCGAAGATGCCGGGCTGGCTGGTCGCGCCGCGCGCATCGACCTCGATCTCGCCGCGATCGCTGAGCGCCACTGCATTGCCGAGCCATTCGGTGTTCGGGATCAGGCCGATCTGCACGAAAATGCCTTCAAGCTCGACGAGATGCTCCTCATCCTTATTGCGGTCGCGATACCGCAGCCCGACGACCTTTTCGCCATTGCCCAGCACTTCGGTGGTGAGCGCCGAGGTAATGACGGTGACGTTGGGCAGGCTGTGAAGCTTCGTCTGAAGCACCGCGTCGGCGCGAAGCTGGCTGTCAAATTCGATCAGCGTCACATGCGCGACGATCCCGGCCAGGTCGATCGCCGCCTCGACGCCCGAATTGCCGCCGCCGATCACCGCGACGCGCTTCCCCTTGAACAGCGGGCCATCGCAGTGCGGGCAATAGGCAACGCCCTTGTTGCGATATTGTTCTTCGCCCGGGACGCCCATCTGGCGCCAGCGCGCGCCGGTCGACAGGATGACGGTCTTGCCCTTGACGCTCGCGCCGCTCTTGAGTTTTACCTCGTGCAGGCCGGTCGCGCCGCCGGGAATGAGTTCGGCCGCTTCCTGCACATTCATGACGTCGACGTCATAATCCTTCACATGCGCTTCGAGTTGCGCCGCAAGCTTCGGGCCTTCGGTGTGCTGGACCGAGACGAAATTCTCGATCCCCAGCGTGTCGAGCACCTGCCCGCCGAAACGTTCGGCGACGATGCCGGTGCGGATGCCCTTGCGAGCCGCGTAAATCGCCGCCGCGGCGCCGCCGGGCCCGCCGCCGACGACGAGCACGTCGAAGGGCTCCTTCGCGGCGATCTTTTCGGCTGCGCGCGCCACGGCGCCCGTGTCGAGCTTGGCAACGATCTGTGCCAGATCCATGCGGCCCTGCCCAAAAGGTTCGCCATTCAGGAATACGGCGGGCACCGCCATCACCTGACGCCGCTCGACCTCGTCCTGAAACAGCGCGCCGTCGATCGCGGTGTGGCGGATGTTCGGATTGAGCGCCGCCATGATGTTCAGCGCCTGCACGACATCGGGGCAATTCTGGCACGAAAGCGAAAAGAAGGTCTCGAAGGTGAAGTCGCCTTCGAGTGCGCGCACGGCATCGAGCAGCTCGGCATCTTCCTTCGGCGGGTGACCGCCCACGTGGAGCAAGGCGAGGATCAGCGAGGTGAATTCATGCCCCATCGGCAGGCCGGCGAACATAGCTTCGGCGCTGCCTTCGTCGCCGCGGATCGCAAAGGACGGGCGGCGCGCATCGTCGCCATCGAAGCGCGCGGTGACGAGGTCCGACTGGGCTGCGACCTCTTCGACAAGGCTGCGCATCTCCGCCGCCTTGGGTGATGCGTCGAGGCTCGCGACGAGCTCGATCGGACGGCGGAGATTGCCGAGATAGGTTTTGAGCTGGGCGGTGGTATTGGCGTCGAGCATCGGCATGGGGAGAGCCTTTCGGACAGGAGCAAGGGTTCGCCGCGCGGGGGATACGACGTTATTGGTTTTCTGAGGGTGCAAGGACCGGGCGAGCGCCGCCCGCCCGGTCCTGCCAATCGGTCGGCTTAGATCTTGCCGACGAGTTCGATCGAGGGCGCGAGCGTTTCGGCGCCTTCTTCCCACTTCGCCGGGCAGACCTGGCCGGGGTTGGCGCGGACATAGACCGCGGCCTTGATCTTGCGGACCAGTTCCTCGGCATTCCGGCCGACGCCTTCGCAGGTGATTTCCATCACCTGGATCACGCCGTCGGGATCGACGACAAAGGTCGCGCGGTCGGCAAGGCCCGAATCTTCACGTAGCACGCCAAAATTGTTGGCGAGGACGTGGTTCTGGTCGCCCAGCATGTGATAGTTGATCTTGCCGATCGCCGGCGAACTGTCGTGCCACGCCTTGTGGCTGAAATGCGTGTCGGTCGACACGGCATAGACTTCGACGCCGAGGCCCTGGAGCGTTTCATACTGGTCGGCGAGGTCTTCGAGCTCGGTCGGGCACACGAAGGTGAAATCGGCAGGATAGAAGAAGAACACCGCCCACTTGCCCTTGGTGTCGGCGTCCGTCACGGGGACGAACTTGCCCTGGTGGTACGAGGTGGCGTTGAACGGCTTGATCGAGCTTCCGATGATACCCATGGGAGAGTGTTTCCTTTTGTTGCTGCGGATTGCTGCACTGCAAAATGAATTGCAGGGGCCAGCTATGCCGAGCGGCCGCAGCACTCAACCCCAAATTTCCGGGCACACTTATCGGCTGAATCGATCAAAGAGCCGGATTGGCGCAAAATGGCGATTAACGACCCACCTGTCCGGCGTCGGCCATCAGATCGATCACTTCGGTATCGAAATCGTCGGGCGCACCGGGGGTGATCTTGCGAAAGCGCCGCGCGCAATAGGCGGCGCGCGGGCCGAGGTCGGGCACATCGCGGAAATTGAGCGCGGTCCCCGCCTGCCCACCATTAACGTCGGGCATGTCAGCGATCACCGCGCGAACCGTAAAAACCGCGCCGGGGCGCACCGCAGCCGGATAGCGCGCGTGCCGGCTGATGCACAGCGCCAGGTCATCCACTCGCCAATCATCCGTCATTATCGACCCTCCCGCAGCATTCACCAGGGCGGTTGAACGAAGGCTATCACATAAAAGCACGGCTCGAAAGCACCCCGCGACCCGTGGGGAGAGGCGCGAGAGCGAGCCCAGCGATGCCCTCGCTGGGCGTCAGGCCAAAGACGTGGCGGAACACGCGCGACAGATGCGCTGTATCGGCAAAGCCCGCGTCCATCGCGGCGGTGCGGACCAGCGCGCCGCCGGCCATCGCGACCGTCGCATGTTGCAGCGCCGACCAAAGCTTGAACTCGCGAAAACCCTGCCCCGTCGATCGGGTGAAATATCGCAGCGCCTGCGTCCGCTCCATGCCGAGCCGGCTCGCGAGCTCGCTTTGCGACATCCGCCACATCGGTTCGCCGTCAATCGCGCGAACGACTGCCGCGATGCCGTGGGGGAGCCCGCCTTCGCGCGGAGTCGCAAGCCGGTCGCGCAACTCGGCAACAGCCGACGCATTGCCTCCCCGCGCCGCGCGTGCGACATGCGCCAGTGCGCCTTCGAGCGCCACCGCGAGCGGTGCATCGAACGGAAAGGCCAAACCGTTGAGGTAGAGGACGTCCGCCCCCTGCCCGGCGAGCGCGACGCCATGAACGACGCCCGGCCGGACGAGCAGCAAATCCCCCTCGACGCAAAGGCCATCGCGCCGGAGTCGCAGCGGGCCGGAGCGGCCCGCGAGCACCGCCGTCACCAGATTGGCGTGCGGCGCAAGCGCCCGTGCGCCGACCGGAAAGCAGCTGGTGCGAAAGGGCGTCACCGGATCAGGCATGGCGGCGGTTATTCACCCGGCGCACCCCGCGCGCAAGACGCGCGGCCCTGCCACCTATCGCGCGATGCCCGCGCGGGCGAAGGCCGCCTCCATCTGTGCGATGTCAGGATAGACATGCTTGCTCACCACCTCGCCTTCGGGGTTGACGCGGATCACGTCGAGCATCCCGACATGCGCGACAAAGGCAGTGCCGTCGGCCATCGCGAGCGTCAGCACCATCGTCCAGTCGAACGTCCAGTAATCGCGGCCGAAAATCCTTTTGCCCATCAGCATGGAGAAATCATAGGTCGCGAAAAGCTGGCGGCAATGCTGGCGCAGCGCCTCGCGTCCCTCAACCGGCGGCGATCCGTCGTGAAGCTGGAACAGCGTGTCGGCCGAATGCAGCGACGCGATCAGGTCAGCATCCCTCGTCTCCCACCCGACATGATAACGGTCGAACAATGCCTCGGTCGGCAGCGGGGTTTCAAGCTCGGCGATCGCCTGCATCGTCTTTCTCCTTTTGTAATCAGCCCGCATCCTAGTCCCCTGCCCTCGCGTGCGCGTTGAAGAAACGTGCATTGCGCGGGCGCGCGATATGGGCTGTGGAGGCGCAACAGATTCGAAAGGCGCGCGCATGACCCCCACGGCAAAAATCCTCCTCCTCGGCTCGGGCGAGCTGGGGCGCGAGTTCGTGATTTCGGCCAAGCGGCTCGGCTGCCATGTCGTCGCGTGCGACAGTTACGCGGCGGCACCCGCGATGCAGGTCGCCGACGAATATGAGGTTTTCTCGATGCTCGACGGCGACGCGCTGCGCGCCGCGATCGCAAAACATCGCCCCGACCATATCGTGCCCGAAGTCGAGGCGATCCGCACCGAAATCCTGGCCGAAGTCGAAGCCGAAGGCTTTCACGTCGTCCCCTCGGCGCGCGCGGCGCAGCTGACGATGAACCGCGATGCGATCCGCGACCTTGCGGCGCGCGAGCTGGGCCTAAAAACATCGACCTTCGAATATGCCGAGACGCGCGAGGAACTGGCCGCCGCGGCGGGCCGCATCGGCTTTCCGCTGGTGGTGAAGCCGGTGATGTCGTCGTCGGGCAAGGGGCAGAGCACGGTGAAGAACGCCGGCGGCATCGACGCAGCGTGGGATTATGCCGCCGCCGGGATGCGCGGCGATCGCCTGCGCGTCATTGCCGAGGCGTTCATCGATTTCGATTATGAGATCACGCTGCTGACCGTGCGGCACAAGGATGGCGTGACTTTCTGCCCGCCGATCGGGCACCGGCAGGAACGCGGCGACTATCGCGAAAGCTGGCAGCCGGCGGCGATGTCGGAAACCGCGATCGCATCAGCGCAAGATATGGCGACCAACGTCGTCGATGCGCTGGGCGGTCACGGCATTTTCGGCGTCGAATTTTTCGTGAAAGGCGACCAGGTCATTTTCTCCGAACTGTCGCCGCGCCCGCACGACACGGGCATGGTGACGCTGATCTCGCAAGACTTGTCGGAGTTCGACCTGCACGCACGCGCCATCCTGGGCCTTCCCGTTCCGGCGATCGACGTTTCGCATTCGAGCGCGAGCGCGGTGTTGCTCGCCGACCGCGACGCGAGTGACTTCGCGATCACCGGCCTTGCCGACGCGCTTATGCCGCCCGATGCCGCGACTTCGGTCGACGCGCGCATCTTCGGCAAGCCGGTGACGCGGCCATACCGCCGCATGGGCGTGACGCTGGCGACGGTTGCGGGCGGCACGACCGACGACGCCCGCGCCGTGGCCGTGACGGCGGCGGGGAAGCTGGCGATCGATTATCGCGGCTGAGCCGTTCGGCAAGACGATGGCCGCGCGGGCCGCCGCGGGGCCGGCCGATCGTCGCTACGGTGCGTCGGCCGCCGTCGGACGCGGCAACCGGACGTAGACGATAAAACCCTTGTCCGGGCGCCGGAAACCGATCTCGCCCGCATGGCTGCGCACGATATCGCGGCTGATCGCGAGGCCCAGCCCCGACCCGCCGGTTTCCCGGCTTCGCGATGCTTCAAGGCGTTCGAAGGGCTGGAAGGCCTTTTCCTCGAACTCGGGCGGGATCCCCGCGCCCTCATCGTGAATATCGACGGTGAACGCGTCCGCTGTGGCCGCAAGCCGGACCGCGACGGCGCCGCCATATTTGCAGCCGTTGGCGATCAGGTTGGAAAAGGCGCGTTTCAACGCTACAGGACGGCACGGAAGGTCGGCATGTTCGGGACCGCTGTAGGAAACGCGATGCCCGAAATCGCCATATTCGTCGGTCAGGCTGATCAGTAACGCCGCCAGGTCGACGACTTCAACCTTCTCGCTCAACGCTTCCGACCGCATGAACGCCAGCGCGTCGCCGACCATCGTCTCCATCTCGGTCACGTTGAGCAACAGCTGGTCGCGCTGCTCCATATTATTGATATATTCGGCCATCAAGCGAAGCCGGGTGAGCGGCGTGCGCAGGTCGTGCGAAATCGCCGCAAGCATCCCCATGCGCTCGTCGATAAAGCGTTTCAGCCGCAGCTGCATCGTGTTGAAAGCGTCGGCGATGGCGGCATATTCGGGCAATCGCATCTCGGCGAGCAGCGCCGGTTCGCGGTTGCGCCCCAACGATTCGATCGCGGCCGAAAGACGGGTGAGCGGAACCACGATGCTCCGTGCTATCCAGATCGAGAACAGCGCCACGATCAGCAGGTTGCCGACCACACTGAATGCAATCCGAGCATAGTGGCGCCACGACGCGGTGAGGTTGCGCTGCGTCACCGTCAGCCAGCGGCCGTCGTCGAGCTTTACCGAAATGAACAGATCGCCGAGCACGCTGCTTTCGTTGCTCGCGAGTGTTTCGGAGGTCAGTACCGCCGGCAGTTCGGGGATGATGACGATAGCGTTGCGCGCGGTTCGCTCCATATTATTTTCGTCATAGACGCCCGTCGTCACCGCAACCCGATCCGCCGCGACGCCCAGCCCGGTCGCGATCGATTTCCGCAGCCCCTGCGCGAGCTGCGAGCCCGATCCGCTCATTGGCGGCGGCGCGGTGCGGGTCAGCGAAAAATCCAGATATTGCGACGCAGCCATCGCCCCCAGCGCACCGTGGCGGTGCGCACCCTCGCTGCTCCCGGCGCGGCGGGCGCCATCGACGACCGATTCGACCAGCCATGCCCGCTGCACCATCACGAACGGCGGCGGCGGGATCAAATATTGCAGGCTCTGATTGAGGAGATAGGCCGAACCCACCGTCAATACGATCGCCAGGCCGATCCGCGGCGCGAGTTTCAGCCGCGACAGGCGCAGGCCAAATCTACCCATTGGCAGGAACGCCGCTTTCGACATCGGCCGCAAAGAAATAGCCGCCGTTGCGGACGGTGCGGATCAGGCCCGGATCCTGGGGGTCTTCCTCGATCTTTCGGCGAAGGCGGCTGACCTGCACGTCAATGCTGCGGTCGATATTGAGGTTGCTGCGCCCATGAACCAAATCGAGCAGCTGGTCGCGGCTCAGCACATGTTGCGGATGCTGGACCAGCGCCGTCAGCAGGTCGAACTCGCCGGTCGTCAGATCGACACGCGTTCCGCGTGGCGAGGTCAGCGTGCGCCGGGCCAGATCGAGCATCCAGCCCGCAAAGTGAAAGCGCGTGCTTTTCGCCATCGCCGCGTCGGAAACCATCGAAGCCCGGCGTAGCATGGCGCGGATGCGGGCGAGCAATTCACGCGGACTGAAAGGTTTGGGGACATAATCGTCGGCGCCCAGTTCCAGCCCGATGACCCGATCTGTATCGCTGTCGCGCGCGGTCAGCAGGATGATCGGCACCGTGCTGCGCGCGCGAAGGCGCTGGCAGAGCGTGAAACCATCATCGCCGGGCATCATCACGTCGAGCACCACAACATCGAACGGATGCGCGGCGAGCAATTCCATCATTGCCTCGCCGCCTTCGGCCATCATGACCCGCAGGCCATGATCGCCCAGATAGCGAGCGAGCATCGTGCGAATCTGTCGATCGTCGTCGACCACGAGAATTTGGGGTAGCCGCGTCGTCGCCATGCCCGGACGATAGCCGCGCGCCCATCGCGAGTCTTTAGCCGACATATTCTGTAACAAATTGACATCGCGACGTAATCGGGCGGGTTGGGCGAAGGCCTAGAAGCCGGGGGGCTTTCTTTCCCCTCGGAGGTTTCATGCGCGATTCCGATTATCCAGCCCGCCCCTCGGTCCGGCCTCCCGAGCTCCCAACCTTGAAACAGTCGGCCGCGATTGCGCTCGTCGGCGCCGCTATGGCCATTGCCGCGATGTTCGGCGCGCCCGGCGCGCAGGCGCGCGAGCCCGCGACCGACAGGGACGACTGGACCGTGATGGCCGGCGCCGGCGCAGTTTATGCGCCCGACTATGAAGGATCGAAGGATTATGAGGTCCTGCCCTTTCCGTTCATTTCGGTCGATTACAAGGATCTCGTCTATATCCGCGGGCCCGAAATCGGCGCGAACCTGCTGCGCGTTAGCCCCTCCGACGATGTGAAGATCAGCATCGGGCCGGTCGCCCGCTATCGCCGCGATCGCCCTGAAAAGCGCAATGCCGCGCTTGCCGGGCTTGGAAAGGTCGGTACGGCCATCGAATTGGGCGGTCGCATCCGAACGGATGTGGGTCCTGCCTGGATTGAACTGTCGGCGGGGAAGGACGTCGCGGACGGGCACGACGGGGTGGTCGGGGCAGCAGCGGGCGGGGTCGATTTCGGCCTTTCGCCCTCGCTTACGCTGTCACTCGGCGCATCAGCAAGCTGGGCCGACGCCAAATATATGCAAAGCTATTTCGGCGTTACCGAAGCACAGGCAGCGGCCAGCGGCCTGCCGGTTTACGCCGCCGACGAGGGCATCAAGGATGTCGGCGCGTCGGTCGGCGTGCGATACTGGCTGGGCGATCGCTGGATGATTTCGGCAACCGGCGGCTACACCCGACTGTTGAACGACGCAAAGGACGCTCCGCTCGTTCGCCTGCGCGGTTCGCCCGGTCAGTGGCAAGGCGGTATCTTCCTCGCCTATCGCTTCTAGGGTCATCCCGGCTCCCTTCTATCGAGACCCGCGACCGCGCTGCCCCCTCCCCTCCCCGGCGCGCCTCGCGGGCGCCGGCCTTCGCTACCGCGAAGGCCGGCGATTCATCAGGAGGGAGCAATGGGCATTGGAGTACGATCCGTCGCAACGGCCCCGGTAGCATCGCCGCGATCCGCTCGCTGAACGGCGTTTAGAGCGCCGCCTTCGACGATCCGGAACCCTATCGTTCCGAACGGCCCCCGCGGCCGCGCGGCGGATAGGAAGAAAGCAGGAACATCGCCCTAGGCCGCCCGCATCGCCGCTGCTACACCCCGCGCCATGTCGGAAAAGAATCACCTCTATCTGGTCGATGGCTCCAGCTATATCTTCCGCGCCTATCACCGCCTCCCGCCGCTCACGAACCCCAAGGGCGTGCCGGTCGGTGCGGTCTATGGCTATACGACGATGCTGTGGAAGCTGGCGAAGGACCTGCACGACGCCGATGGGCCGACGCATCTGGCGGTCATCCTCGACCATTCGAGCCAGTCGTTCCGCAACGATATTTACGACCAGTATAAGGCGAACCGTCCGGAGCCGCCCGAGGACCTGGTCCCGCAGTTCCCGCTGATCCGCGACGCGACGCGGGCTTTTTCGCTGCCGTGCATCGAGATGGAGGGCTTCGAGGCCGACGATCTGATCGCATCCTATGCCGAAGCCGCAGTGCGCGAAGGCTGGGACGTCACGATCGTGTCGTCGGACAAGGATCTGATGCAACTGATCCGCGAGCCAGCGGACGGCCCGCATGTCGATATGCTCGACACGATGAAGAATGTGCGGATGGGGATCGACGCGGTGACTGAAAAGTTCGGCGTGACCCCCGATCTGGTCGGCGACGTCCTCGCGCTGATGGGCGACAGCGTCGACAATGTCCCCGGCGTGCGCGGTGTCGGGCCGAAGACCGCGACCAAGCTGATCCAGGAATATGGCAATCTGACCGCCGCGCTCGATGGCGCGGAAACGATGAAGCCCAGCAAGCTGCGCGAAAATCTGATCGAACATCGCGCAATGGCCGAACTGTCGCGAATTCTGGTCGATCTGAAGCGCGACTGTCCGCTGCCCGATCCGCTTGAGGCGCTAAAGCTTGGCGCGATCCCGCCCGAACCGCTCAAGCTGTTCCTCGACGAACATGGGTTCCGTTCGCTGTCGGCCAAGCTCGATCTTGGCGCCACGCCCGCGGGTCCGCCGACGCTGCCGCGCGCGGGCGCGGCGCCCGCTGCGCCTGCCGCCGCGCCCTCGACGCCAACTCTGCCCGCGATGCCGCCAATCGACCGCACGCTCTATGAAACGGTGACGACGATCGAGGCGCTCGACCGCTGGATAGCCGAGGCGCGCGCGGCGCATGTTGTCGCGGTCGATACCGAAACCGCGAGCCTCGACAGCGTCACCGGCACGCTCGTTGGGGTCAGCCTGTCGACGGGGGCGGGCAAGGCCTGTTACATCCCGCTCGGCCATGGCGGCACCGACATGTTTGCCGAAAAGCCCGAACAAGTGCCGCTGGCCGACGCGATCGGGCGGCTGCACGCGCTGTTTTCCGACGAGGCGGTGCTAAAGGTCGGGCACAACCTTAAATATGACATCGGCGTGCTCGCACAGCATGGGATCACCATCGCGCCCTATGACGACACGCTGGTGATGAGCTTTGCGCTCGACGCGGGCAAGCACCAGCACGGGCTCGACGAGCTGGCCAAGCTGCACCTCGATCACGTCTGCCTGACCTTCAAGGAGATGTGCGGCACGGGAAAATCGCAGATCAGCTTTGCCGAGGTGCCGCTCGACCGCGCAACGCACTATGCGGCGGAGGATGCCGAGGTCGCGTGGCGGCTGTGGAAACTGCTCAAGCTCCGCCTGCCGCTCGAAGGCGGGACGCGCGTTTACGAGATGGTCGACCGGCCGCTGGCCGCCGTCGTCGAGGGTATGGAACGCGCGGGCATCATGGTTGACCGCGAATATCTGGCAAAGCTGTCGGGCGAGTTTGCGAACGAGATGCTGCGCATCGAGGGCGAGATCCATGGCCTCGCGGGACAACCCTTCGCGATCGGCAGCCCCAAACAGCTTGGCGAGATTCTGTTCGACAAGCTGGGTCTTAAAGGCGGGCGCAAGGGCAAGTCGGGCGACTGGTCGACCGATCAGAACGAGCTCGAACGGCTCGAACGCGACGGCGTGCCGATCGCGCGCAAAATCCTCGAATGGCGCCAGCTCGCCAAGCTGAAGTCGACCTATACCGACGCGTTGCAGCAACAGATCAACCCGGTGACCGGCCGCGTCCACACGAGCTACAGCCTTGTCGGCGCGCAGACGGGGCGACTGTCGTCGACCGACCCGAATCTGCAGAACATCCCGATCCGCACCGAGACCGGCCGCCAGATCCGCGACGCCTTTATCGCCGCGCCCGGCCATGTGCTGATCGCCGCCGACTATAGCCAGATCGAGCTGCGGCTCGCGGCGCATATGGCCGACGTGCCCGAGCTCAAAGAGGCCTTTGCCCGTGGCGACGACATTCACGCCGCCACAGCGATCGAGCTGTTCGGCGAGGTCAACCGCGACACGCGCGGCAAGGCCAAGACGGTCAATTTCTCGATCCTCTATGGCATTTCGCGCTGGGGCCTCGCCGGCCGCCTCGAAATCACGCCCGACGAGGCGCAGGCGCTGATCGCGCGCTATTTCGAGCGTTTCCCCGGCATTTCGGACTATATCACCGACACGCTCGAAGCGGCGCGGGCGCGCGGCTATACCGAGACGCTGTTCGGCCGAAAGACATGGTTTCCGCGCATCAAGGCAGCGAACCAGAATGAACGCGCGGGCAGCGAGCGCGCGGCGATCAACGCACCGATCCAGGGCACGAGCGCCGACCTGATCAAACG
Organism: Sphingopyxis sp. TUF1; assembly: GCF_036687315.1. Taxonomy (NCBI): domain Bacteria; kingdom Pseudomonadati; phylum Pseudomonadota; class Alphaproteobacteria; order Sphingomonadales; family Sphingopyxidaceae; genus Sphingopyxis; species Sphingopyxis kveilinensis. The sequence goes on from NZ_CP144683.1 coordinate 598,040, forward strand.
CGCAATGGCACGAATGCCGCGCGCGCTGGCGGGTGCAGGGCTGTCCGACGTCAAAATGCTGCTCCAGGTCCACGACGAACTGGTGTTCGAGGCGCCCGAGGACAATGCCGCGGCGGCGGGCGAGGTCATCCGCGCGGTGATGATGGGCGCCGCCGAGCCGGTGCTCAAACTGTCGGTCCCGCTGGAAGTCGAGATCGGTACCGGCAAGAGCTGGGGCGACGCGCATTAGGAGTGAAAGATGACCTATCGTGAGCAGCTGCAAACTTGGGTTTGGGAAGCGCTGGATAAGCTTGGAGGGCGTGGGTCGGTGATTGATGTCGCCAAGCGAATCTGGTCAGACCATGAAACCGACCTGAAGGCATACGGGGATCATTATTATTCATGGCAATATGACATGCGCTGGGCTGCGCAGCAGTTAAGAGAAAAAGGGAAGCTAGGATTTCGCAAGGCGGGCAGGTTAAACGAGTGGTTCATAAGGTAAACTTGGCTAGGATATTGGCGTTCGGCCTCTGCTCGATGAGCTTGATTTCGACAGGTTCCCACGCAGACGAAGTCGCAAGAGCGGCTGCGACTTCCACAGCCGATACCGATTTGCGCGAATTTGCGGCTATCGCTGGGCGCAAGGTCGTCGGGCGGTCTGTCGGCGGCCCCTGGCCCACCGCCGACAAGGTGCTGCTGATCCGGCGCGACGACAAGGGGTATCCGGTGGTCGCGGCCAGCCTCGGCTTTCCGGCGCGTCAGTCGCTTCCTGCGCCGCCCGAAGGAACGCTCGCCGTCGTCCGCCTGCACCAGCGATCCGAGACGATCGTTCCGGGCCCGACCGCCGACGACCTCGCCTTTGTTGCCGCCAACAAGCTGCCCCTGTTCGTGATCGGCGAATGGACGCGACCCGCGCCGATGTGGGAAGTGGCGTGGATCGACGACGCCGTCCGGTTCCGCACGATAGGCGAAGTCGGCGAAATCGGCCCCTGGCGCGACTGAACGCCGCGCATATGCGGCGCGGCGACCGCGCTGCCCTTTCGCAATCCCGACTTTCGCTCTATGACGACCCGATGACATCCGGCTGGCGCTTTTGTGACAGTCGGCAACAAAGGGCCCGCATGAGCAAGTTCGAACCCGTCGCCAAGGCGCCGGTCCGTATCCAGCAGAATATCCTCGCACGCAGCGAACGCCGCGTGCTCAACTGGCTGTGCGCGCGCTTGCCTGCGTGGGTCACCCCCGACCAGCTGACCGCGCTCGGCTTTGTGGGCGCGGTACTCGTCGCCGCGGGTTATCTGCTCAGCTGGATCGACAGCGAATGGCTGGGGCTGTCGCTCGCCGGTTACATCATCAACTGGTTCGGCGATTCGCTTGACGGCAGCGTCGCGCGCTGGCGCGGGATCGAGCGGCCGAATTACGGCTATTTCGTCGACCACAGCGTCGATGCGATCGCGACCTTCCTGATGATCAGCGCGATCGGCATGAGCCCCTATATGCGGCTCGACGTCGCGCTGATGGGGGTGATCGGATATTTCCTCCTGTCGATCCACACCTTTATTTCTGCCAAAATCCTTGGCGAATTTCGCCTGTCCTATATGGCGGGCGGGCCGACCGAGCTGCGGCTGATGCTGATGGCGATGACCGCGCTAATGCCGGTGGTCGGCGGCGCCGACATACGCGGCACCAACTTTTCGCCTTTCGATCTATTCGCGCTGGTCGTGTCGAGCATCCTCGTCACGCTGTTCATCGTCCACACCTCGGCGACAGCGCGGATGCTGCGCCGCCGGGGTAATTAGGGCCGACTCTCAGGGCCGCGGGCGCGCCTGCGCATAGGTGCCGAGCAGGCGCAGCGACTTGGTCTGGAAATCAAGCTCCTCGAGCGCGCGATCAACGCGCTCGTCGCCCGGCGCGCCGACGATGTCGGCGTAAAATTTCGTCGCGGCAAAGCTCCCGCCGGTCTGATAGCTTTCGAGCTTGGTCATGTTGACGCCATTGGTCGCAAAGCCGCCGAGCGCCTTGTAGAGCGCGGCCGGAATATTCTTCACCTCGAACATGAAGGTCGTCATCACCGGCCCTTCGATCGCCGAAAAATCGGGCAAGGGTTCGCGCGCAAGCACGACGAAGCGTGTCATATTATGGTCGGCGTCCTCCATCCCCGTGCCGTGCAGCGTTAGTCCATAAAGTTCGGCCGCATGCGGCGGCGCCAGCGCGGCGAGCCCGACCTCATCGCTGTCGGCGACCCATGCCGCGGCGCCCGCGGTGTCGCTGTGCGCGACGGGCGCGATATTGTTCGCACGCAGCCACTGGCGGCATTGGCCCAGCGCCTGCTCATGGCTCATCGCGCGCGTCACGGGGCCAAGATTGCGGCTCATCAGCCCATAGCGGATCGGCAGGAAATACTCGCCGACGATCGACAGGCCGGATTCGGGCAGCAGGAAATGAATGTCGGCGACGCGGCCGTGCAGGCTGTTTTCAATGGGGATGATAGCGCGGTCGACGCGGCCTTCGCGCACGGCGTCGATCGCATCCTCGAACGCATAGCAGGGCAGCGGCAGCGAATTCGGGTCATATTCGCGCGCGGCAAGGTCGCTGTTCGCCCCGGGCGCGCCCTGGAACGCCAGTCCGCGCGCAGGTTCGGCGAGCGCGAGCGCGCGCATTTTGTCGACCAGATGCTGCGCCGAAGCCGAATAACTGCCCATGACTGCCTTCCCACGCTGGAACCGCGGCGCATAGCCGCACCGCCGGAACCGCGCAAGGCGACCCACCGGCCAATTTCATCCCCTTGCGCCGCCGTCCCCGCACCAGTAAGGGAGCCTCCAAATCACACATGCGTCCGGCTATGGGCGCCAGCTAACGGGGCTGTTAGAGCATGGACAATCGCAACAATACTATTGCCGGATGGGTGCTGTTTGCCGGCATTTGCGCGCTGGGCCTGACCATCGGGTCGAGCATGTTGTTCGCGACGCACGCCCCCGAAAAGCCCGGCTTCCCGATCGAGGATGCCGACGCTGGCGCGGGTGGTGGCGAATCGGCGGTGCCGCTTGCCAACCTGCTCGCCGCCGCCGATCCGGCGAAGGGCGAGGCGGTGTTCGCGAAATGCGCGGCGTGCCACACGATCAACGCGGGCGGCGCCAATGGCATTGGGCCCAACCTCTATGGCGCGCTGGGCAAGGCGCACGGCCATGTCCCCGGCTTCGCCTATTCGGAGGCGCTGAAGAGCGTTCCGGGCAACTGGGATTTCGCCGGTATGGACGAATGGCTGAAAAGCCCGCGCAAATATGCCCCCGGCACCAAGATGTCGTTCGCTGGGCTGGGCAGCGCGGAAGATCGCGCGAACCTGATCGTTTACCTGAACTCGCAGGGATCGAACCTGCCGCTGCCGCCGGTTGAAGCAGCTCCCGCCGCCGAGGGCGCGGCGGATGGTGCAGCCGAAGGTGCGGCGCCTGCCGATGGAGCGACCGCCCCGGCCGCCGATGCCGCCGCGCCGGTCGCGGCACCGGCCGAAGCCACGAAATAATGCGCATCGCGCCCGTCCTGCTGGCGGGCGCGCTGCTCGCCGGCTGCGGCAAGAGCGAACCGCCCCCCGCTGACACGGCGACGGGCGAACCCGCGGCCGAAGCCCCCGCGGTCGAACCGACTGCGGCGATGGGCGAACAAATCTTCCGGCGCTGCGTCGCCTGTCACACGATCGACAAGGGCGGCCGTCATGGCATCGGCCCGAACCTGCACGGCGTCGTCGGTGCTCCCGTCGCGGCAAAGCCGGGCTTCTCCTATTCGGGTGCGATGAAGGCGAAGGGCGGGGTCTGGGACGAAGCCACGCTCGACGCCTATCTGAAAGCGCCGATGAAGGACGTTCCCGGCACGCGCATGGCCTTTGCCGGGGTCATCGAGGCCGCCGACCGCAAGGCGCTGATCCTGTATCTGGAAGCGCAGAAATAAAGCGTTAGCTGAGACTCCATCCTCCCCGTGGCGAAGCCATGGGGAGGGGGACCGCGCCCGAAGGGCGTGGTGGAGGGGCCGCGGCGGTAGCGCCAAAGCCCCTCCGTCAGCGCTTCGCGCTGCCACCTCCCCATGCCTGCGGCACAGGGAGGATTTTCGTCTATCAATGCCGCTCGTCGATATTCGCGTAGAAATCGGTAACGATCTTCCACGCCTCGTCCGCCGACTCGACGAACTGGAACAGGTCCAGATCGCGCGCGCTGACCACGCCCTCTTCCACCAGTGCGTCGAAATTGACGACGCGTTGCCAGAATTCCCTGCCGAACAGGACAATCGGGATCGGCTTGATCTTGCCGGTCTGGATCAGCGTCAAAAGTTCGAACATCTCGTCGAACGTGCCGAAGCCGCCCGGAAAGACGCAGACGGCGCGCGCGCGCAGCAGGAAGTGCATCTTGCGCAGCGCGAAATAGTGAAACTGGAAACTCAATGACGGCGTCACATAGCGGTTCGGTGCCTGTTCGTGCGGAAGCACGATGTTGAGCCCGATCGATTCGCGTCCCTCGTCGGCGGCACCGCGGTTCGCCGCCTCCATGATCGACGGCCCGCCGCCTGAGCAGACGACGAAGTGGCGGCAGCCCTTGTCGTCGCACGGATATTGACTGGCAAGCCGCGCGAGCGCGCGCGCTTCGTCATAATATTTCGCCTTCGCCTTCAGGCGGCGGGCAATATTGCGCGTGGCGTCGTCGGTTGCCGCGGCCTCGAGCGCATCGGCCTGTCCGGGTTCGGGAATACGCGCCGAGCCATAGACGACGAGCGTTGATTCGATCCCCGCCTCGTCGAGCAGCAATTCGGGTTTCAGCAATTCGAGCTGGAACCGGACGGGGCGCAAATCTTCGCGCAGCAGGAAATCATTATCCTGGAACGCCAGCTTGTACGCGGGGTGCGCCGTCTGCGGGGTGGTGGTCGCCTGTTTGGCGAACTGCGCGTCGTCCTTGGCCTTGTGGAAACGCGAACGATGGGGTTGTTTATCTTCTGCCATTAGCCAGCGGCTATACGCTTCGCGTGACTTTGCCAAGTCAGCGGCAGTAACCGTTGCCGCTCATGTCAAAGTGGAAATGGTTGTAATGCGCCGCATTGTAATCGGGGCCGAGCGCCGTCCCGAAACGACGGCAGCCCGATTTGTGGAGCGTGCGCAGGAAATCGCGCGACGCGGCATCGCCCGTCCACCCGCCGTCGAGCAGGATGCGGCGCCCGTCGGCGAGGACAAAGCCCGACACGTCGATCGCGTTCGAATAGGCGTGCTGCGACAACCGCCCCGAGCGGCCGCCATAGATGTTGCGGCAGCTATAGGTGCCGAAGGTTTCGATCTTGACGACCTCGGTCCCGAAATATTTCCGCGCCGCGGGCTTCACCGCATATTGCGCCCAAGCTGCAAAATTGCGCGCGAGCGGACAGGTCATCGCGCCGAGACCCGATACCGGAACGCCCACATCGAGCAGCTTGATCGAATCGATCGAGGTGCAGCCGCCGCCATGATCCTGGTTGGGCAGCGGGGTGAAGCGAACGCCCGCCTGTTTGAGATCGAACGCGCATTGCTGCGCCTCGGCACTGGTGAAGGAAGGCGTGCCGACAGGCTGCGGGCGCGTCGGCGTGCTTGCTGTGGTTCCCGTCGCCCGGCTATCGCTGCCGCGCTTCATCACGTCGGGAGAGCCGAAACAGGCGGATAGCGCCAGCGCGGCGGTGGCGGCGATCAGGGCGCGGGGCTTAAAGAACGGCGCAAGGATCATGGCCGTCAAATTACCGATAAAATGGTTAACAAGCCGTATACCTTTGTCTCCGCTCGTCGAAAATTTGGCGCGGCCCGTGCAATTAATTTGACAGACCCCGCCCGGCCCTTAAACGCGGCGACGGGCCACGCGGTCCCAACGCCGCGCGAGCTCTCTGCAAGGAGAGACTATGATGAGTGAAGTGCCGACGCCACAGGTGCGCCCGAAGCGCCCCTATTTTTCTTCCGGACCCTGCGCGAAGCCGCCGGGCTGGGACGCCTCCAAAATCGCAACCGAATCGCTGGGCCGCTCGCATCGCGCCAAGATCGGCAAGACGCGCCTCCAATATTGCCTCGACCTGATGCGCGAGATGCTCCAGCTCCCCGATACGCACCGCATCGGCATCGTGCCGGGCAGCGATACCGGCGCCTTCGAAATGGCGATGTGGACGATGCTGGGCTCGCGGCCGGTGACGACGCTGGCGTGGGAAAGCTTTGGCGAGGGCTGGGTTACCGATGCGGCCAAACAACTCAAGCTAGACCCCACAATCATCCGCGCCGATTACGGGCAGCTACCTGATCTGACCCAAGTCGACTGGTCGAACGACGTCCTCTTCACCTGGAACGGCACCACCAGCGGTGTGCGCGTTCCCGATGGCGACTGGATCGCCGACGACCGCGCAGGTCTCAGCTTCGCCGACGCGACCTCGGCCGTGTTCGCCTACGACCTGCCGTGGGACAAGATCGACGTTGCGACCTTCAGCTGGCAGAAAGTGCTCGGCGGCGAAGGCGGACACGGGGTGCTGATCCTCGGCCCGCGCGCGGTCGAGCGCCTCGAAACCCACACCCCCACCTGGCCGCTGCCCAAGGTGTTCCGCCTTGTGTCGAAAGGCGCGCTGGCCGAAGGCGTGTTCAAGGGCGAGACGATCAACACCCCGTCGATGCTCGCGGTCGAGGACGCGATCTTCGCGCTCGAATGGGCGAAGTCCTTGGGCGGTCTCGACGGTCTGAAAGCGCGCAGCGACGCCAATGCCGCGGCGCTCGACACGATCGTCGAGGAACGCGACTGGCTCTCCCACCTCGCCGCCGATCCCGCCAGCCGGTCGAAGACTTCGGTCTGCCTGTCGGTCGCGGGCGCCGACGAGGGCTTCATCAAGAAGTTCGCCGGACTGCTTGAGAAGGAAGGCGCCGCCTACGACATCGCGGGGTATCGCGACGCGCCGCCGGGATTGCGCATCTGGTGCGGCGCGACCGTCGACACCGCCGACATCGAAGCGCTCGGACCCTGGCTCGACTGGGCCTACGCCAACCTTTCGGCCTGATCGTCATCCCAGCGAAAGCTGGGATCGCCAGCGCACATACCCATTCCCAACGATCCCAGCTTCCGCTGGGATGACGGAGAAAATCAATGACCCAACCCAAAGTCCTCATCAGCGACAAGATGGACCCCAAGGCCGCCGCAATCTTCAAGGAACGCGGAATCGACGTCGACGTCATCACCGGCAAAACGAAGGACGAGCTGATCGCGATGATCGGCACCTATGACGGCCTTGCCATCCGCTCAGCCACCAAGGTCACCGCCGACGTCCTCGCCGCCGCAACCAATTTGAAGGTCGTCGGCCGCGCCGGGATCGGCGTCGACAATGTCGACATTCCCGAGGCATCGAAAAAGGGCGTCATCGTGATGAACACCCCGTTCGGCAACAGCATCACCACCGCCGAACATGCGATCGCGATGATGTTTGCGCTCGCACGCCAGATTCCCGAAGCCAATGCCGGGACACAGGCGGGCAAATGGCCGAAGAACGACTTCATGGGGGCCGAGCTGACGTCGAAGACGCTCGGACTGATCGGCTGCGGCAATATCGGCAGCATCGTCGCCGAGCGCGCGCTGGGCCTGCGCATGAAGGTCGTCGCTTTCGATCCCTTCCTGACCCCCGAACGCGCGATCGAGCTGGGCGTCGAAAAGGCCGATCTCGACACGCTGCTGGCGCGCGCCGATTTCATCACGCTGCACACGCCGCTGACCGACCAGACGCGGAATGTGCTGTCGGAGGAAAATCTTGCCAAGACCAAGAAAGGCGTGCGGATCATCAACTGCGCGCGCGGCGGGCTGATCGACGAAGCGGCGCTGAAGGACGCGCTCGACAGCGGCCATGTCGCGGGCGCGGCGCTCGACGTGTTCGCGGTCGAACCGCCGCCTCCCGACCACCCGCTGTTCGGCACCCCGAACTTCATCTGCACGCCGCACCTCGGCGCCTCGACCGACGAGGCGCAGGTCAATGTCGCGATCCAGGTCGCCGAGCAGATCAGCGATTATCTGCTGACCGGCGGCATCACCAACGCGCTCAACGTGCCCAGTTTGTCGGCCGAGGAAGCGCCGAAGCTGCGCCCCTATATGAGCCTCGCCGAAAAGCTCGGCAGCCTCGTCGGCCAGCTTGCGCACGACAATCTCACGCACATCGCGGTCGAGGTCGAAGGTGCGGCGGCCGAGCTCAACCTGAAGCCGATCACCGCCGCAGTGCTCACCGGGCTGATGCGCCGCTATTCGGACAGCGTGAACATGGTCAACGCCCCGCACCTCGCGCGCGAACGCGGGCTCGACGTGCGCGAAGTGCGTCACGACCGCGAGGGCGATTATCACACACTCGTCCGCGTCACCGTCGCGACCGAAGCAGGCGACCGATCGGTCGCGGGCACGCTGTTCGGCAACAATGAACCGCGCCTCGTCGAAATGTTCGGGATCAAGGTCGAGGCCGACCTCGACGGCGACATGCTCTATATCGTCAACGAGGATGCGCCGGGCTTCATCGGCCGCATCGGCAGCACGCTGGGTGACGCCGGGCTGAACATCGGCACCTTCCACCTCGGCCGCCGCGCCGCGGGCGGCGAAGCGGTGCTGCTGCTCAGCCTCGATTCGCCGATGCCCGAGCCGCTCTTGTGGCAGGTCTGCCAGCTTCCCGGAGTGAAGATGGTGAAGGGGTTGAAGTTCTAGAAGCCAAGCTAAAAATTCCGTTCGTGTCGAGCGAAGTCGAGACACCCGTCGTTGGGGAATGCCCTCACGGCATCTCGACTTCGCTCGATGCGAACGGAATTCGGGATTGTTGACTCTCTTGGACCATCCTAAGGCCGCCCCATGACCAAGGCCCCCGCCCTGCTGCCCGAAGGCCTCCGCGACCGCCTGCCCGCGCAGGCCGAGGCTGCGTCACGCGTCACCCGCGCGCTCGTCGATGCGATGCGCGCGCACGGCTATGGCCGCGTGTCGCCGCCGCTCGCCGAGTTTCGCGAGACGCTGGGCAGCGACGACGACAGGTCAGGCCGCGACCTCCTCCGCTTCACCGATCCGGTGTCGCAGCGCACGCTCGCGCTGCGCCCCGACATCACGCGGCAGGTCGGGCGGATCGCGACCTCGCTGCTCGCCGCATCGCCGCGGCCGCTGCGCCTCTGCTATGCCGGACAGGTGGTCAAGCTGCGCGCGAGCCAGCTCCGCCCCGCGCGCGAGATGCTGCAGGTCGGCGCCGAACTGATCGGCAGCGACAGTGTGGCGGCGGCGCGCGAGATCGTCACCGTCGCGATCGACGCGCTCGAAGCCGCGGGCATCGGTCCCGTCACCATCGACTTCACTCTGCCCGATGTCGTCGATCTGCTCGCATCCGGGCCGCTGCCGGTCGCGGCAGACCTCCAGCAGCTGCGCGACGAGCTCGACGCCAAGGACGCCGGCGCGCTGACGCAGCTCGGCGCCGACGCCTATCTGCCGCTGCTTCGCGCGACCGGGCCTTTCGACCGGGCGATCGCCGACCTTCGCGCCTTCGATGCAAGCGGCGTGCTCGGCGCGCGCATCGACGCGCTGGAAGCGATTGCTGCGCCGATCCGCGACCGCGTCACGCTGACGCTCGATCCGACCGAGCGCCACGGCTTCGCCTATCAAAGCTGGTTTGGTTTCCAGATCTTCGTGCCCGGCCAGGGCGACGCGGTCGGCCGCGGCGGCGCCTATGCGATCCCGGTCGGCGAGGCGGAGGAGGCCGCAGTCGGCTTTTCGCTCTATCCCGATCCGCTGATCGACGCCGGGCTGGGTGCCGAAGACATGGGCGACCGCTGCATCTTCCTGCCGCTCGGCCATGATCCAGCCGTCGCGGCGAGCCTGCGCGCCGACGGCTGGCGCACCATTGCCGCGCTTACCGAAGCCGACGACGCAAGGCGCCTCGGCTGCGCCTATGTTCTGGGTGCTAGCGGTCCCGTCGAGGCTTAGAACGGCGCGCGCTAAATCGGCAACGCTTCAATTCCGTTCGTGTCGAGCGAAGTCGAGACACAAATCGACCTTGCGCCACGCCGAGGGGTGTCTCGACTTCGCTCGACACGAACGGAAAGATAGCTCAGATTAAACGCTCGCCGCTCTAAAAGTCCTTCACACCGAAGCGCGCGATTCCCTGATTGGCCCCCGGCGGGTCGAGCACACTGAGGTCGAGGTCGACCGGCGTACCGATCCAATGCGCGAGCGTCGTATGATCGGCCAGATCGTCGTCGGTCAGCGGATGGACGAGCGCGCGGAGCCCCGTAGCCTCGATTGCAGCCACGACCGCGCCGCGCGAACGCGCGAAGAATTGCACCTCATATTGCGCGATCGGTCATCGATCCGACGCGGAGAATCGCCGGGTCGCGGGAAAAGGCCTCACGCAGCGTGGCAGCGGCGGGTCGCTCGTCGGCGTCGTAATAGATATGCGCATGATAGGGCGCGTCGGGGCTGGTCATAATCGAATCGCTTTCCGGTTCAGGGGGCGCAGCCGATAGGCCAGCGCCGCGCCCTGTGCCAGATCAAAAATCGACCTGCGTCCGCAGCCCGAAGGTGTCCGCGGTATAATCGCGGTCCCCCGTCGCCGTCGCCACGCGCGCATCGTCGATCCACAATTTGCCGTAGTTGGCGGTGATGCGGACATAGTCGATCGGTGCCCACACCAGGCCGATCAGCGCCGCCTGCTGGCGCCCGCCGACGATCCCGCCATCGTTGAGGTCGAGATGATCGTAGCGGGTGTTGACTTCGAACGCGCCGATACCGCCCTCGGTGATCGGCTTCGACGGCTTCAGCCGATCGAAGGCGCCGTCCTTGTATCCGCGGCGGTCGCCGCCCGTCAGCACCATCCCCAGCTCGGCATATCCGCCGAAGAAGGTCGGATCGGCCGATCCGGTGCGGCCCACGCGGTGCCAATAGCCCTCGGCCGCCGCGTGGAACGGCCCGGCGATCACTGCGCCTTCCAGACCGATGCCGCGCTCGCTCGCAACGTCGATCAGCCCGGTATCGACCAAACGGACATCGGTGGTGTGGGCAAAGGGCCGCGCGCGATAACGGCCGAGCGCCGCCGGATCATTGGGGTCGCGCCAGTGGCCCGATGCGGCGAGGTGGAGCTGCGTATCGCCAAGCTTCGGCATCCACACGACGCGTCCGTCGATACTGACGGCATTGTTGCTGTCATCGAGCAGATCGTCCGCATTCGCGCCGAACACGCCCCCCTGGAGCAGAAGGTCGCCGCCCTTATACTGCGCCGACAGGCCGACGCGGCGCTCGAAGCCGAACGCCTGCGCAAAGGCCGCGCGTTCCATAAAGCTGGTGAACAGATCGCTCGTCATCTCGTCGAGCGACCAGAAAGGCTTGATCTGGCCCGCAGTCACCGACAGCGGCCCGGTGCCATAGGTCAGGTAGACGTCGGTCAATTCGACCGCATTGTTCGCAAGATCGGCCTCGACGCGATAGGCGAAGCCGCCGGGAATCTTGCCATCGACGCCCAGATAGACGCGGCGGAATTCGGTTTTCAGACCGCCGCGCGCGCCCGTCACCCCGGCGGGCGTATCGACCGACGCCAGATCCATTTGCATTCGCCCGCGCGGTTTGAAGCTCCAGCCGTCGGCGGTCTTGATCTCGGGCGCGCCCTTCCAACTGATTTCGCTCGCGGGCTTGGCGGTAACCGACGCCGGGGTCGGCGCGGGCATGGGGGCCGGCGCCGGCTGTACGGTCGCGGCGTCGAGGCGCGATTCGAGCGTCTGGACCTGCGCCTTCAGCGCCGCAAGGTCGGCACGGAGCGCGGCGGCTTCCTCGGCCGTCATCGCCTGCGCGCGCGCCGCAGTCGGCAGGCAGAGGATCGAGGTCGCCAGCAGGGCGGCGGTCAGCGGGTGGCGCATGGTCGAGAAAGCTCCGTGACGAAAGGATTACAGACTGGCGGCGCTGTTATGACGCATAAGTGACATTCGCACGTCATTTACGTGACATTTTTATTGCATCGTCCATTTTTCCTGCCCCCTTGCCAGCGGGGCGCGAGCGGCTAAGGACGTTCCAGCTTTTCAGGCCAGTTTTTTCGGGCAACCTTTCGTGCAAAGGGCCCTTTGCGGGAGACCATCATGACGATCAAATTTGACGGCCGCGTTGCCATTGTCACCGGCGCGGGCGGCGGACTGGGCCGCGCCTATGCGCTCGAACTCGCGCGCCGCGGCGCGAAGGTCGTGGTCAACGACCTCGGCGGCGCGCGCGACGGCACCGGCCATTCGGATGCCGCCCTTGCAGTCGTCGAGGAAATCCGTGCCGCGGGCGGCACCGCGATGTCGAACGGCGGCAGCGTCACCGAATATGAACAGATGGTCGAAATGGTCGCCAAGGCGAAAGAGGAATGGGGCGGCGTCCATATTCTGATCAACAACGCCGGCATCCTGCGCGACAAGAGCTTTGCCAAGATGGAACCCGCCGATTTCGACCTGGTGCTCAAGGTCCATGTGTCGGGCAGCGCCAATGTCACCAAGGCGTGCTGGGAAACGATGCGCGAACAGGCCTATGGCCGCATCCTGATGACCGCGTCGTCGACCGGCCTCTACGGCAATTTCGGACAGGCCAATTATGGCGCCGCAAAGCTCGGTCTTGCGGGGCTCACCAAGACCCTCCACCTCGAAGGTGCGAAATATAACATCCGCTGCAACACGATCGCACCTGTCGCGGGGACGCGGATGACCGAGGACATCTTCCCCGCCGAACTGTTCGAAAAATTCACGCCTGAAAATGTCGTGCCCGCCGCGCTCTACCTCGTCAGCGAGGATGCGCCGACGAACATGATCATCGGCGCGGGCGCGGGGGCGTTCCACGCGGCCTATGTCACGATGACCCCCGGCGTCGCGCTGACCGAGGGCGAGCGCACCCCCGAAGGTGTCGCCGCAGCCTGGGATAAGATCATCGACCGCACCGGCGAGACCGTCCCGCAGTCGGGCAGCGAGCAATCGATGAACGTGATGAAGGCGTTGATGGCGCTGGGGTGAGGCATTTCAATCCTCCCTGTGGCGAAGCCATGGGAGGTGGCAGCGGCGCAGCCGTGACGGAGGGGCCATGGCGCGACGTCGCTGGCCCCTTCACCTCGCTTCGCAAGCGGTCCCCCTCCCCATCGCTGCGCGACAGGGAGGATCACGGCGCCATACCGTATTGACACAGCAACACAGTTCTGCAATTATCGTCGCGGGGCAAGGGGATCGGTCTAAGAAGGACGACCCCGATGTATAGTGAAAGCGACCTGCAAGCCGCGGTCGATGCGAAAGTTCTGACGCCGGAGGCCGCCGCGGCATTCCGGAGCCATATCGCATCGGTACGCGCCGCCCCCGGAGCGGATGAAGAATCCTTCCGCCTCATCACCGGCTTCAACGATATTTTCGTCAGCATCGCGGCGGTCATCCTGCTCGTCGCGGTCGCGTGGATCGGCCAGTCGATCCATACCGCGCTCGGCGGCGCGTTCGTTGCGCTGTCGGCGTGGTTCCTCGCCGAATATTTCACCCGCAAACGCCGCATGGCCTTGCCCAGCATCGTGCTGGTTCTTGCTTTTGCCGGCGGCGTATTTGCGACGATGGTTGGTTTCATGGTCGAACATGGCGAGGCCATTTTTGGCCGCGACCCCGGCGAAACCGTCGGTGCGATCATTGTCGGCGTGATGGCACTCATCACCGCGGCAGCAAGCTGGGCGCATTGGCGCCGCTTCATGGTGCCGATTACCGTCGCGGCGGGCACCGCCGCCCTGGCCGCGACCGCGGTCGCGCTGGTCCTGTCGCTCGTCGGATTTTCGACCTCGCCCGACATCGTCATGGCGCTGGTGCTGGTCGCCGGGCTCGGCGTCTTCACCCTCGCCATGTGGTGGGACCGCAGCGACCGGGTGCGCCAGACACGGCGCAGCGACGTCGCCTTTTGGCTTCACCTGCTCGCCGCGCCGATGATTGCGCACCCAATCTTTCATCTGCTTGGTGTTACCGACGGCAGTGACATCGGCAGCGGCGCAGCGATGCTGGTGATCGGCGTCTATATCCTGTTCGGGCTGATCGCGCTCGCGATCGATCGCCGCGCGCTGCTCGTCTCGGCACTCGCCTATGTGCTGTTCGCGATGACGCAGCTGTTCAACCAGTTCGGCGCGGTCGAACTCAACGTCGCGCTGACCGCCTTCGTGATCGGCTCGGCGCTGCTGCTGCTGTCGGCCTTCTGGCAGAATGCGCGGGTCGTCGTCGTGGGAATGCTGCCCGACAATCTGGCGAACCAGCTGCCGACGACGACACGCATCGCACAAGCCTGATCCTGTCGTCATCCCGGTGAAAGCCGGGATGACGACGTGGGCGCCGTCAGTCGCCGACCAGCTTCATGAGCTTGCGTTCGACGGGGGCGAGCACATTGGACAGCTCGTCCCCCCGCTTCAAGATCGCCCCGGCTTCGGAGACCAAGGCCCACATGCCTTGGCGACTCCGCAAGGCGGGGCGTTTTTCAATGCGGTATTCGGGGCGCTCGGCGGCGCGGCGAAACGCCGAAAAAATCGCGGCGTCGCGATGGAAATCCATCGCATAGTCGCGCCAATGACCCGCCGCGACCATGCGGCCGTAAAGGTCGAGGATCCGGGTCAGTTCAGCGCGGTCGAAACCCGTCTGGAGCGGCGTTGCCCTGTTCGCGAACGGCAGCGGCGTCACAGTTCCCATCAGGCGCTTTTCCGGCTCCCTTTGCGCCGCGGCGCTTCGCTCTCCGTCGCCGTCGCATCGCGTTCGGCGATCAGCGCGGCGAGTTGCTTCTGCATAAGCTCCAGCTGGCATTGCAGCAATTCGACCTTTTGCGTCGCCGGATCGAAGGTTTCGGTGCACGTGCCATAAGGCACGAATTCGCGCGCATATTCGGCGGCATCGACCAATGTCGAGCGCGCCGGGATGCCCACCATCACCGCCCCTTCGGGTACGTCCTTGGTCACCACCGCATTGGCGCCAACGCGCGCGCGCGCATTGACAGTGATCGGCCCCAATATCTGTGCGCCGGAACCGACGATGACGTCGTCGGCCAGCGTCGGGTGGCGCTTGCCCCCGACACCGTTGGCGGGATCGGTACCGCCCAGCGTCACGCATTGATAAATCGTGACATTGTCGCCGATCTCGGCGGTTTCACCGATGACGGTAAAGCCATGGTCGATAAACAGGTGGCGGCCGATCTTCGCCCCCGGATGGATGTCGATCGCGGTCAGGAAGCGCGTGAGGTGATTGACGAAACGCGCGAGGAAGAACAATCGCGCCTCGAACAGCCAGTGCGCGATGCGGTGCATGCCGACCGCGACCAGCCCCGGATAAAGCAGGATTTCCCAACGCGACCGCGGCGCAGGGTCGCGCGCCTTGATCGAATCGAGATAGGCGATCAGCCCGTTGAACATAAACGTCCCCTGCGACCCTATTTCTGTACCGGGCAAGATAGATGTTCACCGGCGGCTTTTCCACCCCCGGCGCGATTTTATCGTCAGCGGCCGAAAAGCCCGATGCGCAAAAGCAGCAATCCCTCGCTGCGCAGGCTGCGCTCGCCAGCGCGCGCCGCAATCACCGCCGCCCAGCGATCGAGCATCAGCAACGCACGGTTTCCGGCGAAATCGCCGCGCGCTGGCGCCTCGGCGTTTTTGGCGTCGGCCAGAAGGCGGCGCGCCGCATCCTCCGCCTCGACGACGCCAGCGCCCCAAAGCAGGCCCCAGCGTGTCCCGGCCGCTTCGCCGCCACCCGACAGCGCGAAGAGCGCTGCGCCGAAGCTTGCGGCCGCCGCGCGCTGCGCGGCATCGCCCTCGGCCAGCAGCATCGCTTCGGCCGCATCGACCAGCGCATCGAGCCCGCCCTGCCCGGCCCAGCTTGCCGCGAGGTCGGCGAGCAGCGGTTCACCCTTGGGCAGTGCGGCAGGATCGCTCGCAAGCATCGCCATCATGTCGCGCCACCACGCAAGCTTGATCTGCCCGATCAGCGGCTCGCGCGCATCGAGCAGCAATTTGGTCAGCCGCGCGGCGAGCCCCCACAGCACCGCCATCGCCCCGCGCCGCGCCCGCGGCACCGCGACGATGACGCGCGGATCGCGCATGTCAGGGTAGGCGCTGGGTTCAGCCGTCGCCCCCGCGAAGGCGGGGGCCGATGTCGGTTTATTTGGCATGGAAGGGCAAGGCCGATGACGGCCCCCGCCTTCGCGGGGGCGACGGATTAACGATTGAGAACCGCCTTCACTGCCTTAACCACCCGCGGCGTGTCGATCAGCGCCGCCTTTTCGAGATTGTTGGCATAGGGCAGCGGAACATCCTCGTTGCACACGCGCATCACAGGCGCGTCGAGATCGTCGAAACCCTGCTCCATTGCGACCATCGCAAGCTCACTGGCGATCGAGCACACCGGCCAGCCTTCCTCGACAATGACCAGGCGGTTCGTCTTTTTCAGGCTGGCGAGCACCGTCGCGGTGTCGAGCGGGCGCAAGGTGCGCAGGTCGATCACCTCGGCGTCGATGCCTTCGCCGGCCAGTTGGTCGGCGGCTTCGAGCGCAATCCCGACGCCGATCGAATAGCTGACGACTGTGACGTCGCTGCCCTCGCGCATGGTGCGCGCCTTGCCGATCGGCAGCACGAAATCTTCGACCTCGGGCACGTCGAAGCTGCGGCCATAGAGCAGCTCGTTTTCGAGGAACACGACGGGGTCTTCGGTGCGGATCGCCGCCTTGAGCAGTCCCTTGGCGTCGGCGGCGTCATAGGGCGCAATGACGATCAAGCCGGGGACGCTGGCGTACCAGGGCGCGTAATTCTGGCTGTGCTGCGCGCCGACGCGCGCCGCGGCGCCGTTGGGCCCGCGGAACACGATCGGGCAGCGCATCTGCCCGCCCGACATATAGTTGGTCTTCGCCGCCGAGTTGATGATGTGGTCGATCGCCTGCATCGCGAAGTTGAACGTCATGAACTCGATGATCGGGCGAAGGCCGCCCATCGCCGCGCCCGCGCCGAGTCCGGCAAATCCATATTCGGTGATCGGCGTGTCGATGACGCGGCGCGCGCCGAATTCGTCGAGCAGGCCCTGCGTTACCTTGTACGCGCCCTGATATTCGGCGACTTCCTCACCCATCACGAAAACCCGGTCGTCGGCGCGCATCTCTTCGGCCATCGCATCGCGCAGCGCTTCGCGGACGGTGAGCTTGACCATCGCGGTGCCCTCGGGGATCGCGGGGTCGGAGGCGCGTTCGGTCGCGGCGGGTTTTGCCGCAACGGGAGCAGGTGCGGGCTCATCCGTCGCCCCCGCGGAGGCGGGGGCCGTTGTGTTGGGCGCACTACTGCCAGCGGCCCCCGCCTTCGCGGGGGCGACGTCCTTTTCGTCAGCGGCAGCAGGCGCCGGAGAGGACGCCTCCTCCCCCTCACCCGTAATCGTCGCGATCACGGTGCCGACCTTCACATTGTCGGTGCCTTCGGGAACGAGGATCTGGCCGATTATGCCCTCATCGATCGCTTCGAATTCCATCGTCGCCTTGTCGGTTTCGATCTCGGCCAGGATGTCGCCCGACTTCACCGTGTCGCCTTCCTTGACGAGCCATTTGGCGAGCGTGCCTTCTTCCATCGTCGGCGACAGCGCCGGCATCTTCAATTCGATGGCCATCTCAATATTGCTCCACCAGCACGTCGGTATAAAGTTCGGAAAGGTCGGGTTCGGGCGCGCTTTCGGCAAAGTCGGCCGAGTCGGCCACGATCGCGCGGATCTCCTTGTCGATCTCCTTGAACTTGTCCTCGCCGATGCCCGCCTCGGTCATCAATTTCTTGAGGTGCTCGATCGCGTCGCTCTTGTCGCGCACCGCCTGCACCTCTTCGCGGCTGCGATATTTGGCGGGGTCGGACATCGAATGGCCGCGGTAGCGATAGGTTTTGAGTTCCATCAGCACCGGCCCTTTGCCCGCACGCACCCATTCGAGCGCTGCCTCGGCCGCGCCGCGCACCGCGAGCACGTCCATGCCGTCGACCTGCATCCCCGGAATGCGGAAGCTTTCGCCGCGGCGATACAGCTGATCCTCGGCCGACGAGCGATTGACGCTGGTGCCCATCGCATATTGGTTGTTCTCGATCACGAAGATGATCGGCAGCTTCCACAGCTCGGCCATGTTGAAGCTCTCGTAAACCTGTCCCTGGTTCGCGGCGCCGTCGCCGAAATAGGCCATCGCCACGCCGCCGTCGCCGCGATATTTGTGCGCGAAGGCAAGGCCGGTGCCGAGCGACACCTGCGCGCCGACGATGCCGTGACCGCCGTAAAATTTATGCTCGACGCTGAACATGTGCATCGATCCGCCCTTGCCCTTCGAGATGCCGGCCTGGCGCCCCGTCAGTTCGGCCATGATGACCTTGGGGTCGATACCATAAGCGAGCATATGGCCATGGTCGCGGTAACCGGTGATCACGCTGTCCTTGTCGCCGTCGAGCGCCGATTGCAGGCCCACTGCCACGGCTTCCTGGCCGATATACAGGTGACAAAAACCGCCGATCAGCCCCAGCCCGTAAAGCTGCCCTGCTTTCTCCTCGAAACGGCGGATCAGCAGCATTTCGCGATAGAATTTTTCTAGCTCTTCGGGCGTCGCGTCATAGGGAACGGGATCGCGCGGCTGCTCGCGATTGGACGAGGGAGCTGGGGTCGAAGCGACTTTTTTTGGCGCGGCAGTCTTACGCGCGGGTGCTTTGGCCAAGGGAGGTTTCCTTTGCATTTAGCCGTTACGGCAAGGCTCCCTATAGGAGCGGCGCGACGGGTTTGGCAACGCCTGCCATGGCGGCAGTCAGGGCCGCCTTACGTATGCAGCAAAGAGACTCTTGACCCGTCATTGCGAGCGAAGCGAAGCAATCTCCAGCTATCGACATTGCCCGCGCGATCGCTGGAGATTGCTTCGTCGCCTCCGGCTCCTCGCAATGACGCTCAATTAGGAGACGCTACTTCGCCTCGGGCTCCATGGGAATGATCACCTCGTCGGGGTGATAGGCGCCCAGCTTCTCGCGCACATATTCCTCGGCCAGATCGGGATCGACGCGCCGCTGGTCGAGCAGGTTGACGCGGTTCTGAAGCTCGCGCTCTTTCTTCACGAGTTCGTTAAGCACGACGCGCTTCTTTTCGACCGACTGGCCATATTCGCCCCAGGCATAAAGCCCCGTCGGCCCGAAAATCGCATAGCCGAGCATCGCCAGCACCGCGATCACCGCGACCGCAGGACCGACGGCTCGGTTCATCGATTTGCGGAATTTGTGGCGCTGCGTCATCGCCGCCCTTGAATCACAGGCGATTCCTGGCGTCAAGGCTCGCCCCTGCTCTTTTCATCTTTATGTTACTATTTCCGATCAACCCATGGCCCATTCCGGCAGAAAGGATAGTCGATGCGCGAGGCCGTGGATTTGGGGGTGGCGATCTGCCTGTCTTGCACGCTGACCGTAATGGCTCCTCTACCGGTCATGGCCGCCCAATCGGTTACGGCGACGGCCGATACGACCGTCTATCGCTGCAAGGTCACCCATGGCCGGTCAATCGGCGCCGGTATCACTGCCACGGTGGATGTGCGTGCCGACGGGACGCGGGTGAAGGAAGAACAGATCCTCGGCTTTGGCCGCGGCACGCCGGGCAATATGACGGGCTCCCTCAGCATGGAGTTTCGCTCGAATTTGATCGGCAATATCGGCACGGACAACGCGCTGACTATCCGCTTCGGATCAAAAGACATTTCTGATCCTGTCAGCGGCCAGTATATGGTGCTGCGACTTCTCGATGTCGAAGGCAGGCAAGTTGACCTGCTGTCCAGTCGCATCGCAAAGAACAAGCAGTTCATTTTCGCGGCGCCCAAGCTGCTCGAAGTTTCTGGTGGTTCTGGCCAACGGCTAACTGAAGCCCGGCTTTATGAAAGCGACGGCACCCTCCGTACGACTTTCCTGACCGCGCCTCTCGATGTCGGCGGACTGAAGCGAGCCCTCGCCTTTATCGAGCCCGTCAAAAATGCCGTCGATCATATTGTGGCCACCAGCATTGCGGCTGGAAGCCTGGCCGAAAACTGTTCGCCGATCGACAGCAAGACGGGATATTACCGCCACGGTTACTGGTGCCGAGCCTCTTTGCTGGACGGCAAAGACAAAATCCGTGTCGATGAAAGCTCCGGGATGCTCGATCGCGCCCTCGGCAACCACGTCCGATTTACTGCCGAGTTCATTCATCGTGATCCCGAACAGTTTCTGGACACATCGCTTCTGGCCATCGCACATTTCGGCGAACTGCGGATCATGGGGCAATATAACGGCCCTGATCGCGGCATCATGGACCGATCAGAGCGGTCGGATCACAAGCAATATTACCCGCCGATTGTCGCGATGGAATTCACGTCGCCCGAGCGGACCTATCGCGAGTGGGGTCAAAACAATGTGAATTTTCGGGGAGGCCTTGCCAGCACGTCAATTTGGGACGTTCATTATGGACCGCCTGACGTCACCCGCTATATTCCGACGAAAATCGCAGCCTACCGGCCCAGCGGTCAATGGCTTGCCCAAGAAGAGATAGACTGGGCAAGCATTGAGGCAACGCAAAAGCGGCTGTTGCGCGACGTTCTGGCGCGGGAAAAACAGCCCGTCGGTGCCTGCGAATTTTCCAAGACTTTGATGAACAATCCCGACGAGATCGTCGTCATCAACTGACGACCCCGTCGGTCATCGACCACCTTATCAGCCGAAGATCGACGCGCCCGGATAGCGTGCCATGTCGCCCAGCTCTTCTTCGATACGGATCAACTGGTTGTATTTGGCGAGCCGGTCCGAACGCGCGAGGCTGCCGGTCTTGATCTGGCCGCAGTTGGTCGCGACGGCAAGGTCGGCGATCGTCGAGTCTTCGGTTTCGCCCGAACGATGCGACATCACCGCAGTGTAGCGCGCGCGGTGTGCCATATCGACCGCGTCCAATGTTTCGGACAGCGTGCCGATCTGGTTGACCTTGACGAGCAGCGAGTTGGCAAGACCGTCCTCGATCCCCTGCTCCAGCCGCGCCGGGTTGGTAACGAACAAATCGTCGCCGACGAGTTGGCACTTGTCGCCGACCAGGTCGGTCAGCGCCTTCCAACCGGTGAAGTCGTCCTCGCTCATCCCGTCCTCGATCGACAGAATCGGATAGTCGTTCACCAGCGCGGCGAGATAGTCGGCCATCTGCTCGGGGCTGAGCGACAGCCCCTCACCGCTGATCTCATATTTCCCGTTCTTGAAAAATTCGGTCGCGGCGCAATCGAGCGCGAGCATAACGTCGGTGCCGAGCTTGAAGCCCGCCTGATCGACCGAGGCGGCGATGAAGTCGAGCGCGGCGCGCGTCGAGGCGAGGTTCGGCGCGAAGCCGCCTTCGTCGCCGACCGCGGTCGCAAGGCCCTTCGCCGACAGGCCTTTCTTCAGCGTGTGGAAAATCTCGCTGCCCCAGCGCACCGCTTCGGCGATGCTGCCCGCGCCGACGGGCATGATCATGAATTCCTGCACATCGATCGGGTTGTCGGCATGTTCGCCGCCGTTGATGATATTCATCATCGGCACCGGCAAGGTGCGCGCCGACACGCCGCCGACATAACGATAGAGCGGCAGACCGCGCGCATCCGCCGCGGCCTTCGCGGCGGCAAGGCTGACGCCGAGGATCGCGTTGGCGCCAA
This sequence comes from Sphingopyxis sp. TUF1, assembly GCF_036687315.1. Taxonomy (NCBI): domain Bacteria; kingdom Pseudomonadati; phylum Pseudomonadota; class Alphaproteobacteria; order Sphingomonadales; family Sphingopyxidaceae; genus Sphingopyxis; species Sphingopyxis kveilinensis. Next base: position 619,669 of record NZ_CP144683.1, read on the forward strand.
GGCGGCTCTTGTTCGGCGTGCCGTCGAGGTCGATCATCGCCATGTCGATCTCGCGCTGGTCCTCGGCATCGAGGCCGACGAGCGCTTCGGCGATGTCGCCGTTCACCGCCGCGACCGCCTTGGTCACGCCCTTGCCCAGATACCGCGCCTTGTCGCCGTCGCGCAGCTCGACCGCTTCGTGTGCGCCGGTCGACGCGCCCGAGGGCACCGCGGCGCGGCCGAAGCTGCCATCCTCCAGCAGCACATCGACTTCGACGGTCGGATTGCCGCGGCTGTCGAGGATTTCGCGGCCGTGGATGTCGATAATGGCGGTCATGGATGTCGTCCCTGATGACGGCCGCAGGCGGCCGGATGGATGAGGCGCCCGCCTGTTATCGACGCCTTTCCGCTAGTGCAACTGCTGCATAGGAATTTTGCGTGGGGATGGAACCAATGGGCGCGCCTTGCTATATATTGGTACAGGATGAAAAAGGATGCCCGCCCGCGCGGTGCCTGAACGACAGAAGAGGATATGATGATGGCAAAAGCCGCTACTCCCGCGACCAAGAAGCCCGCGGCGCCCCGTCCCCGGGCCCCCGCCAAGCCCGCCGCCATCAAGGCGGCGCCCGCGCCCAAGCCCGCGTCGGTGAAGGCCGCGAAGGAGCATCCGATCCGTGACCAGCTCGCCGCCACGCGCAACACGATCAAGTCCGAAGCGTCGAAGAAGGCCGCCTCGCTGAAGGAAGAAGCCGCCGCGCTGAAAAAGCAGGCATCGACCACCGCGCGCGACGCCGCGACGAAGGGCAAGGGCAAGGCGGCCGAGGCCGTCGGCAGCCTCGCCAAGATGCTCGAGGACAGCGCAGGCACAGTCGATACAAAGTTCGGCAAGCAATATGGCGACTATGCCCGCTCGGCTGCCGCTACCGTCGCCGGGCTCGCGACCAGCCTCGACAAGAAGGATCTCGACGAACTCGCCGCCTCGACGCGCGACATGGTCAAGAAGAACCCCGCAATCGCGGTTGGCGCCGCGACGGTGATCGGCTTCGTGCTCGCCCGGATGCTCAAGGGCGGCTCGAACGATTGATCGGTCCTTGGCATCCCCCGATCCCGAATCCCCCGCGCCCGCCGGGCGCAGCTTTGACGGCATAAGCCACGGCTATGCACCCGACAGCCGTCCCGCGACCAGCGAACCCGTGCCGCTCGACAAGATTGTCGGCGATGTCGTCGACAATCTGTCGGAAACCGCGAAGGCGGAACTGGCGCTAATCGAGGCGCGCGGCGAACTTGCGCTGCACGGCGCGACATGGAGCGCCGCGTGGGGCACGCTCGCCGCCTGCGCGCTCGGCGTCGCGATGCTCGCGCTGGCCTTCGGCGGGATTCTCGTGCTCGCACCACATGTCGGGCCCCTGCTCGCCACGATCATCGTCGTGGCGGTGCTGCTGCTCATCGCGGCGCTCGCCGGGTGGCGCGCGCGCCGGGCGTATGAGGATATCCGCACCGCGCTGCGGCGCGATCTGGTGAACGAAGGGATCGACGACTGATGCCGCGCACGCGCAACCGCCTGATCGCCGCCGCGCGCCGTTCGATGCTGCAACGCGCCGAACTTTATCGGCGGCTCGGCATCGCCAAGGCGGCGCTCCGTCCCGCGGCGCTGGTCGATCGCGGCAAATATCGCGCACGCACCAAGATCGACGATGCCGCGCACGTGGTGCAGCAGGAGTTTCGCGATAATCGCTGGCCCATCGCGATCGCCGCCGCGGCCGGGATCACTTGGCTCCTGCGCGAACCGATCAAGGAACATGCACCCAAAGTGGCGCGCAAGATGCAAGATATGGCGACGGGGATCGCCGATCATTTTCGCGCCGATACGGCGTCAGAAGATGATGAACCAATGGAGGAAGATGATGAAGCCGCTCAGTGAAACGGCGCGTGACGCGCGTACGAAAGCGAGTGAACTTGCGGAGAAAACCGCCGAAAACGCCCGCCTCACCGCCGAAGCGGCAAAGGCGCGCATCCAGGACGGCTATGGCCGCGCGCGCGCCGCGACGGAAGACCTCGCCGCGCGCGCGGGCGAACAGGCCGGTGCGGCGCGCGAGGCCGCCGGCGAAGCCTATGCCAAGGGCAAGGTTCAGGCCAAGCGCGCGAACAGCAAGCTCAAGGACGTCGCCGAAAAGCAGCCGCTGGCCCTTGTTGCAGGCGCTGCGGCCATCGGCGCGCTGCTTGGATCGCTGTTGCCCAAGGGGCGTTCGGGGGAGGAATGAGCCCGCTTGCTCCGAACGAAAACCGCTGTTAGGGGCCGCCGCTTCTCCCCATCAGCGGTACTCCGCAAGGAAAACAGCCATGAGCAAATTGCACCTCGTGTTCGGCGGACGGGTCAGCGATCCGCAGGGTCTCGACTTCGTCGACCTTGCCAATCTCGATGTCGTCGGCCTCTATCCCGACTATAAATCCGCCGAAAAGGCGTGGCGCAGCGCGGCGCAGCGCACCGTCGACGATGCCGAAATGAAATATGTCGTCGTTCACCTGCACAAACTGTTGCAGCCCGACGCGAAATAATGATCGTCGCCCCCGCGGAGGCGGGGGCCGCTGTCGGGATTAAGCGACCATGCTGGATAAGGGTTCCTGCGGCCCCCGCCTTCGCGGGGGCGACGTTTAATTAACGAAAATTATCGGCGTAGGCCTGGATCTTCAGCTTGCGCACCGGTGCCGGCATCACCTCCGCATCGATGCCATATTTTTCGGCATAGGCGACCGCGTCGTCGCGGCTCGCAAAGCCCAGGCGCAGCTGGCGCTGCGTATCCCCGCTCCCCGCCCAGCCCATCAGCGGATCGGGCTTGCGCGCTTCGGCGGGCGCGAATTCCAGGATCCAGCGATCGGTGCCGGCGCGACCCGACTGCATCGCATTCTTGGGCTTCTGGAAGATACGCGCTTTCATCGGGTCGTCCTGTTACTGGTGCCGGTGTGGCCGCCTTAGCCGCAAGCCCCGCCCGCGAAAAGAGGTCTATTGCGCATCGCGCCGCGCCTGCGCCGCCTTGGTCATCAGCGTGGGGTGCGCATTCGCCGGATCGTCGGGCCAGCTATGCTTGGGATAGCGGCCGCGCATCTCGCGCGCGACATCGTGCCAGCTGCCCGCCCAGAAGGACGCCAGATCGCGCGTCGTCTGGATCGGCCGGTGCGCGGGCGAGGTGAGCGCAAGAATCAGTGGCACCGGCGGATCGCCAACGGTCGGATGGCGCGACTGCCCGAACATCTCCTGCACCCGCACGGTGACCGTCGGACCGCCGTCGGCGCCATAGTCGATCGGATGCCTGCTGCCCGCCGGCGTCGTATAGTCGCCGGGCGCATGTTTTTCGAGCAGTTGCCGCGCCGGCCAGTCGAGCATCGCCATCAGCGCATCGGCAAGCCTGCGGTCGCCGATGTCGCGCAGCCCCCGGCAATGCCCGAGCAACGGTTCGAGCCAGATTTCGAGACTGTCGCCGAGCGCGCTGGTCGACAGCGCATCGATCCCCGCGAAGGAGGCGCGCTGGCGCAGCGCCTGCGCCGCCGGCCCCCAGCCGATCAGGCTCAGCCCCTTGTCGCGCACCGCCGCCATGCGCACCGCTATGTCGCTCTCCGCATGGTCGCCGCGCGGCACCTGCCCGCTCGTCAGCGCGATCGCGCCAAGCCGCCGCTCGCGGCGATGATCGACGCGGTCGGCCGCGCTGTCATAGCGGCTCGCCGAATGGGACAGAATGCGGTCAGCGAACAACGTTTCGACCTCGGCCGCTGCGATCGGCGCCGTGGCGAGGATGCGCACGCCCGCCGCATGACCCTGTGCATCGGCGATCGCGAGCCATTCATGGTTGCTCAGCGGATCGACCGGATCGATGCGATAGGCGCGCCCGCCAACGCTCAGATACTCGCCGCGCTGACCCGCGCGCCGACGCGCGACGCGCTCGGGCCAGGCGCTTGCGATCCAGCCGCCGATCGAACGCGGTGCGGTATCGCCCGCGTCCGCCGCGAGCCTCTCGGCAATGCCCGACAGCCGCCGCGCCAGGCGAAACGCCCCTTCGGACCGCGCGTCGCGCTGTCCGCGCCAGCGCGCCAACCGCGCCTCGACATCGACGCCGCGCCCGCCGAGGCCCGGTTCGGTAAGCAGCACCGCGAGGCGTCCCGCCAGCTCACCCTCCCCCGCTCGCGCCGCGTCGAGAAGCATGTGTGCGAGCGGCACCGGAAGCGGGATCGCCGCGAGCGCCTTGCCATGCGCGGTGATCCGCCCATCTTCGCCAAGGGCACCGATCCCCTGCAGCCGCGTCTTCGCTTCGGCGACCGCGGCGGGCGACGGCGGATCGAGCCAGCCCAATTGGCGCGGGTCAATGATACCCCAGCTCGCGCAATCGAGCACGACGGGCATCAGGTCGCTTTCGTGGATTTCGGGCGGGTCGAAGGGCGGCATTCCCGCGGTCGCCGCCGCTTCCCACAGCCGATAGGCCACTCCCGGCCCCTGCCGCGCCGCGCGCCCCGCGCGCTGCGTCGCCGACGCCTGGCTCGCGCGTTCGGTGACGAGGCGCGATATGCCCGCCGCCTTGTCGAAGCGCGGCCGGCGCGACAGGCCCGCGTCGATGACGATGCGCACGCCGTCGATCGTCAGGCTGGTTTCGGCGATGCTCGTTGCGAGGATCAGCTTGCGCCGTCCCTCGGGGTCGCGGACAAGCGCCTTGCGCTGTAGCGCCGGGTCGATCTGCCCGTGCAGCCGGTGGACGGCGAGCGGCAGGCGCGCCTCCTCCACCGCATTCGCCGCGCGGTCGATGTCGGCGGCGCCGGGCAGGAACGTGAGCATGTCGCCCTCTGTCTCATCCGCCATCGCCTGCCTCACCGCCGCCAGCACCGACGCTTCCAGCCGGTCTTCGGCACGGCGGCCGATGTGGCGGAGGTCGAGCGGGAAAATCTTGCCCTCACTCCTCACCACCGGCGCATCGCCGAGCAGCGCACCGAAGCGCGCCCCATCGAGCGTTGCCGACATGGCGATCAGGCGCAGATCGTCGCGCAGCCCCTGCTGCGCGTCGATTGCCAATGCGAGCGCGAAATCACCGTCGAGGCTGCGCTCGTGCACCTCGTCGAACAGCACCGCCGACACGCCGGACAGTTCGGGGTCCGCAAGAATGCGGTTGCGAAACAGGCCCGGCGTCATGACTAGCAGCCGCGTCGCCCCGGATTGCTTGCTGTCGAGCCGCGTCGCATAACCGACCGTACCGCCGACCGCCTCGCCCATCTCCTCGGATATGCGTTCCGCCGCGCCGCGCGCCGCGAGCCGCCGCGGAGAGAGCAGCCACACCGCGCCCTTGCACCACGGCTGGCCCAGGATCGCCGGCGCGACGCGCGTCGTCTTGCCCGCGCCCGGCGGCGCCACGACGACCGCGTTGGGCTTCAACGTCAGTGCCGCCATGATGTCGGGCAGCACCGCGTCGATCGGCAGCGCTGGCCTCATCGGCTCAATAAGCGCGCGCGACTGCGAAGGCGACCGCTTCGGTCAGCGCCGATTTCGCCTGGCTGGCGCGGAAGCCGCCGATCGCGTCGACCGCGCGCTGGCCGTAATGCCGCGCGCGGGCCAGCGTGTCCGCGATCGTGTCATGCTTGCGCAGCAGGCTGGTGGCATGGACGAGGTCCTCGTCCGAAATCTTGTGGCCGGTGATCGCCTGTTTCCAGAACTCGCGCTCCTCGGCCGACCCGCGCGCATAGGCGAGGATGACAGGCAGCGTGACCTTGCCATCGCGGAAATCGTCGCCGACGCCTTTGCCCATGGTTTCGGCGTCGGAGACATAGTCGATGGCGTCGTCGACGAGCTGGAAGGCGATACCCAGATTTCGGCCATAGGCGTCGAGCGCGGCTTCGGTCGCTTCATCGCGTTCGGCGACGACCGCGGCGATCTTGCACGCGGCGGCGAACAGTTCGGCGGTCTTCGCATTGATGATCGCGAGATACTGGTCTTCGCTCGTTTCGATGCGGCGCTGCGCCGACAGCTGGTTGACCTCGCCCTCGGCGATCACCGCCGACGCGCGGCTGAGGATCTTCAGCACTTTCAGCGATCCGTCCTCGACCATCACCTCGAACGCACGGCTGAACAGGAAATCGCCGACGAGCACCGAGGCGCTGTTGCCCCAGATGACGTTGGCGGTCTTGCGGCCGCGGCGGAGGTCCGATTTGTCGACGACATCGTCGTGGAGCAGCGTCGCGGTGTGGATGAACTCGACCGCGGCCGCGAGCTTGCAATGGCGGCGCCCCGGATAGTCGAGCAGGCGGCCGCACGCGAGCGTCAGCATCGGGCGCATCCGTTTGCCGCCGCCCGCGATCAGATGGCCCGCCAGTTCGGGGATCAGCGGCACTTCGGACTGCATCCGGTCGAGGATGACCGCATTCACCTCATTCATGTCGGCGGCGACGAGCGCCATCATCGGGTCGAGCGAGGGCGGCGCGTCCCCGCGAAGCTGATGGATTTCGGCAGTCATATCGCCGCGACCCTTGGCGGCGCGGCCGCGATTTTGCAACGACTTTCGGCTTGCCACCGCCCCCTTGCCGGTGCCAAGCGGGCCATGAGAGACAGGAGCCCCGCGCATGGACGACCAGCTGAGCCGATACCGCCAGAGCATCGACAATATCGACGCGGCGCTCGTCTATATGCTCGCCGAACGGTTCAAGGTGACCAAGGCGGTCGGCGAGCTGAAAGCGCGCGAGGGCCTGCCCCCCGCCGACCCCGGCCGCGAGGAGCGCCAGATCGAGCGGCTGCGCGCGCTCGCCCGCGACGCCGATCTCGACCCCGAGTTCAGCGAGAAATTCCTGCGCTTCATTATCGACGAAGTGATCCGCCACCACCAGCAGGCGAAGCGCGAGCAGGGCGCATGATCATGGATCATCCGATCTTCGCGCGCTGGCCCGCCACCCATCCCGACCGCCTCCAGCTTTTTTCCGCGCCGACCCCGAACGGGGTGAAGGTCGGAATCATGCTGGAGGAGACGGGCCTCGCCTATGAGCCGCACCGCATCGACATCATGGCGGACGAAAGCCATGACCTGGCCTTCCTCGCGCTCAACCCCAATGGCAAGATTCCAGCGATCTACGACCCGCAAGGACCGGGCGGAAAGCCGCTCGCCTTGTTCGAATCGGGGGCGATCCTGATCTATCTGGCCGACAAGAGCGGGCAGTTCCTCTCGCCCGATCCGGCGGCGCGGTACGAGACGATCCAGTGGGTGATGTGGCAGATGGGCGGCGTCGGGCCGATGTTCGGCCAGCTCGGTTTTTTCCATAAATTCGCAGGACGGCAGTATGACGACAAGCGGCCGCGCGACCGCTACGCCGCCGAATCGGCGCGGTTGCTGGGGGTGCTCGATGAGCGGCTGGCGACGCGCGAATGGGTGATGGGCAGCGACTACAGCATCGCCGACATTTCGCTGCTCGGCTGGGTGCGCAATCTGATCGGCTTTTACGACGCCGCCGACATCGTCGGCTTCGATCGGTTCGCGCATGTGCAGCGCTGGCTGGATGCCGGACTGGCGCGGCCTGGCGTGCAGCGCGGGCTGGAGGTTACGGCGGGTTGAGGGCGTTTGACCGACAGCGGACGGATATACCTGATCCGTTCGCATCGAGCGAAGTCGAGATGCCCCTCGGGCTTGGTGTTATCTCGATGGGTGTCTCGACTTCGCTCGACACGAGCGGGAAAGGGCGACGGCTTACTTCCACCGCCTAATCTCCACCCTACCGCGCAAACACCCGCTTCAACCACGCATCGACAAATGCCGTCGGCGCATAGGCGGGGTCGCCAAGGCTGCGGTTGATCTCCGCATGACCTTTCAACCCCTCGCCGGGAAAGCTGCCATGCTCGACACGGCTGCCACCCTTTTCGAGCGCGGCGCCGAGCCCTTTCGCCTGCCGCACGCCATCGGCGCGCTGGACATAGAGCAGCAGGAATTCGCGCGCATTGGGCGCTGCGGCGTGCAGCGTCGGCGACAGCGCCTTCTGCCGCGCCGGGTCGGTGCCGAACGCCTGTTCAAAGGTCTTGTGCATGATCGGCGGCCCATCCTGCATCTGCGCCGCGACGTCATAGGCGGCGCCGTCGATCGGGATCACCCCGGCGATGTCGGCAAAGGACAGTCCTGCACCGCGCAGATAACGCGGATCGGTTCCGACGAGCGCCACCAGATGCGCGCCCGCGCTATGCCCCATCAGCACGATGCGCCGCCGGTCGATGCCGAGGCGGTCGGCGCGGTCGATCAGTGCCTTGACCGCGCTCGCGACATCGGCGGCTTGCTGCTCGACCGTCGACGCAGGAACGAGGCGATAGTTGATTGACGCAAAGGCATAGCCTTGCTCCGGATAATGCACGGCCTTGAAGCGTCCGGTCGCATTATCCTTGTCGCCGCGTTTCCACCCGCCGCCATGGACAAAGATGACCAGCGGGGCCGGTCCCGCCGCGCCTTTCGCGCGCCAGACGTCGAGTGTCTGGAGCGGGTCGCGGCCGTATGAAATCGTCTCGCTGCCCGGCACCTTGGGCGCATTGTCCGCTCCCATCCGCTCGGCAAGCCGCGCGCGCAGTTCTTCGCGGGCGCCGGCAAGGGGGCTGATCGAAACGCTGGCCACGGCCAACATGGCCACAATGGCCCAGCCTGCAAATTTGCGCATATCGGCACCTTTCATTCTCATTTTTATGATGATCGCGATATGGAAGCAGAATGTCGCGGCCATATGTCGTGAAATCGGCGTTTCGTAACAAATTGTGTCCCTCACCGCGCTTGCCTCCCCGCCCAAATCCGCTAAGGCCGCGCCGGGCCGATGGGCCGCATTCAGCAGGACAGCATCATGGCAAATGTTACCGTCATCGGGTCGCAATGGGGCGACGAGGGCAAGGGCAAGATCGTCGACTGGCTCGCCAGCCGCGCCGACGCGGTCGTCCGCTTTCAGGGCGGACACAACGCCGGCCATACGCTCGTCGTCGGTGAGCAGGTTTACAAACTTTCGCTGCTCCCCTCGGGTATCGTCACCGGCACGCTGTCGATCATCGGCAATGGCGTCGTGCTCGACCCTTGGGCGCTGCGCGACGAGATCGCCAAGCTGCGCGGTCAGGGCGTCGCCATCAATCCCGAGAATTTCGCGATCGCCGACAATTGCGCGCTGATCCTTCCCTTTCACCGCGACCTCGATGCGCTGCGCGAGACGGCGGCGGGCGCGGGCAAGATCGGCACCACCGGTCGCGGCATCGGCCCGGCCTATGAAGACAAGGTCGGTCGCCGCGCGATTCGCGTTTGCGACCTTGCGCATCTCGACAAGCTCGACCCGCAGATCGACCGCCTGACCGCGCATCACGACGCGCTGCGCGCCGGCTTCGGCGAACCGCCGATCGACCGCGAGCGCCTGAAGGCCGACCTCGCCGAAATCGCCGACTATGTCCTCGAATATGCGCAGCCCGTCTGGAAGCGCCTGAAAAAGGTCCGCAGGGCCGGCGCGCGCATCCTGTTCGAAGGCGCACAGGGCGTGCTGCTCGACATCGATCACGGCACCTACCCCTTCGTCACCAGTTCGAACACGGTCAGCGGCACCGCCGCGTCGGGTTCCGGCCTCGGCCCCTCGGCGGTCGGCTTCGTGCTCGGCATCGCCAAGGCCTATACGACCCGCGTCGGCAGCGGCCCTTTCCCCACCGAGCTGGAGGATGAGATCGGCCAGCGGCTGGGCGAACGCGGGCATGAATTCGGCACCGTCACCGGGCGCAAGCGGCGCTGCGGCTGGTTCGACGCGGTGCTGGTGCGGCAAAGCTGCGCGGTATCGGGCGTCACCGGCATCGCGCTGACCAAGCTGGACGTGCTCGACGGCTTCGACACCATCCGCATCTGCACCGGCTATCGCCTGCGCGGCAAGATTCTCGACTATTTCCCCGCCCACGCCGCCGACCAGGCGGAGGTCGAACCGATCTACGAGGAAATGGACGGCTGGAACGAAACCACCGCCGGCGCGCGCAGCTATGCCGACCTGCCCGCACAGGCGATCAAATATATCCAGCGCGTGCAGGAACTGATCGAAACCCCGATCGCGCTGGTCTCGACCAGCCCCGAGCGCGAAGACACGATCCTGATCCGCGATCCGTTCAGCGACTGACCCGCACCATCCTTGCGAGGAGCGAAGCGACGAAGCAATCTCCAGCCATCCGCCCTGCGCAAGGTCGACGGCGGAAGCTTGCTTCGCTCCGCTCGCAATCACGACTAAGGGCGTGCCGCCGCCGCCACATCCCTGATCGCCGCGACGAATCCCGCCGGATCATTCTCCTGGATGAAATGCCCACCGTGCAACGTCCGGTGCGCCATCCCGCGCGCGCCGGGCACCCGGCTGGTGAACAGCGCATCACCGCCGCGCGTGATCGGATCGCCATCGGCAAAGCAACAGAGAAAGGGCTTGTCGAACGCCTCCAGCGCCGCCCATGCGCGTTTCTGGTCGGGCACCGCGACATTGTCGCCCAGCGGCACGAAGGATGGAAAAACCCGCGCCGCGACCTTCGACGCGCGCGTCGGAAAGGGCGCGTCATAGGCGGCGACTTCCTGCGGCGTCAGTTGCCGCTTCGCGCCCGCGTTGACGATCCGCCCAATCGGAAAGACCGGACTATAACGCGAAAAGGCGCGCCAGATGGCAAAGGCGCGCGGCGCCGGCTGGCCTTCGGGAAGGCCGCCGTTCGACAGCGCGACGCCCGCGAAACGCTCGGGCATTTCGGCGACGAGGCGCAGGCCGATCAGCGAGCCCCAGTCCTGACACGCAAGGATGATGTCCTGAAGATCGAGCGCCTCGATCCACTGGCGCATCCACGCGACTTCGGCGGCATAGCTGTAGGCCGAACGATCGAGCGGCTTGTCCGATCGGCCGAAGCCGATGAGGTCGGGCACGACGGCGCGAAAGCCCGAACTCACGGCAGGCCCGATCATATGACGATAGAGATACGCCCACGTCGGCTCGCCATGCAGCATCAGCACCGGCTGGACGCCCGCCCTCCCTTCGTCGATATAATGGACACGCAGCCCGTCTGCGATCTCGCGATAGTTCGGTGCATAGGGCCAGTCCGGCAGCCCGGCAAAACGCTCGTCCGGTGTGCGATAAACGCGCATAGTCTCTCCCCCCCCACGGTCGGTTCAGCTTAGGTCCCTTCCGTTTCGATGCAAGCCATGCCAACATCGCGCCATGGCCCGCTACATCCTCGTCCTTTATGGCAGCTACCGCCGCGACCGGCAGGGCATCAAGCTGGCGAACTGGCTGGTCGATGCGATCGGCGCGCGCGGCGACCGCGCCGAACTGATCGACGCCAAGGCGGTCGGCCTCCCGATGCTCGACCGCATGTATAAGGAATATCCGAAGGGCGAGGCCCCGCGCGCGATGGCCGAGCTGGCGGACAAGATCGTCGCCGCCGACGGCTTCGTCTTCGTCACCGGCGAATATAATTGGGGGCCGCAGCCGGGACTCAAGAATCTGACCGATCATTTCCTCGAGGAATGGTTCTGGCGCCCCGCGGCGATCGCCTGTTATTCGGGCGGCCCGTTTGCGGGTGTGCGCGCGATGATGGGGTGGCGCGACATATTGGGCGAAATGGGGATGGCGGTGATTTCGTCGATCCTGACGGTCGGGCGGACCGGCCGCGCCTTTGATGACTCGGGCGCCCCCGTCGGCGACGATGGCGCACGGCTGGAAAAGGCGTTCCCACGCTTTGCCGATGATCTCAACTGGTGGATCGACGCGGCGAAAGCACAGCGCGCCAGGCAGGCACCACCCTATTAGCCGTCGTCATCGCGAGGAGCCGAAGGCGACGCGGCGATCCCCAGCCATCGGACTTGCGTGAGGCCGATGGCTGGAGATCGCTTCGCTTCGCTCGCAATGACGAAAACGCCTACCCCGACTTCAATTCCGCCTTCAGCCGCAGGCTGGCGCGCCAGAAGAAGAAGGCGGGGATCAGCCCCAGCCACGCCGCACCGTAGAGCACGTAACGCACGCTTTCCTGCCCATAGGCAGGCGCGAGCAGGTCCGACAGCACCCCGAACAGGAACGGCCCGAAGCCCAGCCCGATCAGATTTTGGCCGAACAGCATGATCGACGCGGCGACGGCGCGCGCCTGCGGCCGGACCAGTCCCTGCACACAGCCATAGGCAGGGCCGTAGTAGGCCGAATTGAGGATCGTCGGCACGATCAGCAACGCGACCGCGACCAGCCAGTTTTCCATATAATAGCCAAGGAACAGGATCGGCGCGGCCACCGCCATGCCATAGGCGGGGAAGGTCAGGATATGCTTCTTGTCGCGCTTGCCGAACACATCGGCCATCTTGCCGCCGAGCCAGGTGCCGAATACCCCGGCAAGGCCGAGGACGACCGCCATGGACAGCCCGGCTTCGGTCGTCGACAGCCCGTGGCTGCGGATGAAAAAGCTGATCGTCCACAGCGCTTTTCCATAGCCGAGAAAGGCGGTTACCGACGCGGCGATGAGGATGTAAATGAAGGCGCGCGACGCGAAAATCTCCTTCATCGCCTCGCCGGTCGACAGCCGCACGACTGCGGCGGCAGTTGCGGCGGCTTCGGCGGTGCGGCGGTGCCGCGGCTCGCGCATCACCAGCAGCACAATCAGCGCGAGAAGCAGGCCCGGCGCGCCGACGAGCATCAGGGCGATGCGCCAGCCGTACAGGTCGTTGACGATGCCGCCGATGATGAGCCCGAGCAGCGAGCCGATCGGCACCCCCATGCCGTAAAAGGCGATCGCCGACGAGCGCTTCTCCGCCGGCACGCTGTCGGTGATGAGCGAGTGCGCGGCGGGGGTGCAGCCCGCCTCACCGACGCCGACGCCGATGCGCGCGAAAAGCAATTGCACGAAGTTTTGCGCGAGGCCGCAGACCGCGGTCATCGCCGACCACACAGCAAGCGCGGCAGCGATCAGCCGGACGCGATTGGTCCCGTCCTTGTCGGCATAGCGCGCAATCGGAATGCCGAGCAGCGCATAGAAGACCGCAAAGGCGGGACCCGCGAGCAGTCCCAATTCGGTATCGGACAGGCCAAGGTCGGCCTTGATCGGCTCGGCCAGGATGTTGACGATCTGCCGGTCGAGGAAATTGAAGATATAGACGATCAGCAAAAGCCACAGCATCGTCCGCGTCTGCGCGGCCGCACTGTCGGCGGGGGGCGACCCAAGCCCCGCGGCGAGCGCAGGTTTTTCGTTCATCATTCTCTCCCGACGGCGAAAGGTGCAGGGAGCGCCTGCCCCTGTCAATGCCGCTGCAATGCGATGAAAATGGCGGTTTGCAATTGCCGCTACGGCTGCCAGCCTTCGCTTCATGCAAAAATTTACCGCCCGCCCCATTCTCCATCGCGGCGCTGCCTAAAGCGTCTGGGTCCGCTTGCGACGAAACCTAGCCGTCGCCCCCGCGAAGGCGGGGGCCGCTGTCGGTTTACGCAGCGGCGCACGAAAAGGCCGATTGCGGCCCCCGCCTTCGCGGGGCGACGGTTTATTGAAACGTCCGCTCCCCACCCCAAAGCAGCCTTCGCCCGACAGGCAAAAAAAGCTGTCCTACATGACCTGGCTGTGCCAGCCTTCATGCCAGCTCTTTCAATATGTGGACAAAAGCGATTGCAGCCCGGCCTGTGAACCCGGCACGGCCTTGTCCGCCGCGGCGACCCGATCGGGACGCCGCGTAAGGCTGACCTTTACTGACCTTTGAAATTATCGGGTGGCCTCCACCCGATCACCGGGCGATCTAACGGCGCCCCTGCCGATTGCGCCAGCCCATTTCTTCCAGCTCGAGCAGGTCCATCGGAACGCGGATCGTGCGGATGGCCAGCCGCACCTCGATCAGGAACAGAATCAGCGACACGAGCAGCAACAGCATCGCGACCGCAAAGGCCCATGACGCCGCAACCGCCAAATTGACGCCCGTGAAAGCCTGCGTAAACAGCAGCGCGACGAGCAGGCAGACGACGATGCCGCCCGCCACCGCGGCAAGGATCGAATTGTTGATGACCGCCATGCGCCGGTCGGCAACGCGCAGTTCGGCGACGATGCGGTCATGTTCGGCGCCCTCGGTATCGGGCCAGCGTTCCATCAGCACGCGCGAACGGTCGACGACGCGCGCGAGCCGCCCCGCGATGACGTTGAGCAGACTGCCGGTCGCGACCAGCAGAAACACCGGCGTGACCGACAACTGAATCGTCTGCGCGATCGCGCTCGCGTCGAGGGTCATCGCGGTGCGGCATCCGCGCGCAGGCCGCGCAACGCCCAAAGCGCGAGCCCAATCGCGACCAGTTCGATCGCCAGCAGCGCCGTGAACAGCGGATCGGGCGCCTGTCCAAGCGCGACCGCGGCGATCCGCGCCAGCGCAACGCATCCCGAAATCAGCACGAGCGCCCATAATCCAGGCACCAGCGTCGCGCGCCGCCATCCCAGCAGCAAGATCGTCAGACCGACACCGACGAACATCCCGCCATAAACGGTGCGGATTTCCATCACCGCCTTGGTCGTCGGCATGGCCACATCGGTTTCGACCGTCAGCGCGCCGGGATCGATAAAATAGCGCAACCCGATCAGCATAAAACCGATCCCCAGCACGGCGGTCACGATGCGCCCCATGCGTTCGGCCCCGGCGCGCGTCATTAGCCGACTTTCGCGGGGGTATTCATGCCCATCGAGAGAAAATATTTGCGAATGTTGCGCGCGGCCTGCCGAATGCGCTGCTCATTCTCGACCATCGCGATCCGGACAAAACCTTCGCCATCCTCGCCATAGCCGACCCCCGGCGCGACCGCGACCCCGGCATGAGTGAGCAGTTGTTTCGAAAACTCCAGACTCCCCATGTCCTTGAGCGCAGGCGGCAGCGGCGCCCACGCGAACATCGACGCGGTCGGACTGGGGATGTCCCATCCCGCGCGGCCAAAGCTTTCGACCATCACGTCGCGGCGCTTCTGATAGAGCTGGCGGTTCTTCTCGACGATGTCCTGCGGCCCGTTGAGCGCCGCGCACGCGGCCGCCTGAATGGGCGTGAACGCGCCATAATCGAGATAGGATTTGACGCGCGTCATCGCCGCGATCAGCCGCTTGTTGCCGACCGCAAAGCCCATGCGCCAGCCCGCCATCGAATAGGTTTTCGACATTGAGGTGAACTCGATCGCGACGTCCTTCGCGCCCGGCACCTGCAGGATCGAGGGCGTCGGGTTGCCGTCGTAATAAAGCTCGGAATAGGCAAGATCGCTGAGCACCCAGACCTTGTTCTCCTTCGCCCACGCAACCAGCCGCTCGTAAAAGGCCAGATCGACCGCTTCCGCCGTCGGGTTCGACGGGTAATTGACCACCAGGATCGACGGGCGCGGCACGGTGAACGCCATCGCCCGGTCGAGCGCGCGCCAGTAATTTTCGTCGGGCGTCGTCGGCACGCTGCGGATCGTTGCCCCGGCGATGATGAAGCCGAAAGTGTGAATGGGATAGCTGGGGTTCGGCGCCAGCACGACGTCGCCGGGCCCGGTGATCGCTGTGGCAAGACTGGCGAGCCCTTCCTTCGACCCCATCGTCACGACGACCTCGGTTTCGGGATCGAGTTCGACGTTGAAGCGGCGGCCGTAATAATTGGCCTGCGCGCGGCGCAGTCCCGGTATGCCCTTCGACTGCGAATAGCCGTGGGCGTCCGGTTTCATCGCCACTTCGCACAATTTGTCGATCACATGCTGCGGCGGCGGCAGGTCAGGGTTGCCCATCCCCAGATCGATGATGTCTTCTCCCGCGGCGCGGGCGGCCGCACGCATCGCATTGACTTCAGCGATGACGTAGGGCGGCAGGCGCTTGATGCGATAGAATTCATCGTCGGACATGGGGAACTAGAACAACTCCTTTACGTATGCGTTCAACCAGCCGCGAACGGCGCCTCGCCAGCCGCGACGCGGCTTGTTATAGGGATTCTCACGCCACTGACCAGCAGGAACCAGCATGACCGATACGGGTGAGGACAAGAGCAGCGGCACCGCCAATCCCTTCATGCCCTCGCCTGAGGATGTTCAGCATTGGACGAGCGTGATGGGCCGGGCGCAGCAGATGATGCTCGACTATGCGCTGGGCCAGGCAAACCAGGGCAATAGCGCGGCGGCGAGCCTGTTCGATCCCGCAAGCTGGTTGCAAAATCCGACGACGCAGCTCTGGGCCGAACAATCGGCAAAGATGTGGGAACAGGGCGCCGCCTTCTGGGCCTCGCTCGCCGCGCTTCAGCCGCCCTTCGCGCCCGCCGCCGACGCGCCGAAGGACCGGCGTTTCGCCGATCCCGACTGGACCGCGAACCCCGTCTTCGCGCTGATCCGCCAGACCTACGGCCTGCTCGCCGAGCAACTACTCGCCACGACGCGATCGATGGGGGGCCTCGACGAGCACGCGCGCGCCAAGCTGGAGTTCGCGGCGAAGAATATGGCCGAGGCGCTTTCGCCCTCGAACCTGGCGATCACCAATCCCGAAGTCATCAAACGCGCGATCGAGACGCGCGGCGAAAGTCTGCTCAGGGGGCTGGAGCATATGCTGACCGATCTGTCGCGCGGGCAGCTTTCCCATGTCGATCCCGACGCGTTCGAGGTCGGCGTCAACATCGCGACGACGCCGGGCAAGGTGATCCACGAAACCGACCTGTACCAGCTCATCCAATATGATCCCGCGACGAAGGACGTGCTCACCGTTCCGCTCGTCATCTTTCCGCCGTGGATCAACCGTTTCTATATCCTTGACCTCAATCCGCAGAAGAGCTTCGTCAAATGGGCGACCGAACAGGGTCTGACCGTGTTCATGGTGTCGTGGAAGTCGGCCGATGCGTCGATGAGTGAGATCGTCTGGGACGATTATGTCGCAGCCCAAGTCGATGCGATCGACACAGTGCGCGATCTGCTGAGCATCCCGCACGTCCACACGATCGGCTATTGCGTCGCGGGCACCACGCTCGCCGCAACGCTCGCCATGCTTGCCGCACGCGGCGAGGCGGCCAAGGTGAAGTCGGTCACCTTTCTGACCGCGCAGGTCGATTTCGAGCTGGCAGGCGACCTCAAAATGTTCGTCGACGAAACCTATCTGGCGCTGCTTCAGCAGCTGTCCGCACCCGGCTATCTCGACGGCCGCTATATGGCCGCGACGTTCAACAGCCTGCGAGGGCGCGACCTCATCTGGAATTATGTCGTCAGCAATTATTTGCTCGGCAATGACTATCCGCCCTTCGACCTGCTCTATTGGAACGGCGATACGACCAACCTGCCCGCAAAATGGCACCGCCAATATCTGACCGAGCTTTATCGCGACAACCGACTGGTGATCCCGAACAGCCTGTCGGTGTGCGGCACCCCCATCGATCTTCGCAAGATCGACACTCCCGCCTATATTCAGGCGGGCCGTGAAGATCATATCGCACCGGCGGCCAGCGTCTGGCGTCTGATGGATCATCTGTCGGGGCGCAAAACCTTCCTGCTCGCCGGGTCGGGACATATCGCCGGCGTTGTCAACCCGCCCGCGGCAGGCAAATATCAATATTGGACCGGCGACGATGACGCCGCGACGCTCGAGGATTTTATCGGCGGCGCCACCGAGACCAACGGCAGCTGGTGGCCTCACTGGATTGATTGGATCGCTGCGCAGGACGGCGAAAAGGTGGCTGCCAAGGGCGGGCGCATCCCCGGTAAGGGGCGCCGTAAGGCGATCGAGAACGCGCCGGGACGTTACGTCAAAATGCGGTAATATCGCGCCACTATAAGGCGTCTGGGGCTCCAACTTTCGGCTTTTGTGCGCTGCACAAAAAATACTCTTGAAATCGCGCGACCGCTCCTATATTGTGCAGTGCAACATAAAGGAGTTGTCCCGATGGCTACCAAGATGGATAGTGCCGAAAAGGCTTTCGAAGCCGCGACGCTGGAAACCGCCGCCAAGCCGGCGGCGACTCCTGCCGCTCCGGCTGAAACTGCGCCCGCAGCAAAGACCCCGGCGCCCGTGAAAACCAAGACCGTCGCCGCGAAAGCCAAGCCGGTCCAAAAGAAGGCCGCAAAGCCGGCCGCCAAAAAGGTCGCCCCCGCGAAGGC
The DNA here is from genome assembly GCF_036687315.1 of Sphingopyxis sp. TUF1. Classification (NCBI taxonomy): domain Bacteria; kingdom Pseudomonadati; phylum Pseudomonadota; class Alphaproteobacteria; order Sphingomonadales; family Sphingopyxidaceae; genus Sphingopyxis; species Sphingopyxis kveilinensis. Next base: position 637,711 of record NZ_CP144683.1, read on the forward strand.
GGCCGTGAAGAAAATTGCCCCCAAGGCCGCGCCGAAGCCGGTTGCCGCCACCGCCAGCAAAGGATTTAAGACCATGAACGATACCGTCAAGAAAATGGCCGAAGACGCCAAGACCCGCGCCGAAGCCCTGACCGCCGATTTCAACGAAAAGGCGAAGGAAGCCATGGCCAAGACCAGCAAGATCGCCGAAGAAGCCGTCGAGTTCAACAAGGCGAACATCGAAGCGCTCGTCGAATCGGGCAAGATCGCGGCCAAGGGCATGGAAACGCTTGGCCAGGAAGGCGTCAGCTTCGCCCGCAAGAGCTTTGAAGAGACGACCGCCGCGCTGAAGGGCTATACCGCCGTCAAAACGCCGGCCGACTTTTTCAAGCTCTATGCCGAAAACAGCAAGAAGGCATTCGACGCCGCTGTTGCGCAGACCTCGAAGACCAGCGAACTTGTTGTCAAGCTGACGAACGACAGCTTCGCGCCGATCTCGAACCGCGTCTCGGTCATCACTTCGAAGATGAAGGCTGCGTAAGCGCCTTTACCTTCCTTTGTCGGCGCGGACACTTCCCCCTCCCTCCCCCGTCTGCGTCGGCACCCCCAAGGCCGCCCGCTTCCCAGGAAGCGGGCGGTTCTTGTTTTTTGGGCTCTGTCCTCCCGCACAAGGACGACGAAAAGGGGGTTAATGTGGCACCGCGCCCCTTGCGCTTCGGCCGCGGCTTGCGATATTCCTGCGCATGATGTTTCTAGTTCCGACCATGAACCCGGTCCGCGCGATGGCGGATAAGGACGACGGCCTGCCAGGCACCCCCGGTGTCGGCATCGCGACGCGTACCCGCGCCAAGGCGAAAAAGCCGTCGATGTACAAGGTGCTGCTGCTCAACGACGATTATACGCCGATGGAGTTCGTCGTCATGGTGCTGCAACGCTTTTTCAACATGGACATCGAACAGGCGACACAGGTGATGCTCCACGTGCACCAGCAGGGCGTCGGCGTGTGCGGCGTGTTCAGTTACGAAGTTGCCGAAACCAAGGTCAATCAGGTGATGGACGCCGCGCGGCAAAACCAGCACCCGCTGCAATGTACGCTGGAGAAGGCCTGACCTAAGCCCTGCGCGACTCCTGTTCGGCCCTGAGCGCGGCCGACGGTTCGCCTTTCACGTCACCATAGCCCAGCGCGTCACCGCACCCCGGACACACCAGCGCCGTCCCGACATCGGTTCCGCACGCGCGGTGGATGTAGCGCATCGCCGGCCCGCCGCCGGTCTCACCATCTTCATACGCCCAGCGCTCTGACCAACCGCGCATCGCGTAAAGCACGCCAAAAAGATCCTTGCCCTTATCGGTCAGCCGATATTCGTGCCGCGGCGGGCGCGCCTGATAGGGCTGGCGCGCCACGATCGCCTCGCTCTCGAGCATCCTGAGCCGTGCCGACACCAATTGCGGTCCCAGCCGCGTGTTGGCGGCGATCGCCTCGAACCGCCGCCGCCCAAAGAACAGCTCGCGCAGGATCAGCAGCACTGCACGGTCGCCCAGAATTTCGGCCGCGCGGCCGACCGGGCAAAAGGTATCCGACAGATCAGCGCGCTTGGGCATCGCCCCTCACTCATTCCTCTTCAAAAATTACTTGCCACTATGATTATCATAGTTACTATTCAGCGCAAGAGGAGAGTCGTCCATGTCCCATCCCGCAGCCGTCATCATCGGCGCCGGCGACGCCACGGGCGGCGCGATTGCCCGCGCCTTCGCCGCTGAAGGCCTAACCGCCTGTATCAATCGTCGCGAACGCAATGCCGAGCAGTTGGAGGCGCTGGCGCAATCGATCCGCGACACCGGGCACCGCGCTCGCGCCTTCCCTGCTGACGCCCGCAGCGAAGAGGCGATGATCCAGCTGTTCGAAACGGTCGAGGCCGAAGTCGGGCCTGTTGAAGTCGCGGTGTTCAACATCGGCGCCAATGTGAATTTTCCGATCACCGAGACGACGCTGCGCGTTTATACGAAGGTGTGGGAAATGACGTGTCTCGGCGGCTTCCTGATGGGACGCGAGGCGGCGAAGCGCATGGTGCCGCGCGGCCGCGGCACCATCATCTTCACCGGCGCGACCGCCAGCTTGCGCGGCGGGTCGGGGTACGCCGCCTTTTCGGGCGCGAAGGGGGCGCTCCGGATGCTCGCGCAGGCGATGGCGCGCGAGCTGGGGCCGCAGGGCATCCACGTCGCACACACAGTGATCGACGGGGCGATCGACACTGATTTCATCAAGGGCCGCCATCCCGATTTCGACAATGCGAAGGCGCAGGATCTGATCCTGAACCCTGAGGCGATCGCGGCCAATTATGTGATGCTCCACAAGCAACCGAAAAGCGCGTGGACGCACGAACTCGACCTTCGCCCATGGGGAGAAAAATGGTGACCAAAAGCCTCGAACTCATCTTCGATTTCGGCAGCCCCAACGCCTATCTGGCGATGAAGGCGCTCCCCGACCTGCTCGACCGCACCGGCGCCGACCTCGTCATCACGCCGTGCCTATTGGGCGGCATCTTCAAGGCGACGGGAAACAAGGCACCGATGGTACAATATGCCGACGCACCCGCAAAGCTTGCCTATGAAAATCTCGAAATGCGCCGCTTCATCGAGAAACATGGCCTCAGCAAATTTCGCATCAACCCGCACTTTCCGGTGAACACGCTGACGATCATGCGCGGCGCACTCGTCGCAGAGGACGAAGGCACTCTCGACGACTATATCGACGCCGTGAACCGCGCGATGTGGGAAGACGGGCTGAAGATGAACGATCCAGACGTCATCGCGACCTTCCTGTCGGCGAACGGTTTCGACGGTCCCGCGCTGCTCGCGCGCACGCAGGAGCCCGAAATCAAGGCGAAGCTCGTCGCCAATACCGAAGCCGCCGTCGCGCGCGGCGTGTTTGGCATTCCGACCTTCTTCGTCGGAGATGAGATGTTTTTCGGCAAGGACCGACTGGGTCAGGTCGAGGAGGCGCTGTCGCAGCCCGGCTGACGCGGCCGCTTGCGCGGCCCCGCGCATCCGCTAAAGACCGCCCATGGATCAAATCGTCATTCGCGGCGGCCAGCGACTCAAGGGCCGTATTCCCATCAGCGGCGCCAAGAACGCGGCGCTCACGCTGCTGCCTTGCGCGCTGCTCACCGACGAACCGCTGACCTTGCGCAACCTGCCGCGGCTCGCCGACGTCGACGGGTTCGGACACCTGCTGAACCAGCTCGGCTGTTCGACGACGATCGAGGGATCGCGGCCCGAAGATTTTGGCCGCGTGATGACCGCGCGCGCGACGACGCTGACCTCGACCGTTGCGCCCTATGACATCGTGCGCAAGATGCGCGCGTCGATCCTCGTGCTCGGCCCGTTGCTCGCCCGCGCGGGCGAGGCGACCGTGTCGCTGCCGGGCGGCTGCGCCATCGGCAACCGCCCGATCGACCTGCATCTGAAAGCGCTCGAAGCGTTCGGTGCCGAAATCGAGTTGGCGTCAGGCTATGTGAAGGCGGTGGCGCCCGGCGGCCGTCTGGCGGGCGGCAAGTTCACCTTTCCCGTGGTGTCCGTCGGCGCCACCGAAAACGCCGTCATGGCGGCGGTGCTCGCTAAAGGGACGTGCGTGCTCGAAAACGCCGCGCGCGAGCCCGAGATCGTCGACCTCTGCAACTGCCTCGTCGCGATGGGCGCGCATATCGACGGGATCGGCACCGAAACGCTGACGATCGAAGGCGTCGATCGTCTGCACGGCGCGACCTATCGCGTGATGGCCGACCGCATCGAGGCGGGGAGCTATGCCTGCGCCGCGGTGATTACCGAGGGCGACGTCGAACTGGTCGGTGCCAAGGCCAGCGAGATGGAAGCGACGCTCGCCGCGCTGCGCGACGCGGGCGCGACGGTTGAGGAAACCAAGGCCGGCATTCGCGTCGCCATGTCGGGCCGCGCGCATCCGGTGACGCTGTCGACCGCCCCCTACCCCGGTTTCGCGACCGACATGCAGGCGCAGTTCATGGCGATGGCGACGCTCGGCACCGGCGCGTCGCTGTTCACCGAAACGATCTTCGAAAACCGCTATATGCACGTCCCCGAGTTGGCGCGCATGGGCTGCGACATTCAGGTCAAGGGCCGCACCGCGGTGGTGCGCGGGGTCGATCACCTGATCGGTGCGCCGGTAATGGCGACCGACCTGCGCGCGTCGATGAGCCTTATCATCGCCGGCCTTGCCGCCCAGGGTCAGACCGAGGTCAATCGCGTCTATCACCTCGACCGCGGTTATGAGCGGCTGGAGGAAAAGCTCCAGGCCGTCGGCGCCGACATCGAGCGCATCAGCGCGGGCTAGTCGTCAGTTTCTCGGCGCGGCCGTAAGGCCCACGCGCCGCACCCTTCATCCAGTCGCCGAGAAGCGTCAGATAGCCGTCGGTGATGCGCGTATAGGACCGCTTGCCATCAGGGCCGGTGGTGAATTCGATCATGCCGTGATCGGTGCCGGGAAAGAGATAGACGTCGATGGGTTTTCCCGCCGCCTGCAAATCGGCCAGCGCGGCGCGCGTCGTTTCGATCGGCGCTTCGCGATCCTCCCCCGCGAGCACCCACAAAAGCGGGGTACGAAGCCGGCGTAGCGCGGCGACCGCGTCGTAATCCCAGATCAGCTCGAGGCTGTCGAAACGCGGACGTCCGATGCGCCGCAACTCGGCATTGGGCGTCCGCAGGATCGTCCCGCTGTGCTCGCCTTGGATCTGCGCGGCCCACGGCTTGTCCGCAAGCGCGGCGCGTGCAGCGTCGAGATCGGAATAGCCGTCCTTGAAGCTCGACAGCAGCAGCTTGGCCGTCGCCGCCGAGAGGTTGTTCACCAGCGTTTCCGCATCCTTGCCCAGCCCCGCCGCGCGCACTTCGGAAATCATCTGCTCGCGGTCTTCCTCGATCGGCGATGCGACGAGGCCGAAACCAACCGCGACGAAATCGGCGGGGGTCAGCGTCGCGGCAAGCGGAGCGACCCATCCACCCTGACTGCCGCCAAAAAAACCTGCGCGTCCGGTGCGTCCCGGCAACATCGCGCGCGCTTGGTTGAGCGCGGCGGCGGCATCGCTCGCGAGCAGTTCGAAATTCTGCGTGTATTCGCCCTCCGACGCGCCGGTGCCGCGCTTGTCATAGACGAAGACTGACAGGCCTTGCGCCGCCATCGCATAGCCATAGAGGCCGCCGATCGGCGATGTGCGCTCGGAGCCGTGGACCATCACCACGAGCGGTCGCTGCGGGTCGGCGCCCGGCGGTTCGATCAACATGCCCGCCAGCTTGGACCCGGCACTCCCGAAGGTAGCCGGGGTTTCGCGGAAGGCGACACGCGCCCACGTCTTTGCCTCGGCGCCTTCGCGGAGGCGCACGGCGTCGGGGGTGCAATCGAGCGGCGCGTCGGCGTCGCCGGTCCCACCGCGGCGGCCGTCGCGGAACAGGTAGCGCAGCCCCCCCGCCGGGTTGACCGCCGATTTCGCCAGCGCCACAAAGTCGCCGTCGGCATTGCGGTAAGCGCCAGGCTGGCAGGCTTCCTGTGCAAGAGCGGGTTGCGCGAGGGTAGCGGCGAGGGCAAAAGCCAGGAGCTTGCGTATCATGGCAGTGGCTTAGCGCTCGCCCCGGCCCCTCCGCAAAGCCTTTCGATCAACCGTCGGAATCGACCGGCAAAGACACCATATTGCCGCTGACCGATGGGCGCTGAGGGCGCTTGGCGACCGCGATCACCAGTCCGATCAGCGCGACGACGCCCCCCGCGACCGATAGCATCGCCCAGCGATAATCCTCAAACGCCGTCGAAAAACCCATGGCGATGATCGGGATCAAAACGCTCGACCATGCCGCCTGACCCGGCCCGACCGCGCGGATGACGTTGAAATAGAGCGGAAAGGTCACCGCGCTGGCGATGACGCCAAGATAGAGAACGCCTCCAAGATACGCCGCAGTCGCCTCAACCACTGGTGGCCCCGTCGTGATCAACGCATAGGCGCCGTCGGCAAGCGCGCCGAACAGCATAGCCCAGGCGATCATCGCTATCATCGATTGCGCGCGTGCAATCGTCGTTCCCTGCATCACATTGGCGATTGAGGCGCTTATCACCCCCACAAGCGTCAGTGCGGTGCCGATCAGCACCTCGCCCGCGTCCAGTGCCGCGGCGCGATATTCGTGAAGGATCATCAGCCCGACGCCGACGATCGCGATCCCGGCACCGAGCAGGAAGCGCCCTTCGAGCGGGGTCTTCAAAAAGGCGCGTCCCATCAGCGTATTCGGGACGATCAGCAGCGCGAACAACACCGCGACAAGACCCGACGTAATATGCTGCTCAGCCCGGTAGACGAAATTGAAATTCAGCGCGAACTGCGCTGTTCCGAGCACCGCCGCGAACAGCATGGCGCGCGGTTCGAGCCGCAGCCGCTCGCCGCGAATGAGCGCAAAGGCAAACATCGCCGCGGCGGCAATGGCGAAGCGATAGGTCACCGACCAGCTGGGCGGCACGACGCCAAGCTGTCCCTTTATGACGATCCACGTCGACCCCCAGATCAGCGTCACGAGCGCAAAGGGCAGCAACACCCGCGGGCTGAGCAGCGTCGTGGGAGTGGCGTTCATAGCGCACCGATCGCGGTCGCAAGCGCCGCCACCGCTTCGGCGTCCTGATCCCAGCTGACGACGAGCCGCGCCGCGCCCTCGCCCCAGTCATAGAAGTCGAAGCCCGCGGCGCGCAGCCGTGCGGCCTCGTCGGCGGTCAGGCGCACGAACAGCTCGTTCGCCTCGACCGGATACATCAGGCGGCTGCCGCACGCGGCGGCGAGCTTGGCCGCGCCCATATTGGCGGCGCGCGCATTGGCGAGCCACAAATCATCCTTCAGCATCGCCCGGATCTGCGCCGCGACGAAGCGCCCCTTGCTCAGCAAATGCCCGCCGCGCTTCTTGAGTTCGCGCACCCCCGCGCCGCCACTGCCGCTGAAAAAGACGATCGCCTCGGCCATCATCGCGCCGTTCTTGGTAAAGCCGAACGACAGCGCATCGACCCCGGCGCGCCAGGTCACATCGGCGGGCGCGCATCCGAGGAAGGCGACGGCATTGGCGAAGCGCGCACCATCCATATGGAGCTTCAGCCCCTTGCGCCTCGCGATCTCGCTGATCTCGCCGATTTCCTGCGGCCGCCACGCCAGGCCATATTCGGTCGCATTGGTGATACTGACCGCGGCGGGCTGCACCTGATGCACATCTTGCCGGATGTCGGCGATCCGCGCCTTCAGCGCTGCCGCGTCGATCTTGGCGCCGCGGCCGGGAAGCGGCATCAGCTTGGCGCCGCCCGAATAGAAGGTCGGCGCGCCGCATTCGTCCACCTCGATATGCGCTTCTTCGTGACACAGGATGCCCTGCCACGGCCGGGCGAAATGCGCGAGGATGATGCTGTTCGCGGCGGTTCCGGTCGATACCCAGACGACCTCGCAATCGGTTTCGAACAGGTCTGAAAACGCCGTGTCAAGCGACCGGCTGAGCGCGTCGCCGTCATAGGCGGTATCGACATGGTTCGCGGCGACGAGCGCGTCCATCACGGCAGGATGAACGGCGGCGGCATTATCCGAAAAGAAACGGGTCGCGGTCATGCGGCGCGCTTTAGCGCAGGTCGCTGCTGCTTGCTAACGCTTCCTTTGCCCAGCTTTACAGCCGTTTGGCGTCACCGGCGCCCTTACCTGCTTTCAGGCCGATAGATCATCTTGCCAAGCGACCGCGACCGCCGGGTCCAGTAGCGGCCCGGCCCGATCCAGCGTCGCTTCAAACCATAGCCATCGACGAATAACACCCGTCGAGGAAAGACGACGCGGCATGGTTTCCAGTCGTTATCATCGTTCGCCGGACCGGAGTTTTCGGACATGGGGTACCACCTGCCATAGGGCCGCCCCACCGATTTTTCTTTCAGATTCCTGCTTCAGTCGGACCTTCTATAGGCTCGACTTGGGAAAGCGCCAGCCCGCTGAGGCACGGCGCACCGCAAACTCCGTGCGATCTGTCAGCCCAGGGTCCGCCCCGCACGCCGAACCGAGGCAGGCGCGCTGCGATCGTTCGTCAATCACCTTGTTTCGCGAGCAGCTTCAGGCGCAGCGCGTTCAGCTTGATGAAGCCCGCCGCATCCTTCTGATCATAAGCGCCGGCATCATCTTCGAACGTCACATGGCGTTCGCTGTACAGGCTGAATGGCGACTTGCGGCCGACGACGCTAGCGTTGCCCTTGTAGAGTTTCAGACGCACGGTGCCCGTCACATTCGCCTGGCTGTGATCGATCGCCGCCTGCAGCATCTCGCGCTCGGGCGCGAACCAGAAGCCGTTGTAGATGAGCTCGGCATATTTGGGCATCAGCTCGTCCTTGAGATGCGCGGCGCCGCGGTCGAGCGTGATGCTTTCGATGCCGCGATGCGCCCGCGCATAGATTTCGCCGCCCGGCGTTTCGTACATGCCGCGCGACTTCATGCCGACGAAGCGGTTTTCGACCAGATCAAGGCGGCCGATCCCATGTTTGCGGCCAAGGTCGTTGAGCGCCGCAAGGAGAGTCGCGGGCGACATCGCCTGCCCGTTCAGCGCGACGCCGTCGCCGCGCTCGAAATCGATCGTGATATATTCGGGCGCGTCGGGTGCATCCTCAGGATTCACCGTGCGCGAATAGACATAGTCGGGGGTTTCTTCCCACGGATCCTCGAGCACCTTGCCTTCCGACGAGGTGTGGAGGAGGTTGGCGTCGGTCGAGAAGGGGCTCTCGCCGCGCTTGTCCTTCGGCACCGGAATCTGATTCTTTTCGGCAAAATCGATCAGCGCGGTGCGGCTGGTCAGATCCCATTCGCGCCACGGCGCGATCACCTTGATTTCGGGATTGAGCGCATAGGCCGAAAGCTCGAACCGCACCTGGTCGTTGCCTTTGCCCGTCGCGCCGTGCGCCACGGCATCGGCACCCGTTTCCTTCGCAATTTCGACCAGCCGCTTCGAGATCAGCGGCCGCGCGATCGAGGTGCCGAGGAGGTAGTCGCCCTCGTAACGCGCATTGGCGCGCATCATCGGAAAGACGAAGTCGCGCACAAACTCTTCGCGCAGATCGTCGATATAGATATGCTCGGGCCTGATCCCCATCAGCTCGGCCTTGGCGCGCGCAGGCTCCAGCTCCTCGCCCTGCCCCAGATCGGCGGTGAAGGTCACGACCTCGCAGCCATAGGTCACCTGCAGCCACTTCAGGATAACGCTCGTGTCGAGACCGCCGGAATAGGCAAGAACGACGCGCTTGATGGAATCGGACATGGCTGCACCTTGAACGAGGGAAGGACGCGGGCGCGGCTAGCAGGCGGGCGGGCGCGGCGCAACGGGATGATCGGGCGGGGGCACGGAAAACTGCGCAACTTCACTCGCGATTCACGGTGGGGCGGGCGTTGGCGCCGGTCGGACGGAGCTTAAAGCGACAAAAGATACCGATGAGCAGGCCCGAAGTGTCTCCTTTGTCGCTTTAAGGGCAGCGTTTGGCAGGTCGGCGAAGCGAAGCATGGGGGGTGCAAGCTGGACGGCATGAGCGGGAGGCTAGCGCGGCCCGGCGTTGTAGGACAGCGGTTTTGGCGGCCGCCAGGGCAGTAGGGGCCGATGAAATCCTCCCTGTGGCCGCAGGCCATGGGGAGGTGGCAGCGCGAAGCGCTGACGGAGGGGCTACGGAACTACCGTCGCGGCCCCTCCACCACGCCCTGCGGGCGCGGTCCCCCTCCCCACCGCTTCGCGGCAGGGAGGATCGTCACTTGCAAGGTCTGGAGACGACCGATTGCAGTCTTTTGTTCGAAGGACCGTGTGGGAACAGATTCGCGCAGAGGCGCAGAGATCGCAGAGGGAAATGCTCTTCAACTCTGCGATCTCTGCACCTCTGCGCGAATCTTATAGAATGCTGGGTTTCGACCTATATAAGCCGTCGCCCCCGAGAAGGCGGGGGCCGCTGCCGGTTTACGCAGCGACGCAGGAAAAGGCCGTTTGCGGCCCCCGCCTTCGCGGGGGCGACGCTCAGGAACTAAGATAGTCCCCTTCAGCCCCCGCCATATAATCGCGCGTCAGCGGCAGCGCGTGGCGGCTGCGGGCGAACTGGATCTGGTAATTGCCCATACCGCCGCTTTCGAACGCCGCGGTCGCGCCGGCGAGATAGAAGCACCACATGCGAAAGAAGCGGTCGCCCATCATGCGGACGATCTCGCTCTCATGCGCCAGCGTGCGCGCATACCATTGGCGCAAGGTCAGCGCATAATGCAGCCGCAGCGTTTCGATGTCGGTGGCGATCAGGCGGCTCTTCTCACTCGCCGCCAGCGTCTCGCTCAGGGCCGGGATATAGCCGCCGGGGAAGATATATTTGCGCGTGAAGGCGTCGGTCGCGCCCGGCCGCCCGAAGCGTCCGATCGTGTGCAGCAACATCACCCCGTCGGCGGTCATCAGATTGGCGGCGGCGCGGAAAAAGGTCTCGAAATTGGCGGCGCCGACATGCTCGAACATGCCGACCGAGACGATGCGGTCGAACCGCCCGGCCTCCCTTGCAGACAGGTCGCGATAATCGATCAGCTCGAAACGCACGCGGTCGGCGACCCCCGCCGCCGCGGCGCGCTCGCGCGCGAGCAATAATTGTTCTTCAGAGAGGGTGATCCCCAGCACCTCGACCGCTTCGAGCTTTGCCAGCGTGATCGCCATCCCGCCCCAGCCGCAGCCGATGTCGAGAATGCGCTGCCCCGGCACGAGCGCGAGCTTTGCGGCGATATGCGCCTTTTTCGCCGCCTGCGCTTCCTCCAGTGTCATGTCGGGCCGCGGCCAGTAAGCGCAGCTATATTGCATGTCATCGTCGAGGAAGAGGCGGTAGAGGTCGTTGCCGATGTCGTAATGATGCTTGACGTTGGCGCGCGACTGACGCTGGCGATTGATCGAACCGAGCCGCGTTTTCAGCCAGTCGGCACGGCGGCCGACCCAGCTCTTGTCCTTGAGCTTTGCACCGCGATCCCATGGGGTGTTCATGCGAATGAGGCCGATGAGGTCCATGATGTCGCCCTCGATCAGCTCCATCTCGCCATCCATGAACGCCTCGCCCGCACCGAGCCGCGGATCGAGCAGGATGCGCCGCATCCCGCGGTGGCTGGCGAAGCGGACGGTGACGTCGGGATAGCCGGGTGCAGCCTCGCCAAAGGTTTCGCGCGCGCCGCCGGGAGCGACGACGGTCAGCCGCCCCTTGCGAACGATGCGGGAGAGAAATGGACGCAGAATCGACATTTCGAAGCAAACATTCCGGCGGCGAATTGGTTGCGGTCAGATGCCTGCATACCATTCATAGTCGATGCGGTCTTCCCAATAGCCGCCCTTGCCCGCGCCGATGCCATCGAGACTGTCGACCGCCTCGATCGCGGTGACATATTTGGCGTGTTTGTAGCCGAGCTGGCGTTCGAGTCGCAGGCGCAGCGGCGCACCATTGGCGATCGGCAGGATTTCGCGGTTGAGCGCCCAGGCGAGGATCGTCTGCGGGTGCAACGCATCGACCATGTCGCAGCTTTCATAATAGAGCGCGTCGCCGAGCCGGTCAGCGCAGCGAAAGACGATGTAGCGCGCGCGGTCCTTCACCCCCGCCGCGGCGAGGATGCGGCGAAGCTGCGGCCCCGTCCATTCGCCGATCGCGCTCCACCCCTCGACGCAGTCGTGGCGGGTGATCTGCGTGCGCTGCGGCATCGCGCGAATATCCGCCAGCGCCAGCGAAAGCGGCCGCGCGACGAGCCCCGTCACCGCGACGCGCCAGTCGGCGAAGCCACTGGCGGGGTGTGCGGCATAGGCTGCCCCCGGCGGCAGGCGCGTACCGTTCGAGCGGAAAACGGGCGACAGGTCGGCGCGGGTAAACTCGCGCGCGAGGGCGTCGCGGTCGATCAGCGCGCGCTGGCTCGCGCGGTTCATCTCCTCGCCCATCGACAATATCTTGCGCACCGCGGGCGCGTCGTTAATCGCATCGCACGCGCCGAGCAGCGGCAGTGCCCCGGCCAGGCCGCCGGCGCGGACGATCAGCTCGCGGCGCGGGATCGAGATTTTATCTGCTTCGTCATCCCAGACTTGATCCGGGGTCCATGACTTCGGCGCCGCCAGTGGATCCCGGATCAAGTCCGGGATGACGAAGGGGTGCAAGCCATTGCTCATTCGCTTTTCGCCTTCTCCACCGGCAGGCGGAACCAGCCGGTCACCATCGAGCGCAGCTCGTTCACCGGCCCCGCGAGCAGCACCATGACGATATGAACGAGGAAAAAGGCGACAAGCACCCAGGCGCCGATGAAATGGATCGAGCGCGCCGACTGGCGCCCGCCGAACAGGTCGAGCAGCCACGGCGCCCCCGCGTTGATCCCCGGTGACATGGTGAGGCCGGTCGCGATCATCAGCGGCAACAGGATGAAGATCACCCCGATATAGCTGAGTTTCTGGAGGATATTATAGCGCGCCGCCGCTTCGCCGGTCGGGAAGCGCAGCCGGGCATGATCCTTGATGTCATGCCAGATGTGGCGCGACGACCATTCGGTGCGGCGGACGTGCAGATCCTTTTTCAGATGCCCGCCGATCGCCGTCCACAGCATGTAAAGCGTCAGGCTGATCGCGAGCACCCACGCGAAGAGCAGATGCCAGCGCCGCCCGTCGGCGAGGCTGTAGCTGGTCGGGATCGTCGCCCAGCCAGGAAAGGCCCAGGTTTTTTCGACACCCTCAGCATCGGTCCAGCGGCCGAGCACCCCGGTCGTCTCGGCCCGAGCGCTGCCGATCCGCACATAGCCCGTGTCGCGCGTCGACCCGATCGCGAACCACGCATAATCGTCGTTCGCGCCATATTGCCCCCAATAGAGGCGGGGGTGCGCGTTGAAGATCATCAGCCCGCTCATCAACAGGATGAGCAAGGTGACGGCATTGACCCAATGCCAGATGCGCGTGGGCAGCCGGTGGCGATAGACGCGTGTTGGTGGCGGGGCGGGAGCGGGATCGGTCATCGTTTCCAGCACATCCTCCAAAGCCCCTCTCCTTCAGGGGAGGGGCAACGAAGACTTGGCAGCTTGCTGCCTAGTCGTAGTGGGGTGGGGCCTATCGGCCTAGCGCAAGGCCGATAGGCCCCAACCCAACCCCTCCCCTGAAGGGGAGGGGCTTTACGTGCTTCGCCGCGGCGCCGTGGAAAGTTACGCGGCGACCTCTGCCGCATAGGCTTCGCGATACTGGCTCCGCAGGCTGACCTTGTCGATCTTTTCGCTGCCGAGCTTGGGCAACGCATCGCTGGCCATCCAGATCTTGCATGGCACCTTATAAGGCGCGAGCCGCACGCTCAGAAAGGATGCCAGATCGTCGGCGGTTACGTCGCTGCCAGGCTTGGTCCACACGACCGCGCCAACGCATTCGCCCAGCCGCTCGTCGGGTAGTCCGAACACCGCGCACTCGTTCACCTCGGGATGCTCGTAGATCGCCGCCTCAACCTCCTGACAGCTGATATTTTCGCCGCCGCGGATGATGATGTCCTTCTTGCGGTCGACGATGAAGAGGTATCCGTCCTCGTCGAGATAGCCGAGGTCGCCCGACCGAAAATAGCCATTGTCGAAAAAGGCCGCCTTGGTCGCCGCTTCATTGTTCCAATAGCCTTCGAAATTGGCGACCGAGCGGATGCAGACTTCGCCGACGCTACCCTGCGGCACGGGTTCGCCATTGTCGTCAAGGATCGCCAGATCGACGAGCGGCTTCGACGCCGGGCCGGTCGACAGCGGCTTGGCGACGTAATTTTCGTTAATGATACCGCAGCCGATGGCGTTGGTTTCGGTAAGGCCGTAACCGAGCAAGGGCTTCGCCTCGCCCATTTCGGTCGCGAGGCGCTTCACATGTTCGGGCGGGCGCGGCGCGCCGCCGCCGGCGTAGCTTTTGCACGTCGAGAGGTCGTAATTGCTGCGGTTCGGATGGGTCAGGATTTCATAGCTCATCAGCGGCACGCCGACGAAATAATTGATCCGTTCGTCCTGGATCAGCCGCATGGCCTCTTCGGCGTTCCATTTGGGCATCAACACCAGTTTCCGGCCGATTGCCATGCTCTGAAGGAACACCGGGATTTCGGCGGTGACGTGGAACAATGGCGTGCAGATCAGCGTGGCCGGCTGGATGTCCGACATCTGCCCGTCCTCGGTCAGCAGATGGACCATCGTTGCGGTCTGGGTGACATAGTTGAAGATCGCCTGGACGACCGCCTCGTGGCGCGAATAGGCGCCCTTCGACTGGCCGGTTGAGCCCGAGGTGAAGAGGATCGTCGCGAGGTCCTGTCCGGTGAGCGTCGGCAGCACCGTTTCGGCGCTTCCCTTTGACGCGATCGGAGCAATGGCTTCGTCGATCGGGCGGGCGATGTCGAGCGTCACGACCTTCGCGCCATGGTCGAGGCCCGGTTCGGCAAGCCGCGCCGCGCGCTGCGGATCGGCGATGACGAGCTTGGCCTCGCTATCCTTGATTCCCGCGGCAAGTTCCCCCCCCTGCCACCAGCCGTTGAGCAGCGTTGCGCAGCCGCCCGCCATCAATATGCCGATATAGGTGACGCACCACGCATTGGCGTTGCGCATCGCCAGGCCGACGCGGTCGCCGCGCTGCACGCCGAAGCCATCGACCAGTCCGGCCGCGACCTGCCGCGCCGCCATATAGACCTGTTTGAACGACAGCCGTTCGTCGCCTTCGACGAGAAAGGTCGCATCGCCGTGCTGCGCCGCGAAATGGCCGACGTAATCGGCGAGGTTAGTCGGCGCATTGGTGATGAAGGGCAGCTGGCGGCCAAAGCGTTCGACCGACCCGACCTGGATCGGTCCGCCCGGACCGGTGATCAGATTATAGGCGGCTTCCAGGCGCAAATCGAGCGCTGACGGCATGTTTCATCTCTCCTCTTGGTCTCGCTTGCCTTACCCCTTATGGGGAGGCCTCTCCTGGGGAAGGACCGCGCGACTATATGTTTCTTTTTGCAACCTTAGCCGAAGCAACGCAATATCTTAACTTTGAAGATATGATGGGCCCGAACAGCGAGATCGCGTTTAGCGTCTTCGGCCTGCCGATCCGCTGGTATGCGCTGGCATATCTCGCCGGGATTTTCGTCGGTTACTGGTATTTGTTGAAACTGATCGCGCAGCCCGGCGCGCCGATGGCGCGGCGCCATGCCGACGACATGATTTTCTATGCGATGCTGGGGATCATCATCGGCGGGCGGCTGGGCTATGTGCTTTTCTACAACCTCGGCGCCTATCTCGCCGATCCGCTGTCGATCTTCAAATTATGGGACGGCGGCATGTCGCTCCACGGCGGCGTCATCGGCGTGCTGGTGGCGATCTGGTATGTGACGCGCAAGGAAAAGCTCAGTTTCCTGCGCTTTTGCGACTATATCGCGTGCGTCGTCCCCTTCGGCCTCTTTTTCGGCCGCCTCGCCAATTTCGTGAACGGCGAGCTGTGGGGCCGTGCGACGAGCGTGCCGTGGGCGATCATCTTTCCCGACAGCGGCACGATGGACCCGCGCCACCCGAGCCAGCTTTACGAGGCCGGGCTCGAGGGCCTGCTGATGATGGCCATCCTCGCCTTCTTCTTCTGGCGGACCGACGCGCGCTACAAGCCCGGATTTCTGTTCGGCATGGCGGCGATCATCTATGGCCTCAGCCGCTTTGCCGTTGAGTTTGTGCGCGAACCCGACGTCCAGCTCGGCACGCTGTCGTGGGGCCTCACCATGGGACAGACGCTGACTATCCCGATGCTGCTCGCGGGCATCTGGCTCGTCGCGACCGCGAAGGGGCGCCGCCAGCGGGTCGAGCCGATCGCCGGACCAGATGCCGTTGCGTGACGGCCCGCCGACTCCCCGGCAGCTTATAAACGACATCGCGGCGGCGCGGCCGGTGACGGTCGCCGACTATATGGCGGCGGCGAACGCGCATTATTATGCGACGCGCGACCCGCTCGGGGCCGCGGGCGATTTCACTACCGCGCCCGAAATCAGCCAGATGTTCGGCGAGATGGTCGGCATCTGGATCGCCGACCTGTGGACCCGTGCAGGCCGCCCGGCGTTCCGCTATGTCGAGCTGGGCCCCGGCCGTGGCACCTTGGCCGCTGATGCCATGCGAACCATGGCGCGCTTCGGCTGCGAACCTGTCGGCATCGACCTTGTCGAAACGAGCCCGGCACTGCGCGCGGCGCAGCTTTCGCGCTTGCCCGGCGCCCGGCACCATGACGAGGTCGATGCGCTGCCGGACGATGCGCCGCTGCTGATCGTCGCCAACGAATTTTTCGACGCGCTGCCGATCCACCAATATGTTCGCACGGCGGACGGCTGGCGCGAACTTATGGTCGAGCGCCGCGACCGGGCGCGCGTACCCGTCGCGGGCGACGTCCCCGCTGACGAAGCGATCCCTGACGCGCTGCGCGGCGAAGCCGACGGCACGATCATCGAGACGATGCCGGTCGCCGCCGCGATCATGCAGCGCTGCGCCTTTCGCCTCGCGCGGCAGGGGGGCGCGATGCTGGCGATCGACTACGGTTACAGCGGCCCCGCCGCGGGCGACACGTTGCAGGCGGTAAAGGCGCACGCCTTCGCCGACCCCTTCGCCGATCCCGGCGAGGCCGATCTGACCGCGCATGTCGATTTCACTGCGCTGGCCGATGCCGCGCGGTCGGGCGGTGTCGCGGTCACGGGTCCGGTGGCGCAGGGCGACTGGCTGCGCGCGATGGGCATCGATGCGCGGCTGGCGTCGCTTGCCGCGGCCGCACCCGCGCGCGCCGACGAATTGCAGGGCCAGCGCGACCGGCTGGTGAACGCCGACGCGATGGGCGATCTGTTCAAGGCGATCGCTTTCACCGCGCCGTGCTGGCCCGCGCCCGCAGGATTTACAGGAGACGCCGCATGACCGCCGTCAAGCTCGCCGGACCCGCCGATGCGGAGGCGATTGCTGCCTTTGCCGAAGCATCGTTCAAGCAGACCTTCGGGCGCCTGTACGACCCCGCCGACCTCGCGCTCTTCCTCGCCGACTGGAACCCGCCCGATCGTGTGCGCGCGCAGATTGCGGGCGCCGACTATGGCATCGCATTGGTGTGCGGCGCGGACGGGGCGATACTGGGTTTCATCAAGATGGGCCCGGTCGATTTCGACCTGCCGCCCGATCAGCCCGCCGACGATGCGGTCGAACTCCACCAGCTGTATGTCGCCGAAGCCGCGAAGGGCCAAGGCGTCGCCGCGGCGCTGATGGACTGGGGCATCGCCTGGGCGCGGGCGCGCGCGTCGATCCTCTATCTGTCGGTCTTTGTCGACAATCACCGCGCGCAGGCCTTTTATCGCCGCTATGGCTTCGTCGATGTCGGCCGCAACGCGTTTCGCGTCGGCAATCAGATCGACGAAGACCGTTTCTTCCGGCTCGACCTGTGAGCGCGCCGTTCGTCACCGCGCCGACGCTGGGCGGCATCGCGCACGGCTTTTTCGGGCGCCGGGGCGGCGTGTCGGCGGGCGACCTCGCTTCGCTCAATTGCGGGCTGGGATCGGGCGACGATCCCGCGCTGATCGCCGAGAACCGGCGCCGCGTCGCCGAAGCGGTGCTGCCCGGTGCGACGTTGACCAGCCTGTATCAGGTCCACGGCAATCGCTGCGTCATCGTCGACGAAAGCACCAACCTTGCCGCGCGGCCTGAAGCCGACGCGATGGCGACGCGCACGCCCGGCCTGTTGCTCGGCATATTGACCGCCGATTGCGTGCCCGTGCTGTTCGCCGACCGCGAGGCGGGAGTCGTCGGTGCGGCGCACGCAGGGTGGAAAGGCGCGATCGCGGGGGTCACCGATGCAACGCTCGATGCGATGGAAAGCATCGGCGCGGACCGCGCCCGAATAGCCGCGGCGATCGGCCCGTGCATCGGCCGCGCATCTTATGAGGTCGACGAGGCTTTTGTGGAGCGCTTCCTTGCGGACGACCCCGCGAACGAGCGCTTCTTTGCCGCGGGCAAGCCCGGCCACGCGATGTTCGACATCGCCGCCTATGTCGCCGCGCGCCTCGCCGCCGCCGGGGTCGCACGAATTGCCATCGGCGGGCAGGACACCTATGCCGAGGCGGACGATTATTTCAGCTATCGCCGCGCGTGCCATAAAGGGGAAAATAGCTATGGCCGCCAATTGTCGGTGATCGGACTCGGCCAATCGGTGAGCGCGGAATGACTGAAAATTGATCGTCATTGCGAGGAGCGAAGCGACGTGGCAATCCAGCGATGCGTAAACCGCTCTGGATTGCTTCGCTTCGCTCGCAATGACGAGGATCATTGTCGATAAGCTGGTACGCTTTGGCATCCCGGCGACAAGGATGTTGTGGGAGTGGGGGACGGATGACACAGACGCGCCTGTTTGGATTGATTGGCGGCCTGTTGACGTTCGTCATCATGCTCCTCCTCCCTGCCCCCGCGGGCATGGAGCTCGCCGCCTGGCGGGTAGCTGCCCTCACCGTCTTGATGGCGATCTGGTGGATGACCGAGGCGCTGCCGCTTACCGTCACCGCGCTGCTCCCCTTCCTCACCGTCCCCGCTTTCGGCGTGATGGATGCCAATGCCATCGCCAAGGAATATTATTCGCCGATCCTCTTCCTGATCCTCGGCGGCGCCTTTCTCGCGCTCGCGATCGAGCGCGTCGGGCTGCACCGGCGCCTCGCGCTCGCGCTCTTGAAACGCGCCCCGCCGACCGCGTCCGGGCTGCTGTTCGCCTTCATGGCGGCAACCGCGCTGCTCAGCATGTTCATTTCGAACACCTCGACGGCGCTGATCATGGTGCCCATCGCGCTCGCCGTCGTGCGCGCTGGCGGCATTCGCGAGGACGAGACCGAAGGTTTTGCCGGGGCGGTGATGATGGGCATCGCCTTTGCCGCGTCGATCGGCGGACTGGGCACGCTGGTCGGCAGCCCGACCAACGCGATCGCCGCGGGGCTGATCGAAAAGGCGCTGGACCTGCGCATCTCGTTCCTCGACTGGATGATCTACGGCGTTCCTGTCGTGTTGCTCGCTACCCCGGCGGCGATGATCATCGTTGCCCGGGTTCAGCGTTTGTCGGCGAACCCCTTCGACGGCCAAGGGGCCGCGGCGGCCCTCGGCAATCAGGCGATATGGTCGACCGCCGAGCGCCGCGTCGTTCCCGTCTTTCTGCTCGTCCTGGTCGCCTGGATCGCGCAGCCCTGGCTCGAACCCTTCCTGCCCGACGGCGCCTTGACCGACGGCACGATTGCCGTCGCGGGCAGCCTGCTCCTGTTCGTCCTTCCCGACGGCACCGGCCGCCCGCTGCTGGTTTGGAAAGAGGCCGACCGTGCGCCGTGGGGCGTCATCATGATGTTCGGCGGCGGCCTAGCCCTCGCCGCCGCAATCACCGCGAGCGGGCTGGCCGCCTGGCTGGGCGCCGTCCTCGCGCCACTCGGCAGCATCCCGACGATCGCTCTTGCCGCGATCATCGTCGCGCTGACGATCCTGATCACCGAGTTTGCGAGCAATGTCGCCACCGCGAGCGGCATCATGCCCGTGCTCGCGGCGCTGATCGCCGCGACCGGCGCCGACCCGATCCTGCTCGCGCTGCCCGTCGCGATGGCGGCGAGCTGGGGCTTCATGCTGCCGTCGGGCACCGGCCCCAATGCGCTCGCCTGGGCGACGGGTCACATCGCGCTGCCGCGCATTCTGAAAGCGGGGTTTGCGCTCGATCTCATCGGCGTACCGCTGCTCATCGGTATCATCTGGGCGATCGCCGCCATCGCCTGACCCCGCGCAATATAGTTTCAAACGAAACTTATCGCGGTATAAGGGCGCCAACATCATCAGGAGAGCTTCATGGCCATGCGCGGCAAACCCAAGACCAACAGCAAGAAGATCGGCGACCGGGAGCTCAATCCAGCGACTCTGATGATGGGACTGGGTTATGACCCCGTGCTGTCCGAAGGGTCGCTGAAGCCGCCGATCTTCCTGACATCGACCTTCGCCTTTGAAAGCGCGGCGGCGGGCAAGCGCTTCTTCGAGCATATCACCGGCAAGCGCGAAGGCCCCGCCGACGGTCTTGTCTATTCGCGGTTCAACGGTCCGAATCAGGAAATCCTCGAGGATCGCCTCGCCGTGTGGGACGGCGCCGACGACAGCCTCGTCTTTTCGAGCGGCATGTCGGCGATCGCGACCCTGCTCCTCGCGCTGGTGAGCCAGAACGACGTAATCGTTCACTCGGGCCCGCTCTATGCCGCGACCGAATCGCTGATCGCCCGCATCCTGTCGCGCTTCGGGGTCAGCTTTGTCGATTTCCCCGCCGGCGCGACGCGCGAAGAGATCGACGCGATCCTCGCGCGTGCCAAGACGCTCGCCGACGAAAAGGGCGGCAAGGTCGCGCTCGTCTATCTCGAAAGCCCGGCGAACCCGACCAACGCGCTTGTCGATGTCGAGGCCGTCCGCGCCGCGCGCGACGCCGCCTTCACCGGCGACGCGAAACCCGCGATCGCGATCGACAACACCTTCCTCGGCCCGCTGTGGCAGCAGCCGCTGAAACAGGGCGCCGAACTCGTCATCTACAGCCTCACCAAATATGCGGGGGGCCATTCGGATCTCGTCGCGGGCGGTGTGTCGGGCGACCAACGGCTGCTCGACATCATCCGCCCGATGCGCAACACGATCGGCACGATCTGCGACCCCAACACCGCGTGGATGCTGCTGCGCAGCCTCGAAACACTCGAACTCCGCATGACGCGCGCGGGCGAAAATGCGCTGAAGGTCTGCACCTTCCTGCGCGATCATCCGAAGGTCGAGGGGCTCGGCTATCTGGGCTTCATCGGCGATCCGCGGCAAAAGGATATTTTCGACCGCCACTGCACCGGCGCGGGATCGACCTTCTCGCTGTTCATCAAGGGCGGCGAAGCCGAGAGCTTCCGTTTTCTCGACGCCTTGCAGATCGCCAAGCTCGCGGTCAGTCTCGGCGGCACCGAAACGCTCGCCAGCCACCCCGCCGCGATGACCCACTTGTCGGTCCCGCAGGAGCGCAAGGACGCGCTCGGCATCACCGACAATCTGGTGCGCGTGTCGATCGGCATCGAGGACCCCGACGATCTGATCGCCGACTTCGCGCAGGCGCTGGACGCGGTTTGAGGGGGCATCGAGTACGGAGAAACGCTGGTTACGCTCCGAAGCCGCGGTAATATCCTCCCTGTCGCGCAGCGATGGGGAGGTGGCAGCGCGAAGCGCTGACGGAGGGGCAATGGCATTACCGTCGCTGCCCCTCCACCACGGCCAGCGGCGGCGGTCCCCCTCCCCATGGCTTCGCCACAGGGAGGACTTAACGGCGCCTCCTATCTCCGCGCCCGCCAATCGACCACCTGCCACCCCATGAGCGGCGCGAGACGCTTCAGCCCGCGCGAGGGTGTCGTCGCGACGGCTTCGTCGGCGAAGCGCAGCATCGGATGGTCGGACACATGGTCCGAATAGGCGCGGATATGCGTGTCCTCGCGGGTGATCGCATTGTCGGCAAGCCAGCCCGAAATGCGCGCGAACTTGGCATCGCCATAGCAATTGTCGCCTGACAATCGCGCATGGATATGATCGGCGCCGTCAGGTTCGTCGAGCCGCGTCGCCAACACATCGTCGATCCCCAGCCGCCGCGCGATCGCATCGACATAAAGATGGAACGACGCGGTCGCGAGCAGCAGCCGGTATCCTGCGGCGCGATCCTCGGCAATCTGTTCGAGCGCGGCGGGGTGCACTCCGCGCGAGACGACCTTGTCGGCATAGCTTTCGGCGAGCGGCGCGATTTCGGCGCGGGAAAACCGCTTGCCGACGAGCAGGCGCAGATTGATCGCCTTCAGCCGCGAACGATCGATCAGGCGCAGCGCATAGGCCGCACCTGCAATCCCGACCATCGGCAAAAGAAGCAGCCGCCATTGCTGACGCCGCCGCGCGACATGAATCAGGAAGCCGCTGTACGTCCCTGAATGCGTGATCGTCCGGTCCATGTCATAAATCGCAACGCGGTGCGCAGGAACGGGAATCGGCGTGGCAAGCGGGTCTTCCATCGTTTCCCCATAGAATGCGGCGGCGCGGGGGCCAAGCACGCTGCCGCGCACCATGGATTCGCTTGCCGTGCCCCGGCAAATAATCCAATGTCGCCCGCACGATGGTGGCCAGGGCGGATTTCGAACAAAGCGAGGGCGCCAACGGCGCCGAGGTTCGCTTCACAGGGCGGCTGACGCTCGCGCGGCTGGGCGACCTGCCCGCGCGGCTCGATGCGCTCGGCGACATCGCAACGCTCGACCTGTCGGCCATCGACCGCATCGACACGGTCGGCGCATGGATCGTCACCCGCACCGCCGCCGAACATGGCGCGAAGATCACGGGAGCGAGCGCCGAGGCCGAGCGATTGCTCGAAGCGCTGGCGAGCGACAAGAGCGAATATCGCGTCCACCGCGACCGCCGCCCGACGTGGGTTCGGATGCTCGAACAGGTCGGCACGGCGAGCGTCGCGGTCTGGAACGAACTGCTCGGCATCGTCGGCTTTTTCGGCGCGATGATCGTCGCGCTCTTCACGCAGATCCGCGCGCGCCGCCGCCTGCGCTGGAACGCCATCGTCACGCGGTTCCAGACTGTCGGCGTCGATGCCCTGCCCATCATCGGTCTGATGACCTTCCTGATCGGCATCGTCGTCGCGCAGCAAGGCGCGGTGCAGCTGCGCCAGTTCGGGCTCGAGGTGTTCACGATCAACCTCGTTGGCCGCGCCTCGATCCGCGAGCTGGGGCTGCTCATGACGGCGATCATGGTCGCGGGCCGCTCGGGCAGCGCCTTCGCGGCGCAGATCGGCACGATGAAACTGACCGAGGAAATCGACGCGATGCGCACGATCGGCGTCTCGCCAATGGAGGCAATCGTCCTTCCCCGCGTCGCCGCCGCCACGATCCTGATGCCGCTGCTCGGCTTCTACGCCAGTATCTGCGCGATCATTGGCGGCGGAGTCTTCTGCTGGATCGGCCTTGAAATTCCGCCGCTCACTTACATTCAGCTGCTCCGCGACATTATCCCGATGACCGATTTCTGGGCGATGCTGATCAAGGCGCCGGTATTCGGCGTGCTCATCGGCGTCACCGGCTGCTACGAGGGTATGCAGGTGCGACAAAATGCCGAGGAAGTCGGCCAGCGCACCACCTCTGCTGTGGTCGCCGCGATCTTCCTCGTGATCGTGCTCGACGCCTTCTTCGCGGTTTTCTTCTCGTCGATCGGATGGAATTGATGGCCGACGAACTCGAGGAACAGCAGCTCAACGAAGAGATCGCCGCCGCCGACGCCGTGCGACCCGAACAGTTTGAGCACGCGATCAGCATCCGCGGCCTCGTCAACAAATTCGGCGACGCGGTGATCCACGACGGGCTCGACCTCGAGGTCCGCTCGGGCGAGATCCTCGGCGTGGTCGGCGGCTCGGGCACCGGCAAGTCGGTGCTGATGCGCTCGATCATCGGCCTCCAGATCCCCGACGCGGGCGAGATCGAGGTCTATGGCAAGACGCTGAGCGAGATCGCCGACGAAGAAGAATCGCGCGACCTCCGCCGCCGGTGGGGCGTGATGTTCCAGGGCGGCGCGCTTTTTTCGACGCTGAGCGTTGCCGAGAATATCCAGGTTCCCTTGCGCGAATTTTATCCGCGGCTCGACGCAAAGCTGCTCGACGAGATCGCGGCCTATAAGGTGCAGATGGTCGGCCTGCCACCCGATGCCGGTCCCAAATATCCCGCCGAACTGTCGGGCGGCATGGTCAAGCGCGCGGGCCTCGCGCGCGCGCTGGCGCTCGACCCCGCGCTGATTTTCCTCGACGAACCGACCGCGGGGCTCGACCCGATCGGCGCCGCCAAGTTCGACGAGCTTATCCGCGAGCTGGCCGACACGATGGGGCTGACCGTCTTCCTCATCACCCACGACCTCGACACCTTGTATGCGACATGCGACCGCGTCGCGGTGCTCGCCGAGAAAAAGGTGATTGCGGTTGGCACCATCCCTGAACTGCTTGCCACCGAGCATCCGTGGATACAGGATTATTTCAACGGACCCCGCGGCCGCTCCGCTGCGAGCGGGAACCAAAGCGCGCGCGCGCGATAGGAACAGCTGATGGAAACACGCTCGAACAATGTCCTCGTCGGCGCCTTTGTGCTTCTCTTCACCGCGGCGCTCGCCTTTTTCGTCGTCTGGCTGGCGAACGACAGCGGCGGGGAGAAGCGCGAATATGACATATTCTTCAAACAATCGGTCGACGGACTCAACAAGGGCGCACAGGTGCAATTCTCGGGCGTTCCGGCGGGTCAGGTGCGCGAAATCGCGCTTTGGCCCGACGATCCGCAGTTCGTGCGCGTGCGCATCGAGGTGAACGAGGGCGTTCCGGTGCTGCAGGGGACGACCGCGGCGCTCGAGGGCGTCGGCTTCACGGGCGTCTCGCAGATCTCGCTCGACGGCGCCGTCAAAGGCGCGCCGCCGATCAGCGACACGGGCCCCGCGGGCAAGCCGGTGATCCCGACGCGCGTCGGCGGGCTGGGCGAGCTGCTCAACACCGCGCCGCAGCTGCTCCAGCGCCTCTCGACGCTGACCGAACGGCTCGCCGAGCTTGCCGACGACCGCAATCAGGAGAGCTTCGCCAACATCCTCGACAATGTCGAGGCGACCACTGCGACGCTCGCGCGCAACGGTCCTGCAATCGAACGCGCGCTCGCCGATACGCGGATCGCGATCCAGCAGGCGGGCCAGGCAGCCGAACAGATCGGCAGTCTCGCCGCCGCGACGCAGGGGACGATCGACCGCAACGTCGACCCCGCGATGCGCAATTTGCGTGACACGCTCGCCTCCGCCAACAAGTCGATGCAGACGCTCGAGAGCGCGATCGCCGACGCGCGGCCCGGCCTCAAGACCTTCAGCGAGACGACGATCCCCGAAGCCAATGCGCTGATCCGCGACCTTCGCCGCACCTCGGCCTCGCTTTCCAGCCTGACCGACAAGCTCGATCAGCAGGGTGCCGGCGCGGTGATCAGCGGCAGCAAGCTCCCCGATTACAAGGAATGAGGACCGCCATGATACGCCGCATCCGCACCCCGCTGCTCGCCCTCGCCGGCGCGGCAACCCTGTCGGCCTGTTTCAGTCTTGGCGGCAAGCCGCCGCCCTTCCTGCTGACGCTCGATCCCGACGCGGCGCCCGCGGCGGGCACCGCGCGCACCGCCACCGACGCGGCGACGCTGACGATTCTGATCCCCACCGCGCCGCAAAAACTGCGCACGACCCGCATTCCGGTGCAACAGGACGACGCGACCGTTGCCTATGTCAAGGATGCGCAATGGGTCGAGGCGCCGCAGCGCCTGTTCCAGCGGCTCGTGTCCGAAACCGTCGCCGCGCGCACCTCGCGCGTCGTGCTCGACGAGGGGCAATATCTGACCGCGCCGGGCGAGCAGCTCGCGGGGCAGCTCATGGAATTCGGCGTCGACGCGCGGTCGAACGAAGCCGTCGTCGCCTATCAGGCAATGCTCGTGTCGGCGGGCGGCAAGACCGTCACCCAGCGCCGGTTCGAAGCGCGCGAGGCGATCGGCGGCAAGGTCGAGGCAAAGCCCGTCGGCGAAGCGCTGACCCGCGCGGCGAACCGCGTCGCGGTCGATGTGGCCGGGTGGTTGGGCGAATAAGTAAGCATCATCGAGTTTCCGCCAGCTGCGGGTATTTTTAATCCTCCCTGTGGCTGCAGGCCATGGGGAAGGGGACCGCGCTCGAAGGGCGCGGTGGAGGGGCGGCGACGTCGCGCTATTGCCCCTCCGTCAGCGCTTCCTCCCCATGGCCTGCAGCCACAGGGAGGATCGTAGCTGACAAAGTATGGAGGCGGCCGAAACTAGCCGTCGCCCCCGCGAAGGCGGGGGCCGCTGTCGGTTTACGCAGCGACGCAGGAAAAGGCCGATTGCGGCCCCCGCCTGCGCGGGGGCGACGGTCTATGGCAACGACAACTCCCCCCAAAGCCGCCCTAC
Organism: Sphingopyxis sp. TUF1; assembly: GCF_036687315.1. Classification (NCBI taxonomy): domain Bacteria; kingdom Pseudomonadati; phylum Pseudomonadota; class Alphaproteobacteria; order Sphingomonadales; family Sphingopyxidaceae; genus Sphingopyxis; species Sphingopyxis kveilinensis. Next base: position 663,716 of record NZ_CP144683.1, read on the forward strand.
CCCAGCAGGCTTTTCGATGCCTGCTCGGTCGTGTCGCGCGACAGGCCGGGCTGGGCGAGTATCCGCTCCAGTTCGGTCTTCATCAGCGCCTGCCGTCCCTCGTCGAACCGTTTCCAGCGGCCGAGCGGCGGGATCATGCGCGCCGCGGTCTGCGGATTCTTCGGGTCGAGCGCGATGACGAGGTCGGCGATCAGCCGGTAACCTGCACCATCGCCCTGATGGAACGCCGCCTGATTGCCCGCCAGCGCGCCATAGAGCGAACGCACGCGATTGGGATTGGTCAGCGTGAAATCGGGATGCTCGGCCAGTGCGCGCACGGCTTCGACCATATCGGGGCGCATCGACCACGCCTGCACCTGGAACCATTTGTCGAGCACGAGCGGATTGTCCCGATAGCGCTGATAGAAAATGTCGAGCGCGTGCGCGCGCTCGTCGCTGTCGCCGTGCGCCAGCGTCGCGAGCGCGGCCTGCCGTTCGGTCATCCCGTCGGCGTCCGAAAAGACCCGGAACGCCAGCGCCGCGGCATCGGTCATACCCGTCGCCGCGAGATAGGCGAGCGCGACGCCGCGCAGGCGGCGGCCGCCCTTGGCGCCGCGCGACAGGTCGGTCGCGGGCGGCGCCGCGCCGTCCAAGATCGTGCGCCACTCGCTTTCGAGCGCGGTGCCGATCGCCGCCTGCAATGCCAGTCGCTCGCGGCGGATCGCGTCGGGATCGACCGTCAGCATCTGGTCGCCGACGAACGCCTCGCTCGGCAGCAACACCGCTTCGGCGACAAAGGCGGGATCGGCAGCGCGCCCCGACAGCGTCTGCGCCACCGCGTCGATCACCGCTTGCGGGTCGCGATCCTCGCCTGACACGGCGGCGACGAGGGTGTCGAGCATCAATTGCTGGAGCGCCTCGTATCGCGCGAATGGATCGTCGTCGTGCGCCGCGAGCCACGCGAGCTCGCCCGGCGCGCGTTCGAAATCGACTATGATCGGTGCCGAGAAGCCGCGATTGACCGACAGCGCCGGGCGCGCGCCAAAGCGGCCGAGCGCGATCCGCTGCGTCGCTCGGGTGATCGTCACCAAATGGTCGGGGACGCGCGCGCCGCTGCCGTCCATTGCGAAGGCCGCAAGGCGGAGCGGCAGCATCATCGGCTGTTTTTCAGGCTGGCCGGGCGTCGGCGGCACCGTCTGCACGATGTCGAGCGACCACTGCCCCGCTTCCTCGACGAGCGTCAGTTTGAGCCGCGGCGTCCCCGCCTGTTCGTACCAGCGGCGGAACTGCGTCAGGTCGATGCCCGCGCCATCCTCTATCGCGCGCACGAAATCCTCGCACGTCGCGGCCTCGCCATCGTGGCGATCGAAATAGAGGTCGGTGCCTTTGCGGAAGCGCTCGGGGCCGACCATCGTCGCCATCATGCGGATGATCTCGGCGCCCTTGTTGTAAACGGTCGCGGTGTAGAAGTTGCTGATTTCCTGATAGCTATCGGGGCGGATCGGGTGCGCGAGCGGCCCGGCGTCCTCGGGAAATTGCGCGGCGCGGAGCAGGCGCACATCCTCGATCCGCTTGACCGACGGCGATCCCATGTCGGCGGAAAAGCATTGGTCGCGATAGACGGTGAAGCCTTCCTTCAGGCTCAGCTGGAACCAGTCGCGACAGGTGACGCGATTGCCCGACCAGTTGTGGAAATATTCGTGCGCGACGACGCCCTCGACCCCATCATAATCCATGTCGGTCGCGGTGTCGGGGTCGGCGAGGATATAGCGGGTGTTGAAGATGTTGAGCCCCTTGTTTTCCATCGCCCCCATGTTGAAATCGCCGACCGCGACGATGTTGAACAGGTCGAGGTCATATTCGCGGCCATAGACCTCCTCGTCCCATTTCATGCTGTTCTTGAGCGCCTGCATCGCATGGCCCGTGCGATCCTCGTCGCCCGCGCGCACCCAGATGCCGAGTTCGACCCGCCGCCCCGACATGGTGGTGAAATTGTCGCGGTTGACGACGAGATCGCCCGCAACGAGCGCGAACAGATAGGATGGTTTGGGCCACGGATCTTCCCACAGCGCCCAGTGCGTACCGCCGTCACCCTCACCGCGGTCGATGCAATTGCCGTTTGACAACAGGATGGGAAAGCGGGCCTTGTCCCCTTCCATCCGCACGCGATAGCGGCTCAGCACATCGGGGCGGTCGGGGTGAAAGGTGATGCGGCGGAACCCCTCGGCCTCGCATTGGGTGCACAGCATGTTGTTCGAGGCGTAAAGGCCCATCAGCTGCGTGTTCGCCGCGGGGTTGACGATCGTGTCGATCTCGACCGTCGCCGCGCTGCGGTCGCCCAGGTCGACGATCAGGTCGCTGCCGTCCATGCGCCAGTCGTTCCACACCTCGCCATCGACGCGCACCGCCGCGGGGGTCAGCCCGTCGCCGCGCAGCAGCAGCGGCGCGGGGGCATCGGCGGCGCGCACGACCGACAGCGCCGCGGTCACCCGCGTTTCTTCAATCCCCAGCGCGAAGTCGAGCGCGACATCGGGCACCTGCCATTCGGGCGGGCGATAGTCGCCGCGATGGATCGTGACGGGAATGGCGGGGGTCGATGAAGCGTCGGTCATGCGATCGGTCTAGGCATCGCGCCGCCGACGCGCAATAAGGCGCGCGATGGCACAGATGCTGATTTTCGGAATGGGCTATACCGCGGGGCACCTCGCCGAGCGCCTCCGCGCGCGCGGCTGGGAGGTCGCGGGAACGACGCGCGACGGGCGCGGGGGCAGCATCGCTTTTGGTGACGAGACCGCGGTGCTCGCGGCGCTGCGCACCGCGACGCACATATTGTCGTCAGTTCCGCCCGCTGACGAGGCGGACCCGGTGCTCGCACGCTATGGCGAGGCGATCGCGCTCGCCCCCGCGACATGGACGGGCTATCTCTCCTCGACCGGCGTCTATGGCGATGCGGGCGGCGCGTGGGTGGACGAAAGCGCGCCTGTCAGGGGCCGCCGCTCCGGCCGCAATGCCGCCGATGCCGCGTGGAGCGCGCTGCGCGACGATATGCGCGTGTTCCGCTTGCCCGGCATCTATGGCCCCGACCGCTCGATCCTCGACCGTATCGCCGAGGGCCGCGCGCACCGCATCGACCTGCCCGGCCAGGTGTTCAGCCGCATCCATGTCGACGACATCACGGGTGGCCTCATCGCGTCGTTCCGCGGCCCCGCGGGCGTCTATAATCTCGCCGACGACGAACCCTGTCACCAGAACCGCCTCGTCGAATGGGGCTGCGCGATGCTCGGCGCGCCGCTGCCGCCGTTACAGACGCTGGGCGAAGCGGGCCTGTCGCCCGCCGCGCGCGCCTTCTATGCCGAGAACCGCCGCGTGGCGAACGGGCGGGCGAAGCGGCTACTGGGGTGGATGCCGCGCTATCCGACGTTTCGGGAGGGGCTTGCAGCTTGTGCATAACCGTCGCCCCCGCGAAGGCGGGGGCCGCTGGCTGCCTTGCGCAACACCAATAGCGGCCCCCACCGTCGCGGGGGCGCGACGCGACGGATCAAATCAAAACATCGACCGTGTGGATCGCCACGCCGACGAGACCGCCGACAAGCGTGCCGTTGATGCGGATATATTGCAGATCGTCGCCGACGGCATTCTCCAGCCGGTCAGTGATCGTTTCCGCGTCCCAGCCGCGGATCGTGTCGGACACCAGCTTCAGCGCCGCCTCGCCATAGCTGTCGACGATGCCGACCACCGCGCGCCGCGCATAGCGGTTGAGCGTGCGCTTGATATGCGCATCCTCGCCCAGCATCGCGCCGAATTGCGTGACCAGCTCGCCGATCCGTCCAGCAAGCATCGTGTCGGGATTGCGCGCGGCCTTGAGCAGCGCCGCGCGGCCCTGTTCCCATAAGCCGTCGAGCCAGCGCTTCACCGCCTTGTTTTCCAGCAGCTCGTCGCGCACGCGCGCGACCTTCGCCTTCACCTCGGGGTCGTGCTGCAGGTCGAGCGCCATCTTGGCGACTCCTTCCTCGACGCGGATGCGCAGCGGGTGCGTCTCGTCGACCGCCATTTCGCTCAGCAGTTTCGACAGCCCGGCGACGATGCGGTTCGAAATGCTTTCGTCGAGCCCGGTGAAGCGCACGATCGCGTTCGAATTATCGTGGACCATCTGATGAATCAGATGTTCGTTGAGCTCGAGCGTCTTCGACCCCCATTTGACCATCGCGTCGAGCAAAGGCTGGTGCCGTCCCTCGGCGAGCGCCGCCTGAAGCGCCTGACCCAATAGCGGCGCAACATCGAGCTCGCGCAGGCGATCGGCGATCGCCGATTTGACCATGCCGCCGAGGCGCTGCTGATCGAGCGCGCCCAGCCCGTCGGCGATGATCCGCGACGCGCCGAGCCGCAGCCGGCCGCCGCCCTCGGCGGGCTCGGACAGGAATTTGCCGACCGCGCCTGCGACATCGACCGTCTGCATCTTGCGTGCGATCAGCCGCGGCAGCAGGAAGTTGGTGAGCAGGAAGCGCGCAAGCGTGTCGCCGATACGGTTCTTGTTGCGCGGAACGATCGCGGTGTGCGGGATCGGCAGTCCCATCGGGTGCCGGAACAGCGCGGTCACCGCGAACCAGTCGGCCAACCCGCCAACCAGCCCCGCCTCGGCAAAGGCACGAATGAAGCCGATCGCCGGATGCACGTCCTGATAGGTTTTGGCGCCGACAAAGACGATCGCCATGACGACAAGCATCCCCGTTGCCACGATACGGATATTGGAAGACTTCGCCGCGATGGCGACGCCCATCGGCCGGCTGGAAGCAAGGTCGGTCATGCGAACCAAATGGCGAGCCGGGGCAAAGGTTGCAACCGGCGCGACATGTCGCCGCGCCGGTTGCTCTTCATTTCACTCCGCCGGTTCGGGCGTCGGCGCACTATGCGGCCGCGTGTCGTCACCCTTGCGATAGGTGAGCAGATTGGCCGAGAAGAAGCGGCCGAGGCGCTTTTCGATGCTGTCGGCCAAGCTGAAGCCCGCAGGCACGATGAGCAGCGTGAGCAAGGTCGACAGGATCAGTCCGCCGATCACGACGACGCCCATCGGCGCGCGCCAGGCGCCGTCGCCCGACAGCGACAGTGCGGTCGGCACCATGCCGGCGACCATCGCGACGGTGGTCATCACGATCGGCTGCGCACGCTTGCGTCCGGCATCGAGCAGCGCGGCGGTCTTTTCGATGCCATGGTCCATCTCCTCGATCGCGAAATCGACGAGCAGGATCGAGTTCTTTGCGACGATGCCGAGCAGCATCAACAAGCCGATAAACACGGGCATCGACACTTCCATGCCCGTGACAAGCAGGCCAAGCAGCCCACCCAGCGGCGCAAGCAGCAGCGACGACATGTTGACCAGCGGCGACAGGAAGCGGCGATAGAGCAACACCAGTGTCGCGAACACGAGGAGCAGGCCCGATACGACGGCGACCATGAAATTGGTCATCATCTCGGCCTGCCACTTGGCTTCGCCCTGAATGACCTTGCGGATGCCCTGCGGCATGGTCTTGATCGACGGCAGCGCATCGATCTTTTTCTGCGCGTCGCCGGTGACGAGCCCCGGGGCGAGATCGGCGCCGATCACGATGCGCCGCGTCTGGTTATAGCGGCGAAGCTCGGTCGGCCCCGCGCCGAAGCTGATCGTCGCGACCGATTTCAGCGGCACCGTCGTCCCGCGCGACGTCGGCACGGGTAGGTTCTCGATCGTCGCGAGAGCGCGGCGCGAATCCTCGGACAGCAGCACACGGATCGGGATCTGGCGATCGGAAAGCGAGAATTTCGCCGCATTCTGGTCGATGTCGCCGATCGTCGCGATGCGGATCGTCTGGCTGAGCGCCGCGGTGGTCACGCCGAGTTCGGCCGCCAGGTCCATGCGCGGATTGACGATGATTTCGGGGCGCGGAATATCGCCCTCGACCCGGACCCCCCGCAATTCCTTGAGCTTGCTCATCTCGCCGACGATCTTGCGCGCATGACGCTCAAGCGCCACCGGATCGTCGCCGCCGACGATGAAGGTAATGTCGCGACCCGAAAAGCCGCCCGACTGGCTCTGGAAATTGACCCGCGCGTCGGGGATTGCCGCCATCTTCGGCTGCAGCTTGCGTTCCCATTCGACGCTGGAGATCGGGCGGTCCTTCTTCAGCGTCAGATATGCATTACCGCCGCCGACATTGACGTCAAAAAACGCGGTCTGGACAACCGGGTCGTCGCGAAGGATCGCGTTGATCTGGTCGGCGATCGTCTCGCTCTGTGCCAGCGTCGATCCCGGCGGCAGTTCGTAGCGGATCTGGCTGTAATCGCTGTTCGTCGTGGGCTGGAACTGCTGCGGCAGGATGCTGAACAGCACGAGGCTCGAGATGAATGCCGCGACGCCGATGCCAACAATCCACACGCGATGGTCGAACAGCCGCGCATAGGAGCGCCGGACCATGAACTTGCCCCAGTTGGTCAGGGCATAGTGGCGCATTCCCAACGTATGAGCAACGGCGCCCCCGACGATCATCAGCAGGCTGGTCAGCAGGAAGGCGACAATCGCCGCCAGCGGCGTCATCAGCAGGAAGTGCAGCGCCGGGTTGGGTTCATCCTGTCCCGGCGGCACCGGCTGGAAATATTGGAAGGTCAGACCAATTATCGCGACGCCCGCAACGATCAGCGGCACGAGGAAAAAGATCGGCCGTGTTTCGAACGTTTCGTACCGCGCCCTCACGACCTTCTGCTTCGAACTGTCGAGCGTGAAGGCGAGCAGCCGTTCATAACGATCGACCCACGGCCCGTTCGCATGATCCTGCTCACCCTGCGCCGACAGGAAATAGGCGGCGATCATCGGCGTAATCATGCGCGCGACGGCAAGGCTCATCAGCACCGCGAACACCACGGTCATCCCGAACTGGATGAAGAACTGCCCCGACACGCCGGGCATCAGCGCGACGGGCAGGAATACCGCGACGATCGACATCGTCGTCGCGACGACCGCAAGCCCGATTTCGTCGGCGGCGTCGATCGACGCCTGATAGGCGGTCTTGCCCATGCGCATGTGCCGGACGATATTTTCGATCTCGACGATCGCGTCGTCGACGAGCACGCCCGCGACGAGGCTCAATGCAAGCAGCGACAGGCCGTTCAGCGAAAAGCCCATCATCTCCATGAACCAGAAGGTCGGGATCGCCGACAGCGGGATCGCCAGCGCGCTGATCAGCGTCGCACGCCAATCGCGCAGGAACAGGAACACGACAACGACGGCGAGTACAGCGCCCTCGATCATCGCAAGCATCGAGCTGCGATATTGTTCCTTGGTATAATCGGTGCGCGTGAAGAGGATCTTGAAATCGACCTTGGGGTTCGCCTTCTTGATCTGATCCAGCTTCTTCATCGTCTCGTCGTGAATCGTGACGTCCGACGAACCCTTCGCCTTCTCGATCGAAAAGCTCAGCACCTGGCGCCCGCCGATCTTCGCGAGGTTGCGCTGTTCGGCATAGCTGTCGGTGACTTTCGCCACATCGGCGAGGCGGATCGTGCGGCCGTCGCCGATCGAAATGCGCGTCTCGCCAAGCTCGAACGCGCTGCCGGCGTTGCCGAGAACGCGGACCGCCTGTTCCGAGCCCGCGATTTCGGTGCGCCCGCCCGCAGCGTTGACGTTTACCTGCCGCAGTTGCTGGTTCACCTGGCTCGCGGTCAGGCCATAGCTTTGCATCCGCGCGGGATCGAGGATGACGCGAATCTCTCGATCGACGCCGCCCGACCGGCCAACGGTCGCCATGCCGGGGATCGACAGCAGTTCCTTGGCCACCGTATTATCGACGAACCACGACAATTGTTCGAGCGTCATGTCGGTCGCTTCGACGGCGAAATAGGTGATTGGGCCACCAGCCGCATCCACCCGGACGACCTGCGGTTCGAGGATACCGTCGGGAAGGTCGCTGCGGATCTGCTGAATCGCCTGATTGACGTCGTTATAGGCGCGGTCGATCGGCGTGCCGATCGCAAACTGCACCATCGTTCGGCTGGAGCCTTCGTTGACGTAAGACGATAGCTCGTCGACGCCGCTGACCGAACGCACCGCGGCTTCGACGCGCTGCGTGACCTGCGTTTCCAGTTCGGTGGGGGCGGCGCCCGGTTGCGAAACGGCGACCTGAACCATCGGGAATTCGACATCGGGATTTTCGTTGATGTCCATCCGGTTGAAGCTGACGAGGCCCGCGAGCAGCAGCAGCACGAACAGGACGATCGGCGGTACCGGATTGCGGATGCACCAAGCGGAAATGTTGCGAAAACTCATGACTCAGGCGCCCTTGTGCGAATGCGATACCAGCGAGCGGATTATTGCGGCGTTTTCTGCAAAACGGGCTTTACCGTATCCCCGACGTTGAGGAATGCACCGGCAAGCGTCACCACGCGTTCGTTGCCGGTAAGTCCCGACGCGATCGACACGCCCGCGTCGCTGACCGTGCCGACCTTGACCGGTTTGCGTTCGATCTTGTTGTCCTTGCCGACGACAAGCACGAAATTGCCTTCGGCGCCGCTTTGCACCGCGCTTTCCGGCAGCAGCGGCACCTCGGCGGTGCCCGCCACCAACCGCGCATCGGCAAAGCCGCCCGGACGCAGCACCGACGAATAGGGGATCGCGATGCGCACCGTGCCCTGGCGCGTCGTCATGTCGATGACCGGCGACACCTGCCACACCTGGCCCGCAATCTGGGCATCGGTGCCGACCGGCGTCACCGTGGCGCGTGTGCCGACGCGCACGCGCGCCAGATCGGCTTCGGCCATCTGCGCCAGCATTTCCATCTCGCCGCCGCGCGCCATGCGGAACAGCACACCGCTGCCCGAGCTGACGATTTGGCCGGGCTCGACGTCGCGCGTCAGCACCAGCCCCGCGGCGGGCGCGACGATGTTGAGCCGGGCATTGCGCGCGGTCGCTTCGGCATATTGCGCCTGCGCGACGCGAACACGCGCATTGGCGGCATCGCGCGTCGCGCGCTTGCGGTCCATGTCGGCCTTGGAAATAAAGCCGCGCGACACCAGCGCCTCGGCGCGCTCGAGTTCGGCCTGCGCCAGATTGGCATCGGCCTGCGCCACGCGGATCTGCGCCGAGAGGCTGGCCGCCTGCTGCGATTGCACCGAGCGGTCGATTACTGCGAGTGCTTGTCCCGCGCCGACCCACTGGCCCGGCTCCACGAGGACGCGGACGACCTGTCCGCCCTCGCCCGCGACGCCGACCGGCATCTCGCGCCGCGCCGCGATCGTCCCGTTCGCTGCGATCGCCGCCTCGACCGATACGCGGCCGGGGATCACGACGGTGATGTTGGGAACCGCCGCAGCTTCGCCATCGCCCGCATCGGCCGCGCCCTTGCCGCTGGAAAAGGCGTAATAGGCGGCAGCCAGCGCCAGCACGATCAGCACGACGGCAACGATCAGCCTTGTGCGCTTGCGCCGGCTGTCGTCGGCCTCTTCGTAAAAGCTTTGCGTCCCCGCCAGGCTGTCCATCGATTCCACTTTCCGCTCGTAGTTCACGCCGAAATCCCTCCCTGGCATCGCGCGACATTCGGTTTGGAGGGCGCGAACGCGCCTTCTCCAAAACCCGCACGGCAGGACCAAACTCTTTCGAGGTGTATTACCTAATTAAATCACCGCTTGCAAGAGGCGATGCTTCGCCGCCCGTCCTGCGCCCCGGGCGGCGGTCCATAATGCGATCCGGCCATGATTTCCAGTGGTTACGCGCACGAAAAAGGGCGGCACGCCCATGGGCGGCCACCCTTTTTCCGCGCGGTCGATCCGCGACGGTCTATGCCAGAGCGATCAGCGCACGCGCCCGCGCCGGACCAGGTTGACGATCGCGAGCAGGATCACCGCGCCGATGAATGCCGTGAGCAGGGTCATCGGATCGAACGCGTCGCCGCGCAGATGCCCGCCGCCCAGAAAGCTCCCGAACAAAAAGCGTCCGAGGATCGAGCCTACGCACCCGACGATGATGTTGAGGAAAATGCCTTGCTGGGCGTCGGTGCGCATCACGATGCTCGCCAGCCATCCGATGATGCCGCCCATGATGATGGCGATAATCCAAGTAAGCATAAGCAAACCCCCTACGGTCTTTGGTCGCCCGACAGTACGGGCGCTCAATGAGTAACCCAGATACTGAAATTCACCTAGCGGAATGGCAACGCTGCTTAAGCAAGGCTGCCATTCCGCTTATCGGTTCAATCGGTTTATCGCACGCTGCCGCGACGGAAGAGGTTGATGATGCCCAGCAGCACCACCGCACCGATAAAGGCCCACAGCAATCCGATCGGGCTGAAGGTGTCGAGGCTGGCCCCCATGCCGAAGAAGCTGCCGAGGAAGTTGCCAAGAAACGCGCCGACAATGCCGACGACGACGTTCAGAATAATGCCCTGTTGCGCGTCGGTCCGCATGACGATGCTGGCCAGCCAGCCGATGATGCCGCCGACGATCAGTGTGATAATCAGTCCCATGAATTTCCCTTCCCTGAACCGGCCAGAAAGTGGTCGCGTTCCGGCCGTAGTTGCATTGCCCTGCCGCAGCGGGGCGTCGCCTTGGCGATGCTGAAACAATGCCGAAGGACGGGGAAAGGTTCCCGGCCGCCCCGCGCGGGCGCGGCCGGGAAAGGAGGATCGGTTCCTGAACGGGAACGTCTCCGGGTCGCAGGAACCGGTTAAGCGGATTCGCTTGACGGCGATGTGACGAATGTCACACGCGCAAAAATAAATGTCGGAAGGCGAAGGTGGGACGATCGGGGGGAAGCCGCCGCTGATCGAACGCCTCTTGGTCGATAAAGCCCCGGCAGACCGGCGACGCCACGGCGCGCATACGAAATGGGGGCCGACATCGCTGCCAACCCCCACTATCCGGTCCTGTCCCGTGCGCCTCGCCCCGCGTCATCCCGGTCCGCTTCTCTTTCGATCGGCAGCCCGCAAAACGATGCGTCGCGATGCACGCCGGAACAATCCGGCGATGGTTTGGTCGGCCCCCTTTCGGGGGCCGGCCTCACCTGAAAAGCCCTTCATCATCTCGTCCCGCGCTTCTGCCGAAACAGCTGCGCTTCAAAAGCGATGGACTGCCTTTCAATTGCCCGATCGGGTTCGCATCAACTCGTGGGAATCGCTGCGTTCCGTGATCGAACTATCGGTCGATTTCCTCGTCGAACCCATCCGTTCTCTTCCGGCTAGTCTTGCAACCACCCTTAATGTCCCGGCGGCCCGACGTCTCTGTCGTCCGATGATTTGAAGCTGTCACGAACGCTTTTCGACGCCAACTAAAAAAGCACGAGAATGCTCGCGGAACCCCATGCGCTTGTGGATAAGTCCGGCATTAGCAACAAGCGGATTCGGTGCAGCATTTTTGTAACAAGCGTGCAGCATTTTCGGATTCAGGTTTCCGAGTGCCGTGCGCCGAACCGATCTTCGAACCGGTGGAATCATTCAGCCGAGTCGCGACTCACGCCCGCCCGAGATCGCCCTTGCCCACCGTGCCCGACGCCATCTCCAGCATCCGGTCGAGGCTTTTGCGCGCCGCAAGGCGAAGCTCCTCGTCGAGTTCGATGCGGGGCTGAAGGTCGCGCAGCGCGATGTACAGCTTTTCCATCGTGTTGAGGGCCATATAGGGGCAGATGTTGCAGTTGCAGTTGCCGTCGGCCCCCGGCGCGCCGATGAAAGTCTTTTCGGGCAGCGCCAGCTCCATCTGGTGAATGATGTGCGGCTCGGTCGCGACGATCAGCGTATCGCCCTCGAAACTCTTCGCAAATTGCAGGATACCGCTCGTCGATCCGACATAGTCGGCGTGCTCGACGATGTGCGGTGGGCATTCGGGATGCGCCGCAACCGGAGCGCCGGGATGCTGCGCCTTCAGCTTCAGAAGCTCGGTCTCGCTGAACGCCTCGTGGACGATGCACACGCCCGGCCACAGCAGCATGTCGCGGCCGAACTTGCGGTTCATATAGCCGCCCAGATGGCGGTCGGGGCCGAAGATAATTTTCTGTTCGGGCGGGATCTGACTGATGATCGTCTCGGCGCTCGACGAGGTGACGATGATGTCGCTCAGCGCCTTCACCGCCGCCGAGCAGTTGATGTAGGTGAGCGCAATATGGTCGGGATGCTGCTCGCGAAAGCGCTTGAATTGTTCGGGCGGACAGCTGTCCTCAAGGCTGCATCCGGCGTCCATGTCGGGCAGGATCACGATCTTTTCCGGCGAAAGGATCTTCGCGGTCTCCGCCATGAACTTGACGCCGCAAAAGGCGATCACGTCGGCATCGGTTTCGGCCGCCTTGCGCGACAGCTCGAGCGAATCGCCGACGAAATCGGCAAGATCCTGAATCTCGGGCTTCTGGTAATAATGCGCTAGGATAACCGCGTTGCGCTCCTTGCGCAGGCGGTCGATTTCGGCGCGCAGGTCGAGGCCCGAGAGATTCTCGCGGATGGGGGCAGTCATGGCGTTATCCTTATTGGCTTGGCCTTGGACGCCCCCTACACGCTGCCCCGCGGCAGGGCAATTCGCCGCGTCAGCCGGTCAGGCGCGCCGCAAGCGCGATGACGGGCGTCGTCATCGCCAGCAGCGATATGGCGACGCGCGTCGCAATGACAATGGCTGCGACGGCCCATGTTGCAGGATGCACGGCGCCGCGGCTGCGCCGGTCATAGTTTGCGATGATCGCGACCACCGCCAGCTGGCAGAGCCCCACCGCAGGCTCGGCCCATGGTCCCATCAAGGGGATCGGAAGCAATCGTCCCAGCGCGGGTTCGAGGATAATGATCGTCGCGCCAATCATCAGCCGCCGGTGCCAGTCGGTCGCGCGGCGCCGCCGGATCGCCCATGCGACCACCGCGCCGAACACGAGCGATTCGGTCACCGTCAACGCAAGAAAATAAGGCGGCGTGAAAAAGGGCGGAAAACGGCCCAGCATCAGCGACGCAATGCCGGTCCAGATACCGAGCACGGTTATGGCGATGGCCAGCAAGCCACCGATCCGGCCCAGCTGCCGATGTCGCGCCACCTCGCCGCGCGCCGCAAGCATCGGCTGCACAATCAGCAGGCCGAGCCATGCAAGCATGATCACGCCATGAAGATGCACCCAGAAGGGTGCCGCAACCGGATCGACGAACCCGCGCAGCGCGAACTGCAAAAAACCCGCGACGATGAATACCGCAAGGCCGATCGCCATGCGGTGCCAGAAAAGCTCGGCGCGCGCGGCGCCCCCTGCCGTTGAAGCCATGCCCATTCCCCCTGTCCGACCCAGGCACGAGAATAGCCTAGCCCCGAAACGCGCGGAAGCGGGAAATTACCCAGTCGGGGCGCCGGCAAACCGCGCCGTCACCTTTGCGTCGATTCCCGCGGCCTTCAGCGGCATGGCAAAGCTTTGCTCGATCGCCGTGCGCGCTGCGCCCTCGGCCAGCCGCATTGGCGTCGCGCCGCGCGCCTGCTTGATCAGTTCTTCCTGCGCCGCCTTGCGGTTCGCGGCGTCGAGCGAAGCTTCGGCATCCGTCAGGGTGAGCAGGATTTCGCCGTCGCGATATTCGCTGATCGCGTCGATGTCGATTTCCGGCCCCGCCAGCCGCAGAGGCGGCAGCGTGACGGTCAGCGCATTGGTCGCGCTATCCCAGTCGAGGTCGGACTGCTTCAACCGGCCAAGGTCGAGTTCGTAGCGTACCGTGCCCGGCATGATGAGCGTCTTTTTGGCGCTCAGCCCCAGTCGGCTCTGCGTCGATGTCACCACCGCGACATAGCGCGCGGTAAAGGGGACTAGGACATTCTGCTCCTTCAGCCCCTCCAGACTCGCCGCGACAACGGTCTGCGGGTCATAACCGCGCTGCCAGTCGGTCCACGCACGCCAGCCGAAAAAGAGCGCGAGCGCCAGAACGGCGACAATCGCCGCGCGAAACAATCCGCGGCTCATGCGACGAGCCTCCAGCTCTCATCCTCGCGCGCGACGCGGCCGCGTGCCTCAAGGTCGATGAGATGCGCGAGCACCGAGCGGCCGGCGGCGCCGGTCAGCCGCGGGTCGAGTCCCTTGTACATATGTTTCACCATGTCGGGGATCACGCGTGTCCCCTTCTCAAGTTCCCGCAAGATCTGCCGCTCGCGCTGTTTGCGGTGCCCCAACATTCCGCGCACTAGTTGGCGCGGCTTGTTCACCGCCGGGCCGTGCGCGGGATAATAGACGCGGTCATCGCGCTCATACAGCTTCGACAGGCTGGCCATATAGGCGGCCATGTCGCCGTCGGGCGGGCTGACGACGCTGGTCGACCACGCCATCACGTGATCGCCGGTGAACAGCGCACCGCTTTCGACGAGCGCAAAGCAGAGATGGTTCGACGTGTGTCCCGGCGTCGCGACCGCCTCGATCGTCCAGCCGTCGCCCGCGATCCGCTCGCCATCGGCCAGCACGCGATCGGGCGCATAATCGGGGTCGAACGCCGAATCGGCGCGCGGGCCGTCGTCGGAGAGCGCCAGCGGTGCGCAGCCAATGATCGGCGCGCCCGTCGCGGCCTTCAGCGGCGCTGCGGCGGGCGAATGGTCGCGATGCGTGTGCGTGCACAGGATCGCCGCGACCCGCTGCCCCTCGACGGCGCGCAGGATCGCATCGACATGGCCCCGGCCATTGGCGTCGGGCGGATCGCCGACGCTCATGCCGCTGCCCGTCGGGCCGGGATCGATCACCGCCACGTCGCGCCCCGCCCCGACGATCCACGTCTGCGTGCCGGTGAAGGTATAGGGCGACGGGTTGGGCGCGAGCACGCGGCGCACCAGCGGTTCATGCTGCTCGCACTCGCCGGCGCGGATGCTGTCGGGCCAGGGCTTGTCTTCGGTCATGCGCCCAATGTGGCATTGCGGCGGGTAGAGCGAAAGGGGTGGCTTGCGATCAGAGCATGTAACGACGGAAATCGACGGTTTGTAGATACTCCGCATACTTAAAACGTCGTCATTCCCGCGAAAGCGGGAACCCAGGGATGGGACAGCCGACGCACGCTCTGGGTTCCCGCTTTTGCGGGAATGACCAATGGTGGGTATGGCAGTTCACCACCCCAAAGCCGATGCCTCTTCTGTACCGCCAGCGCGAAAAAGGGAGCGGCACCCGCCACTCCCCTTCCCCGCCCCTGTCGCCGGCCCCACCGGGGAGCAAGGACCGGCTCCAAAACTCGGTCGGCGCTATTCGCCCGATTTCTCGATCTCGGCGATCGCCTTGTCGATGTCGGCGGCGATCTTCGCACGCGTTGTTTCCGACAAGTGGCGCGCTCGTTCACCTTCGACGAACGCCTCGCGGGCCTTTTTCATCGCCGACAGCCGCGCGGCCTTGCTCGCCGCGGAGTCGGGGCAGTACATGAATACATGGCTGCGCTTGCCGTCCGCGCTCGTTTCGCGGCTGACGATCGGCGCCGCCTTCGCCCCGTCGCCGCATTTGCCCACCACCATCGCCTTGCCGTTCACTGTCCCGACGCCATAGGGCATCGGCGGAATGGGGGGAATCGGCGGCACCGGAGGCATGGGAGCGAAGGCGGTGCGGATGCGATCCTTGCGCCGGTCTTCCAACCGGTCGGCGATCGCTTCGGCGCGCGCACCGGTAATGCCCTGCTCCTCAAGCGTCGCCAGAATATCATCACGCGTCAGATTGCCGGGGACGCGGAATTCGACGCGATGCGCTCGCTTCTCGCGATCACCGGGCGCACCCGCCGCCTTGCTGTCGCTGTCATCACCGTGACGGACCACGGTGCGGTGCACTTCGCGCGTCTTGCCGTCTTCGGATACCGAAACCGTCTCCGTCACATCTTCGGCAGCCTCGCCAAAAAACACCATATCCGGCGCCGCAGGCGCTTCGGGGGGCAGCGGCGCGTCAGGCGCGGCCGGGGGCGCAGGCGGCTCCGGCATATCGGCGGCCTGCGTCGCCGCGGCGATTCCCGACGGAACCAGCGTCGCTGTCACGCTCAGCACCGCGAGCGCCGCGCCGCCGATCAGCAACCGGCCGGCGAGGCCGCGCCGTTTCGAAATGTCCCGCGTCGTCAGCATCGTCAGCCTCTCCTGCAAATTATCGTGAACCGCCATCGGCGCCGCGAGCGACAGCCGCGGGCCGACCGCGGCCTTGACGATTGCGGTGGCGTAGCTTGCGGTGCGGTCGCCGCGCGCCGCGTCGCCCGCCATCGTCAGCACGCGCGCGTCACACGCCGCTTCCTGATCGAACCGAAAGGCGCGGATCGCGCGCCAGGCGAAGGGATTGAACCATTGCGTCGCGAGCAGCACGAGCGCGGCAGCATTCGCCCACAGATCACCATGGCGGTGATGCGACAGCTCGTGATCGACCGCGAGTGCGCGTTCTTCGGCGGCATAGCGGGCAAAAAAGTCGTGCGGCACTGCGACGACCCGGCGCCACATACCGAAAGCTACCGGTCCGTCGACCGCGTCGGTCATCACCAGCCGGATCGAACCGATGGGTTCCAATTCGACGGCATCTGTCAGCACCGAAGCGCGAAAGCGTTGGTGCGACAGCATCGCCGCGCCGATTACGACGACCGCGCCCGCCGCCCAGAGGAGGGCAAGCCAAGGCATGACGTCGGCGAAGTTCCAGGCGGGCGCCGATGATTCGACGATGGTGGCGGCATCGGCGGGCAGCGCCAGCATCGCGCCCGTCTCGGCCGGCACCGCCGCAATCGACACGTCAACCGACGCAGACACCGGATCGGCAAAGGGGAGCGGCGGCAGCACGAGCCGCAGCGCCGGGATCGCCCACAGGCCATAGGTCAGCCGGGGCCCGAAATGGCGGGCAAAGGGTTTGCGGGCCAGCAGCACCGCAACGACGAGCAGCGCGGTCGTGAGCAACGTGTCGCTCCACGCCTCGATCAGCATCGCGCCGGTCATGGCTTGAGCCTCTTCAAAAGCGCCTCGATCTCGGCGATGTCGGCATCGCTCAGCGCTTCGCGGTCGGCGAGATGCGCGATCAGCGGGCTGACGCGGCCGCCGAACAAGCGATCGACAAAGCGCTGCGACTCCTCACCGACGGCGTCGGCGCGTTCGACTGCGGGGCTGTAAAGATAGCGGCGACCGTCGGCCTCGGCGGTCACCGCGCCCTTCTGGACGAGCCGCGCGAGTAGCGTCTTGACCGTCGCCTGCGTCCAGCCGTTGGGTTTTCCGACGCGCTGGGCCAGGTCGGCGGCGGTCTGCGGGGACTCATCCCACAGCGCCGACAGCACCTGCATCTCCGACTCGCTTGCTCGTTCTGCCATGCGGACCCCTCCCATTGGCTTCGTCGATACGATATGACTACAAATGTAGTCAACGGGCTGAACGCTAGCTGAACGAAAATCAACGATGGGCTAAGGCACCTGTCGGAATTTTTGACATACGGTGGCATCGGTAAGGAATTGCTAACCAGCGTCCCCTGCCAAAATCGGGGCGACTGCCGATCTGGCACGGCAGTTGTATGGTATTTCATGTTCCCGAGTGTTCCGCTCAAATGGAGCGGTGGGGGACATCGGTCTGGTCCCTGATGTCCCCTGCCCCACCCGGGAAATCCCCACTTGCCCCCGATGCAGACGGGGGGCGGAGCGGCCGAAAGGCCTCGCCCCCCGGAAGCTTTTTTTCATAAAAAATGCCGGAACGGGGTCGTTCATCGCGCGTTCCGATCGGCAGTTTATGGTCGGGTCGTCGCTGACCGATAAAGACCGAACTCTGGGAGAATCGACGTGAAGCATATCCTCGCCGTCGCGCTGATCGCCGCCGTGGCCTTGCCTACGGGCACCGCCTATGCCGACCCGCCGCCCTGGGCACCCGCGCACGGCAAGCGTGCGAAAGATCGCGCTATCTATGACAGCTATGGCCGCTATTACGAACCCCGTCGCCTTTCGCATAGCGACCGAATCTGGCGCGGCGACGACGGCCGTTATCACTGCCGCCGCGACAACGGGACAACGGGACTGATTATCGGTGGCGCCGTGGGCGCCCTCGTCGGCCGCGAACTCGACGGTGGCCGCGACCGCACGGTGGGCACGATCATCGGAGCCGCGGGCGGTGCGCTGCTGGGCCGTGCCATCGACCAAGGCGAGCTGCGCTGCCGCTGAGCCCGTTCCCTGCTTTGCGCGGATCAGGCCTCCAGGGTGATCTCGGGCGCCAGGCGGGGCAGAAAAGCTGCTGCTGCAAACGCTTCGCCGGGCGCGCGCACGCCCGGCGGGGATGTTTTTTGAGTCAGCAGATCAAGGCATGCTTCGACGACGAGCGGCGCCGACACGGCATAAATGTCGGTGCCGCTGGCGGTCGCCCGCCGTACATCCTCCCCGATCGTCGCGCGCACGTCCATGACGAAGCGCTGCGCTGATCGGCCGCGCGCATCGACCGGGCGCGGCGGCGGGGTCGCGCTGTCGTGCAAATCGCCCAGGGGCTTAAGGTTCATGAAGCTGGTCACCGAACCAGCCTTGATATGCCGCGCAATCAGGATGATTTCACTCAACGCGACACAGGCGACCGGTTGGCCGCCCAGCGGCGCCGGAAAATGCCATTCGCCGCCCGGTGCGGGATCGGGAATCGGCGCCAGCTCGCCGTTGCGGACGATCATCCGCGGATAGACATTCTTCTCGCCTGTCAGACGCGTTCCAGCCGTCGGCTGCCAACTGTCGAGACCGACCGCGATCTCGATCGATTCGACTGCTTCTCCATCCGCGACCAGCATCGAAACGAGCAGGTCGGCGAAACCGCCAAAGAAGGCCATCGCCGGGATGATCGTCACCCCGGCCGCGCGGGCGCGCGCATCAAGCGTGTCGAACACCCGCCGCGTCGTTGCCTGTTCGGCGGAAACATCGAGATAGGGGATGCCGGCGCGCAATGCGGCTTCGGCCGCCGGCAATGCGGTGTCGAAAAAGGGACCAGCGCAATTGATGACCGCATCCGCCCCTCGCAGCACATCGTCCAGAGCTTCGGGTCGCGAAAAATCGAGTGTGCGACACGCCTCCTCCTCGCCCGAAATCGGCATGAACCGTCCCGAACGCGTCGCCGCGATCGCATTCGCGCCCTTGCACCGTAACGTATCGACAACGAATCGGCCCGTGTGGCCGCCCGCGCCGAGCACGGCGATTCGAGGAGTCATCTGCAATTTTCATCTCCGCTACCGATCAGTATCGTTTTAGCGAGTGACACCGATCGGTATCGCTGTCAAGACGGAGCGATGCCGGACGCCACACACCAATCCATGACCCCCGTCGGACGCGCGCAGCGTGCCCGGACGCAGGCGCTCACCGTCGCGGCGTCGCTTTTCTATGCAAAGGGCGTGCGCGCAGTTGGCATGGAGGAGATTGTCGAAACGTCGGGGATCGCCAAAACGACGATCTACCGCCATTTCCCTACCAAGGACGCGCTGGTCGAGGCCTTCCTGGAAAAGGAAGACGCCGAATTCTGGCACCAATGGGACGCAGCGGTCGCCTCGGCACCGTCGGCCGACCGGGTGCTCGATTCCCTGGGCGACTGGATCGGGGCGCGCGTCGAACGGCCGGGTTATCGCGGCTGTCCGCAGATCAATGTCGCGGCCGAATTTGCCGACCCCGGCCATCCCGCGCGCACCATCGCGCGGCGGCACAAGGCCGAAATGCTCCGCCGACTGGAGGCGATCTGTCACGACGCGGGCGCGAAACCGGCGGTTCGTGTGGCAATGCAGCTCGCGCTCCTGATCGACGGGGCGTTCATGAGCGACGGGCGTTTGAGCGGACGCGACGCCGCCGCAATATTGAAAAGCGCCTTCCGCCGCATCGCTGCGCCTGCCGAAGTTTAGCCACGCGGGCGATGGCCCCGCCCGCTTCCTTGCGCACTTGCAGCCAAAATGTGAGCAGAATGCACGCCTCGATAGCGATCGCGGCACTAGCATGGGCAGCAAAGCAACCGTATCGATCACCGATGATCGACAAAAGCGCGTCATTCGTACCAGTTCGGCCGCGAACCTTCTTTGCAACCGAGTGGGTGAGGTGACGGGAAAAAGCCCTCTTTCCTGGTGTGCAAGCCCGCTTCGCATAGCGGGCGGGGCTGCCGTTCGCGCGCATCGCGGCGCAGTCGGCACGCTCTGGGTTGCCAGTCGCGGCGAGATCGAGGTGGCCGTGATCGGAGGCGCTGCCGCGCGAGGCGCTGCGGTGATGGTCGGGCCGAACCTGACGCACGCGGTCACCATCCACGCTCCAGCGGCAAGATGTTATTTCGGCGCTCCGCTGATCGCCGACGGGCGCCGCGTCGCTGCAGTGATGACCCCCGCGGGTACGGGATTGTGGACGACCCCAGCGGCGTGGTCTCCACGCGGCGGGTCAGGTGGAGAGGCGACCGCACCGAGCGCGATCGCTGCACGCATCGGCGATGCCGCGCGGCGCGACGGTTGCGACGTTGACCCTCGGGTTGTGGCCGCCATCATGGCGCTGCGGGCGACGCCCTGGCGTGCGCATCGCGCCCGCGATCTCGCGCGCATGACGCATCTCTCCGAATCGCGCTTTCGTCATATTCTGAAGGCCGAAACCGCCCTGACGCTGAAGCGACTCCGGGTCTGGCTACGCCTCGAATGGGCCCTCATGGCCGCGCAGCGCGGCTCGAATCTCACGGCGGCGGCGCATGACGCCGGGTTCAGCAGTTCGGCGCACTTCAGCTCGGCATGCCGCGACGGGCTGGGCCTCACGCCGAGTCAGATTGTTGCAGCACTGCGTCCGGGAGCCGTACAATCATTTAATGGCAGCGGAGCGAGAACCTCAAGCCGATGACCGCTGGGCCCGTCGAAATAGATGCCGCGCACATCTCCGGTTCGATAGACAGCGTCGGGATGGCGGTGAAAGGGGTCGCTCCAGAACATTTGACCGCGAGCGCAAAGGCGCGCGAGCAGCTCGTCGAAAGCCTCGCTGCCGATCCGGAATGCCAGGTGACGCGGTTCGATCGCCCCCCGCGTCGGGAGCAGGTCGATCGACGTCTCGCCCGCTCGTACAACCTGAAATGGCGGCTGGGGCGCCGCTCTCTCCAGCCCGACCACGTCGCACAGAAAGTCGGCAGCCAGATTGGCGTCGGCAACTTCCAGGATAAGATGATCGAGCATGACCATGTCAGCTGGCTTCGCGCTGCCAACGCAAAGTCGAACGGGTTCCGGCTCGCTCGGGCGGGCTGAGGAGAAGGAGCCCGTTCTCGAACCGGTAGTCGCGGCGATGCACGGTGCCGACCCAGTCGGGCAGCAAGGCAACGTCGACATGATGCGATATGATCGCGTTCGCTGTGTCGACCTCGTAGCGGCCCGCATAGCCGATGTAGCCCGCGGCTGCTGCGGTTAAGACAGCGGGCGGGACGTCCGCGATGCGCTCGGTTCCAAATGCCTGACGCCCCGAGCGCATCAGCTGCGCCGACATCCAGCCGTCCGCCGTGTAGATTCCCCACCCTTGCGGAGCGTCACCGAACGGCGCGATGCGGGCGCCATCGGCAAAGACGACCTCGAAGTCGACGAGGCGCCAGCGCCCGACAAGGGCAGCCGCGGTCCCGGAGTCGCTGTGTTGATGCTCGCTGCGCATGACCCTGCCTTACGCCCTCAGAGTGACTGCGCTATCATCGAGCGCCTGCGACGTCGGCAATCGGATAACAGCGACATTCCAAGACGCGTGAATCATCCAGGCGCGGTATAAGCCCTTCCGCGATAAACAGGCGCCTGATGAAAGCCTTTGCGCGCAAGCTCGCGCATAGCGGCGACCGCGCCCACCGGTGCGCTGGATGAGTGTTCGCCGCCAGGAATCCTGCGATGAAAGCCTGTAAAGTCGGTCGTGTCGCACTCCCCCCGGAAACGACCCTGTCGTTGTGGTTTGCCAACGCACAGCTCGCCGACGCCTATGCCATCCGCCTTCCGGCCGCCGCTTCCTCCGATCCGGCGGTCCTGGCTTCAGCCGCGCTGGGCAGCATGCCTCGCGGGGGCAGCGTCATCATGTCCGTTCGCGATATGCTGGTGCGGCCCCTTGGCATCAAGACCACGCCGGCGATCGCCCAAGCCGGGCGGGCGACGCGTCACGCGCTTATCGGCTTTTTTCCCATACTCGAGCGTCTTGAGGATGAGATAATTCTCGGCGAGGACGACCGGCATCTCGATTTCCGGATATCTTTCATGGTGCGCGAACGGGGCGGGCATCGCGAACTGGTATGGACATCGGTCGTCCGCACCCACGGCTTTTTGGGCAATGCCTATCTTGCCGCCGTCCGCCCCTTCCACCGCCTCGCCATCAATCTCTGCCTCATGATGGCTGCTTGGCGCGGATGGCCGGGCGAGCACGGCCGCGGACGCTAAGCCCGATTAACCGATCGTTCCAGACGATGCCCAATCCAACCCACCGCAACAGGAGATTTATATGTTCGACAGCAATGCCGCTATCTGGACGGGCCGGATCCTTTCCGGGTTGGCCATCGCATTTCTGCTGGCCGCTTCGGTCGCTCCCAAGCTCATGCAAGCCAAAACCGCTGCCGACACCTTTACACGATTGGGATGGTCAACCGATTATCTGCTGCTCATCGGGATGATCGAACTTGGCTGCATCTTGCTCTACGCGTGGCCCAAAACCAGCGTCCTCGGCGCCGTGCTGACCACGGGATTGCTCGGCGGCGCAATCGCCACCCAACTCAGGGTGGGCAGCCCGGTTTTCAGCCACACGCTATTCGGCCTTTATGTCGGGTTTTTCATCTGGGGCGGCCTCTGGCTGCGCGATCCGGCTTTGCGCGCGCTTTTTCCCTGGAAATATTGACCGGTCCTCGCACCGCTGCGGAGGAGCGGCGATAAGCACTCGGTGCATATATCGGCTTGCGCCACGACAATCCGCTCCTATACTTCATAGGTGAAGTATAGGAGCGGATTATGAACATCATCGACGTCTGGGCCCAGATCACCACCGAACGCATGGCGAGCCGGCCGTGGATGGAAACGCTGAACCGGTGGACCCGGCGCGACGAGGCCCGGCTCGAGACCGTGGAGACGACGATCGCGGCGATGGACGAGGCCGGGGTCGCGATAACGCTGCTTTCGGCATGGCATGGTCCCGAAGGAAGCCTGGTATCGAACGAAGAGGTGGCGGCTTATGTCGATGCAGCGCCAACGCGCCTGCGCGGGGTGGCGACCGTCGATCTCGAGCGCCCGATGGAAGCGGTGCGCGAGATCCGCCGCTGGGTCGATGGCGAACGCTTCGTTGCCGTTCGCGTCGTACCCTGGCTCTGGAATTTGCCGCCGAACGATCGGCGCTATTACCCCGTCTATGCCGCGTGCATCGATGCCGGCGTGCCGCTTTGTACCCAGGTCGGCCACACCGGACCGCTAAAGCGTTCGGAAAACGGACGGCCACTGCCTTACCTCGAAGATGTGATGCTCGACTTCCCCGAACTCACCGTCGTCGGCGGCCACGTCGGCTTCCCGTGGATCGACGAACTTACGACGATGGCAATCAAGTTTCCGAATTTCTACGTCGATACCTCCGCATACGCGGTGCACCGTCTGCCGCCCGCCTTCGTCGACTGGATGAAGGGGGTGGGCAAGAACCGCGTCATGTTCGGCACCAACTGGCCCATGCTGCGTCCATCGCAATGCCTGAAAGCTCTTCCCGACCTCGGGCTCGATGACGCGGGCGAAGCCGCCTTTCTTTTCGGCAACGCGCGCCGCGTCTTCAATCTCGGCGCCGCATCCTGACGCGTCGACGCGGAACGGGCGACCGAACGACAGGAAGGCGGCCTGCCGCTGCTCGTCTAACGCGGCTCGTCCTTCGCCAGCGTCTTCAACGCGGCAACGAGCGCAAGCACCCTGGGATTTGTTTCACCGGCGCGGGTGACAAGGTGATGGCCGCGATCGGAGACAAAGCCCGGGAGAGCCAGCGGCGTGAGCGACCCGTCTTCAATGGTCCGATATGCCAGCGGAAGGCGGAGCAGGACGATGCCAAGCCCCTGCCGCGCCGCCTCGACCGCAAGATCATAGTCAATGAACCTGCGGCGGGGACCCGCCTCGATATATTGCACCCCCGCGACGCGGCACCACTGCCGCCAGTCGGCGCCATCACCATCGACAATCAGGCTTTGTCCAAGCAGGTCAGAGAGCTCGCAACCCGCAAGCGACTTGGCGACGTCGGGCGCAGCGGCTGGAACGATGCGATCCGCAAAGAGCAGTTCGGATGTCACACCGGGCCAGGCACCCGTGCCATAGCGGATCGCGACATCGGCTTCGCGCTCATCGAGCCGCACGAGGCGATGCTCGGAGATGATTTCAACGATCCCCTGGTTCGTAAGGTCTTCAATATACGCCAGTCGGGGCATGAGCCACAGTCGCGCGATCGAGGGAAGCGCGGAGAGGCGAGCCGTCCCGCGCGATCGCTGCGTGCTGAGCTCGCCCCGCAGCGCAGCGAGCGATGCCAGCGACCTTTCAGCCCGCCGGACGAATATCTGACCCTGCGGAGTCAATCGGACCCCGCGGCCGACGCGCTCAAAGACCGGCGCACCGAGCCAATGCTCGACGGCGGCGATGCGGCGGCTGATCGCCCCATGCGTGAGGCCAAGCTCCGCCGCGGCCGCCGCCATTGAGCCGGTTCGCGCCGCCTCGATCGCCGCGACGACCGCATCCGAAGAAGGAATATCAAGCATATATGCGCTCCCCTTGCCACACAGAAGCCAACCATTCCCGTGATCCCTGTGCACAGCATCCTATCGATCGCTGGCATATCACCGAGCCCGCCCAGTCGATAGTCGAATAGCGATTGGAGGAAAGAATGACTGAACCCAAGGGCCTGACCCCCGTGACATTTGAAAGCTGCGCGCCCGTTGTCGTGGGCCCCGGATGTATCCGCCGCGACCTGCCCTCGCGGCCGGGCGTGCGGACCTGGGTGGTCGAAATGGAACCCGGGAGCGAATGGCCGCGCATCGACGAGCATGACGAGCGGGGCGAGGACGTCTTTGTCGTCGAAGGCGAATTGATCGAAGGCAGCGAGCGTTTCACCGCGGGCACCTATCTGCATTTCGGGCCAAACAGCAGCCACCGACCGCGCACCGAAACGGGTGTGCGGCTGGTCGGCTTCAACCTGATCGGTCAGCCCTAGATGGATGGATTTCGGATCAACCGGCGACACGTGTTGGGCGGTGGCATCGCGGCAGCCGCTCTAACCGCGGTTCCCGCCGTGCGTGCCGCTGCGCCGACGCTCAGGGTTCAGCGGCTGGCATGGGCCGGGATTCGTCTTCAGATCCCCGGCGCAACGCTCTTCATCGACCCGCTGATCGACGCTGGAATATGGGAAAATTCCCTTTCGGACCCACTCATTCCGGTCGACGACGGCCAAGGCGACGTGTTCGTGCTCGTGACGCATCGTCATCCCGATCACAGTGATGCCAAGGCGATCGCGGCTGCCCTGAATCGCGGCGGAACGATAGGGTATCCTGCCGGAACGCCGCCTTACAACGGCCTGGCGCCAAATATTCGCGAACGACCGTCGACATTATGGGAACCCCAGTTCTTCGGCGACTTTACCGCAACGCCGGTTCCGGCGTCGGACGGCTATGGCGACCCGCAAGTTTCCTGGGTGATCTCCGCAGGCGGTCGCCGCATTTTTCATGGCGGCGACACGATGATGCACGGGCACTGGTGGCGCATCGGCCGACAATTCGGAGGCTTCGATGCTGCGTTCCTGCCGATAAACGGCGCCCGCTTTTCCTGGCGCCAGCCGGCCAGCGACGCGCCGGCCGTTCTGACGCCACAGCAGGCACTGTCTGCCGCGACGATTCTGGGCGCCGAGCGGATCGTCCCTATCCATTACGGAATCAAGGGTGCCGAAGGCTATGCCGAGGTCGATAAGCCGCTCGAAACGCTCAAGGCTGTAGCCGGCCGCGGGGGCCCTGCAATCGCTGCACTCGCTCCCGGCGCCTGGCTCGAATGGTAGTGGATCGCGCACCGACGACCGTTCGGCGAGATCCGCAACACTTCGAGCCAGCTGCTTTCCCGGCCCGCACGCTTTTCGACATTCCGCGCGATATCGCATTTTTCAATGTTGCCGCCTTGGGGCCGGTCATGAAAGCTTCGACCGCCGCCGCGAACGAGGCGCTCGCGCGGCGGGGGCAGCCGTGGCGCGTTGCGGCGACAGACTGGTTCACCCTCGCAGAACGGCGGCGCGCGGCGTTCGGCGACTTGCTCGAGACGGCTGCCGACGACATCGCGCTGGTCCCCGCCGCGAGCTATGGCTTCGCCGTGGCCGCAGCCAATCTCCCTGTCGGTCCGCGCCAAGCCATCCTCTGCCTCGATGGCGATTTTCCATCCGGAATGAATATGTGGCGCCGCAAGGCGGCTGATTGCGGCGCCCGGCTCATCCTCGCTCGGCCGGAGAAAGGCGAAAGCTTGACCGAGGCGCTGCTCCGCCACTGGGAGCCAAGCGTCGCGATCGTCGCCGCAGCGCCGGTGCGGTGGACCGACGGCGCGTTGATCGATCTCGCCCGAATATCGGACCGGGCGCGGGCGAACGGCACCGCGCTCGTCGTCGATGCGACGCAGTGGATCGGCGCCGCCCCCTTCGATCTAAAGCGCATCGACCCCGACTTTCTCATATGCGCCCGCTACAAATGGCTGTTGAGTCCCTATGGCCTTGGCTATCTCTATGTCGCTCCCCGGCACCATAGCGGACGCCCGCTCGAAGAAAATTGGATCGCACGCATGGGCGCCGAAGATTTCGCCCGACTCGCCGATCACCACCCAACCTATCTTCCCGGAGCGCGGCGGTTCGACGCCGGCGAGCAGGTCGGCTTCGAACTGGGCGAAGCCGCTATCCACGCCCTCGGCCAGCTTCGCGCTTGGGGGAGCGAGCGAATTTCGGCTCATCTCGGTCGGATGACGGACCATATCGCTGGCCGCCTCGCCGCTCGGGGCTTCGCATTGGCGGCCGACGGTCCGCGCGCCCGGCATATCGTGGCGGTTCAGGCGGGGGACATGGGGGACCGCGATTCCGACCTCGCCGCATCGGGCGTGTTCCTTTCGAAGCGCGGATCGAACCTGAGGATTTCGCCGCACGTTCATATAGATGATGACGATATCGAACGGTTGGTTAGAGTGCTGCGGCCATGACGTTTCGGAGCGCTCCCCTGATGACAAGCGAAAGTGTCGCACCCTCATCCCAAACGACTTGGCCGATTCTGGCGGTCCTTCTGGGCCAGGTGAGACCATTCCGCGGCGATGACGAACCGAGCGCGATCGGCAAACTGCCCGTTGCGCATTCCGTCGACGTCGGCCCAATGGGCCTCGCCGGCGACGAACAGGCCGATCGCACCGTCCACGGCGGCATCGACAAGGCGATCCATCACTATCCAGCCGATCATTATGCGTGGTGGCGTCAGCATCTCGGCAATGTGCCGCTGCTCGATGCACCGGGCGCGTTCGGCGAGAATATCTCGACGAACGGTCTCGACGAAACCACCGTCTGCCTCGGCGACCGTTTCCGGCTCGGCACCGCACTGATCGAAGTCAGTCAGGCGCGCCAGCCGTGCTGGAAACTCGACCATCGCTTTGCGACCAAGGGCGTGATGGCCGCGGTGGTGAAGACGCGGCGAACGGGGTGGTATTACCGCGTGCTGGAGACGGGGCAGGTGCAGGCCGGCGACGCGCTCGACCTGGTCGAGCGCCGTTATCCCGAGTGGCCTTTGGCTTCGCTGTTTGGCCTGCTGATCGGCGGCGAAGCGAAGGATCGCCGCTCAGATCTCCGCGCGCTGCGCGAGGTGCCGGTGCTCGCCAAAACCTGGCAAGTGCGCCGTGCCAAGCTCGCCGAACAATATGGCGCGGATGATTAGAGGGCCTTTTGCGGGAGGCAGCTCCCGCCATTGTTCGCGCGCGGCGCGCAAAGGCCTTCGTACTATCGCCCACTATCCTGTTGGAGACATGAGATGACGTTCAGCGACGATGATATCTGGACCCTCGAAAAGCGGTTCTGGCTCGACGGCGAGCCCGCCTATCGCAAACATATGGCAGAATCGGCAGTGATGCTGTTTCCTGAACCCGTTGGCATTCTCGTCGGCGAAGCGATCCTTGCGTCGCTTGCCGAGGCGCCGCGCTGGTCGAGCATCGATTTGCACGAGCGCAAGCTTGTCCGCGCCGGCGATGCGATGCTCGTCACCGCCTACCGCGCCCAAGCGAAGCGGGACGGCCAAAGCTACCGCGCCATCTGCAGTTCGAGCTACGCGATCATCGACAGCGACTGGAAAATTGTGCACCATCAGCAGACGCCGATAGAGGACGAAGACAGCAGCTCGGCATAGCCGCCGACGGCCAATACGCGTCATCGCCGAGGTATTGGCCCCTATGGCCGCCGCGGCTCAACTGCTCTATCGCGCTGTTCATGTCTGCCGCGCAACTTCGCCTCTATCATCGGCTCCAGCTCGCCGCGCATCGCCTCAAAAAGGCGGCGGATCGAGCGCTCGTCGATGTCGAGGGGGTGACGGCCGCACAAGGCGCCGTCCTCGCGATAATCGCCGCCGAGGGTCGCCCGACGCAGCGGCGCGTGGCCACGCTGCTTGGCCTCAATGAATCGGCGATGACCGCGATGATCGGCCGTCTGCTGGCGCTGGGCGTGGTCGAACGCCTCCCCAGCGCAGACGACAGCAGAGCCTGGAGTCTGGGTCTTACAGAGGCGGGGCGGCTTGCGCTCGGGCGCATCGAGGCCAGCTTCACGGCTATCAGCCACGAACTCGATGCAATTCTCGACGAGACGGACGCAGCAGCGCTGGCCGAATATCTGACACGCATCGAGATAGCCTTCAGACGCTGACCCACAGCTATCGCCCGCACGCGCAGCGGCCTGTTTCGTGCCCGAAGACGGCACATCCTGTCTCGAAGCGTCGACGCCGCTGCTGCTCGCCGGCGCTCAGGCTTCGATGTCGCGCTTGTAGGTTTCGGGCAGAAAGAGGATGCCGACGACCGCCGTGATCGCCGCGATCGCCACCGCATACCACAGTCCCTGATAGATGTTGCCCGACGCCGCGACCATTGCGAAGGCAACCGTCGGCATGAAGCCGCCGATCCAGCCGTTGCCGATATGATAAGGGAGCGACAGCGAGGTATAACGGATGCGCGCCGGGAAGAGCTCGACGAGCAGCGCGGCGAGCGGGCCATAGACCATCGTCGCCAGCACGCCGAAAACGCAGAGGATCAGGATCACCTTGAGCTTGTTCACCTGCGCGGGATCGGCCTTGTCGGGATAACCCGCCGCGTCAAGCCGGGCCTTCGCCGCCGCCGCGAAGGCCGCGACCGCCGCGGCGCGGCTTTCCGCATCCAGCCCCGACGGGTCGGGGACGGCCAGCGTTTCATCGCCGATCCGCACCGTCGCCGCCGTTCCCGCAGTCGCATCCACATTGGCATAGCTGACCCCGGCCTTCGCCAGATAGGATTTGGCGATGTCGCAGCTCGTCCGGTCGAACGTGTTCTTGCCGATCGGATCGAACTGGAACGAACATTCGCCGTCGTGCGCGACGACTGTGACCGGCGCGCGCTCGACCGCGGCGGCCATCGCCGGGTTCGCCGCGACGACCAGCGCCTTGTATAGCGGGAAATAGACGAAGATCGCGATGACGCAGGCGGTCATCATGATCGGCTTGCGCCCGATCTTGTCGCTGAGCCAGCCGAAGAAAACGAAGCTGGGAATGATCAGCATCAGCGCGGTGGCGACAAGGAAATTGGCGGTCGCCCCGTCGACCCGCGCGATGCGCTCGAGAAAAAAGAGCGGGTAAAGGTGCGCGGCAAAGCCGATCACCGCCTGTCCCGCCACCGCGCCAAACAGTGCGATCAGCACGATCTTCAGATTTTTCCACTTGCCGAAGGCTTCTGTCAGCGGCGCCTTCGAGGTCGCACCTTGTGCCTTCATCCGCTGAAACACCGGGCTTTCTTCGAGCTGGAAGCGGATCCACAGGGTGACGGTGAGCAGCACGATCGAAAAGATGAAAGGAATGCGCCAGCCCCAGGCGAGGAAAGTTTCGGCATCCATGACGGTGCGCAGCCCTACGACAAGCGATGAGGCGAGGATCAGCCCCAGCATCGCCGTGGTCTGGATAAAGCTCGTATAGAAACCGCGTTTTCCGGGCGGCGCATGTTCGGCGACGTAGACCGCCGCGCCGCCATATTCGCCGCCGATCGCCAGCCCTTGCAGCAGACGGAGCACCATCAGGGCGATCGGCGCCGCGATACCGATGCTGTCATATCCGGGCAGAAAGCCCACCGCGAAGGTCGACAGGCCCATGATCGCCATGGTGACGAGAAAAGTGTTCTTGCGCCCGACGATGTCGCCGACCCGCCCGAACACGAGCGCCCCGAACGGCCGCACTGCGAACCCGGCGGCAAACGCCATCAGCGCCAGGATGAAACCCGTCGTCTCGTTCACGCCCGAAAAGAAATGGTACGACAGCGCGCTCGCGAGCAGGCCATAGAGGTAGAAATCATACCATTCGAACACCGTGCCCAGCGACGATCCGATGATGACCCGCCGTTCGGTCCGTGCCTTGTCCGCCGCGGTCGGCAGATCATTCGCTTCGCTAGCCATATGTCTCTCCCATTATGACCCGTTTGCGGCGGCGGGCTCTTGTCCGGCCCGCTCGCGACGCCCCCGGGGAATTTCAGTGCGCGACCGCCATCGTCGGCGCGGTAAAGCCCGCATTTGCGAGTTCGCGTTCGGCTTGTGTGAAGCCATAGGCGGGGGCGATCTCGCCGCGGCGATCGGTCACGCGTCCCCATTCGGCAGCCACGCGCGCGGTCGCATCGTCGCCGCGTCCGATGAACGCGCCTTCGGTCAGCGTGATGTGCGCGGCGGCGAAATGACCCGCGCCTGCGCAAAGGATCGCACGTGTCGGGGCGTTGTCGCCCACCAGCGCGAGCAGCCCGGGGCTCACCGCGTCGGGTGCGAGCTCGGCCAGCGCATCGGGGGCGAGCACGCCTTCGGTCATCGCCGTTGCCGCCGTCGGAGCCAGGCAATTGACGCGGACATTGTATTTCTCGCCCTCGATCGCCAGCGTTTGCATCAAACCAACGAGCGCCATCTTGGCCGCGCCATAATTGGCCTGCCCGAAATTGCCGTAGAGCCCCGATGAAGATGTGGTCATCACGATCCGGCCAAAACGCCGTTCGCGCATCTGGTCCCAAACCGCCTTCGAACAGACGGCCGCACCCATCAAATGGACGTCGACGACAAGGCGGAAGTCGGCGAGGTCCATCTTGGCGAAGCTTTTGTCGCGCAAGATGCCAGCATTGTTGACCAATATGTCCACCCCGCCCCAAGCGCGCGTTGCGGCATCGACCATCGCCGCCACCGCCGCCTCGTCGGTCACCGACGCCCCCGCGGCCAGCGCGCTGCCGCCGCCCGCCACGATCTCGGCCGCAACGGCTTCGGCTGCTTCGCCTTGCATGTCATTGACCATCACGTGCGCGCCATGGCGCGCCAGCAGCAGCGCGTGCGACCGGCCCAATCCCCCGCCCGCGCCCGTTACAATCGCGACCCGTCCCGCCAGTTCCACCCCCATCGCGTCTTCATTTTCCATATTAATAACTCACTTGTGAGTGAATATATTGATCGAGGTGATCGGCCTTGTCGCACTGAAATCAGCCCGCGCGGTCTTCGCGGCGCTGTTTGCAGATGTCGCGGAAGCCCGCGGCCATGAAGCGCGCCATGCGCGCCTTTACCGCTTCATAATCGTCCGACCGGCAAAGCCCGTGCGACAATTTGTCGATGCGCCCGGTCCGCGCCAGCGTGAGCATCAGCGCGCCCGTGACGAAATGATAGCCCCAGAAAATATCTTCTTCGGCAGCATCGGGCAGCGCCTTCTTCAATATCTCGATCAGGCGCAGCACGACGGGATCGAAATATTTGTCCATGAATTCGGCGCCTTCGGGGCTGTTCGACGCCTGCGCGCCGAACGCGCCGTAGTTTTTCCAGCCCTCGCCGCCCTGGATATAAAGATCGAGGTCGGTATCCAGGAACGCGTGCAGCGCGCCCTCGACGGTCGGATTGTCGCCCGCCGCGCGCTCATAATCGTCGAGCGCCTGCATCCTTTTGTCGATCGTCACCACCGCGCGGCGCGCAAAGACCGCGTCGAACAGCGTCCGCTTGTCGTCGAAATAATAGTTGAGCAGCGTGTGATGAACGCCGACCTGCTTGGCCACGTCCTTCAGCGTCACGCCGTGGAAGCCGTGCTTCGAAAAGAGCAGCTCGGCGGTGTCGAGGATTTGCTCCATCATCTCGGCACGCTGTTCGGCCTTGGTCGGCCGCTTTGCCGCGATCTTCGCCTTCGACGCCAAATTCGCTTCCTTCTGCACCAATATTTCCGCCGCCGCGCCTGTCATTCGGCCTACACCTGTCCGTATTCGGCCCGCAATTGCAATTTGTCGATCTTGCCCGTGGGCGCGAGCGGCATCGTGTCGAGACGGATGATCGCGTCAGGAACCCACCAAGACGCGACCCTGCCATTCAGCGGTGCGAGCAATTCGGTGTCGCTGACCGAGGGGTCGCAGGTTTCGACGAGCAGGATCGGCCGTTCGCCCCATTTGGGGTCCGATCGTCCGATCACCGCAGCGAGCGATACTTGCGGCAGCGCCCCGACTATGGCCTCGATCTCGGCCGGATTGATCCACTCGCCCCCCGATTTAATCAAATCCTTGGCGCGCCCGGTGATCGTCAGATTGCCCGCCGCATCGAGGCGCGCGAGGTCGCCCGTATCGAACCAGCCGTCGGCATCGGTCGCGGGCTCCGCCTGCCCGAAATAGCGTTCGACGACCGAGCCCCCGCGCACGCGCAAATGCCCTTCCCCGCCGCGCTGTTCGGCAAGCGCCGCGCCCTCGGCATCGGTCAGCAACAGGTCGATCCCCATTGCGGGACGCCCCGAAAGGCCGGGTTTGCGCGCGGGATCGCCGGGCAAAGCCGCGGTGCCGAGCGGCGACAATTCGGTCATGCCCCAGCTGGTCTGCACTTCGACGCCCAGCCGCTTTTCGATCCGGTCCATCAGCGCCGGCGGCATCGGCGATCCGCCGACAAGTATCCGCTTGAGCGAAGGCACCTCGCCGCCTTCGGCCTCCAGATGTTCGACCAGGCCCAGCCAGACAGTCGGCACCCCGACCGCCGCGGTCACCCCTTCGCCGCGGATCAGCCGCGCTAGATGCGCGCCGTCGCTGTGGCGACCGGGCAGGACCAGCTTCGCCCCCACCGCGGGCGCGGTAAAGGGGATGCCCCACGCGTTCGCGTGAAACATCGGCACGACGGGCATCACCGCATCGCGTGCCGTGATGCCAAGGACATCGGCCTGAAGCTGGCGCATAGTGTGCAGGAAGCAGCCGCGATGGGTATAGGTGACGCCCTTCGGCGCCCCGGTGCTGCCCGAGGTGAAGCAGAGGCCTGACGGACTTGTCTCATCGAAGCCGCCCCAGACAGCGTCAGCGTCACACGAGGCAGCCAGCCGATCGAGCGCGCGCGCGTCGTCATCGGTGTCGAGCAGCAGAATGTGACGGACCGACGCCAGGTTGCGCGCCGCATCTTCGGCCAGCGGCAGCAGGTCGGGGCTGACGAGCAGCACCGCAGCCTCGGACTGCGCCAGCATCGATCCGAGCTGCGCCGACGTCAGGCGTGGATTGAGCGTGTGACAGATCGCGCCCATCCCCATGATACCGTACCACGCCTCGACATGCCCCTGCGTATTCCAGGCGAGCGTTGCGACGCGATTGCCCTTCGCAACTCCGACGCCCGCGAGCGCGCCCGAAACGCGCAGCGCGCGGTCGCGCAGCGCGGCATAGCCGATGCGCCGGGTCACACCATCCGCTCCCGCCGACACCACTTCGGCGTCGGAATGCCATTTGGCAGCGTGGGAGAGAAATTTGTCGAGCGTCAACGCATAGGTCTGCATCGATCCGTCGATCATTGGCACCCCGCAACCTTTGACGGTAACGGCGGCGCGATGACGCCGACATTCCAGTTCCACGGAATATCGCCTGCAGCGCGGCGGCGGCAAACCACCGCTTCGTGCAGCGCCGACACGCCGGGGAACAGATTATGCCCCGCGCGCGCGCCACCTGCGAAATGCATGAAGCCGCGATTGTCGGCATAATCGGGCCAGTCGGGCTGACCGTTGGCACGCGGGGTGGCGCTCGCCGCGAAACTCGCCCAATAATCGGTCATCGCGTCCGAAAGCTTCTTCTCGGCGAGCGTGTCGGGGACTTTCGGCCACAGCGGCGGCGTGCGCGTTGCGGTGCCGAAAACATAGGGCAGCTCGGCGGCATGAAAGGCGTGCAGATTCCATTCCTGCATCGCCGGATAGCCATGGTCGAAATAGTAATAATAGGCCCGCTGGCCCAGCGCCGACTGGTTCGACACCAGCCGTTCCGATGTCCAGCCGTACATCGCGTCGCGCGTCGCGGCCAACATGCTTTCGTCAATATTCTTCGCCGGATAACGCGCGAGGAACAGGTCGGCGAGATCGCCGTAACCGGCCCGGATCGCGGCCTCATAGGCCGCCGCATCGGCGGGCGCCTTGGGCAGCAGAAAGCGCAGCGAGCGAATTTCGCCGCTGTTGAACCCGGCCAGGATCGGAACGGGCGCCTGCTCGCCCTTGTCGAACGTCTCGACCAACTGGCGCGGTACCACCTTGCCGTCGACGGTCGGGAAAGGGAAAAACCCCGTCGCAGGCGCTTTGGAAGCAATTTCTTCCGCTGGCATCGCGCGGAGCGCCGCGAGGTCGGTAGCGCCAAGCTTCGCGGCCAGACCCTTGCCCAGCTCTTCGGCGGGGACCATGCCGTTGATCGCACCGCTCAACCCGGATGCCGACACCATATAAGCGCTCTGCGCGATCGCCTTGTGGAACAGGCCGCGGGCCTGCGGCGCCGCCATCAGATACATGACACTGAGCGCACCCGCTGACTCCCCAGCGATGGTAACATTCCCGCCGTCACCCCCGAAGGCGGCGATGTTGCGCTTGACCCATTCGAGCGCCGCGATCTGGTCGAGCAGCCCGTAATTGCCCGACACGCGATCGGGCGATTCCGCGCTCAGCTCCGGATGCGCCAGATAACCGAGCGCACCAAGACGATAGTTGATCGATACGACAACGAGCCCGCGCTTCGCCAGCGCGGCGCCGTCATAGAGCGGCTCCGCGCCAGATCCAGCCGTCAGCGAGCCACCATGAATCCAAAGGACCACCGGCGCGCCGCGTGCATCCTTGGGCGCCCAGATGTTGAGCGAAAGGCAATCCTCGCTCATCGCCGGCATATCCCCGGCGTAGATGCTGGCGGCGCGCGGCTTGGGCTGCATACACGACGCGCCGAACTTGGTCGCGTCGCGCACGCCCTCCCACACCGCCGCCGGCTCGGGCGGGCGCCAGCGGCGCTCGCCGACCGGCGGTGCGGCATAGGGAATGCCTTTGAAGACACGCACCCCGCGATCCTCGCTGCCGCGCACGCCGCCCGCTGGCGCTGCGACCACCGTATCGTCGGCGGCGAGCGCCGGAGCGGGCGCAGCCATCGCCAAGGCCAGGGCCAAATATTTCCAGCGCCGGATCATCGCCCTGCCCTTTCCGTCAGGCCGCGCATCAGAAGCGATAATTGGCGCGGACGCCGATCGTGCGCGGACGCAGCCGGGCATAGCGCGCCTCAAGGAATGCTTCGGGATGGACATAGGTGATCGATTTATCGTCGAGGAGATTTTCGACATAGGCGCCGAGATCAATCGCCCCCAGCTTTGCCCCGGCATACAGGTTCACATTGGTCCACGCCTCAGTGAAATCATAGGTTGGGCTGTTCGCATTGGGATTGCCCGGCACATTCGGGAACTGGTTCGGGAACGACCCGGCGTGCGACACATTGACCGCTGCATAGGCCGTGTCGCCGCCGCCGATCCCGAAATCATACCGCAGCGTGCCCGATCCCTGGAATTTCGGCGAGGCCAGCCGCGTTCCGATCTCGGCCCCCGAAATGGCCGCTTCGACCGCCGTGAGGTCGGTCACCTTCGCGCGGTTGAAGGACCCGTTCAGCGAGAGGCTGAGCCCCTGCACCGGCCGCGCGATAATCTCATATTCAAGCCCATAGCTTTCGGCGCCACCGATGTTCGTTGCGAACTGGATCGAATCCGACACGCGGTTCGCCTGAACCTGAATATCTTTCCAGTCGATATAATAGGCGGCGATATTGGCGGTCAGGTCGCCGCCCAGCCAGCGCCCCTTGAGGCCGATTTCATAGTTGGTGACGCTGTCCGATTTCGCGCCGTCCGGAATGACGATGTCGTTGGGATTGATCGCACTGACCAGCCCCGCGCGCGCGTTGACCACCGGCGTGCGGAATCCGGTCGAGACCGTCGCATAGGTGGTCAGGCTGTCGGTCGGTTTCCACGACACGCTGCCCTTCCACGACAGCCGGTCGTCCTTGACCTTCAATCCTTCGGCATAGTTGATCGGGGTGATTGTCAGCGGGATGTTCGACAGG
The DNA here is from genome assembly GCF_036687315.1 of Sphingopyxis sp. TUF1. Lineage (NCBI taxonomy): Bacteria > Pseudomonadati > Pseudomonadota > Alphaproteobacteria > Sphingomonadales > Sphingopyxidaceae > Sphingopyxis > Sphingopyxis kveilinensis. The sequence continues at coordinate 700,125 of NZ_CP144683.1, forward strand.
CCGAACAGCGCCGCCGTCAGATAATTGCTGTTATACCCGCCGCCCCGCGTGAAGCTTTGCACTTCGGTGCTGCCATAGCGCAGGCCGCCGGTGACCCAGAAACTTTCGCTGAAACGGAAGGTCGCCTCGCCGAAGCCCGCGATTTCAGTCTGGTCGGTGTAGGCGTTGAAGCGCTGATAATATTCGTCGGGCAGGCCCGTCAGACCGCGCGCGTCGAGGAATTCCTGCGACGAGCGATAGTCGAAATCGACGGTCCGGCGCTTGTCGTAATAGAAAAAGCCCGCGACCCATTCGAACGGGCCGTCGTGACGCGACACCAGCCGGGTTTCCTGCACGAACAGATCGTCGAACCCATAGGCATCGAGCGCGAAGGGAAAGGCCTGCGCAAAGGTTCCTGCAAGATCGACATAGAAGGATGCATCATAGTCCGACAATGTCGTTGAACTGATAAGCTCGGCAAAATCGAACTCGTAGTTGACCGTGATGTTGTAGTTGGTGAGCTTGCCCTGGAACAGGTCCGGCCGGTCAGAGCGCCGGACGAATTTGCCGAGCAGCGGATTGGTCAGCGCCGAGTCCGCGGGCTTGCTGTTTTCATAGGAAGCGAGCAGTTTCACCTTCATCCGGTCGGTCGGCTGGAGGAGCAGGATCGCGCGGCCGCCATAGGCTTCGAGGCTGTTCGAATCCTCGACGCCGGTGCCGATATTGTCGACCCAGCCGTCCTCATTACGATAATAGCCCGTGACGCGCAGCCCGATCTCATCCTTCATCAGCGGGACGTTGACCATCCCGTTGTAGCGCTGGCGCAGGGCATCTGAGCCGGTCAGCCCCAGGTCGACGCTCGCCGACGCCTCGAAATCGTCGAGGTCGGGGCTTTTGGTGATGATGCGCATCGCACCGGCGAGCGAGTTCGACCCGAACAGCGTCCCCTGCGGCCCGCGCAGAAACTCGACACGCTCGACGTCATATAGATTGGGGTCGAGGATCGTCGAATTGCCGTTCGCCGAGATCGGCAGTTCGTCGACATAGATGGCGACGGCGCTTTGCAACCCAGCCGAATAGCCATTGGTGTTGATGCCGCGGGCTGTGAAATTGTTGAAGTTCTGGGTGGGCCGGTTGACGACGATGCCGGGGGTATTCTGCGCGATACCTTCAAAGCCCACAATGCCCAGATCGTCGAGATCTTCTTGACCGAACGCCGTCACGCTGAGCGGAACATCCTGCAACCGTTCGGTACGGCGCGTGGCGGTAACGATGATGTCTTCCCTGTTTCGCACCTCTTCGTCAGCGGACGGCGCGACATCGGTCGATTGGGCCTGGACGGAAACGGGTTGCATGAACATGGCGACCGCCGAGGCGGACACGAGCAGCTGTGCCTTCATAATAGCTCTCCCTCCTGGACGACATTATCGGCGCCGTCTCGGGGGTGTTTATGCAAGCGACTTTGCTTGCTGTCAATGTTCACTCACACGTGCGTGAATAAAATACCAACCAAGGGATCGCAGGCCTGCCACGCGTTCCCGCCGCACCTCAATGCTCACGATTAGCAAGCCAACCCTGCAACCGGTGCCAATCATCCCAGTTCTTCTGGCGAAATGTGCCGGCTTACGACCCTGAGGGTGTCCGCGGATGGCCGATGGACGGCAAGCGCCAGACGATGATCGGCTGTCGGCACATATTCATGAACCTGCCACTCCGACGCCGTCTTTGCCCGCGCCAACTGCATTTTCGATGTTTCGGGCTCCAAAGTGAAAGCGAACTCTTGCAACGGCGTCGCGAGTCCGGTGCCCACCGCCTTCAGCATGGCTTCCTTCAGGGTCCAGAGGCGGAAGAATATCTCCACACGCTGCTGTAATGGCGCTTCAAGGATCAGCTGATATTCCTGAGGGGCAAAATGTCGCTCAGCCAACCATTCGACATCGACGCTGCGATCGATCGCTTCGACATCCACCCCGACGGGGTGACCGCGGCAAATGGCGCAAACCGCCATCCCGCGGGTATGGGAAAGGTTGAAATGGATGCCATGCTCATGATCGAGGTCGAGTTCGGGCTTGCCGTAGGCGTTGGCGCGAAAACAAATGGTGTCGCCGTCCAGCATCGGGGCCAGTGCGTGTCGAAGCAGCGCGTGGGCGACGACAAAAATGGCCCGATCCTTTTCGAAGGCGAAACCAGCCGCGCGGCGCTGTTCATGATGGTTCAGCTTCGCGCTCAAACGGCCGATCATCGAAGGAGAGAGCGACGGTATTTCGGCGCAATAGAGGAAAACCACGCGCGGTCGGGGTGTCGTTTCGGGGCAAGCGGTTAGCATATCAAAGCCGTCCAACCGTCCGACACTCCCCCTGTTCTCCCTACCCCGGCTCAGGGAGGGCGTTATCGCGTCAGGCTGTGGGCAGCCTCGTCCGGCATTTGCTCGATATCGGCGAGCAGGCGCGCGATCTGATCGTCACCGCGCTTTTCGAGCATCGATTCGACGATTGCCAGCGCCAGCGCTTCGACCGTCGGGTTATCGAACATAAGGCGGACGGGCAGGTCGACTCCAAAATCGTCCCTGATCCGCGAAACCACGCGCGTGGCCAACAAGGAGTGTCCCCCCAGTTCAAAGAAATTGTCCTGAACGCCAACGCTCTCAACCTCGAGGATTTCGCTCCACAGGCGCGCCAGCGCAATTTCGACCGGGGTTCTCGGAACGGCACCGGTGATCGAACGCGACGTTGCCTCGTTGGGATCGGGCAAATTGCTGCGGCTCAGCTTGCCGCTTGGTGTAAGCGGCAGCGATTCCATGACGACATATGTCGCCGGGATCATATGTTCGGGCAAAATGGCCCGAAGGTGCGCCCGGAGGTCGTCCGGCGACACGGGCGATTCCGGATCGGCCTGAATATAGCCGACGAGACGAAGCTCCCCGCGGCTTTCGCGGGCCACGACGACGGTTTCCTGAACCGACGGGTGCGTTCGCAGGGCGACTTCGATCTCACCAAGTTCGACACGAAAGCCGCGAATTTTAACTTGCTGGTCCGTCCGGCCCAGGAACTCAATCTCTCCGTTCGCCATAAAGCGCGCGCGGTCGCCTGTGCGATACAGTCGTTCCCCTTTAACGCTTTGCGCATCGGGGATGAAACGCTCGGCCGTCAGCGCGGGTCTTTCCAGATAGCCGTTGGCCAGCGCAGAACCCCCGATACAAAGCTCCCCTGGAATCCCGATCGGGCAAAGCTGTCCATGCGGGTCGAGGATCTGGATCGCCGTATTGGGAAGCGCTCGGCCGATCGACGGGCGGATCGGCCAGCCGTTCGCCGCGCCGGTCAACTCGAGTTCGGTGACGACATGCGATTCGGTAGGCCCATATTGGTTGCACAATTTCGCGCCGAGCCGCGTCATCATTTCGGCAATCTGCGGCGTGATCTGCAACTGCTCGCCGGCCGTCACAAACTCCGTCAACGAATCCGGAAGGGCCGCGGCATGCCGGGCGTGCTCGGCCAGCTGCTGGAGCGCGACATAAGGCAAGAACAGCCGCCGCACTTTTTCTTTGCATAACAAGTCCCACAGCGCGAACGGATCGCGGCGCTGGTCCTCCGTTATCAGGACGAGCGTTCCGCCGGCGCCTAGGGTCGCGAAGATTTCCTGAAACGAGACGTCGAAGCTCAACGAGGCGAATTGCAAGGTCGGCGCGGCAATCGGCAGGGCCGATCGGGCGATTTGCCAGCGGATCAGCGACGCGAGCGGACCGTGCGACATCGCGACGCCCTTCGGTTTGCCGGTCGATCCCGACGTGTAGATGACATAGGCGGGGCTGCCGGGCGCAACGGGCACGTCCGGATTCTCGTCGGCGAAGTTGCCGGACCCAGGGTGATCGATGGCGAGGAGCGCGGCGCCCATTTCCGACAATTCGCTGCTCCGCGCGCTTTGCGTCAGCACGAGCGCGACGCGCGCGTCCGCCGCCATGAAGGCGATGCGCTCTTTGGGGTAAGCCGGGTCTATGGGAACATAGGCCGCCCCGGCCTTCAGCGTGGCGATAAGGGCGACGATCATGTCCACCCCGCGTTCGATGCAAATCGCCACGCGGGACCCCGGCACGACGCCATGCGCGATCAGACGGCGCGCGAGAATATTGGCGCGCGAATTAAGCTGCGCGTACGTGATCTTTTCATCGCCCGCGACTAGCGCGACCGCATCCAGCGACAGCGCCGCCTGCCTCTCGAACAGACGATGGCACATCTCGGCCTGGGCGGTGTCTTCGGTGTCGTTCCAGTCCGCAAGCGCCTTCGTTTCGGTCGGCAGCAGCATCGGCAGCGACCATATCGGACGATCGGGTTCGTCCATCGCGGCCGCGAGCAACGCGCTATAATGCCCTGCAAGGCGCTCGACCGTCGACAGATCGAACAGGTCGGAATTATATTCTATTCCGGCACGAAGGTCGCTCGCTGTTTCCGACAAGAACATCGTAAGATCGAATTTGGACACGCCGGCGCTAAGCGTCGGCACATCGTCGTCGCTAGCGCCGCCGACGTCCGCGGGGCGGCCGGTATTCTGCAACGCGAACATGACCTGGAAGAGCGGATTGTAGGAGAGGTTCCTGTCCGGCTGGATTTCCTCGACCAATTTTTCGAACGGAATCCCCTGATACGTAAAGGCTTCCATCGTAACGTTGCGCACCTCGGAAACCAGCTTGCGAAAAGTAAAATCCGCCGAAAACTGGGTACGAAGCACGAGCGTATTCGTAATAAAACCGATCAAGCCTTCGAGCTCAGGGCGCACTCTGTTGGCAATCGGAGAGCCCACCACCAGGTCTTCCCGGCCGGTATATCGATAGAGAAGAATATAGAACACGGACAGCAATGCCGAAAAAAGAGTCACCTGCTCCTGCTCGGAGAAATCCTTGACGCTCTTCAGAATTGATGGGGGCATAGTGAACATATACATGCCCCCGGTGAACGACTGCATCGCGGGCCGCGGCCGATCCGCTGGCAGGTCGAGCAGCGGAGGCATACCAGCGAGCTTGTCCTTCCAATATTTGGCGTCGCGCTGCAGCATCGGGCCGGACAGATAGCGGCGCTGCCAGCAGGCAAAGTCGGCATATTGGATCGGGAGGTCCGGCAACGATGGCGACCTCCCATTGCGACGAGCCTCGTAAAATTCGACAAGCTCGCGGGAAATTATATCCATCGACCAGCCATCGGCGGCGATATGATGAATCGTAACGAGAAGCAGATTATTATTATCGTGCAATATTATGAGTTCGCCTCTCAGAACCGGTCCATCTTTAAGATCGAATGGCATCTGCGTCTGCTTTGTGATCAAGCGTTGTAATTCCGCCTTCTTATTCTTCTCCGACATCTTGCGAAGGTCGTGGATCGGCATCTTGATTTGCAGCGAGGGAGAGATCACCTGTACGGGGTTGCCATCAACCGTGGCAAAGGTTGTTCGCAGCGTTTCGTGGCGCGCGATAAGGTCGTTGAGGGCGCCTTCCAGCATAACCGCTTTGACGGGCGCTGCGAAGTGCACGGGCAGTGCGATGTTGTAAACCGCGCTATCCGGATCGAACTGGTCCAGGAACCATAGGCGCTGCTGCGCAAAGGAGAGCGGGATCGGCCGATCCCGGTCGATGCGGGGGATCGTGGCGACCTGGAGTTGCGGACTCGCGCCGACCAATGGCTTGATAAGCGCCGCCAACTGTTCGATCGTCGGGGCCTCGAACAGGTGCTGGAGAGGTATCTCCACCTGCAACGTATCGCTAATCCGGGCGACGATTTGCGTGGCGATCAGCGAATGTCCACCGAGCCGAAAGAAATTGTCGCGGATGCCAACCAGGTCCGTGTGGAGGACATCCATCCATATCTGCGTCAGATGGACCTCAAGATCGTCGCGCGGCGCGAGATATTCTCCGCCTCCCGATAACGGGGCATCGAGCCGGGCGACAAGTTCGGCCAGCGCACGACGATTGATACCGCCGTTGCGCTCATAAGGAATAGTTCGTCCCGGTTCGAACGTCGAGGGCACCAGCGGCACCGGCAGCCGCTCGGCGAAGTAACTCCGCAGTTCGGATATGGGGACGTCCTGCGACAGCTTAAGATATGCGGCCAACCCCCGGTCAGCCAATCCCTGGCGGATTCTTGCCGTAACGGCGGCCGCCTCCACCGCCGGATGGGCGCAAAGAACAGCCTCGATCTCGGCGTAGTAAATCTTCAGCTGTCGCTCGATCAGCGCGTCGTTCATGCCCCCATGGAGGACAAATTTCCCGTCTTCGAGCCGAGCAAAATCATCCGTTCGATACCCCGGCTCAAGGTCGGGAAGATCGGGGTTTTGCACATAAAGACTGCCGGGCACGCGTCCCGGAACGGGTTCAAGGTCGCCTCCCAAAAGGCCGATCTGCACGTTCGCGACAGGGATGCCGAGGGGAACGACCGCGGCATCCGGTTCAAGACGCGCCAGCGGCTGCATCAAATAGAACCCACCCGCACCCGGATCGCCCGACACCATGACGACCCGTTCGATTATCTCCGGTGCGAGCGCATCCTGAACCTCGGCCCAATCCAGCTGACGTTCGGCAGAAAGCACAAGCCGAACGCTTCGCAGCGATCGCGGAAATTCCCGGGCGAGCCTTTCCAGGTCCGCCAAAGCGAGCGACATGACGGTAACGGACGCTTCCTGCAGCAGGGCGGCAAATCGCCGCGAGCGAAACGACAGTTCGGGCGGCACGAACATAATTGCCGCTCCGGCGACCAGCGCACCGAAGATTTCGTATCGGGCGCAATCGGAGCCGATGTGGGAAAGTTGCGCGACCCGATCCTCTGGTAACAGGTGCAGGACAGGGTCACGTGCGGTCCCGGCAAGCATCGCGTGGCTAAGGTATACAGCGGTTGCCTCCGCGGCGCCGTCGGCCCGGACCAGCGCCACGGCAGGCAAGTCGGGCGTTATGCAGACTTCGAGTTCATCGTCCTTTTGCGCTTCCGCGTCGGCCCAAAGCTCCGCGAACCGGACGACTTTCGCTCCCGCGTTCCGGAAGCAGGGTTCGGCCGCCTCGTCTGCGATGACCAATGCCGGCCTAAGCGCCGACAGGATGCGCTCGGCCCGATCCGATTTCAGCGGGGTTCCATCGGTTGCCAGGATGTCGGCAGGGTCGATCGGAGCCCATACCAGCCCCGCCTTCAGAATTCCCAGTACGACCGCGAGCCATTTCGATTCCGGCGCGGACGCGACCGCTACGGTGCTGCCCGCGCTCAGTTGCCCCAGAAACGATGTGCGCGCGACCCGGTTCGCCCACTGGTTCAGCTCAAGATAGGTCAGCCCTCCCTTTGCCTCGATCGTGGCGAGCGCGGTCGGTGATCGGGCCGCATGGGCCGCGACGAGCGCTCCCAGCGCGTCTTCCGGCACCGCCGCCGCTTGGGGATCGTCGATTGAATCCGCGACCGGGGGCGCCTCGTCGGCGATCCATATGGAAAGGCGGGAAAGCCTTTCGTCGGGATTCGCGACGATATGGTGCAGTAATGCAATGTAGCGTTCGATCATGGTTTCGACGGTCGAGGCGTCGAAAAGATCGGTATTATATTCAAGAAAACCCTGCGCGCCCGCTCCGGTGTCGACCACGGACATCGTCAAATCGAACTTGGCGGTCCCATTGCCGACCGAACCGGCCAGGATCTGGGAGCCCAGCGGCTGGATAGGCGCCGCGCTGCGATCGATTGTCCCGATATTTTGAACGCCGAACAGAATCTGGAAAAATGGATTGTGGCTGAGGTCGCGGTTGAGCTGAAGCTCGTCGACCAGCTTCTCGAACGGCATGTCCTGATTGCCATAGGCGTCGAGCGCCACGTCACGCTCGCGCACGAGCAACTCGACAAAGCTGGGATCGCCCGAAAGGTCGGTCCGCAATACCAGCGTGTTGACGAAGAAGCCAATCAACCCTTCCAGTTCCGATCGGGTCCGGTTGGCGATGGGCGATCCGACGGCGATGTCGGTTTCTCCGCTCAGACGGTGGAGCAACAGCTTAAATGCGGCGAGCAGCGTCATGAACAGCGACGCGCGGTTGGCGTTGCCGAGCGCCTTGAGCGCTTCGCAAAGTTTCTCGTCCAGCGTAAATCCGCGCACCGACCCGTTGCTGGTCTGCACGGGCGGCCTGCGACGATCGGTGGGCAAATCGAGCACGGGGCGCAGATCGCTGAGCTGATTGCGCCAGTAGCCGAGCTGCTTTTGCAACAGCTCTCCGCGAAACCAATCGGCCTGCCACACCGCGAAGTCGGGATATTGGACCGCCAATTCCGGCAATGGCGAGGGGCGCCCGTTCAGAAATGCCATATATATGGCGGTCAGTTCGCGATTGAGCACCGACATCGACCACCCATCGGAGACGATGTGATGCATCACCAGCATCAAAAAGCTTTGGCTGGAATTAAGCCGCACCAGCGAAGCATTCAGTAATGGGCCTGTTCTGAGATCGAACGGCCGCCGGCTTTCTGCATAGATGAAACGCTCGACATCCTCTTCGCGAGCCACTCCCGATCGCGACCGCAGATCCACCTTGTTGAGTGGAAGTTTCAGGGACGCCTTGACGACCTGCGCGGGTTGCCCGTCGATCACCTCGAAAGTCGTCCGCAAGGCTTCGTGCCGCCGCACGATCTCATTGATGGTTCGCTCGAGAATCCGCTCATCGACGCGGCCGTACAGCGGCACCGATGTCGCAATATTATACGCCGGATTACCCGGCTGAAACCGGTCGAGAATCCACAACCGGGATTGCGCAAAGGACAAAGGGCAAACGCGCCCCTCGCCGTCCTTCGCCAAAGGGAATATGGAACCGGGCCGTTTGGCAGCCATCTTAGAGATCGTGGACAATTTTTCCCTCACATGTTGCGAAAATCCCGACCATTGAGCCCAGGGTCAGATCCGTTTATTGTGTGGTTGCGCCCCGGCTTTGCGAGCGCCACTGCGCGGACGAGATCGGCAACTACCGGATTTTCGAACAGGTCCCGGATCGTCAGCGACACGCCGAACGCCGCGTTCACGCGATCGATCGCGCGGATGGCCAGGAGCGAGTGCCCCCCAAGTTCGAAAAAGCTGTCATTCGAACCGACCTGATCGATGCTCAATATCTCGGCAAATATCTGCGCGACCTTTTCCTCAGGGTCGGCGGCGGGCGCGATTTCCCTTGGTCCATCGGTTTCCGCTTCGGTCCACTCCGACAATTTTCGACGGTCGATTTTGCCGCTCGCGCCGCAAGGGAGTCGGTCCAAAATTGTGATGACCGCCGGGACCATATATTTTGGAAGATATCGACGAAGATATAGGAGTAAATCCTGGCGGATGGTCGCCGCTCCGCCGTTGACCGCACAAAAAGCCGCGAGCTGCGATTCCTCGCGATACGATCGCTGGATAACGACCGCGGCCTCAGCGACTTGGGGATGCCGCGTCAGGGTTGACTCGATTTCCTGCAACTCGATCCGATAGCCGTTCAATTTGATCTGGTTATCCATTCGGCCAAGGAACCCAATATTGCCGTCGGATTGCATCACCACGCGATCACCGGTCCGGTACAGCCGACTGCCGGGCTCGCCGGAGAAGGGATCGGGAATATAATGCTCGGCTGTGAGACCGGCACGGTTCCTGTATCCGCGCGCGACGCCGGCGCCGCCGACATAGAGTTCACCTGGAAAGCCGCACGGAAGCGGTTCGCCAAGACGGTCGAGGACATACGCCTGGGTTCGCGACACCGCGCGGCCAATCGGGGGTATGGCCTCGGTTCCCGAACATGGGTGGCAAGTCGACCAGATTGTCGCTTCGGTCGGTCCGTAGCCGTTGATGACGCGGCGACTGGAATTCGACCAGCGCGCCGCCACTTCGGCGGACAGCGCTTCGCCGCCGGCCATGATCACATGCAGATCCGGCAAATCCGTCGTCGGAACGGCACTCAGGGCGGACGGGGGGAGCGCCACGGCATTTATCCGCAATTCGCGCAGCGTAGTCGCCAGAGGTTTCCCGGGTACCAAGGCATCGACCGGCGCCAGGCATAAGGTGCCGCCGCAACCAAATGCCATCATCAGGTCGTAAATCGAAATATCGAAGCTCAGCGAACCGAACTGGAGTATGCGGGAGCCCACGGGCAAATGCAGCGCATCGACGATCGTTTGCATCGTGTTGCAAGCGCAGCGATGCGGCACCATCACGCCCTTGGGCCATCCTGTCGAACCCGAGGTGTAGATGATATAGGCGAGACTGTCGGGAGAGACCGCGATTTGCGGCGGCTGCGGCGGAAGCTCCCCGATCCGCGGCCACTCACGATCCAAGTACCAGATCGTGCCGGCGAAGGCAGACAGCCGACTGCCCAAGGAGTCGTGGGTCAAAATGATTCCCACATTCGCATCGGCCAGCATGAAAGCGATGCGCTCTGCCGGGTAGGACGGGTCAAGCGGAAGGAACGCCGCGCCGGTCTTCAACACGGCCAGCACGGAAACCACCCAGTCGGGAGACTTGTCCATGCACAGGCCGACGACCATCTCCGGGCCGATCCCGAACGCGCAAAGAGCGTGCGCCAACTTGTTGGCATTCGCATTGACAGCGTCATAACGATAGATTTCATCGCCGAATTGGAGAGCCGGCGCGCCGGGCGTCGCCTGTGCCTGAAGCTCGAAAAGTGTGTGCAGCGTCGATGCGCGAGGCATGGAGCCCGAAGTGGCCGATGCGTCTATCAAAAGCTTGCGGCCTGGACTTGATACGAGCGAGAGCCTGTCGATCGGCAGATCGGGAAATGATGCTGCGGTCTCGATCAGCAACCTGTAGGCATCAACCAATGAGTCTATTGTTTCTTTAGAGAAAATTTCCGTGCTGAATTCGGCATCTAAAGAGATAATTTCCTCGTTTTGAACAATGTTCACGGAAATATCGAACTCGGAAGTTTCCTTATCGAAGAAGGAAAATTCCGTGCCGTTCAGTGACGACGAATTGATATCATCAAATGAAAAATATATCTGAAACAAAGGATTATAGCTAAAATCCCGTTCCAGGTTCAAATTTTCAAGAATGGTTTTCAATGGTAAATTTTGATACCCATACGCATCATTGGTCGTATCTCGAACCCGTTCCAGCACTTCACGAAATGATGGATTTCCGGAAAGGTCGGTCCGCAGGACCAGCGTGTCGGCGAATAATCCTATGAGGCGAGCCTCCTCAGGCTGTTCCCTGTTATGGACCGGCGCTCCCATAAGAATGTCTGGAATACCGCTGAACCGGTGAAGCAGGACGGCGAAGAGCCCCAGCAGGGCCATAAAGGGTGTCGCGTCCTGTTGTTCCGCCAGCTTATAGAGCGCGTCGGCCGCGCTGCGGGGATATTGTCGAACAAGCGAGCGGCTCTGGAAGGTTTGCGACCGCGGTCGCGGATAATCGGTCGGAAGATTGAGCAGCGGCGCCGCGCTCTCCAGCTTGCGGGTCCAGTAATTTGTCAGTTTCTCCCGAACATCGTCCCGCAGACACGCCTGTTGCCGCACTATGAAATCGCCGTACGTCGTTGTCAGCGGCGGCAGAGAGTGCGCGCTTCCGCGGCATAAGGCGTCATAAATCGCGTTGAACTCGCGGGCGAGCACGCCCAGCGACCATTTGTCCGAGACGATCTGGTGCATCGTCACTATCAACTCATACTCGTCGGGATTGAGGCGCAACAGATGGGCGCTGATGAGGGGGCCGCGCTGAAGATCAAAGGGGGCGCAGGCGACGGCAAGGGCACACCCGCGCGCTTCGGCTTCGCGCCTTTCGGCGGTGACAGCTTCGAGGTCGGTGACCTCCACACTCACCGTCAAATCGGATCTGATTTCCTGAACCGGACCGCCTTCCTCGAGCGGGAAAGTCGCTCTGAGACTGTCATGGCGGCGAATAATCTCGTTTATCGCCTCCTCAATCTTCCGAGGATCGACCGGCTCGCTGAAGTGCCTGGTCATTGAAAGATTATAGAGCGAGTGTCCGGCTTCCAGTTGTTCGAGAAACCACACGCGCTGCTGCGCGACCGAAAGGCCGAAACGGCGAACATCCGCAGGGCGTTCGGTTGGTTGAGCAACCGCGATCGGCGTCGCGGCTCGAAGCTGGCGTTCCAGCAATGCGCGCTTCTCGGGAGACAGGGCCGCAAGGCGCGCAGCAAGATCGGACGAGACCCGGTCCTCGCCCACCATATTCATCTGTCGGCGACTCGGTGCGATCCGGCCGTATCGGCTAAAACGCTCAGTTTTGCGGCAGTCATATGGCCATCGCCAGGTTCGGGCATATCGTCGCCGGAAACAAACCATTCGATCATGCGCGCGACGACGTCCGCCCGATCATAGAGGAAATAATGCGTTGCTCCCGGAGCTTGGAGCAGGCGAGCACGAGCAAATAATTCATGTGCCCATTTCGACGCTTCAGGCGCCGCAATACGGTCGTACTCCGATGCGAAGATCAGGATCGGGACGTCAATCTGGTCCGCGATGTCGTTAACGTCATAATTCCAAAAATCGGTCATCTGGCGCGCAAATCTGATTGTCGAGTTTGCGTCGCGAAACGGCCGCAGAACCGGCATCCGCAGATCGCCGTTCATCGCGGCGAGAATGGCCTCCGCCTCGTCGCCGTCGGCTTCTGTTATCAGATCCAGCCCGGCCTCGGTTCCCTGGGAGGTTAGGGAGGTGGCTATCCACGACGCCGTCGATGGCCGTTGTTGAAGGTCGCTGAAAAGGGCTTCGAAATCAGTTTCATAGGGTGTGTCGAAACCGGGCGGGGTATCGAGGCTCTTCACCTGCATATTCAGAAACGTCATCGATCGCACCCTGTCGGGGTAGCGCAGCGCGAATTCGGCCGCGATTTTGGGCGCCGTGCACCACGCGACCAGATGGACGCCCGCGGGCGATTCCTGTTCGACGATCGCCGCCAGATCGGCAACATGGTCGAGCAGCGAGAGCTCAGCTTCCGAGTCCCCGAGCCCGCGGGGCTCCCAGCTCAGAACCCGAAAGCGCGGACCCAGATGAGCCGTCAGGCGCGACAAGGGCTTCGGACCCTGGCCGAGGGCATTTAGGAGCACCACCACCTCGCCGTCGCCGGTAGCACTATAGGACAATTCCCAGCCACCAGTGTTCGCCTTGCGGATCTCCAGCGGCTTAGACGCATCGCAATTGCGTGCGTTATAGTCCGACTGCTGCGCCTTGCATGTCCGTTCGACCAACGCGTCGAACTGGACCGGCGCCAATCTGAACCCGGTCGAAGACATGCCGGCAGCGGCGTAAGCATGTTCGATCGCTTCGCGGTCCGGCTGGCCCAGATGTTCGGCAAAATTCATCAACCGCCGATCGAACAGCGCGTCGATGGCACTTGGCTGCCGGGAAAACAGCGCCTTGCCGTCCAACGGCAGCAGGCTTACGCCGTAAATATCCCCTACCCGCTCGAGAAATTCCTCGCCCGACAGGTTCTCCGGTCCCGCGACGACAAAGTCCCCCGCCTCGGTTCGATCGGCAATCGCCATGATGATCGCCGCCGCTTGCTCCGTCCGGATCAGATTCACCCGGGCGGTCGGCGAAATCGGGCAGCGAAGCCCGCGATATTCGAACAGATCGTCAGCCCTCTCTTCGATCTCGGTCTTGAGATCGAAGAGCGTGGACAGGAAATGGAGGATGCCTTCTTGCGCGATGTCGTCGCAAGGCGCGGCATCGAGCGTGAGCGTCGTGCGAAACGACCTCGCCACCGGAAGATCGATCATGCCCGGATTGTCGTCGGCAACCGGCTCGCCCCGCGGCAGAATCCAGCGCCAGCGCTCACCACCGCAATAGGGGGTGGTCACCAGATTCAGCGCGCCGATCGGTGCCATACGACGGGCGTCAGGCGGTGGTACGGAAATGGATCCGCGGCCGCTCGGCGAAAAATGCCACGCCTCCGCGCCGGCGGCGTTATCCAGCGAGCACAAGCGCTCCATCTGTGCGGCCGCGCCCCCAAGGTCGCGGCCGAGCGAAATGCGCCGCACCAGCGACTGAAAGCGCTGGTAAACCCCCGATGGAGCCACGACGCCGATACGCTGCGAACGCGACAATCGCTCGGCGGCGATGAAGGCCGCCAAAAGGCCCGGCGTTCCCGTAAATACAGCATCCATGTGCGACATGCCGAGCTCCCCGCCATCGTCCGCGCGTCGATCGTGTTCAGGCGGCTCCGCTTGGGGGCGTGAAGGGATCACTGGCGGCCGCGGCATCGGAGCTCGGCGGCGTGAAGTTCATTGCGGTCGCCGAAACCGACAGCAAGCTTTGACCCAGATAACGCATATCCATAAAGCCCAGGTCGCTCATGTCATGTTCGGTGAGCAGGCGTTTTACCTCCGCCTTGTACCTGTCATACGCATCGGCATATTGTTGCGGCAGCGTCGGATCGCTGTAAAGCGACTGCATCTTCTGTTGATACTCGTCCTGCGCGGCGCGGAACAACTCGGGTTGCTGGCTCTGATAGGCTTTTTCGATCCCGCGTTCGAATTCGGTCTGCACGCTGAGATACCAGCTTTGCGAATCCGCACAGGCGTCGGCCACATCGCGAAAATATCGTTCGTGCATCAACTGCAGCGCCCGATACAGGGGCACAGACGCCCTTTCTTGATCCGAGTACACGGGTTCGTCCGGGTTGCTTTGGCTTGGCTGCTTCATAAGAAACTCCTTTGCGCTCGGATGCAGTGACGAACCCTGAATATTTCATTTTATTGGCCGAAATATCTTAGTTATATTATTGCGCCGATTTTCTTCTTTTATTCTTTTTCGGTTCAGCGTTTAATTCATCCATATATTTCCTGAGACTCAACGGACGCATGTCGACCCATATTTCCTCGATATAGGCCAGACACTCCGCTTTCGATCCGGCTTTGCCTGAATCATTCCACCCGAGCGGAATTTCCCGATCAAATGGCCAAATTGAATATTGCTCTTCATGATTGACAACGACCTTCATTTTTGAGTCATCAAACATGTCGATCCACCGAAAATGCACCTTCGGAAATATAGCGATCTATTTTGCGATGCAATTTCCAAGGTAAAATAATGAATTGATATTTTTTATCTCTTCGGGATCGAGCACGCAAATCGCGATTCATCTGTTTCGGACCAGAAACGTCCGTGCCGATGATTTGCATGACTTTCATATTGTGCCATCTGGGTGGCTCGTCGCGTGCAGGATGGCACGAACGAGGATTACGCCAAAGAATCAGAGATTTGAGGTTCCGATCGTTTCTACGACGCGCCCAATATCCCTGAGATCCGTGGTCAAAAGAAGATGACGGCTCGCCGGTTTCAGGTCCGTTTGTCCGGTGCGCGTTGTTCGTCGAATGCCGAGTTCATAAGGCGATTTTGCCCTTACCATCGAGGGAGGCCCATGATCCATCAGTGCGTCGGTATCGGCATCGGGCCGTCCAACCTCAGTCTCGCCTCGCTGCTCTATCCCTATAGAGGCGTGTCCTGCGCTTTTTTCGATCGAAAGCCCGAATTTGCGTGGCATGACGGGATGTATTTCCCTGGAGCGACGCTTCAGGTCGCCTTGTTCAAGGATCTGGTGACGCTGTCAGATCCGACAAATCCCTTTTCCTTCATTTCCTACCTCGTTGCCGAGGGAAAGATTCATCACTTTCTGAATGCCCAATTCGATGCGGTTCCGCGGCGAGAGTTTCGCAACTATCTCAAATGGGCGAGCGACCTGAATGAAAATGTCCATTTTGGAGAAGAAGTCACCGAGGTCCGTTTCGACGGGCATTTCGTGGTGGAGACCCAACGACGCCGTATCCTTGCCGAGAATATCGCCATCGGCGTCGGGACCGAGGCGCATATTCCCGATTTCGCGCGAAAGCATCTGGGGCCGACGCAGTTCCACATCAGCGATTATGGCACCAAGGCCAAGTCGCTCAAGGGCAAGCGGGTCGTTATCGTCGGCGGCGGGCAGTCCGGCGCCGAAGCCTTTCTGGACAGCATCTCCTGCGAAAACGACTTGCGGCCTCGGCAGGTCATCTGGATTTCGCGCCGCGAGAATTTCCTGCCGATGGACGACTCCCCCTTCGTCAACGACTATTTCATGCCCTGCTTTTCCGATTACTTCTTTGGACAACACGCCGAATTCAAAAGGGCGTTTCTCGGCCGAAACATTCTGGCGAGCGACGGAATCTCCGAAAAGACGATCCGCGACATTTATCAACGGCTCTACACGCTCCGCTTCATCGAGAATTGCGGCGACATGCCCGTCCTGATGCCCGGCCGAACGGTCGAGCAGATATGGGCGGACGGCCAGCAGTGGGGACTGTCGGTTGCGCATGATGCGACGGGGTTGGAGGAAAAGCCCGTCATTGCGGACATTGTCATTTGGGCGACCGGCTTTCGCAGCCACTCGATGCCGTTCCTCGATCCAATTGTGCCACGCCTTGAATATGAAGGCACCGAAGTTCGGATCGACGCCAATTTCGCGGCGGTCTGGGACGGTCCGGCCGATCGCCGCATTTTCATGCTGAATGCCGCGCGGCAGCAACGCGGACTGGCGGAGCCCAATCTCAGCCTGATCGCCTGGCGCAGCCAGTGCGTGATCGACGCGATGCTGAAAGGGGCCAGCGGTAATCGCGCCGCCCACAAGCGATCCTTCGTTACCTGGCAGCCGATCGACGCCTGGACCGAGCGTCGGCATCGCGCGGTGTGAGAGAGCGGATGCGCGAACGGGTCGTCGTCGTGGGCGCGGGGATTATCGGCGCCGTCATCATCCGGGAGATTCTGGCCGCGCGGCCGGAAACGGAGATCATCGCGGTCGATCGCGACTTGGTCGGATCGGGTGCATCGCGGCGGTCCGCCGGGCTGCATTTTGCGGCTGGCCGAACTGAACGCACGCGCGCCATGGCCGCGATGAGCGAAAGTTATTATCAAGCGCTCGCAGCCGGCGATCCGAGCCTGCCAATCTATCCAGTGGCACTGGACGCAGTCGCATTCGGCGCAGCCGCACCGGCGGCGTGGGGTAATTTTGTCCATGCGGGACCGATCGAAACGGCTCCGACCGGCCGCCAGGCAGCAATAGCCCAACCGCCGGGTGCTTCCGTCTGGTCGGTCCCCGCCTGTCACTATTGCGATGTCGAGGCCTTTGCAGCGCGCCTAGTCCGCGATGTCCGGAACGCGATCTCGCTGCTCGAGGGCGTCGCCGTCACGGCTGTTCGCGAGGAGAGCGGAGCCGTCGTTCTGCTGCTCTCCACCGGCGAGACATTGCGGGCGGACAAAGTGGTTCTGGCACCGGGCCCATGGGTGAATGCACCAGCGTGGCGTGCGCTGACTGCGCCGCTGGGCGTCCGCGTGAAAAAGGTCGTTGCCTGTCATCTGGACGCGGCGGTCGACGCGGCGGATGTCGCAGTCCTGTTCCCGGAGGAAGACGCGTTCCTGCTGCCGCTGCGGCATCGCGGCCATTGGCTTTTCAGCTATACGTGCCCCGACTGGGACGTCGATCCCGACGCACCGCCGCGGGGTATCGATCGGCGCAATCTCGACGAGGCGCGGGCAGTGCTTCGGCGCTACGCACCCGAGCTGGCCGGGCGATTGCAGTCCGGCCGCCTATTCTGCGACGCTTACAGCCCGTCGCGCGAACCGATTGTCACCGCGCTTGGCGCAAGCGGGCGGATCGTCTTCGCCGGCGCGGCCAATGGATCGGGCTACCGTCTGGCGCCCGCCATCGCCGCCGAAACGGTGGCGCTGCTCGATGATTGCCCCCCTGCCCCAGGAGCACGCGCGCGATGAAAATCATCACTCTGGATGAAAGCGTCTACTCGGCGGCGTTCGGCATCGAGATGGCCCCGATCAGCAGCCTGGCGGGCCCCGGCGGTGCCGCAAGCTTTGGTCGCGTGCTGCCGGGGACCGCGACAACGCCGCACCAGCATGACGAAGCCGAGGCCTTTGTCATCCTCAAGGGGGTCGGCGAGCTGATCGTCGATAACGTCGTTTATCGGGTCGGCCCGGGCTCGGTGGCGGTGTTCGAGCCCTTTGAAACGCACATGCTGCGCAACCGGGGGCGCGAGCCGCTGGAGTTTCTGGACCTTTTCGGCCGCGATCCGGCGCGGGCGGCCGAAGCGGGTAAAAGCAGGAGCAGCGGCAAGCAACGCTTTGCCGATCGGCCGGTCTTCGTCTTTTCCACGCCGCCGACGCCGAACGGCGACCTGCATCTGGGCCATCTCTCCGGACCCTATCTCGGCGCCGACGTCTTCGTTCGATTCCAGCGCATGAACGGGGCCCAGGCCTATCACCTGACGGGGAGCGACGATTTCCAAAGCTATGTGGTCGCCCGCGCCCGCCAGGAAAACAGCGATCCCGCGCAGGTTGCCGCGCATTATGCCGCGGAGATACGCGCGACGCTGGCGCTCATGGACATCATCGTCGACCAGTTCACTGTGACCGGCACGGACCCGACGTACCGCGCGGGGCTGCAGGATTTCTTCTCGCGCCTGGTTCGCTCGGGCGGGGTGCAGCGGCGAAAGGATGCGGCGCTGTTCGATGCCGGCACCGGCCAATATCTCTACGAGGTCGATGTCGGCGGGCTATGCCCGAGCTGCTCGGCGCCTGCCGGCGGCAACATCTGCGAAGAATGCGGCGAGCCCAATCTTTGCGTCGATATGGTCGAGGCAAAGTCGAGGATTTCCGGGACCGAACCCGCGCGCGGAACGGCCGATCGCTTCTCGCTGCCGCTGCACGATTTCCGCGAAACCGTGCTGGCGCATCACCGCATCGGCAAGGTTTCGCCGCGGCTTCAAGAACTTGCGCGACGTGTCTTTGCGCGCAAGGACTTTCATTTGCCGGTTACCCACCCTGCCGAATGGGGCGTGCCGCCGCTGGAGTCGGTCGAAGGGCGGCAGGTCATCTGGGTCTGGCCCGAAATGGCCTATGGCTTCCTGCACGGGATTGCCGAGCTGGGGCGCCGCCACGGGCGCGACTGGTCGGCGGATGCGCCCCAGCGCGACTGGAAAATCGTCCATTTCTTCGGTTACGATAACAGCTTCTATCACACGATCCTGTATCCGGTGCTCTACGCGCTCGCCCACCCCGATTGGGCGTGCGACATCGAATATAATGTCAACGAATTCTACCTGCTCGGCGGCGAGAAATTTTCAACCAGTCGGCGGCACGCGATCTGGGGCAAGGACATATTGTCGCCCGAAACGGTCGATGCGGTGCGCTATTATCTCGCCCTGACGCGCGGCGAAACCGAGCGGACCAATTTCGAACTGGAAAGCTGTCAGGCCGCGATCTCCCGAACATTGGTCGGGCAGTGGCAAAGCTGGCTGAACGATCTGGGGGAGCGTATCGCATCGCAGTTCGGCGGCTACGCCCCCGATGCCGGGGTGTGGTCGCCGATCCAGAGCGCCTTTCTCGCGCGGTTGCAGGCAAGGCTGGACGCGATCACGATCCATTATGGCGCCGACGGCTTTTCGCTCAACGGCGTGATGCGCGAACTCAATGGGCTGGTCGAGGATGCGATCCGGTTCGCGGCGACGCACCGCTGCCTGTCGGGCGATCGCGATGCCCATGACGAATGGCGCACCGTCATCGCGCTCGAACTGGCCGCCGCGCGGCTGCTCGCGCAATGCGCCGCCCCCGTCATACCGCGCTTCGCGGGCAGGCTGGCGGAAGCGATCGGCGCCGACGGGGTCGCGGCGCATTGGGCGGACGGGGTCAGCTTGCTGCCGCCCGGCACCGAAATCAGGCTTGCGGGCGCATGTTTCTTCGCCGTTCCGGAGGCGGCATCGCTCACCCTGCCGCGATCGGGTCCGGATGCGATGCTCCGCGCGATCCTGAACCTCGCGCCTGACGTGCCCATCGGATCGAAGGCGCCCGCCGATCTTGGCCTCACCTCGCTCGGCGCGATCACGCTCCAACACAGGCTGCAAACCGAATGCGGCGTCGAGCTTTCGATCGGCGACATATTGGAAGCCGCGACGATCGACGCGCTCTTTGCCGTCGTCGCCGCGCGAAACGCATCGCGTCAGGAGGAGGGAATCACGATATGAATGCCGAAAGCATTCTGAAAACGGTCGCCGAGCGCGGCCTTGTCCTGTTGCGGAGCGGCTCCAACCTGCGGCTGGAGGGACCGCGGTCGGCGATCGACCCGGCGCTCGTTGGGCTGATCCGGGGCGCCAAATCCGAACTGATCGAGCATTTGCGGAGCGCGGCGGCGGATGACAGCGGGGGCATCGCGCTGACCCCGATGCAGGCAAGCTAT
Organism: Sphingopyxis sp. TUF1; assembly: GCF_036687315.1. Taxonomy (NCBI): domain Bacteria; kingdom Pseudomonadati; phylum Pseudomonadota; class Alphaproteobacteria; order Sphingomonadales; family Sphingopyxidaceae; genus Sphingopyxis; species Sphingopyxis kveilinensis. Next base: position 720,312 of record NZ_CP144683.1, read on the forward strand.
TATTATGGCCGGCAGGATCATTTTGCGATGGGCGGCGTGTCCTCGCATGTCTACCGCGAGATCGAAGGCGTGTTCGATGCCGCCCGGCTCGAAGCGGCCTTTTCCGCGGTCGTCGCGCGGCACGGGATGCTGCGCACCCGCTTCGAAGACGATGCGACGCAGGTCGAGGTTGGTGCCGCGGAGGCGTCGCCGGTGCAAATCGCCGTGGCGGATCTGCGCGAGCTTCCGCGCGCCGCCCAGCTAGAAGCGCGGGACCGGACGCGGGCCGAAATGGCGCAGCAGGTGCTGCCCGCCAACGATGCCCCGCTCATCGACGTGCGGCTGACCATCTTCAGTGACGCCGACATGATCCTTCATGTCAGCCATGACGGGCTGATCATCGATGGCAGCAGCGCCTTCCTGTTCTTCGAGGATTGGCGCCGCGCCTATGAGACGCCGGATGATCCAGGAGTGTGCAACGCATTGCAGGTGTCGTTTTTCGATTATGTTCGCGCGCTCGCAGCTGCGCAGGCTGCCCCGGAATATCGGCGCGCGCGCGATTACTGGCTGAGCCGGCTGGACGCCATTCCACCGCATCCGCAGCTGCCGCTGTCCGGCAACCCCGCGACGATGAAGGCGCCGGTTTCGGTGCGCCACGAATTTCGGATCGAACCGGAGCGCTGGTCGGCGCTCAAGGCGCAGGCGGTCCGCGGGGCGCTCACACCGACGGCCGTGCTCGCCGCAGCCTATGCCGAGGTGTTGTCGCTATGGGGTGCTGGCGAGCGCTTCACGCTCAACGTCACCTTGGCGAACCGCTTGCCGATCCATCCCGACATCGACCGCGTCATCGGCAATTTCACCGATTGCATGCTGTTGCCGGTCGAGATCGATGTCCGCGCCGATTTTGCGGAGCGCGCTACCCTAATTCAGGCGAGGTTGCGCGAGGGGCTGGACCATCGCCAATTCTCCGGCCTCGACGTCATGCGCGAAATCGGCCAGCGCGCCGGCACTGGGCAGGCGGCGCCGATGCCGTTCACCTTTAACAGCACGATAGGCGCCATTCCGGACGGTTCGGCGATCAGCGCCTGGGGGCGCGAAGTCTATTCGGTCAGCCAGACACCGCAGGTGTGGCTGAATGCCTTCGCATCGGAGAGCGACGGCGCGCTCCTAATCCAGATGGATTCGGTGGACGCGCTCTTCCCCGACGGGCTGATTGCCGCTCTGACGGGGAGCTATGAGCGGCTTCTCGTCGCGCTGGCAGAGGGCGACGCGGCGTGGGGACGGATCGATCAAGAACTTTTGCCGCCGGACCAGCTTGTCCGGCGCCGGGCAGCCAATGACACCGCCACCGCCATCCCCCCTGAACAGCCCTATGCCCGCTTTCTGCACCATGCGGCGGCAGCGCCCGACTCGGTGGCGATCGATTGCGGCACCAAGCGCCTCAGCTACGGCGAGTTGTGCGCCGGAGCCTGCGCGGTGGCGCGCTGGCTGAAGGGCAATGGGATCGGCCGCGACGATCTGGTCGGCATCGTGATGCACAAGGGGTGGGAACAGATCGTCTCGATCCTCGGCACCTGCCTCGCCGGCGCCGCCTATGTGCCGATCGAGGCGGGGCTTCCAGAGGCCCGGCGCGAAGCGCTGTTGTCGAACGGGTCGATCCGGTGCTCGCTGGTGCAGGATGCCGCTGCAGTGGAGAGCCGCGACGGCGCGGCGAGCCTGATCGTCGATGACGCCTTTCTGGAGCAGGCGCAGCATGGCGAAGCAGAAACGCGGCCCGACGAGTTCGCTCCCACCGACTCGTCGCAAGTCGATCTAGCCTATGTCCTCTACACCTCGGGCTCGACCGGCATTCCAAAGGGCGTGATGGTCACACGGCGCAACCTGATCAATCTGGTCGCCGATAAGACAAGCCGCTTTGATATTTGCGCGACGGACCGTTTCTTCGCGGTCAGCAGTTGCAGCTTCGATTTGTCCGTTTTCGATATATTCGGAGCGCTCTCGGCCGGTGCGGCGCTCGTCATTCCCGAGGCGGCGCGCGCAACCGATCCCGGCCATTGGCTCGACCTCGCGACGCGGGCGGGCGTCACCGTATGGAATTCGGTGCCGGCGATCGTGGGGTTGCTGGTCGACGAGGCGGCCGCGTCCGGCCGCGCGCTGCCGCCGACATTGCGGCTCGTGATGATGAGCGGGGATCGCATTCCGACGACGCTGCCGGGGCAGATCGCCGCATTGGGGCCCGATGTGCGGATCGTCAGCCTGGGCGGCCCGACCGAGACGACCGTGTGGAACATTCTCTACCCGATCGACGATCCCGCTGCGATCGACGGACCCATTCCCTACGGCAAGCCGAACGCCAACAACCGCGCCTATATTCTTGATGCGCAGCGCCGCGAATGCCCCGATTGGGTGCCCGGCGAACTCCATGCCGCCGGCGAAGGGGTCGCCAAAGGCTATCTGGGCGACCCCGAACTGACCGCCGCGGCCTTTTTCGACCATGAGCCGCTGGGCGAACGGCTCTATCGCACCGGCGACAGCGCTCGCTATCGACCCGACGGCAACATCGAAATTCTTGGCCGCGTCGATTTCCAGATCAAGCTCAACGGGTATCGCATCGACCCGGCGGAGATCGAGGCGATCTTGGTCCGTCAGCCGGGGATCGCGGCGGCCGCCGTGGTGGGTTGCAGCACGCCCGATGGCCCTCGCCTCGTCGCCTGTCTGGTCGATGCCGATGACGGGACCGCGGTGGCGGAATGCCCATTGATTGCCGCGCTGGAAGCAGCTCTGCCCAGCTATATGGTGCCGCGGCAGTTCGTCTGGCTGGATCGCCTGGCGTTGACCGGCAACGGCAAGGTCGATCGCGCCTTGCTTGCCCGGACGGTGATAGCGGACACGCCCGACCCGGCCAGCGAAGCCGCGCGCGCGCCGTCAACCGAACTCGAAGCGAAGATTGTCGACATCTGGTCCGATATATTGCGAACCAACGCAATCGAGCCGGGCAGCGAATTCTACCAGCTGGGCGGCACGTCGCTGTCGGGCGTCCGGCTCCTCGCCCGTATCCGCAAGGAATTCGGCATATCGGTGCCGATTTCCAGACTGCCGCGGCTCGACACGCCGCGAAAAATGGCAAGCCACCTCGATCAACTGCAATCCCATGCGCAGACCTCCTGATATGGACCAGATCATCAATCGCGTCGCGAACGGTCGGCCCTCGCCCGCGAAGTCGTTGATCATCTATGGTCCGGGCGGGCGAACCATGATTTCGCTGTCGGAACTCGACCGGCTTGCCCGAAAGACCGCCGTCTATCTTCAGCGCCTTGGCATTTGCGCCGGGGACCGGATCGGCATCGTCGCCCGAAACCGGCTCGAATGGCTGTTGATCGATCTCGCCGCATTGAAGCTCAAGGCCGTCACCGCCGGTTTCGAGGCCGGAAAATTCCCCGTGACGGCCGCCCTTGCCGAACGATATGCGCTCCGCATCATCTTCAGCGACGAAGCGCCGGGTGCGCCCTGCATTCGGTCGATGGACGGCCTGATTGGCGCGCTGGACGCGCTGCCAGACGATCCCGACCTCGATCCCGTCGCCTTTGCGCCCGACGACGTGACGACGATCAAATTCACGTCGGGGAGCACCGGCGAGCCCAAGGGGCTGGCGGCCACGGTCGGCAGCATCGACAGTTCGATCGCCGCGACACAGGCGCTGTTCGCGCATTCGCCGGACGACAGTCTGTTCGTTTTCCTGCCGCTGTCGCTGTTGCAGCAGCGATACTGGATCTATTCGGCCCTCGCCTATGGCCATGATGTCGTGCTGTCGACGTACGAGCTGGCCTATTATGCGCTGGGGCGCGAGGCGCCGACGGTGGTGATGGGGGTTCCCGCCTTCTTCGAAACGCTGCGCAAAGCGATCGCGGCGCGGGCCGGGAGCGACGATCCGGCGGCGCTCCGCCGTGCGGCCAGCGAGGTTATGGGGCCGCGCATCCGCTATCTCTGGACCGGCTCCGCCCCCGCTGCCCCCGACATGCTCCGCTTCTTCGAGGATTGCGGCACGCCAATCTTCGAGGGCTATGGCATGAACGAAACCTGCATCGTCACTAAAAATGCTCCGGGAGCCCATCGACGCGGCAGCGTGGGCAAGCCGATCAATGGCAAACAAGTTTCGATCGATGCGGACGGCATCGTCGTTGTGCGCAGCGATTTCCCGGTCAATACCCGCTATCTGTTCTGCGCTCCGGGCGAATCGGAACGCATCTTCCAGCGCGACGGATCGGTGCGCACCGGCGATCTCGGCCGCTTCGACGCGGACGGATTTCTCTACATTCTGGGCCGGGCCGACGATATTGTCGTCCTCACCAATGGCCGCAACGTCCTGGTCCGACCGATCGAGGAAAAGCTCCGGTCCTGTCCCGAGGTTGAGAATTGCATCGTCGTCGGTTCGGGCGACGACCGCCTTTCGGCGATCCTCTGCGCACCGGACGGCGAAGCGGCGCGCGGCGCCATCCAGCGTCATATCGCCGATCTGAACAACAGCAGCGGAGCGGACGAACGGATCGGCAAGTTCCTGATCGTCGATGAGCCGTTCAGCATCGAGAACGGGCTGCTGACCTCGCAATATAAACCAAAACGCAGGGCGATCATGGCCCGGTTTGCGGATGAAATATCTCGCGTAACAAGAGGATTTATATGAACAATCTTGAAGCCCTAGTTCGAAAGAACCTCTGTCGACTGGTTGATCTGGACATCGATCGGATCGCTCTCGATGCCAGCCTTGCCGATGAATATGGGCTGACATCGCTCAATCTGGTCGTGCTGGTGACGTCGCTCTGTGAGGAGACGAACACTCCCGTTTTCAACTTTACCGACAGGCATATCGCCCAGCTGAGGACCCCGCGTGATGTCGTCACCCTGTTTGCAAATGCCGCCGACCAGCCGGCTTGATTGGTTCGGCCAACTGGCCGAGGTGTCGCTGGAAAATGATCATGCCCGGCTGCGGCCGATCGCCCCCACCGATCGTGCGGCGCTCGCCGACATCGCGTTCGACCGAGATATATGGCGCTATTTCGTCCAGCGGATCGACACGGACGAGGATCTCGACCGTTTCATCGAACAGGCCGTCGAGGACACCGCCGCGTGTCGGCGGGTCGTCTTTGCCGTCATCGACAAGGCGAGCGGCGCGGTGGCCGGCAGCATGGCCTACGGCAATCTGGCCGAGGCCGACCGGCGGCTCGAAATCGGGTGGTCGTGGCTTGGGCGCGCGCATCGGGGGAAGGGCCTCAATCGCTGGGCGAAATTTCTGTTGCTGCAACATGCGTTCGAGCGGCTGGAATGCGAACGGGTCGAATTCAAGACCGACGTGCGCAATCTCCAGGCGCGCAAGGGCTTGCAGAATATCGGCGCGACCGAAGAGGGCGTGCTGCGGAGTTTCAACTATATGCCCGATGGGCGCCGCCGCGATGCGATCTATTACAGCATCCTGCGGCGTGAATGGCCGGCGGTTCGGTCTGGTCTGCTCAAAGAGCGGAAACTGACCCGGCCAGCCAGCGAACTGATCGGGTGGGGGCCGTGACAAAACTGTGCATCGAGGGCACGCCGCGCGCGCTTGGACACGCACATGGCATGGCGCTCCGCCAGCAGATCCGCGCCTTTCTCGATGACGATCTGGCGCGGCTCAATCGCGTCTTGCCGCAGCCAGTCAGCCTTGCGGCACTGGCGCCGGAGATTGCAGCCTATCGCCGGGAGATCGCCGAGGGCGCGCCGTCGCTTGCCGAAGAGATCGAAGGGCTGGCCGAAGGCGCCGGCATCGCGCCCGACGAGGCGATGCTGTTGCAAATGCGCCGCGAAGTGATGGGCTATTCGCGGTTCCGCACGGCGGGCGACTGCACGACGCTGTGCCAGCAGCGCGGCGATGGCCCCCTGCTCGCCCAGACGATCGATCTCAATGGCAATCTGGAGGACCAGATGGTCATTCTGCGGATTGCGCATCGAGCGAGTCCGCGCCGCGTGCTGTTGCTGAGTTTCACGGGGCTGCTCGGATACCTCGGCCTCAACAGCGACGGCCTCGCCATCGGGCTCAACCTTGTGCTCGGCGGCGCATGGCGGCCGGGCATCCCGCCTTATCTCGCAATCCGCCACCTGCTCGATACGTGCAGCGACATCGAATCCTGCCTCGATTGGTTGTCGAGGACGCGGCTCGCGAGTTCGCGTTCGCTGCTGCTGTGCGATGCACGGCGCAGCGTTATCGTCGAACATTGCGACGGGAAGCTCGCCGTCCGCGAGGGGCGTAGGCTGGTGCATAGCAATCATTTTCTGTCGCCAGACTTTATCGCGATGGATCAGATGAACCCATTTGCGCGCAATTCCTCGGTGCAGCGGCTGGACGCCTGTGCCGCGCAGCTCGATCGGCTGAGGGGTGACGCAGGTCCGGAAGACTATATGGCGCTGTTGTCGCGCGGGCCGATCTGCGTGCCCGACACGGGCAACATAGCCCGCGAGAAGACCGTCGGCGCGGTGGTCCTGTTGCCGAAGGCGGGCGCGCTCCATGTCCGGCGCGGCAACCCCGCGCTCGCGCGAACCGAAATATTCAGCCTGGCGGGGTGAGATGACCCATTGCCCCGCCCTTTCAGCCGCAGCCTGCCGAAATTCAGCGCCTGCGCAGCAACGCGCCGAAGCGGGCGCCGGAGACGCTCGATCCCAGGGCCAGCAGCTCGCCGGACGCCACCAGATCGCGTGCCGCCAGATCGATCATGTTGATCAGCGGATCGCAGGAAAACACGTGACCGAGGCGGGGAATATTGTCGAGATAGAGCTGGTCGCGGCGAAACCCGGCCTGCTGTTCCTTCAAGAGCAGGATCGGCTTCCACAGATTATTGTGCGCGAGACATTTGATGTCGCAGAGGTCGACCCCGGCCCGCGCGAGCAGCTCGGCATTCACCCGCCGCGTCAGATCGGCCGAGATTTCGCCATTGGGCGTCATCGATCGGCTATCGACCGCCGCGGCAGTACCAAGCAGCTGGAATTCGCCGCCGGCTTCGGCGCTGACGATGCAGCTTGCCGCCCCGTCGCTGAACACCGCGAAGGGACGCAGCCGGTCATCCTGCGCGCCGATCGTATCTCCGGCCACCGCCAGTATCGCCGCGTGCCGCCCGCTGCGGACCAGCGCCTCGGCGAGGCCAAGCGCCGCCGTCAGCGTTGCGCAGCGATTGAGGGTCACGCCGTAGGGGATGGCGTGGTGCAGGCCGAGCGTATCGAGCAGCCGACCGACGACATCGGCGTGCCCATCGACATCGGCGGGAAAGCGCGTGGCGCACAGGATGACGGCATCGACCTTTGGCGCACCGTCGCCAAAATCCGCCAGGCTTCGGCGCGCGGTTTCGGCCAGCAGGTCGAGGATCGGCCTGCCCGTCACGCGAAATCGATCCCAACCCCACAGACCGGCGTCGTCGATCATCTGATGTTGCGCGAGCCAGTCGGCCAGACCCGGAAGCTCGCTTACGCGCCGCTCTTCTTCGCCAAGCGAATAGTGGCAGCCGTGAAGATTTATCGTCGATTTTTCCATGCCGCGCCGATCCGCCAGTGGGTGTGATGGACGTCACCGAAGCGAGATGTGAAATGAAAGGCCTGCCGCAAGCAATCGATATTGCACCCAAATCGCATCCTAGTTTGGATGACTTTCAGCGCCCTCCCCCACGTCGCTTCCTTGGCAGCATGATCGGGCGGTTTCATTTTAGTCCGACGGCCCGGCCGTTGGCCGATGCGGCGCTTGCGGCCGAGCCCGCCGAGATCGCCGCCCACCTGTTGAACGATGGCGAAAGCGAGGCGATGCTGCTGGTCGCCAAGCAAATACTCGATGCGACGCTCGCCCTTCCGGAGTGGGACGATGGCGCGATGGACATGGTGGCGCAGGCCCCCGCCCTCCGCAGCGGCCGCGTCGATCGGGACGCGCTGCGGCGCTCGCTCGAAGACCAGCGCGTTGCCGCCGCCGCGATGCTCGACGGCGCGGCCGCGCTGGGAACCGCGGCGCGACAGGCGCTCCTTCGCGGACGGGCCGCGCTGTCCTTGCTCGGCGATTGCTGGCTCGACACCGTTTCGCAGCCCGCGACGCAACCTGCCGCGATCGTCAACGGGCTGTTCGGGCAAAGATGGTCGCTTCTTGGCGAGGGCCGTCCCGCCCGGTCCTGTGTCGCCATGCGTCGGCGATCGCTCGAGGCGGCGGGCATTTTCCTGCCCGCCCTCTCCGATCCGACCTTCTTTCGCGAGGCCGCGAGCGATGCGATGACGTCGTTGCACGCGGCGTTCCTGCTGTCGCTGTCCCGCTATCCGGCGACTTATTTTCCGGAACTGATCGGAATCCACGCCGCCTGCCACGCGTTGGGGATCGACGACCGAATTGCGGGGCTCGACCCCATCGTGCCCCCCGAAGCGGCGTGGGAAATACTCGACGCCTACCTCGATGCGCTGGACGAGGACGCGGCGGCCGAAGCCCTGTCGCGCCGCCTCGTCGATGCGGTGCGCGTCTTTGTCTGCCTGGAAAGGCGCCATGCGGCGATGCTCGCCGACCGGGCGGCACGATCGGCCGGCCAGTCGCTTGATCTGCAAGTTGCCGAGATCGTCCGGCGCCACGCGCCCTTTGCCGGAAAGCAACATCAACGCGTGCGGATCGGCGGAAAGCCGCTTTCCGAAACTGCGACCGAAACCGATCAGGACCTTGCCGCCTTCCTCAAGGATTTCAAGCGTTCTGGCTATCTGCGCGCCGATAAAAAAGGCAGTTGCCGCTTTATCGACGCCATCAAATTCGGCGGGCCGATGTTCGGCATATTTACCGATGAGGAAGCGGACGTCCTCAAATCCTGGTTTCATAGCACGGCACAAACGATCGACGCGCCGATAAACCTGCCGGAGGGGCGCGAAGAACCGGTCGCGCGATTGTGGCTGGCCAATATCCGGGAGCGTCCACCCCGCGACACGGTGTTTGAATCGGCCGCTGATCTCGATGACCGCACCCTATTCTATCAGCTGGTGAATATCGAAAATTTCGCGAACATCTTGCCCGTTGCGCTGGAGCGCGTTCAAGCGGGTCTCGCTCGATCGGAAATGCTTTTCCACAGCGAGGATACGGGGCGATATACCGATGCCCGCTTCTTCGATTATTCGCCCGAAGCCCTCGTCGATCGGATCGAGTCCATCTATTGGCACCAGCTCGTCGAACCCTATGCGCCGCTCACCGACATTCCGCCGCGCGATGAGGTTGTCTTCGGCCAGAAATATTTTGCCCTCGGCAATCTGATCGACGGTTGCTGGGCCTTTCGCAGCGGCGGCACGAGCCGTTTCGGGCAAATCGCCGATGTGAAGCTGTTCGGCATCTATGCCGATGAGATGGGATTGGGCGATGTCGAGAAAAACCATATCACGCTGATCCATCGCGTGCTCGGCAGTCTGGGGATCGACTTGCCGCATATCCGCGACGAAGCCTTCGTCGATCAGGACGAAATTCCCGATATATTCTATACGTTTCCGTTGAATCAGCTGTCGCTCGGTCAGTTTCCGAAGCGCTTCCATGCAGAGATTCTGGGCTATAATCTGGGCTCCGAGATGCTTGGCCTTGGCGAGTTGCGGATGCATGAAATCCAGAAGCTGAAGCATTGGGGTTTCGATCCAATCTACGAGGCCGTGCACCTCTCCATCGACAACATGTCGGCCGGCCATGCCCGGCAGGCGGCGGAAATCATTCAGGCGCATCTCGCCGAAACGGCGCAGCAATATGGCCCGGATGTATGCGCTGCCGAATGGCGCCGCATCTGGAATGGCTACGCCTCATTCGCCTATTTCGTGGAAGGCGGGACGCTGGAAGCGCCAGCCCCGGTCACGCACGGCGACGAAGCAAACGCCGATCGTTGCGCTTTGACGCTGTGATCGCGGCCGCTGATATGAAAATATTCGATCCCTCGGTTCTTCGACTGCCGCTGTATGAAGAACGGCATCGGCAGCTCGCGGACCGAATTGAAAAATGGGCGGACGAGATCGCGTCCGAACCGGACGAGATTGAAAGGCGCTCGCCCGCCGAAACGGGACGCCATCTGACGACGCTGTTCGGGCGAAACGGGTGGTACGGCGACGCCGACGCGCCCCCGGATTTTCGCAGCATCTGTTTGGTTCGCGAGGGGTTCGCATTCGTCCATGACTTGTTCGACTTCGCTTTTTCGATTCAGGCCCTCGCGGCTACACCGCTGATCCGATACGGCTCTGCCCAGCAGCGTGCGGCGCTGCTTCCGGACATATTGGCCGGGCGATCGATCGGCTGCCTTGCCATATCCGAACCCGATGTCGGTTCGGACATCGCCCACGTGTCCCTGCGGGCCGAACGCCGCGGCGACTCCTATGTCCTCAACGGCACGAAGACCTGGATCTCCAACGCCGACATTGCCGATTTCGCGATCGTCCTGGCGCGCACGGCGGACGAGGCCGGGCCGCTTGGGCTCAGCCTGTTTTACGTGCCCGCGGCATCGCCCGGTATGCGGGTATCGGAAACGATCGAGACGATGGCGCCGCGCTCTTTTGGCAGCCTGAGCTTTGAAGGATGTGTCGTAGCGGCCGACCAGATGATCGGGAAACCGGGGCATGGCTTCGCGATCGCGGGCGAAATTCTTGAACAATATCGAGTAACGGTCGGCGCCGCCGCGACCGGTTTTGCGCGCCGGGCACGGAGCGCGGCACTCCGATGGGCGCACGCCAGACGCCTTGGGGCCGGCACGGTGTGGGACATGCAATTGACCAAATCGAAGCTCGCCGACAGCGAGGCGGCGCTGACCGCCAGCGCATTGCTCGTCGCCCAGGCGGCGTGGGAGATCGACCACCAGATCCGCGGCTATGGAAAGCATTGCAGCATCGCGAAACTGTTTGCGACCGAACAAGCGCAGCGGATCGTCGACGACGCGGTGCAGATTTTCGGCGCCGCAGGAATTGTGAAGAATGCTGTGCCCGAACGTCTCTACCGGCAGATCCGGTCGCTGCGTATCTATGAAGGAACCTCCGAGGTTCAGCGCCTGATCATCGCCGGCCATCTCCAGAACCCTGAAACAGCATAATCCCTCGATCGCGATGAGGCCGTATCCAGCATCAAGATCGCGATCCGACAAGAAAGCGATTAACAGTTTCGGAAAACTGGTCGGGATTATCGGTCATCACCGCGTGACCGGCGCCCGAAATTTCCTGAAGCTCCCCATCCTTCAATATTTTTACAATATCCATCGCCTCTTTCTTGCTCAAGATCGCAGACCCTCGTCCCCTTATCAATAGCGTCCTGCATAATATTTCGGACAATATGGACTTATAATCCTCTTGAAATTTCGATACATTGTTTATTATTTTCTTAATCGCGGGATCAACTTTCAGCACGAAGCGTCCCTCGGGCGTTTCGCGCAAAGCATTGCTCACGATATGGGGGATCATCCTGGGATGCGTCAGTGGTCGCTTGTCCGATAGCCATCGGGCGTACTCGGCGGGGGAACCGAAGCCATCGCATTGCTCGCGGAATTGCGACATGATATTTTCATGAATAGCCGGCTTGGCGCTCAAGGAAAAGTCCACGAGGACCAAATTCCTTATACGATCCGGTATATTGGAAGCGACTTTGATTGCCACCGATGCGCCAAGGGAATGGCCTATCAATGATATATTGTTCAAATTATATCTGCAAACCATATCTACAATATCAGACGAATATTTGATGATATTATAGTTATTTTTATCCTCTGCGAAATAATCTCCATGACCACGGAGATTAATGATTATCGCACGATATTGCTTGGGCAAGCGCGCGGCAAAATCATACCATATAACCGCCTTCACCGAAACCGTGAAGAAGTATACAAATCGCATCGCCGTCCCCGCACTGCTCAAAGTGGAAAGGCAATTGATCTTCCCCGGAATCGCGTGTGCTTGGTCCGAATCGCTCTTTCATGATTACCGCCATATTTGTTTGGCGAAGCTTATACATCATCCTCCGCTCCGTGCAGGCCTTGTCGGACCCATCCCTTGCCGTTCGCCGCCACAGGCGCTGTTCGATTACCGGTGTCGTGCCGGCCATTCCTTCGATGTTGATCGCACCAGCCGATCGGATAATGGACAAACGTCCCGAACCCCGGTGAATGGCTTTGCACCGGGCCGCGGCGGAGTCCGGAAAAGCCGCAAAGGAACCAGCATGGCCATCGATCGCCGGATCGCGCGAACACGCACCGCTCTGTACGACGCGCTTGTCGCCTTGATCGGCGAGCGCGATTATGATGCGATCCGCATCGACGACATTTTGGCGCGCGCGAATGTCGGCCGTTCGACCTTCTACACCCACTTCAAATCCAAAGACGAATTGCTCGCGCGCAGCCTCGATCGCCTGCGTTCCGAGCTGCTTGGCGCCATAGCAGCCCTCCCGGCCCCGGATGCCGGCGTCGTGTCGCAAACGCTGTTTCAGCATATCGACGGACACAGGAATATTCAGGCGTCGATCGCAGGCGGGGCGGCGAATGCGATCGTGCGTCAGGCGATCGTGGCCAATTTCGCCCAAGTGATCCGTCCGCTGTTACCGCAGCGCGCCGGGGCCATCCCGCGCGAGCTGGCGATCGGGCATATCAGCGCGACCCTGCTTTGCGTCCTCGAATGGTGGCTCGATCGCAATCCGGCGACACCGTGGCAGGAAGCCGAGAGCCTGTTCCGGAAGCTAGTCCGTAACGGGCTCAACGACCAATGGCCGGCCCCGGACGGTCCCACTGCACAGCGCGGCGCTGCGCACCAGATTTTACAGAAGAATATATAGGTTCATCCAAAAATGGATTTCGGGACCATAGTGTCCGAAAAAGCCGGCCCCCGAGCCGCACGCACGCGGTAGGACCGATCATCGCTTACCACCAAGGCTTTCCCGATGTCCGAATCGATCCTCTATCACGCGCAGCCCCGCCATCTTCGCCTGACGACGCTTGCAACACTTGGCGTTCTCGTGACGACGGCGGCGCACCATATTTATGGCGCCGACCTTTTTTCGACCCCTTGGCGGCTCCATATCGTTTATATCAGCATCCCGGCGGCGATCCTGATCCTGGGTACGATTCCGATCGCGCGCGCCGATGCCCGGCGTTTGAGCAGCCGGATCGCATCGTGGGTTTATTTTTTGGTGTCAGGCGGGTTCGCGGTGGGAATGATCGGATTTTACGAAGGCGGCTACAACCATCTTCTTCCAAACATCCAATATGTGCTGGGCGCCGAAACAACGCTGCGCGAGGGGCTGTACCAGCCGCCGGACGACCCGATATTCCAGCTCAGCGGCATCGCACAATTTTTCATCGCGCTTTTCGCCGGCTGGGGCCTTGTCGGCCTCGCGACCGGGCGAGGCGCGCGCGCCGCGGCGGCATCTCTCTCAGGCCGCCGCGGCGCCTGACGCCCCCATGTCCGACCTTCTCAACTTCACGCTTGGCGCCGCCGCGCTGCTCGGGTCGCCCGGCCCGGGCATCGCCGCTCTCGTCGCGGTCGGGCGATCGCGGGGCATCGCGCGCGGTCTTCCCTTCCTCGCGGCGATGCAGCTTGGCCTTGCGCTCGCCGCGGGCCTGTGCGCGGCGGGCCTGACGGCACTGATCGCATCCAGCCCGACGCTGGCGACGGCGCTCACTCTCATTTCCCTCGTCTATCTCGGCTGGCTTGCCTGGTCGATCGCCTCCGCGCCGCTCGCCGGCGAAATCGCCGGAGAGCAGAATTCGGGCGGCTTCCCGCTGGCGGGTGCGTTCCTGCTCGGAATTGCCAATCCCAAAGCCTATCTGGCCTTCGCGTCGCTCCTGGCATCCTTCTCGATCGCGGTGCCCGCCCACGGAACGCACGACAATTTCCTGAAATGGCTGATCCTTGTCGTCGTGATGATCGTGGTCGATGCGGCCTGGCTCGCGACCGGAGCAGGACTGGGCCGCATCCGCATGGCCCCCGCGGCGGAGCGGACGATGAATATCGCGATGGCGCTGATGATCGTGATAGCGTGTCTTGCAACGCTGCGATAACCGCAGCGGCCGCTTTACGCGCTCGAGCTTTCCTCTGGTCCGCCCGGGACGTTAAACATTCGGCCGCCCGGACTGCGCTTTGCACAAGATGGAGACAGGCGTCATGAAGCTAGATTTACTCATCCTCTTGATTGCATCTGTCCTCATTGGGGGTGCAGCAGCGGAATATTCCTCGGCAAGCGTCACTCCCCCCATGACGCCGGGCGCCATTTTTCGCGACTGCGAGGGATGCCCCGAGATGATCGTCGCGCCGACGGGAGTCTTCACAATCGGGTCGCCCGACGACGAAAAAGGCCGGCGCGACGATGAAGGGCCGCAGCGCACCGTTCGCGTGACCCAGACGCTGGCGGTCGGTCGCTTCGAGATCACCCGCGATCAGTATCAGCGGTTTCTGGATGCAACCGGCCGTCCCGTGCGCGGCATGTGCGTCACCGACCGGCGAAAATCGGGGACATGGGAACCCGATCCCGATACCAATTTTTACGACCCGGGCTTTGTTCAGGCCGGAGATCATCCCGCCGCCTGCGTCAACTTTTTCGATGCCGAGGCCTATATCGCGTGGCTGAACGCCCGTACGGGGGGCGGATACCGCCTGCCGAGCGAAGCCGAGTGGGAGTTTTTGGCGCGCGCCGGTTCGACGTCCGCCTATCCCTGGGGAGCGGATGTCAACGATGGCTGTCCCTTCATGAACGGGTTCGACGCGACGATCGTGGCGCAAAAGGGCGATCTATATGCCGGCGAGCCGGTTCCCTACGCAACCTGTTCGGACGGCCATCTGAACACGTCGCCGGTCGGCGCGTTTAAACCCAATGCGTTCGGCCTTTACGACATGCTCGGCAATCTCGCCGAATGGACCAGCGACTGTTCGTCTTCCTCCCATGCAACACTTTCCGAAGACGGGATGCGGACCGAACAGGATTGCAAGACGCGCATGGTGCGCGGTGGATCGTGGGGAACGCAGCCGCGCCAGCTGCGAAGCGCCGAGCGCATCCGCTACGCGCCCGAGGCGCTGGACGACTCGATCGGCTTTCGCGTGGTAAAGGAGCTGCCTTCCGCGAAATAACGCGGGCGATGAATTCTGGCGCGGACGCAGACGCGATGGCGCTCGCCGCCGACCCGCCCGCCACAGGCGCACTCTTGTCAAAGATAGGGTGCGCCTCTATCCCTGCGGACGCCGCCCCGGGGCGCGCCAACCATCCGACGCCACCACCAAAGATTGCTTCAGCTGAGCCTCGTTCCAGCCACCCCCTATGTCGAACAGCTCAGCATCGGGCCGGGCCGCCGCGCGCTTGCGCTGAGCCTGGCCGTGCTGATCCCGGCTTTCCTGCTGCTCCTGCTGCTGTCCTTTGGCCCCGAACCGCGGCCCAAATTCAAGGCCGAGAGCGTCAGCGTCATCAGTGTCAAGGCCACCGAGACTGCGGACGAGGCGCCGGAGGCGGCCAGCGCGGAGCCCGCACAGGCCGACGAGCGGCCTGAGCCCACGCCCCCGCAGCCGGCCACCGAACAAGCGCGGCCGATGCCCACCGCTGAACCGAAGGCTGCCCCGATCCTGCCCGCACCGACCGCGCAGCCGCCATCGCCGGCACCTCCACGGATCGGCGTTCGTCTGCGCGGCGACCAAGCTCAGGGGCCACCCAACAGCGGAGGCTCGGCATCGCGCGATACCGAGCGTGTCGGAACGGCGCCCAATGGCGAGCCGCTCTATGCTGCGGCCTGGTATCGCGAGCCGCGGGAGGATGAGCTGCGCGGTTATCTGTCGACCGCCAGCGGCCCCGGTTGGGGCCTGATTGCCTGCCGCACGGCGCCCGATTATCGCGTCGAGGATTGCGTCGGCCTCGATGAGTATCCGAACGGATCGCAGATCACGCGCGCGGTGCTCGCCGCTTCATGGGCTTTCCGCGTGCGGCCGCCGCGCCTTGGCGGACAGCCGCTGGTCGGCGCGTGGGTCAGGATCCGGATCGATTATGGCGTGAGCCGGCGCGGCCGCTGATATGGATGTCGCCGCCGAGCGCGGTTCCAGCAGCGCCGGTTATCGGCGGACACGACCGGCGTCGCGCGCCCGGCGCTCGTCCCCCGCATCGAGCGCCCCCTGTGCCATCATGGCCGCGGCCGCCGCGCCGAGCCCACGCGGCTTCGACCACGAACGGCCTATCAATCGTCAATCAAATTAGTGTTGACTAATTAATTAGCGTGCGCTAATCATTTTGCATGATCCAAGCTGCCGCCGTCGATACCGTGTTGCGTGCCCTCGCCGATCCCACGCGGCGGGCCGTGTTCGAACAGCTCGCGCGCGGTAACGAAATCAATGTTGGCGAGTTGACCCGGGCCAGCGGGGTGTCGCAGGGCGCCGTATCGCAGCATCTGAAAGCGCTGAAGCTGGCGGGCCTCGTCGTCGAGCGGCCGCAGGGGCGGAAAGTCTTCTATCGCGCGCGGCCCGAAGGGCTCAGCCCGCTGTCGGACTGGCTCGGATATTATGAGTCCTTCTGGCGCGAACGGCTCGACACCTTGCATGATCTTTTGAAGGAGATTGACCCTTGAGCGAGAATATGGTCGCGGCGGATGTCCGGCAAATCGTCATCGAAGACGTCTTTTCCCATTCACCCGAGACGATCTGGAAGACGCTGACATCCGGCGAGCTGATGGCGCGCTGGGCGGGCATGGCCCCGGCGGGCTTCGCGCCGGTGGTTGGCAATCGTTTTACCTATCAGACGACGGCCGCGGGCGAGTGGGACGGCACGATCGAATGCGAAGTGCTCGAAGTCGTTCCCAACGAGCGTTTCGCCTATTCGTGGCGGGGCGGGCACGAGGGCAATGTGGGTTACGGCTCGCGGCTCGACACGATCGTCACATTCACGCTGGAAAAGACGGACGGCGGAACGCGCCTGCGGCTTGTTCACTCGGGCTTTGTGCTGCCGCACAATGAGGGCGCATTTAGCCGCATGAGCGGCGGCTGGGTCCAGGTCGTCACGCGCATCGGCACCATGGCGTCTTGAGCCAACAAACAGGACACCTCCCCCACCTCTCCCAACACAAGGAAAACAGTATGCAGTTGACGAACCACCCGCCGATCGTGTCGCGCGAAGAATGGGACGCCGCCCGCGAGCGCCTGCTCGTGCAGGAAAAAGCCCTTACCCGTGCCCGCGACGCGCTCGCCGCCGAGCGGCGGCGGGCGCCGTGGCTGGAGATCGATAAGGACTATAAATTCCTGGGACCGAAGGGTAAAATGAGCCTGCTCGACCTGTTCGACGGCCGCCGCCAGCTCGTCGTCTATCGCGCCTTCATGGACCCCGGCGTATCGCGCTGGCCCGATCGCGGCTGCATCGGCTGTTCGATGGTCGCCGACCATGCCGTACATCCCGCGCACCTCAACGCGCGCGACACCAGCCTCGCCTTCATCTCGCGCGGATCGCAAGAGGATTTGGCCAGGGTGAAGGCGCGCATGGGGTGGGACCATATCCCCTGGTATACGATCACCGACGATTTCGACGCCGATTTCGGGGTCGACGAATGGCATGGCACCAATGCGTTCTTCCGCGATGGCGAGCGTATCTTTCGGACCTATTTCATCAACGGTCGCGGGGATGAGCAAATGGGTAGCACGTGGAACTACCTCGATATTACGGCGCTTGGTCGCCAAGAGAAATGGGAGGATTCGCCGGAGGGCTATCCGCAGACCGACCCCTATGGGTGGTGGGTCTGGCATGACAACGCGGGCACCGACGCTGGGCGCGACGGGTGATCGCCGGATTGATGCCGAAAGATCATTCGGGTCTGGGACGCGCCGCGACGTGGCTGAGCCTCGCCGCGGCGCCGGCCTTTGCGGTCATGGCGGTCCTGACGGCCGCCGAAGGCGATGGACTGGCGCAGCGGCTGTGCGGCGGCGCGAATAGCCCCTTCGGCGGCATGGTGCCCATGTATCTTCTGATGAGCGTGACCAACTCCGCCGCCTGGCTGCGTCTCCTCGACAGGCGGCGGCGCCGGATCATCTGACAGCCAGGCTTTGCCTGGCCCTCCCCTAATCGCGGTCGGGCGCACCGAGCGGAAAATAGTGACGAAAGCGCCGCGCTTCGTCGACGGCGCGGGCGAAGGACGGCCGCGCCAGCAGGCGCGCGCGATAGGCGATCAGGTTTTCGTAGCGCTCCGGAATTCGGTGCGTCCAGTCGGCGTAAAAAAGCGATGGCGCGGCAGCACAATCGGCAAGCGTGAACGTTTCACCCACCGCCCATGTCTTGCCGCGCATATGCTCGTCGAGCCAGGCGTAGCTGGTGTCGAGCAGTTTGCGCGCCTCCTCGACACCGTGGGGATCGCGGCTTCCCTCCGGGCGCAGGGCGTCGAACACGAATTTGCCCTGCGGCGTCATGACATAATTGTCGAACACGCGGTCGAGCATCCGCACCTGCCAGGCAAGGTCGGGATCCTCGGGAATCAGCTTCACCGGTCCCGGATGATGGACGCCCAGATATTCGATGATGGTCGTCGCCTCCATCACCACGCGACCATTTTCGCGCAAGATCGGAAACCGCTTCATCGGCCAGAGCGAAGCCAGTTCGTCACCGACCCCGGGCTCCTCGAGCATCCGTTCGGTGAACGCGATGTCGTTTTCGTAAAAGGCGATCAGCGCCTTCTGGCAATAGGAGGAAAACGGATGGGAAAATAGTTCGATAGTCATGCAAAAGCTTTCAGTTCGCGGCCCTCGATCAGGGCGACCAGATTGTCGATGTGCCAGGTTGTGCCGTGTTCGCGGCCTTTGACGGCCTCGTCACCGCCGCTCAGATAGCTTCCCTGCTCGGTGTGGATCAGCCGGGTCTTGTCGCCCTCGGCGCGAAGTTCCAGCGTCAGCAGCGATACCGACAGCTTGTCGCCATTATGGAAAAGATCATAGACGAGGATGATCCGCTCATTCTCCACAATGTCGTGATAGGTCGCCTGGAAATCGGTAACGAGCCCGCCGGGCCAGCGCGCGTGGAAGCGTTCCTTTCCC
This sequence comes from Sphingopyxis sp. TUF1, assembly GCF_036687315.1. Taxonomy (NCBI): domain Bacteria; kingdom Pseudomonadati; phylum Pseudomonadota; class Alphaproteobacteria; order Sphingomonadales; family Sphingopyxidaceae; genus Sphingopyxis; species Sphingopyxis kveilinensis. The sequence goes on from NZ_CP144683.1 coordinate 739,296, forward strand.
CCAACGCGGAAATCGAGCTCGCGGTCCAGCGTTTCGATGTCCGCCGGCGCCTTGAACCAGCCGTTTTTGGCTTCGAGGCTGCTGTAGGCCGCAAAGACCCGCGCGGGCGGCGCGCTCAGCACCCGTTCGATCGTGAAGATGGCATTGGTGACGGCCACTAATTACTCTCCTTCCTGGGAATTTTGGGACAAATAGGCTTCCAGCTGGTCGTATTGCTGGTCCCAGAAGCGCTTGCGTTCGGCGATCCAGCTTTCGAGTTTCGTCATGGCGGCGATCTCCAGCGTGCAGGTCCGCACTCGGCCGGTTTTCCGGCTGCTGACCAGCCCCGCCTCCTCCAGAATCTTGAGATGCTGGACCACGGCCGACAGCGTCATCGGCAGCGGTTCGGCAAGTTCGCTGACCGAGGCGGGACCGCGGCTCAGCCGTTCGACCATCGCCCGGCGACCGGGATCGGACAGCGCCTGGAACGCAAGGTCGAGCGGCTGGGCTTGATACTGTAGCATTGACTTAAGTATTGTTGCGAGACCCACGAAGAGTCAACCGGTATTTTCCGACCGGCCGGCTATCGCCCTGTTTCGAGGTTTTCAGGAAGCGTGATCGGGCAGCGTGCGCAGCCAGTTTCGGCGCGCGATCAGCTGCATGACGGCACCCTCGACCGCCCATTGTTCATAGGGATCGTCGAAGGGCTCTGCGCCCTGCAACGCCGCGATTTCCTGTTCGGTTCGGGCCAGCCACCGGTCAATGATCCGATCGCGCTCGCGCCACGTCAACAGCGCCAGAAAGTGACACCTCGTTCGGATCGGATCGGGTGCCGCGGTGACGATGCCCGACATATCCGCGACGATCCAGCCATGCGCCTCGGCGAGACCAACCGGCGTGAGTTGAAGGCGCCGCGTTCCGCGCCGATCGCTGCCGATCGCCCGGGCGACAATCAGGCCGCGCCTCACCAGGCGTTCGATCAGGGGATAGATCGCCCCCGCGCTCGCCCGCCAATGCGCGGTTCGTGATTTCTGAAACTCACGGCGGACCTCATATGCCGTGCTTTCGGGGTGCAAGGCAATCAGCCCGAGGACGGTCCCTTCGAGTTCGGTCATCTCCGGCATAGGCCATTTCCCTTGCACGTCCGGGCAAGGAGAGGCAATAGTCCGAATCGTACTAAATAATAACAGGCGCTCTCATGACCTTAGCAATTTTCTTCTGGCTGGCGGTGTTCGCACCGGCCGCGGCAATCCCCAACGGAATGCTGATCTCGATCCCGATCGTCATCCTGATCCTTATCTTCGTAAAGCGAACCCGCGGGCCGACATTCGCCGCCGTTTTTCGCAGCGTACCCGTTTCCCTCGCCATCGGCATCGCCGCGGGCGCCGTGATGCATTTCGCACTGAATCCTCTCTTCGGTTTTCTTGCCGAGCAGGCCACCGGTGAGGCTGCGGACCTTTCGTCGCTCGCCGGAATCGAGGGCAATCTGGGCAATTATCTGGCGATGCTGGCGCTGGGGGTGCTCTTTGGCGGCGTTATCGAAGAGGTCATCGACCGCGGCTTCCTGATCGGCTGGGGCACCGCCGAGTTCGGCGCCAAATGGGCCGTCCCGCTGCTATTGATTACGTCATTGGGCTTTGGCCTTGCCCACGCCTGGCAGGGGATGAGCGGCATGATAACGACCGGGCTGAGCGGCCTTTGTTACGGCACAGTCTATCTGCTGTGCGACCGGAAACTGCTTCCGGCGATCATGATGCATGCCACAAGCAATGCGATCGCGATCACGGCAATCTATCTTTACGGAATGTAGCCGCCGATCGGTGGCACATCCGGCTTCCTGAAAAAACTGCCGGCAGCGGCAGAGGGGAGGTTGGGACCGCTGCCGGCAGGTGCAGCTCCTAGCGCGCCGCCTGACGCGCGGCCGCGGCTTCGCGGAGGGCTGCCATCTCTTCCTGGTCGATCACGCCATTGCGATCCTTATCGCCATAATCGAACAGGATATTGGGGCCGTTGACGACTTCGTCGCGGGTCACGCGGCCGTCGCCATTGCTGTCCAGATGTTCGGCCAGCTGTTTGAACTTGTCGCCGCCACGGCGCATCATGCGACGCTTAGGCGCGTCCTCCTTGTCGATGACGCCGTCCTGGTTGCGATCCATCTTGTCGAACATGCGCGCGCGCATTTCGGTATGTTCGGCGCGGGTAATCTGGCCATCGCCGTTGAGGTCGGCGCGTTCCAGCATTTGCGTGGGATCGCGCTGGCCTTGCGCAAGCGCCGGGGCCGATGCGGCGACGGCGCCGACCGCCGCCACGATGAGAGTGAATTTGCGATTCATGTTGTCAAACCTTGCTTATTGAGGGCGCGGATAGGTGCGCGAGCTGCTGACGCTGCGGCCCGAATTGGTCGTGGCGTTGCGGTTGATCTGGACGCTGTCGTCGGAAACCGAGACGTCACGCGTCGCGGTATAGCCCCGCCCTTGCGACGTCGACGCGCCGCGCGAACGCTGATAGCCGTCGTCGGTGCGATAGATGGTGCTCCAGCTGTTCTGGCTGTTGCCCGACGCGCCCGTGCGGCTGCGCTCGCGGCTGACCGAGCCATCGCCATTGCGGGTCACCGAACCGTTCCGTTCGACCGTCTTGCCGTTGCGGTACTGGCGTTCGACATGGTTCGACACGGTGCCGTCGCCGCGCTGGGTCGTGCGTTGTTGCACATAACCGCGGCCATTGGCGTTCGCGCGACCGCGCGTCACGGTCGCCGAGCCGGGCTCACGCGAAACGTGACGGCCGGCAATGAAGCCACCGCCTGGACCGTGGCCGCGAACGATGCGCCCATGATCGCGGGCCTCGGCGGGCGCCAGATTGGCTGCGGCGACACCCGCGGTTACGATGGCAGCTATGCTCATCAGGGATCGAAAGGTCGTCATTTAAAAGCTCCTTGGGGGATATTTGACGACGACAGAAATGCCCGGATCGCGTAAGAGACCAATGACCCGCCGGTAAGCTTTGGCAACGAAATGTAACGCCGCCCGATTAAAGCTTGAGATGGAGGAAGCGCTCGGCTGTCATGCGAGGATGAGCGAAACTGCACAGCGCGCGGCGGCCTTTGTCGCCATCGTCGAGGATGACGAGCATATTGCCGAACTCGTCGCCGAACTTCTCGCGCGCGAGGGATATGAAACCGCCCATTGTCCCTCGGGCACAGAACTCGACCGCCTGCTCGACCGGCGACGGGTCGATCTCGTCCTGCTCGATCTCATGCTTCCCGGCGAGGACGGCCTCAGCATTTGCCGCCGCCTGCACGCGGCCGCGATCCGCGTGCCCGTGATCATGATCACCGCAAAAGGCGACGACATCGACCGCATCCTGGGCCTCGAGTTCGGGGCCGACGACTATCTGCCCAAGCCTTTCAACCCCCGCGAGCTTGTCGCGCGCGTCCGTGCCGTTCTGCGCCGCACCCGCGAGATTCACCGGCCGGCGCCGCTTGCCGGGCAGGTCTATCGGTTCGCCGGCTGGTCGCTCGATGGCGGGTCGCGCGAATTGCGCAGCCCCGAAGGCGAAGCGGTGGAGTTGACGGGCGGGGAATTCGACCTCCTCCTCGCGCTGCTCGACCATCCGCAGCGCGTGCTATCGCGCGACCAGCTGCTCGACTGGACGCGTGGACGCGATGCCGGCCCTTTCGATCGCACGATCGACGTGCAATTGAGCCGGCTGCGGCGCAAGCTTGGCGACGATCCGAAAAAGCCCGCGATGATCCGGACGGTTCGCGGCGGCGGCTATCTGTTCGCGCCCGCCGTCGAACGCGGCCTTTAAGATGCGCCGCTGGATCGGTAGCCTGCGATTCCGGTTTGCCGCACTTTTCATGCTGGGCCTTTTCGCGTTGCAGGCGGCGATCCTTGTTATCGCGCTGTGGCCTGACGGGCGGCCGTTGATCTTTCGGCTGATCGATCCGCAGGACGCGCGCGAGATCGCCGAGGCGATCGAAAGTGCACCGCCGTCACTGCGCCCGGCGATCGCGGCGGCCGCCAGCACCAGCGGAACGACGGTCGAAATCCTCGAGGGCTTCCCCGTTGACGATGCGGCCCCTTCCGCGCCCGCGGCCCGCCCTGCGCCGCATCTCGAGGAACGCTTCCGGCGCTTCGCCGAAGAATTGCAAGGACGCCCGCTGCATGTCCAGACACGCGAAGGAACGCTCTTCGCAGGTCCGCTGCGCAAGGGCGATCCGCCGCGCGGGCCAATTCGCGTCCTGATCGGGCTGCAAACCGGCGAGGTGGTGGCGATCGAACGCGCGCCGCTGCTGCTGCAGATTCTCGCCGAACGGTATGTCTTCGTCGCCGGGGTCGGCGCCGCGGTCCTGCTCAGCATTCTCTTCATGCTGTCGCGGCAGATATTACGGCCGGTCGAACGCTTGGCCAAGGCGACGCAGATATTGGAACGCGACGCGAGCGTGCCCGACGTTACGCCCAGCGGCGCGCGCGAACTGCGCGCGCTGGCAACCGCGTTCAATTCGATGAAAGCGCGCATCGGCGGCCTGATCGGCGAACGCACGCATATGCTGGCGGCGATCGCGCATGATCTGCGCACCTATTTGACGCGGCTGCGGCTGCGCGCCGAACAGATTGGCGACGACCGCCACCGCGCCCGCGCGATCGACGATATTCGGGAAATGGGCCAACTGCTCGACGACATCCTGTTGTTCGCGCAGAGCGACAGCAACCGCACGGAGACGGCGGTCACGATCGACGCGCGCAGGGAGGCCGCCGACTATGTTGCGCTTCGTCAGGAGGCGGGCGATCCGGTCGCGATCTCAACCCCCACCGTGCCCGTTCCATGCAGCATCGCGCCGATCGCCTTCCGGCGCATCATGGGCAATCTGATCGACAACGCGATACGCTACGGCACCTACGCACGCGCCACGCTGCGCCAGGAAGACGGCGGGGTGATACTAGAAGTGATCGACAATGGGCCGGGCATTCCGGCGGAATTGCTCGATCGGCTGACGGCGCCGTTCGAACGGCTCGAATCGTCGCGCACGCGCAGCACCGGCGGCGCCGGGCTGGGGCTTTCGATCGTCAAGGCGCTGGCGGAGGCGAACGGCGGAAACCTTACGCTCGGCAACCGCGATACGGGCGGGCTGCGCGCGACCGTCAGGCTTCCTGCGCCACCGACCACCTGACCGTACTCCACCGATTCCGCTCACCTCGTTCTTCGCTTTGCGATCGTGCGAAGCACGTCCCCGATTGACCTTGTCCAAAAATTTTTACATTGAGTATGTATAAATGGGAAAGGATGCGGGCACATGAGCTGGAATTGGAAATCGGGGACGGTCGTCGTCACGGGCGCCGGGAATGGCATTGGCGCGGCGGTCGCGCTGGAACTTGCCACACGCGGCGCATCGCTCGCGCTGGTCGATGTCGATGCCGCGGCGCTGGAAGTGACCAAGGCGCGCGTCGAGAGCCATGGCGTTCGCGCGCGGACCTATCAGGCCGACCTCGGCCAATCGAACGAAGTCGAAACGCTGGCCGAGCGCCTGCTCGCCGATCATGGCGATATCATATGCCTGATAAACAATGCCGGCGTCGCAATGGTCGGGACAATCGAACAGGTCGATCCCGCCGAATTCGAATGGCTTTTCAACATCAATTTCTGGGCACCGGTGCGGTTGACGCGGGCGCTGCTTCCCGAACTCCGTCGCCGCGAGTCCGCGCGCATTGCGAACGTGTCGAGCATTTTGGGAATCATTGCGGCCCCCGGCCAAGGGCCCTATGTCGCGTCGAAATTCGCGCTGCGCGGTTACAGCGAAACCTTGTCGATCGAGCTGGCCGACAGCGGGATCGCGCTCAGCACCGTCTATCCGGGCGGCATCGCGACCGACATTGCGCGCTCCGCCAAGATGGCGTCGGGCGTCGATCAGGACGTCGCAAAGGACGACCTCGCGCGTTATGAAAAGGGGCTGACGACCAGCCCCGCCGATGCGGCCAGGATCATCGCCGACGGGATCGAACGGCGCGATTCGCGCATCCTGATCGGCAGTGACGCCCGGCGCGCGGACATCATCCAACGCATCTGGCCGTCGCGTTATATGAAGATTATTGCGCGCAAGATGGCGCGTCCCTGAACGTTCGCCGGGGGCCGGACTTCAATAGGGGCAGAGAGGGTGCGAAACCGCGCCGAGACGGCTGAGGTCGGCCGGTAACAAGGTCCGCTTGCCGTCGTCGGCAAACACATGCTGGACGAAAAGACGCGCCCCCCCGGCAAACGGATATGTGCCGACCATATTGTGGAGCAGCCGGAACCGTCGGCTGCGTCCCGCCCCGAACTGCATATGCACGCGGAAATCCGGCCCCTGTTCGGACAGGGCAGCGCCGCGCCGCGCCCAGTCCACCGGAATGCCGGGCAATGACAATATCGAACGGAGGGTACGGCTTGCCGCGGCATTCTGGCCGACCAGCGCTTCCTGTTGCAGCGCGGTGAGCAACAGGCTGGCGACGTCGCGCCAGCCCGGCACGAAACGCCGCCAGCCATCTTCGTGCAGAAAGAGCATCAGCGCGTTGAGATCGTCGCCCTCGGCGATCCCGCCCAGATGGCGGCGGTGCGTCGCGACCCACGCCTTGTTGACGAGGCGGATCCGGCCGCACGGTGCAAATATACAGGCCGGCTCGGGATCGGCCTGCCGGAGGAGCAGCGCAAGCGTATCGTCAAGGTCTGCCCCCGGCGTCGCAGCGAGCGCGAGCGGCGAAGGAGCGTGGCCGGCCGCCAGCAGAAAGGTGGCGGTGTCCTGCGCCCCCAACCCCAACGCGCGCGCAAGGCCGTGCGTTACATCTTTTCCCGCGCGGGTCCGCCCATTTTCCAGGAAGCTGACATGACGCGGCGAAATTCCCGCCCGTTCGGCCAGTTCCTCCTGACTCAGCGCGAAAGAGGTGCGCCAGAAGCGCAGCATCGAACCGAAGCCCGGCCCCTGTCCGTTTTCAGGACGGGGCCGGGCCGTGGCGGCGCCGGCATATTTGACCGGCGTCACTGACCCTCGATCGGTTCGACCGCCGGCGGCATCCATTGGTGCTCGAGCATTGCCTTTTCGGGCCAATAGGCGCGGAGCGACAGCGCCAGCTGACCATCGCGCGGCGACGGCAACCAGTTCGAACGAAGCGCCTCACCCGGATCTTCCGGCTGGATCAGGATTTCGAGCGATCCGTCGGCGCCGAGTTTGAGTTTGTCGAATTGCCGGATGGCATAACGATTGTAGGGATTGGCGATCAGATAGCCTTCGCGGTCGTAGAGCGTGACCGACCAGAAGCCCTTGACCGGCGGAAACTGCCCCGGCGCAAAGCGGATGCGATAGCGCTTCCCGCCAAGCAGCGGCTGACCTTTGCCGTCGACGCTCGCGTTCAGATAAACGGCATCTTCGGGCAGGTTCGCGCCGAGGCCAAAGGCCGCCACACCGGCGCGGATCTTATAATCGGTGCCATAGCTGCCGATCTTGTCCACCGCCTCGAACCCGGCCCAGCCCGTCGGGGTGCGCGACCGTTCGACATCGGCGCGCGCAGTCAATACTTCCCACACGCTGTCCATCCCGCGCTGAAGCGCCGACTGCTCGCCCGACGAGCGGGCGTCCCAGGCGCGGATCTTCGAGGGCGCCAGACCCAGGGGGGCAAGCGTGGTGCGGATGAAAGGTTCGTCAGCCTTGGCCGGCGGGTTCTTCTCGATCAGCTTTGCAAAGCGCGCATAGAAGGTCTTTGCGTCCATCTTGCGAACGATTTCCAGCGGCTCGGTGCGTTTGCCGTCGCGGCCGCTCGGATCGGGCATGGCGGGGAGGAAGGTCTCGTCACCGACCCGGCTGAGCGGGCGAAGGTCGATCCGCCGCTGGAAAACTTGCGCCGGATACAGATCGTCGTCACCGCGAGCATGAATGCGCCCCAGAACCCATACCATGTCGGTCGGCGCGTCGATGCGTTCCATCCCTTCGGGCGTCGGCCCCGAATAATCGGGTCCTGCGATCAGGAAAGTCCGCGGCTTATTCCCGATCGTGCGAATGCCGGGCGCGGCAAAGACGTTCGTCCACGCGTCCATGAACTGGATGACATGATAGCGCCCGTCGTTTTCGGGGATGGTGAGGACCATCGGCTCTTTCCCCAGCGACAGCCACGCCGTCGAATAGAGCGTATCGACGTTGGGGCGGATGACGGTGCGGAAGCGCGCGTCGGCCAGGATGGGGATCGTGTAGAAGCGGTTCGGTTCGGCGTTGACCGCCGCCGGATGCTTGAAGGTTTCCTCGCGCGTGACATCCATCAGCACGAGCGGCATCGCATAAAGATAGGCCTCCGCAGCCGCGGTGATCTCCGCTTTACGCTGCTGATAGCGATACGCGGCGAATCCGCCGATACCGAGGGCCAGAATGACCAGTCCGATTATGATCTTCATGCGGCGCGTCATGGCTCGCTCCTTCCTGGATATTATCCGTAAATCTCTAGCAGCGCGTTGCGCAGCGTGCGTTCTTCTTCGGAGATGCGGCGCAGCCGGTCCTTTAAGAAGATAACGCCATGCAGCCCGCTTTCGCGGTCGACCCACGGATAGGTGCCGTAAAGTCCCGGGCTGGTTTCAAAGGTGCAGCGATCCTCGATCCGCCGTTCGCACCAATGGGCGAGCAGATAATCGACGTCTTTCCCCTGCGCACCGGGGGCGGTAAAACCTTTTCGCAGACCTAGCGTCATCACGCGGCCCATGCGTGCGACCGCATCGGCCGACAGGACCTGCCGTCCCTGAACACGCCCGTTCTGCGCGATCATCGTCAGAAATACCGCGTAATCGCTTGCCGTGGTCCAGGCCCCGCCCTGCAGCATCGGATTGGCGGGCACATTATCGCGCGCGGGCGCCTGAAACGCCCCGCCCCACAGCGTGTTCACCATGCCGGTTGGCACCGCGATGCGTTCGTCGAAAATCTGCTGCCAGCGCTTGCCTGTGACCTGTTCGGCCGCTGCGCCAAGAAACTGGAGGTTGGCGCCGCCATAATCGAACTGGGTGCCCGGCTGCGAGGCCAGCGGAACCTGCGCGGCGAGCTGCGCCGAGCGCGTCAGCGAAATCGTCGGCGGCTGCTTGAATTCGACAAATTTCGTCAGGCTGGGAAGACCGGCGGTATAAGACAGAAGCTGCGAGAGGCGCAGCGCGCCATATTCGGGCGGCAGATCGGGCACGTAGCGCGAAATCGGCGCTTCGAGATCGAGCAATCCGTCGTCCACCAGCGACATGATCGTCGCGCCGACGAGCCACTTCGACGCCGACGCGATCGGCAATATTGTCCGGTCGTCGAAACCGCCGTGGTGGTGGTTGAGCAGCTTGTCTTCGCCGCGCATGACGACGACGGTGAACTGTTCCACCCCGCTCGCGCGCGCGAACGCCGCGATGGCGGCGTCCGCGCGCGTATCCCCCGTCGCTGGCGCCGGTCGAGAGGGCGACGCCAGCGACGGCACGCTGTCGCGGGCGGCAATGCCGCACCCTGCGAGCAGCGCGGCGACCGCGATGGAAAAGATCATTTGCCGGGTCATGACCGCTCCTTCGGCGGCTGCGAGAAGGGGATCAAAACTTCACCATCGCATCGAGACCGATCACGCGCCCCTGACTCCAATAGGCGTTTCCGCCGATCTCGTTCAGCAGATAGCGCTTGTCGGTGAGGTTCTTGACGAAAGCCGTGAGCCGCCATTTTTCGTTGCGAACGCCGATACGCCCATCGACAAGCGCATAGCCTTCATAATCCTGCGTCGCGAACGGGTTCTGCAATCCACCGTCGGCGAGCTGCACGCTGCCGCTGATGAAGCCGTCGAGCCCGCTGCCGATCGGATGCTGATAGGCAAGGTTCAGCCCGACCTGATAGTCGCGCAGCCGCGGCACTTCATTTCCGCTGATGTCGACGATCTCGCCGTTCGCCGGGACCTTCGAACCATCGTGGAACTTGCCGTCCTGAGTCGAGAAGCTCACGCTTGCGATCAGATCGCCCGCGCCGATCGGCTGCCGACGGCTCACCGTGGCTTCGAAGCCATAAGTATGCGCATCGCCTGCATTGACGAGCAGGAAGCCGCGCGCCGCGGCCGCGGTGATCGTCGCGACCTGGACGTCGGTGGTCAGCTCGTAGAAAAGCGCCGCTTCGGCTTTGAGGAAACCGCCGAAAAGCGATCCTTTCCAGCCAATTTCGCCCGAATAGGCATATTCGGGATCATAGAGCAGCAGCGTTTCCAGCGCCTGGCGCGTCGCGCCAGCGAGCAGCGCGGTGTTGAAGCCGCCCGGCCGATAGCCGGTCGCAAAGCGCAGATAGATATTCTGTCCCGCCGACGGTTCCCAGCGCAACGTCGCCGCGGGCGTGACGAACGACCATTTACGCTCGGCATCGATCCGAACCGTTTCGAGGCCAGGCGCGCACGCGGGCGCTTTAAGCGTCGGCGGACAGAATTGCGCCGGCGCGGCGGGCAGCGGCCCGGCACCGTCGGGGTCGACCACGACGGGCGCCATCAGACCTGCAGGCACGGGTCCGGTGCCGAAATAAACGAGCGGGTCGAGCGAATAGCGCTGAAAGTCAAACCGCTTGCGGTCGAACTGCGCACGCATCTCGGCGCCAAAGGTCAAGCGTTCTGCGATCGGAAATTCCAGCGAGCCGAAGATCGAGAAGGAGGTCAGCCGCTCGCTGAAATCATCCTTGCGCATCGACAGGCGCGCGGTGGTCCGGGCCGCGTTGGAAAGGACCGATGCCGGAGAGGTCGCCGGTAGAAAGGCACCCGCCGCCCCCACGATGCAACCCGACCGCTGTTGCTGCGCTGCGCCCGTATATGCGGGGCAGTTGTCGGGGGACGACGAAACGTCGCTGTCGGTGTCGAGCACTTCGGCGCCGATCAGCCATGAAACCGCCGATCCCTTGGGCGAGGCGAGATAGATTTGCCCGCCGGTACGGCGATAGCGTTCGGTCTGGCCGCCGCTGTAATCGAGGAAGAGCTGCGGGGTGCCGGGCGCGACGTCGATACCAGTCACGCCGTCGAAATGGTCGCCATCGTCGCCGGAGCGACCGCCGTCACGCACACCGTGCAGCACACGAACCGACAGATCCGCAAAAGCCAGGTTGGCGTCGGCCGCAAACTGGACCGTGCTGTCCTTGATCCTGGCATAACCGATCGTGTTCAGCTCGACCCGCTCATAGGGGGACGGGTCAAGCGGCCTGTTATCAAGCCGCGAAACGCGCTGCCCGATCGCGGTAAAGGACGGCGACAGGCTGTTGTAATGTTCGAAACGCAGGTCGAAACGCAGCCAGTCGGCGGGCTCGGCCATCGCGCTGACGCGGACGCCCTTGAAATTCTGCGTGTCGATGGCTTTGCCAGTGTCGAGATTGGTGATGAAACCATCATTCTGGTCGCTGTAAACCCCGCCGACCCGCACACCGGCGTGGGCACCGAGCGGCACGTTGAGCACGCCCTCGATCTCGACCTTTTCGGGATCGGAATAGCGCGCCATCAACTGGCCGCCGAGTTCGCTTTCGGGACGGTTCGAAATGATGTTGATCGCACCGCCGACCGAATTGCGGCCGAACAGCGCGCCCTGCGGCCCGCGCAAAATCTCGATCCGCTCCATGTCGAACAGGTCCATCCGGCTGAGCGTGCGCCCGCCGAAACCACCGCCCGCGCTGAACACGCCGTCGCGGAAAATGCCGGTCGCGGTTTCCGAAAAGCCAAGGCGCCCACCGCCCTGCCCGCGGATCGTGATGTCGTTGAGGAAATCGGGGCCCGAGGTGACGAGCGTCGCGCTCGGAACCTGGCGGAGATAATCGTCGACGTCGTCGAGGACGAGCAGTTCGCGCTCAGCCTCGCCCAGCGCGGTTATCGCGGCGGGCACGTCGGAGAGGCTTTCGGCACGCCGCCGCGCGGTGACCAAGATTTCGGCGTCGCCGGCGGTGCTGGCGCCGCTTTCCGACTGCGCCAGCGCGGGCGTTGCCAATGATGCCAGCCCCAGGCCGAACAGGCTGCCTGCCAGACAAGCGCCAAACCGTCGATCCATGCTCAATCCTCCCCATCTCAGCGCGCAGCTTGCCGGAGGCAAAAGGCCCCCTGCCGCGACTCTGTTTCTTCACGGTGTGGCTATGCGACGGACCGACCCGGCGTCAACAATTTTTTTACTTCAAGTATGTCTCACACTGTCGGCGCGCCCTGGCGCAACGCCCGACTTGCCAATGTCCGGTCGGGCAGTATGGTACGGCGCCACAGGACTGATGATGGCCACGTTGATCGAAAACCCTGCCGCCGCGAGGCGCACACCCGCCCCGGCGCGAAGCTCCCGGCCCACGCGTTATACGCCGCGCAAGCACGACCGGCGGCGCGACGAGCTGGTGGCGATCGCCAGTGCGGAACTCAACGAACATGGGGTGCGCGGACTGGTCATGGCCGACGTCGCGGCGAAGGCCGGGATGAGCAAAGCCAATCTGACCTATTATTTCCGCCGCAAGGAAGATCTGGCCGAACGCTGTTTCGACGCTGCGATCGACGCCTATCGCGGCATGATCGCGGGCGCCTCGGAATCCCCCTCCCCGCGCGAGCGCGTCACCTCCCTGATCGCGCGCTACATCGACAGGGCCTCGGCCGCGATTACCGAAAAACTGCCGCCGCTCGCGATCCTCAGCGACATTCGCGCGCTGGAGGATGCGTATCAGACGCGCGCCGTCGAACGTTATCGCGAGATGCTCCACGAGGCCGCGGCGCTGATCGAGCGCTCCGACAGCGAAGCGCCCCATATTTACCGCACCGTGCCGCGTGCGCAGCTGATGCTCGTCCAGCTTTTCTGGTCGGCGGCCTGGCTTCCCAACTACGCGCCCTCCGATCACCTTGGCGTCGCGCGCCGGATGACCGACATCGTTCTGGGGGGCATCAGCCGCGGCGAACCCAAGTGGGAAAGCGAATGGAGCCGCGACGCCGCGCGCGTCGCCAGCCGCGATCATTCGGACGGCGATCGGCCGGAATTTTTCCGCACCGCGACGCGCCTCATCAACCAGCTGGGCTATCACGGCGCCTCGGTCGATCGCATCGCCGCCGAAATGCAGCAGACCAAGGGTGCAATCTATCATCACTTCGAATCGAAGGATGCGTTGCTGCTCGCCTGCTTCGAGCGCTCCTTTGCCCAGATGTGGGGCGTGATCGGCGACGTGGCGGCGATCAGCGACGATCCGAAGCGCCGCCTTCACACCACCGTCGCCGCGCTGATCGCCTTTCAGGTCGGCGAGCACGGTCCTTTCCTGCGCGACACCGCGCTGACCGCGCTGCCCATGGATACGCGCCTTCAGATGCTGGCCGAATGGAACCGCATCACGCTGCACCTCGCCTCGCTCGTCACCGACGCGATTGCCGCCGGCTGCGGCCGGCCGGTCGACGCGCTTCTCGCCGCGCAGGCGATCGCCGCGGGCATCAACGCCGCCGAAGAAATCAACCGCTTCATTCCCGAAGGCATCGTGGTTGACGTGGCCGAACTGTGCGCCCGCCCGCTCCTCTTCGGACTGTTGTTCGACGACCCCACTGCCGCCGGCTGACATTTCCTTACCTGTCAGATCATGGTGCGGCGACGCTGCGCGCGCGAAAACTCCCGATCGGTAATCATCACCGCAAAGGAGTTTTTCATGTCCGCATTCGATCGCGACATTCTGGTCCAGGGGCCGTTCGACGACGACACGGTCCGCCTGATGCCCCCGTTTTTCGGCGGCCTTCCCTATCCGCTGCCGCCCGCGCACTATCATGATACGAGCAATCTGACTTTCACCTACCAGACCGACGGCGACGCGCTGGCCGCACTGCTTCCTCCGCCCTTCCGGCTCGCCGAGCCGAAGCTGATGATATCGCTCATCAACAACCGCCGCGTCGACTGGCTGGCGGGCGCCGATTACAACCTGCTCGCGGTCAACGTTCCCGTCGTCTTCGAAGGCACCGGGGGGCCCATCGAAGGGGTCTTCGGGCTGGTCGTGTGGGAAAACAAGACCGCGCCGATCCTGATGGGCCGCGATGTTCAGGGCGTCCCGAAACTTTTCGCCAGCATCGACAATCTGCGCGAATTTCCCGCAACCATCCTGTCGGCGAACGCCCATCTCGAAGGATCGCGCTTTGCGCGCGTCATCATGGGGGTAAGCGAGACGCTGGAAGGCGAAGCGCTCGATGCGATAAAGCGCGATAATGCGACGACCAACTGGTTCGGCTGGCGCCATATCCCCAACGTCGGCGCACCGGGCGCGGCGCTCAGCCATCCCGTCCTGTTCCCGCAGGAGTTCGAGATTCACGCGGCGCGCGTCGGCAGCGCCAGCATCGAGTGGACCGTTCCCGACTGGACGAGCAATCCGACGCAGTGCCGCATCATCGAAGCGCTTGCGAACCTGCCCAATCTGGGCGGCGGCGAAGCGATCTTCATGCATTGCGCGAATATCCTGCGCGCCGATCTGGCGCATATTCCGCGATAAAAAAAGGCGGCGGGCTTTTTGGGCCCGCCGCATCGGCACCAGGGAATGGTCAGCCGGAGGAGTTTGGTCAGCCGGACGGTCAAGCGATCGTCCGGCCAAACCCGTTCGGGTCACGCCCGCATTTTCGCGGTGACCGACTGAAACTGCAGCGCGACTGTCATGTCGCCATCGACCTTCAGCTTGCCCTGCATGAACGCCATCGCGCCGTTGAGCTTGCCGTCGGCCATCGCCAGAAAATTGGCCAACGACACGCGGATCGTCGCGTCGGCCGGGCCGTCTTCGTTGTTGATCACATTGTCGCGCCCGTCGAGCATGATGATCCCTTCATCGCCAAAGTCGAGCTTCACCCGCTTGCCCGGAACCAGCGCGCCCTTTTCGGACATCACGCGCGTTACATCGCCCACATCTGCCAATTTTCCAGCCTCCTTCGCCATGTTGCCGACCGACTATCGCACCGCCTTGTAGCGCGAGTGTTGGCGATCGTGACGATTTGTAACGCCGAAGGGTCGGCAGGTCGCTTCACGCGCCCGCGTTGAATTCGGCAACAAGGTCGAAACGGTCGCCGCGGAACAATTGCCGGACATGCGTCACGACGCGCCCCGCGCGCCAGGTCGTGCGGTCGAGTTCGAGGCAGGCGGCGCGTGTGCCGAGGCCGAGCTGCGCCGCCTCGCCCCGCGCCGGCGTTACCGCGCGGATGACGTGGCGCGCCTCGGTCCACGGAATATGGCCGAGCAGCCAGGTGCCTGGCGCCTCGGCCCGGAAGTCGGCATGTGCGGCATCGGGCACTTCGCCGAGCGCGATGAAGCGCGTTTCGAGGGCGAAGGGTTCGCCCGCCGCAAAATGGACACCCTCGACGCGCAGCGTGGGGCCAGGGCACAATGGATCGCCATCGGCTTCGATCCGCGTCGTTTTCAGCGCCCAGCGATAGGCCTCACCGCGCGCCGCGATCAGTTCGGCGAGGTCGGGCACCGTCATCACCGCCGAATGGACGGGCGGGTGCGCCACGAACGTGCCCGCCTTGCGCCGGCGCTCGACCAGTCCCGAGGCCGCGAGTTCGCCGAGCGCCTTGCTGACCGTCGCGCGCGCGCAACCATAGCGCGCGGCGAGTTCCTGTTCGGTCGGCACACGGTCGCCGGGGCGCCACTCGCCCGAACGGATCGCGGTGGCAATTTCGTCGCGAATACGCCGCGCGGGGTTCATGCGAGCAGCCGGTCGAGACAAGCGCGATAGGCAGCGGCGATGGCGTCGGCGGCAAGATGGCGTCCCTTCTCAACGCGCTTTTCGCCCGCGCGCCACACGCAATCGATCGCCCCGCCGCGCGCGGCGAAGATCCAGCGGTCGAGCAGGGTCGCATCGTCGGCTCCGGCGAAGGAAGAATGGTCGAGGTCGAGCGACACGATGTCGGCGGCATGGCCGGCCGTGAGCCCCGGGGACACGCCCAGCGCCTGCGCACCGCCGACGATCGCGCGGCCGAACAGGTTGGCACCGACGAAGGGCGCGGCGTCATTCGCCAGCAGCGCCCGCGCGCGCTGCGCCAGCCGCTGCGAATATTCGAGCGCGCGCAATTCGCCCGCCGCGTCGATCAATATATTGCTGTCGGTGCCAACCCCGAAACGGCCACCCGCCGTCAGATAATCGACCGCCGGAAAGATGCCGTCGCCGAGGTTGGCTTCGGTGACCGGGCACAGCCCCGCCACCGCGCCGCTCGCCGCGAGGTGCTGGGCTTCGCTGTCGTCGAGGTGCGTCGAGTGGATCAGGCACCAGCGTTCGTCGACCCCGGCGTGGTCGAGCAGCCACTCGACCGGCCGCGCGCCGCTCCATGTCACACAGTCGGCGACTTCCTTTTCCTGTTCGGCGGCGTGGATATGGACCGGGCCGGTGGGCGACAGCTCCAGCAGCGCCGCCAGTTCATCGGGCGTCACCGCGCGGAGCGAATGCGGCGCAATGCCGATATTGGCATCGCCGACGAGCTTCGCGCGCGCGGAGTCGAGCAGCGCGGCAAAGCCGTCGAGGTCATTGAGGAAGCGGCGTTGTCCGGCGCTCGGCGGCACGGCGCCGAAATTGCCGTGCGCGTAAAAGACCGGCAGCAGCGTCAGGCCGATGCCCGTTGCCGCGCTTGCCTCGACAATCGCCGCCGCCATTTCGGCCCTGTCGGCATAGGGTGCGCCCGCCGGGTCATGGTGGAGATAGTGAAATTCGCCGACGCGGGTGAAGCCGCCCTCGAGCATTTCGGCGTAGGCCTGCGCGGTGATCGCCGCGACATCCTCGGGCGTCAGCCGGTCGAGGAAGCGATACATGATCTCGCGCCAGCTCCAGAAATTATCGTCGGAGCGGCTGCGGCGTTCGGACAGCCCCGCCATACCCCGCTGAAAACCGTGGCTGTGGACGTTGCACAGACCAGGAATGCCTGTGCAATGACGCTCGTCGCCGGGCGCCGCATCGACATCGGTTTCAAGCGCAAAAATCTTCCCGTCCGCGATCTTCAGGCGCACGTGGTGCTGCCACCGATTGCCGATCCACGCGCGTTCGAACCAGAGCGAAGCCATCATCCGTCCTCATATTATGTCTAGACATAATGACGCAGCGGCGCGAGACTGTCCAGATGGAGAGAAGCTGGACGAACGCCCGACTCGCGACAATGGCCGGGGACGACCTCGGCCTGATCGACGATGGCGTGGTGGCGGCAAGGGATGGCCGGATCGTCTATGCGGGCGCCGCCGACGGTGCGCCTGCAACGCAAGGTGCGGTGCATGACTGCGGGGGACGGCTGATCACCCCCGGCCTGATCGACTGCCACACGCATCTGGTCCACGGCGGCAACCGCGCGAACGAATGGGCGATGCGGCTCGAAGGTGCGAGCTATGAGGAGATCGCGCGCGCGGGCGGCGGGATCGTCTCGACGATGCGCGCAACGCGCGACGCGAGCGAGGCCGAACTGGTCGCAAGCGCCCTCCCCCGCCTCGACGCGCTGATTGCCGAGGGGGTCACGACGATCGAGATCAAGTCGGGTTACGGCCTCTCGACCGACGATGAATTGAAGATGCTGCGCGCCGCGCGGGCGCTCGGCGAGCATCGCGCGATCCGCGTCGAGCCGACCTTCCTCGGCGCGCACGCGCTGCCCCCCGAATATAAGGGCGACAGCGACGCCTATATCGACCTCGTTGTGGCGGAGATGATTCCCGCCGCTGCGCCGCTCGCCACCGCGGTCGATGCCTTCTGCGAAGGCATCGGCTTTTCGCCAGCGCAATGCGAGCGGGTCTTTGCCGCCGCGCAGGCACATGGGCTCAAGGTCAAGGTTCACGCCGAGCAACTGTCGGCGCTCCACGGCAGCGCACTCGCGGCGCGGCACGGCGCGCTGTCGGCCGACCATCTCGAACATGCGACCGACGAGGACGTCCGGTCGATGGCGGAGGCGGGTACGGTCGCGGTGCTCCTCCCCGGCGCCTATTATTTCATGCGCGAGACGAAACTGCCGCCGGTGAACGCGATGCGCCGCCACGGCGTGCGCATCGCGCTCGCGACCGACAACAACCCCGGCACCTCGCCGACGAGCTCGCTGTTGCTGATGCTCAACATGGGCGCGACCCTGTTCGGGCTGACGGTGGTCGAGGCGCTGCGCGGCGTGACGGTCAACGCCGCCGCCGCGCTCGGCCTGTCGCACGAGATCGGTACGCTCGAAACCGGCAAGGCGTGCGACCTCGCGATCTGGGACGTCGGCGACCCCGCCGAGCTCGTCTATCGCATCGGCTTCAACCCGCTTCACCAACGCATCAAGGACGGACGATGATCATCAACGCCGGCGCCATGACGCTCGCCGACTGGCGCGCGATTTACGAAGGCGCCAGCGCCAAGCTGGACGTCGGCGCGTGGGATGCGATCGATGCGAGCGCGGCAGCCGTGGCGCGCATCGTCGCCAAGGGCGCGCCCGTCTACGGCATCAACACCGGTTTCGGAAAGCTGGCGAGCGTCCGGATCGCGAGCGACGATCTGGCGACGCTCCAGCGCAACATCGTGCTTAGCCATGCCGCGGGCACCGGCGCGCCGTCGCCCGTTCCCGTCGTCCGGCTGATGATGGCATTGAAGCTCGCGAGCTTTGGCGTCGGCGCATCGGGCGTGCGGCGCGAGACGGTCGCGATGCTCGAAACGATGCTCGCGAAAGGCCTGACCCCTGTTGTGCCGTCGCAGGGATCGGTCGGTGCGAGCGGCGACCTCGCCCCGCTGTCGCACATGGCTGCGGCGATGATCGGCGTCGGCGAAATCGAGGTCGGCGGCAAGGCGCTGCCCGCCGCTGAGGCGCTGGCGCAGGCGGGCCTCGCGCCCCTCGACCTCGGCCCGAAGGAAGGGCTCGCCTTACTCAATGGCACGCAGTTTTCGACCGCCAATGCGCTCGCGGGCCTGTTCCGCGCCGAGACCCTGTTCCAGTCGGCGCTGATCACGGGTGCGCTGTCGACCGAGGCGGCTAAGGGCTCCGACGCGCCGTTCGATGCGCGCATCCACGCGCTGCGCGGCCACGCCGGACAGCGCGCGGTCGGCGATGCCCTGCGCGCGCTGATGGCGGGATCGGCGATCCGCGCGTCGCACGCGGTCGACGATCCGCGTGTACAGGATCCTTACTGCCTGCGTTGTCAGCCGCAGGTGATGGGCGCCGTGCTCGATCTGCTGCGGCAGGCGGGAACGACACTCGGCGTCGAGGCGAATGGCGTGTCGGACAATCCGCTGATCTTCGCCGACACCGATGAGGCGCTCTCGGGAGGCAATTTCCATGCCGAACCCGTCGCCTTTGCCGCCGACATGATCGGATTAGCGCTCTGCGAAATCGGCTCGATTGCCGAGCGCCGCATTGCGATGCTCGTCGATCCGGCGCTGTCGGGCCTCCCCGCTTTCCTCACCCCGCGCCCCGGGCTCAACTCGGGCTTCATGATCCCGCAGGTCACCGCCGCCGCGCTGGTCAGCGAAAACAAGCAGCGCGCCTATCCTGCGAGCGTCGATTCGATCCCGACCAGCGCCAATCAGGAAGACCATGTGTCGATGGCCGCGCATGGCGCGCGCCGCCTGCTCGACATGGCCGACAACGCCAGCGCGGTGATCGGCATCGAGCTGCTCGCGGCGTGCCAGGGCATCGACTTCCACGCCCCGCTCAAATCAAGCGACGCGCTGGAGGCCGCGCACCAGCATCTCCGCGCCGCCGTTCCGACGCTTGAGGACGACCGGCATTTCCATCCCGACATGGAAGCCGCGACCGCGCTGATCCATTCGGGCAGCCTGGTTGCCGCGGTTCCCGCCAGCCTGCCGGGCGTCGGCTGATGGACTGGCTGCGCGTCCACCGCGGCGACGCGCCGCTCGTCATCGCCTTCCCGCACGGCGGCACAGGTCTTGCGGGGCTCGACGAGCAGTTCGTGTCGCCCTGGCACGCGCAGATCGACACCGACTGGTGGATCGCTGACCTCTACGCCTTCGCCGCCGACATGGGAGCGACGCTGGTGGCGACCGACATCTCGCGCAGCGTGATCGACATGAACCGCGACCCGTCGGGCGCCTCGCTCTATCCCGGACAGGCGACGACCGAGCTGTGCCCGACGACGACCTTCGATGGTGAGCCGCTTTACCGTTTCGACCCGCCCGACGAGGCCGAGATCGTGCAGCGGCTCAACCTCTATCACCGCCCCTATCACGACACGCTGACCGCCGAACTCGACCGGCTGCGGGCGGCGCATGGCAAGGTCGTCCTTTACGACGCGCATTCGATCCGCAGCCATGTCCCGCGCCTGATCGACGGCGAATTGCCGCAATTCAACATCGGCACCAATGGCGGCGCGACCGCGGCCCCCGAACTCGAAACGATTGTCGCGAATATCTGCGCCGCGAGCGGCCACAGCCATGTCGTCAACGGCCGCTTTAAGGGCGGCTGGACGACGCGCCATTACGGCCGCCCCGACGATGGCGTTCACGCGATCCAGATGGAACTCGCGCAGCGCGGTTATATGGCCGAACCCGACGCGATCACCCACGCCAACTGGCCCTCCCCCCTCGACCTCCATACCGCGATCCGGCCCGTGCTGGAGCAAGTGATCGCTGCGACCCTCGATTTTGCGAAAGGACGTTCATGACTCGTCTCGACAACGGCCGTGTGATCCGGCCGGCGACCGGCCCCCAAATCACCGCAAGGAGCTGGCTCACCGAAGCGCCGATGCGGATGCTGATGAACAACCTGCACCCCGATGTCGCCGAGGCGCCGCACGAGCTGGTCGTTTACGGCGGCATCGGCCGAGCGGCGCGCGACTGGGAAAGCTATGACCGGATCGTCGAGACGCTGAAGCGGCTGGAGAATGACGAAACCTTGCTCATCCAGTCGGGCAAGCCGGTCGGCGTGTTCCGGACCCACGAGAACGCCCCGCGCGTGCTGCTCGCCAATTCGAACCTCGTCCCCCAATGGGCGAATTGGGATCATTTCCATGAGCTCGATAAAAAGGGCCTCATGATGTACGGTCAGATGACCGCGGGCAGCTGGATCTATATCGGCAGCCAGGGCATCGTTCAGGGTACCTACGAAACCTTCGTCGAAATGGGCCGCCAGCATTATGGCGGCGACCTCAAGGGCCGCTGGCTGCTCACCGCCGGGCTCGGCGGCATGGGCGGCGCGCAGCCGCTCGCAGCGGTGATGGCTGGTGCAAGCTGTCTCGCGATCGAGTGCCAGCCGAGCCGTATCGAAATGCGCCTGCGCACCGGCTATCTCGACAGGCAGGCGGGCAGCATCGACGAGGCGCTGGCGATGATCGAAGCGAGTCATGCGCAAGGAAAGCCGGTATCGGTCGGCCTGCTCAGCAACGCCGCCGAGATCCTGCCCGAAATGGTCGGCCGCGGCATCCGCCCCGACCTGCTCACCGATCAGACCTCGGCGCACGACCCGGTGAACGGCTACCTCCCCGCCGGCTGGACCCTCGATCAATGGTTTGCGAAGCGTGAGAGCGATCCCGCTGCGGTCGCTAGAGCCGCCAAGACATCGATGGCGGTGCATGTCCGGGCGATGCTCGATATGCAGGCGTCGGGCGTACCGACGACTGATTATGGCAATAATATCCGTCAGATGGCGAAGGATGAGGGCGTCGAAAACGCTTTCGACTTTCCGGGCTTCGTCCCCGCCTATGTCCGCCCGCTCTTCTGCCGCGGCATCGGCCCGTTCCGCTGGGCGGCGCTGTCGGGCGATCCCGAGGATATTTACAAGACCGATGCCAAAGTGAAGGAGCTGCTTCCCGACAATGCGCACTTGCACAACTGGCTCGACATGGCGCGCGAGCGCATTCGGTTCCAGGGCCTGCCAGCGCGGATTTGCTGGGTCGGGCTCGGCGACCGCCATCGGCTCGGCCTTGCGTTCAACGAGATGGTCGCGTCGGGCGAGCTGCAAGCCCCCCTCGTGATCGGCCGCGACCATCTCGATTCGGGATCGGTCGCCTCGCCGAACCGCGAGACCGAGGCGATGCGCGACGGGTCGGACGCCGTTTCGGATTGGCCGCTCCTCAACGCGCTGCTCAACACCGCGTCTGGCGCAACCTGGGTGTCGCTCCACCATGGCGGCGGCGTCGGGATGGGTTATTCGCAGCACGCCGGCATGGTGATCGTCGCCGACGGCACGCCCGAAGCGGCAAAGCGGATCGAGCGCGCGCTGTGGAACGATCCAGGTACGGGCGTGATGCGTCACGCCGATGCGGGCTATCCCGACGCAATCGCCTGCGCGCGCGACATGGGCCTCGACCTTCCGGGCATCTGACTCACATCGCTATACTCAATCCGCTCGTGCTGAGCTTGTCGAAGCACCGTTTTTCCGCAACGCTGAAAGAAAAGGGCGGCCCTTCGACAAGCTCAGGGCGAACGGATTGAAAGGGGCGCGATAGGGCTTGGCGCCCAAAACTTCGCATCCTAAGGCTGTCCCCAACGATCAGGGGAGAGCCAGAGGCCGATGTCCGAAGTTCAGCCGCAAAGTTACC
The DNA here is from genome assembly GCF_036687315.1 of Sphingopyxis sp. TUF1. Classification (NCBI taxonomy): domain Bacteria; kingdom Pseudomonadati; phylum Pseudomonadota; class Alphaproteobacteria; order Sphingomonadales; family Sphingopyxidaceae; genus Sphingopyxis; species Sphingopyxis kveilinensis. Next base: position 761,712 of record NZ_CP144683.1, read on the forward strand.
CCGAAATCCGCGAGGCGGTGCGCCGCCTGTGCGCGGATTTTCCCGGCGAATATTGGCAAAGGCTCGACCGCGACCGCATCTATCCGACCGAGTTCGTGCGCACGCTGACCGAAGCGGGCTTCCTGTCGGTGCTCATTCCCGAACAATATGGCGGCTCGGGGCTTGGCCTCGGCGCCGCGACCGCGGTGCTCGAGGAAATCCACCGGTCGGGCTGCAACGGCGGCGCGTGCCATGCGCAAATGTATACGATGGGGACGCTGCTGAAACATGGGTCGGAGGCGCAGAAACAATCCTACCTGCCCGCGATCGCGGCCGGCGACCTCCGCCTGCAGGCGTTCGGCGTCACCGAACCGACCGCGGGCACCGATACCACGCGCATCCGCACCTTCGCAAAACGGGTCGGCGACAAATATGTCGTCAACGGGCAGAAAATCTGGATCAGCCGCGCCGAACATTCGGACCTGATGATCCTGCTGTGCCGCACCACGCCGCGCGACGAATGCGCCAAGCCCTCGGACGGGATGAGCGTGCTGCTCGTCGACATGCGCGACGCGGTGGGCAAGGGTCTGACCGTCCGCCCGGTGCGAACGATGCTCAACCATGCGACGACCGAGCTGTTCTTCGACGATCTCGAAGTCCCCGCGGCAAACCTGGTCGGCGAAGAGGGGAAGGGTTTCCGCTACATCCTCTCGGGCATGAACGCCGAACGCATCCTCATTGCGTCCGAATGCATCGGCGACGGCCGCTTCTTCGTCGACCGCGCGGCCGCCTATGCCAAGGACCGTTCGGTCTTCGGCCGCGCGATCGGCGAGAATCAGGGCGTCCAGTTCCCGATCGCACGCGCCTGGGTCCAGATCGCCGCCGCCGCCGAGATGGTCGACAAGGCGGCGCGGCTGTTCGATGCGGGCGCCGACTGCGGGACCGAGGCGAATATGGCGAAGATGCTGGCGTCCGAAGCAAGCTGGTACGCCGCCGACATGTGCGTCCAGACGCACGGCGGCTTCGGCTTTGCCGAGGAATATGACATAGAGCGCAAGTTTCGCGAAACGCGCCTCTATCAGGTCGCGCCGATCAGCACGAATTTGATCCTCAGCCATGTCGCGACGCACGCGCTCGGCCTGCCCAAGAGCTTCTGATGGAGGACTATTCCACCTGGGTTGGCCGCAGCGAAACGCGCGAGGATGTCGCGAGCGCAGCGCCGCTCGCCAGCCTGGCCGCGCTGCTCGATCACGATGTCTCGCCATGGGCGCCGGGCATGGTCCCGCCGCTCGGCCACTGGCTCTATTTCCTGCCGACCGCACGCCAGTCGGCGATCGGCGAAGACGGTCATCCGCGCCGCGACGCGCACGGCCTGTTGCCGCCCGTGCCGCTGTCCCGCCGCATGTGGGCAGGCAGCCGGATCGACTTTCTGGCCCCCGTTCCGCTCGGCGCTGCGCTGGCGCGCGTGACGACGATCGACGCGATCAAGCCCAAGCGCGGCGCGAGCGGCGACTTGTTGTTCGTGACCCTGTGCCACGAGATTTCGGCGGATGGCGCCCCCGCGATCCGCGAAGAACAGGACATTGTGTTTCGCGGGGCGGCGGGCGCGGCGCCTGTCCCCGGAGCGGCACCTGCCGCCGTCGTCACCCCCGAACCGGCCGACGCCGTCCGCAGCATCACACCCGACCCGGTGTTGCTTTTCCGCTACTCGGCGCTGACCTTCAACGCGCACCGCATCCATTACGACCGCGATTATGCGCGCGATGTCGAAGGTTACGCCGGCCTCGTCGTCCACGGCCCGCTGATCGCGACGCTGCTGATGGATCACGCCTTGCGCGCCGGACTGAGCCCCCGCCACTTCGCTTTCCGCGCCGAAGCGCCGCTCATCGACGGTGCACCATTCGACCTCTGCCTCGCGCACGATGCCGAAGGTGCGCGGCTATGGGCACGCGATGCCGCCGGACGCACGACAATGCGCGCAACGCTGGTGTGAGCCGACTGATCGTCGCGGTTGCCGCCCTCCCCAACCCGCTCGCGAACTGGACAAGGATATCAAAGAGCGACCGAAACTATCCGTTGCCCCCGCGAAGTCGGGGGCCGCAATCGGCCTTTTCCTGCGTCGCTGCGTAAACCGACAGCGGCCCCCGCCTTCGCGGGGGCGACGGCCGATTGGAACGGCCGCCAACCACCCAATTCCGGACTTCAAAAAACGCTGTCCTACATGACCTAACTGTGCCAGCTTTCGTCTGGCTCTTTCAGACATATGGAAAATCGTCGCCGACAGATTGCCGACGCGGGCAAGAACCCGAACATGGAATTGTCCACCGGACACGCCAAACCGGGCGCCGCGTAGGGCTGACTTTTCCTGACCTTTGGAAAAATGGTGCACCCGACTGGATTCGAACCAGTGGCCCCCAGATTAGGAATCTGATGCTCTATCCTGCTGAGCTACGGGTGCATCGGCGTGCGTGTAGCGGGGCAGCGCGCGCAGCGTCAATCGGCTTGGGTCAATTAGCGGCTTCGGGCGGCACAATAGGGACGAGCAGCGGCATGGCAGCGATGCCGTCATCGCGAAGCGCTTCGGCTTCCTCGGGTGACGCCTGGCCGTGAATCAGGTCCTCGGGTGCGCGCCCTTCGTGCATCGCGCGCGCTGCGGCGGCGAAATCGCGGCCGACCCAGCGCGAATGCGGCAGCATTTCGGCCTGTTTCGCCGCGATTTCGGCGATCGCTCTGCGCACAAGGTCGGGCGATGGATCATTGTCGATGGGTGTAGCAGCAGCAGGTTTCGTCACCACCAGCTGATTCGATTTGGCCCCTACGCGCGGAGCCATGACGGCTTTCTGGACGTTGCTGTCACCGCAGATCGGACACGCAATCAGGCCGCGCGCCTGCTGGTCGGCAAAGCTCTCGCTGCTGGCAAACCACGCTTCAAACCGGTGCCCCCCGGCGGCGCAGCAAAGGTCGAAAACGATCAACGGCGTGGCTCCTATGCCGATCCGATCAGCGCGTCGAGCTCACCCTTTGCCTCGAGCGCAGCGAGGTCGTCGCTGCCGCCGACGTGCCGGCCGTCGATAAACACCTGCGGCACCGTCCGCCGCCCACCCGCGCGCGCCACCATGGCGTCGAAGCCAGCGCGATCCATCGTCACGTCGATTTCGCTGAAATCGGCGCCCTTGCGGTCGAGCAGCATCTTTGCCCGCGTGCAATAGGGGCAGAACGCCTTGGTATATACTTCGATCTTGGCCATTCGCCTATCCTGTCATCCTTTGGTCCATATCGGAATCCAACGAGGCAATGTCAATTTCGTTGCCGGTTACCACATCGGGCACAACGCGCGCCCAGGTCAGCGCCGACACGCGCGCCGCGCCGCTGCGGCGCAGCGCCCGCGCCGCAGCCCGCAGCGTTGCGCCGCTCGCATGGACGTCATCGACCAGCACCAGGTGGCGACCTGCCGCGCGCACCTTGGCATCGGCGGCCAGCGCGAACGCCCCCGCCACGACGCGCTCGCGTTCGCTTCGTCCCTTGCCGCGCAGCGAGGCGGTCGCCTTGACGCGCCGTAGCAGATGATGATCGCGCGGCGCTCCGGTCAGCCGTGCGAGTTCGTCGGCGACCAGCCCCGCCTGATTGAAACCGCGCGACCAGAGCCGCCAGCGGTGGAGGGGCACCGGGACGAGCAGCATCGCCTCACTCGGTCCCAAAGCCGCCAGCTGCCGCGCCATCAGCCGCGCCATCAACCGCGCGTGCCCTGTGCGCCGCCCATATTTGAGCCGCAGCGCCACTGTTCGCGCCACCGGACCATATGCGACGGCCGCTGGCGCCCCGTCAAACGGCGGCGGCTCGGCCAGGCAGGCGCCGCACCGGATGCGCTCGCCCAGCATCGCAGAGGGCAGCGGCAGCGAGCAGGACGCGCAGCAGGGACCATCCAGAAAATCGAGCGACGACCAGCAGGCGAGGCAGAACTGGCGATCCTCGCCGACGACCGTCCCGCAACCGGGGCAGCGCGGCGGCAGCGCATAGTCGACGACCGCGCGCGCGGCGGCCTGAACCAGCCGAGGCGCGGCACGGCGCGGCGTGCCTGTTTTTTCCCTATTCCCCATCGCGCCCACCATCGCCCGCTTGTGAAGCATCGCCGGGGACGGCACAAGCGGCGCATGTCGCAGCCTCCCCGCCCGCTATTTTCCTCCGCTCGTCACCGTGCCCAGCGCGATCGTCTGGCGCACATGCCCGAACATGCCAATTTCCTCGCGCCCATCATCGCCGAAACGCTGCTCGACCGGCTGGCGATGGTCACGCGCCGCTTTTCACGCACGCTCGTCGTCGGAGCGCACGACGCGGCGCTCCTCCGCGACCTGCGCGCGACCGGGACCGACCTCAGCATTGTCGAGGCGGCGCCACGGCTCGCCGCACGAACCGGCGCAATCGCAGTCGAAGCCGATGCGATCGACCTGCCGTTCGAGAGCTTCGACCTCATCGTCTGGCCGGGGGGGCTCGACAACGTCAACGATGTGCCCGGCGCGCTGCTGCGGCTGCGCGCGCTTCTCGCGCCCGACGGGCTTCTGCTCGGCGCCTTCGTCGGCGACGGCAGCCTGTCGCGGCTGCGCCGTGCCGTCGTGGCCGATCGCGTGCGCCCGGTCGCGAGGATGCACCCGCAGATCGACCTCGCCGCAATGGGCAATCTGCTTCAGCGCGTCGGCTTTGCGCTCCCCGTCGTCGATGTCGAGGCTTTGAGCGTGCGCTATGGTGATTGGCGCACGCTCGTGCGCGACCTACGCGCCGCGGGCCTGTCGAACCGCCTCGATCCCGCGCCGCCGCCGCTGACGCGCGAGGAGGCGGCGCGCATTGCCGCCGCCTTCGCCGCGGGCGCAGACCCCGATGGACGCACTGCAGAAACCTTCCGCATCGTCCACTTCAGCGGCTGGGCGCCGCACCCCGATCAGCCGCAACCCGCGCGGCGCGGCAGCGGTACGGCCTCGCTGGCCGACGCGTTGAAACCGCGGGAATGAACGTCAACCGCGCGCGGAGGCGGGGCGACGCCCTGTTCAGATCAGCGCCTCAAGCAAGCCGATTAACGGCTTGTCGGCGGGCGGCATGGCAAGGCCGTGAAGCTCGACCGGCCCCACCCAGCGCAGCGCGCTCGCATGGTGCGCAACCGGGGTCCCGCGCCATTTGCGGCAGACGTAGAGGAGGAGCAGCAGGTGCCGGTCGCCGAGCATGTCGCTCGCAAAGCAGGCGGGAGCGAGACACGCCTGATCGACGTCGATCCCCAGCTCCTCGTCGAGCTCGCGAATCAGCGCCGCCTCGGGTGTCTCGCCGGGTTCAACCTTGCCCCCCGGAAATTCCCATAATCCCGCCATTGCCGTTCCTTCCGGCCGCTGTTGGACTAGCAATCTGCCGTCGCGGTCAACAAGCGTTGCCGCGACCACGACAAGCGATGTTTTTGGCGGTTTTTCGGGGATAAACTCGGGCAAATTGTTAACCTTCCTGTGCAAGTGTCGGCATCTCGGGAACTATATGCCAGTCAGGGGCGGAACAATGCGCACTCTTTGCAGGCTGATGCGGTCGACCAGAGCCGCAACAGCCGTCGAATACGGGTTGATCCTGGCCCTAGTCTTCTTGGCGGCCGTCGTCGCCGTAGGCAATGTCGCCGACGCTACCAATATGATGTGGGGCAATGTGTCAGCGGCGGCCGAAGCGAATATGTAGCGTCGCGGTCGGCGTCCCATATTGGGCCGTGGCAAGCGCCGGATCGCTCAGCACCATTAAGCTTTTCAAAACCTATAGGCCCTAAACCGCCAATGTTGACCCAGACCAGACCGTCAACAGGGTAAGTGAAATCAGGAGACCAGTCATGAAGTTCATCAAGAAGTTCGTCCGCGACACCAAAGCCGCCACCGCCATCGAATATGGCCTGATCGCGGCGCTCATCGCCGTCGCCGGCATCACCGCGATGAGCGCGGTTGGCGACAGCGTCGGTAATACCTTCAACGACGTTGCTGAAAACCTCGACAACTAATATCCGATCGAGAATCGCTTGCCGCTTCGCGGCAAGTAGTCAAATCGGAAAGGGCGGTGGGTCCCCCACCGCCCTTTTTTGTGCGCGACCTTCTACCGCCCGGAATAGACGACGATTTTTACCTTTTGCCCCGGCATCAGGCGGCTCGACGCGCTCAGCCGGTTGAGAACCTGGAACCGTTCGGCCTGGTAATTGTTGTACGCCATCCTTCGAGCGAGGCTGGCGACCGTGTCGCCGCTGCTTACCGTGACAACATCGACGCGCCGCGGCCGGATCGCGGTCGCTTCCGCAGTGCTCAGCCGCCGCACGCTGCTGAACATCGAATTGAACACGCTGCTACGCCCGGCCTGGGTCAGCGTGACGAAATGAAACGCCTGGCTGCGCGAAAATTCATAGGCGAAGACGGTGACGTCAACTTGGCCCGACTGGCTGTTGACGCGCGCGGTCGAATAGGAGGCCGGGATTCCGTTCACGGTCGTACGCTGGATCGTTCCGGGGCTGATCGCAGTGTTGCCCGCCACTGCACGGAAAACCGACGCGATATAGGCATTCATGTCGCCGCTGTAGGGCGCGGTGGAAAACTGCGCCTGCCCGCCGTTGCCGCTGATCGACACTGCGTCGGTCCCGTTCTGCATTCCATAACCGCTCGGGACCGTGAAGCGAAGGCGAAGGTCGGGATGCAGGAAATCGCGTCCCTCGACGACGCCCTGCGCGGGATCGTCGCCGTAAAGCACGCCATCGACCGAAGCGAGAAAGGCGGCTGCGTTTCGATTGCCACCCGCGCCGCCGGCCCGGCTTGCCAGCGCCTCGGCATTGCGCACGCGCGAAGCCGGGTCGGGGTGTGTACTCGCCCATTCCGGAAGCGAGCGCGCGTCGCCGCCGGAAAGGCGCGCGTCGAGGCTGGTCTGGTTGGCGAGGCTCGCAAGCATGGTCGACAATGCCATCGGATCATAGCCCGCGCTGCGCAGATATTGAACGCCGAGCTGGTCAGCTTCCAGTTCCTGGCTGCGCGAGAATCCGAGCGTCGCCAACTGAGCGACACGCATCGCATTATTCTGGAGCAGCCCGCCGAGCCCCCCCAAAAGCCCGCCACTGTCCCCAATCGCGCTGCCCAGCACCGCGCCAAGTACGCCGAGGATCGAGTTGCGCGTCGCCGCCGATTGACGCTTCTTGCTGTGCTGCGCGGCGACGTGGCCGACCTCGTGACCCAGCACACCGGCCAGTTCGGCCTCGTCGTTCATTAGCGCCATCAGCTGGCGCGTCACATAGACATAACCGCCGGGGATCGCGAAGGCATTGTTCACCGGCGAATTGAGCAATGTCACCGTGAAGTCACTTGGCGAGCGCGAGAGACCCGACTGGACCGCGATATTCTGTCCGACGCGGTTCACATAGGACGCCTGCGGTCCGTTATAGGCGCCGCCAAATTCCCGCAGCAGCTGCGGATGTGCCTCGTCGCCCTGTTTGCGCTCGGCAGCTGAAATGCTGGTGGCGGTCTGGATCGGTTTAGTCCGGGCGTCGGCGGTGTCGTTCATCCCGCCGCCGCCAGCCGCCGCGCAGCCTGCCAAAATCGCCGCAATTGCCGTCACCGTCGTCAACCGACCCATGATCGCGCCTCCCATTATTGTCATGTCCAGAATATACCAATCTTTTCAGAGGGCACACGGCGAGCGCGACGCTGCGCCGACCGGTGTTCTGAAAAGGGAACGCTGTCAGGAAGGATGGGGTTCCAAGGGTATTAAGCGCGTCCCATCGCCAAGAATTTTTCCTCGCGCGACGCCAGCAAGGTGTCGCGCGGCAGGCCCGTCAAGGCGCCCAGCTCCTGCTCGATGGCATCGCTGAGCGCCGCAATGGCGACTTCAGGCGCGCGGTGCGCGCCGCCAACGGGTTCGGGAACGATGCGGTCGATGATCTTCAGCCCCAGCAGATCCTGCGCCGACATCTTCATCGCCGCCGCCGCATCGGCCGCCTTGTCCGACGTGCGCCAAAGGATCGACGCGCAGCCTTCGGGCGAGATCACCGAATAGACGGCGTGTTCGAACATCAGCACGCGATTCGCTGCGGCCAGCGCGATCGCACCGCCCGAACCGCCCTCGCCGACCACCGCGGCGACCATCGGCACACCCAATGCGAGGCATTGCTCAGTCGAGCGCGCGATCGCTTCGGCCTGTCCGCGCTCCTCGGCCTGGATGCCGGGAAAGGCGCCCGATGTATCGACGAGCGTCACCACCGGCAGGCCGAAGCGGTCGGCAAGCTGCATCAGACGGATCGCCTTGCGATAGCCCTCGGGCTTCGCCATGCCGAAATTATGCTTCATCCGCGACGGAATATCGTCACCCTTTTCATGGCCGATCACCATCACGCGGCGTCCGCGGAAGCGGGCCAGCCCGCCGAGGATCGCCTGGTCGTCGCCAAAGTTGCGATCGCCCGCCAGCGGCATCCAGTCGTCGAACAATCCCGCGACATAATGTTTGAAATGCGGCCGGTCGGGATGGCGTGCAACCTGCGTCTTCTGCCACGGCGTGAGCCGGGCATAGATGTCGCGGAGCAGTTTGGCGGACTTGTCCTCCAGTCGGGCAATATCCGCATCGATATTGAGGGTGGGGTCGTCCCCCATTTCGCGCAATTCGGCGATCTGCCGATCGAGCGCCGCGACCTGTTTTTCGAAGTCCAGAAAGGCTGTCATAGGGGGACCGCTAGGCGGATGGCGCTTCGACGTCAACGTCCGGGTCATTCGCCCCCATCCGCGCAAGCGGGTGCCGCCGATTGACCAGTTCGACGAGGCGACGGCTGTCGACATGCGTGTAGATTTCGGTTGTCGCGATGTCGGCGTGACCGAGCATGAGTTGCAGAGCGCGCAGATCGGCCCCGCCTTCGAGCAGGTGGGTCGCGAATGCATGGCGCAGGACGTGCGGGCTGACCATCGCCGGATCGATGCCCGCCCGCGCGGCGAGGTCGCGCAGCATCTGGAACAGCCGCACGCGCGAGATATGCGCCTTACCCGACGGAAACAGCCATGGCGATCCATCGCCAACCATAGGCAACCAGCGATCGAACGTTGCGCGCGCGCGCGCCGACAGCGGCACCAGCCGCTCCTTGTCGCCCTTGCCGCGGACGATCAGATATTCACGCTCAGCCGCGACAGCGCGGCGTGGAAGCGACACCAATTCACTCGCGCGCAGCCCCGATCCATAGAGGAGTTCGAGGAACAGCAGCATCCGCACCGCACCCGCAGGCGGCACTTCGCCCGCAGCCTCGGTCGCCGCCTGCTCGAACAACCGCGCGACATCGCCATGCGTCAAAATGCGTGGCAACGGACGTCGCGTCGTCGGGCGCGCAACGTCGAGCGCCGGATTGTCGGAACGCTCGCCTTCATCGAGGAGGAAGGCGAAAAACTGCCGCAGCGCTGACAGCTTGCGCGCCGCGCTGCTCGCCGCCAGCGAGCGATAATCGGCCATCAGTTGGCGCAGCGCCGCCGCATCGACCGTGGCGAGCGGCCCTTTGAGCCATTCGGCCGCCTGCTCCAGATCGCGGCGATAGGCCGCAAGCGTGTTGCGCGAGGCGCCGCGCTCGGCCGCCATCATCTCCAGAAAGCGGTCGATCAGGCCTGCGTCAGACACGCACCAGCGCTTCGGCGGCGATCATCCGCGCTTCGGCCGTCAGGCCCACTTCGCGCAGCGCGCGAACAATATGATAGAGGTGATAAGGCGGCACTTTCGACCATTCGCCCTGCATCCCGGCCGCGGCGAGCAAGGCCACCATTCCCGGTTCGCGCCGCTCGGCAGCCGCCATGATCCCGCGCGTCCAACGCGTCTGCCGTGCCAGATCTACGTCAAGGTCACCCGCCGCAGCGGCCGCGGCATTGGCGTCAAGCCGCCCGAGACCGGCAAGACCCGCAAGCAGAAATTTCGATCGCAGATAATCGCTACTGTCGTCATTCTCGGCAAAACGCCCGACAGCGCCGGCGCCCATGCCGCTCAGCGTCCGCGGTGCTCCGACCGCAAGCACACCCCACGCACGGCTCCCTGCCGTCACGGTGGGCACCCAGGCGCGCGCGTTCATGTCATAGCCCGCCGCGAGCATCGAACCCACAAGTTGCCACGGATCGCCGCCGACTTCGGTATCGGGCGGCAGGGCCGCGGCCGCCCGTGCGGTCGCCACCATTGTCGCATAGGCTTCCGTGGGCGTCCTCGCCGCACTCCAAAGTTCCTCCATCGCCGCATAGCGATCGGCCCCCGCGGCCGCGCTGAATGCGATGCGCAGCTGCTCCGTCCGCGCTGCAAGCGACTCGCCGGGCTCTTCCTCGCCCGCCGCAGCGCTCAGCAGCGACACATAGGCCTCGCTCGACAGCACACCGCGTGCTGCCGCTTCGGGGGCAGCGGCCACTCGCGGCGTCATGTCGGTCATCGGCGCGAGCACGGTCCAACCCTTCATATATGGGGGCGCAGCCGTGCGCAGCGCCTCGGGCACCTCAATCGCCGTCGCGGTCGCCATGCCGAAGCGCCAGCTGGTCAGCCGGTCGATATTGTCCCATTCGATCGTCGTCGATCGCCTCCCGGCGCCCGTCGCGCCCAGTACGCGCTCGGCGAGCAGGATGTCGAAGTTCGACAACCGCCCACTCGAGCGCACGCGGCCGATCGCCCAGCCCGCCGGACCCGCCTCGCCCGACAGTCCCGCACAAATTGCCGACGCGAGGCGCCAGCTTTGCTGGTCGCCATGCGCCAGCCCGGCGGGCACATAAGGGCAAAGCCCAGCCGGATCGGCGTTCGCGAGATAAGTCTGCTGCGCCGCCGCGACGAGCTGCGGACTCGCGCGGTCATAGTCGACCGACTGGACGATCCGCCGCGCCGTGGTCGATTCGCCCATGCGAAGCAGGAGCGACGCGCGTTCGGCCGCCAGGTCGGCGCCATTGATCGTTTCGGGCGTATCGATCGCCGAAGCCAGCGCGCGGCGCAGCAATATCTGCCCCCAGCGCGAGGCGAGCTGACCGTTCGTGCTGCGCATGATCGCCGCGGCATATTGTCCGCGGACGCCAAAGGCATCGGGCGCAAGCCCGCCGGTTTCGGGCGTCAGCGGCCCGATGCGCGTCAGAAGGCGGCGCGCGCCAGGGGGCAGGTCATATTTCAGCCCGCCTGATTCGACCTCTTCTTCGCCATCTTCTCCATCGTCGCCTGCCTCCGCATCGCTCGCCGCGCCGCCGACCGTCGGGACGACCGCAGGCGGGGCGCTGCCGTTCACGGGCGGTGAACCCGGCGTCGGCGAAGGCGCAGGTGTGGGAGCGGGCCGCGGCGCGGGCGTGTCGGCGGGGTTGCCGAAGCCTTCGGGCAACAGCGATTCCTGCGCGATCGCCGGCAGCACGAGCACGGCCGCCGAGAGCCCCAGCGCCAACGTGAATGTCGTCCGCTTCATCGCAGCGCCCTTTCGGCCATCTTGTCGTTCACATCCACCTCAATCACCGGACATAGCCCCGTCGGCAGGGCTTTTCCCCATCCCGGCGCCGTTCGCAATATCGCGCGCGCACCGCTCGTCCCATTTGCCCCGCAGCAAAACCATTGTTCCCTCCGGTCCGCGCGGTATAGCCGCGCGCACCATGTCGCGAAACCCGAAAAGCCCGGCCCGATCGTCGCCCGACGCCATTCCCGCGTCGATCCGCGACCGGTCGATCGTGCTCGTCGGCCTGATGGGGTCGGGAAAGTCGACCGTCGGCCGCCGTCTCGCTCAGCGGCTGGGTATGCGGTTCGCCGATGCCGACGACGAGATCGAGCGCGCCGCGGGCATGACGATCGCCGATATTTTCGCGCGTTTCGGAGAGGCGCATTTCCGCGACGGCGAGCGCCGCGTCATCGCACGCTTGCTCGGTGGCAAACCGATGGTGCTCGCAACCGGGGGCGGCGCTTTTATCAATAACGAGACGCGCGCGCTGATCTTGAAAGACAGCCTGTGCGTCTGGCTGGACGCCGACATTCCGACGCTCGTCGAGCGTGTCGGCAGGCGCAGTCACCGCCCACTGCTGAAGGACCGCGACCCCGGCGAGGTGCTGCGCGAACTGGCGGCGGTCCGCAATCCGATCTATGCCGAGGCGCACATCCGCGTCAGCTCGGCAAGTACGCCGCATGAGAATACGGTGCGCGCGATATTGGAGGCACTCGCTACATGGAAAAGCTGACCGTCGAACTGGGCGACCGCAGCTATCCGATCCTGATCGGCGACGGGCTGATCCGCGACATCGGCGCGCATGTCGCGCCGCTGCTGCGGCGCCCCCGGACAATGATCGTTACCGACGCGCACGTCGCCGAACATTATCTGATTCCGCTCGGCACTGCGCTGGCGATGGAGAATATCTCCTTCTCCTCCTTCGTCCTCGATCCGGGCGAGGCAACGAAGAGCTGGGCGGGGCTCGCGCGCCTGACCGAGTGGCTGATCGGCGAAGGCATCGAACGCAGCGACCATGTCATCGCGCTCGGTGGCGGCGTGATCGGCGATCTCGTCGGTTTCGCGTGCAGCATTGTAAAGCGCGGCTGCAATTTCATTCAGGTGCCGACGACCCTGCTCGCGCAGGTCGACAGCAGCGTCGGCGGCAAGACCGCGATCAACGTCCCCGCGGGCAAGAATTTGATCGGCGCCTTTCACCAGCCGGCGATGGTCGTGATAGACCCGACGACGCTCGAAACGCTCGCGCGACGCGAACTCGGTGCGGGCTATGCCGAGGTCGTAAAATATGGGCTGATCGACGACGCCGACTTCTTTAGCTGGTGCGAAACTAACGGCGCCGCGCTCCTCGCTGGCGACAGCGCCGCGCGCGCCCACGCCATTGCGCATAGCGTCGCCGCGAAGGCGCGCATCGTCGCCGCCGATGAGCGCGAGACGCAGGATATTCGCGCGCTGCTCAACCTCGGCCACAGCTTCGGTCACGCGCTCGAGGCGGAGACGGGTTATTCGGATCGGTTGCTCCACGGCGAGGCGGTTGCGGCGGGAATGGTTCTGGCACACCAGTTTTCGGCCGCAAACGGCCTCTGTCCTGTCGCCGACGCCGCGCGCGTGCGCGATCACCTCGCCAGCGTCGACCTGCCGTACAGCCTGGCCAGCGCGGGCATCAACAGCGGCGGCGCCGCGCTAGCGGCGCATATGGCGCACGACAAGAAGGTGCGCGGCGGCAAACTGCCGCTGATACTGACCCGCGGCATCGGGCAAAGCTTCGTTACCGACGAATATGGTCTGGATGCGGTGGCGGCCTTCCTCGACGGGCATCGCGGCGCGTAATCGCATACCCGTGGCGATCAGACCGGCGCTGCATCCTCTTCACGCGCCGCTTTCGCCGCGCGGCGGCGCTGGCGGAATGTTTCGATCACGCTGTCGGCCTCGCGTCCGCCGCCGGGCTTGAAACGATGATCCATTCCCGCACTCAGGTCGCCTTCGTCGATCTGCGCTGCCAGCCGCGTTTCGTCGAGCTGTCGGAAGGCCGATTCGACATCCTCCATCTCGCGGGGATCAACGTCGAGTTCGGCGAGCGCCTTCAGACCTAGCGCGACCGAGCTTTCGAACACCTCGCGGACCGCGCCTGCGATGCCCGCGCCGTCGATCGCGATCAGCTGGCGGCGATCGAACACACGCGCGAGCACCCGCGCGTGTGGAAAGGCCTCGACGATCGGACGCATCGTCGCGGCGTCGAACGCCGCATCGTCGATGCAATAGATAATAAGCTTTGCATCGTCTGCGCCGGCGCGCCGCAGCAAGTCGAGGCGCAGCCCGTCGCCATAATAGACTTTTGTGTCGAAGCGCCCCGATCGCTCGATCTGGCTGGGTTTCTTGTCGATGAGCGTGACCGAGCAATCGACCGCGTGGAGCATCTGCGCCACGGTCTGGCCGACGCGGCCATAACCGATCACCAGCGCCGATCCGCGCGGCGCATGTTCGGGACCGTCCATTTCGGGGCCTTCGGGGTCAGGCGAGAATTCCAGATTGCGCGCGAACAGCATTAGGAAAGGCGTCGAGACCATCGACAGCGTCACGACAGCGCTGAAAAGGCTCGCCGCCTCGGGCAAGATCAGCTGCGCTTCGGCCGCCTGAGCGAAGAGCAGAAACCCGAACTCGCCGCCCTGACTTAGCAGTAGCCCGAGGCCAAGCGCAGCCTTCCAGGGTTTCCCGAAAGCACGGACGATCAGGGTCAGTACCGCGAGTTTGACGATGACGAGCCCCGCCGCCAGCCCAAAGATGCGCAGCGGATCCGACAGCACGACATTGATGTCGAGCACCATCCCGACCGCAAGAAAAAACAGGCCGAGCAGGATCAGGCGAAACGGCTCGACGTCGGCCTCGATCTCGTGCCGATAAGGGGAGTCGGCGAGCATCACGCCCGCGATGAAGGCGCCGAGCGCGGTCGACAGGTGCAGGCTGTGCATCAGCGCCGCGCTCGCGAGCACCGCGAGCAGCCCGACGACCACAAATAATTCGCGCTCGCCGTAACGGCCGATGAGCCGCAGCAGCGGGTTGACGATGAACCGCCCTGCCAGCACGAGTCCGATGATCGCGCCTACCGTGTAGAACGCGAGCATCCAGCCGGGCGGCGCTGACGGGTCGGCAGGAGCGCGCGACAGCGCGGCAACGATCGTAATCATCGGCACGATCGCGAGATCCTGAAACAGCAGGATCGAAAAGGCTTTTTCGCCGAACGGCGAGTTGATGCGCCCCGAATTTTTGAGGCCCGGTAACACCTGCGCGGTCGACGAAAGCGCGAGCGGCAGTCCAAGCGCGATCGCCGCCGCGAGGCTGAAACCCAGCAAGAGGTAGATAAGTCCGGCGAGGATCAGCCCTGTGACAACCACTTGGGTCATGCCGAGCCCAAAGATCGCGCGGCGCAGCTGCCACAGCCGCCGCGGGTGGAGTTCGAGCCCGACGAGGAACAGCAGGAACGCGATGCCGAGTTCGGCAATCGCCAGCTTCGATTCACCGCCGCCGACGAGCGCCAGCCCGTGCGGTCCGACGATCGCGCCCGCGATCAGATAGCCGAGCACCGCCCCCAAACCGAGGCGGCGGAAGATCAGCACGAAGAGCGTTGCGACGCCCAGCAGGATCGCGCCTTCGAGCAGCGCGGTGTCGGTCGCGGCCTCGGCCGCTTTCTCGGCCGCCTCGGCTGTCGCGGCCGAAAGCGCCAGCAAGATCATGCCGCCGCCGCCCGCCGTTCGAGCGCAGCGATCGCGGCGTCGAAGGGCAAGAGGATCGCGCCGTGGCGCGCCGGATAGTCGCGCGCCGGAGCGAGCAGGTCGAACCCCGGCCAGTCGGGTTGCTCGCCGGTGCCCGCGAACCAGCCCGCGATGCCGTCGCGCGCCTGCCGCAGGTCGGCAAGGCTGCGACCCGGCGCATGACGCGCGAGCAGCGCCGCCGACGCCTGCCCCAGCGCGCACGCCTCGACATGCAGGCCGACGCGCGCCACGCGCCCGCCCTCGTCGGTGTCCAGGTCGAGGATGATCGCGCTCCCGCACAGCGGCGCGCGCTTGCTTGTCCGGAATTGGGCTTCAGGATTCGGCAGATAATCGGCCGTGGCAATCGCCAGCGCCAATATGTCGCGATTATAAAGCGGCGCGCTCATATATCGCCCGCCTTCGCCTGAGCATCGCGCGCCTCGGCGCGGCGGTCGGCAATCACCTTGCTCATCGCCGCGCCGCTTGCACTCAATGCGGGGTAGGTGCGGCTGGCCGTCATCCATTCGGGGCGCGGCGCGGTCCCGTAACCGATGTCGTAAAGCAAGGTCAGCAGCATGAAGCCGATCGTCGCGACCAGCAACCCCTTGATCGCGCCGAACCCAGCGCCTAGTCCGCGATCGAACCCGCCAACGATCGACGCGCGGCTGCGCCGTCCCATCGCACGTGAGCCCCATTTTGCGATTGCAAAGACGCCGCCGAACAGCAAGACGAATCCGAGGACCGCGGCGCCGCCGCCCGAGCCGACCCAGCCGCTGGCGAAATCGGTCACGGGCGCGTGGAAAAAATACACCGCCGCAATCGCCAGCACCCATGCGAGCAGCGTCGTCACTTCCTGCACCAGGCCGCGCATGAAACCCAGCACCGCGCCGCCGCCGACGAACGTCAGCACGATAATATCCAGAGCCGTCAGACTTCCCATTCTGGCGGGGCTAGTCGCGCCCGAGCATCAGGTCAACGAGTTCGCCCAGCCGGGCAAAGCCCGTGACGCCGATACCGTTCACGCGCTTCATGCCCTTCGGCCCCCAGCCGCTTGAAAAACCCAGCTTTGCCGCTTCGCGCAGACGCAGCGCGTCGTGCGATACAGGTCGCACTTCGCCCGACAACGACAGTTCGCCAAAGACGATCGCTTCGGCGGGCACCGGCCGCTCGCTGAACGCCGAGATCAGCGCCGCGGCGACCGCAAGGTCGGCGGCAGGATCGGTGAGCCGGTATCCACCGGCGATGTTCAAATAGACTTCGGCCGCGCCCATTTGCAGCCCGCAGCGCGCCTCTAGCACCGCAAGCACCATTGCGAGCCGCCCGCTGTCCCACCCGACGACAGCCCTGCGAGGAGTGGCCCCGCTCGCCAGCCGCACGGTCAGCGCCTGCACTTCGACCAGCACGGGCCGCGTGCCTTCCAGCGCAGGGAATACCACCGACCCGGGCACGTCGCGGCTGCGGTCGGTGAGGAACAGGCTCGACGGGTTCGAAACCTCGCCCAACCCTTCCTCACCCATTGCGAAAACGCCGATCTCGTCGGTGCCCCCAAAGCGGTTCTTCACCGCGCGCAGGATGCGATATTGATGGCTGCGCTCACCCTCGAATGCCAGCACGGTGTCAACCATATGTTCCAGCACACGCGGCCCGGCGATCGTCCCGTCCTTCGTCACATGGCCGACGAGTACGATCGCGGCGCCGCTGTCCTTCGCATAGCGGATCAGTTCCTGCGCGCTCGCGCGCACCTGGCTCACAGTTCCCGGCGCGCTGTCGATCAGGTCGCTGTGCATCGTCTGGATCGAATCGATGACGACAAAATCGGCGGTCCGGCTGTCGAGCGTGGCGAGGATGTCGCGCACCGATGTCGCGCTGGCGAGCGCAACCGGCGCATCGCCCAGCCCCAGTCGCTGCGCGCGCAGCCGCACTTGCGCTGCCGCCTCCTCACCGCTGATATAAACGACCGACTTGCCTGCCTTGGCCAGCCGCCCCGCCGCTTGCAACAGCAGGGTCGATTTGCCGATTCCGGGATCGCCGCCGATCAGGGTCGCTGATCCGGCGACGAAACCGCCACCCAATGCGCGGTCGAATTCGGCGATCCCGCACAGCATCCGCTCGGGCATCGCGCTCGCGGCATCGAGCGTTTCAAGCGCCAGCGTCCGCCCGCCTTTGCTGAGGTCGTGCTTGGCGGAAAACGCGGTTTCGGCAGCCTCCTCGACCAGCGTGTTCCACTCGCCGCAATCGGCGCACTGACCCTGCCAACGGTAAGAGACGCCCCCGCAATTCTGGCAAACATATTGACGCTTTGCTTTGGCCATGATCAGCGCTTAACGTGAACAAAGGACGAACGCCAGCCTCTTTCCACATTCGTCACCCCGGACTTGATCCGGGGTCCATTCAGCGCCGCGGCTATGGATGCCGGATCAAGTCCGGCATGACGAAAAGGCGAGCACGGTTCATATTTGACGTTCATTGCTCTAGGGCGATGACCAAGCCGAATCACCTGCCCGCAAGAAAGCCCATCCCATGAAATTCTTTGCCGACACCGCCGAAATCGACGCCATTCAGGAGCTCGCCGCGACCGGTCTGCTCGACGGGGTCACCACCAACCCGTCGCTGATCGCGAAGTCGGGCCGCGATTTCAAGGAAGTTACGCGCGAGATTTGCGCGCTGACCACCGGCCCCGTCTCGGCCGAAGTCGTCGCGCTCGACCATGACACGATGATGAAAGAGGCCGAAATCCTCCGCAAGATTGCCGACAATGTCTGCATCAAGGTGCCATTGACGATCGACGGGCTGAAAACCTGCAAGGCGCTGACCAGCGACGGCACGATGGTCAATGTGACGCTCTGCTTCTCGGCGGCGCAGGCGCTGCTCGCCGCCAAGGCGGGCGCGACCTTCGTCTCGCCCTTCGTCGGTCGTCATGACGACAATGGGTTCGACGGGATGCAGCTGATCTCCGATATTCGGCTGATCTACGACAATTACGGCTATGAGACCGAAATCCTCGTCGCGAGCGTGCGCCACGGCATCCATGTGCTCGAAGCCGCGAAGATCGGCGCCGACGTGATGACCGCACCGCCGTCGGTGATCAAAGGACTGTTCAAGCATATCCTCACCGAAAAGGGTATTGAAGGCTTCCTCGCCGACTGGGCGAAGACCGGGCAGTCGATTTAACCGACTTCGTCATTGCGAGGAGCCTAAGGCGACGCGGCAATCTCCAGCTATCGGCGTCGCCTAAGGCCGATGCCTGGAGATTGCTTCGCTGCAGCCGCAATGACGGTGAGAGCGGCTGCACCCTTTACAGTTGACGTAAACGTCAACCACCCGCGATACTCCGCCAAAGGGAGAGATTCGAGATGACCGACACCACCATCCTCACGACACGCCAAGGTCACATACTGATCGTCACGATCAACCGGCCCGAGGCGCGCAACGCAGTCAACGCCGCGGTCCATGTCGGCATCGGCACCGCGCTCGAAGAGGCGGAAAACGATCCCGAAATCCGCGCGGTCGTCATCACCGGCGCGGGCGACAAGAGCTTCTGCGCCGGCGCCGATCTGGTGGCGCTGTCGCGCGGCGAAAGCCTGGCCCCTTCCGATCCAGCGCAGCAGGCGTGGGGCTTCGCCGGCATGGTCGCGCACCCGATCTCGAAACCGATCATCGCCGCGGTCAATGGTTTCGCGTTCGGCGGCGGGTGCGAGATCGCCTTGATGAGCGACATCATCGTCGCCGCCGACCACGCGCAATTCGGGCTGCCGGAGGTCAAGGTCGGGCTGTTCGCCGCGGCGGGCGGCGCCTTCCGGCTGGCGCAGCAGCTGCCGCGCAAGCTGGCGATGGAATATATGCTGACGGGCGACCCGATCCCGGCGGCGCGTGCCGCCGAATTTGGGCTCGTCAATCATGTCGTGCCGCTCGCCGAGCTGATGCCGACTGCGATCGCGCTAGCCGGAAAGATCGCCGCCAACGCCCCATTGTCGGTGCAGGCTTCGAAGCGCGTTGCGCTCGGCATTCAGGACGGCCGCATTGCATCGGATGCCCCCTTTTGGGAGCATAACACGCTCGAGCGGAGCGCGCTGATGCGGAGCGAAGATGCGCGCGAAGGCCCGCTCGCCTTCGCGCAGAAGCGCAAGCCCGAATGGAAGGCGCGCTAGGATGACCGATGCCGAGCGTATTCCGGTCATTATCGGCGTCGGACAAATCAACGACCGCCCCGGAGATCCCGATCAGGGACTGGATTCGCTCGGGCTGATGGTCGCCGCGCTCAAGATCGCCGCGGACGACGCGGGCGTCCCGCTCGCTGACATCGACAGCCTCGCGATCGTCGACCAGATCAGTTTCCATCACCTCGGCAAACTCTGCGAACCCCTGGCGGCGGCGATCGGCGCCACGCCGCCAATCAATTACCAGTCCGCCGCGCCGCACGGCGACACCCCCGTCCGCTTGCTGAACGAGGCCGCGAACCGCATCGGCGCTGGCGAGGTCAGGCTCGCCGCCATCGTTGGCGGCGAAGCCTTGCGCACCGCCGCGGCCCGCGCCGCCAAGGCTGCGAGCGGCGAGGACAAGAGCTATAATGCGGTGCGCAAGGTCGCCACCCGCCATGAGCCGACCTATGCGCAGAAACACGGCCTGGCGGCGCCGGTCGATGTCTATCCGCTCTACGAAAACGCGACGCGTGCCGCCTGGAGGCAAAGCCTTGCCGAAGCTCAGTCCGAAAGCGCCGAGATATGGTCGCGCTTTTCGGAGGTGGCCGCCGCAAACGACAACGCATGGATCCGCAAGCCCGCGACCCCCGAAGACATCCTGCACATCGACGAACGCAACCGCCCGATCGCCTTTCCCTATTCAAAGCTGATGGTCGCGAATTCATCGGTCAATCAGGGCGCGGGCTTCCTCGTTGCCAGCCTCGCCGAAGCGCGGCGGCGCGGCATTGCCGAGGATCGCCTCATATATGTCGGCATGGGCGCGGCGGCGAAGGAGCCGCCCAGCATCCTCGCCCGCGATCGCTACGATCACAGCGCCGGTATGGAAACGTCGATCGCCCGCACGCTCGCGTTGAACAGCATGACGGCCGACGATTTCGATTGCGTCGAGCTGTACAGCTGCTTCCCTTGCGTGCCCAAGATGGCGCGCCGCATTCTCGGCTGGCCGTGGGACCGTCCCGCGACCGTGTTCGGCGGGCTGACCTTCGGCGGCGGGCCGATCGCCAATTATATGAGCCACGCGATCGTCTCGATGGTCCTAAAACTGCGGAACGAGGGCCGTTATGGTTTTCTCTTCGCCAACGGCGGCTTTGCAACCGACAATCATTGTATCGTGCTGGGCAAGGAGCCGATTGCCGCCGCCAGTTTCCCCCAGGATTTCGACTATCAAGCCGAGGCCGATGCAAAGCGCGGCCCGGTGCCCAAACTCGTCGAGGATTATACCGGGCCGGCGACGATCGAAAGCTACACGGTGTTTTACGGGCGCGACGGCGCGCCGAAGGGGGGTGTCGTCGTGGCGCGCACGCCCGAAGGCAAGCGCACGCTCGCGCATGTCGATGCGAGCGATGCGACGATGCTGGCGTTTTTGACCGATGGAGAGGTGGAGCCGGTGGGGACCGCGGGAGAAGTCGTGGCGCTCGACCAAGGTTTCGGCTGGCGGCCCGACTGACGCAGCCCTCCCTGTTCCGTTCGCAGCGAGCGAAGTCGAGATGACCATCGGGCGTATACGGCTCCATGGTGTCTCGACTTCGCTCGACACGAACGGGATTTTGAGTGGCCGCTCGCCATTAGAGTTCGAAACTCACCCCCTGCGCGAGCGGCAGCGCGTCCGAATAATTCACTGTATTCGTCGCGCGCCGCATATATTGACGCCACGCATCCGACCCGCTTTCGCGCCCGCCGCCGGTTTCCTTCTCGCCGCCGAATGCTCCGCCGATCTCGGCCCCGCTGGTTCCGAGATTGACGTTTGCAATGCCGCAATCGCTTGCGGCCAGAAAGCGCTCGGCCTCACGCATGTCGGTCGTGAAGATCGCCGACGACAGCCCCGCCGCGACGTCGTTGTGCAGCCGGATCGCCGCGTCGAGATCGTCGTAGCGCATCACATAAAGGATCGGCGCAAATGTCTCCTCCAGCACCGGCCCGATCTGTCCCGGCATTTCGACAAGCGCGGGACGGACATAAAAGCTCGCCTCCTCGCCGACGCGCGCGCCCCCATGAACGATGCCGCCTGCCGCTTTTGCCGCTGCCAGCGCCGCTTCCATGGCGTCATAAGCTGCGCCATCGATCAGCGGTCCGACGAGTACGTTGCTGTCCAGCGGATTGCCGATCGCCACGCTGTCATAGGCGGTCTTCAGGCGCGCGATGAAGCCGTCATAGATGCTGTCGTGAAGGAACAGCCGCCGCGTCGTCGTGCATCGCTGCCCCGCCGTCCCCATGGCCCCGAACGCCACGCCGCGCAGCGCGAGGTCGAGGTCGGCCGATGGCGTCACGATCGCCCCGTTGTTGCCTCCAAGTTCCAGAATCGCTCGCGCAAAGCGCTGCGCCAGTCGCGGCGCGACCGCGCGGCCCATCCGCGTCGATCCCGTGGCCGACACCAGCGCGACGCGCGCATCGTCGACCAGCGCCTCGCCCGCCTCGCGCCCGCCGATCACTACGTGTGACAGGCCTGCGGGCGCATTGCCGAAGCGCGCCAGCGCCCGCTCGAAGATCGCCTGCGTCGCGAGCGCGGTCAGCGGCGTCTTCTCTGACGGCTTCCACACCACGCTGTTGCCGCAGACCAAAGCGATCGCCGCATTCCACGCCCATACCGCGACGGGAAAGTTGAACGCGGAAATCACCCCGACGACTCCCAACGGATGCCACACCTCCATCATCCGGTGCCCCGGCCGCTCGGTCGCAATCGTCAGCCCATAAAGCTGGCGCGACAGCCCGACGGCAAAGTCGCAGATGTCGATCATCTCCTGCACCTCGCCCGCGCCCTCGGACGCGATCTTGCCGGCCTCGATCGTCACCAGTTTCGCCAGATCCTCCTTCGCGGCGCGCAGTTCCTCTCCGAACAACCGCACTAACTCGCCCCGCCGCGGCGCCGGAACATGGCGCCACGCGCGAAACGCCGCCGTTGCCTTGTCCAAGGTATCCTCGATGGCAGCGGTATCGCCGACGCGCACCATGCCCAGTTGCTCACCCGTCAAAGGCGTCACCGCAGGCATCGATCCTTGGGTCCACAGCGCGCGATCGACCCCCAGCCGGTCCAGCAACTGCCCAACCTGTCCATCGATCCCGGCCATTGCTTATCCTTTCGCTCTCGTGACAATGCTGCCCACTAATCGCCCCATTCCGTTTGTCGAGCGAAGCCTTCGCCAGAATGGCGATGGATCGCGACACGCGACAGGCGTGCGCGAATGACGGGCATCTCGACTTCGCTCGATACGGAGGGCTAAGGTGAGATCGAAAAGAGGAGAGTCCAACGTGTCCGAATTGCCGCCGTCAGAACCCCTGGTCCCCGTCCCCGCGGACGCCGCGGAAAACACGCATTGCAGTGCTGCCGATTATGACCGGCTCTACCGGCAGAGCGTCGAGGATCCCGATAGCTTCTGGGCCGAGCAGGCGAAGCGGATCGACTGGATCAAGGCGCCGACGAAGATCGCTGGCTGGTCCTACGAGCCGGTATCGATCAAATGGTATGAGGATGGCGTCCTCAACCTCTGCCAAAATGCCGTCGATCGCCATGTCGCCGCGGGGCATGGCGATCGCACCGCGATTATTTTCGAGCCCGACGCCCCCGACGGCGAGACGCGGCATATCAGCTTTGCTGCGCTGCTCGCCGACGTCATCCGCTTCGCGAACACGCTGAAAAAGCTGGGCGTCCAGAAGGGCGACCGCGTCACCATCTATATGCCGATGATCCCCGAGGGCGCGGTCGCGATGCTCGCTTGCGCGCGGATCGGCGCCGTCCACAGCGTCGTCTTCGGCGGCTTTTCGCCCGAAGCGATTCATGGGCGGATCGAGGACTGCGGGAGCGACTGGGTGATCTGCGCCGACGAAGGACTGCGCGGCGGCAAGGTCGTCCCGCTGAAAGCCAATGTCGACAAGGCACTTGAGCGCGTCGATGTGAAGGCGGTCCTCGTCATCGCGCACACGGGCGGCGACGTCACGATGAAAGAGGGGCGCGACCATTGGTACGACGCGCTCTCGGCCGATGTCCCCGCCGATTGTCCGTGCGAGCCGATGAACGCCGAAGACCCGCTGTTCATTCTCTACACTTCGGGCTCGACTGGAAAGCCCAAGGGTGTGCTGCATACGGTCGGCGGCTATTCGGTATGGACGGCCAGCACCTTTTACTATGGGTTCGACTACCGTCCGGGCGAAATCTTCTGGTGCACCGCCGACATCGGCTGGGTCACCGGCCACAGTTACGTTGTCTATGGTCCGCTTCAAAATGGCGCGACGACGGTTATGTTCGAAGGCGTCCCCAACTATCCGGACCACGATCGCTTCTGGCAGGTGGTCGATAAGCATGGGGTCAACATCCTCTACACCGCTCCCACCGCGATCCGCGCGCTGATGCGCGAGGGCGACGATTATGTGATGCGCCACGACCTGTCGTCGATCCGGCTGCTCGGCAGCGTCGGCGAGCCCATCAACCCCGAGGCGTGGCGCTGGTATCACCAAACCGTCGGCAAGGGCCGCGTGCCCGTCATCGACACCTGGTGGCAGACCGAGACCGGCGGCATCATGATCACGACGCTCCCCGGCGCGCATCCGATGCAGCCCGGCAGCGCGGGCAAGCCCTTCTTCGGTGTCCGTCCTGAACTCGTCGATGCCGAGGGCAACAAGCTCCTTTGCGAAGACACCGGCGGCGCGGCGGAGGGCAACCTCTGCATCACGCACAGCTGGCCAGGGCAGGCGCGGACGATCTACGGCGATCACGCCCGCTTCGCCGAAACCTATTTTTCGACCTATAAGGGCAAATATTTCACCGGCGACGGCTGCCGCCGCGATGCCGACGGCTATTGGCGGATCACCGGCCGCGTTGACGATGTCATCAACGTGTCGGGGCACCGCATGGGCACTGCCGAGGTCGAAAGCGCGCTCGTGCTGCACGAATTGGTCGCCGAGGCTGCGGTGGTCGGTTTCCCACACGACATCAAGGGTCAGGGTATCTACGCCTATGTCACGCTCAATGCCGGAGTGGAGCCCAGCGACGAGGTGGCTGCGGCGCTGAAACAACAGGTGCGCAAGGAAATCGGCCCGATCGCGACGCCCGACCATATCCATCTGACCCCGGGGCTACCCAAGACGCGCTCGGGCAAGATCATGCGGCGCATTTTGCGCAAGATCGCGGAGAATGATTTTGGGTCATTGGGCGACACATCAACGCTTGCCGACCCGAGCCTGGTCGACGGGTTGATCGAGGGGCGGAGGAATCGGTAAGCCATCTTCGTCATCCCGGATTTGATCCGGGATCCACTGCGACGCTGAAGTCATGCACCCCCGATCAAGTCCGGGGTGACGATGAGGGGGAGGCCATCGCAGGATCAGAACCGAAAGTCGGGCAGTTCCGCCAGCGCAATCCCCAGGGCCTCGGCCCAGCCCTCCGACACGCGGCGGAAATAGACGTCGTCCCGCTCGAACCGGCGTTCGCGCACGGTGGTGAAATCGTCGCGTTCATGGATCTTGAGGTCGATCGGCAGGTCGACCCCTGCGTTCGCACGGATCGTCGAGTCGAACGAGACGCAGAGCAGTTTCACCGCATCTTCGAACGACATCGCAGGGTCATATGACCGCACGATGATCGGCCGCCCATATTTGGTCTCGCCGATCTGGAAAAAGGGATTGTCCTCGCCCGCCTCGATAAAATTACCCTCAGGATAGATCAGGAACAGCCGCGGTTCGGCGCCCTTGATCTGCCCGCCGACGATCAGCGACGCGCGGAACAGCGATTCCGCTGCCGGCCCTTCTTCGCTGTGGCGCATCACGATGCTGCGCAGCGTTTCGCCGACGATATTTGCCACCGTGAACATCGACGGCGCCTCAAGGATCGAGGGATGCCGGTCCTCGGGTGCCTTGGTTCGCTCATCGAGCAGGCTGACCACGGCTTGTGTCGTGGCGAGGTTGCCCGCCGACATCAGCGTGATGACACGCTCGCCCGGCACATGCCAGCTGCGCATCTTGCGCACCTGCGAAATATCGTCAACGCCCGCGTTGGTGCGGGTGTCCGACATAAACACCAACCCTTTGTTGAGCCGCATACCAACGCAATAAGTCATCGAATCCCGTTATCCCCGCCCCGGTCGTCCTGAATTGCCCCGCCCGCTTATTGCTGGACCTGCAACTGGACAACCAGATTTTCCTGCGCCGCACCATAGCGCATCCCGCGCACCGGCGCGGCGTCGTGATAATCGAGCCCCGTCGCGACGCGGATATAGCGCTGGTCGGGTGACTGGCCGTTGCTGACGTCAAAGCCGATCCAGCCGATATGGTCGAAATGCGCCTCGGCCCAGCCGTGCGTCGCATCCTGATGCGTGCGGTCGTTCATCATCAGATACCCCGACACATAACGCGCCGGGTGCCCCAGATGCCGCATCGCGGTGATGAAGATATGCGCATGGTCCTGGCAAACCCCGCCCTCGCCGCTCAGCGCCTGTTCGGCGGTCGTGTCCGCATCGGTGACGCCGATCTGATAGGGCAGCCTTTCGAGGATCAGCGCCGACAGCGCGTGTGCGCGTTCGATATCGGTGGCATGATCGCGGCCCAGCTCGGCAGTCAGCGACCGCACTCCGCGCCCCGCGCGCGTCAGCGGCGTTGGACGCAGAAAGGTCCACAGCGGCATCGCGCCGCGGTGCGCGCCGATCACTCCGTCCCAGGTGATCAGTTCGACCTCGCCGGTGCAGCGGATGACGAGCTCGCTTGCCCCCCCGTCCACCGCGATCAGATCGACGCCATTGCCGTGATGGTCGGTGTAATGAAGCTGCTGCGCGCCGCCCTCGATGTCGATCCGCCAGTCATGGATCAATTGCTGCCCCGGCCGCTCCTTCGGGGTCAGCTTGACCTGCTGGAGCGCATAGCGAACCGGGCTGTCATATTGATAGCGGGTGATATGTTCGACGCGCAATTTCATCGTCATTCCACAAAGCGATAATCGCGCTCGATCTGCCGCGCGAGCGCGGCGTTGGCGCGGAGAAAATCGGTAATGAATTCGTGGAGCCCGCCGTCGAAGATCGACGCGATCGGCCGCGACAGCCGTTCGTTGCAGATCGACGCCCCCATCCGCACCGCATCGGTTTCATCGTCATAGGTGCGCGCCAGCCAGCCGAGATTGTCGTTCATCTTGTCGCAGCAAAAGGCCAGGCTGCGCGGCATCTGTTTATAGAGGATCAGAAATTCGGCGATCTTCAGCGCGCTGATTTCGGCACCGTACAGCCAGTGATAGGCGCGGTGCGCAGACACCGATCGCAGTATGGTTTCCCACTGTACATTGTCAATCGACGTCCCGATATGCGCGACCGAGGGCAGCAGCAGATAATATTTGACGTCGAGGATGCGCGCGGTGTTGTCGGCGCGTTCGAGAAAGGTGCCGAGGCGCGAGAAATTATAGCCGTCGTTGCGCAGCATCGTGCCCGCAAAGGCGCCGCGCACCAGCCCGCTCTGCTGACGGATCGCCGCGAGCACGTCGGGCAGATCGTCCTCACGCACCTGCCGCTTCAAGAGCGCTCCGAGCGTCATCCAGCTGGTATTGATCGCTTCCCACGCTTCGCGGGTCAGATAGGTGCGCGCGGTGCGGGCATTGTCGCGCGCCTGCTTGATGACCGACATAATGCTCGACGGATTGGCCGGATCGCGCAGCATGAAATCGACGACGCGCTGCGACGTATAATCCTGCTGCGTCTGGCGAAAGGCATAATCCTGCCCCGCGGTCACGAGCACCGATCGCCACTCGGCTGCCGCGGTGCTCGATCGGGTGAGCGCGATGCGGAACCCCGCATCGATCAGCCGCGCGTTGTTTTCGCTGCGCTCGAGATAGCGCGCCATCCAGTAAAGGGCACCCGCGGTTTTCCCTAGCATGGGCGGATTCCCGTCGCCCCCGCGAAGGCGGGGGCCGCTGGCGGTTTACGCAGCAACGAAGGGTCAGGCTGCCGGCGGCCCCGCCTTCGCGGGGGCGACAACCACTTTTCGAAGCGCCGCCCATCCCCATCAATCCTCCAGCACCCACGTATCCTTGGTTCCGCCGCCCTGGCTCGAATTGACGACCAGAGATCCCCTCGTCATCGCGACGCGCGTCAGCCCGCCCGGCGTGATGCGAATGCCCTGTGGCGACATCAGCACAAAGGGGCGCAGATCGACGTGGCGCGGCGCGAGCCCTGCCTTGGTAAAAATCGGCACCGTCGACAGCGACAGCGTCGGCTGCGCGATATAACCCCGCGGATTGGCCTCAAGCTTTGCGCGGAAGGCCGCAATCTCCTTCTTCGTCGCCGCCGGGCCGACGAGCATCCCGTATCCGCCCGACCCATGAACTTCCTTGACGACAAGTTCGGGCAGGCGATCGAGCACCTCCTTCAGCTGGTCGGGCTCGCTGCACCGCCATGTCGGCACATTGGGCAGCAGCGCCTTTTCGCCTGTATAAAATTCGATGATGTCGGGCATATAGCTGTAGAGCGCCTTGTCGTCGGCGATGCCCGTCCCCGGCGCGTTGGCGATCGTGATCCGGCCGGCGCGATAGACGTCCCAGATGCCGGGGACGCCGAGCAGCGAGTCCGGCCGGAAATTGAGCGGATCGAGAAAATCGTCATCAACGCGGCGATAGAGGACGTCGATCGGCGTATACCCCTGCGTCGTGCGCATCGCGACGCGCCCGTCGACGACGCGCAGGTCGTGCCCCTCGACCAGTTCGGCGCCCATCTGGTCAGCCAGGAAGCTATGTTCGAAATAAGCGCTGTTGTGGATGCCCGGCGTCAGCACCGCGACCGTCGGCGTCCCCCCGCACGCGGGGGGCGCGCAGGCGGCGAGCGATTTGAGCAAATTTAGTGGATAATCGCTGACCTCGCGCACCGAAATCTTCGCGAACAGCTCGGGAAACATCTGGAGCATCGTCTCGCGGTTTTCGAGCATGTAGGACACGCCCGACGGCGTCCGCGCATTATCCTCGAGCACGTAAAATTCGTCGGCGCCCGTGCGCACGATGTCGGTTCCGCTGATGTGCGTATAGATGCCGCCCGGCGGGTCCATGCCCATCATCATCGGCAGGAACGCCTCGTTGCGCGAAATCAGCTCGGTCGGCACGCGCCCGGCGCGCAAAATCTCCTGCCGGTGATAAATGTCGTGGAGAAAGGCGTTGAGGGCGCGCACGCGCTGTTCGATGCCACGCGACAGGCGGCGCCACTCGCTCGCCGAGATGATGCGCGGGACGACGTCGAAGGGGATCAGCCGTTCGTCGGCCTCATCCTGGCCATAGACGTTGAAGGTAATCCCCGTGGTACGAAAAAAAGCCTCGGCCTGCTGCGCCTTGCGCTGGATGCGCGCCGCGTCCTCGCGGCCGAACCAGTCCGAATAATCGCGATAGGGCGCGCGGACCGCGCCCTCCTGTCCCGTCATCTCGTCGAAAAAGGAAATGCCCCAGCCCTTTCCACGCAACATGCCACCGGCCCTGCCGCGCGCGATGGTCGGCGTGCGCGGCCCCGAAAATCCTGCCTGCTGCATCGCTTGTCTGGCTACGCGGCCGCCAAGCTTATGCGCAGGATGCTAATCGCGGCCATCCGCCTTGGCAAGCGGACTCATGGCGCCGATTGCTGCGGCAACATCAAGGAGTTACTCCAGAACGTCGTCCCGCGAAGGGGAAGGCCTCTGGCAGCATTGCGCCAAGCCGACAGCGGCCCCCGCCTTCGCGGGGGCGACGGTTCTCGAATCAAATCGCGCCGTGGCAATGCTTGTATTTGCGACCCGAACCGCAGGGGCACGGCGCGTTGCGGCTGATCTCCAAGGCGGCGTAGGGGTTCTCGCCCTGAGCAATGTCATGTTTGGGCACCTGCATCGGCGGCAAGGTGTTCGCGATCAAGCCCAGCGATCCCGCATCGATGTCGGCGCTGTTGTCCTCTCCCGTAAACGGGTCGATATGCGTCGTCAGGAAATCGGGCAGCTCGGGCAGCGGCATCGGCTCGGGCTCGTCGAAGCGCAGGTCGATGCGGGCGACGGTGCGCGTCACATCCTCGCGGATGTTCGACAGCATACGCTCGAACAGCGCGAACGCCTCCTGCTTATACTCGTTGATCGGCTGTTTCTGCGCATAGGCGCGCAGGAAGACAACCTGGCGCAGCGCGTCGAGCGTCGAGAGATGCTCTTTCCAATGATGATCGAGCGTTTGAAGCAGGATCGATTTTTCGATCCCCTTCCACGTGTCGGCATCGACCAGCGCCGCCTTTTCGGCGGCGGTCGCGTCGGCCATCTGTTGCAGCCGTTCCTCGAACACCTCCGGATCGACGGCGTCTTCCTGCATCCAGTCGTCGATCGGCGGGTTGAGGTCGAGGATGTTGGCGACCCGGTCCTTCATCGCCTCGACATTCCACTGTTCGGGATAGCTGCCCGGCGGGCACGCGTCGGCGACGATCGCGTTCACCGTTTCGGCGCGCATGGCCGCCATCACATCATCGACGGTTTCGCTGTCGATGATCTCGCCGCGCTGTTCATAGATGACCTTGCGCTGGTCGTTCATGACGTTGTCATATTCGACGACCTGCTTGCGGATGTCGTAATTGCGCGCCTCGACCTTCTTCTGCGCGGTCTCGATCGCCTTCGACAGCCACTTCGACCCGATCGCCTCGCCATCCTCCAGATTCTTGTTCATCATCTTGGCGAACAGCGTGTCGGGGCCGAAGATGCGCAGCAGGTCATCATCGAGGCAGAGGTAGAATTTCGACAGGCCGGGGTCGCCCTGACGTCCCGAGCGGCCGCGCAGCTGATTGTCGATGCGTCGGCTTTCGTGGCGTTCGGTCGCGAGCACGAACAGCCCGCCGGCGGCCTTCACCGCCTCGCGCTCGGCGGCGACTTCGGCCTTGATCCGCTCGATTGCGGCGTCGCGTTCGGGGCCTTCGGGCAGATCCTTCAGCTCGTCCTCGATGCGGAATTCCTCGTTACCGCCGAGTTTGATGTCGGTGCCGCGACCCGCCATGTTGGTCGCGATCGTCACCGCGCCGGTGCGCCCCGCCTGTGCGACGATATGCGCTTCGCTTTCGTGGAAACGCGCGTTCAAGACGCTGTGCGCGACGCCTTCTTTCTCGAGGAAGGAGGAAAGCAGCTCGGACTTTTCGATCGACACGGTGCCGACGAGTACCGGCTGGCCACGCTCCTGCGCCTCGCGGATCGTGCGGGCGATCGCGCCGAACTTGTCGGTGATATTCTTGTAGAACTCGTCTTCCTCATCGATGCGTGCGATCGGCCGGTTGGTCGGGATGGTGACGACGTTCATCTTGTAGATGTCGAAAAACTCGGCCGCCTCGGTCGCCGCGGTGCCGGTCATGCCGCTGAGCTTAGGATACATGCGGAAATAATTCTGGAAGGTGATCGACGCGAGTGTCTGGTTCTCGGGCTCGATCTGCACGCCTTCCTTCGCTTCGACCGCCTGGTGCAGGCCGTCGGACCAGCGGCGTCCGTCCATCATGCGGCCGGTAAATTCGTCGATGATGACGACCTTGCCGTCCTTGACGATATAGTCGGTGTCGATGCGGAACATCTGGATCGCCTTCAGCGCCTGATTGACGTGGTGGACGACCTGGGTATTCTCGATGTCGTAAAGGTTGCTGCCCTGCAGCAGCCCCGCGGCTTCGAGCAGCCGCTCGACATGCTCGGTGCCTTCTTCGGTCAGGGTAATCGCCTTGGACTTTTCGTCCTTCTCATAATCCTCGTCGGTCAGCTGAAGCACGACTTCGTTGACGCGGATGTAGAGTTCGGACTTGTCGTCGGTCGGGCCCGAAATGATAAGCGGCGTGCGCGCTTCGTCGATCAGGATCGAATCGACCTCATCGACGATGCCGAAATTGAACGGGCGGTGGACCATCTGCTG
Organism: Sphingopyxis sp. TUF1; assembly: GCF_036687315.1. Classification (NCBI taxonomy): domain Bacteria; kingdom Pseudomonadati; phylum Pseudomonadota; class Alphaproteobacteria; order Sphingomonadales; family Sphingopyxidaceae; genus Sphingopyxis; species Sphingopyxis kveilinensis. The sequence goes on from NZ_CP144683.1 coordinate 792,912, forward strand.
CCGGTCGAACTTCATATTGTCGCGCAGATAATCGAAACCCAGCTCGTTGTTCGTCGCATAGGTGATGTCGCAGTTGTAGGCTTCGCGGCGCTGCATCTCGTTGAGGTTCGGGACGATCACGCCGGTGGTCAGCCCAAGGAAGCCGTAAACGGTGCCCATCCATTCGGCGTCGCGGCGCGCCAGATAGTCATTGACGGTGACGACATGCACGCCCTTGCCGTCAAGCGCGTTGAGGTAGCAGGGCAAGGTCGCCATCAGCGTCTTACCCTCACCGGTCGCCATTTCGGCGATCTCGCCGCGGTGGAGGACGACGCCGCCGATCATCTGGACGTCGAAATGGCGCATCCCCAAGGTGCGCACCGCCGCCTCGCGCACTGTGGCAAAGGCTTCGGGCAGGATGTCGTCGAGCGTTTCGCCCGCGCTCAACCGCTCACGGAACTTCGCCGTCTGCGCTTGCAATCCGGCATCATCGAGCGCCTGCATCGCGGGTTCGAAGGCATTGATCTTGTCGACGATCTTGCGGATCGAATTGACATAACGGTCGTTGGACGAGCCGAACAGGCTCTTGGCAAGGCCAGCAAACATGGAATTTCCCTTGGAATATCAGTAAATTTGGCGGCATCCTGAGACGCGCGCATATCAAAAGAATGGATGCCCGACGCCGGGCGGCGGCCCTTTTCAGGGCACGGCGAACGGCGCGCTATTCGAGCGCGCGGTCGCTGCCCGTAAGGAGTCCGGGAAGGTGCGGCGGAGCCGCCTTGCGCGGCTTGGTGCAGTTGGTTGTGTTGCGCGGCGCGCGCGCATTGGTTGCGGGGCGGCGCACGCTGTCGTTCGCCTCCGCCTTCGTCGCGCTTTCGGCGAGCAGCACGAGCGACCCCATCGCCGCCGGCATGGCGGGCGCGGCAACCGCCCGGTCGGCACTCGCCAGACCGGTCAGCAACGCCAATAGGGTCAGCAATAACCGCAAGAATCGCCCCTCGTTTTCGTGACGGAGCGGAAACTATTGCGCCCCGTTCGCTGAACATAGGGTGAAAGCGGGATGGCGTCTAGGTCTTGTCTTAATGCGCGCGCGGTTTGGTGGCCGTCCCAATCGGTCCAAAGGTCAGGAAAGGTCAGCCTTGCGCGCACTCCCGATTTGTCGCCCCCGGCGGGTATGGCACGCCCGGGCCGTGCGCCGCGTCCATAAGCAGGTCGACGACCGTCTTTATCCATATATTGCATGAGCTGCGATGAAAGCTGGCACAACCGGGCGATGTAGGACAGCGTTTTTTGGTGTCTGCTTGGAGCGGGGAGCTGTCGTTAAATCCTCCCTGTCGCGCAGCGATGGGAAGGTGGCAGCGCGAAGCGCTGACGGAGGGGTTTTGGCGCTACCGTCACGGCCCCTCCACCACGCCCTTCGGGCGCGGTCCCCCTCCCCACCGCTTCGCGGCAGGGAGGATTTTATGTCTGCGACCGATCGAAAGCAGCCATCATCGCAGCGCGGGATTCAGTTCTTTCACTTCCTGCAAAAAACTCTTCGGCTTTTTGAACAGCTTGCTCTTGCGATTGACCTTCAGCCCCACGACCTCGGCGAGTTCCATCACGAAATGGACGCAGTTGCGCTTGTTCAGGCTGTAACTCGGCTGCTCGCGATCGCGCCATTCGGCGACCTTCGCCAAAATCCGCGCATAGGTCGCATCATCGACGACGACATCGAACTGGCGATCGCTGCTGGCGATATAGTCGGGCTTCGACGATTCAACCTTCCCCTTCACCGACCCGAACAGGATCGCGGGGCTGACAGACACCGCGGTAAAGCCGTAGTTGGCGTCGACCACCGCGCCCGTCGCATCGAGCTTCCCCTTCATCACGATGAAGGCGTGCGGAAAGCGATCGCCGAAATCATGGCTGTAGAAGCTCACCGTCACCGCGGCCTGCGCCGACGCGAAACAGAGCAGCAGGAACGAAGCGAGCATCAGGGGAAAGCGCAGCATCGCTAAGCTGATACCGGCCGCACCGCCCCCCGCCAAGCCGCGATTGCCGCTTGACGGACAGGCCGGCTTCGCATCTTGTGCAACTGACACGAATGTAAGGAGAGGGCCGATGGCGCGGAAGGCGATTTTCATTACCGGCGGCGGTTCGGGCATCGGCCGCGCGGTCGCGCTTCATTTCGCGGGCCAGGGCTGGTTCGTCGGCATCGCCGACGTCAACGCGCAGGGGATCGACGAAACCGCCGCGCTGTTTCCCGACGGCGCTGCGTCGCGGCACGTCATGGATGTGCGCGACCGCGACCAGTGGAAAGCCGCGCTCGACGACTTCGCGCGCGCCAGCGGCGGCCGCCTCGACGTGCTGTTCAACAACGCCGGCATCGGTTCGGGCGGTCAGTTCATCGATATGGCGCCCGAGGAGGCCGACCGCCTGATCGCGATCAATTTCGGCGGCGTCGTCAACGGCATCTATATGGCGCTGCCCTTGCTGCGTGCAACGCCTGGATCGGCGATCCTCAACGCTGGATCGGCGGCGGGTTTTTACGGCGTCGGCGGACTTGCCGTCTATTCGGCGACCAAATTTGCGGTGCGCGGGCTGACCGAGGGACTGGAGATCGAATTTGCCAAGCATGGCATCAAGGTGCGCTCGCTGATGCCGGGATTCATCGACACCCCGCTGCTCGACCAGGTTAGTGCCGACAGCAACGAACCCGCGCGCAGCCGACTGGCAGCGAGCGGGTTCGAGATTTCGCCGGTCGAGGATGTCGCGCGCGCGGCATGGGACGCAGTCCACGGCACGCGCATCCACACGCCCGTCGGCAAGATGGCCCGCCGCCTGTCGCGCCTCGCCCGCTGGTTCCCTGGCCTGATCGCGCGCCAGTCGAAGAAGGTCGATGGCCTGGGTACGGCGGGGGGTTGATGGGGGATGATGATAATGTCCTCCCTGTGGCGAAGCCATGGGGAGGTGGCAGCGCGAAGCGCTGACGGAGGGGCTTTGGCGCAACGTCGCCGCCCCTCCACCACGCCCTTCGGGCGCGGTCCCCCTCCCCATGGCCTGCGGCCACAGGGAGGATTTTTTATGGCAGCCCCCCGCCGAAACCCACAGCCAGAAACCTATTCCCCCGCCCCGCAGGACACCGATCCGCTCCCGACGTTGCGTACGGTACAGACCGGCCGGCCCAACACGACCGTCCGGCCGATCCCGCGCGCAGTGACCGCGGCGCTTTTGACGGCGCGGAAGCGGTGATCGCCCGCGCCCTCGCTGTCGCTGACGAGCTCATCGACCGCCAAGTCCGACGCATCGACCATGCCCGCGCCCGACAGCGTCATTTGCGCATTCTTGGCCTTGCCGCCGAGCGTCATCGTGCCGTTGCCGATCATTGCGACCTGTAGCCGGTCGGTGTCGAGCGCCCCGACGGTCAGCCGCCCCGGCCCGCGCAGGCCGATCGTCGCGCGCTGCCCCGCCAGCCGGTCGATGGCGAGCGAGCCCGCGCCTGCCAGCGTCGCCGAGCGCAGATTGGCGGCATTCACGCGCACCGTCACCGGCCCACGCGGTCGCCCGCGCTTTTCATCGCCCGCAAATTGCCGTTCGCTGATCACCAGCCGACCGTCGCGCGCCTCGACGCTCAGCCGGTCGAGCGCATCCTGCGGACCCGTCGCCACCGCGCCGACCGGCGCGCGGTTCACGACCTCGACCGTCACATCGGCCTGGACCTCGATCGCCTCGAAGCTGGTGAGGCCATAGCGTTTCTCGGCGGCCGACGCGGGGCCGACAAGAAGCAGGGTGGTCGCCAAAAATACGGCCCATCGCAGTAGGATGCTGGTCATGGCGCCGTCCTACCGCGTTCGGCGGGGCGGCGCCATAGCTGCATCATTTGCAGATCGCGTCGCCCGAGCCCAGCGAGCGTGTCGAGCATTTCGCCCCGCCGCCGATCGTCGCGTCGCCCGAACCCAGAATCGATATGTCGGCGCTGTCGCTCGCCTGCGCATCGACGTCGCCCGATCCCGCGATCGAAACGTCGAGCGTTTTGGCCGCGAGCCCGCCCGCGTCAATGCTGCCCGATCCTGTGACGTCATAATCGCCCGCGCCGATCGTGCCGCCGCCGATCTCCAGGTCGCCCGATCCCGTGATCCTGAGCTTCGCGCGGGTGCCGTTCAGCGCCGCGACCTTCAGGTCACCCGACCCGGTCACCACGGCCTCGACCGCATCGCCCTCGACCGCATCGGCATCGATTGCGCCCGATCCCGTCAGGCGCACGGCGCGGAGCGTCGGCATGACAACCGTCACTTTGACCGCCTGGTCGCCGTTAAAACGGAAGTTCGAATCTTTCCGCCCGATCGACAGCATGTTGCCGTCGAGCTCGATCTCCAGCTCGTCGATCACCGCTTGCGGCCCGCGCGCGACGACCGAGAAATTTTTCCCGCGCTGGATCGTCACATCGTCGGGGCCCGTGACCTCGACGCCGGTAAATCCGGTCAGGTCGAACTCCTGCGACGCCGTCGGGCCCGCGTCGACCGTGCGCTCGGCATCCTTGCGGTCGTTCGTCACCTCGGCGCTGCACCCCGTCACCGTCATCGCGAGAGCCAGCGGCAGCGCCGCTATTGTCCAGTTTCGCATCGTGAATCTCCTTTGTGTGTTATACAAATAACACACACCTGTACCGCTGTCCAGTGCTGCCGCCATCTTGTCGCCACCTTCGTGCGCCACAGCCGCGCATCCTTCAGGAAAGTGACGATGAGCGTAGCCTTTCGCCGCGAGAGCGACGACGAACATAAAGAACCCGAATATGAGCTGCCGATCCCGGTCGGCGCGAACCTCGTGACCCCGCGCGGGCTGCGCCTGCTCGGCGAGGAGACCGCCCGAATCGAAGCGGCGATTTCCGGCGAAACCGACGCGGATGCACGCAAGAAATTGCAGCGGCGCCTGCGTTATGTTCACACCCGCCACGCCACCGCCGAGGTTCAGGCACCACCCGCCGATGGCGTCGTCGGCATCGGCAGCCGCGTGCGCTATAGGTTGAACGGCGACGAACGCACGGTAACGATCGTCGGGCACGATGAGGCCGATCCCGCCGCGGGTCACATCGCCTTCACCGCGCCGGTTGGCCGCGCGCTGATGGGCGCCGAGGCGGGCGAGAGCGTCGCGTTTCAGGGCCGCGAGGACGCGATCACCATCCTGTCCGCCGATCCTGATCCGGAGGTGATGGCATGAAGGACCGGTTCGAACGACACAAGCAGCCGTGGACGGCGGCCGAGATCGACAAGCTGCACACGCTCGCGAAAAAGGGCATGGCGCTGAAAGCGATCGCCAAGGCGCTGACGCGTAGCGAGGAATCGGTCAAGCAACGCGCCAAGGCCGACGGCCTGTCGATCGCGAAGCTGCACTGATACCCTCATGACCGCATCCGATTATGATGCCATCGTGCTGGGTGCCGGCGCGGCCGGGCTGATGTGCGCGGCGGTTGCGGGGCAGCGCGGGCGGCGCGTTCTGTTGCTCGACCATGCCGATCAGGTAGGCAAGAAAATCCTGATTTCGGGTGGCGGGCGCTGTAATTTCACCAACATCCATACCGCCCCCGACCGCTATATTTCCGCGAACCCGCATTTCGCGAAGTCGGCGCTCGCGCGCTATACCCCCGCCGATTTCATCGCGATGATCGATCGCTACGGCATCGCGCATCATGAAAAGACGCTGGGCCAGCTTTTCTGCGACGGATCGGCGAAGCAGGTCGTCGCAATGCTGCTCGACGAATGCGCAAAGGGCGGCGTCGACGTCCGCTGCGGCCAGCCGGTGCGCGAGGTAGCGCACGCCGATGGCCGGTTCACAGTCCGGTTCGGCGATCAAGATTTCGCGGCCCCCGCGTTGGTCATCGCGACCGGCGGCCCGTCGATCCCGAAGATGGGCGCGACCGGCTTTGCTTACGATCTCGCCCGCCAGTTCGGTCTCAAGGTCGTCGAGCCGCGGCCCGCGCTCGTCCCGTTGACGCTTGGCGGCGACGATGTGCTCTTCCGCGAGTTGTCGGGCGTTGCGACGCCGGTCGAGGCGCGCGCGGACAAAGCGGCGTTTCGCGAAGCCGCGCTTTTTACGCACAAGGGGCTTTCCGGCCCCGCGATCCTTCAGGTCAGTAGTTACTGGCGCCACGGCGAGCCGGTGACGATCGATTTCTTGCCCGATGCGCCGCGAGGCTGGCTGCTTGAAGCCAAGCGCGCGCGCCCGCGCGTCACTCTCCGCGCCGCGCTTGGCGCGCTGCTCCCCGACCGTCTTGCCGAAACGCTAGCCGACCGCCTCGCGCTGCTTGGCGAACTCGGCGCGCAGACCGATCGCAAGCTCGCCGAGGCCGAGTCGCGTCTTGCGAAGTGGATTTTTCGCCCGAATGGCACCGAAGGCTTTGCCAAAGCCGAGGTCACCGTGGGCGGAATTTCGACTGCGAACCTGTCTTCGCAAACAATGGTGGCCAAAACCGTTCCAAACCTCTATGCGGTCGGCGAGGCCGTAGATGTCACAGGGTGGTTAGGCGGCTATAATTTTCAATGGGCCTGGGCAAGCGGACACGCTGCCGGACAGGTGATTTAAGCCCATTGAGCCCCTTTCTGTCGGCCTGCCACCGCACCGGTGGCCGCCTATGCTATTGAGATAATAATGACTTTCGAAAATCTTTCCCCCGTCCTTTCGGACGCTCTCGTCGCGCGCGGCTATGAAGCGCTCACCCCCGTCCAGACGCAGGTCACCGAGGACGAGGCCAAGGGCCGCGACCTGCTGGTTTCGGCGCAGACCGGATCGGGCAAGACCGTCGCCTTCGGTCTTGCGATGGCCGACGAACTGCTTGAAGACGGTCGCCTTCCCTTCGCGACATCGCCGCTGGCCTTGATCATCGCCCCGACGCGCGAACTCGCGCTGCAGGTCAGCCGCGAACTTGCGTGGCTCTATGGCAAGGCCGGGGTGCGGATTGCAACCTGCGTGGGCGGCATGGACGCGAGCAAGGAACGCCGTGCGCTGAACCAGGGGGTACAGATCGTCGTGGGCACCCCCGGACGCCTGCGCGACCACCTCGAACGCGGCGCGCTCGATCTGACCGCATTGCGTGTCGCGGTGCTCGACGAGGCCGACGAAATGCTCGACATGGGCTTTCGCGACGATCTGGAGGAAATCCTCGATGGCACCCCCGAAACGCGCCGTACGCTGTTGTTTTCTGCCACGCTTCCCAAACCGATCGTCCAGCTCGCCAAGCGTTATCAGCGCGACGCGCTGCGCATCTCGACCGTCGGCGAAGACCGCGGGCATGGCGACATCGCATATCAGGTCGTGACCGTCGCCCCGGCCGATATCGAGGGCGCGGTGATCAACCTGCTGCGGCTGCACGAAGCCGAAACAGCGATGCTGTTCTGCGCGACGCGCGACAATGTCCGCCGCCTGCACGCCAGCCTTGTCGAGCGCGGGTTTGCCGCCGTCGCGCTGTCGGGCGAGCATAGCCAGAACGAGCGCAACCATGCGTTGCAGGCACTTCGCGACCGGCGCGCCCGTGTCTGCGTCGCCACCGACGTCGCCGCGCGCGGCATCGACCTGCCGACGCTCAGCCTTGTCATCCACGTCGAAATCCCCCGCGATGCCGAGGCGCTCCAGCACCGGTCGGGGCGCACCGGCCGCGCGGGCAAAAAGGGCACCGCGGTCATCATCGTCCCCTATCCGCGCCGCCGCCGCGTCGACGGGATGCTGCGCGGGGCGCGGATCAACGCCGAATGGATGGACGCGCCGACCGCCGCCGACGTCCGGCAAAAGGATCAGGAGCGGCTGATCGAAAAGCTGCTCGCCCCGGTCGAGCATGAACCCGAGGATATGGAACTCGCGCAGCGCCTGATGGCCGAACGCAGCGCCGAAGACATTGCCGCGAGCCTCGTCCGCGCGCACCGCGCGCTGATGCCGCCGCCCGAGGATCTGATCGACAACGGCCCACGCGGCCGCGACACCGCAGGCCGTCCCGAGCGCGGCGAGCGCTTCGAACGACCGGAGCGCGGCAGTGCCGATCGCCGCGAGGGGTTCGAGGACAGCGTCTGGTTCCGCCTTAACATCGGTCGCCACCAGAATGCCGATCCGCGCTGGATCCTGCCTTTGCTCTGTCGCCGCGGCCATGTGAGCAAGAATGAGATCGGCGCGATCCGCATCGGGCCGAAGGAAACGATGTTCAACATCCCGCGCGCCATCGCCGATCGTTTTGCCGAGGCGGTGGTGCGCACCGCGAATCAGGATGGCGAAGACGACAGCGGCGTGTCGATCACGCCGGCACCCGACGGCCCGACCTATCCCCCGCGCCGCGACAAGGGCTCGGGCGACCGGGCCCCGCGCAGCACGCTGGGCCGCGCGCCGGGCGGCGAGCGCTCCGGTCCGCGCGGGCCGCGTGGCCCGGCAAGACCGGGCGGCAATACCGAACGCTATAAACCCAAACCCTACGGCCAGCGCAGCCCACGCCGTCCGTCGAAGTAAGCGACGGACAACTTTCAAAACATCGTCATTGCGACCCCGCCGAAAGCCGGGGGAGCAATCCAGTGCGGTTTAAGCCTGCTCTGGATTGCCGCGTCGCCTTCGGCTCCTCGCAATGACGCATGAAGGGACCGCACCGCCCTTGCGCTCCTCCGTCCGGCCCACCAGATGGACCGGAAAGCAGGAGCAAGCCGATGCAAGCAATCCAGGCCTTTATCGAAAGCCAGGGCGGGCCCGAGGTCATCGACTGGCGCGAGGTGACGCTGGGCAAGCCCGGTCCCGGTCAGGTTTTGCTCCGCCAGACCGCGGTCGGGCTCAACTATATAGACATCTACCACCGCGATGGCACCTATCCGGTGCAACTGCCCGGCGGACTCGGCCTTGAATCGGCGGGCGAGGTGGTCGCCGTCGGCGAAGGCGTCCACGGGTTCAAGCCCGGCGACCGCGCCGCGACGTTCGGCCCCGAACGCGCCGCCTATGCCAGCGCGCGGTTGGTCAGCGCGGCCTCCCTCTTCAAGCTTCCCGCCACCATCGACGATGAAACCGCCGCGGCCGCGCTGCTCAAGGCCTGCACCGTCGAGGCGCTCGTCGAGCGCTGCGCCAAGGTCGAGGCCGGATGGCCGGTGCTCGTCCACGCCGCCGCGGGCGGGGTCGGGCTGATCCTCGTCCAATGGCTGAAAGCGATCGGCGCGACGGTCATCGGCACGGTCAGCACCGAGGCCAAGGCACATGTCGCGCGCGAAGCCGGCGCCGACCATGTCATCCGGTACAAGACCGACGATGTCGCGGCGCACGTCCGCGAGGTCACCGACGGTCAGGGCGTGCCCGTTACCTTCGACGGCATCGGCATGGCGACATGGGACGTGTCGCTGAAGGCCACCGCGCGCCGAGGACTGATCGTCAGCTATGGCAATGCGGGCGGCCCGGTCACCGGCGTCAACCTGGGCGTCCTGGCGCAGCACGGATCGCAGTTCGTCACGCGGCCGACCTTGTTCGATTATTACCACATCCCCGGCGAGCGCGCTGCAGGCGCCGCGCGCGTGTTCGAGATGATCGAAAGCGGCGCGGTGGCGGTCACGGTGGGGCAGCGATATTCGTTGCAGGACGCGGCGCGGGCGCACGCCGATTTGGAGGCTGGGAGAACGACGGGATCGAGTTTGCTGATTCCCTGAAAGCCCCCCTCCCGCAGGCGGGAGGGGCAGCGAGACTAACGAGCTTTGCTCGTTAGTCGCAGCGGGGTGGGCACCTGCATCGGCGCTTGCCCACCCCCAACCCCTCCCGCAAGCGGGAGGGGAGCAATCACACCTTCAACCGCTCGGCATGCCACGCGACATGCTCGGCCAGGAAGGTCGAGATGAAATAATAGCTGTGGTCATATCCCGGCTGCATCCGGATTTCGGCCTTCTGTCCGTTGCGCTGGCACGCCTTGACCAGCAATTCGGTCTTGAGCTGTTCGATCAGGAAATTGTCGGCTTCGCCTTGATCGACGAGCAGGTCGGGAACGCGAAGCCCGTCGTCGAGCAGCGCGCACGCATCATAAGCGCGCCATTCTTCGCGGTCGTCGCCGAGATAATGGCCGAGCGCCTTTTCACCCCACGGACAGCGAATCGGCGACACGATCGGCGAAAAGGCCGAGACCGAGCGGAAACGATCCTGATTGCGCAGGCCAATGGTGAGCGCGCCATGCCCGCCCATCGAATGTCCCGTGATCGCCTGCCGCGTCAGGTCGGCGCCCGCGAAATTGCGCAGGATCAGCGAGGGCAGCTCATCCTCGATGTACGACCGCATCCGGTAATGTTTCGCCCACGGATCCGCAGTCGCATCGACGTAGAAGCCCGCGCCCAGCCCGAAATCCCACGCGCCTTCGGGATCGTCGGGCACATCGTCGCCGCGCGGCGACGTGTCGGGCGCGATGAAAATGACGCCATGCTCGGCGCAGGCAGCGCGATATTCGCCCTTTTCCATCACATTGGCGTGGGTGCACGTCAGCCCCGACAGATACCAGAGGACGGGCAGCTTGGTGCCAGGGGCATGATCGGGCACGAAGGCGGCGAAGGTCATGTCGGTGCCGGTGGTCGTGCTGGCGTGTTTATACACGCCCTGCGTGCCGCCGTGGCTGCGGGTGGTGGAGAGGGTTTCGAGGGTCATGTGATGTCCTGAACCGGAATGGGAGCGATCACCGCATCATGCCCCCAATGACGCAGCAGGTCGAGGATCGATCCGCCCGAAAGTCCCAGCGTCGCGGTGTTGCGGAGCGGATGGACGTTGACGATCGCCGCTGCCGCAAGCCCTTCGTCGAGCACCACGGTGACGCTTGTCGGCGCGGCGTTGATCGCCGCCAGCGGCGTTACCGACCCCGGCGCGATGCCGAGCAAGCGCTGCATGTCGTCGGCCTTGCCGAAGCTCACGCGCTTGCTGCCGATCGCCGCGGGCAAGGCTTTCAGGTCGACGCGCGCCTCCGCCGGCACGGTGACGAGCCAGAAGGCGCCGTCCTTGTCTTTCAGGAATAGGTTCTTCGTATGCGCGCCGGGAATAGCGGCGTTGACCGCGTCGCTTTCGGCAACGGTGAACACCGCGACATGTTCATGCGCGGCGAAGGGGATGGAAAGCCTGTCGAGGTCCGCCAGCAATCCCGCTTCGCCGCGCACGAACGATCCTTAAACGACGCGGTGAAGCGCGCAGAGCTTGTTGCCCGACGGATCGCGCAGATAGGCAAGATAGAGCTGACCGAACGCGCCTTCGCGGACGCCCGGCGGATCTTCGATCGCGGTGCCGCCATTTTCAAGCCCCGCCTTGTGCCAGGCATCGGCCTGTTCGGGACCGTCCATCGCAAAGCCGATCGTGCAGCCGTTGCCGACCGTTGCCGGCTCGCCGTCGATCGGTGCGCCGACGAGGAACAGACCGTCCTTGTGGACATAGATCAGGCGTCCCTTGTCATCGACGATCGCAGGCTTTCCGCCGATCGCCTGAAATGTCGCGTCGTAGAATTTCTTCGATGCCTCAAGGTCGTTCGATCCGACCATATTATGACTGTACATCGCGGTGCATCCTCCTGATTCGTTGCAATTGGGGACTTATCCTGTCGGTGCGACCGGGGTCCATATGCAATTACCGCGGCGGTAATGAAAAGCTGGGCCTAGCGAAACACCACCGTCTTGCACCCGTCGATCAGTACGCGCTGTTCGGCGACCCAACGCACCGCGCGGGCCAGCACCTGCGCCTCGACATCGCGGCCGATACGGATCAGGTCATCGACGCTGTCGCGGTGATCGACGCGCTCGACCGCTTGCTCGATGATCGGCCCCTCATCAAGGTCGCTGGTGACGAAATGCGCGGTCGCGCCGATCAGCTTGACCCCGCGCTCGTGCGCGCGGTGATAGGGCCGCGCACCCTTGAAGCCCGGCAGAAAGCTGTGGTGGATGTTGATGCAGCGCCCCGCGAGCTTTGTCGACAAATCCTGCGACAATATCTGCATGTAGCGCGCGAGCACGAGATATTCGGCGCCGCCGCGCGCCATGACGTCGAGGATCGCGGCCTCCTGTTCGGCACGGTTGGCGTCGCCGACCGGCAGGTAGTGGAAGGGCACGCCGTGCCATTCCGACAGCCGCCGCTGCGCCTCATGGTTCGACACCACGCCAACGATGTCGATCGCGAGATTGCCCGTCGACCAGCGGTGGAGCAGGTCGTTGAGACAGTGACTGCCCTGCGACACGGCGATGACGAAGCGCGGCTTGGCGGCGCTGTCGCTGATCCGCGCGTCCATTGCAAAGCGGGCCACGATCGGTGCGAACGCCTCCTGCACTCCCGCCAATCCTTCGGGAAAGCGCGGCCCCGCGCCGCGGAACTCGACGCGCATGAAGAAGCGCCCCGAATCGAGGTCGGCATATTGCTGGCTGTCGAGGATGAAGCCGTCGCGGTCCGCGAGCAGCCCCGTAACCGCCGCGACGATGCCGACCGCATCGACGCAGCTGAAGGTCAATACATAGGCGGGCCCATTCCCCCCGGCCATGCGTCAGCCCGAAATCTTGTGCGTGGCGCAGAGCTTGTTGCCGTCGGGATCGCGCAGATAGGCAAGATAAAGGACGCGCCCTCCTGTCGCATGGCGAATACCCGGCGGGTCTTCCGCCGTCGTCCCGCCATTCGCCAGGCCCGCGGCATGCCACGCGTCGACCACATCGGGCGACCCCGCGAGCAGCCCCAGCGTATGGCCGTTGCCAGAGGCCGCCGCTTCGCCGTTGACCGGCTTCGTGATGAGCAGCCGCCCGCCATCGTGCGCGTAGATGAGCCGCCCGCGCTCATCGACCCACCCCTCGGGAGCGCCGAGCGTTCCGAGCACCGCGTCGTAGAACCTCTTGGTCGCGGCGATGTCGTTCGCCCCCAGTGTCACATGGCTGAACATTTTGCTGCCTCCGCTCAGTAAACCACGACGCTGCGGATGCTCTCGCCCGCGTGCATCAGATCGAACCCCTTGTTGATGTCTTCCAGCCCCATGACGTGGGTGATCATCGGGTCGATCTCGATCTTGCCGGTCATATACATGTCGACGATCTTCGGCACGTCGGTGCGCCCCTTGGCGCCGCCGAATGCGGTGCCGCGCCAGTTGCGCCCGGTGACGAGCTGGAAGGGTCGCGTCGCGATTTCCTTGCCCGCCTCGGCAACGCCGATGATGATCGAGGTGCCCCAGCCGCGGTGGCAGGCTTCGAGCGCGATGCGCATCACCTCCGTATTGCCCGTCGCGTCGAACGTATAGTCGGCGCCGCCGTCGGTCATCGCGACAATCGCGGCGACGACATCCTCGCGGCTCATGCCCTTCGAGTTGAGGAAGTCGGTCATGCCGAACTTGCGGCCCCACTCCTCGCGGTCGGGATTGATGTCGACGCCGATGATCTGGTTCGCGCCCGCAAGCCGCGCGCCCTGGATCACGTTGAGCCCGATGCCGCCGAGCCCGAAGACGACGACATTGTCACCGACCTGCACCTTCGCGGTGTTGATGACCGCGCCAACCCCGGTGGTGACGCCGCAGCCGATGTAGCAGCTCGACTGGAAGGGCGCATCCTCGCGGATTTTCGCGACCGCGATCTCGGGCAGCACGGTGAAGTTGGAGAAGGTCGAGCAGCCCATATAGTGAAAGATCGGCTGGCCCTTGTACGAAAAGCGCGTCGTGCCGTCGGGCATCAGCCCCTTGCCCTGCGTCGCGCGGATCGCGGTGCAAAGGTTGGTCTTGCCGCTCAGGCAGCTTTTGCACTGGCGGCATTCGGGGGTGTAGAGCGGGATCACATGGTCGCCGGGAACGACGCTGGTGACGCCCGCGCCGACCTCGCGCACGATCCCTGCGCCCTCATGCCCCAGCACGCTCGGGAAGATGCCCTCGCTGTCGAAGCCGTCGAGCGTATAGGCGTCGGTGTGGCAGATGCCCGTCGCCATGATCTCGACCAGCACCTCGCCCGCCTTCGGGCCTTCGAGATCGAGTTCGACGATTTCGAGCGGCTTCTTCGCTTCGAACGCAACGGCGGCGCGGGTCTTCATGGGCGGTCTCCTTCTCGGCCGCTCCAATCAGGCAAAGCGCGCGGCAATGCAAGATGCTCCCGATCCTCCCTGTGGCGAAGCCATGGGGAGGGGGACCGTTCGCGAAGCGAATGGTGGAGGGGCCGCGACGGTCGTGCCATTGCCCCTCCGTCAAGGGCTACGCCGCTGCCACCTCCCCATGGCTTCGCCACAGGAAGGAATGGGTCGGCGTTTTCGGTCTTAAAGCGACAAAATATACGCATGTGCGACGCAAAACTGTCTCCTTTGTCGCTTTAAGAACGGGCGCAAACTTCGTTGAGATCAATGAGCCGGATAACAGGCTGGCACAGCGAAACGATGTAGGAAAGCGTCATCTTCGTGCCTCTCCCTCGTTATCCCGGACTTGATCGGGGCTCATGACTTCGGCGCTGCCGTGGATCCCGGATCAAGTCCGGGATGACGACGGGAGAAACGTAGCTCTCAACACTCCACCACGCTAACCGCCAGCCCGCCCTTCGACGTTTCCTTATATTTGTCGCGCATGTCGCGGCCCGTTTGCAGCATCGTCGCGATCACCGTGTCGAGGCTGACGACATGCGTGCCGTCGCCAATCATCGCGATGCGGCTCGCGTCGATCGCCTTGATCGCGCCCATCGCGTTGCGCTCGATGCAGGGGATCTGCACCAGCCCACCAATGGGATCACAAGTGAGGCCGAGGTTATGCTCCATGCCGATCTCGGCGGCGTTCTCCACCTGCGCGTTGGTGCCGCCGAGCGCCGCGGTCAGCCCCGCCGCCGCCATCGAACAGGCGACGCCGACCTCGCCCTGGCAGCCGACCTCGGCGCCCGAGATGCTGGCGTTACGCTTGTAGAGCGCGCCGACCGCACCCGCGGCGAGCAGGAAGGTGCGCACGCCCTTTGCATCGCCGCGATAGCTGCGCTTGTAATAGCGGATCACCGCAGGGATGATCCCCGCCGCACCGTTGGTCGGCGCGGTGACGACCTTGCCGCCCGCGGCATTTTCTTCGTTCACCGCCATCGCCCACAGGTTGATCCAGTCCATCATCGCCATCGGATCGGACAGGTTCGCCTCGTGCCGTTCGCGAATGTCGGCGGCGATCTGCGGCGCGCGGCGCTTGACCTTGAGCCCGCCGGGGAGCGTACCGGTGCTGCAGCATCCGGCGTCGATCGAGGCGTCCATCGCGGCGGCAATTTCGTCGAGCCCCGCCTCGACCTGCTCAACGCTGCGGTGAACAAGTTCGTTTTCGAGCATCATTTCGGCAAAACTCTTGCCCGACGCAGCGCCCATGGCGAGCAGGTCGGCGCCTGAGGTGAAGGCGAAAGGAAGCTCGGCCTCATCCTCCGCGCCGCGGCTGTTGCGCCCCGCCTCATCCTCATCGACGACAAAGCCGCCGCCGATCGAAAAATACATACGTTTCGCGAGGATTTCGCCATCGGCGTCGCGCGCGGTGAAACTGACGGCGTTGCTGTGGAACGGCTGGCGCTGCTTCATCTGGAAATGCAGGTCGCGTTGCGGTTGAAAGCGGACGCGCTGGCGGCCGAGCAGGTAGAGGAAACCTTCGCTCTCCGCCCGGTCCCAATGCGCCCTGATCGCGGCCAGACTGGTGCTCGCGGGAATCTCGCCCGAGAGCCCCGCAACGATCGCAGTGTCGGCGGCATGGCCCTTGCCCGT
This sequence comes from Sphingopyxis sp. TUF1, assembly GCF_036687315.1. NCBI lineage: Bacteria > Pseudomonadati > Pseudomonadota > Alphaproteobacteria > Sphingomonadales > Sphingopyxidaceae > Sphingopyxis > Sphingopyxis kveilinensis. Next base: position 808,551 of record NZ_CP144683.1, read on the forward strand.
CAGTGCGAGCGAGCCGTAGAGATCGGCCTCGACATGCGCGGTGCTGGTGAGCAGCGCCTGCTCATCGAGCCAGACGGCGAAGCGCCGCGCCGCGACCATCGGCCCGACGGTGTGCGAGCTGGAAGGACCGACACCGATTTTGAAGAGTTCGAACAGGCTGATCGTCATGGCGGCGCGTATAGGCGGATCGCGATCGTCGGGATAGGGGCGCCTATATATGACCCGACAGCGCCATTCCTCGTCATTGCGAGGAGCGAAGCGACGCGGCAATCGCCAGCTTTCGGCCTTACAGAAGGTTTCGAGCGGGAGATTGCTTCGCGTCGCTCGCAATGACTATAGTTACGCCGGATAGGTCCAGCTGCCCTCGCGCGCGAAATTCTCGGCCGCGAAATCCCAGTTCAGCAGCTCGTCGACCACCGCGTCGACATAGGCCGGGCGCAGGTTCTTGCGGTCGATGTAGTAAGCATGTTCCCACACGTCGATCACGAGCAGCGGCTTGATGCCCGCGACAAGTTCGGTGCCGGCGTCGTGCGTGTCGGTGACCGACAGCGTGCCGTCGCGCGAAACGAGCCAGGCCCAGCCCGACGCGAAATGGTTGACCGCGGTTTCCTTGAGCTTCTTCTTCAGCTCGTCGAGCGAGCCGAAATCGCGGTCGATCGCGGCGGCGAGGTCACCCGCGGGCGCGGTCTTCGCGGGGCTCAGGCTGTTCCAGTAAAAAGCGTGGTTCCACGACTGCGCGGCATTGTTGAACAGGCCCTTGTTGCCCGATCCTTCGGCGTGGTGGATGATTTCCTCAAGGCTCTTGTCGGCCAGTTCGGTGCCTTCGATTGCGGCGTTGGTCTTGTCGACATAGGCCTTGTGATGCTTGCCATGGTGGGTCGCCAGCGTGTCGGCCGAAATATGCGGCGCGAGCGCGTCCTGAGCATAAGGCAGGGGAGGATGGGCGATCGTCATGGCAGTCTCCATTTTGTTTTTGAGGGGTTTGCGAGCCTTAACTCGGTATCGCGGCGGCGGGTTGCAACCCTGTGACAGGGAAAATTTCCGCAAGTCCCGTCATTGCGAGGAGCGAAGCGACGAACGCGGCTAGGTCACCATCGCCCGCAAGGTCGCGATCCGGTCCGCCTCCTCCGCCGGCTTGTCGCGGCGGATGCGCGAAATGCGGGGGAAGCGCATCGCGAGGCCCGACTTGTGGCGCTTGCTGTCATGGATCGAATCGAACGCGACTTCGAGCACGAGCGACTTTTCGACCTCGCGCACCGGGCCGAAGCGGTTCAGCGTGTTGTCGCGCACGAACTTGTCGAGCCACTTCAGCTCCTCGTCGGTGAAGCCCGAATAGGCCTTGCCCACCGGCAACAGCTCACCGTCGTCGCTCCAGCAGCCGAAAGTATAATCCGAATAGAAGCTCGCCCGCCGCCCGTTGCCGCGCTGCGCATACATCATCACGCAATCGGCGGTGAGCGGATCGCGTTTCCATTTGTACCAGAGCCCGGCGCGGCGACCCGCGACATAAAGCGCATCGCGGCGCTTGAGCATCACCCCCTCGATCGCGGCATCGCGCGCGCCGGCGCGGCGCTCGGCGAGGTCGTCGAAGTCGCGCGCTTCGATGACTTGCGACAGGTCGAAATGACTGTCGGCGAGCCGCGGCACAAAACTTTCGAGCTGGCGCCGCCGTTCGATCCACGGCAGAGCGCGCAGATCGTTGCCGTCGACCGCGAGAAGGTCGTAAACGCGGACGAACGCCGGGTAATCGGCGAGCATCTTCTTCGAGACGACCTTGCGCCCGAGTCTTTGCTGGAGCGCATTGAAGCTCGCGGCTTCGCCGCCCTGCGCATCGCCGCGCACAAGCAGTTCGCCGTCGATCACTGCGTCCTGATCGAACGCCGCGACCAGTTCGGGGAAGGCGGCGCTGATCTCCTCGCCGCCGCGGCTGTAAATGCGCGTCTCGCTCCCTCCGCGCACAATCTGGACGCGGATGCCGTCCCATTTCCATTCGGCGGCATAGTCGGCGAGATCGACGCTCTCCTCCTCCAGCGGATGCGCGAGCATGAAGGGGCGGAAAAAGGCGACGTCGGCGAGGTCGGGCCGCTCGGCCCTGCCCTCGCCCCATGCAAAGAGCGGCGCATAGGGCGGCGGGATCGCGTGCCACAGCTCCTCGACATCGTCGACCGGCACATCGAACGCCTGCGCAAACGCCTGTTTCGCGAGCCGCGCCGACACCCCGACACGCATCCCGCCGAGCGCGAGCTTGAGCAGCGCGTAGCGGCCGTCGGCGTCGAGCCGGTCGAGCAAGGACGCGAGGATCGCGGGGGCGTCGCTGCGGGTGGCAGCGGAAAGCGCATCGACGGCCTGGGACACGCTCAAGCCCCTCCCCTTCAGGGGAGGGGTATGGGGTGGGGGCTCGATACCTTGTGCAAGGCCGATGGCCCCCACCCCCGGCCCCTCCCCTGAAGGGGAGGGGTGAAAAGGCTCCGGCCAGAGCAGCGCCGCCGTCTCCGCTGTATCGCCAACGAAATGCCGCGACAGCCGGAACAATTCTTCGTCGACGCGGGTCGCGAGCAAGGCGCGTACCATCCCTGCCTTCACCGCGGGAAAGTCGAGGCTTTCGGTCAGCGCCGCGATTGCCCAGCCGCGATCGGGGTCGGGGGTGTGGCGGAGGTAATCGACGATCAGCGCGAGCTTGGAATTACGTGAGCGCGTGTAGATCAGACGGTCGATCAGGGCGGCAAAGCGCTTCACGCCTCCTCTTCCTCCAGATCGCGGCCGACGAGGTGGAGCGCGCGCGCCTTGCGCTGGGTGAGTTCGCACCAGCGGAGCAAGCCGTCCTCGCTCCCGTGGGTAATCCATGTTTCGCTGGGGTTCACCTCGGCAATCGTGGCGGTCAGCTCGTCCCAGTCGGCATGGTCCGAAATCACCAGCGGCAGTTCGACCATCCGCTGCCGCGCGCGCTGGCGAACGCGCATCCAGCCCGACGCCATCGCGGTCACCGGATCGGGCAGGCGCCGCGACCAGCGATCATTGAGCGCCGACGGCGGTGCAAGGACAATCTGCCCGGCGATCTCGGCCTTGTCGGCTTCGCTCACGAGCCTGAGTTCGCCCAGATCGACGCCGTGGATTGCATATAGCTTGCACATACGTTCGAGCGCGCCGTGGATATATATGGGCGCATCCCACCCCGCCCCACGCAGTTCGGCAATGACACGCTGCGCCTTGCCGAGCGCATAAGCGCCGACGAGAACCGAACGCTCGGGCTCGGCGCGCACCGCACCGATGAGCTTGGCGATCTCCTGCCCCGTCGGCGGATGGCGGAACACCGGCAGGCCGAAGGTCGCCTCGGTGACGAAGATGTCGCACGGCACCACCTCGAAGCCCGCACAGGTCGGGTCGGCGCGGCGTTTATAGTCGCCGGTGACGACGATCCGCTCGCCTGCATACTCCATCAATATCTGCGCGCTGCCGAGCACGTGCCCCGCAGGGTGAAAGGAAAAGCGCACCCCGCCGCGCTCGAACCCATCGCCATATTCAAACGCCCGATTATGGCTCGCCTCGACATCGACGCCATAGCGCAGCGCCATGATCGCGAGCGTTTCGGGCGTCGCGAACACCGCGCCATGGCCGCTGCGCGCATGGTCGGCATGGCCATGCGTCACCGCAGCGCGTTCGACCGGGCGCGAGGGGTCGATCCACAGGTCGGCGGGTTTCACATAGATGCCGCCGGGATGCGGCTCGATCCAGGTCTTGGTTTTCGCCATCAGGCGGCGAGCTTCCGCGCGCGCGCAAGATCGGCGACGAACATCGCCCGCTCCTCGGCGGCGCGTTCGCGGTCGGGAAGGCGCAGAAGAAAGGATGGATGGATCGTCGCGATCAGTTTCGTGCCCCCCGCAAGTTCGTGGACCGCGCCGCGCATCGATTTGATGCTCGCACTCTTGCCCGTCACCCCGCGCAGCGCACTCGCGCCCAATGTGACGATCAGTTCGGGCTGAACAAATGCGCGTTCCTTGTCGAGCCACCATCGGCAGATGTCGATTTCGGCGCTGGTCGGATTCTGGTGCAATCGCCGCTTACCGCGCGGCTCGAACTTGAAATGCTTGACCGCGTTGGTGAGGAACAGGCGCCGCCGATCCAGTCCCGCCTCGGCAAGCGCGGCGTCCAGCACCTGCCCCGCCGGGCCGACGAAGGGCCGCCCCTGAAGATCCTCCTGATCGCCCGGTTGTTCGCCCACAAGCATGATACGCGCCGCGTCCGGCCCCTCGCCCGCGACTCCCTGCGTCGCGTCGCAATAAAGCGGACAGCGCGTGCAGCGATCGACCGTCCGTGCAACATCGGCCAGCGTTTTCACATCGTCATCAAGGGCCAAGTCATCGGGCACGCGCGTCCGCCATTTTTCGGTACGAGAGTTCGCAGCCGAAACGGCCATTTCGCGCATCCGTTCCACCCGGGCCGCAGCACCGGCGAGCAGCGGCGCGATGTCCTGCGCTTCGGGCAGGTTCTTCCAGTATTTCTTCGGCATCTCGGCGCGCATCGCATCGATCTTTACCCGCGCGGGGTTGAAGATCGCGCCATAATAGGTGCGCCACTGATCCTCGACGACGTCGCTGTCCGGCACCTCGTTCTTCGTTCCGCCGGGGCCGAAGGTCAGCGTTTCGTCCCGCCAGATCGCCCGCGCGTCGGGGGTCACAATTGCCCAATCCATGCCGTAAAAGCGGCGCTGGAAAAAGGGCGCAGTCAGCCGCAATATCCGGTGTGACGGTTCGAACCACGCGGCGAAGCTTTCGCGCCCATTCGCCTCGCCCAAGCGCCGAAAGCGCACGAAGGCGTGCATCTTGTGAACATCGCGGCGGATCGCCTTGTCCGCCCCCCGCAGCCAGTCGACATCGGCATCGGTCGTGCGCGCGAGCAACTGCCGGTCGCGGAGCGCGCGCCAGGCGATCCGGTAAAGCCGCGCGGGCACCTCTGCACTGCGATGACAAATGACGCGGTCGGCGATTTCGACGAATTCGCGCGGCAAGCTGAGCCGTGCCGTCGGCGCCGCAGCAACCGCGTCGCCGAACAGCGATGCACCCTCGTCACTGCCGCGCCAGCTTACCGCCTCGGGCGCAACACCGCCCGCAAGCAGACCGCGCGCTGCGCTTCGCCATTCGGCAAAATCGCCCGGCACTGTCAGCACGACCTCCTTCACAGCGCGAGCGCCAGTTGCTCCGCCGGCGGCGCGAAGCGCGCGCGCAGATCGGCGCTGTCGGTGAGCGCGCCCGGCCGCCAGTCGGGCGTGACGATGAAGGGCAAAAGTTTCTTCACCGAGGCCGTCAGCTTTGCGAGATCGCTTAGCCGCAGCCTGCCCAGCCGCCGCGCCGCGACGATGCGGTCGACCGCGCGTGTGCCCAGTCCCGGAACACGAAGCAGAAGCTCGCGCGGTGCGCGGTTGATGTCGACGGGAAAGGCTTCGCGCCGCATCAGCGCCCAGGCGAGCTTGGGATCGATCGCGAGGTCGAGCATCCCCTCCTTCGCCCCGGCCATGATCTCGGCGCGCTCGAAGCCGTAGAAACGCAGCAGCCAGTCGGCCTGATACAGCCGATGCTCGCGCATCAGCGGCGGCCGCACCGGCGGCAGGTCGCGGCTGGCGTCGGGGATCGGGCTGTAGGCTGAATAATAGACGCGGCGTAGCCGGTATCCCGAATATAGATTCGTCGCGGCTTTCAATATGTCGTCGTCGCGCGCCGCATCGGCGCCGACGATCATCTGCGTCGACTGGCCCGCGGGCGCAAAGCGCGGCGGCATCGCCTTGCCGATCAGCCGGCTTTTTGCCGCCTCGATCGCGTCGTCGGCGCCGACGCGCACGGACGCCATCGTCTTGCGGATCGTCTCGGGCTTTTTTTCGGGCGCAAAGCTCGCCAGCCCCGCCTCGGTCGGCAGTTCGACGTTGGTCGAGAGCCGGTCGGCATAAAGCCCGGCCAGCGCGACCAGCCCCGGATCGGCACCCGCAATCGTCTTCAGATGGATATAGCCCTGGAAATGATGCTCTTCGCGCAGGATGCGCGCCACCTCGACAAGCTGCTCCATGGTATAATCCTCGGACCGGATAATGCCCGACGACAGGAACAGGCCTTCGATATAATTGCGCTTGTAAAAATCGAGCGTCAGCGTGACGACGTCTTGCGGACTGAATCGTGCGCGTTCAACATTGCTCGAGGCGCGGTTGATGCAGAAGCGGCAGTCGTAGATGCAAAAATTGGTCAGCAGGATTTTCAGCAGTGAAATACAGCGGCCGTCGGGGGCGTAGCTGTGGCAGATGCCCATGCCTTCGGTCGATCCGATGCCCTTGGTGGCCGTCGAATCGCGCTTTACCGTGCCTGAAGAAGCACAGGACGCGTCATATTTCGCCGCATCGGCGAGCACGGCCAGCTTTTCCAGAATCGCTTTTGCGGACATGCCCCATGATTAGCATGAGAACATAGTTAGAACAAATAACGCAGGTTAAGTTGACTCAGGCCTCGCGCCATCGCGCGGGCAGCGTGATGTCGACGATCAGCCCGCCGGGCTCCCACCGCCGCGCGATCGTGCCGCCAAGGTTGTTTTTGACGCTGCGTTCCATCAGCAAGGTTCCGAAGCTCGTCCGTTCGGGAGCGGCGATTTCGCGCTCGGCGCCGCTTTCGGCCCAGGTGAGGCGAAAGCGGCGGTCCTCGGCACCCTCGTCGTCCTGCGTCCAGCTGACATTGACCTCGCCCCGTTCACCCGACAGGGCGCCGTGCTTGGCGGCATTGGTTGCCAGCTCGTTGAACAGCAGCGCCATGGCCACCAGCGCATTTTCGGGGAGCAGCAGGTCGGGCCCCGACCAACGGATGCGCGGAAAACTCGCCTCCACCTCGCGCAGCAGCGCGTGCATCGACCCGGTCATGAAATTGGCGCCGAGCAGCACATTTTGCGCGCGGTTCAGCGCTTCGAGGCGGCTGCTGATCCGCTCGACATAATCGTCGACATCGCGCGCCGCGTGCCGGGTGAGCGAGATGATCGCGCCGACGGTCGCGAATAGGTTACGCATCCGGTGATGCAGCTCGCGCATCAACAAATTGGCGTTTTCCTGACGGCTTTTCTGTTCGGTGATGTCCATGCTCACGCCGGTCAGGATCGCATCGTCGGTCTTGACATCCCAGTCGGCGCGGACCGCGATCCACCGCACGCCGCGTTCGGGATGCTGGATGCGATATTCGGTTGAATAATGCACGCCATTCGCGACCGAATCGCCAAGCACGCCGCGAACGACCTCACGATCTTCGGGGTGCAGGCGGTCGTAGAAGCCGTCGATATGCGCCAGCGCCGTCGCATAATCGGCGCCCCACAGCTCGGCGACGGCGCCGCTCCAGCTGATTGCGCCGGTGCGCGCGTCGAAGCGCCAGGTTGCGATCCCCGAAAAATCGAGCGCGCGTTCCAGCATCCGCCGCGCTTCGTCGCGTTCGGCGACGATCCGGCGCAGGTCGGCCTCCGCCATCACCAGAGCAGCGAAATCCTGAAGCCGCTCGAGCTCGCGAAAGCTGAGCGCCGGGCGCGGCTTCCGGTCGATGAAGCACAGCGTTCCAAGGACGTCGCCATTATAGGCGGCCAGCGGAACGCCAGCGTAAAAGCGAATATGCGGTTCGCCCGTGACGAGCGGATTTTCGCGGAACCGCGGATCGGCAAGCGTGTCGTGAATGATGAGCGGCTGTTCATCCTCGACGACATATTTGCAGAAACTGACGTCGCGCGGCGTTTCCGCAACGTCGAGGCCGTGCGCGGATTTGAACCATTGGCGGCAGTCATCGACCAGCGAGATCAGCGCGATCGGCGCGTCGAAAAGATCGGCGACCAGCTTGGTCACACGGTCGAACGCGGGCTCTGCACCGGTGTCGAGGAGGCGATATTCGCGCAGCGTTTCGAGCCGTCGGCGTTCGCGCGCGCTCCGTTCGTCGGTCGCTTGGCCCAAATCCCGTTCCCCACCAGCTTGCGATGCGGTCGGCGCCGCATTGCTCATGTCCCGTGGGGGCCGCTCTGCCATGAACTTGGTCCCTGTAAAATAGTTTTGCTTAACGGAGGCTCAAATCGGTGCGATTTCACCGACTTGCTCCCGGCGGCAGCGCGTCCCGGCCGACTCTACGCTTCAGCGACCGACGGGTTGCACGCGTGCCGACGGAACCCGACGCGTGGAGAAGGCGTATGACGTGTCTCAACTGGGAGGCCATAAATGACATTCGGTGACGAAATCCGCGGGCACCTGCCCTATCTGCGCCGCTATGCGCGCGCGCTGACGGGCAGCCAGCAGCATGGCGACAATTATGTCCATGTCCTGCTGGAGGTGATCGTCACGGCGCCGGAAGAATTCCGCAGCGGCGCCGGGACGCGCATCGACCTTTATCGCGGGTTTCACCGCATCTGGGAAAGCGCCTATATCGACGACGGCGAAGGGAGCGACGATGGCGAAGACCCGCTGGTCCGCGCCGCACACCAGCGCCTGACTCAAATCACCCCGCTGGGCCGCCAGATCCTGCTCCTAACCGCGCTCGAAGGGTTTTCGGTTGAGGAAGCCGGCGCGATCACCGGCACCGACGCGCCGACCGTCGAAACGCTGCTGGCCGATGCCGTTGCCGACCTCGACCGCGAATCGCGCACCTCGGTCCTGATTATCGAGGATGAGCCGCTGATCGCGATGGAGCTCGAACAGATTGTCCGCGGTCTGGGGCATGAGGTCGCCGGGATCGCGACGACGCACGAGGATGCCGTCGCCGCATTCGAGAATACCGATGCCGGGCTTGTCCTGGCCGACATCCAGCTTGCCGACGGATCGTCGGGGATCGACGCGGTGCAGGACATATTGGCACGCGCGCCGGTGCCTGCCATCTTCATTACCGCCTTTCCCGAACGGCTGCTGACCGGCGGGCGGGTCGAACCCACCTTCCTGATCTCCAAGCCGTTTCGCGAAAATACCGTGCGCGCGGCGATCAGCCAGAGCCTGCTTTTCACCCCGCAACTCGCGGCGTAGATCCATATGGTTTACGGCGAAAGCCGGATAAAAAGCTCAATCGGGCGTCGGCACGCCGCGTGTCAGGTCGTCGACATCGTCCATGATCGCGCGGAACGCGTCGCTCGCGGGCAGCATGTCCTCGCTCCGCAGTGGCATGTCGCCGCTATCGAGTATCGCCTGGAGCGCCGCGCGCGCGCGCGACACGCGGCTTTTCATGGTACCGACCGCGCATCCACAGATCGCGGCGCCTTCCTCATAGGATAATTGCCCCGCGCCGATCAGGACCAGCGCCTCGCGCTGGTCCACGGGCAGCATCAACAACGCGCGCTGAACGTCGGCGAGATGCAGGCTGTCGCCCTGATCATCGGGTGCGACGAGCAACCGCTCGGCGGCCTGCTCGTCATATTCGGCGGTGAATTTCTTGCGCCGCATCTGCGACAGGAAGCAGTTGCGCAGGATGACGAAGGCCCAGCTTTTCATGCTCGCCGGGCCCGGCACATATTGCTCGCGCGCCTTCCACGCCTTCAGCATCGTTTCCTGAACCAGATCGTCGGCCAGATCTGCATTGCCGCACAGGCTGCGGCCAAAGGCGCGCAGATGCGGCAGCATCGCCGCCAGTTCGCGCTTGAAGCTGGCGTCGTCGAGCGGTTGAGATATTTCGCTGCTGATAATCAGGCCCTTGTCTGACGGCCCGATTGTTGCGGGCACAAATCCGGCTTAGCGCGACAATGCGTCATTGCAAGGGTGCCGGCCCGCCGGGCGTCGCTCCGCGGCGACCGAGCGCGACGAAATTGCCAATCATCCGCTCGAATTCGGGATCGATCCGGCCGTTCGCCGCGAGCCGCGCGAACTCCGCCTCATGCCCATGAAAAGCGGGTTCGTACAGCATCGTCCAGTCGGCAAATTCGCGCTCTTCGATCGCCCGGCGCCGGATTTCGACCATGCCGCTGTGGCGCACATCCTCGCGGATCGCGGCGAGACAGGCATCGACCCGATCGGCGGCGCCTTCGAGCAATTGCATGAAATTATGGCCATTATAGATGAGCGCACCGGTTAACGCGTCACGCGCATTGTTGCGGCGCGCGGTCACCAATATCGCGTCGATGTCGGCGGACGAAAGCAGCGGATCAGCGACGCTGACGTAGATTACGGAAAGCAAGTAGGCACGCTCCAGTCGCGCGGTCGCAAAAACCGCCAAGGTGTGACCCCTCACAACCACCTGATTAGGGCCGGTGTGTCATCTTGGCAACGCATTCGTCGCAAAAAACAAGTTTTGCGGGAACCCGACCCGCTTTTCCTCGTTGCTCTCGCATGGCTACGCAAGGCAACAACGGAATGAATGGCAAGGGACCCCCGCCGCCCGCGGACGCCGATGCTCCGCGCCGGGCGCAGGGAAGCTTCCCCGGCACGCAAGGCGACGAGTGGCATCGCACGCTGACCGGACGTCAGGCACCCGAGCCGGTGAGCGCCAAGCTGCGCATGATTTACGGCAATATCGTGTCGGAACAATTGCCCGACCGGATGCTCGACCTGCTTTCGCAGCTCGATCAGAAAAGCCCGAAATCATAATGCCCGCGCCTATCGCCGCTGCCTCGCAGCCGCCGGCCGAGACGCTTTCGGACAGCGAATTCAAGGCATTGCTTGCCGGTGTTATCCCGCATCTGCGCGCCTATGGCCGCAGCCTGTCGGGCAATCCCGACCTTGCCGACGATCTGACGCAGGACACCATGGTCAAAGCGTGGGCCTCGCGCGACCGGTTCGAGCGCGGGACTTCGATCAAGGCATGGACCTTCGTCATCCTGCGCAACACTTTTCTGTCGCAAATGCGCCGTAACAAATTTGTCGGCGAATATGACGAGACCGCGGTCGAACGCACCATGTCGACCCCTGCGAGCCAGGAAGACAGCGGCGAGATGGCCGACCTGCAACGCGGGCTGATGGAATTGCCGCAGGATCAACGCGAGGCGCTGATCCTCGTCGGCGCGGGCGGCATGTCATATGAGGAAGCCGCAAGCATTTGCGACTGCGCGCTCGGCACGATGAAAAGCCGCGTGTCGCGCGCACGGACCGCGCTCGAGGAGATCATGATGCGCGGACAGTTCATGCAGAAGCGCGCGGACGCGCCGCCGGCGAGCGAAGCGGTCGATGCGATCATGGACAGCGTCGAGGAAATCACCGCCCGCCGCGAGGCTGCGAACCGGTAATGGCCCGTCGCCCCCGCGAAGGCGGGGGCCGTCGGCGGTATACGCGACGCCGCCGAGCAAGCCCTCCAGCGGCCCCCGCCTCCGCGGGGGCGACGATGGTTTCACGCCCCTCGACAACAGCAAGCCGCTGCGTCAAAACAACATATCTTCCCCAGCCAAGCGAGATTTTCCGATGAAAAATCTTCCTCCCTTTGCCCTTGTCGCCGCGCTCGCCGTCGCCGCCTGCTCGACCCCCGCACCGACCGAAGCCGCCCCTGCCGACTCTCGCGCACTCGACGTATCGGGCGCGCACCCCGCCGCCCCGCTCGGCGAAGCGCCCTTTACCGTTCAGGAGATCGCCGGGTTCGATGAACCCTGGGCGATGACCTTCGTCCCCGGCGTGCGCGCGGCACTGGTGACCGAAAAATCGGGCAAGCTTAAACTCTGGCAGGAAAGCGGGCCGACGCTCGACGTCGCAGGCGTTCCCGCAGTGGCTTATGGTGGCCAGGGCGGCCTCGGCGATGTCTTGGTTGCGCCCGATTTCGCCACCACGGGCACAATCTATCTGAGCTGGGTCGAAGCGGGCAACGGCGACACCTTTGGCGCCGTCGTCGGCCGTGCCAAGCTCGTCCAGGGCGCCGCCCCCCGCCTCGAAGGGCTCGAGGTAATCTGGAAACAGGATCCCAAAGTTGCGGGCCGCGGCCATTATTCGCACCGCCTCGCCTTTTCGCCCGACGGACGATATCTCTTCATCGGTTCGGGCGAGCGGCAGAAATTCGACCCGGCACAGGACATGACGGGCAATCTCGGCAAGATCTTGCGCCTGAACCCCGACGGCAGCGTGCCCGCCGACAATCCCTTTGCCGACGCTTCAAAACCGGATGGGGGCGGCGTTACGGCGCAGATCTGGTCGCTCGGCCACCGCAACATCCTGGGCCTCGCCTTCGACGCCACCGGGAAGCTGTGGAATCAGGAGATGGGGCCAAAAGGCGGCGATGAGGTCAACCTCGTCGCGGCGAAGGCCAACTACGGCTACCCGATCGTGTCGAACGGCGATCATTATGACGGCCGCGACATCCCCGATCACCCGACGCGCCCCGAATTTGCGGCGCCCAAACTGTGGTGGAACCCCTCGGTCTCGCCCGCCGGCCTCGCCTATTATGGCGGCGATCTTTATCCGGGCTGGAAAAACAGCCTGCTGATGGGCGCGCTGTCGGGCGAGGGGCTGGTCCGCATGAGCATCGACGGCGAGACGCTACACAAAGCCGACCGATGGGATTTCGGCACGCGTATCCGCGAGGTTGAGGTGCGCGACGACGGCACGGTCTGGCTGCTGACCGACGGGAAGGACGGCAAGCTGGTGAAGCTGGCACCGAAAGGATAAGATAACCGCATGATCCGCGGGTTCCTCACCCGGCGCGCCGAATGGCCCGCGCATATCCCCGATCCCGACGCGCCGCCGCCGCTGAAGCTGCTGTGGCGCGAGGTCGGAGCGCTGGCGCGCGCGGTCGGCGGGCGCCTCCGCCCGCTGCCGCCCGAACCCAATCCCGACAGCGACCATCCGCCGGTGATGGTGCTGCCGGGGTTCCTGTCGGGCGACTGGGCGACCAAAGCGCTGCGCGCCGACCTGCGCCGCGCGGGGTTTCGCTGCTATGCCTGGGGCCTTGGCTTCAATCGCGGCGCGACCCCCGACATCATCGAGCGGATCGACACGCGCGTGCGATGGATCATCGACCGCACCGGCTATGCCCCCGCGCTTGTCGGCTGGAGCCTCGGTGGCATCTACGCACGCGAATATGCCAAGCATCATCCGGACAAAGTCGCGCGCGTCGTCACGCTGGGATCGCCATTTTCGGGCAGCCGCCGCGCCAACCGCGCCTGGCGGCTCTATCACCTTATCGCGCGCCACCCTGTCGAAAATCCGCCGATCGACTTTCACCCCGCGCCGCGTCCCGAAATGCCGACCTTTGCGCTCTGGTCGAAACATGACGGCGTCGTCGCAGTGAACAGCGCGCGCGGCCTGCCGCACGAAAGCGACCGCGCGGTCGAGGTCGATTGCAGCCATATGGGATTTGCCTATGCGCCCACCTCGGTTGCGGCGATCGTCAAGGCGCTGACCGAAGAGGTTGGCGCCGAATAATCCTCCCTGTCGCGTAGCGATGGGGAGGGGGACCGCGCCCGAAGGGCGTGGTGGAGGGGCCGCGACGTGGGCGTCATTGCCCCTCCGTCAGCGCCCCGCGCTGCCACCTCCCCATGGCTGCGCCACAGGGAGGATTGGCGGACAGATCAGCACACGTCGATCCGATAAGCCGGCGCCGCGCGCCACGCCATCAGCGTCCGCCCCGGCCGCTTGCCCGGCCGCCCCGTCGATATGAAACCGACGCGGCGCAGCAGCGCGCGTGAGCGGTCGTTGTCGGGGTGGCATTCGGCGACGATCGAACAATTGGGCTGCGCCGCCGCGAGCGCCGCGACGACCGCACGGACTGCTTCGGTCGCGATGCCCTTGCCGCGCACCCGCGCCGCAAACCAGTACCCGATTTCATATTCCTGACCGGCGCGGCGATGTACCCCGACAACGCCGTAGAGTTCAGTCCCGCGCGGATCACGCACGGCATGGAACACGTCGCCGACGCCCGACCGCGCGATCAGCGCGCGGGCATCGGTCTCGGTAAAGGGCGCGGGCAGGAAATGGACGCGCGACGTCACCGTCTCGTCGGTGATCGCGCTCAGCGCGCGCGCATCGTCGGCGGTCAGCGGCGCTATACGGCATTGGTCGGTCGACAGGGAAAGCAGGGTATCGGTCATGTCGCGTCTTCTTCTCAAAAGCGCGCGCCGTAACCGGGGGGTCAGTGGTCTGGTGATGTGAGGATAACCATTCGCCTTCCGGTCACGGCGGCGATGGTCACAGGTGATGCCATGCCGCTCCTATGTAAAGGAGCGCCAATACGCCTTGAATCGATTGGATCGGTCGTTGGTCATCGCGGCCGTGGCTAACCGCTCCGCCGCTACCGGTCAATCCCGTGTCTTGACGATCGCTTTTCACGCACTATTTAACGTTACATGAAACGCGACAGCCGACTCTCGGGGGTGCTCCACGTCCTCCTTCACATGGCCGAGCAAGGTGAGCCAATGACCTCTGACCAGCTCGCCAAGGCGATGCAAACGCACCCCGTTGTCATCCGCCGTATTCTGGGCGGGCTGCGCAATGCGGGTTTCGTCCATAGCGAAAAGGGTCATGGCGGCGGCTGGACGATCGCTCGCGATCTCACCGACATCACCATGCGCGACGTTTACGACGCGATCGGCCGACCCGGGCTGATGGCGATGGGGAACCGCACCGAAGCGCCGGGCTGCCTCGTCGAACAAGCGGTTAACGCCGCGCTCGATTCCGGCTTTCGCGAAGCCGAGGCGCTGCTGCTTGGCCGCTTCGGCGAGGTGACACTCGCGGCGCTCGCGTCCGATTTCCACGCGCGCCTGGCCGCGCGCTCGCTTTCCCCGACGACGCAGGAGTATATCCATGGCTGAAGGCGCCCGGCATTTCCTCGACAGCTACAGGGATCCCGAAGCGGTCGCGCGCTACATAGAGGGGCCGCGCCGCTTTGTCCCCGGCCTCAATGGCCTTCACCGCATGACCGGGCTCCTCCTTGCCGAGCGCGTGCCCGAGGCCGGACATATCCTCGTCCTCGGCGCGGGCGGCGGCAGTGAGTTGAAGGCGATGACCGAGGCGCATCCCGGCTGGCGCTTCACCGGCGTCGATCCCGCACGACCGATGCTCGACCTCGCAGCGAAGATACTCGGACCCGATGCGCACCGCGCCGACCTCGTCGAAGGTTATATCGACGACGCGCCGATGGGCCCGTTCGACGGCGCGACATGCCTGCTCACGCTCCATTTTCTCGAAACCGAAGAGCGCATCCGCACCGCTGCCGAAATCCGCCGCCGCCTTAAGCCTGGAGCGCCTTTTGTTGCTGCGCATGGCAGCTTTCCGCAAGGTGCCGGCGAACGCGACCGCTGGCTCGACCGCTATGCGTCCTATGCGATAGCCTCGGGCGGCGATCCCGAACAAGTTGCCAGGGGCCGCGAGGCCGTCGCGACCCATGTCGCGATGCTGAGCCCCGAAGCCGACGAAGCGGTGCTGCGCGCCGCGGGTTTCACCGGCATCGAGCAATTTTACGCCGCGTTCACCTGGCGCGGCTGGGTGGGATATGCGTGACGCCGCCCGCCGCTAAATCGTCCGAAACATCACCAGCGCGTCGACGAAACCCTCGGCAGGATGCGCGAACGCCCCCGGCAATCGCCCCACGATCTCAAACCCCAGCGACTGCCACAACCGCACCGCGCGCGTGTTGGTGGCGACGACGAAATTGAACTGCATCGCGCGAAAGCCGCGCCTCCGCGCTTCGCCCAGGCTATGCTCGGCCATCGCGCGCGCCACACCGCGGCCGGTCGCCGATGCCGCGGTCATATAGCCGCAATTGGCGACATGCGCGCCGCCGCCCGCCTGATTGGCGCGGAGATAATAGGTGCCCAGGATCGCGCCATCGGCTTCGGCGACGAACACCGCCTTGTCGGGCCCGAACCAGTAAGCGAGCGCCTCCGCTTCGGTCATGTCGCGATCGAGCGTATAGGTTTCGCCCGCACGGATCGTGGGACCGATGATCGCCCAGATCGCGGCGGCATCCGCGGGCTTTGCGGGGCGGATCATCATGTCAGAAACGGTGCGGCGATTTCGTCGCTGATCCGCACGGGGCGCCCGCTCGCCTTGTCGAGCATCGCCCACACCGTCCGCGCGCGGACATGCACCTTGCCGTCCTCGCCGGTAAACTCGACGAAGCGGTCGAATTTCGCCCCGTGCGGCTTGTCGGCGACCCATGTCCGCCCGGTCACCGTCTCACCGGGGCCGAGCGCGCGAAGATAATCGATTTCGTGCCGCACGATCACCCAGATATAGGCGTCCTTGTGCACCTGCGGCGCCGCGGCGGCCCAATGGGCCGTCGCGACCTGCTGGATCCACTGGACCCAGACGGCATTGTTGACATGCCCCAGCTCGTCGATGGCGTCGGGCGTGGCGGTGAGGGAGAGAGAAAAGTCTTTCATGCCGGTGGCATAGCTCCAACTAGACCGCAACAAAAGACATCGTCATTGCGAGCGGAGCGAAGCAATCTCCAGCCATCGCGATCGCGCTGGCCCGATGACTGTGGATTGCCGCGTCGCTTCGCTCCTCGCAATGACGGCCGAACGGAGGCTAAGCCAGTTCGACCGTCGTCACCATATAGCCCGCGTCGCGAAGCGCGGCGACCAGGCTGTCGAGATGCTCGCGGTCGCGCGCTTCGCATTCGATGTCGGTGATCAGGCCCTTGGCGGGCAAGGTCGTGAAGATGCGCTGGTGATAGATTTCGATGATGTTGACCTGCTTCTCGTCGAACAGCTTCATCACCTTGAACAGCGCGCCGGGCCGATCCTGCAAGCGAACGCGCAGCCGCGCGATGCGGCCCGAGCGCGCAAGGTCGCGCAGCAGCACGTTCGCAAGCAGACGCGTGTCGATATTGCCGCCGGTGAGCACGAGGCCGACCTTGCGCCCCGCAAATTCTTCGGGATGCGCGAGCATCGCCGCGAGTCCCGCCGCGCCAGCCCCCTCGACCACCGTCTTTTCGATCTGGAGCAACAGGCTGACTGCGCGTTCCAGATGGCGTTCGGCGACCAGCACGATGTCGTCGTTCAGCTCGGCGACGAGCCTCCGCGTGTAGCCGCCAGGCTCCTTCACCGCGATACCCTCGGCCAGCGTGTCGCCTTCGCACGCCATGTCGACGCCGTTCAGCTCGGCGTACATCGACGGGTAAAGCTCGGCCTGCACGCCGACAAGGCGCATGTCGTTCTTGATCCCGCGCGCCGCGGTGCCCATGCCCGCGAGCAGCCCGCCGCCGCCGATCGGAACAATGAGGGTATCGAGCTCGGGCACATCCTCGAGCATTTCGAGCGCCACCGTCCCCTGCCCCGCCGCGACATGCGGATGATCGAAGGGATGCACGAAAGTCAGCCCGCGCTCCTTCTCCAGCTCGCGCGCATGGGCATAGGCGTCGTCGAATTTCTCGCCATGCAGGACGATCGTCGCGCCGTGGCTTGCGGTCTGCGACACTTTCACCTGCGGCGTCGTGCTCGGCATCACGATGGTGACGGGCACACCCAACCTTTTGCCATGATAGGCGAGCCCCTGCGCATGATTGCCCGCCGACGCCGCGATCACGCCGCGCGCCTTCGCTTCGTCGTCGAGCAGGAGCAGCGCGTTCAGGGCGCCGCGTTCCTTGTACGCCGCGGTGAATTGCAGATTCTCGAACTTGAGCCACACCTCGGCGCCGACCAGCTCGGACAGCGTTTGTGAATGCAAGGTCGGCGTGCGGACGACCGCGCCGTTAATTCGCCCCGCCGCCGCGCGCACATCGTCGATCGTGATCGCCGGCAAATCGGCGGCGGAGGTCAGGGTCAGGTGATCGGTCATAGCGGCAAGCGCCCTAGCCCATCTGGCGCGCGAAGCAAACAATGCTATGGACCCAGCATGAGCGAACAGAAATTGCGCATCAGTTTCATCGGCACCGGCGTCATGGGCGGACCGATGGCGGGCCACCTCGTCCGGGCGGGGCATCACCTCACCGTCTATAACCGCACGCGCGCCAAGGCCGATACGTGGGTGGCGCAGCACGGCGGCACAGCGGCCGCCACCCCCGCCGACGCCGCGCAGGACGCCGATGTCGTGCTGACCTGCGTTGGCAATGACGACGATCTCGCGCAGGTCACGCTCGGCCGCGATGGCGCTTTCCGGGCAATGCGCAAGGGGGCGCTGTTCGTCGACCACACGACCGTCTCCGCCCGAATCGCGCGCCAGCTGTCGGTCGAGGCCGAAAGCCTTGGCCTGCTCTGCCTCGACGCGCCGGTCTCGGGCGGCGAAGCCGGGGCGCAGAACGGCACGCTCTCGATCATGTGCGGCGGCACGCAAGCGGCCTTCGCTGCGGCCGAGCCCGTGATGCAGGCCTATGCCGCGCGCATGGTCCACATCGGCGGTCCCGGCGCGGGGCAGACGACCAAGATGGTCAACCAGATCGCGATCGCGGGCGTCCTGCAGGGTCTGTCCGAGGCGCTGCGCTTCGCGCAGGCGTCGAAGCTCGACGCCGACAAGGTGTTCGAGGCGGTGTCGGGCGGCGCAGCGGCAAGCTGGCAGATGCTCAACCGCTGGGGCACGATGGCAAAGGACGAGTTCGACTTCGGCTTCGCGGTCGACTGGATGCGCAAGGATCTGGGCCTTGCGATCGACGAAGCGCGCGTCAACGGCGCGACCCTGCCGGTCGCCAGCCTCGTCGATCAATTCTACGCCGACGTGCAAAAGGCGGGCGGCGGGCGCAAGGACACGAGCTCGCTCGTGACGAGGCTCCCGAAATGAAGCGCCTGATCCTGAGCGCGCTGGCGCTGACCCTCGCCGCCCCCGCACACGCCGACACGCTGGTCGACAATGTCAACGGCATCACGCTCGACAAGGACGGCAAGCTCGTCCGCTTCACCGGCCTCGTGATCGACCGCGAAGGCAAGGTGAAACAGCTGCTCGATCGCAAGGACAAGCGCCCCGAACGCCCCGATTTCAAACAGGACGGCCAGGGCAAGACCCTGATCCCCGGCCTGATCGACGCGCACGGGCATGTCATGGGCCTCGGCTTCCAGCTGATGCTGCTCGACCTCAGCGAAACGAACAGCCTTACCGAAGCGCAAGCGGCGATCCGCAAATATGCCGCCGAAAACCCCGAAATGCCGTGGATCATCGGGCGCGGCTGGAATCAGGAGAAATGGGGGCTTGGCCGTTTCCCCACCGCCGCCGACCTCGACGCCGCGGTGCCGAACCGTCCCGTCTGGCTCGAGCGCGTCGACGGCCATGCCGGCTGGGCGAACAGCGCGGCGATGGTGGCGGCCAAGGTCACCGCGGCGAGCAAAGCGCCCGAGGGCGGCCGCATCGAAATGGAGGGCGGCAAACCGTCGGGCGTCTTCATCGACGCCGCGATGAGCCTGATCGACAGCGCCAAGCCCAAACCGCTCGCGCGCGACCTTGATCGTGCCTTGCTGCTCGCACAGCAGAAATTGCTCGAACAGGGGATCACCGCGATCGCCGACATGGGCACGAGCATTCAGGACTGGCAGGCGTATCGCCGCGCGGGCGACAAGAAACAGCTCGCGGTCCGCATCCTCAGTTACGGCGGCGACATCGACAATATGGCGATCATCGCCGGTTCCGAACCGACACCGTGGCTCTACGACGACCGCCTGCGCATGGTCGGGGTGAAGCTCTATCTCGACGGCGCGCTCGGATCGCGCGGCGCGTGGCTGAAGGCGCCCTATGCCGACGCGCCGGGGCAGAAAGGCCTGCCCCTGCTCACCCCCGCGCAGCTGCGCAACAAGATGGTGCGCGCGTCGATGGACAAGTTCCAGGTCGCGATCCACGCGATCGGCGACGCCGCCAATGCCGAAGCCCTCGCTGCCATCGCCGACCTGACCGCCGATTTGCCGGGCGAGCGCCGCTGGCGCATCGAACATGCGCAGGTGATCGACCCCGCCGACATGGCGCGCTTCGCGAGCCTCAAGGTCATTGCCTCGATGCAGCCGGTGCATCAGACGAGCGACCGACTGATGGCCGAAGCCCGGCTGGGCCCTGATCGGCTCGCAGGCGCTTATGCGTGGCGCAGCCTCGAAAAGGCGGGCGTGCGCCTTGCCTTCGGATCGGACGTGCCCGTCGAGAGCGCCAACCCGTTCGCAGGCCTCGCCGCCGCCATCTCGCGCACCGATGCGAAGGGCGAACCCTTTGGCGGCTGGCGTCCGCAGGAAGCGGTCGGCCGCGAAACCGCGCTCGACGGCTTCACCCGAAACGCCGCTTATGCCGGCTTCGCCGAGGACCGGATCGGCACGCTGATGCCGGGAATGCGCGCCGATTTCCTGATCGTCGATGCCGACCCGCTGCTCGCCAGCCCCGACGAGATCCGCCGCATGACCCCGCTCGAAACCTGGATCGGCGGCTCGCGCTATTACAAAAAAGTGGCATCCGGTGGCGGCCGATAGCAGCCCCAGCCGCCGCGCACTGCTGACCGGGCTCGCCGCGCTGCCAGTCGCGGCGACCGCGGCGGCGGCCGAGCGCCGCTCCAAAAGGCGCAAACCCGCAAAACCGAAGGTCCAGCATGTCGACGTCGCGATCATCGGCGCGGGTGTTTTCGGCGCGTGGACGGCGTGGCACCTTGTCCGCGCAGGAAAGAGCGTGCGCCTGTTCGACGCTTACGGCGCCGGGCATGTTCGATCGTCGTCGGGCGGCGAAAGCCGCGTGATCCGCATGGGCTATGGCGCCGACACCATCTATTCCGAAATGGCGCGCGAATCGCTGCCCTATTGGAAGGCGCTGTCCGACAGCGCCAGCGCGCCGATCTTTCACAACACCGGCGTGCTGTGGTTCGGGCCCGCGGGCGACGCCTATACCGCACAGTCGCTGGCATGGTTGCAGGCCAATCGCGTCGGGCATGAGCATGGCGACGTCAGCTGGCTGCAGAACAAATATCGCCAGATCCAATTCTACCAAGGCGAAACCGGCATCCTCGAAACCGAATGCGGTGCGCTGATCGCGGGGCGCGGCGTGCAGGAAGTGATCGCCGACGCCCAGATCGCGGTCGAGCGCGTCGTCATGCCCGCGCCGCTGCTGTCGAAACGGATCAAGCGCCACAGCCTGCCCGACGGCGGCACCGCCGACCATCTCGTCTACGCGGCCGGGCCGTGGCTGGCCGAACTCTTCCCGCAGCAGTTGATGGGACGGATCGTCGCGACGCGGCAGGAGGTCTATCATTTCGGCGCACCGCAGGGGGACACGCGCTTTGCGCCGCCCGAGCTGCCGGTGTGGGCCGACAACAGCAACAACGGTATTTTCTATGGCATCCCCGATCTGGAGGGCGCGGGGTTCAAGATCGCGATCGACCGCCACGGCCCGGCGATCGACCCCGACACGATGGAGCGCAGCCTGACCCCGGCGGGCATCGCCGAGGCACGCGCCTATATCGCGCGCCGCTTTCCCGCGCTGGCGTCCGCGCCGCTGATTGGCGGGCGCGTCTGCCAATACGAAAACAGCTCGAACGGTGACTATCTGATCGACCGCTTCCCGGGGCAGGAGCGCGTCTGGCTCGTCGGCGGCGGATCGGGGCACGGGTTCAAGAATGGCCCCGCCGTGGGCAAGCGCGTGGCAGCGCATATCCTGGACGCGAAGCTCGCCATCGAACCGCGCTTCAGCTTCGCGACCAAGGGGACGGTGCCGGCGCGGACGGTGTTTTGATGCCGGGCGCGAACCTATATTCCCGTTCGTGTCGAGCGAAGTCGAGACACGCTGCGTTAATGCAAGGCTTCACGTGTCTCGACTTCGCTCGACACGAACGGAACCTTAAAAAGTGAAACTCACCGACCGCCACTACCCGTCATCCCGGCGAAGGCCGGGATCTCGCCGGTGCGGTACAACGATAGGGTGAGATCCCGGCCTTCGCCGGGATGACGATTTGAGGGGAAATGTAGCGTGCGCCTGACCGACTGCCACAATATCGACGATTTCCGCGCGCTGGCAAAACGTCGCCTGCCGTGGCCGGTGTTCGATTATATCGACGGCGCCGCTGACGACGAGGTCACCCGGCGCCGCAACCGCGCAGCCTTCGACAGCTGCGACCTCATCCCGCGCGTGCTCGCCGGCGTTGAAAACGTCGATATGCGCACCACACTGTTCGGGCGCGAAATTGCAATGCCGCTCTTCCTCTCGCCCACCGCGCTGCAACGCCTGTTCCACTGGCAGGGCGAGCGCGCGGTGCTGCGCGCCGCGGCAAAAGCGGGGACGGTCGCGGGTATCTCCAGCCTTGCGACCGTCAGCCTGGCAGAAGCCGGCGCGCTCACCGATGGCCCCAAGCTGTTCCAGCTTTATGTCCACAAGGACGACGGGCTCAACCGCGCAATGCTCGCCGCCGCGCGCGACGCGAAGTTCGACGCCGTCGCGCTTACGGTCGATACGATCGTCGGCGGCAACCGCGAACGCTGCCTGCGCTCGGGTTTCACCTCGCCGCCGCGCTTCACGGCGGGCAATATGCTGAGCTACGCCGCCAAGCCCGGCTGGGGCCTCAACTATCTGCTCCGCGAAAAATTCAGCCTGCCCAATCTCGCGACGCATGTGTCCGAGGGGTCGAGCGTCCCCAAATCGGTCGCCGACTATTTCACCTCGATGCTCGACCAGAGCCTCGACTGGAACCGCGCCGAAGCGATCCGGAAGCAATGGAACGGCCCCTTCTGCCTGAAGGGCATCGTCGCGGTCGAGGATGCGCGGCGCGCGGCCGACATCGGCGCGACCGCGATCATGGTGTCGAACCATGGCGGGCGCCAGCTCGACGGCAGCGTTTCGCCCTTCGACGCGCTTGCCGAGATCGTCGATGCGGTGAGCGACAAGGTGGAGGTGATCTGCGACGGCGGCATCATGCGCGGCACGCATGTGCTCAAAGCGCTGTCGGTCGGCGCCAGGGCTTGCTCGGGCGGGCGCCTCTATCTCTATGCGCTCGCGGCCGCGGGCGAGGAGGGCGTAAGCCGTGCGGTGGCGCTGCTTCGCGCCGAGATCGAGCGCGGCATGAAATTGATGGGCGCGAAATCGCTCGCCGACCTGTCACGCGAAAATCTGCGCTGGCGCTAGACCAGCGAGCCTTAAGCAAGAACCGTTTGCCCTGAGCTTGTCGAAGGGCCGTTCTTTCTTTTAGAGCCGCAGGAGGAAGAACGGTGCTTCGACAAGCTCAGCACGAACGGACTTAGGAGCGGTACGGATTAACGCACGGTTGCGACCATCCCGCGAAAAAAGAAAAGGGGCGACCTCCCCCGAGACCGCCCCGGCCCGGCGTCAGAATGCGGCGCCGAGCGAAAAGACGACCGCGCCGTCGGCACCGACGCTTTCCTTGTACCCGCCGAACTTCGGCGCATCGGTGTTCACATAGGCAACGCCGAGCGTCAGCACCTTCCAGCTGAAATCGACGCCGACCGAATAGTCGAGCACGTCGCCGTCAAGGCCGCCGAGGAAGCTGTCGCTTTTGGCATAGCCCAGATGGGCCTTCAGCTTGATCGGCGTGTCGGGAATGCCGACGCCGAGATCGGTATAGAGATAGATACCGCTTTCGTCGCCGAGCGCGTCCTGGCCGCCGGGCGCCCAGGCGATGCCGCCCTTGACCGTCGCCGGGCCGATCGCGCCGGTCAGCGACGCATAGGGCTCGATCACCGTCGAATCGTCGGTACCGGGATAAAGATAGGCCGTCACGCCGATGTCGGCGGTAAGGCCGGGGGCCACTTCGGTCGCAAAACCGCCATACACGTCGATTTCGGTGCCGTTGGCGAAGCCGATGCTCGACCCCCAGGTGCCAAGATAGAAGCCGCTGTCATGCGCGATGGTGAAGGTGCCCTGGATCGCGGCCTCTTCGTTCGACTGGCTGAAGCCGCGAAAGCGATAGTCGCTGACGACCGTCGCGCCGCCGGTGATGGTGATGCTGCTCTCCTCTTCTTCCTGCGCGTAGGCCGTTGCCGGGAGCGCGGAAAGAGCGAGGGCCATGCCGAGGCATGTGCGGGAGAGATATTTCATGGACGGATCCCCTACTGATTGTTGGATCGTCCCTGCCTGCCGCCGGGCAGCCAGCCTCTTTTTGGGCTGGTCAGCTCCCGCGTGCGCTCGCTATTCCCGATAATGCTGCGGCGCACAAACAAAAAAACGCACCCCGCCGCATTATAAGCGCGCGATTGCGGCATTTATGCAACAGTTGATTGCGAGCATATGGTATCTGACGAAACAATATTGTTCGCGCGGTGCAAATTTCCCGATGCACACGAAAAAGGGGGGCGGCCTCCCCCGAAGCCGCCCCCCTTCACGCGTGGTCGCTGACCCGCCAAGCGCTCAGAAAGAGAGGCCCAGCGTAAAGACCACGGTTGGATCATACAGTGTATCGACGGCACCGATGCCCGTCTTTTTAATGTCGGTATCGATATATTGCACCGACAGCGTCGCGGGGCCCATGGCGTAGGAGGCGCCGACCGACCAGTCGAGATAATTGCCGTCGGCCGATGCCGCACCCAGCGACCCGTCGGTATAGCCGAGCCCGGCGCTCAGCGAGACCGGCGTGTTGGGAATGCCATAACCAAGGCCCAGGTTCAGATAGACATTGTCGTCGCTGCCCAGCGATTTCTGGTCGGGCGCATAGGCCACCATGCCTGTCGCCGAGACCGGGCCGATGTCATGCGACAGCTTGCCGACGATTTCGACATAATCGCTGGGACCGGCAAAATCCTGGTTGCCCGGATAGGCATAATAGATCGCGCCGATGTCGATCGAGGTGCCGGGCGCAATTTCGGTCGCATAGCCGGCATAGAGGTCGAGTTCATATTTGCCGTAAAGCGGGCTGTCGGGAAGGGTCGATCCCCAGACGCCGGCGTAAAGGCCGCTTTCGTGGCTGACGGTCAGCGTCGATTGCAGCGCGACTTTCTCGTTCGACAGCGAAATGCCGCGGAACCGGTAATCGGTCGTGACCGAAATGCCGCCCGAAAGCGAGAAGGGGCCGCTGGCTTCTTCTTCCTGGGCAAAGGCGGGCGTCGACATCGCCGATGCCGCAAGCAGCATGCCGAAACATGCTTTGGCGAGAAACTTCATGGGTGATCCCCCCTTATAATCCACGGACCGTCCCAGCCTGCGTGCACGTCCACGCCTCTTTATCCGGGCCTGTGACGAGGAACGCGATGAAATTGCCGATTACGCTGCAATGCACAAACGAAAATTACGCGAAATGGCGAATCTGCGTCAGAGTGTGACTTTCGGGCAACATCGCGCCCTGCCAACGCTTGTCTTTGCCAAGCCGGCGCCGGGCCGCTAAAGAGCCCCCGTCTCCCTCAAACCGAGCCTGCAAACCGATGAGCGATCATAACCCCGGCCTCCGCCCCTGGCGCGACATCGCGCGGCGCCAATGCCGTCAGATCATGGTCGGCAATGTCCCCGTCGGCGGCGGCGCACCGATCACCGTGCAGACGATGACCAACACGCTGACCAGCGACGCGGTCGCGACGATCGACCAGATCCGCCGCTGCGAAGAGGCCGGCGCCGACCTGATCCGCGTCTCCTGCCCCGACACCGATTCGACCGCTGCGCTCGGCAAGATCGTGCGCGCGGCGCGCGTCCCCCTGATCGCCGACATTCATTTCCACTATAAACGCGCATTGGAGGCCGCCGACGCCGGCGCCGCCTGCCTGCGCATCAATCCAGGCAACATCGGCTCGTCGGAGCGTGTCGGCGAGGTCGTGCGTGCCGCCAAGGCCAACGGCTGCGCGATCCGGATCGGCGTTAACGCGGGGTCGCTCGAAAAGGATCTGCTCGAAAAATATGGCGAGCCCTGCCCCGAGGCGCTCGTCGAAAGCGCGCTCGACCATATCAAGCTGCTCCAGGATCACGACTTTCACGACTATAAGGTCGCGGTGAAGGCGAGCGACGTCTTCCTCGCGGTCGCCGCCTATGCGCAGCTCGCCGATGCCGTCGACTGCCCGCTCCACCTCGGCATTACCGAAGCCGGCGGGCTGATCGGCGGCACCGTCAAGTCGGCGCTCGGCATCGGCAACCTCCTCTGGGCCGGGATCGGCGACACGATCCGCGTCAGCCTGTCGGCCGAACCTGAAGAAGAGGTCCGCGTCGGTTATGAAATCCTCAAATCCTTGGGCCTTCGCACCCGAGGCGTCCGCGTCGTTTCCTGTCCCAGCTGCGCGCGACAGGGCTTCGACGTCATCCGCACCGTCCAGGCGCTCGAAGAGGCGCTCGGCCACATCAAGACGCCGATGTCGCTCTCGGTCCTCGGCTGCGTCGTCAACGGCCCCGGCGAAGCGCGCGAGACCGATATCGGCATCACCGGCGGCGGCAACGGCAAGCATATGGTGTATCTCTCGGGCGTCACCGACCACCATGTCGCCGACGCCGATATGATCGACCACATTGTGAAACTGGTCGAGGCCAAGGCGGCCGAGATCGACGCCGGCAGTTCGGTGAGCATGGACGTGGCGCACGGCAAGGCGGCTTAAGGCGGTCGGGCGTTGGACGTCGGAGTCGTCGGGTGGCGACATTGGGGGGCGTCCCCTCTTTCCGTTCGTGTCGAGCGAAGTCGAGACACCCATCGGCGCTAAGCCTGGCCCGAGGGGCATCTCGACTTCGCTCGATGCGAACGGGTTAGGGAAGGGCGGCAACGGCAACTATTCGATCGAAAGTTGACAGCAAGCACTTGCCGACCCAGATCGCCGACATGACCCTCGCCATCCGCCCCGCCGCGCCCGCCGACCTGCCCTTGATCGCGCGGTTCATCCGCGACCTCGCCGATTATGAAAAACTGGCGCACGAAGTCCGCTTCGATGAGGCGAAGCTCGCCGCCAGCCTGTTCGGCCCCCGCCCCTATGCCGAAGTGATCATCGGCGAGATTGACGGCGCGGCGCAGGGTTTTGCGCTCTTCTTCCACAATTTCTCGACCTTCGAAGGGCGCCCCGGCATCTACCTCGAAGACCTGTTCGTCCGCCCCGAAGCGCGGGGATCGGGGTTCGGCAAGGCGCTGCTTGCCCATCTCGCCAAACTCTGCGTCGAACGCGATTGCGCGCGCCTCGAATGGTGGGTACTCGACTGGAACGAACCGAGCATCGGCTTTTACAAGAGCCTCGGCGCCAAGCTGATGGACGAGTGGACGGTGATGCGCGTCGACGGCGACGCGCTGACAAGACTGGCCGCCTCCTAATTATCCGTCATCCCGGCGAACCCGGGGACACCTTTGTTATAAGTCGGGTTTCGCGGGGTTGGGTGCTGTCGTTGACGAAGTCGAGAATGCCCATAAGCGAGCCGTGGAGCGTGGCATGAACCTCGCCGCGCTTCGCGCCGGGATGCAGGACAATCTTGCCGACAAGCGAACGGATGTCGCTTGATGCATCGAGCTGCGTTTCAGGGTCATTGAGCGTGTCGGTCAGCGCCGCGACCTTGCGCTTGTAGATTTCGGCGATGCCGGGATGGACGTCGGGAATATCGACGGGCGCCTCGGCAAGCCGCGCTGTGATTTCGGCCTTCTCGCGGTCAAGCTCGGCCATGCGCACCTTCATGGCGGGCTGATACAGCCCGTCCTCGATTGCCGCCATGATCCCGGCGACCGCCTTGTCGATCCGGGCCAGTCCGCGCCGGTCGGCATCGGCCTGGATGCGTCGCTCACGGTTCTCGCGGTTGATATGGACCGCGTATGCGGCGACCGCCGCTTCGATCTTGTCTGCCGACACCAGCCGGTCGGTGATACCCGCGAGCGCGCGACGTTCGAGGTCTCCACGACGGATCGTCCGGTTGTTCGTGCACGAGCCCCGGCGATGATGACCGACACAGCCGTAGCGGTCGCCGACCACGACGGCATAGGTGCCGCCACAAGTGCCGCATTCGAGCAGGCCCGAGAGCAAATAGGCCGGACGCCGCAATCCCTGCGCACTGCGGGACTGCGCCGCTTGCCTGGCCCCTGTATAGCGTTCGGCAAGCGCCTGCTGCTGGCACTTCGCTGCCTGCCATAGCGCATCGCCGACGATGCGAAGCTCCGGCACTTCGTTCCGGATCCATTCGGATTCGGGGTTGAGGCGCATGACCTCCTTGCCCGTGCGCGGGTCTTTGACGCTATGCTTGTGGTTCCACGAGCGCACACCGACATAAAGCTCGTTGTTGAGGATGCCGGTTCCCCGGCGCACGTCGCCCCTGATCGAAGTGTCACGCCAAGGCTTTCCAGCGGGGCCGGCAATGCCATCGGCATTGAGATCACGCGCGATAGCGAGCGGGCTCTTGCCGTCGGCGAACTCGCGGAAGATACGCTCGACGATCAGCGCCTGGGCCGGATCAATTTCGCGCTCGCCGCGCACCAGTTCGCCCTCGCTCGAAAGGCGGCGAACCATTCGATAGCCATAGCCGACCGAGCCCGCCGAAAAGCCCTTCTCGACCCGCCCGCGCAAGCCGCGATGCGTCTTCTTGGCGAGGTCCTTGAGGAACAGCGCGTTCATCGTGCCCTTGAGCCCGACGTGCAGCTCGGAGATTTCGCCTTCGGCGAGGGTAATGAGCGGCACCCTTGCAAACTGGAGATGCTTGTAAAAGGTCGCGACATCGGCCTGGTCGCGCGACACCCGGTCGAGCGCTTCCGTGAGCACGATGTCGAACTGCCCCGCCTGCGCGTCGGCGAGCAGCTTCTGGATGCCGGGCCGCAGGATCATGCTCGCGCCCGAGATGGCCGCATCCTCGTAGCTGCCGAGAAGCTGCCAACCCTCGCGCTCCGCGCGCTCGCGGCAGATGCGCTGCTGGTCGGCGATCGAGGCCGAACTTTGCTGATCGGAGGAATAGCGGGCGTAGAGCGCGGCGCGGATCATCATGTCTTCCTTTCGCGTGGCGGGAGAGAGCCCCGCACGACCGATAAGACAGTGTCGGCCCCTATTACCCTAGCGTCAATGCTTTGGCGGCTTTGGATTTTTCCCGCCCGGCTCATTGTCGTTGGCCGCTTTCCTCGCCTTGATATGCTCGCGTGCGATATGCCGCCCGAGTGCCTCGGCGATGCGCGTCAGCGCCGCATCGATGGCAACGGGATCGGACGCGACGTCATTGTCGTTTGCCGCGATGACGGGCCCCGAACCGGGCGCCTCGTCCTTCTTCATACCGGCCCCACAGGGGGTGCCGGGTTGTCATTGTCGGCACGGTAGCGAACGGGATCGGCGATCCAGCGATTGATCTCGGATTCATGCCATCCGGCACCGTGAACGCTTATCTTCAACTGGGCCGGGAATGTGCCCTCCGCGATTTTCCGGTAGAGTGTGGAGCGCGAGAGTCCGGTGCGGGCGAGGACGGTCTGGAGGCGGATGATCTTTTCGGGGACAGGCATGGGCAGGCTTCCATCGTCTGGTTAGTTGTGGCGCCCCTCGGATCAGAATTGGCGATTGGAAATAATCCTGCAAGAGTGCTGAAAACAGTGCCGGTACGGCAATGTTTCCTGTTTATTTCCGTTTATTCCCATAGCTTCCTGTTGTTGTACGACGCGCCGAAAGAAATTTTCCCAGGCCGTCCCACGGGACGCCCGTCTGACTGGCCTGCCCGCCGTGCGTCACTGTGCATCGCCTCCTCCGGCTCGTGCAAGGGGGGAGGCATTGTGATGCCGATCAGGCTCATTCTGGCGCAGCGACATCACAATTGGCGCCGCACGTCCGAGTCCGGCTGCTAGACCGCGCACTGCGCGGCTTGATCGACCAGCCTTCGGGGCTCGACAAAAACCCCGCCGATCCGAAAGGATCGACGGGGTCGGGATGCCCTCTGGGTCGCGTGAGAGCCATGACCGATTAGCGCGGGGTCGTGAAAAATCGGTTTCCGTCGCCATCCGGAAAAGCGGTTAGCGTCCCGCCTGCGGCGACCGCGCTCTATGTCGCTTCGCTCCACCGAGCCGCCGCTACGCGCCGTCTCGTCGGCTGATGCCGTAACGATCGCCTGACACGAAAGGCCGGAGCATGGCTCCGGCCCGAAAGTCACCGCGCGTGCCGTGCGATGGCGATGGCCTCCGGCCGTGCGGTGGGAGCGTCGCTCTCCTATGAGCCCCGCCCGGCAGGGCGCAATCCCTTCGGGGTCTTTCACTTCGTTACAGCCCTTCGGGTGCGCCCTGCCTTGGTGGCGGGCCTCTCCGGTCGCTCTCGCCGCTCCCCCCGCTCAGCCGGGGCTGCGGTGGTATTAGAGCAAGGAGAGAGATCATGGATTTCCAGCATATCGAACTATCGCGTCTTTCCGTGTCGTCCGCCAACATGCGCGGGATCGCCAAGAAACCCGACCTCACCAACATCCTGCCGTCGGTGCGGGCACGTGGTATCCTCGTACCGCTGATCGTCAGGCCCGGAGCGGAAGACGGCCACTACGAGGTCGTCGCGGGCAAGCGGCGCTATTATTGTGCGCTGGCAGTTGCCGAGGAACAGGACGGCATCGACCCGCTGCCTTGCGCGGTAATGAAGGCCGGGGATGACGCGGCGGCGCTCGAAGCCTCGCTGATCGAGAATATCGCCCGTCTCGACCCCGACGAGGTGAACCGCTGCGAAGCCTTCACGCGGCTTGTCCGCGAGGGGCGGAGCATCGAGGATATCGGCCTGACCTTCGGGCTGACCGGCTTGCAGGTGAAGCGGACGCTTGCCATCGGCAATCTCTTGCCCCGCATCCGCACCATGTATCGCGCCGAGACAATCGATGTCGTCACCATGCGGCACCTGACCCTTGCCACCAAGGCGCAGCAGCGCGACTGGCTGGCGCTGGTCGATTGCCCCGAGAAGCACGCGCCGACCGGAAGCCAGCTCAAGGCATGGCTGTTCGGCGGTAGCGCGGTCGCCACCAAGGTCGCGATGTTCGACCTTGCCAGCTATACCGGCGAGATCGTTTCCGACCTGTTCGGCGAGGACAGCTATTTTACCCACGTCGATGCCTTCTGGACCGCGCAGATGGCCGAGGTCGAGAAGCAGGCGGATTTCTATCGCGATAGCGGCTGGAGTGATGTCGTCGTCATGGGACGCGGAGTCTATTTCGATAGCTGGGAGCACGAACGCTGCCCCAAGAAGAAAGGCGGCAAGGTCTTTGTGACCATCAGCCATCGCGGCCAGGTCGCATACCATGAGGGCTATATCACCACCAAGGAAGCGCGGCAGCGCGCCAAGGGTGCGGCGGGAACCGATGCACCCAAGCCTACTCGTCCCGAGGTTAGCGCGGCGCTCGGCAACTATATCGACTTGCACCGTCATGCCGCCGTGCGGGCATCCTTGCTGTCCGATGCCGGCGTTGCCCTTCGCATGATGGTTGCCCATGCCATCGTCGGATCGCCGCTGTGGCGGGTCGACATCGAGAAGCAGCGCGCGGCCAGCGATGCCATCGCCGAGAGTGTCGAGGTGTCGGCAAGCGAAGCGGCCTTCGATGCGAAACGCCGCGAGGTGCTGGCATTGCTTGGTTTCGATCCCGAAACCCCGACCGTGACCGGCGGCTATGATGGCGAGCATGGGGTTGCAGGCCTGTTCACCCGTCTGCTCCCGCTGTCCGACGAAGCGATCATGAGCATCCTTCCCGTTGTCATGGGCGAGACGCTGGCGGTCGGCAGTGCCGAGGTCGATATGCTGGGCCAGCTTCTCGGCACCGACATGCGGACCTGTTGGGATGATACCGCCGTGCTGCCCGAGCTGATCCGCGACAAGCCATTGCTGACCACCATCATCGCCGAGGTTGCGGGAACCGATGTTGCCGAAGCCAATGCCGATGCGACCGCCAAGGTGCAGCGCGGCATCCTCGTCGATGGCCTCGCCGGCAGCAACGGCCGCGCGAAGATAGAGGGCTGGCTTCCCCGCTGGTTCACCTTTCCGCCGTCGGGTTACACGGATCGCGGCGGCATCGGCTGTGTCGAGCGGAGCGAGCGTATCGGGCCGCTTCTCGTCGCGGCGAAAGCGGAGGCTGAGCCGGAGATGCGTCAGGCAGCTTGATCTTTCCCGATCATCCGCCCATCGAAACCGGGGGAGTAGTGGACGCTCCCCCGGTTTCCGATTGTCCGGCGCAAAGCGCCGGACAATCGGAGCTTGCCAAGTGACAGGGATTGATCGAAGATTCTGGGTCCATGCGAACCGACGTCGATCATCTTCCGCCTGTGAAGCAGCGCGAGCTTGAGCGCATCGTCGAGATTCTCTTCGACGAGTTCGGGCAGGCAACCGAAAATGCGACCGGGCGCCGCAAGGGCGCCCGCATTCTCAAGATCGTCCTGTTCGGCAGCTACGCGAGGGGAGATTGGGTCGACGCACCGGCATCTGCCAATCAATATAAATCCGACTACGACATTCTCGTCATCGTCAGCCAGAAGGAGCTGACCGACCGCGCCGCCTATTGGGCGAAGGCCGAGGAACGCCTGATCCGCGCCTACACCATCGAGAAGACTCTACGGACGCCGGTCAATTTCATCGTCCACTCGCTCCATGAGGTGAATGACGGGCTCGCGCATGGCCGCGTCTTCTTCATGGAGGTTGCGAAGGACGGGATCGCGCTTTACGATGCCGATGATCGGGAACTGGCGACGCCCAAGCCCAAAACGCCGGAGCAGGCGCTTATCGCAGCGAAGGAATATTTCGAGGAGTATCACCCGAGCGCAATGCGTGCCTACGTCAATTTCGGCGATGATCTACATCGAGGCTGGAACAAGGACGCGGCCTTCATTCTTCATCAGGCAGCGGAAAGACTCTACAACTGTGTGCTGTTAACGCTGACCTTCTATACCCCGTATAACCATAACATAGCCTTCCTGCGTTCGCTGGCCGAAGGGCTCGATCGGCGCCTTTACGGTATCTGGCCCGAGACCAATCGCCGCGAACGCGCGATGTTCCAGAAGCTGAAGGAAGCCTACACCAAGGCCCGCTACTCGAAACACTATAAGATCAGCGAGGGAGAACTGACCTGGCTCGGAGAACGCGTCGAGGAACTCGGTCGCGTTGTCCATCAGGTCTGCTGCGACAAGATCGCCGAACTCGAAAAGGTGGCGCGTCAATAAGAGCCGCGGAGCACAACCCGCGCAGTGTCATAAATCGGCATCTAGTTTCGAGATGATATGCCCAAAAATCCGGATGGCAGCTTGGGTTGGGCAGGCGGTTGCCATTAGAGCTATTTCAAACTATCTCCGGCAAAAGCGGGGGTATTATGAACTTCAATCAATTGAAAAAAATCGTCTTGTCGGTCTCCATTACGGCGATGGTTGCCGGTTGCGGCGGTGGCGGAAATTCCGGCGGGGGGAATGTCGTCACCGTACCGCCAACGCCGACTCCGACGCCCACGCCCACGCCCACGCCGACACCCACGGGGTCGGTCTTTTCAATCGGCTTTGGGGGGCCAGTCATCGGGACGGTCACATTCGACACAAACAACAGCGGTATATTCGACGATATCGTTCCGTCAGGCGGACAAGCTGTTCACGACATCCGTGTCGATGCGAGTCCGGCTGGTCAGTTCGGTCCAACAGCAATTGATCGCTTTGACGATAGTCAGATCACCGTGCTCCCAAACGCAACAATGCAAGGGGGCGGTATCGATACGCGCAGTGGTTATGTCTATCTGGGGATGCGCGCACCAGCGGGAGCGACGACCTTGTCGCCCGCAACTTCCTTGCTGCGATCGATCGACGACGATCTGGTCGCAGGAAATATGGGTCTTGGGATGAGCGCGCGCGAACTTGCCACATTCGCCGCTGTGCCCGCCATGTCGGGCACCGATGCTACCAAGGCGACGCTCGGCCGCCGCGTCACTGCCTTCAATCTGAAACTCGCTGCCTATGCCGCGATCGGAAGCCCCGCCAATCAAGCTGTGCTACCCGATTTTCCGATCGTCTTTGATCAACAACTCGCTGCGGTTCTGGAGCGGCTCAAGGAGGGCCGGGTTGACCTGAACGACGAGGCGGTCATCCGAGCAATACTTGAACGGACGCCCCAAGCATCCGGCGCGTCTTCGTCGGACGCGGGGCGGGCGGCGGCTGCGACCTTGCTTGCCCGATACTCCACGGCAATCGACACGTATTTGACCGAACCTGGGCGTGCTGCAGACATCGAACACGGGCTTCGGCTTATCGTTCTACCGGCCATCATCGATCTGTTCAGGAGCAGTGCTCCCGATACTTCCGACGCAAAGGCTATCACCGTCGATTCTCTGCTCGCGGCGTTTCGCGAGTTTTCTGAAATTCCTCCACCGACAATCTCTCCGCAAGGAATTATTAGAACGACGATCATCAGCAGCCTGATTGCCGTTACGGACTTTCGTTCGATTGATCGCACCGCAGCCAACGACACACTGACGCTTCGGGCCGGCTGCGACTTGGGCGGAGGTAATAATGCGTCGCCGATCTGCAACGACAGCGCGATTAGTGGTTTCGTGGGCGTCGAACACCGGACGCTCACCCTTACTGCGATCCGCGTTCCAGACAGATTCTCCACACGGTTTAGCGCGAACATCGCGGCGAATGGCGAAATCGTCTTGCGGCGATTGAATGGAGCAACCGGCCTCGTTTGGTTCGAGTATGATGAGCGCGAACCGGGAGGCTTAAGGGCAACTGGCCGTGTTTATGTGCGATTAGGCGGCATTTTCTGAGCGCACCAAATTGGTGGCCAACAAAGACAACGCTATCGGGGGACACTGCAGAGTAAAGTGGCAAGAGCGCCGCTGATAGTTTCGCCAATTTCTCGGTGATCAATGCGGCACACTCGGGCTGGCTACGTTGAGGCTGACAGTTGGCCGCGCAGCCGCTCTTGTCGCGTCTCTCGGATTCTGGCACAGTCCCGTCTACGGGATGGAATGACTGGCGGCCATCTCCGAGGAACATCCTGCCAGCATCATGCAGGTCCGGCCCTAAGGTCGGGCAGTTGCTGTAGCCCGCGCTAGCGGCACGCAGCGAACACCGCTTGCACATTCGCGCATCGACGCGCGGACCGCCGTCGTGCGAGCTGAAAATGAAAACCCCCTCCGACGTTTACGCGCGCGAAGTCGTGATGGCGCGCGTCGGTCATCTCATCCGCCGCAAGCAGCAGGAGGTCGAGCGGATTACGCGCATCCTGCGCGCCTGCTTCGACCCCGATGCCGTGCAGGCGCCCGAGCCGGGCGAGATCAGGCGCATTATCCTGATCGGTCCCTATGCGCGGAAGAATTGGTACGAGGACGAGGATACGATCAATTTTTCCGATTACGAGTTCTGGATCGTCGTCAATCATCCGCTGTTCAAGGAACCGGAATGCTGGAGCGGTGCCCGCGATGTCATCGACAGCGAACTCGGTAATCGCTGCGCCGTTGCCCTCGAACTCTATTCCAGAGCCGACATCCGCGTCGCCAAAGCCGAACGCGACACCTTTATCCTCGACCGGATCGAGGCGGGCATCACCCTCTATCGCGCCTCGCGCGATGCCCCGCTGAATGAACGCGATCGCGAGGGGGCGCGGCCATGAGCGCGCGCCGGGAGATCGCGACATTCGAGGATGTCTATCGCACCGAATATCCGCGCCTGTTGCGCAGGCTAAGGCGGCGGATGGGACCAGACGAAGCGCGCGACGTTGCGCAGGAAGCCTTCGCCCGGCTCCACTACAGCGGAAAGCTGCCGGTGCTGGACCAGCCCGGCGCCTATCTCAACCGGATCGCGCGCAATATGCTGATCGATCGAAAGCGCCGGCAGCGGCGAACGGGCGCGATCATCTATCCGCTGGACGAAGCGCGGGATGCACCGACGCGCTCCGAACAGACATGGCGGATCGAGGAAAGGGATTTGCAGCGCTTCTACCGGCGCACCGTGCGCGCGATGCCGCCCAAGACCCGCCGCGTGTTCGTGATGCACCGGATTCACCGTCTGACCTATAAGGAGATCGCCGCCGAGCTTGGCGTCTGTGTCGAGACCGTCGAATATCATATGATGCGTGCGCTCCGGCACTGCCGCGCGGCGGTCGCGGCAGAGGTGGCATCATGACCGGCCTCGATGACCGTCGTCGCAGCGCCGCGATCGACCGATTGCCCGCGCTGCCGCGCGAGCTGTTCCTGCTCCACAACTTCTACGGCGTCGACATCGATGCGATGGCCGACGCGCTTGGCGCGGATCGCGCGCGCATTGCCGCCTGCCTCGCCGATGCCCGCGCGATCGTCCGGGCGCATGTCTGCTGTACGGAGCCAGTCCCCAGCGTCAGATCGGCGACCGGCGCTTTGCAGGCGCATTTGCAGCAGGAGTATCGGCAAGCGCTCGCGGCCGTCTTCGCCGAGAGCGGCTATCCCAGCGAGGTGGCGTGGCCCGAGCCGATGGATAGTGTAGTGGCCGATCAGGAAGCGGCGGCGGCGTTCGTCGTGGCGCAATTGTCAGAAGCGCTACGCAAGGCCGTCTCGCGATCGCGCCGGGCCGGGGTCGCGACGGTCGATCAATGGCGTTTTGTCGCACCGTGGCGCCGGGTTCGGCGGCGACACCTGCTACGCGTCAACGACGCGCTCCATTGCGCAGGTTGTCAGCCGTTCGACGAATGGCTGGCCGAGCGCCTCGTCCCCGACGGGCGCTATCCGCAGGGCTATGTGGTCCATCGACGGCGGCGAAGGCCGTTCCCGGAGGAGCGACCACCGACCGAGGCCGAACAAAATGGCGCGGAGATTGCCGACATTGTGCAGATACCGGAGCGGCTGGCCGAACAGCCGGACCTGATGCGGCACGTCTGGATATTCTTTCATCTATATGGCCGCCCCTATGACGAGATTGCGCGGCGGCTCGGTATCAGCCGCCGACGTGTCAAATGCCTTCGGGAGCGGGCCGAGTATGCGATCCTCGGCAAGCCTTATCCGTCGCTCGCTTTTCGCATCCGCTTCGCGCTGATGCGGAAGCGCCTGTCGTTCGCGTGGCGCTGGGACATCATCCGGTCCGCCTTTTATGGATAGGTGCCGGGCAACAGCTCATCGTAAAGCGGCCCCGAAATCCATATTTGGTTATCTATTGCAGCGGACGATGACGCAATCGCAATAGCGGTGCCATCCCGCCTTTCACCCTCACAGATGGCGGCACCGCGAAGGACGGCGCGACGAGTTGGTCCCTGGTCGCGCCGTCCATGTCGCATCGGCTTCCGTGCATCAGGAATTGAGGGGCCTGCCCCCTGACAGGCCCCTTCGGCCTCGCTCCAAAGTGGGGGTATGAAGCGAGACCATGTCGTTCCTGCTCGTACGCCTCATAAAACAACCCCGCCAAAAGGCGGGGCGAGTTTGTACGCGGGCAGAATGATCATTCCGCCATACGCGCCGTTGCGATTCCGGTTCCCCGGCATAGGCCAAAATTCCGGTATAGTTACCGTTCTTGAAGCTACGGCCCGATCGGTGCATGTCGCGTGCCAAAATGGGTGCTGCGAAGGAGATATGCCATGGAAGATCAGGAAACGCTGGTAACGCTGACAGCCGACATTGTTGCCGCGCATGTCGGCAACAATAGTGTCGCGATCTCCGACTTACCGTTGCTGATCCAGACCGTGCATGGCGCACTCGCCGGACTTGGCGATGCCGCCGAACCCGAAGTGAAGCAGGAACCGGCAGTATCGATCCGCGCGTCGGTGAAGCCCGATTACATCGTGTGCCTCGAAGACGGCAAGAAGATGAAGATGATGCGCCGTCACCTGATGACGCATTACAATATGACGCCCGACGACTATCGCGCCAAATGGAACCTTCCGAAAGACTATCCAATGGTTGCCCCGAACTATGCCGAGAAGCGCCGCGTCCTCGCCAAAGAAATCGGCCTCGGCACGAAAGGCCGCGGCGGTGGCCGCAAGAAGGCATCAGCCCGCCGCACGAAATAATTATCAGACGTCCGCATCGGCTTGGCTGTCGAGCGCGGCGGCGATCATCGCCGCAAGCACTTCTTCGGCGCGAGCGCGGTCTTTCGGATCTTTCGCGTTGAGGTCGTGTCGCACCCATTGCGGGGCGCGCTCAAGCGCTTGATGGATGATGTCCGTGAGCGTCCCCGTCATGATGCGCCTATGACAGTCTGATCATCATCGGGCAACGCTTCTGCCTCGAACGCGCGCTTGCCCTTGCGCTGCCAGCGGACAAGCGCGGTGTCGCGGTTTTCTCCACGCAGCTTGTCCGCGACCGCGAGGAACGCGCCGTAGAGTGTCGCGCGATCGTCGTCGGTCAGATCGATGAGCCCGGCCTTCGCGACGAGGCCGCCCAGTTCGATCAATTGCCGCGTTCGCTCGCGGCGCTTCACAACCCATTCGCGCATGTCGGTTCGCGCCTTTCGTGCATCAGCGCGATGCCGCGCCGCCGCCGAGCGGTAGAGTGCCCTCCGGCTGCCCATCAGATCGCGGCGCAGGCTTTCGTGCCGTGCGCTGAAAGAAGGCCGCGCCCGCCTTGCGCCAGTCCTCCTTCGCATTTGCGTCTTTCGTCGTCACCGCGTCGAGCAATGCTCCGGCGAGCAAGTCGGCGTCGAGCGCATCGGCTCTCGTCGCAATGACGAGTTCGCCGAGCTGGCGAACGCGGCGTTCCTTGAGCAGCTTCGCCTTGTCGGCGAGCGCTTGCAGTTCCGAATCAAAATCCTGTGGCTTGCGCATCTGAAGTCTCCATTGAGTGACGATGCGGCTATG
Organism: Sphingopyxis sp. TUF1; assembly: GCF_036687315.1. Lineage (NCBI taxonomy): Bacteria > Pseudomonadati > Pseudomonadota > Alphaproteobacteria > Sphingomonadales > Sphingopyxidaceae > Sphingopyxis > Sphingopyxis kveilinensis. Next base: position 846,924 of record NZ_CP144683.1, read on the forward strand.
CTAGAAGAAAGCCAGCACTGGCGCAGTAGAGTCGCCGGGACAGGGTAACACAACCTAGTCCCTGCTCGGATTTTATTCGAGGAGGGCGCGCTTATACGTCGTGCCGACGTGGCTTTTGAAGTGTAGATGGATGGCCGCAATGGCAATCTTCCATCTCTCGGTCAAAGTCATCAGCCGCGCGAACGGCCGAAGCGCTGTCGCGGCGGCGGCCTATCGCTCGGCCGATCGGCTCCACGACGAGCGGCTCGACCGCGCGCATGACTTCACCAACAAGTCGGGCGTCGTGCACAGCGAGGTGTTGCTTCCCGAGAGTGCGCCCGACGAATGGCATGACCGCGAACGGCTGTGGAACGAGGTCGAGGCCTTCGAGAAGCGCAAGGATGCACAGCTTTCGCGCGAGGTCGAGTTCGCGATCCCGCGCGAGATGAACCAGCAGCAGGGCATCGAGCTTGCCCGCGATTTTGTGCAACGCGAGTTTGTCGATCAGGGCATGGTCGCCGACCTCAATGTCCATTGGGACATCGGCGCCGACGGCATGTCGAAGCCGCACGCCCATGTCATGCTGACGATGCGCGAGATCATCGTCGGCGAGGATGGCGAAGCCGCGTTCGGCGCCAAGGTCCGCGAGTGGAATGCGACCTCGCTTGTCGAGCAGTGGCGCGAACGCTGGGCCGATCATGTCAATGAGCGCCTCGCCGAACTCGACATCGACGCGCGCATTGATCACCGTAGCCTCGCGACGCAGGGCATCGACCTCGAACCGCAGGACAAGATCGGCCCCGCGGCATCGCGCATGGGCGATCGCGGGCTTGAAGCCGAACGGCTTGCCGAACATCGCGAGATCGCGCAGCGCAACGGCGAGCGGATCATCGCCAACCCGCACCTCGCATTGGACGCGATCACCCATAGCCAAGCGACGTTTACCAACCGCGACCTCGCGATATTCGCGCACCGCCACAGCGACGGGCGCGAACAATATAATGCCGTCATCGGCGCGGTACGTGCATCGCCCAACCTGGTCACGCTCGGCAAGGACGGACGCGGCGAGGACCGGTTCACCTCGCGCGCCATGATCGATGCCGAACAGCGGTTGCACAATGCTGCCGAAACAATGGCGATGCGTGAGCGACATCGTGTCGGCGAGGCTGACCGGAAAAGAGCATTGGCGGAAGCGGAGAGGCGCGGCCTGACGCTGAGCGGCGAGCAGCGCGCCGCATTCGAACATGTGACCGACAAGCGCGGTCTGAGCATCGTCGTCGGCTATGCCGGGACCGGCAAGAGCGCGATGCTCGACGTCGCGCGCGAGGCTTGGGAAAGCGCCGGACTCAATGTTCGCGGCGCGACGCTGTCGGGCATCGCCGCCGAAGGGCTGGAGCATGGTTCGGGCATCGCGTCGCGCACCATCGCGAGCCTCGAACATGGCTGGTCGCAGGGACGCGACTTGCTCGGCCCACGCGATGTGCTCGTGATCGACGAAGCTGGCATGGTCGGTACGCGGCAGATGGAGCGGGTGCTGAGCCACGTCGCCGACGCGGGCGCAAAGGTCGTGCTCGTTGGCGATGCACAGCAGTTGCAGGCGATCGAGGCGGGCGCGGCGTTCCGTTCGCTCCACGAGCGACATGGCGGAGCGGAAATCAGCGATGTGCGCCGCCAGCATGAAGGCTGGCAGCAGGACGCCACCCGGCATCTTGCAACCGGACGGACCGGCGAAGCGATTGCCGCCTATGTCAAGCGCGACATGGTTCATGCCGCCGAGACGCGCGAGGCGGCGCACGGCGAGCTTATCGAACGCTGGGATCGCGATCGGCTGGCGAACCCAGACGCCAGCCGGATCATATTGACCCACACCAATGCCGAAGTGCGCGAACTCAATGCGGCGGCGCGCGATGCGATGCGCGCGTCGGGCGATCTTGGCGCCGACATGTCGATCAAGGTGGAGCGCGGCGACCGAGATTTTGCCGCGGGCGACCGCATCATGTTCCTGCGGAACGAACGCAGTCTGGGCGTGAAGAACGGCACACTCGGGACCATCGAGCGCGTCAGCGAAAGCGGCATGGCGGTGCGCACCGATGACGGGCGCCGCGTCGCGTTCGACGTCAAAGACTATCGCGACTTCGATTATGGCTATGCCGCGACGATCCACAAGGCGCAGGGGATGACGGTCGACCGAACGCATGTGCTTGCAACACCCGGCATGGATAGTCACGGCGCCTATGTCGCGATGTCGCGCCACCGCGAAGGGCTCGCGCTCCACTATGGACGTAATGACTTTGCCAATCAGGGCAAGCTTGTTCGCACGCTATCGCGCGAGCGCGCGAATGATATGGCCAGCGACTATGCGAAGGCCGATCCGGCGCGCTCTTTTGCCGAGTGGCGCGGCATCGCGGTGCGCGAACGTATCGTGGAGTTCGTCAAACAGGCGCCCGAGAAGGCGCGCAGCATCTTCGCAGGGTTCAAGCCGACCGTGAAGCGCGCGAGCATTGAGGTGCCGCAGGCCAACGACATGTCGCGTGCGGTCGAACGTTATGCCCGCGCGCAGGCTGACATCGACCGGATGGCGGCGAAAGGACTCCCTACGCTCGCGCATCAACAGAGCGCGCTCGACAAGGCGGGGAGCGAACTTGACACGATCCGCACCAATGCGCGAACCGATCTGGCGTCGGCGTTCGAGCGCCAGCCCGAACTGGTTGGAGCGGCAGCGCAGGGCCGCAGTCAGGCCGCGATCCGCGCGATGCGCCTCGAAGCGGAAATCCGCATCGATCCCGCCAAACGCGCCGAGCGGTTCGTCGGCGACTGGCAAAAGCTTCAACAACAACGCGACCGCATGATCGCGCGCGGCGAGCGCGGCAGTGCCGCAAAACTCTCAAGCCAAATGGGCGCGATGGCGAAGAGCCTCGAACGCGATGCGCAGGTCGAATCGCTTCTGAGCGCCCGCAAGTCGGCGCTCGGCATCGACATGCACGCGGCGCGCTCGGTCGGGCAGCAGCTTGCCGATATCGCGGACCTCGGGCGCGGCCGTTCGCGCGGCATCGGCATTGGCATGTAGGAGACGATATGATGGACGAAGAAGAGATCGATCCCGCAGCCGAAGCGTTCGCGCGGCTCGAAGGCGAGATCGCGATGATGCGCCGCGCTGTGCGAGATCTGGCGACCGAGAAGGCCGCGATCGAGATACCCGATTACAGCGCGACGCTCGGCGAGATCGCACAGCATCTGCAAGCCGCGACCGAAACACTCGACATGCTCGCCTCCAAACCAGCAATGGAACTGACGCCCGAGAACATGGCGCAGCGGCTCGACCGGGCCGCTCGGCAGGCACGGCAAACGGATCAGGAACTGATCCGCACGGCGGGAAGGCGCTACGATGATGCCATCGGGGAACTGCGCGGCATCGTGGCATCGGCGCGGCACGCCGCTGATCAGCGCGAATATCTAACTTGGGCCGCGAGCGGTGGGGTGATAGCTGGCTGTCTGCTGTGGGCCATCCTGCCGGGCCCTATCGCCCGTGCGCTTCCCGAGAGCTGGCATATGCCGGAAAAGATCGCGACGCGGGTGCTGCACGAACCGACGATATGGGAAGGCGGGGTGCGCTTGCTGCAGGTCGGAAGCCCGGCTGCGTGGCGCGCGATCTCGGACGCTGCAGAGATGAGGTACAACAATCGCGAGGCGATCGATCATTGCGAGCAGCGAGCCGCCAAATCGAAGCAACCCACGCGGTGCTTGGTTGAGATCATGCCTCGAAAACAGGTCGTCAAATAAGTGGCGTCCTTGCATGCTTCTCAAAAATCGAATCCAGCCTCCAGGTGCTTGGGATGCCGAGGAGGAGGGATCGCCAACCTCGGCATCCGTATCACCCAAAGTTAAGCGAATAGTTCAAACGGTCGCACATATTCACGTTGCCACGGCTGAAGATTCTCACCCGCCGATTGAGCGCCGAAAACACTCATATCCTGCACGATCATGGCCAATTGACGATCCAAGCTTGAAGCCGGCGAAGCAGCCGCCGGATTACGATCATCAACTGCCATGATCGAAGGACCCGACGCCATTTTCCGGTCCCAAAGTTGTGGTAGGTGTGGAGCCTGATCATGCGCATGTTGCCAGTCGATCTGCAATTCGTGACGCAACCGTCCGAGAAGGCCATCGCGGTCCAGTACGCCCATCTGGCGACGCGAGGCAGGCCTGACCTGCTGCCTGACAATATTAGAGAGACTGGCTTGAGATGCTCCCGAGAAATAGGTGAGGGCAGCATCAATGAAGCCCATCGCTTGTCCGTCGTTTCGGGTATAGGTGCTCGTATTCAGGATTGCGACGTCGCCGATGGCTGTCGTTCCGCTGACGGCCTGACCATGGAGGTTGAGCGAGGCGACACCTGCATCGCCGAGTGAGAGGATTTCGCCGTCCTGCACGGTCGCATCGCCATTGCGATCGCGCCAAATTCGGAAATCAGCGAACCGATCATCTGTGGAAGAGAGAATACCATCTTCGTTGCTGTCAAAGGCGCGGAGACCGACAAGATCAGATGCTGCGCCCTCGACGTCGTTGACGAAGCTGAATTCGCCTGCATTGGAAAGCGTGCCGTTTCCATCACGGTCGAGAAAGAGCATGCCCTCTCCACGTCCCATCCAGCTTGTCATATCTGCGATGCCGTCGCCGTCCATGTCGTAGCGGGCCTGGCCGACCTGCGCGGAGACGGTCGTTACCCCGCCCCCATCCAAGTCGAGGATGATCGGCGACGTGATACCGATTTCCTGACCGTTCGAGAAGCGCAGCTTCTCCATTCCCGTCAGGCTGTCCGTCCCATCATCGCCATGGACCGTAGGAGCGTTGTCGGTGACGCTCAGGCTGCCTCCTCCCGACACCATGGAGTAGGTCGCACTAAGGCCCATTAGCAAAGCCGTGTCCGTACCTGACCCGCCATTCAGCGTGTCGTTACCCTCGCCGCCGGCGAGCAGATCATTGCCGCCCGATCCAAAGATCGTATCATTGCCCGCGCCACCCGAGATGGTGTCAGCCGATGACGTCCCCCAATAGGTGTCGCCCGTCGACCGCGCGCCAAAAGCCCTCGTCATCAGCTCGCTGTGCGTCCAGACGGTGCTATCGGAGAACCGGACTTCCTCGATGCGGTAACCCGACGCCGTAACGGCATCATTGATCGTGATCTTGTCCGAGGTTCCATCGATCGAAAGGACAAGATCTTTACCGCTATCGGCTTGCGATACGATGATATCGGCAGGAAGAATGCCCGCGCCGAACTCGATCGCATCATAGCTCGTCGAGAGACTGCCGAAGTCACTGATATAGTCCTGCCCATCACCAAGGCTGAAAAAATAGGTGTCATTGCCATCACCGCCGGTGATGTTGTCGTTGCCGGTTCCTCCGGTAAGCAGGTCGTCGCCATCGCCTGCGATAATGGTGTCGTTACCAGCACCGCCGGAAATCGTGTCCGCAGCGAAGCTTCCATAAAGCGTGTCGTTGCCGGACGTCGGCGTGTTCGCCATCGTCATCAGGTCCACATGAGTCCAGACGGTCGTGTCGGAGAACCGGACGGTTTCGATATTGAAGGTTTCAGAATAGGCTGAATCCTCAAGTGTGACCGTGTCGCCCGTGCCGGTGATCGTAAGCACGATGTTCCGGCCGCTGTTGGTCAAGCTGACCGCAACATCTCCCGGATCAATTCCGGCCGCGAATACGAGAGAATCGGTGCCGCCACTTCCCCAGGAATAATTGCCACCGAACTCGCGGATCACGTCTTCTCCGTCACCGCGAGCGAACAGATATTGATCGTCACCGCCCGATCCGCTGAGCTGATCGTTCCCGGTGTCACCTGAGATTACGTCGTCTCCCATCCGGCCTTCAATCGTGTCGTTACCGGCCCCACCCGAAATCGTGTCGGCAGAGTTTGTGCCGATGAGATTGTCGTCACCGGATGTCGGCATCTGCAATTGCAGAATCGGGTTCCAGATGGTGCTGTCGTCGAACTCGATCTCCTCGATCGCGCTGTCTTCCAACATGCCATTTTGGATCGTGAGGCTTCCGCCACCCGCGAAAGTGAGGATGATGTCCTCGCCATCGACGGATAGGGTCACGTCGCCCGGAACGATGCTGGAGCCGAGAATGATCTTGTCGGTACCGGCATCGTCGCGAACCTGATCGACGCCGTCACCGGCGTTGTAGACGTAGCTATCGTCACCATCCACGTCCCATGCGACGTCGTTTCCGGTACCGAAGATGGTGGTGTCGTTGCCAGTGCCCCCGTAGAGACTATCGTGGCCGCTGCCTCCGTCGAGGATATCGTCGCCAGCACCGCCTTCCAGTTCATCCCCTCCGTCGCCGCCGATGAGGTGATCGTCGCCCGCCAGGCCGAACAGATAATCTGCCCTTGTCGATCCCGTGATCATGTCATTGCCGCTCGTGCCTAGCGGCGGAAGTGCCGAAACATTGATCGTTACGCTGTCTCCATCGAAATGGAGCACCTCGACATTTTCAAGCCAGTCGATGCCATCGGAGCCGTAGAGATCTTCGACAACCAGCCCACCAAACGGGCTATGGTATATCCGATAGTCCTCCGAATTGCCTGAGAAGTAAGCCGTGTCCAATCCATCGCCGCCGTCGAGGAAATCATAGCCTCCTCCGCCGCGAAGATTGTCATCACCCCCGAGGGCCCGGATGATATTTTCCGATCCATCACCGTCGATCATGGCATCGTTGCCAGCGGTTCCAGAGATGAAGATGGACAGGAGATCGGATAGCGAAAAGATCCCACCGCCCCTGAACTCGACGACTTCGACATTCGTCAGTTGCACCGAGTTCGTTCCATCGGTGATCGTCGCAACACCAAAACCGTCGACAGAATAGGTGTAATCCTCGACCGTCCCCGAAAGCAGCAGCTTATCGTATCCGTCGCCGCCATCGACGATGTCGGAGCCGCCTATAACGGCAAATCTGTCATCGCCATCATCTCCCGATAGCGTGTCGTTTCCTGCACCGCCGATGATGTCATTGTCGAGTTGATTGCCTGTCCCGACAAAGCTGCCCGAGCCGGTAAAGACCAGTCCTTCGACATGATCGCCGAGCGTATAGGACGCCAGTGATGTGCGAACCGTATCGTTGCCTTCGTCGGCATTCTCGATAACGATATCGCCGACGGAATCGACGATATAGACATCGTCGAAATCACCGCCTGACATAATGTCGTCACCTCCGCCGCCATCCAGCAGGTCCGCGCGATCAGACGATCCGGTCAGGACGTCGTTGCCGCTCGTGCCCATCGGCAAATCGATGACATTTACGATATCGCCGTCGAGGGACAGCGTTTCGACGTTGGTGATGGTATGGAAGTTATCCGGGTTGTCACGATTTTCTACAATGACTGTGCCATCAGGCTTTCGATAGACGCGCGACCAGTAGAGCGAGGTCGAGAAATAGGCCACATCGTCACCATCGCCGCCATCGATCGTGTTGCGCCCTTCCTCGCCATAGAGATGATCGTCGCCATCGCCGCCCGTGAGTGTGTCGTCGCCAGAGCCTCCATAAAGCTGATCGCTACCTGTGCCGCCGATCAAAGCATCATCGCCCTCGTTCCCCACGAGAAAATCTTCGCCTGCGCCACCGTCCAGCAGATCATCTCCCGGACCGCCGTCGAGATAGTCGTCCCCGTCATTGCCTTCGATCGTGTCATTTGCCCAGCCACCCTGGAGTTCGTCGGCTCCGGCTGTTCCGCTCAGTTCTCTGGGGCCGCTGAAATAGGCGTCCCAATCGAAGCCCTCTCCGCCGGGGATCGGACCGCCACCGCCACCATAGCCGTCGCTATTTTCGAAGGTAATACCGGCATCGCCATTGTTGAAACCGGAAATGACCAGCATGAGTTGTTCATCGGTGTCCGAAAGCGGATTGAGTTCATAGCTCCCGAAGCCGCCCCACATCGCAGAGCGGTCTCCCGGCAAGGCGGTGATGGTACGGGACGAGAAACTGAATGCGGCCAGACCAGGCTCGATTTCGTGGTAGCCGACGTCGCGAACTTCACCATCTTCATATACGGTCCCGCCAAAAGGCTTCCCGGCCCAGTTCATGCCCGCGACCTCGAACTTGGCGTTCGCGTACGTCGTTCCGTAGCTGCTGTCGCCAGTGAGACTGCCGTTAAAAGCAGGCATATCGCCATTGCGGTCCCATGTTGCGTCAGCGATCAGCGCATTATTAGAAAAGACCCGATTGCCGTCAAATAGCACACCATTGATATAGAGCAGGTCTTCGCTGCCCCAGTTTCCAATTAGGCTCGTGTTACGTTCTAGGTAGTCTTTGACCGACTCATCGGAGACAATGTCCTTCGTCGTCGAAAGCCGATAGATATCCTGAACACCCGCATGTCCGAATGCACGATCGCCAGCGCTCAAAGTAAAGTCGCCGCCTCCCGATCCGGCGACAAATACGCTGCCTTCGCCATTGCCCTTGAATGTTGTTTTCGCGGAGTTTCCGACAAAGACTTCGATGCCTTTGACTTTCGAGGTTCCGCTACCGACCGCAACGGAGGAATAGTCGCCGTCTTTTAAGCGAAGATTTATCGTTACCGAGCCCAGCGAATCTGCGACGACCAACGTGTCGATGTCTGTGCCATCACCACCTTCGATGATGTCCGCGCCGAGCGATAAAAAGACCGTATCCGCGCCACCGCCGCCCTTGATCTCGTTATCCTTATCATTTCCTTTTATGATGTCGTCGCCAGACCCGCCCCAAACCCGTTCTGCTCCCAGAATAGTGAGTGACTTATTTCCAGAGCTATCATCTCGAGCCTTAACATTGCTCGACGTCGCAGCGAGGTCAATCGAAAGGTTAGTAGAGTTGCGGGAGGCATCTATAAGATCGCCTTTTCCTGGCCCCGTCGCGTTGTCCTCCATTTTGATCTCGGCAACGCCACCGTTTCCATCTAAGCCAGCCAATTGATCGCCTTCGATGATATCAAGGCGGACGATGTCGTCTACATCAGTCAGTTTGATATGCTCGATTGAGACCAACGTGTCATTCCCGAATGACCCCGATATGCTTGAACTAATCTGATCTAGGACGAAGATTGCAGAATTCTTGTCGCCAGCATCAATCGTTCCAAACGTCCACGCCGGCGCTTCCACGGAACTAGCGGGGCCGATAAGAACGGTTAGACCTGCGCCAAGGAGATTTCTAAACCCAGCCGTCTCATATTGAACGGTATCGTCCCCATCATCCTCTAGGTCGATCCGGCCACTTCCGGTATAGTCACGAAAATCGCCTCCGTGCAGAAGGTCATCGCCGTTTCCTGCGCTCAACGTGTCGTCGCCGTCGCCACCAAAAAGTCGATCAGATGCCCACCAAAGTAACATGTCGCCATCAGAGAGCTGGTCATCACCTCCGCGGCCCAGCACGATATCCGGACGATAGGTCCCTTTCGCCGCACCTGATCCAGTGTCTGCAGTTGTTCTACCAACGATGAGGTTGGTTGGCTCCGATTCGGTAACGTCACCAGTCGCCTGCCGATACGCAAGCATGTCATTCAAAGTGTAAAATTCATGTGATGAGATGTAGCTTGAATGACTTATAGTTGAAGTATTTGAACTTACATTATTTCCAACTATAAATTGCTTCCCCTCAAATTCAATCCAGTTGCCTCCTCCACTATCCCCTGGCTGAGTGATCGCCCCAGTGTCAGTGATCGACAGCCCCACGCTACCTGTTTCAAGATACCCTGAGCTAACCTCCTTAGTTGAAGTTGTCATTCCCCAGCGCTTAAACTTTGTTCCCGATATCAATGAAAAATTCGCCAAAGTAATATCGGATGATTCGAGATAAACAGCCATCCCCGCGTCGTTTTTATCTAAACTTCCACCATATTCTACAAATATCATATCACTGCTGGTTATATGAGGTTCTATAAATTGACCGCTTACGCTAAATCCCGCTGCAGGAATTGGAAGAGGGTCGCTCAAGCCAGCGACCCGAGTAACATATTGCGAATGGTAAGAGCGAGGATCATAAAAAGACGTGGCCCCGATTAAATGACGAATTTGACGATTCGTATTGTTCTCGTTGAATTCATACATCACGTGACCTGCCGTCAGCATAATGCCGTCACCAATCATGACGCCTGAACCGTCTCCCGTGCCCGAGTTTCCGATAGGTGCTGCAAGGCTCTTGTTATCGGGCATTAAAAGCTCTCCTACGGCAGTAGATTCCGTTAATCGCGCGCGATTCCGGATTAAAGAGAACTGGTATTATCTCTTCGTCGACGGATGTTTGGCCCAGTTGACGACCATAGCCCAATCCCTCCGGCCAAGCGCACCAATCGGGCACTCTTCGTTCTGTGCAGTAAAAGCCATATCGATCTGACTTATTGCCAAATTTTTTCTTTGCCAATACTGGAGTCCATTTTGCACACCACGGATGGCGGCGCTCTTCAAGAACTAGCCCACTGAACGGCCGCGAGAGTTCCCGGCTGCAGTTGTCACCGTTAGAGCTATGCCCCGATGCCATGCGTTGACAGAAGCGCTTTTGCGACAACCGTTCAGCTTGCGAGGCGCTTGGGTCATTGTCGTCGTACGGCTGATCCGTTCTAGCAACGCAGAATGGAACTGAAGGACGGACAGGCACTGATGAAGAAATACAGTGTGTCGCACCATCGACGCCTGTCCGTGAGCACATTTTTTGCCAATTGGTCCAGAGCTGACAGCTTGGATTTTTGATGTCAAAACTGGTTAGGGCGGCGTTGGCCGCGACATCAGAATGATAAAAGATTTCGGGATTTTCTCTGGCCCCTGGCAGGAGGCAGAGAATAACGCTGGACAATATGGCAACCGACCCGATCCTCATCCGATCCCCCGATCCTGCTCAATTTCTTCCAGATACCATAATCATATAGCAGCTCAGCAATAACACCACACGTCAGGCGCCCTAGCCACACGCACTCAGGCACCACCCTGCAAAGCATTGCTTGGCATTTAACATATGGAATCAGCTAAGACTCCTTGCCCTTGAGCAGCCTAAAATGTCACAGCTCTGCGAACATGCAACTGATATTTTTAGAGCCGAACCGCCGTAGCCTCTCTTCAGATCTCTGGTAATTATAATATTAACCGAGATCTCGGATAATTTTTGAAGGCTTTTTTTCCACAAACATGGGGTAATGGAAAAAGTTCTAATAGCGCATCGAAAACGTTGCAAATTTTGGCATCAGCAATGACGGAAAATGCGTTATTTCGTCAGAAGTGGCAAGAAATAGTAGAAAATTCGCTATATACGGTCAATTATACGAATAATCACATAGTCCGACCTTCTCTCGAAGATGAACTTTATAGCATACTGCACTGCGCGCGATGACTGGTCCGGTTGCATAGTTAGTTGAAGATCGCCTCCGATGCCAGCCTGGGCGGGAGGCGGAGCGCGGCGGAGCCGAGCGGCCAGGCTGGCATCTTGATCGTTTCCGGAGCTGGTGGTCGATATCCGAGGCTGCTGTGCGGCCGGAGGCGATTGTAATGATCGCGCCACCAGCCGGTGACGCACCGGACCAGTCATCGCGGGCAGTCCATCGACCAATATTAATTGGGATAGTTCCACGAAAACTTATGACCTGTTGGCCATAATCAAATCCAGAGACGCCCAGCGTTTGATAACTGATCGCATAAAATCCCTGAGATTCCGCTAAACCAGCAGGCAAAAGGGAAATAGCGTCCTCCCCGACACGGACATGGCCAATGCGCGAATTTATCCCGCCAAGCCCATTTACTCCAGGATCGTATCCTCGATTGTAAGAGTCCATAGCGAGTAATGACATCAAAACATCTGACTGCATATTTAAATTCCCTTCATGCCCCGCTGAAGGCCTGAAATCGCTATCCTACTTTCGTATGGAAGTTTCTGCCAATACGACTGATCTTTAATCATGCTGCCGTTTATCCAGCTAATTTTATTATGCAGTCTTCTTGTGACAGGTGCCTCTGTTAATTGAACCGTGATACTATTTATGCTGGCCGGATACCCAAACCCCAATTCAAGTCGATCAGGTTCAACAATCTTCACGCCCGCCGGGTCTTTATTGTCTTCGAAAAGGATCATCATCGGGTAGTTATCGACAGATTCTCTGCCGCTTGGGCCGCCCTTTACTGTCCGCGGAATTTGCCGAGGCTGAGCGAGAAACTCGGCACGTCTTCGCCATTGCTCGTCTCGATCATGAGAATCTGCCTTAGCTGAGCGCGGCATAACAGGGCTGGACGCTAAGTAGTTAGCCAAATCCGGATCATCCTTGCCCCGCAAAAGCGCAAACAAGGTCTGCCCATCCGGCATGTCCACCGTGACGGCCTCACCACGCGCATGACATCCTGATCCACCCATGGCAGAGAGTCGAACTATCCCACATTTCACAGCGATCACGCTTGACCCCGTTCGAAGACCCTGCGGCGTTTCGATCTCGATGGTCAGGCGGTAACGGTAGTTGGGGCCTGTTTCGACAACTCCGCAGGCGCTGAGAACGGTCAATGCTATCGCAAAAAGAAGAGACCGGGGGACGAATGCGCGCCAAAAGCGCCAATTCATCTTCTCGCTCCGAGCGCGCCGCGCTCTCAAAACGATGCCGCCAAAAACAACTTGCGCCTATAGCTTGAGACTCGAAGCGTCATATCCACGACCTCTCCTTTGAGTGACTGACAGATCACCCAATTCTTTAATGATCTCTAGATGTAATCATGCCCAGATTGGCGCTTTTTGGCGTTTCCATACAATGGCTGGGGAGAATGGGTGGCTCTTTCAATTTTCTTGCCCCAGATCGGGGCAGTATCAAGTGGATGCGACCGACCAACCTTCGCGATCTCAACGCTCGCGCATCGCCTCGTCGACCGATTGGGCAATCGGAGAAAGTAGATACTGAATGATCCGCCGGTCGCCGGTCTTTATCTCGGCTTGTACTGCAAGTCCTGGCCCGATCGGCTGGTCGCGCCCGGCGACACGGATGGTACGCTTCAGCAAACGGATGCGCGTCGTATAGAAGAGCCCCGGCTGAACGACGCGACCGTTGCGGTCACGTTCCTCCGCGGTACCTGGCTCGCTAGTGTCGACCGCATCACGGCTGATGCTTTCGACGACGCCCGGCACGATGCCATAATCGGTGAAGGGATATGCTTCGAGCTTGACGCGTACCGGCTGCCCTTCGCGGATGAACCCGATGTCCTTGTTCTGAATGCGGGCTTCGACCACTGGAGCAGCGTTGTCGGGCACGATGATCATCAGCGTCTGCGCTGGCTGCACAACTCCGCCGACAGTCGAGATCGCGAGCTGCTGGATCGTCCCCGATACCGGCGCACGCAACTGAAGATAGGCCTGCCTTCTCTGGGACTTTCTGACCTCCTCCCGGGCCAAGCCCGCTCGTTCCTGATTCTCGACAAGTTCGGTCGCCGCGGACTTGCCAAAACTCCCTCGCAGCCGCGCGAGCTGCGCGTCGATACTGGCGATCGTCGCGCGGGCACGAGCGGCATTCGCTTGCTGCACCGTGATGTTCTGGACATGCTCGATCTTGAGCTGCTCATATTCGAGCAGGCGGATCTTCGAGAAATAACCCTTGTCCGCGAGCTCTCGGCGGGCCGCGAGCTGCTGCTCGACAATCGGCAGGGTTTGCTTGAGTTTCGCTATCTCGGCTTCGACGCCTGCCAGTTCGGCGGCCTTTTCGGCGCGCTGCTGCATCAGGCTCGCTCGCTCGCCTTCATATTCGGCGATGGCCGAGCGGACATATTGCGCCTGGGTCGAAGCAATGTCGGGCGGCGTGCCGGTGGGCACGGCAAAGCGCGGCGACCGCCCTTCAAGGTGCCGCAACAACGCCGCGTTTCGCGCGGCATCGACCTCGGCGCCCATCAGGCTCTTGTTCGCCTGTTCGGCTTCCGCGCCGACTACGGTGGGGTCGAGTTCAACCAGGATTTGACCCGCCTTGACGTGCTGGCCGTTCCTGACATGGATAGCCCGCACATAGCCGATTTCGATCGGCTGGATTTGCTTGACGTTCCCCGACGGGACGACTTTCCCGCTGGCCGTGGCAACGACATCGACGCGTCCCACGATCGACCAGATCAGAGCAATGACGATCAAGCCGCACAGCGAGAGCATCAGCCATCGCAGGCCGGGGCTCGGCGGCTTTACCATGATTTCGAGCGCGGCGGGCAGGAACTCATGGTCGCTACGCGGACGCGCCTGCCGGTCGGCGTCATTTTGTCGCCGCCAGCTTTCGCGCAGGATCGCCATATGCCGAGCTACATTGGGAAAGCGCTGCGACACATTTTCGCGCCAGCTCATGCGCCGCCGCCCATCTGTTTGGCGTGGAGCTGCGCATAGCGCCCGCCCGCGCGGAGCAATTCGGCATGGCTGCCCATTTCGGTGACTTCGCCCGCCTCGACGGTGATGATGCGGTGACACTGGCGCACCGCAGACAGACGGTGGGCGATGATGATGACCGTGCGGCCTTTTGCGATCCGCGCCAGATTGCGCTGGATAATCTCTTCGCTCTCGGCATCGAGCGCCGAGGTCGCCTCGTCGAGGATCAGGATGCGCGGATCGTTGATCAATGCGCGCGCAATCGCCATCCGCTGGCGCTGTCCGCCCGAAAGATTTCCGCCGCGCTCGTCGATCACCGTGTCATAACCATGGTTGAGTTCGAGAATGAACTCGTGCGCACCCGCGAGTTTCGCCGCTTCGATCACCGCGTCCATCGGCCGCGTCGGATCGCCAAGCGCGATGTTCTCACGGACCGTTCGATTGAACAGGATATTCTCCTGGAGCACGACCCCGACCTGCCGTCGCAACCACGGCGGATCGACCAGCGCGAGATCGACCCCGTCGACCAGCACGCGCCCCTGTTCGGGCACATAAAGGCGCTGCACAAGCTTGGTAAGCGTCGATTTGCCCGAACCCGAAGGGCCGACAATCCCGAGCATTTCTCCCGCCGCGACGTCGAGACTGACCCCGCGCAGCGCCTCGGGCGCGTCGGCCCTATACCGAAAGCGTACCTTGTCGAAACGGATCGCGCCGTTGATCGGCGGCAGGCTCGCCCGGTTCGGATTATATTCGGGTTCGGCCGGCGCGTTGAGTACGTCGCCGAGCCGCTCGACCGAAATGCGCACCTGCTGAAAATCCTGCCACAGCTGCGACAGTCGCAGGATCGGCGCCGCGACGCGTCCGGACAGCATGTTGAACGCAACGAGAGCGCCCACCGTCAGATCGCCTGCAATCACCGCCTTGGCCCCGAAATAAAGAATTGCCACGGTCGTCAGCTTCGACACGAGCTGGATCAGGTGACTTCCCCAGTTCGCCAGCTTGGCGACATCGAAGCCGGTGTTCGTATATCCCGCGAACAGCTTTTCCCAGCGGTCGCGCATCTGCGGTTCGACCGCCATGGCTTTCAACGTGCCGATCCCTGTCACACTTTCGACAAGGAAAGACTGATTTTCGGCGCCGCGCTGGAATTTCTCTTCCAGCTTGCTGCGCAGGCTCGGCGAGATCAGCACCGAGATCAATATGTAGCAGGGAATCGAGAGGAGCACGATCAGCGTCAACAGCGGCGAATAGAAGTACATCACCGCGAAGAAAACGATCGTGAAGAAGAGATCGATCACGACCGTCACCGCATTGGATGTCAGAAACTCTCGGATACTTTCGAGTTCGCGCACGCGTGCGATGCTGTCGCCGACACGTCGCGCTTCGAAATAGGAGAGCGGCAGGTTGAGAAGATGCCGGAACATGCGAGCCGACAATTCGCTGTCGACGCGATTGGTCGTGTGCGCGAAGAGCCAGTTACGGAGACCGGACATCAGAGTTTCGAAGACGAGCACCGTGGCAAGCCCGAACGCGAGGACGTCGAGCGTCGTCATCGATTGGTGAACGAGCACCTTGTCGATGACGAGCTGGAAGAAAATCGGCGATACCAGCCCCATCAACTGGAGGAAGAAGGAGGCGATCAGCACGTCGCGTAGCGGCCCGCGATAGCGAACGAGCGCTGGGATGAACCAGGCGATGTCGAACGGTCGCTTGTCACCGACCATTTTTTCGCGGCTGGTCATCAAGAGAAAACGGCCGGTCAGGCGCTCGGTCGCCTCGGCATGGTTCCATATTTCCGGCCGCTCGGCATCGCCGCGCTGGACGAGGTATCGCGGGTTGAGGCTTGCATCCTCGATTTTGAGCAGAATGATCGTTTCGGTGTCGGCCGTTTCCGCAAGAGCCGGCAAAGGCAGTTTTGCGAAGCCCGGCCCTGGCACCTGCCGGATGCGCGCCGACAAACCGACCTGTTTGGCAATCCGCGCTAGATCTTCGAGCAGGAACGGCGCGTCGCCCCTTCCGCGATCATGGACGATCTGTCCTGCGTCGGCAGGCACGCCGAGAAACTTTGCGAGCAGAAGAAATGACGCGAGCGACCGATCGATTCGGCCGGGCTCATCGTCTTTTTGGCCATCGGATGACGGCATATCGGCCGCTGAGTGCATGGGGCGGGGAGAACTCCCGTGAGTTTTCTTATTGTAGTTCGCACGACTATTAGGTCGCGCGGAACGGCACGCAACTCAAAAATCCATTGAAATTAAAACCAAATTGGCGGGAATAACTCAGCCAGGGTGAGGTCGAGACTGCCAGTCTCTTCGCGTTGAACGGATCGCGGCTATTGAGACGCTACCAATTGAGCTCCACGGCTTGGCCGTCACCCCCATCCTGCCTCTGCCGGCAGAGGTGGCGGGGATTCAGATTGAAACCTCAAGCGAGTTATAACAATGGTGTGCCCGGGAAGGCCGGGATGACGGAATAGACTTATCGCGCGCCACGCGGCTTCCTCCGCTCCATCGGCCCCTTCGGCATATGCGCATCCGACAGCGTCTTCGCCTCGCCCGGCGCCACGCCCAGGTCAATTAGCACGCGCTCCAGCGCCTCGGCGGGCGGCACCGCGATGTCGGGCAGCACCCCCTCGCCCTCCCAATCCTTGCCGGTCACGGGATCGTAAGTACGCCCCACCGGGATGAACGCGCCATAACCGCCGCCCAGATCCTCGCCGCGCCCGAAATGATTGGCCCCCGCGGTCGGCGCGCCGACCAATGTCCCGCGCCGCGTATGCTTCATCGCCAGCGCGAAATGCTCGGCCGCCGACGCGCTCGCGCCCGATGTCAGCACATAGACTTTCGCATCGCGCAGCCGCGTGTCGGCGTTCGGCGTCGCCCAATGCTCGCGCGCGACCATGCCTGCATCGCCCTTGACCATCCGCATCGAGGGGATGCCGGCGATCGGCGATCCGCCTTCGGCATCGACCGACGCGCGCGTCGCCATTGTGACGAGCCGCGTTTCCTTTCCGAACAGCCACGGAAAGATGACGTCCATCTGATCGAGCCCGCCGCCATTATGCGTGCGGATGTCGAAAATGATCGCTCTAGCATCGGCATGATTGGCCATGAATTTCGCCGTCTCGGCGGTCACTGCCGGGTCCATAGGAAAGACATTGAAGCGCACGAAGGCGATCCCCGGCGCGATCCAGCCCGCCTGCTCGACCGGCACCTTCGGCGACCGCCGCACCGGTCCGGCACCACCCGGCGTGGGCGCGGCGCCCGCCGCGGGTTCAGGCAGGCGCAGCCGCAAATGGCCGTCGGGCGCCACGCCGTTGATGTCGGCATCGATGGCGGCGGCCAGCGCCTCGCCCGCAAGCCCCTTGTAGCGGCCTGCGGCGATCGCAGCGCGCAGGGCAGCGGCGTAACGCGCGCCCGTTTCGGGATAGAGGTAATCGCGTTCGAGCAACGCGGCATAGTTTTCGGCGACGTCCTCGGCGCGAACCTCGTCTTCGGCGTGCGCAGCGCGCGGCGCGAGCAGCGGCACCGTGGCCAGACCGGCGAGCGCCAGCAGCGCGGGCACAGCAAGCGAATTTCGTTTCATCCTCACCTCCAACCGATCCCCGATCGGACAAGGCGTATCACATCGGCAATACGGATCAACTACATTTGTAGTCGATTACCCTTTTCGCCGCGCGAGCCAGATCAGCACAATGCCGACCACCGCGGTGACGACGCCGTTGCGCGTCCAGATCGTGTCGCCGAGCATGAAGCTGCTCGCGGGCCAGCGCACGATGTCGAGCCCCTGCAATGCCCACAGCGTCCCGACAAGCACCAACGCCACACCGACCACCGCCAATATGCCCTTTACCGCTCCCATGGCTTCTCCCCCCTATCGGCTTTGCAGCCCGATCAACGGCCGCAGCCAACCGATGCTGCGCCCGATCGCGTAGAAAAGCCAGCATCCCGTCACCGTCGCCGCGAGCAGGATCAGGAAAGCGGGCAGTGCCGCGGTCCCGGCGCCGAGCAGAACCCAGCCAACGACGACGATGATCGTCTGGTGGATAATGTAAAAGGGAAAGACCGCCTCGGCGAGCATCGCGCGCCGCGGATGGTCGCGATTGGCATAGCGGTCGGCGATCCCGACGAGCGCGACAATCGCCGCCCAGCCCTGCACCAGCCGCGCGATGTCGAACGGCAGCCGCGCCCAGTCGGACGGATAGATGCCCTGTTGCCAAAGCCACAGGATCGCCGCCACCACGCCGAATGCGCCAAGCGCGACCACCAGCGCCGCGCGCCACCAGTGCGCCACGCTGCCAAACAGCTCCGGCCGGACGCGAAGCAGCCAGCCGACGAAGAAGGGCATCAGGTAATGAAGATGCGCTGGGCCATCGTCGAAGAGCGCGTGCGTCTCGACATGACCGTCGAACGCGGCAAAGACCAGCAGCCACCATAGCAGCGGGACGATGAGCAGCCCCGCCCCGTCCAGCAGCCGCGCCGCAGCGTCGGCAATCCGGCCGCGCGCCGCCGTGGGCACCCACGCGAACACCGCGGCGGCGAGCATCGTGTAAACCCACAGATAGACGACGAACCACAGATGCTGCCAAGTCGGCAGCACGATACCGTCGAGCGTGCCGAAGCGGAAATAATCGCCGGTCCAGAAGGCGCCGAGACTCTGCGCATAACCATGCTGCGTGACCAATTCGACCCACGGCTGCGGCGGAATGACGACGACGACGCCGAACAGCAGCGGGATCAGCAATCGCGCGCTGCGCGAACGCGCAAAGGCGCCGCTGCCGCCGAGCTTGGCGAACAGCGCGGCGCTGGCATAGCCCGACACGAGGAACAGCAGCGCCAGCCGCCAGCTGTTCGTCGCCAGCATCGGGAATTCGACCCAGTCGATCGGCTGGGCAATCTTCACATGCCATCCCCATGGCACGAAAAACATGCCAATGTGATAAAGGATGAGCAGCGCGAAGGCGCCGATGCGCAGCCAGTCCATGCCATAATGCCGTGCCGTTTTCATTGCGCCAAATCTCCTTTGCCGAGCCGCGCTGCTGCCGCTAATCGACAGGCATGACGCCGGGCGACGACGGCGGGACGAACAGCGGAGCGGATGTGACGGAAATCGCGGGGTCAGGGACGAACGGCAGCGCGGCGGGGACCAACCGCTTCAGCGCCCGCACGCTGACCTGGCTTCTGCTCGGCGCCCTCATGATCCGCGGGCTTATCCGTATCACCTCGAACGTCTATTCCTATATCGCCGACCGCGGCGCGCTCGGCGATCAGGTGCGCCCGATCTATGCCTGGCTTTATGAAGGCACGAGTTTCGCGGCGTGGATGCTCGTCCTCATCCCTTGCTGGTTCGCGGTGCGCGCGCTGCGTCCGCCGCGCCTTTCCTGGGTGTGGGCGGCGGTCGTCCACCTGCTGCTGATCGTTCCGATGTCCCTCGCCCATATTGCGCTGATGGTCGCGTTCCGGATGCTCGCCTGGCAGTTGATGGGCGAGCATTATGCGTTCGATTCGCCCGACGGCACGCCGATCGCCTATGAACTGCGCAAGGATGTTGCGACCTATGTCGAGATGGTGCTGACCGTCATCCTGATCCAGTGGCTCGTGGCGCGTTACGCCGCGTCGGTGCCTGTGGCGGCCGGTATCGCAGCGCCGCCGCGAACCCTTGCGGTCGGCGACGGATCGGTCACGCATCACCTGCCGCTCGCCGAGATCGAGCATATCGCCGCCGCAGGCAATTATGTCGAAATCGCCTGGCGCGGCGAGCGCCTGCTCCACCGCGCGACGCTGACCGCGATCGAGGCCGAGCTTGCGGGCGCCGGTTTCGCGCGCATCCACCGCAGCCGCCTCGTCCGGCGCGACGCGGTGCGGCGCGTCGTTACCGACAAGAGCGGCGATTTCGAGGTCGAACTGGCCAGCGGCGACATACTGCGCGGCAGCCGCCGGTTCCGGGGGAATGTGGAGGGGTGATAAGCCTTCCGCCTCCCAACTCTTCGTCATCCCGGACTTGATCCGGGATCCATTGCGGCGCCGTGGTCATGGATCCCGGATCAAGTCCGGGATGACAATAATGGATAATCTACAAAACCCGCCACGCCAATTCGGCAAACTCGCACAGGAGCGGCCGCGTCTCGCGCGGGTCGATAATATCCTCGACCCCGAATTTCTCCGCGGTGCGGAACGGCGACCGCACCCGGTTTAATCGCTCGCGGATCGCCTCCAGATGCGCCGCCGGATCATCGGCCGCCTCGAGCTCGCTCTTATACGCGACCTCGACCCCGCCCTCGATCGGCAAGCTGCCCCAATCGCCCGACGGCCAGGCGAAACGATATTGGAAGCGCTCCGCATTCGACATCGCGCTCCCCGCGATCCCATAGGCGCGCCGCACCACGACCGAAGCCAGCGGCACGCTCGCGCGGTAGATCGCGTTCATCGCCTGCACCCCATAACGGATCGTCCCCGTTCGCTCGGCCTCGCCGCCGATCATGAAGCCAGGGTTGTCGACCAGATGCACGATCGGCAGCCGGAACTGGTCGGCCAGCTTGACGAAACGCTCGGCCTTCTCGCTCGTTTTTGCATCCCATGATCCGCCGAGGTACGACGGATCGCTCGCGAGCACCGCGACCGGCCAGCCGTCCAGTCGCGCGAACGCCGTTATGACGGCGCGGCCCCAGCGGGCGCCCATCTCGAAAAAACTGCCCTTGTCGAACACCGCGTCGGCGATCCGCCGCATCGAATAAACCTGCTTCGCCTCGCGCGGCACGACCGACAGCAGCGACTCCTCGCGCCGGTCGACCGGATCGCTGCATTCGGTGCGGGGCGCCCGATCATGGATCGACGACGGCAGATAGGACAGAAAGCGCCGTGCCGCCGCGAACGCCTCGGCCTCGCTCGCAACCTCATCATCGACGACCCCGTTGCGCGTATGCACGTCGCTGCCGCCCAGCTCTTCACGATCAAGCGTATCGCCGATCGCCGCCGCGACCGCCGGCCCCGCCGCGAACAATTGCGACAGGCCGTGCACCATGATGCTGTAATGGCTCGCGACAACCCGCGCCGCGCCCAGCCCCGCGGTCGGCCCCAGCGCGAGCGCCACCACCGGCACCGTGTCGAGGTTCGCGATGATCTCGTCCCAGCCGGGAACGTGCGGGATATAGGTATAGCCCATATCCTCCAGCGTCTTGACCGACCCGCCGCCGCCGGTGCCGTCGATCATGCGAATGAGCGGCAGGCGATATTCATGCGCCATCGCCTCGCACTGCACGAACTTGCGATGCAGCGCCGCATCGGCCGCGCCGCCGCGCACGGTGAAGTCGTCGGCGGACGCGACCACCGGCCGCCCGTCGATATTCGCGCGCCCGAAGATGAAATTGCTCGCGGCGAGGTCTTCCAGCTCGCCGTCGGGACCATAAGTGCCGCGCCCGGCAATCTTGCCGATCTCGCGAAAGCTGCCCGCATCGACGATCGCGTCGAGGCGCGCCCGCGCGTCCATCTTGCCGCGACTGTGCTGCCGCGCGACCTTTTCCGCGCCGCCCATCTTCTCGGCCATCGCGCGGCGTTGACCCAGCTCGTCGATCTCTTTTTCCCAGCTCATGGCGCGAAAGCTATCTTACGTTGACGGAAACGTCATGCCATATTCGCGAGAACGAAAATGGGAGAGGCAGATGTCCGACAGTAATCTGGCAGGGCGCGTTGCGCTCGTAACTGGCGCCTCGCGCGGGATCGGCCGCGGCATTGCGCTGGGATTGGCGGAGGCAGGCGCCGAGGTCGCGGTCAACTACACGCGCGGCGCCGAAGCCGCCGCGGAAACCGTCGCAGCGATTCAGGCGCTGGGACGCAAGGCGAAAGCCTATCAGGCGTCGGTCACCGACGAAGCCGCCTGCGCCGCGATGGTCGCGGCGGTCGAGGCCGACTTCGGTCCCATGTCGATCCTCGTCAACAACGCGGGAATCGCGAGCCGCGGGCTCTCCGTCGCCGACACCAGTCCCGAGGAGGTCGACAAACTCTTCGCCGTCCACGCCGCGGGGCCGCACCGCCTCAGCCGCCTCGCGCTGCCGCAACTGCGCACCCACGCACGCAGCGACATCATCATCATCTCGAGCATCGCGACCTATGTGAACTCGCCCAACGGCGCCCCCTACACGATGGCAAAGGCCGCGGGCGAAGCCCTCGCGCTGACGCTTGCCAAGGAGGAGCTGAAGAACGGCGTCCGCGTCAACATCGTCGCCCCCGCGCTCACCGTCAGCGACATGGGCGAAAAACTGTCGCGCGCGGTCACTGGCAACGCCGACATCCACCATCTCGACGCCAGAATGCCCTTCGGCCGCGTCGCCGTCCCCGCCGACGTCGCGGCGGCGGTGGTCTGGTTCGTCAGCGACGCCAATTCTTATTGCTCAGGCCAGAAACTCAACATCGATGGCGCCGGGCAGGCGACGTTTCGTTAGCAAATCCCCTCTCCCCTTGAGGGAGAGGGTTGCGAAAGCTTGGTGGCTTGCCGCCTAGCTGAAGCTGGGTGAGGGGTATCGACCTCGCCGACGTACTCGACGTTTGAACCCCTCATCCAACTCCGCCTAACCGCTTCGCGGCAAGGCTGCGTATCCTTCTCCCTTAAAGGGAGAAGGTAGAATAAAGCTCACTCCATGCGCCCTGATTCGCCCTCCCCCGTCATCCCCTTCCTCGTCGCCTGCGCAGGCATCGCGACCTTTTCGGCGATGGATGTGCTGATGAAGGGCCTGTCAATCGAACTCGGTGCCTATAATGCCGTGCTGTGGCGCACCGGCGCGGGAACGATCCTCAGCGGCGCCATCTATTTCGCTTCACGCCCGGCAATGCCCGACCGCGCAACGCTGCGTATCCACGCCGTCCGGTCGCTGTTCGTTACGGGGATGGCGGTCAGCTTTTTCTGGGCGCTCGCGCGGCTGCCGATGGCCGAAGCGATCGCGATCGCCTTCATCGCGCCGCTTGCGACGCTCTACATGGCGGCGATCTTCCTCGGCGAAAAGATCGGCCCGCGTTCGATCCTCGCCTCGCTGCTCGGCCTCGGCGGGGTGCTGGTCATCGTCGCGGGCAAGCTCGGCCGCGGCGATTATGCGCCCGAAGCCTTATGGGCGGTCGCCGCGGTCGTCGGCTCGGCGCTGCTCTACGCCTATAACCTCATCCTTGCGCGGCGGCAGGCGAAGATGGCCGAGCCGATGGAGATCGCCTTTTTCCAGAATGGTTTCGTCGCGCTGATCCTCGGGCTGGGCGCCCCCTGGTTCCTCGCCGTCCCCGGCGGCGATCAGGCATTGCCGATCGTCGGTGCGGCCTTCCTCGCGGTCACCTCGCTCCTGCTGCTCAGTTGGGCCTATGCCCGCGCCGAGGCGCAGATATTGGCGACCACCGAATATACCGGCTTCCTGTGGGCGATGCTGTTCGGCTGGATGTTCTTCGACGAAGCGGTCACCTGGCCGACGATCGTCGGCGCGGCGCTGATCGTCATCGGCTGCCTGATCGTCGCGCGAAAGACCCCGCAGCTCGACCCGGTCGAACCGGCAGCGGCTTGATTACCCCTCCCGCTTGCGGGAGGGGAGAAGATCACACCGCCGCGCGCAAAAGCCGATCGTTGATTGCCGCACCCAATCCCTCGGCCGGGATTGAAGCAACCGCAATCCGCTCCTTCGCGCTCGCCGCCCCCGCGTGCAGCGCGTCGAACAGCCGCGCCGCCGCCTCGGTCAGATCACCCGCCACGCTCAGCTGATAATCGCCCGCAAGCGCCCCGAACCCGATGCCAAACTCGTCGCCCCTAAAGTCCGCCGCGCCCAGCCGCACCGGCTTGCCCGGCGCATAATGGCTTGCGAGCATCCCCGGCGCGACGATTTCCGATCCCTTGACGCCTGTCACCGGCAACCCGCTCGCCGCGCCGAGCATATCGACAGTGACTGGCCCTGGCCGCAGCACTTCGACCGCACCGTCTTTCACCCGCACGATCGTGGATTCCACCCCCGCCATGCAGGGCCCATCGTCGATCACCAGCGCAATCCGCCCTTCCAGCGTCGCCAGCACATGCTCGGCGCGTGTCGGGCTCACCCCCCCGCTCGCATTGGCGCTCGGCGCCGCGAGCGGGGCTTCGGTTGCCGCCAGCAAAGCCTGCATCGCGCGATGCCCCGGCACACGCAGCGCAATCGTGTCGAGCCCCGCGGTCGCGATGCTCGCGACCGGACACCCCGCCGTCCGCGGCACGACCAACGTCAGCGGCCCCGGCCAGAAGCGCGCCGCCAGCGCCCGCTCGGCAGCGCTAAACTGCCCCAAGGTCTCGGCAACCGCCAGCGTCGGCACATGCACGATCAGCGGGTTGAAATCGGGACGTCCCTTCGCGGCATAGATCCGCGCGACCGCCGCGGCATCGCGCGCGTCGGCCGCAAGCCCGTACACCGTCTCGGTCGGCACCGCGACCGGCTGCCCCGCCGCGATCAGCGCCGCCGCTTCGGCGATAGCTTTTCTATCGAACGCGCGAACAAGTGTAGGATTTGAGGCATCGGCCATGCCGCGCTATAGCGCCCGCGCAACGAGATTCATCAAGAAAGTCGGCCATCGCATGACCTACACGCCGCCCACCACCGAACAGCTTTTCGTCCTCAATCATATCGCGCGCATCGACGCGATGGCGCAGCATGATCGGTTCGCCGCTGCCACCCCCGACATGGTGGAGGCGATCGTCGCCGGCATCGGCGAGTTCGCGGCCGACGTCTACGCACCCCTCAACCGCGTCGGCGACACGAACAATCCCAAATGGGACGATGGCAAGGTCACCATGCCCCCGGGTTTCAAACAGGCCTATAGACAGTTCGTCGAGGCCGGTTGGGGCAGCATCGACGGTCCCGGCGAATATGGCGGACAGGACCTGCCCTTCACCCTCGCGACCGTGGTGATCGAGGCGCTCGGCAGCGCCAACATGGGCTTTTCGCTGTGCAGCATCCTCACCCCCGGAGCGATCCACGCGCTGATGGCCTACGGCACCGAGAAGCAGCGGCAGACCTGGCTGCCCAAGCTGATCACCGGCGAATGGAACGGCACGATGAACCTGACCGAACCTGCCGCGGGCAGCGACGTCGGCGCGCTGCGCTCGATCGCTGAAAAGATTACTGAGGGCGAGCACGCAGGCCTCTACCGGGTCAAGGGGCAGAAAATCTTCATCACCTTCGGCGAGCATGATCTCACCGACAATATCGTCCATCTCGTCCTCGCCCGCACCCCCGGCGCGCCCGAGGGGACGCGCGGCATCTCGCTGTTCCTCGTCCCCAAATACCGCCTCGATGTCCACGGCAACCCGACGATCAGCAACGGCGTCCATTGCGCCTCGATCGAGCACAAGCTCGGCATCCACGGCTCGCCGACCGCGGTGATGGTTTATGGCGAGGACGAGGATTGCCTTGGCGAGATCGTCGGCGAGGAAATGGGCGGGATGCGCGCAATGTTCGTGATGATGAACAATGCGCGCCTGATGATCGGTTGCCAGGGCATCCAGATCGGCGAGCGCGCGACGCAGCAGGCGCAGCGCTTCGCCGCCGAGCGTGTCCAGTCGGCGCTCGCGGGCTCGCCCGACCGCAGGCCGGTGACGATCGACCGGCACCCCGACGTCAAAAGGATGCTCTGGCGGATGCGCGCGCAGACCGAAGCCGCGCGCGCGCTCGTCTATTATGCCGCCGCGCAGACCGACTTCGGCAAGCTTGGCGACGAGGCCGCGGCGATGCGCGCCGAGGTTCTGATCCCGCTCGCCAAGGCGCATGCGACCGACATCGGCTGCGAGGTCGCGAGCCTGGGGATTCAGGTCCACGGCGGCATGGGCTTCATCGAAGAAACCGGCGCCGCGCAGCATTATCGCGACGCCCGCATTGCACCGATCTACGAAGGCACTAACGGCATTCAGGCCGCCGATCTCGTCGGCCGCAAGCTCGGCATGGCGGGCGGCGACCTCGTGCGCGGCCTAATCGACGACATCGCGCACGGCGCCGCTGATTTCCCCGAATTGCAGCAGCTGGTAGACGCCTGCCGCGCGGTCACCGACTGGATGGTCGGCGCGAACACCGCCGACCGGCTCGCGGGCAGCTATCCCTATCTCACCATGCTCGCAACGGCCACATGCGGCTGGCTGATGGCGATCCAGCACCAGGCCGCGCGCGCCGCGCTCGCCGAAGGCAATGGCGACCGCGATTTCCTGGCCGCCAAGATCGCCTCGACGCGCTTTTACCTCGAGCAGATCGTCCCCGCCGCAACCGGCCTCGCCCCCTCGGCGCTGGCCGGCGATGCGGCGCTGGAAGTGCTCCCGGCGGTCGCCTGAATTGCAGCGTCGCCCCCGCGAAGGCGGGGGCCGCCAGACGTTTACATCTTCGCGGCCAAATACGCCAAAAACCGCAGGATTTTATTCATAATTAACGTGATGATAACCACTCGAGACTAGGCATTGCCGCCAATTCGGCGGAGATGTGCGTGCTGAAACTCGGGCAAAAAATGATTATCAGCTGGCGCACTTTCCTGCTGTCACTGCTGCTGAGCATTGTCGTCGGCATCAGTGGATTCGGGGAATTGCCCGACCGTGTCATCGCGATGCTGACAAGCCGCGTCGCGTACCGCGATGTATCGGGCGACATTGTGGTCGTCGGTGTGGACGATCGCACGTTGCGCCAATCGCGCGGAGGCGAGTTTACGCGCCACGATCACGCCCGTCTGATCGCGGCGATCGATCGGGCCAACCCCAAGCGTCTCTTTGTCGATTTCGACTATGAACGACCCGATAATAATGGCGGCCTGGAAAGCGTAGCCACCGCCGTCCGAAATATGGGCGACCGCGCCGTTCTTGGTGTACCCACCCGATCGGTACCGGGCACCGACCGGGTTGTGACGATTTTTCCCCACCCAAGCTTCGGCAAGCAGGCCAAACGTGCCAGCATCGCCTGGGAGTACCAGTTCTGGCAGGTCTGGGACGTGCCGCTCATGTATCTGGCCGAAGGGCGCTTATTGCCCAGTTTTGCAGCAACCCTTGCGAACAAGTCCGGGACCGCGCCGTCGCAGTTCCGGATCGATTTTTCTTACCGCACCGACAGCATTCGCCAATATAGCGCCATCGACGTTATCGACGGGTCGGTTGGCCCCCGCGAGTTGTCGGGCAAGGATGTGATCTTCGCGCCGACCGCCTCGCGCCTTCAGGACCAGCACTATCTCCCCGGCCACGATCTGGTTCCGGGCGCGTATATCCATCTGATCGCGGGGGAAACGCTTCGCCGCGGCGAACCGATAAATTTGGGCTGGTGGCCGCTTCTGGCTATTTCGGTACTCATAGTCCTGCCGCTGCTTTTGCAAAAGCGCAGTCGCTGGTTTGGCGCCGCGAGCCTTGGGGTTGCCGCATCCCTTCTTGCTCTCCAGATCCTGCTTTCAACCCAGCTGGTTACACTGTCGATCGGCGCCAGCCTGTTCTACCTCGCAGCGATCGGTGCCAACGTATCCCGCGCAAAGCGCCGCGATTCTGCGCAGCGCGAGAATCCTGTTTCGGGCCTGCCCAATTTCGAAGCGCTCCGTTCGCAACCGTCGTTCGGCAGCGCTACGGTCATCGCCGCGAAAGTGGTCAATTTCGATGATCTTGCTGCATTCATCCCCGGCGACGGCATCAGCAAGCTGGTCGAACAGGTCACCCGTCGCCTGCAGCTCGCGTCGCAAGGCACGACGCTGCACCACGACCTCGACGGCACCTTTGCCTGGCTCGTGCCCTATTATCAGCACAGTCAAATCGAAGGACAGCTTTCGGGTCTTGCCGCATTGTTCAACGCACCGCTCACGATCGGCGAGCTCCGCGTCGATGTCGCGATTGCGTTCGGGGTCAATGACGAGTTCGACGGGTCGAACGCCCAGCGGCTCGCCGCTGCGCTCGTCGCCGCCGAACGCGCAATCCGCACGCGCGCGCTGTGGACCAAATATACCCCGCGGCAGAAGGACGACGCCGGCTGGCAGCTGTCGTTCCACTCGCAGCTCGAAGACGCGCTCACCGGCGGCGACATCTGGGTCGCCTTCCAGCCGCAGTATGAAATCGCGACCGGGCAGCTCGTCGGGGTCGAGGCGCTCGCGCGCTGGACGCATCCGACGCGCGGGCCGATTCCCCCCGATGAATTCATCGTCCAGGCGGAAAAGAGCCAGGACATCTATCGCCTTACGCTGTTCGTGATGGATCAGGCGATCCGTTCGGGCGCGCAGCTGCGCGAACGCGGCATAAATATCAACATGTCGGTCAACCTGTCGGCCAGCCTGCTCGATCATAGTGACCTCGTCGGGACGATCCGCGTCATGCTCACCGCGCACCACCTGCCGCCCGAGACGCTGACGATTGAGATCACCGAAACCGCGCAGATCGAAAACAGCCGGCAGGCGCGTCAGACGCTGGCGCAGCTCCGCCGCACGGGCATCCGCCTGTCGATCGACGATTATGGCACTGGCCAGTCGAACCTCGAATATCTGACCGAGATCGAGGCCGACGAAATCAAGATCGACAAGCGATTCGTGATGACGATGCGCGATTCGCAGCGCAACCGCGAAGTCGTCAAATCGACGATCGATCTGGCGCACCGTCTTGGCGCCGTCGCGGTCGCCGAAGGCATTGAAGATGCTGAAACAATGGCGCTGCTTGGCCAACTCGGCTGCGACGTGGGCCAAGGCTATCACCTTGGAAAACCACAATTATTTTCCGAACTCGTCGCGAAGCTTTCAACCTCCCCGCACAGCCGCACGGCCTAACTGCCAGAATGGCGATAATCTTTTATAGTTAAGACTCGATTTACCTTACTAATTAAGGTATACACTCCGTTAACTGTTCTGCATGGGCAGTCTTATCAGGAGATTTGTCATGGGTTGGTTTTGGCGCTTTATGGGCGGCGGCGGCACCGGTAGCGGTGGCGGTTCGGCCTAATCGGAAACGATTTTGAGAATGGGGCCTCGGCATCGCCGGGGCCCTTTTCTTTTGCCCGCCACGCTAGCGGCTGCCCGGTGCGGGCGGCTTTGTTGGGGGTGAGCGGACTTTGCCTCGCAACGTCGCCCCCGCGAAGGCGGGGGCCGCCATCGACCTTTTCCAGCGTCGCCGCGTAAACCGACATCGGCCCCTGCCTCCGCGGGGGCGACCGCTAGCTTCGATCGCAACCGGCCAATCTTCATCCCGGCCCGTCGGCACGCTCGGCCAAGCCTGATCTGGCTCGCATCGACCCATCGCCGGATATCGCATATTTTGCCGCCGCTTCTCGCAAGCGCCCGATAGAGCCCGGAAACGCTGGCATTCTGCCCGCCGGGCTTGCAATTCTGTCGACGAGACGAATCAAATTATCGACGAGTTGAGTCCCCGATCTGTCATTTATCGTCTTGCATCGCAGCGCCGACGTGGCACTATAGGTGGTGGGTCAACCACGGGGGCACCCCAAGAAATTGTATCAG
Source organism: Sphingopyxis sp. TUF1 (assembly GCF_036687315.1). NCBI lineage: Bacteria > Pseudomonadati > Pseudomonadota > Alphaproteobacteria > Sphingomonadales > Sphingopyxidaceae > Sphingopyxis > Sphingopyxis kveilinensis. Next base: position 876,677 of record NZ_CP144683.1, read on the forward strand.
GTGAAAGTGGCGGATTTCCGTCGCCCATCGCATATGGGCCCGGAAAAACCCTGCTTGCGTCCAAAAAAGTGCCCACGCGGACAGGTAAAGATGCTAAGACCGGGGCTTCGCCCTGAGTCGAACAAGACGGGAACAGGCGCACCCTTGTGCGCCGTCAGATCGGGGGCGAACAGGATGGATTTTCGGGAAAGCGAACGAGTGGAGACGGGCGACGTGGCGACGATGGAACTGGCAAAGAATGACGCTGCGACGGTCACCGAATCGAAAGACGATTCGGCGGGCGCTAAGCTGAACGACGGCGGCGAGCCCAAGGTTCACGCGCGCCGCTTTGCCATCGTCACCGACACGAGCCGCGACGCGCTCCTCACCGATTTCGGCAAGGAAACGCTGCAGGACCGCTATCTGCTTCCTGGCGAATCCTATCAGGATCTCTTCGCGCGCGTTGCCGACGCCTATGCCGACGACCAGGAGCATGCGCAGCGCCTCTACGACTATATCTCGAAGCTGTGGTTCATGCCCGCCACCCCGGTGCTGTCGAACGGCGGCACCGGCCGCGGCCTGCCGATCAGCTGCTACCTCAATTCGGTCGACGACAGCCTCGAGGGCATCGTCGGCACCTGGAACGAGAATGTCTGGCTCGCGAGCCGCGGCGGCGGCATCGGCACCTATTGGGGCGCGGTGCGCGGCATCGGCGAACCCGTCGGCCTCAACGGCAAGACCAGCGGCATCATCCCCTTCGTCCGCGTGATGGACTCGCTCACCCTCGCCATCTCGCAGGGCAGCCTGCGCCGCGGATCGGCCGCCTGCTACCTCGACATCTCGCACCCCGAGATCGAGGAGTTTCTCGAGGTCCGCAAACCCTCGGGCGACTTCAACCGCAAGGCGCTCAACCTCCACCACGGCGTGCTCATCACCGACGAGTTCATGGAGGCCGTCCGCGACGGCAAGGAATTCGACCTCCGTTCGCCGAAGGACAACAGCGTCCGCGGCACCGTCGACGCGCGCTCGCTGTTCCAGAAACTCGTCGAAACGCGCCTCGCGACGGGCGAGCCCTACATCATCTTCATCGACCAGGTGAACCGCATGATGCCCAAGCATCACCGCGATCTCGGCCTCAAGGTCACCACCTCGAACCTCTGCTCCGAAATCACCCTGCCGACCGGCCGCGACCATCTCGGCAACGATCGCACCGCGGTCTGCTGCCTCTCGTCATTGAACCTCGAAACCTGGGACGAATGGAACGGCGACAAGCGTTTCATCGAGGACGTGATGCGGATGCTCGACAATGTCCTTCAGGATTATATCGACCGCGCCCCGCCCGAAATGGCGCGCGCCAAATATAGCGCCAGCCGCGAACGCAGCGTCGGCCTCGGCGTCATGGGCTTCCACAGCTTCCTCCAGGCGCGCGGCCTGCCCTTCGAAGGCGCGATGGCGAAATCGTCGAACCTGCGCATCTTCAAGCATATCCGTGCGCAGGTCGACGCCGCCTCGATGCTGCTCGCCAACGAGCGCGGCCCCTGCCCCGACGCCGCCGATCAGGGCGTGATGGAACGCTTCAGCTGCAAGATGGCGATCGCGCCGACCGCGTCGATCAGCATCATTTGCGGCGGCACCAGCGCGTGCATCGAGCCGATTCCGGCGAACATCTACACGCACAAGACGCTCTCGGGCAGCTTCTCGATCCGCAACCCGCACCTCGAGGCGCTGCTCGTCGACAAGGCGAAGAACAGCGACGCGGTGTGGAACTCGATCCTCGAACGCGGCGGCAGCGTCCAGCACCTCGACTTCCTGACGCAGGACGAGAAGGACTGCTACAAGACCAGCTTCGAGATCGACCAGCGCTGGCTGCTCGAACTCGCCGCCGACCGCACGCCTTATATCGATCAGGCCGCGTCGCTGAACCTCTTCATCCCCGCCGACGTCGAGAAATGGGACCTGCTCATGCTCCACTATCGCGCGTGGGAACTCGGCATCAAATCGCTCTATTATCTGCGCAGCAAGTCGGTCCAGCGCGCCGGCTTCGCGGGCGGGGTCGAGGCCGACAACACGCCCGAGGCCGCGAAGTTCGAACTCGCGACCACCGATTACGACGAGTGCCTGGCCTGCCAATAGGGCCGCACTCCCCCCCTCCTGTCGTCCCCGCGAAAGCGGGGACCCAGGGCGGGGTTACGCAACACTGGGTCCCCGCTTTCGCAGGGATGACAAAGAAAAAGCCCGAGGATAGCCGCCATGCCGTTGTTAGAAGCCCGCAAGACCTACAAGCCCTTCGAATATCCCTGGGCATTCGATTTCTGGAAGCGCCAGCAGCAGATCCACTGGGTGCCCGAGGAAGTGCCGCTGGGCGAGGATTGCCGCGACTGGGCGCAGAAGATCAGCGACCATGAACGCAATCTGCTCACGCAGATTTTCCGCTTCTTCACCCAGGCCGATATCGAGGTGCAGGATTGCTACCACGAAAAATACGGCAGCGTGTTCAAGCCGACCGAGATCAAGATGATGCTGACCGCGTTCAGCAACATGGAAACGGTGCATATCGCGGCGTACAGCCACCTGCTCGACACCATCGGCATGCCCGAGAGCGAATATGGCATGTTCCTCGAATATGACGAGATGCGCGCCAAGCACGACTATATGGGCACCTTCGGCGTCGAAACCGACGAGGACATCGCGCGCACCCTCGCGATGTTCGGCGGCTTTACCGAGGGCTTGCAGCTCTTCGCCAGCTTCGCGATGCTGATGAACTTCCCGCGCTTCAACAAGATGAAGGGCATGGGCCAGATCGTCAGCTGGTCGATCCGCGACGAAAGCCTCCACTGCGAAGGCATCATCAAGCTGTTCCACACCTTCACCAAGGAACGCGGCTGCCTGACCAAGGCGGTGAAGGAAGACATCATCGACACCTGCCAGAAAACGGTGCGGCTCGAGGATGCGTTCATCGACCTGGCGTTCGAACAGGGCCCCGTCCCCGGCATGACGCCGAAGGAGATCAAGCGCTACATCCGCTACATCGCCGACTGGCGCCTCGGCCAGCTGGGGTTCCCGCCGATTTACATGATCGACGAACATCCCCTCCCCTGGCTCGCCCCGCTGCTGAACGGCGTCGAGCACGCCAACTTCTTCGAAACCCGCGCGACCGAGTACAGCAAGGGCGCGACGCGCGGCGACTGGAACACCGTCTGGTCCAGCTTCGACAACCGCAAGAAAGCCAAGGCCAACGACGACGGCGCGGCGACCCCCGCCGCCGAAACCGACGGCGAGGATATGTTCGCGAAAGCGGGGATTGCCGCGGAGTGACATATCCCCTCCCGCAAGCGGGAGGGGCAGCGAAACTTGCGGGCTTGCCCGCTAGTTGCAGCGGGGTGGGCCGCAAGGGGACAACGATATGCCGGTCATCTCGCTCTTCTTCGGCATCATTATCCGCATGTATCACCACGATCATGCGCCGCCCCATTTCCACGCCAGCTATCAGGGTTTTGAGGCACTGATCCGCATTGCCGACGGCGGTGTCAGGGCGGGGTCGCTGCCCAAAAAGGCGCTGCGGATCGTACAGGACTGGGCCGAACGCCACCGCGACGAACTGGACGCCAATTGGCAGCGCGGTATCGATCTGTTACCCATGGAAATGATCGCGGGAGCGGATTTGGATGATTAAGATTACGGCAATCGAAGCAGCGGGCGAGCATCGTCTGAAACTGTCCTTCTCGGACGGCAGCTTCGGCATATGGGACGCCTATCCGCTGCTCGCCGGTCGCCCGACCGTGCTGACGACCCCTCTGCTCCAACCCGATCAGTTCGCCCGCGCCTTTATCGAGGCCGGCGCGCTGGCGTGGCCCAACGGCCTCGAACTCGCACCATGGACGCTTCACGAAGAATTGGCCGAAGCGGGCCTGCTGCACAGGAAAGCCGCATGACCGAAAAGAAAAAAGAGAAACTCCTGATCCTCAGCCAGCCGCAGCGCGCCTGCCTGGAAGGCCTGTCGAACCGCCGCCCCCAACTCCCCACCGATCCCGTCCGCGACGAACTCGTCACGCTGGGGCTCGTCGTCAAGCAGGGCGCGAAGTGGGCGCTGACCCCGACAGGCAAGAAGGTGCTCGCGGCCAGCTCGAACCGGCGGAACTCGGGCGGGTTTTCGGTTTGAGGATTGAAAGCAGTCCCGCCTGAACTAGACGGCAGTCAGGATGATACCGAATAGGGTAGAGCCGTCCGCCCGGTCAGGATTGCAATAAGCACTGCGCCAAGCGGACGGCCCCTATTATGCAGCTTCCTCGCGATCAAAGCGCAATCGCCGGGGGACTACGGCAAGCAAGTCATCTTCCTCGTCGATACGAAGCATCCGCATGTCGCGGACCACTTCCCAGAACCAAGGAAACTTGTCGTGCAGTTCCAGCACCGCTTTAAAGCAAGTGGAAGCGCTTGTGTCAGGCGTACCGTAAAACACGGACCCCTGCTGCCGATGAAAACCGTACTGTGTCAGAACACGGGCAATTTTATCCCATGCACCATACTTTACGGCCGCTTCGGCGTTTAGATCATACGCAATTGCGTACACTCGATTGGTCCTTCTATTGACCGGCGCCCGGTTCCTCCCCCCGGAACGCATCGGAACTAAGGTCATACGAACTCCCATCGAAAAGCGTGGATTCCCGCAATCCGACTAGACGAGTCTCGCTCTCCATGCTAGTCAGACTGCGCCGGTTTTCTCCGGCGCAGTCCTCCTAGTTGGTTAATCTAACAAAGCGGCCTGCCACATAGGGTTTCTCTCTTTCTACCCGGTGGGGGACGATTGAGGGTTTCTCCAAGGATCGGCTGGCGGTGGTGCGCCTGCCTCTCCGGCGACAGAGCCGACAGCTTCGCTAGTCGGCTCTTTCTCTTTCAGACCACTATATTGATGCGCGATCTGAATACCCTTTTCGCGATCTATAAGAGTCCAGCCCACTTTTCCGTGGCTCTGTATATCTACACTTCTGGAGAGCAGAGCACCCAGCGCGTTGATCTTGTCCTTTCCTGTGATCTCGTGGCCCATGGCTTCTATGAACTGAACCAGTTGTCGAGATTTGACGGGACCAGCAGAGGTTCCCATCGCCATCATCGCGAGAGCAACGCTTTTACGATGATAGGCACCATAGCCAGTGATCTCGACCTTTTCACGAGCAGGAGCAGCCTTCGCCGGAGCAGACTTGGGGGCTGCGGACGGATCGAGAGGGCGTTCTCCATAGGCGATCAGTACATTCCGAACGGCGCGAAGCTTCTCCATAAGAGCCGCCTCTTCTTCACGCATCCGGTTAATGATCTCCGCGTCCATCGAGATTCCCTGCTTCCTGACGTCTGCTGACGTATAGCGGAACGTAACCGGCCCGCCAACGGAAATCTGCGGCTAACGTGAATTTGGCGTCAAGTACGCATGGAATGGGAACGTAAAGGGAACATATGATGATGGCGTCAAATCCAACTACGCAGGAGGCGCAAAAGGACCGTCGCGACCCGACCTTCGTCACCCCCGGTCCGGGGTCCATCGCCGCCCTAGCCTCCACCCCATGCACGCCGACTTCCAGCCATGCGCCTATATCATGGCGAGCGCGCGGCACGGCACGCTCTACACCGGCGTCACCTCGCACCTGATCCAGCACATCTGCCAGCATCGCGACGGCAGCTTCGACGGCTTCACTAAAGGCTATGGCGTCAAAACGCTCGTCTGGTTCAAACTCGCCGGGACGATGCACGCCGCGATCACGCGCGAGACGCGAACTGGCAGCGCAAGTGGAAGATCGAGCTGATCGAGGCGGCGAACCCCGATTGGCGCGATTTGGCGGAGGAATTGGGGTTGCCGCCGCTTCCCCCTCCCTCGTCATCCCGGACTTGATCCGGGATCCATTCCAGCGGCGCCGCATAGATGCCGGATCAAGCCTGTCCTGAGCTTGTCGAAGGGTCCGGCATGACGAAGAGGGGGGATCTTCGCGCCTTTGTGTGAAATCAAAATCACCAGCGCCCGACCTTCAAACCACCCGGCACTCAAACACGCCCCCAGACCCCGATCCACCCCCCAAAAAAAAAACGCTTTCCTACTTGTTCGCTTTATGTTCCATACTGCCCAATGAGCAACACTCTCCCCACGCCCGCCCCCGAACCCACTCCCGCCCGCGACGCGCACGGCCATGATCCGGCCGCCTACGACTGGGTTCCCGTCCTCAAAAAGCCCCGCAAGGATGGCTGGTCGCCCGCCAAGCAACGCGCCTTTATCGAGGCGCTGGCCGATACCGGCTCGGTCGTCACCGCGGCGCAGCGCGTCGGCATGTCCGAATCCTCCGCCTATCGCCTGCGCCGCTCGCCCGACGCCGCGGCGTTCGACCGTGCATGGAGCGCGGCGATCGATACGGCGTCGAAGAAATTGCTCGATACCGCCTTCGAACGCGCGATCGTCGGCAGCGAAGAGCCGGTGTTCGACCGCGACGGCAACCCCGTCGGCCGCCGCCTGCGCCACAGCGACCGCTTGCTGATGTTCCTGCTCCGCGCCTACGCCCCCGACCGGTTCCGCGAACGCGACGCGGCGCCCCCGCCCGCCGCGACCCCGGTCGCCGAGGCGCTGGTCCACCTCCACCCCGCGCCGCCCGCCGCGCCCGCACCCGCGGCCGCGGCGCTGATGGCGCCGGGCGAGTTCGCGGCCGCCGCCCCGCCCCCCGGCGCCGCGGCGCGCGACGAGGCTGACCTTCGCTGAACTTTGGCAAAGCGGGGGTGCGGCCAGGGCTGACTTTCCCTGAACTTTGCCAGACAGCGGGGCGCCGACGGGCTGACCTTTACTGAACTTTGGCGCGGCGGCAGGCTCGCGATCGGGTCAGTTCATCACCGACCCCGCCGGAAAGCCCCGTACCCCGGCCACCGCGAACATCACCCCGCCGCGCACCGCCTCGGGCGTGTCGGCCAGCAGGTACAGCTTCACCAGCTCGCGCGTCACCTCGCTGTCATCGTCGACGACCAGCCGCAGCGACGCGATGCCCAGCGCATTCTCGGCCACCACAACCTCGCGGACCAGCGCCAGCGGCCAGCGCTCGCCGCCGCCGCGATACAGCGTCGCACCGTCGTGCCAGATATAGGCATCGCGCCGGCGCCACGCGCGGTGAAAGGCGGCGAGGCCGGCGAGCGCGGCGACGATCGCGGCGCTGACCAGCAGATTGCCGAACAGCAGCGCGCGCACCACCGCCCCCGCGCCGTCGTCCCACACCGGCATCGCCTGCCGCAGCACCAGCGCCGCGGCGGCGATCGCGCACAGCAATTGCCCCACCAGCAACGGCTTGGCCTTGAGCCGGCCCAGCACCACCCTTCGCGATCCCACAGGCTTCATCGCCCCGGCCATAGCAGCCCCGCCGCCGCGGGCCAGCCCCCATCGTCGCGGCCCGGCCGCCTGCCGCCCGCCGTCTGCTGTCTGCTGCCTGCCGCCGCGCCGCTCGTCGCGCCGCGCCCGCAATTCGCCGCAGCGATGCGCCGCGGCGCGCAACATCGTCGCGCGCCCGTGCGTCTCCCGCTCACCCACGTCCGGCAACGGACCGCTGAAAAAGGAGATTATCATGCACAAATCGCTCACCCTGCTGGCGGTCGGCACCGCACTTGCCGCCGCGCCTGCCCTCGCCCAGCTCGTCCCCGGCGGCGTCGCCGACGTCAACGTCGGCGGCAATGTCGCGGTCGATCCCGGCGCCACGGTCGGCACTGTCACCGACCGCGTCGGCCAGACGGTCGACCGCGTCGACGGCACCGTCAATAATGCGGTCGACTCCACCAATCTGACGCTCGCCACCCGCGAACAGGTGCGTGCGGGCGCCGAAATCCGCGACAATAAGGGCAACAGCGTCGGCACGGTGCAAAGCATCGAGGGCGACACCGCGGTCGTGGTCCGCGGCGGCAAGCTCTATAATGTGCCGCTCGCGTCCATCTACCACGGCGCGGTCGGCCGCACGCACGGGCTGGTGACCAAGCTGCCCGCGGCGTCGATCGAGGCGCGCGCCGCCGCATCGGCCGACGCGGGCTGATCCGCCGACCCCTTACACCGAGACCGCATCGCGCCTGCGATCGGGGAGGGAGCCGGGATACCGGCTCCCTTTCGCCGTTCTGGGCAACCTTTTGCGCCCTCACCCGCGTCGGCTTTGGGTTGCGGCGACCGCTCGTCGCTCGCGCGCGCCCGTCCGTCGCATCGACGCCGGGCGGCGCGAAACCATGTCCCTCAAGCCGCGTTTCCCTGTCGATCATCACCGGCTTTCCCCCGGCCCCGGCCCGACACACAGCCCCCCGCACGGGCCGGGGCAACCGGAAGGACCGGCTCCTCACTCCCCCGGAAATTTGGATCCCGCGGTGACGTCGATCGCCGCATCACCGCCGGTGGGGATCACCGTCCGTCCGAACCAAACAAAACGCGCTGTGCGCTCGGACAGATCATTGTCGTATCGCGCCGTTACCGCCGCCGCGTCATATCCCATCCAGATCAGCGTCGCGGGAAATATCTGGCTCACCGAATGCCCCCCGAGCGGCGCATCGGCATAGCGCGCCGCGATCCGCGGAGGAAGAAACGCGAGCAGCGGTACACGAAACTCGTCGGCCACCGCCTCGGCGCTACAATGCGGCAGTGCGCCGGGCGTCAGGTTTTGCCCATGGTCGGACGTATAGACGATCGCGACGCGCTCGCGGTCGATGCCGTCCAGCAGCCGTTCGAAAAACCGGCCCTTCGACCAGCGAAGCGCCGTCGCATAATGCAGCGCGACAGGGCTATCCGCCGGGATCGCGCCAGCGGGATAATGGTCGCGATACTGAAAGTGGACGCCGCGCAGGACGGCGTAAGTAAAGGTCTTTACCTCGCCTTTCAGGTCGCGGTTGATCGCATCGGCAATTTTCAGGTCGGTATCGACCCCGCCGGGCATCGGGCGATAGGCGTCGATCAATGCGCGCTCGGGCGGCAACAGCAGGTTCTGCGGCGCCCCCGACGTCTGTCCGTCGATCATCGCCGTCCGGTATCCCGCCCCCTTGGCATAAGCCCAGATCGACGGCGTGCGGCGAAGGTCGGTGCGGGGACCGACGCGGCGCACATCGACCCCCGACCGCAACGCGACCTGCGCCGGCGCACTGCAATGCCCCATCGCCGCCGCCACACCGAAGTCGACATGCGGCGTGTTCGCCAGCTTTGGCGCGATCAGCTTTCGGAAGGGCGCTTCGGCAACGCTTTCGTCGATCACCCAGACGATATGTCGCGGCGCGTTCGCCGCGCTGTTCGGCACGATCGCCACCGCGCCGCGCGGCGGCGGCGGCGGCGCGGTCGCAAGGTCGATGGCCAGCCCGTAAAGGCTGCGCTCGGTCCCCTCGGGCCACACCGCGGCGTGGCGATAAAGGATGCTCGGCGCGATCAGCAGCGCAAGCGTCACGGCGCCCCAGCGGGTGCCCCCGCGCCAGGGCACCGCGCTCCGCGCCAAGCGCCGCGCCGCGACGAACAGCGCGAGTGCGGCTGCGACCTGCACAGCGACCCACAGCAATTCGCCGCCGAACTCGCCCGCGGCATTGCCCGCCTGTCGCACTTCGGCAATCAGCCAGGCAAGCGATCCCGCGTCGAGCAGTTCGCCAACGAGCTGCGCATAACCGATGTTGACGAGCATCGAAGCACCCGCGAGCACCAGCAGCATTGCCGCCCGGCGCCGCGAAAACACAAACAGCGCCGCCAGGAACACGGCCGCCTGAAGGGCAAGAAACAGGAACGCCGTTGCCGCGCTCTGCGGGTCGCCGGCGGCGAGGCGGTAGGCGACGGTGTGGACCAGTGGGAACCGATTTGCGATCGCATAGCCCGCGCCGAACAGCAACGCAGCGGCCAGCAGCCGCACAGTGACGGCTGTACCACGCGCCGCTCGCCTTTTGGTCCTGTTTCGCCTCATTGGCGCTGCTTTAGGACGCGAGCCTTGAAAAATCACAAAGAAATGGCCCGCGCCGCGGTGGCGGGGCGCAGGCCATATCTTCTGCGGCCGAAACGCCGCCGTCGTTGAACGCGTTCGCCGCCTATTCGGCTTCCTCGAACAGATCGATCGCGTTTGCGGCGGTCGCGGACAGACGAACCGTGTCGCCTTCGACCGCGGCAACCAGCCCGGCGGGAAGGTAATGGTGCTTGCCATCGCCGCTGTCAGCCTTGGTCAGTTTGATACGTTCGCCGTCGAGGTGATCCACCGTTCCGACATGGACGCCGTCGGCGCCGATGACGGTCATATCTTCCTTGATCGCGCTATGGTCATGCTCGGCCATCATCCGTCTCCTTCTTGCTCGGGGGTAAGCCTATCGACAATAGCTTGGAACGCGAGTCGGCTCCATGCCACGCGGCGAGCCGCGCAAAAAACGTGGCGGGCGCCCGGCGCACCGCGCGGCACCTATGCGACGAGACCGAGCACCTTCTTTTCGATCACACGAATGAACACCTCGGGATCCTGTGCCCCCGGAACCAGCATCTGTCCATCAAGGATGAAAGCGGGCACCCCGGTGATATTCCGGTCGGCCCACCAGCCTTGCTCGGTCCGCACCATCTCCCCAAACTCGCCTGATGCCAGAATCGCCGCCGCGCGTTCGCGATCGAGCCCGACCGACGCCGCGACGTCGATGAGCACGGCATGGTCGCTGACGTCGCGATTGTCGGTAAAATGCGCAGCGAACAGCGCCATCTTCAGCGCGGTCTGCACGCCGGCTGCCGCTTGCTGGTCGGGCGCCTCGCTCGCCCCCGCCCAAGTCAGCAGCCGGTGCGCGTCGAAACTGTTACGCATCCGAAAGTCCGGCCCCCGGTTGAAAACGAAGCCCAGCTCACCCGCAATTGCGGCGAGACGCCCCGTATTGGCGCGGCTCTGTTCGGCGCTGACGCCGTATTTGCGCATCACATGCGCCGCCGCGTCCTCGCCCTCCGGCGGCATGTCGGGATTGAGCTCGAACGGATGCCACTGGACGCGAAAATCCAGCCGCCCCCTGAAATGATCCACCACTCGCTGGAATTTCAGCCAGCCTATAATGCACCAGGGGCACATGACGTCGGACACAATGTCAACGCTCAGACGCGGCACATGCGGCTCGGTCACTATCCTTGTCCTTTCGGTATCCGCCGCCGCTCAGTCGCGCGGCCGGCAATGAACTGTCGACCTGACGCGAGTTTCAGCTTCCTTCTATTCCTCATTCGGTACCGGCGGTGGCGTCAACCGGTCGGCGGCGGGTCGCGACAGCACCCACCAGCTGCCCACCATCAGAAGAAGCGTCAGCGCCTCGATGATCATCGCCTGCACGATAGCTGAATTCACCGGGTCACCGTTCACCATGCCGAACAATCGGCCCAGGAACGCGGTTCCATAAAGCGCAGCAGGGACCAGCAACGCGCGCACCCAACCGGGTACCAGCGCGCCGATGGCGGCGGCGCCCGACGCAACGAGGAAGAAGGCCGACAGATCGGCGCGGATCGTGTTCGTTGCAACGCCCTCGACCAATATGCCGAAAGTTTCGCCATAGCTCGCGGGATCGAACAGCCCGCGGACACCCACGATGGCAAAAAACATCGCCCAGAGCAGGACAGCGCCGCGCAAGACCCAATTGATCATCATCGTTCTCCCTTGTCGGGAAGGCTGCGCGATCGACGGGGAAAATTCAAACTATTCCGCCGCGAACGTTTCTTCGATCCAGCCGCCGCCGAGTACGCGCGATGGATTGCCAGCGTCGTAGAGTACCGCCGCCTGTCCTGGAGCGACACCATATTCAGGGGCGGCGAAGTGCAGCCGGTCGCCGATAACGCGCGCCGGAACGGGCTTTGCCATGCTGCGCACCTTGGCCAGAACTTCCCGCGCTTCAACGCTGTCCAGCCAGTTCGCTTCGCCTATCCGCGCTCCCGACACCGCAAGCGCGTGCCGCGGCCCGACGACGACCTGTTTCTTTTCCGCATCGAGCCGCACGACGTAGAGCGGCTCAGCCTGTCCGCCGATGTCGATCCCGCGTCGCTGCCCAACGGTATAATGAATGAGGCCCTTGTGCGTGCCGAGCACCGTGCCGTCGATATGAACGATGTTGCCCCGATCATCGGCGTCAGGGCGGAGCTTACGCACCAGCGTTGCATAGTCGCCATCGGGTACGAAGCAGATGTCCTGACTATCGGGCTTTCCCGCGACGCCCAAGCCAAGGTCGCGGGCGATTTCGCGGACCACGCTCTTTTCCAGCCCGCCGAGCGGAAAGCGCAGGAAGTCGAGCTGTTCCTGCGTCGTTGCGAAAAGAAAATAGCTCTGGTCGCGCGCCGGATCGATGGCGCGGTGCAGTTCGGCACCCCTAGCGCCCATGACGCGGCGGACATAATGGCCGGTTGCAAGGCAGTCCGCACCCAATTCTCTTGCGAGGTGGAACAGGTCGGTAAACTTCACCCCCATGTTGCAACGCACGCACGGAATCGGCGTCCGGCCGTTCAGATATTCGTCGGCGAACTGGTCGATCACCGTGTCGCGAAAACGGCTTTCATGGTCATGGACGTGATGTGCGAAACCCAAACGGTCGGCGACGGCGCGCGCGTCGCGAATATCCTGCCCCGCACAACAGGCACCCACGCGCTTCGCCTTGGCTCCATGATCATAGAGCTGAAGCGTCACACCGATCACTTCCGCGCCCGATCGCGCAGCAAGCGCAGCGACCACACTCGAGTCGACTCCGCCCGACATCGCGACGACGATTCGCCGGTCCTTCATGGCGCCCGCGAGCTGAAAGTCGGCCTGGGCAAGCCCGGCGGGGGAGGGCAAACTGTCGATCATGGTCGGCGCCATCTAGGGATGCAGCACGAAAAATGCCAGCTTTTCCGCCGTGCCTGTCAATATATTGACGCGGGTTAAGCTTCGCTAACAGGTGCTGAAACCGGCATTTACGGGACCTTAGGCCCTGTGGGTTAGACGAGTCCCATGAACATCGTACCCTCCGACCTTCCCCGTATCGCCGGTGCTGCCCGGCTGTCGGCGCCCGGTTTCGACATCATCCGGGCGGTGTCCAGTGCGCGGCAGGGAGCGTCGCCGACGGTGCGACATCTTCAGAATTGGGCGCAGCGCGAAAACCACGCCGCAAAGCTTAAAAGCCTCCGGCGCATTTTGTGCGGCAACCGGCCCGCAACGGAACAAAATGCCCCCCGCGTCGTTCGTTTTTTCGACTTGTCGGCCCAGGCAAACGGCTTGCCGGAAACTATGAACGCTCCGTTTACCAGAGGATTTCAGCCGATGTTGAGCCCCTCCGATCTAGAGCCGGAGACGTCGGAAACACCCCCATCCGATTTCGAAAATATGGAATGAGCATGATCGAGAATCAGAAAATCCGGCCCGCACAGGTCATCGGCCCCTTGGGCGAACCGCTCACGCTCGACTCGCTGCCCCCGTCGACGACGACCCGTTGGGTCGTTCGCCGCAAGGCAGAGGTCGTCGCGGCAGTGAACGGCGGTCTTCTGACCGTCGACGAGGCGTGCGAACGCTATGGGCTAACGCTCGAGGAATTTGCCAGCTGGCAGCGGTCGATCGATCGCAGCGGCATGCCGGGGCTGCGCGTCACGCGCATCCAACATTACCGCGATCTGTATGAGCGCCAGCAGCGCTTCTGATTTGCGGGACCGAACCAGATTACAAAAGGGCGCCACTGGGCGCCCTTTTTTTTGCGTCGCGGCCTGAACGCAACGATTTTCAAGCAATTCGATAAGAGTGTCGATTTTATTGCAACCCTCTCGTTCACCCGGCGTTAAGCCCCCGAGTCAACTTTGGGAGTCACTCAATATGCGCAAAATGTTCATCACCCTCGCCGCCACCTCGGCCCTCGCACTCGGCGCTTGCCAGAGCCCCGCGGCCGACAAGGTCGAGGATCAGGCCGAAGCCCAGGCCGAAGCGATCGACGAGCAGGCCGACGCCATGCCCGAGGGCGCTGCAAAGGAAGCCATGGAAGAAAAGGCTGACGTCGTCGAGGAAATGGGCGAGGAAAAGGCCAACGCCATGGACGACAATGGCGAGATCGCTCCGTCCGAAACCGGCGTCGGCGATACCCAGAAGAAGTAAGGGCTGCCTCCCCTAAGGGCAGGAAGGGCGCCGGTCGATTCCGGCGCCCTTTTTTCGTGCGCCTCTGTCCAGATGTGTGATCGCCATCACCGCGGCGCTCGCCGATCAGGGTTAACGCAACGCTCGGGACGGGAACACGCTTTCAGCGGTAAGTTTCGCGGACCACCCTCCCGTCGCCCTCAGCGACCCGGGGCGGCGGGAGGGACTATATTCGCGCCTCGAACGCAGCCAAAATGTCGCAAACGCCCGGCGCATCGGCGTCGGCGCGCAGCGCAGCGAGTCCCGCGGCGACGTCGAGCCGATATTCGGCAACCCCCGCCGTTTCGCCCGCCCAGCCAGCACCGAGCATTTTGACGAGGCGCCGCGCGGCGGCGTTTTCCGACAGCATATGGATCTCGAGCTCGACCAACCCCTCGGCCAGGCAATGGACGAGCAGTGCGGCCGTCATCATCCGGGCGAGCCCCTTGCCGTGAAACGCGTCGAGGACAGCCACCGAAAATTCGCCAACGGGTCCGTCGTGACGATGCCGCACCGCATGGACAGCGCCGATCGCGGGCCGGTCGGGACATGAACTGCAAATCGCGCCCCATGCGATATGGTCATGCCCGTCGACATCGACAAGGCGCTCGATCACCGCATCAGGCAGCGACGATGCAGGGGAGAAAAAGCGCAGATAACGCGATTCGGCCGACAGCTTAGCAATGCCGTCGCGGATCAGCGGGCCGTCGTCGGGGGTGATAGCGCGCAGGCAGACCGCGGTTCCGTCGTTGAGCCGGCTGTGGATCACGACATCTTCGATCCGTCGGCCGCCTCGCGCGCCGTCGGCCTGCCCAGTCACCTGCCTGCCCGTCCCGGTCATCGCAGTCTCCCGATCAGCGGGACAGAAATACCGACCCTCTGCGTTATCCGTCGTCACCCATCCGCAGCGCGGCGATAAACGCCTCCTGCGGGATGTTCACATTCCCATATTCGCGCATCCGCTTTTTGCCCTCTTTCTGCTTTTCGAGCAGCTTTTTCTTGCGGGTCGCGTCGCCGCCGTAGCATTTGGCGGTCACGTCCTTGCGCAGCGCGGCGATGGTTTCGCGAGCGATCACCTTGCCGCCGATCGCCGCCTGGATCGGGATTTTGAACATGTGGCGCGGGATCAGGTCCTTCAGCCGCTCGCACATGCCGCGACCGCGGCTTTCGGCCGAACCGCGGTGGACGATCATCGACAGCGCATCGACGGGCTCGTTGTTGACGAGGATGCTCATCTTCACAAGATCGCCGGCGCGGTGGCCGATCTGGTGATAGTCGAACGACGCATAACCGCGGCTGATGCTCTTCAGCCGATCGTAAAAGTCGAACACGACTTCGTTGAGCGGCAGTTCATAGGTGATCTGCGCGCGGCCGCCCACATAAGTCAAATTCTTCTGCACCCCGCGGCGATCCTGGCAGAGCTTGAGGATCGGGCCGAGATAGTCGTCGGGGACGTAGATCACCGCCTCGATCCACGGCTCCTCAATCTCGTCGATGCGGTTGGGGTCGGGCATGTCGGCGGGGTTGTGGAGCTCGATCTCCTTCGCCGCCTCATTCTTGGTGTGGCTGAGCTTCAGCTTATAGACCACCGACGGCGCGGTGGTGATGAGGTCGAGGTCGTACTCGCGGGTCAGCCGCTCCTGGATAATCTCCAGATGCAGCAGCCCCAAAAAGCCGCAGCGGAAGCCGAAACCGAGCGCCGCGCTGCTCTCCATCTCGAACGAGAAGCTCGCATCGTTGAGGCGGAGCTTCTGGATCGACTCGCGCAATTTCTCGAAGTCGTTCGCGTCGGTCGGGAAGAGGCCGCAAAAGACGACCGGTTGGACTTCCTTGAACCCCGGCAGCGGCGCCGCGGCGGGTTTCTTGGCGTCGGTCACTGTATCGCCGACGCGCGCCTGCGCGACGTCCTTGATCTGCGCGGTGATGAAGCCGATCTCGCCGGGGCCAATCTCGGTCAGTTCCTCGCGCTTCGGGGTGAAACAGCCGACGCGGTCGATCAAATGGGTGGTGCCCGCCTGCATGAATTTGATCTGCTGTCCTTTTTTCAAGACGCCGTCGACGACGCGGACGAGGATGACGACGCCCAGATAGGGGTCGTACCAGCTGTCGACGAGCATCGCGAGTAGCGGCGCCGCGGCGTCGCCCTTCGGCGGCGGGATCTTGGTCACGATCGCCTCGAGGCATTCCTCGATGCCGATCCCCGCCTTGGCCGACGCGAGTACGGCGTCGTCGGCGGGCAGGCCGATGATGTCCTCGATCTCGGCCTTCACCTTGTCGACGTCGGCGGCGGGCAGGTCGATCTTGTTGATCACCGGCACGATTTCATGGTCGTGCTCGATCGACTGATAGACGTTCGCCAGCGTCTGCGCCTCCACCCCCTGCGCCGCGTCGACGACGAGCAGCGCGCCCTCGCACGCCGCGAGCGACCGCGACACTTCATAGGCGAAATCGACGTGCCCCGGCGTGTCCATCAGGTTGAGCTGATAGGTCTCGCCATCCTTGGCGGTGTATTTCAGGCGCACCGTCTGCGCCTTGATCGTGATGCCGCGTTCCTTTTCGATGTCCATATTGTCGAGCACCTGCGCCGACATTTCGCGCGCGGTGAGCCCGCCGGTGAACTGGATCAGCCGGTCGGCGAGCGTCGACTTGCCATGGTCGATATGCGCGATGATCGAAAAATTGCGGATGTGGGACAAGGGCGTGGTCATGGCGCGCCGTTAGCAGGGGAAAGCGCGGCTGTCAGCAGGAACGGGCGCCCCGGCCGGCGCCGCGGGCTTAACTTGTCAAACTTGTCACCTGATTGCACTGGAAAACGGGGAGTTGGCGGTGCGGGCCGGAGCAATGTCGCGAAGGTCACCCATGCGGCGCACACGCGCTACACATCGCAAAGATCGCACGCAGGCGCGCGACGTTTGGCGCGGCGGAAAGGCAGCGGATTCAAGCGGTCAAAGAGCGAAGAGCGGCGAGGCTGGCATAGCCGGGCGAGGTAGGAAAGCGGTTTTTGAGTGGAGGCGAAAGGGAAGGAGTTGCGCCAACTGGCGAGCCTGTGCATTAAAGCCGTTCAGAAGGGGCATTCATGACATTATCGTCGGACCAACTACAGGAAATCATTACCGAGTTGGTCACAAGACCGGGCCATGAGAAAGTCCGCGGTCTGATTTACAAGCTATTGACCGATGGCCTTGGAGCAACCTCGCGCGACATTGGTTTCGAGCAACAAACCTTCGAAATTCGGGGCAGGATCGATGCGCTGCTGGGGCGCACGGTGATCGAACTGAAATCCGATCTTCGAAAAGAGGTCTTCGCCGACCAGCTTAGCGGATATCTGAAGGACCGGCGGACGGTCACGGGGCAGGACTATGTCGGCATCGTCACCGACGGCGCGACATTCTCTGTGCATGAACTCGCCGATGGCGACACGCTAATTGAACTCGGTTCTTATACCCCAAACCCCGACGAGCCGTTCGGCCTTACACGCTGGCTGGAAAGCGTCGTCGCGCTGCAAGATCAGCTGATCCCCGACATTCCGCGTATTAAAATCGAACTCGGCCGGGAATCGGTCCTATACCGGCGAGCGCTGCGCGAGCTTCGGCTCCTTTGGGCCGACATCGGCGCCGACCCCGAAGTCGCAGTCAAGCGATCACTGTGGGACCGTCTGCTCAACACCGCCTATGGCAATGAAGTCGATGCGCCGGAACTGTTCCTGCAACACACCTATCTGGTCATCGTTGCAAAAGCGATCGCGACAGCCGCGTTCGTCCGGCATCTGCCGGCAACGGGCGAGCATTTGCTCGATGGCCGCCCTTTCAGTGACCTTGGAATAGTCGGCGCGGTCGAATCCGATTTTTTCGACTGGCTGCTAAAGGCGCCCGGCGGCGATGCGCTGGTCCTGAAGATCGCGCGGCAAGCCGCACGGTTCGACCTTTCCGCGATCGAGGCCGACCTTCTGAAGGGCCTGTATGAGAGCCTGATCGACCCGGCGCAGCGCCACGAACTCGGTGAATATTACACCCCCGACTGGCTTGCCGCGCGCATTGTCGAGGCGGCCGTCGAAAAGCCTCTGTCGGATCGTGTCATCGACCCGTCCTGCGGATCAGGAACCTTCCTTTTCCACGCAGTCAGGCGGTTGGCAGCGGCGGGCAAATCGGCCGGCCTGTCGGGCGAAGAGGTGGTATCATTGGCCGCAGAAAAGATCGCCGGTATCGACATCCACCCGGTGGCGGTGATTTTCGCCCGCGCGACATGGCTGCTCGCCATCGCGCCGACATTGAGCGATGGGCGTCCCGAACGCTTTGCCGTCCCGGTCTATCTCGGCGACGCCCTGCAATGGCACGGCGGCGATCTGGCGAGCGAAGATTTCGAAATCACCGTTCCCGCCGTTCCCGATTACACGGGCGAGGATGCACGCTTCGGGCGCCAATTATTGCGTTTCCCGAAAGGCGTAGCAACCAATCCCGATGCGCTCGACCAGCTGCTCCAACAGATGTTAGGCATGGCCGAACGCGAGCGGCCGCTGGCGGAGTTTCAGCGCTGGATGGAATCCAGTCCGTTGATCGACACCTCTGATCGGAAAATCTTGGCGGCGACCTATAAAACGCTGGCCATGCTCCACCAGCAGGGACGCAACCATATCTGGGGTTATATCGCGCGCAATATGTCGCGCCCGGTGTGGTTGGCGGGCGAAGCGCAAAAAGCCGATGTGGTGGTCGGCAATCCGCCATGGGTCGCCTATTCGCGCATGGACAAGGCGCTGAAGGCGCGTTTCAAGTCGGCGATGGAACAATTCGAACTGTGGGGCGGAACCGGCAGCGTTTCAGGTTTCGACCTCAGCGCCTATTTCTTCGCGCGTGCGATGCAGCTCTATATGCGCCGCGATGGACGAATCGCCTTCATCCTGCCCTATGCCTCGATGTTCAAACAGCCCTATGCGAAGTTCCGCACCGGGCGATTCCGACTGGCGGGGTCGATTCAATATATGAAGGTCGATGCCGGGTGGGATCTGACCGGGGTCGATTGTCGGCCCGACGCGCTGTTCCCCGTGCCGTCAAGCGTCTGGTTCGGCCGCTTCGCCAGTTCGAAGCAAGCGCTGCCTGAAAAAGCCACGGCATTTTTAGGCCATCTGGCGCGGCGCGATGCCGGGGTTGAGGAGGCCGCCAATTCGATAACGGCCGAGGAAATCGACTGGCCCGACGCCGATACGGGCAAGGGTGGATCGGCTTATCGCAATGCGTTCCGATCGGGCGCGTTGCTCTATCCACGACGGCTGGTGCTCGTCGAGCGAATGCCGGCTGGCCGCCTGGGCGAGAATCCCCACGCCCCGCGCGTGCGCGGCCGTATCGGAAGCCAGGACAAAAAGCCTTGGAAAGACATTGAGCCACCGCAAGGGCCGGTCGAATCGGGCTTTATCAGCCGCGTCTATCTGGGGGAGAATGTCTTTCCCTATCGCCTCGGCACGCCGCTGGAGGGCGTCGTCCCCGTGAAGAGCGGGCACGTCCTGACGAGCTCGTCCGCGATCAACGCCGGGGCCATGCACCTGTCGCAATGGTTGGAACAATGCGAGAAGCTGTGGACGGGTCATGGGGAAGGGACACGTAGTTTCGCCAATCATCTCAACTATTTCGACCAGCTTCTGTCGCAGTTCCCGCTCCGCAAATTGAGAGTGGTCTATGCAAAGTCCGGCACCCAGCCGGCCGCAGCAATCATCGAAGACGATACGGCTGTCTTTGATCACAAGCTTTATTGGGCTGAGTGCCTAACGCGCCAACAAGCTCAATATCTCATTGCCATCCTCAACAGTGAAACGGCTCGATCGCGTGCCGAAAAATGGCAAGCCGAGGGACAGTGGGGCAAACGTGACTTTGACAAGGTCATGTTCAACCTGCCGATTCCGACCTTCGACTCGCGCATCGCGCTGCATCGCGAACTTGCGGCCGTCGCTGCCAAGGCAGAAGTCGCCGCCGCCGTGGTCACCATCAACCAAGGCGATTATTTTGTCACCGTGCGCAATCGTATCCGCAAACATCTGACCGAGGTCGGACTGGCGCCCGCCATCGACAAACTTGTGGAAAAGCTGCTCGACGGCGGATGAGGCGTTGACCCGGTCATCGGCCGAGCTAGAATCGACGCCATGGGTGATCGTTACGGACATCAGGGCGACCTGTTTGATGCGTCGGTGCCGGCGGAGGCCGAACCGCCCACCGAGAGCGAATTGCAATGGTTTCATTTCCCGCCCAAGTCACCGCCGATTTTCCAACACACCAAAGAATCGATCCGTGAGTTGATGCTGGCCACCATCGCGGAATTGCGCGCGACGGATGTCATGCCGTGGGACGCGGCCGATTACCGTTATCACATCGGAAATTTCCGGATGTGCGCGACTTGGTTCCAGCACGACGAAATCGCAGAGACTGTGCGGGCGCTGGAGGAGGAGCTTGACCGGCTCGGACGGGCGCCGGCTCCCTGACGCTTCGCCGCTCTCCGACCCTCTCCTGTAAGGGAGAACGAGTCAGCTTTACGCCAGCCACCGCCGGCAATCATCCCTGACCCGCGCGTCCGGATCGCGCAGGCCGCGTTCGAGGACCGCCGCCCTGCCCTCGCCCGCCTTCGCCGCGGCGAGGGCGGCGAGGGCGTGGGCGCGGACGCGGGGGACGGGGTGGGCTTTTGCGAAATGGTCGGCGATGTCGTGGGCGTTTTCGTGGAGGTCGACGGCGGCGCGGAGCAGCAATTCGGTGCTGGTGAGCGTCGGGCGCTGCGCGATCGTCGCCGGGGCGTGCGGTGCGGCGCCGACGGAGCCGAGGTCGACGATATATTGGTCGCGCCAGGGGATATGTTCGCCCTCATCCATGATGTTGAGGCTGACCGACAGGCCGGGCGGCGGGTGCTGGCTGTGGACGTCGCGGTGGGCGCGGTAGAGCATCATCTTGCCTTCGCAAAGCTGGCTCTGCCCCATGGCGCGCAGCGCGAGCGGTTCGCCGAGGCGGCCGTCGATGGCTTCCGGGTCAACCTCATAATCGTCGCTGATGTAACCGGGGCCGAAATAGCCGATGGTGAGGAAGTGGAAATTATGGTCGTGCGGCAGGGCGTAGGCAAAGGCCTGCGTGCCGCTGGCGGTGGTGACGGCGTCGGTCGCGGCGGGCCAGAGGTTTGCGCGCAGATAATAGCCGCGCGCGCCGCGGTGGAGCAGGAAGACCTGCGCCGAATGGCGGTTGATCGCGACCTGGTCGGCGCAGCCCTGCTTGAGCGCGGCGATGACGCGGTCGGCGAGGAAGTCGCGGTTGCGCGCGAGGCCGGCGAGGAGCGCGGTGCAGTGCGCGACGCTGGCGTCGTCGGACAGGTCCATCCCGCTTTCGTCGAGGCGCGCGGTGACTTCGGCGAGGTCGAGTTCGGTCGCGGGCGGCGGGTCGATGGTCAGGGGCATGGGGGTTCCTTTGGGGCCCTCCGCTTGCGGGAGGGGTTGGGGGGCGGGTCACGGGCAGTGCGGTCGTGCCCACCCCGCTGCGACTAGCGAGCAAGCTCGCAAGTCTCGCTGCCCCTCCCGCTTGCGGGAGGGGGTTGGAGGAGCGCGAGCGTTGCCTGTGCGGCGCGGCGGACTTCCGGGTGCGGGTCGGTTGCCGCCATCGCGGCGAGGCGCGGGAGCGCGGCGGCGGGGGCGAGCGCGATCAGCTCGCGCATCGCGTGCCAGCGGAGGGCGAAATCGTCGGCCTGCGTTTCGGCGAGGAACAGCGGCGCGGCGTCGGGGCGGCCGAGGTGGCGGAGCAGGGTCAGCGCCATGGTGCGAAAGCTGGCGTCGCGCTGTGACGCGCTGACATGCGCGAGGCGGCCGGTCGCGAGGTCGTAGCTGCGGAACGGGAGGGGCGCGGGCGGCTGGACCGCGAGTTCGAGGAGCAGCACGTCGCCGTGCGCGCAGGCGAGGTGGTAGCTTTGCCGTGCGGTGTCGTGGTGGAAGATTTCGCCGTCCACGAGTTTGCGCGGCGGGATGCTGCGGCACGCCGCGGCGGCCGACGCGGTGAAGCCGCCCGCTTCCTCGGCCGCGCTGACCGCGACTTCGTGCAGGCAAAGCGACGCGCCCGCGGCGGCGAGCACACGGATCGCGGCGCGGCCGGGGACGAAGACCGCGTGCGTCGGCGCCGCGGCCGCAGCGGGGTGGATATGGAGCGCCACGCGCACCGGGCCGCGCTCGGCGATGATCAGGCCGCCGCTGCCGTCGTCGCCGCCGCCGACGGGGCGGAGTGGCGGGCGGGCAAACGGATCGGCGGCGAGCAGGGCCAGCGCCTCGCCCAGCCGGTCGTGCAGCCAGCTGGTGTCGGTGAGCCAGGGGAGGAGGCGCGCGATCGCGTGGTCGGGCGGCTCCCCCGCCACGGCTTCGATCGCCGCGAGCAGTCCGCCGCGCGAAGTGTCGGTGGGCGCCGTATCGGCGGGCGCGCTATCGACTTTGCGCCAATGTGCATCAAGATCGGCGACCGCTTCGCGGATGCGCCGGCAGCGGGCGGCGTCATCGCGCGGATAATGGTCGTGACGCGAGCGGGGTGCGGGCATGGTCTGGCGGATGAGGCGGGGACGGCGCGCCGCCCCCGCGCCGGATCAATTATGGACGATCAGCGCGATGGTGACCGCGATTTCAAACACCGATTTCGACGGCGTGCCGCTGGCGACCAGCGAGCCGAACAGCCCGACCGCGGTGTCGAGCAAGGGCAGCGCGTCGATGTCGATGGGCGGTAGTTCCATAATCCCCCTCCTGTCCTGAAAAAACCGGCGGCGCGAGCTGCCGCCGCGGGCAGGGGTAAGGCCGCGGGGCCGCGGGGGTGAGTTAACTTATCGTAATGTGGGCCATGTCGCTCGTCGAACGCGGCTTGTCGGGGCGGGAGCGCGGGATAGGGTGATGGGATAACCGGGAGATTGCCATGCGTCCTGTCATTGCCGCCGCGCTTGCCGCGCTGATCCTGACCGCGCCCGCCACGGCCGAAACGCTGCTGATTGGAAACAAGGGCGAAGATAGTCTGAGCCTGGTCGACCTGGCGTCGGGCGAGGAGCTCGCGCGGCTGCCCACGGGGCGGATGCCGCACGAGATTGCGGTGTCGCCCGACGGCAGCAAGGCGGCGGTCGTTGCCTATGGCGGCAGCACGATCGACCTGTTCGACGTCGCGGCGCGCACGAAGATCAAGACGATCGACCTCAGCCCGAACGAGCGGCCACACGGGCTGCTGTGGCTGGCCGACGGGCGGCTGGTGGCGACTACCGAGAAGAGCGAATCGGTCGCGGTGGTGGCGCCGGACGGCGCGGTCACGTCGATTTCGACGGGGCAAAAGGGCACGCATATGATCGTCGTCGCGCCCGGCAGCCGCACCGCCTATACCGCCAATATCGGGTCGGGGACGGTGAGCGTGCTCGACCTGAACGCGGGAGTGAAGCTGCGCGACCTGACCATCGGCGGCAAGCCCGAAGGGCTGGCGCTGGCGAAGCATGGGCGCGAGCTGTGGGTCGGCGACCTCGACGCGCCGCGGGTGTCGGTGTGGGACACGGCATCGGGTGCAAAGCTGGCCGAGTTGCCGGTCGATCCGGTCGCGATCCGCGTGCTGGCGAGCCCCGACGGCAAGCTGATCGCGACGAGCAATATCGGCAAGGGGACGATCACGCTGTTCGACGCAGAGACACGCGCGCCGCTGAAAACGATCAACGGGTCGGAGGGTGATGCGGCGCAGCAGGTGACCCTGCTGTTCAGCGCCGATTCGCAGCGGCTGTATGCGGCCGAAACGGGGCACGACAGGGTCGCGGAGATCGATGTGGCGAGCGGGAAAGTGCTGCGCCGGATCGCCGCGGGGAAGCAGGGGGACGGGCTGGCGATCGCGCCCTGACGGCAGTCAGCCCAGCGCGACGGTGCGCCACCGGCTCCTCCGGCCGCGCTTCGCTCGCCGCTTTTCCGCGCCTCCGCCGCAGGGAGGGTTTATGCGCGGACGTCCAGCCAGAGCGAAAGGCCCGCAGGCGGATCGGCGGGGGGCACGGCGGCGATGTGGCGCACGGCGTCGGCGCGCGCGCGGTCGAGGATCGCGGCGGGGACGTGCCGCGGGTGAAAGATATGGTCGGCCTCGCCCAGCAGGCGCGCGGCGCGGAGGGTGAGGTCGTCGGGGTCAGAGCCGGTCAGGCGGATGGTTTCGAGGCGGGACGGTTGGGCGGCGGTGTCGCTGGCCAGCCAGGCATCGAGCTTGTCCGCCGCGTCGTCATCGAGCGGGTCGAGCGCGCCGCCGGGTGCCAGCGCAGCGTCGATCGCGCGGCGGCGGTCGGCGGCGGCGGGCCAGCGCGCCTTCATGGCGGCGCGGGCGGCATAGAGTGCGGTCGCAAGCGCGCCGAGGCGGGCGGGTAGGAAGGCCTCGATCCGCTGGCGGACGGCCTTGGCCAGACCAGCGGACGCGCCGCCGGTGCCGACGGCGATGGTGACGGGGGCGCGGTCGATGATCGCGGGCGTGGTGAAATCGCAAAGGTCGGGGCGGTCGACGACATTGACGAGCAGGCCGCGCGCGCGGAGCGCAGCGGCGACAGTGCGCGCTTCGTCTTTGTCGTCGAGCGCGACGAAGGCGATGGTCGCGCCTTCCTCCCACGCGGCGACGATGTGGCCGCCGGCGCGCCGGATGAGACGCGCCTTGGCGTCGGCGGCCTCCCCTTCGCCGACCAGCACGACGGTGCGGTCGGCGAGGTTCAGGAAGATGGGGAGCTGGTGCATGAATTCGCCCTCTTTCTCGTCATGCCGGACTTGATCCGGCATCCATGATCCCTACCGCGCCGTTGGATCATGGACCCCGGATCAAGTCCGGGGTGACGAAGAAAAGATAGCGCCGCTGCGTATTCTCGCAACCGCGCCGTATCAATCAATCCAGTCGGGCACCCGCTCCGCCGCCATGATCGTACCCGCGGCGATGCGGTCGGCGACGATGACGTAGCGATCCCCGTCGACCAGCACCTCGGGAACGAGGCTGCGGCTGTTGTAGGTCGAGGCCATGGTCGCGCCATAGGCCCCCGCACTTCGGAACACCGCGAGATCGCCCGATTCCACCCGGTCGGTCACGCGGTCGCGGGCAAAGGTGTCGCCGGTCTCGCACACCGGGCCGACGATTGACGCGGTCATTTTTTCACCCGTCGGCTTCACCGCGACGAAATCGTGATAGGCATCGTAGAGCGCAGGGCGCGCGAGGTCGTTCATCGCGGCGTCGACGATGACGAAGGGGTTGGTCGCGCCGGGCTTGACCCACAGGACTTCGGTCAAAAGCACGCCGGTGTTGCCCGCGATGACTCGGCCCGGTTCGAACATCAGCGTGACGTCCCAATCCTTTGTCACGCGCGCAACCATCGCGCCATAATCGGCCATGCTGGGCGGATTATCCCCCGGCCGGTACGACACACCGAGCCCGCCGCCGAGATCGACGTGGGTGATGCTGTGCCCCGCGGCGCGCAGGTCGGCGACGAGGCGGCCGAGCCGTTCGAACGCGGCCTCGAGTGGATCGAGACTGGTCAGCTGGCTGCCGATATGCACTGCAATGCCGCGCATATTGAGCCCCGGCAGCGCCGCCAGCCGCGCGAAGATTTCAGGCGCGACATCGATGCCGACGCCGAACTTGCTGTCGGCCTTGCCGGTCGAAATCTTGGCATGGGTGCCGGCGTCGACATCGGGATTGACGCGCAGCACGGCGGGCGCCGTCATCTCCTTTTTCAGCGCGATTTCGGAGAGTGCGACGCCTTCGGGTTCATGTTCGATGTTGAACTGCCCGATGCCGCGGTCGAGCCCCTGCGCGAGTTCGGCGCGGGTCTTGCCGACGCCCGAAAAGACGATGTCTCCGGGCGCCATTCCCGAGGCGAGCGCGCGTTCGAGCTCGCCGCCCGAGACGACGTCGGCGCCATAACCCTGCCGCGCGAGAACGCGCAGGACGCCGAGGTTGGGGTTGCTCTTGATCGCGAAGGCGAGATGCTTGCGCGGCACGTCCTTCAGCGCGGCGCGAAATTCCTGCGCATGGGCTTCGAGCATTGCGCGCGAATAGACATAGGCGGGGGTGCCGACTTCCTCGGCGATTTGCGACAGCGGGATGTCTTCGGCGTGGAGGACGCCGTTACGAAGGGCAAAATGATCCATTGAATGCAGTCCTAGTCATATTTTTTTCCCGTTCGCATCGAGCGAAGTCGAGATGCCCCTCGGAACGGAGCTACACCGATGGGTGTCTCGACTTCGCTCGACACGAACGGATCAGATAAGTTCGGTTTGACTCAGCCCGGAGGCGGCAGGTCGAAATCGTCGGGTTCGCGTTGTTCGGATCGTTTGAGAAGTTCGTCGCTGCGCGCGGGCCGGGCCTGCGCGTCAGGCGTCGTAAGCTCCTCGGTAGTCGGGGCGCGGTTGGCGCCGATGGGAACGACGGCGGCCGGCTGATTCGCCGGCGGCTTCAGATCTTCCTTGGCCCCGCACGCGCCGAGCAGCGCGGGGGCGGTCAGCATGGCTAGGATATGGTGGCGGTTCGGCATCAATCCTGTCCCTGGAGTGCGGCGCGCGCCGCGGCGATGGCCTGCCTTACCCGCTCGGGAGCGGTTCCGCCATAGCTGGTGCGGCTGGCGACCGACGCCTCGACCGTGAGCGCGGCGAGAACGTCGGGGGTCACGGCGGCGTGGATCGCGGCCGCGTCGGCGGCGGGCAGCGCGGGCAGCTCGACGCCCAGCTCCTCGGCGCGCTTGACGCAGGCGCCGACGACATGATGCGCCTCGCGGAACGGCAGCCCCGCCTCGCGCACCAGCCAGTCGGCAAGGTCGGTCGCGGTCGAATAGCCCGACGCGGCGAGCGCGCGCATCCGGTCGGTGCGAAAGGTCAAGGTTTCGACCATGCCGGTCATTGCCGCGAGCGACAGCGCAAGCGCGTCGAACGCGCCGAAGAGCGTTTCCTTGTCGTCCTGCAAATCCTTTGAGTAAGTGAGCGGCAACCCCTTCACGATCACGGCGAGCCGCTGGAAAGCACCGAGCAGCAGACCCGCGCGCCCGCGCACCAGTTCGGCGGCGTCGGGGTTGCGCTTTTGCGGCATGATCGAGCTGCCCGTCGACCAAGCGTCGGGGAGCGCGACGAAACCGAAGGGCTGGCTGGCCCAGATGACGATTTCCTCGGCGAGGCGCGACAGATGGATAGCGGCGATCGACGCGGCGGCGCAAAATTCCAGCGCGAAGTCGCGGTCCGAAACCGCGTCGATGCTGTTCGCCATCGGGCGGTCGAAGCCGAGCGCGGCGGCGGTGGCATCGCGGTCGAGCGGGAAGCTGGTGCCCGCGAGCGCCGCGGCGCCGAGCGGCGATTCGTTGAGCCGCGCGCGCGCGTCGGCGAAACGGCCGCGGTCGCGGCGCGCCATTTCGACATAGGCGAGCAGATGGTGGCCGAGCGTCACTGGCTGCGCGACCTGCAAATGCGTGAAGCCCGGCATGATGCTGTCGGCATATTCGTCGGCGCGCCGAAGCAGCCCCGCCTGAAGCGCGGCGAGCCAGGCGTCGATGCGATCGCACGCGGTGCGCGTCCACAGGCGGAAATCGGTCGCGACCTGGTCGTTACGCGACCGCGCCGTGTGGAGCCGCCCGGCGGGTTCGCCGATCAGCTCCTTCAGCCGCGCCTCGACGGTCATGTGGATGTCCTCGAGGCTGAGGTCGACGGGCACGCCGTTCGCGGCAAATTCTTCGGCGATCTGGGCAAGGCCGCGGTCGATCGCTGCCGCATCGTCCGCGGTGATGATTCCAGTTGCCCCGAGCATCGCGGCGTGGGCGCGGCTGGCGGCGATATCCTCTTCCCAAAGCCGCTTGTCGATCGGGATCGAGGCGTTAATCTCTTGCATGATCGCCGCAGGACCGCCACCGAAGCGGCCGCCCCACATGCTGTTGCTGTCCGGAGTATTCGCCATCCGCCGCGTTCCAAATCCGTCGCTGTTGATCCTGGGCCTGTTGCTGGCCGGATCGGTCGCGGGCTGCGATAGGGAAAAGGCGGGCGGCGGGCAAGCCGCGCAAGGCGAAGCAAATGTTTCCACAAGCCAAGCGAAGGGCGTCGGCGCGTTCGAATATATGATCGACCGCAGCCACAAGGGCGCGGCGGCGCCGACGGCGGCCTTCACCGGCCCCGACGATGCGCCCGTGACGCTGGCGGCCTTTCGCGGAAAGCCCTTGCTCGTCAATCTGTGGGCGACGTGGTGCGCGCCGTGCATCGCCGAAATGCCGACGCTCGATGCGCTTGCAGCGGCGCGCCGCGACGACATGCAAGTGATCGCGGTCGCACAGGATTTGCAGGGGGCCGAGGTCGTCGATCCCTGGTTCCAGAAGGCAGGGCTGACGGCGCTGCAACCCTATCTCGATCCCGAGAACGGCCTGCTCGATGCCGCGAACAGCGCGTTGCCGACGAGTATTTTTTACGATGGCGAGGGGCGCGAACTGTGGCGCGTGGTCGGCGCGATCGACTGGCAGGGGGATGAGGCGAAGGCGTTGCTGGCGGAGGGCGGGGTTTAGGATAATCGTCGTCCCCGCGAAGGCGGGGGCCGCCGTCGTTCTACGCAACCACGCAGGAATAGGCCGATTGCGGCCCCCGCCTTCGCGGGGGCGATGGCCTGCTTATCCCGGATGCGCCTCGTCGCCGACGCTCGATTTGAGGAGCCCGCGGAAGACGTCCATCGCCGTCCGCTTGCCCTGCGTCACGTCGAACACGTCGCGCGCGATCGGCATCGCGATGCCGTGGCGGTCGGCGAGCGCCATCACCGTCGGCGCGCTTTTGACGCCCTCCGCGACCATGTTCATACCCGCGATGATGTCGTCGATCGGGCGCCCCTTGCCGAGTTCGACCCCGACGTGGCGGTTGCGCGACAGGGGGCTGGTGCAAGTGGCGATGAGGTCGCCCATGCCGGTGAGCCCGGCAAAGGTTTCGGGGCGCCCGCCCATCGCGAAACCAAGGCGCGTGATTTCGGCGAGGCCGCGCGTCATCAGCCCGGCGCGCGTATTGTCCCCTGCCCCCAGCCCGTCGCCCATGCCGACCGCGATCGCGATTATATTCTTGAGCACCCCGCCAAGCTCGCAGCCGAGCAGGTCGGTGTTGGTGTAGACGCGGAACAGGCCCGAATGGAACAGCGGCTGAAGCGCGCGGACGACGATCTCATCCTCCATCGACAGCACGCTCGCCGCCGCCTGTCCGGTCATGATTTCGCGCGCGAGATTCGGCCCGGTGAGAACGCCGACGGGGTGGCCGGGCAGCACCTCCTCGATCAATTCGGTCATGCGCTTGCCCGAGGCGAGTTCGAGCCCTTTGGTGAGGCTGATGACGGGCACCCAGGGGCGAAGGTGGTCGCGGGCTTCCTCCAGCACGCTGCGGAAACTGTGCGAGGGCACGCCCATGACGAGAACATCGGCTCCGGCGACGACTTCGGCGATGTCGCTCGTCGCGGCGAGCGCGGGGGGCAGCTTGATGCCGGGCAGATATTTATGATTTTCGTGATCGCGGTTGATGCCATCGACCGTTTCGGCATCGCGCGCCCAGAGCTGTATCGGCGCGTTGCGCGACACCACCGCGGCGACCGTCGTCCCCCAGCTGCCCCCTCCGAGCAAGCCCACTTTGAGGCGCATATGTCTCTCCCCTGTTTTCAGGGGAGAGTGGCGCGCGATCGGGAGGTTGGCAAGCGGGCTATCTTCTTCCTCATGCCGGACTTGATCAGGCATCCATTCCTTCGGCGCTGTCATGGACCCCGGATCAAGTCCGGGGTGAAGAGGCGGGGCTAGTGCTCCGCCAGGAACGCCCGCTGGATTTCCGCCGTCGCCTTCGGATCCTCGATCATCGGGACGTGCGCGACATGGTCGAAGATGTGGGCGCGGCTGTTCGCAATGCCCGATTCCAGCACCGCGACGCAGCTGACGTCGATCAGCTTGTCGTGGCGCCCCCAGAGGATCAGCGTCGGCACTTTCACCTTGTGCAGGTCGTCGTTGAGCGGCGCCTGCTCCATCTCGTCGGCGATGGTCCAGAATATCTTGTCGAGCAGGTCGCGGTGGCGCAGCGCGTCCGCGTAGATCACCGGCTTCAGCCGCGCGGGGACGTAGGTCGGCTTGCGTACGACGAAGGCCATGAGGCGATCGGCGTCCTCCAGATTGGCGAGGACGAGCGGGTTATAGTCGCGGTTGGCAGCCAGCTTTTGCAGCTCGCTTTCGTCGGCGCCGACGACGCCAGCATTGTTCATCAGCGTCAGCGTGCGCAGGCGATCGGGATAGTCGATCGCAAAACGCAGCGCGATCCAGCCGCCCATGCTGTTGCCGCCCAGATGCGGGCGCTCGATGCCGAGCGCATCGAGGAAGGCCTTGAGCCGCGCGGCCTGGCTCGAAACGTCGAAGGGCAATTCGCCGTCGCGGTCATTTTCGCCGAACCCCGGCAGGTCGGGGGCGATCAGGCGGTAATCGCGCGTCATCCACGGCGCGTAGAAGGCCCAGTGATCCTTGTCGGCGCCGAAGCCGTGGACCATCACGAGGGTGGGCTTCGCCGGATCGCCGCCCTCCAGATAGGGCCAGGTGCGGCCATCGACGATGATGCTTTTGCGCACCAGCCGCGCGCGGCGGCGCATCACCGTGCGCATCATCTGCACCAGCTGTTCGGGAAAGAGGAAATAGAAGAGCGCGAGGGCGATGAGCGGCGCGAAGATCAGGGTGAGGAGAATTTTCATGGGCAGCGCGCCATCGTCGATGTCCTTGTTCCGAAGCCGCGATGATAGGGGCAAGAAAATCGCCTTGTCACCTCCCTTTACGCGCGCGCCCGATTGACCGCTGCGCCAACGCTTGCAAAGATCGTTGCGATTTCCGGGGGGAAGCGAAAGATGATCAGAGACTTGCTGCAATGGGTGCTTAAAAATCTGGGCTTCGAAGCCAATTTTCAGGCTGAGATATTTCCGTTCATCGCGCAGGCGCTGTTCGGTATTCTGGCGGCGATCGCCGCCTGGTACCTGATCCATCGCGGGCAACAGAAATCGGCCGAGGAAAACCGCCGGATCGAACGCGCGCGGATGCTGCACGATCTGGACCGCGAATATGAAACGATCATGGCGACCCGGTGCATCATCGTGGACCAAGGCGACTATCATCTGCCCGAACTGCACGCCGCCAAGGACGCACGATCAGGGTTCAAGGCGCTGAACAACAACAAGGTCGCCGACGACGACAAATGCCTGTTCGAGCTGGTGCTGACGCGCCACGTCCCCTGGCGCGCGCTCCCCGATCGCGGCAGCGACAATGGCCCCAACCGTTATCTTTATATCAACGGGGCGCGGCACGTGCTGGTGGCGGACGGTTATTTCACCGACACGCTGACGCTGCACAAGGTCATTTCCTGGTCCAAGCGGGTCGCCAGCGGCATTCACGCGCAAATCATCGACACGAGCGACGTGTGCGACATGTGGCGGCACATATTGCCTTGGGCCAAGGACAATCGCTTTGCCTTTATGGCGGCGTTTTTCGGAGCATCGACGCAGGTCGTCCTGAAAGAGGAAAGCGAGGAGAAGGACTGGCTGAGCCGGACGCTGGTTCGCGCGGGCCGCCACGTTGGCGCATCCGACGAAACGCCGAGCCCGTTCAACCAGGCCATCCCGCGGAACTGGTCAGGCGACGTCGGGCCGCTTTATTTCCTGATCCGCACCGTGCTGGAACAGGCGTTCGCAAACGAACGGGTAGAGATTCTGCACTATGTCGGGCTCGACCAGCGGCTGTTGCCCGATCTGGTGGTCGGCGACGGGAATGGTGCGGCGTCAGGCCTGGACCCCGTCGTCGAGAAAGTCCTGTTCGGCGCCGCCCGCTGATCGGGAAGCGCGACCGTCAGCGTCGCTCGAGAGGCGCGACGTGCGCGTCGAACCAGCCGATCAGGTCACCCAGCACCGCGGCCTGTTCGGGCTCGTTGTAGATTTCGTGGAACAGGCCGGGATAGATTTCGAGGCGCTTGTCGACCGAGCCGACATGGTCGAACAGGTACCGCGAACCTGCGGGGGCGGTCAGGCGGTCGGCCCCGCCGTGCTGGATAAGGATCGGCAGGCGGATTTTCGGCGCGTCGGCCTGCGCGACCGCCATCGCGTCCATGAATTCCTTGCCCAATCGCGCGCCGATCTTGCCGTCGTATACGAGCGGATCGGCCTTGTAGGCCTCGACGACGGCAGGGTCGCGGCTGACGCCGTTCGCATCGAGTGACAGGACGCCCAAACGCGGAAAGAAGCGCGACAGGAAGCGGCTGATCCAGACGGTGAAGCGCGACGGCGGCTCGGCGGGCAGGATTGCGGGGCCCGAGAGCGCGGCGGCAACGAACGCCTGCTGGCGCTCGATCAGGAACAGCGTCGCGATCAGCCCGCCCATGCTGTGCCCCAGGAGCAGGCGCGGCGTATCGCCATGGTTGATCCCGGCCAAGGCGAGCAGCTCGGCCATGCCGTCGAGATAGGCCGAGAAGCGCGGGACATAACCGCCCTCGCCATCCGAACGGCCGTGCCCCCAATGATCGACGGCGTAGACCGCATAGCCCGCGTCGGTCAGCCGCTTTGCGACATGGGCATAGCGCCCGGCATGTTCGGCATAGCCGTGTGCGAGAAGCACGATCGCTTTGGGCAGGCTTTCGGGTAGCCAGCGGGTGACGCGGAGCTTCGCGCCTGCGCCCGCAGATTCGGCCGGAAGGATCACCGCACCGGCCGCCATGCTTAGCGCACCGCCTTCTTGAGCGCGGCGCTGCGGTGGCCGGGGCCGTCGTCGCCGGTCTTGTCGATCTTTGCCAGGATGCCCTCCAGCGCGCGGCTGATCGCGGTCTGGGTGCGGACCATTTCGATTTTGGGCCAGGCGGTGCGCATCCCGGTGTCGATCAGTTCGTCGATGTCGTCCTGGCCGAGGTCGCTCAAAATCTTCGTCGGCGACCAGAATTTGGGCGGGCGGATGATGTTGATGTCGCCCGTATATTCCTGGTTGATCACAGATCGCGCCATATTGGCGATGCTGTTCAAGGGCGGGATCAGTTCGAGCGGTTTCTGGAAGATCACCATGTTCGCGTTGAGCCACGCCTTGAAGGTCGTCATCGACGCATGTTGAATCGCCTCGATCGGCGCCATCTGCTTGCGCGTGTCGGTCGCGAAGGGCAGCGCAATGGGGTTTGCCTGGCTGACGATGTGATGATTGACGCCATAGAGGCGTTCGAGCCGCTTGGTCGGAATGTCATGCGTCACCGATCCGTCGACCCAGCGCCGGTCGGGCTGATAGGGAATGCGCGCTCCATCGTCGCCCCGCGCCATCAGCATGACAGGCGGAAAGACGCCGGGGACCGCGCACGAGGCGAGGACGGCTTCGCGGATCAGCACATTAGGCGCGGTAATCGCGTTCAATAGCCGGCCGTTCTGATGCTTTTCGGCGGGCGCGACCGAGACGTTGAGGTGACGGCCGCTGATTTCATAGGCCTCCTGAAAGGTCAGGTCGGGGATCAGCCCCGCGAGCCGTTCGCGTACCTCGTCGGGCGCGAGCCGCCGGCCGTCGCGGGCGCGGTCGGGGTTGGCGAGGCGCTCGCTTTCGAGGAAGGCGCCGATGTCGGCGTCCCTGCGCGTGCAGACGATTGCAGCGACGATCGACCCGCCGCTCGCGCCCGACATGATCGACGGAAGCACGCCTTCGGACCAGAGCGCTTTCACGACGCCGATGTGGAAGAAGAGGAAGCTGCCCGAACCCGACAGCAGCAGCGCCGAGCGGCCGTAGCAATGCTGGGCACGGCGAAAGAAATCGCGCTTTTCCTCGCGGCCGATGCTGCGCGCGGCGGCGATCATGTCGAGCGAGGCGACGACCTCGGCGACATAATCCTCGACCAGCTTTTTCGTGCCGAAGCGTGCCTTTTGATAGAGGCGTTCGTGCCCCATGCCGTCGATATTGCCGTGAATGCCTTCGTTGAGCACGAAGAGCAGTCCCTTGACGTCGCCCGCCGCCGACAGCTTGCGCAATTTTTCGAGGCGGGCGCGGATCGCCTTGTAATCGAAATGCTTGCTTTCGTCGGCGTCGCGCCACGCCTGAAGCCCCGATTTTTTATCATGCTCGCGCGCCGCTTTGGACCAGGCGGCATAATCGGGCGCGGTCACCAGATCGCGGTCGGCGCTGAGCGTCGGGGTGAAAAGCATTCGGTAATCCTGCGAGAGCATCGTTATTTTTTCCGAGTCTTGCGGGTTACGTTGTCTTTGGCAACTGTTTTGACAGGCTCGTCGCCCCCGCGGAGGCGGGGGCCGTCGTCGTCCTTACCCTTCGGCGCCGCGTCAACCTCCAGCGGCCCCCGCCTTCGCGGGGGCGACGATAAGGGGGTCGTCTTTTTTCCCTTGGCCGCCCTTTTCGATTTGACTTTGGCCGCCTTGGGCTTGGCCGTTACGGCTTTTGGCTTTTCGGCCTTTGGCACCGCCGCCATCAGGTCGGCGAAACTTTCGTCGATGCACTCACGGAAAAAGGCGATGTCGGGCATGATCGCGCGTTCGGAGATGATCGAAAAGGCGATGCGGCCGTTGTAACTGGGGGTCGCGACGAACAGCCCCATATTGTTCGCGAGCGGCGCCATGCCGTGCTGCTGCACGAGCCTGGCGCCGGCGAGATAGAGCGGCACCTGCGCGCCGGGGACGTTGGAGATGAAGAGGTTGGTGCCGCGCACCGCGAAACGCTCGCTGGTGACGAGCCGCGCGACCGCGGCCATCGTCGCACCGGGAATATGCTGCGACAGGTCGGTCATGATCCGCGCGCTGACGCCGGCCTTCGCTTCCTTTGCCTCGACCGTATAGTCGCGCACCGCGGCGAGCCGTTCGAGCGGATCGGCGATGTCGGTGCGGATCGGCACGCTCATCGCCGACACCTGGTTGCCCGGCGTTGCCGCCTTGCCGCCCTTGCCGCGCAGATTGACCGGCGCGACCGCAACGAGGCTTTCCTTCGGCAATTCCTTGTGCTTCGCGAGATATTTGCGGAGCGCGCCGCCGACGGTCGTCAGCACCACATCGTTGACCGTCGCGCCGGGCACTTTCTTGCGGATTTCCGCGACGTCGGCGAGGGCGACCGTGGTCGCGTCGAACATCTTGTGCGGGCCCACGGGCACGTTGAAGCGCGTTTCGGGCACGCCCGCGGTCATCCCGCCCTCAATAGCCTTGCGCGCCGAGGAGACGATGGCGGGGGACATTTTCATCAGCGCGTTCATGAACTTGACCGGCGATTGCAGCGACGCAGCCCAGGCGCGCGAGACGATCTCGGCGCTCGACGGCGGATCGCCCAGCTCCTCGACCGGCGGCGGTTCGGGAATTGCGGGCGTGCCGTGCGCGTCGATGTCGCTCATCGCGATGAAGGCGTGCGCGCCCGATGCGCCATCGACCGCGGCGTGGTGGACGCGGTGGAGCATCGCGAAGCTGCCCTTGGGAATGCCAGGAAGCCGGTCCAGCCCTTCTATGATATAAATGTCCCATAGCGGGCGGTTCATATCCATCGGCTTCGAGAACCAGCGCGCCACCGCGATGCAGAATTGCCGCCAGTCGGCGGGCTCGGGAAGCCGCGCATGGCTCATATGCGCCTCGATATCGAAATGCTCGTCCTCGACCCAATAGGGATGGTCCATGTCGAAAGGCAGGCGGTGCAGGCGGCGTTTGAAGAGCGGCGAGGTGTGGACGCGGCTTTCGACGTGGGCGATGATGTCCTTGAAGCGTACGAAGCCGCCCGGCGCGGTCGACGGGTCGTAGATATAGACGCCCATGATATGCGTGAGGTTGTTCGCGGTCTGGGTGTAGAGGAACTGGGCGTCCTGTGCGCTGAGCTGTTTGAGCATGTCTCTTTCTTTCTACCCTACCGTCATTGCGAGGACCCTCGGACTTGATCCGGGGCGACGCGGCAATCTCCAGCTTTCGAGGGTGCGCGACTTTGAAGGCTGGAGATTGCTTCGCTTCGCTCGCAATGACGAAGGGGGGTGCTGCATCGTCACTCCCCCGCCCCCACCAGCCGGTCCGCCAGCGCCACGGTCGACAGCCGCATCGTTTCCATGACGTTGGCGAGCCCGCGCAGTTCGGCGAGCAGCGCGCGGCGTTGGGCAAGACCATCGGGCGTTGCTTCCTCGGCCAGCCCCATATGGCGCATCAGCGACAGGCCGTTGGCGAACAGCAATTTGCCGATTGCCGCTTCGCTGCTGATCCGGCGCAGCAGATAGGCCTGCTTGCCCTCGGTCAGCGCGGCGTCGAGCAAGGCCTTTTCATCGACCGCCTCGCCCGGTTTCGCGCGCGCGAGCAGGTCGGCGACGACCGAATAGGCCTCGGCAAAAGGCAAAAGGATCGCGTGGCCGACGACGGGCTGGCAGCGGCGCAGCAGTTGCGCGATGCCGCGGTCGCCGCTGGCGAGGCGGCGATCCCAGACCGGATCGATGCGTTCGAGTTCGGCGCGGAGCGCGGCCATATGCTCATCGCGCGGCGGGTAGAAAAATTCGAATTTGAACAGGTCGCGCAAACGATCGATCTTTGCCCAGAAGGCGGCGGTCGCGTCGCCGCTGTCGGCGTCGCGCAGCTCGAACAGCGCGAGCTCGATCATCGCGCGGTCGAGGAAATGATGCGCGATGATGTTGCGGTAATAGCTCGCCATCGGATGCTTGGCGGGGTCAATCGAATAGATGGTCTCGCTGCCCGCTTCGTAGCACGTGAGCAGCCCGCTGGTAACGAGCGTGTCGATGGTGGTGGACAGCGCGGCATCGTCGCCGCTTTCGAGTTCGCTGCTGAGCCTGACGCCGCGCGCCCGCGCCCAGCCGGTCACCGCGCCGATCGCGCCGAGAAGTTCGGCCGAGGTTGCGCCGCGTGGCGCCATGCCGAGCAGGATCAGGCACATCACCGAGGTGACGGTGAGCGGGGTCACCCGATTTGCTTCGACCGCGACGGCGAAGGCGATCTTTTCGAGCGCGCGCTTGTCGTCGGGACCGGGCGCGGCATCGATGACCACAGGGTCGCCGATGTCGAGGCGGATGCGGCCCGACGGCTCCTTCAGGCTTTTCATATAGCCGATGAACCACGACAGGCTTTCGGGTTTCTTGCTGCGGCCGGTCTGTTCGGCGGCATATTCCTCGACATCGCGGATGAGGTCGAAGCTGGTGACGAAGGGAACAAAATGCACGCCGCGCGTGCCCGTCGCGTGCGCCGCGTCGAGGACATATTTCATCAGCCCATATTTGGGCGGCATCAGCTTGCCGAGTCGCGAGCGCGTCCCCTCGAACGCCCAGCTCAGCGGGAAACGCTTGGCGAGCAGCCAGGCGATATAGTGGCGCAGCACGAGCTTGTAGACCGGCTGGTCCTGAAAGCTGCGGCGGATGAAGATCATCCCCGAACGGCGGAAAAATTCGCCCATGACCGCGAAGTCGAGGTTCGCGCCGCCGAAGCTGTGGAGCATCGGCAGGTCGTTTTCATAGGCAAGGCGGCTGGGCGTCGCGCCGTCGATATAGGTTTTGTGCGTGAAGAGGATCGCGGTCGGATGCTCGCGCAAGATCGCGCGCAGCCGCGCCAGTTCGGCGGCGTCGATCTCCATTTCGGGTGCGTAGCCGCCGAACATCATGCGATCGAGGCGCGCGCGAAGATCGAGGAAGAGCGCCGACGGTCGCGCGATCACCTCCTTCATCAGCGGTCGAGCCTCGCGGTAGAGATCGGCGACGGGGCGGCCGGTCGCGGCCGCAAGCTCGGCAAGCGCGGCGCGGAACTTGGGGCTGGTGCGGAGGCCATCGGCGACGAAGCGCGGCACCTTGTAGCGTGTCCCGCGAACGCCGCGTTCGGCGACGTCGAGCGCGAGCGCGGCCTGCCGCGCGACGAAGCGCGCAAATTCGGGGCTGTCGGCGCCCTCGCCATCGCCACCGCCGGTCTGCGCGCAGAAGCGGGTGCGGAGCGTATCGAGGGTCGCCGCTTCGCCGACCAGAATCTGCGCGCGGCGGCGGTCACGGAGCAGGATCAGCCGCGCGCGCAGCGGGCCCGGATGGCGCGGATCGCCGAAGATCAGGTGGCGGAATTTGAGCGCGCGGCCCTTATCGAACCCGGGGATGCGCCAGGCGACGCGCAGCGGCACGACGTGCCGCGACGGCGCGGCGCCGAGCCGCGCCTGCAACGCCTCGACTGGCAGCGCATGGTCGCCGTCCTCAATGTCGAGGCTGGCCCAGCCGGGTTCGTCGTCACCGCCCGAATCGTTGGAGGTTGCGTGAATCCAGTCGAGCAGGATGCGGCGCTCGACCCCGTGCCGCGCGTCGATGATGTAGAGCCGGTCGGCCGCCGCGTCCGTCACGATCGGAGTGCGGGGCGAGCCGTCGGCCATGGCCTAGCCTTGCCCCGTCGATGAGTGACTCGTACCGCGCCATTCTGCGACACCCAAGTCCGCTTGCCCTGAGCTTGTCGAAGGGCCGTTCTTCCTGTCAAACCGCGCAGAAGAAAAGAACGGCCCTTCGACAAGCTCAGGGCGAACGGAGGAAGATGTCATCGTCTAAACCGCCCCTCCCTTTTGGGGGGAGATTTTCTTGGCGGACGCCTTTTTCTTAGGCGCGGGTTTCTTCGCCGCCGCTTTTTTCGGCTTGGCCTTTTCGGCCTTAACCTCGGCCGCAGGCTCCTTCGCCACCGACTCCGCCACGCTCTCCTCCGGCTGCCCCAGCGTGCGCAGGAACATATTCCGCACGTCGCGGACATGCGAATTGATCGTCTTCACGCTCCACCCCGATGTATCGACCGGCGGCAGCACGGTGACGCGCACGGTTGCGGGGCGCATTACAAACTCGTTCTTCGGCGCGACGTCGGTGGCGTTATGAATCACGATCGGGATGATCGGCACACCCGCCTGCATCGCGAGATGGAAGGCCCCCTTTTTGAAGGGTTCGAGCTTGGGCGTCAGGCTGCGCGTGCCTTCGGGGGCGATGCAGATCGATTTGCCCTCTTCGCGGATCGCCGCGACGAGCGGTCCCATCGCCTTGATCGCGCTCTTGCCGTCGGCGCGGTCGACGAAGACGGTGCCGCCCCATTCCATCAGCTTGCCGAGGACGGGGATGTCCTTGATCTCCTTCTTCCCCACCCCGCCCATGTCACGGCGGATGAGCTTGGCGAGGATCATCACGTCGGCCTTGCTCTGGTGGTTGAAGATGAAGACGCAGGGGCGCGACGACCAAAGATGGCGCTCATCTTCGACCTCGAGCTCGACGCCGGTGATCGCGGTCGCGAAATCGCCAAACAGCCCGATCGAGAAATTCGCCGCCTCGCGCTGTGAGCGGGTCAGCGCCCAGATCGGCAGGCCCGCAGCGAAGGCGCCGACGAGCGAACCGGTGGCATAGATCGTGCGCGTATAGTCGATCCACGATGGCGTGCCGCGGCTGGCGAAGCGCTGTACCGGCCAGCCTCGCTCGTCGGCGATGACCTTGAGCTTCATGTTCGGGTTGAGTGGGCGCGGCTTGCCGACGCGTTCGAGCAGCTCGATGTCGTCGTCGCTGTCCGAATAGAAATAGCTCTGGTCGAGGTCGAGGCCATATTCGGCGGCAAGTTCCTCGGCCGCCAGCACCTTGCCCTCGCCAAAACAGAGCGGGCGGATGATTTCGCCGGTGAACACCCCGTCCTCGATCTCATAGGCCGAGCATTTGATGTCGGTGATGCCAAGGTCGCGCGCGGTGGGTTCGATCTGGTAGATCGTCGCCGACGAGATGATCGCGACGCGGTGCCCCTTTGCCTGATGCGCTTCGATGATCGCGCGGGTTTCGGGGTAAATCTTGCGCGCGATATGTTTCTTGTAAAGTTCTTCGCCGAATTCGATGAAGCTTTGCTCCTCGACACCCTTCATGAATTTGGCGGCGCCCGACATCAGCCCGGAAAAGCCGATGGTGCCGAGGCTGTGCTGCGCGATGACCTGCGCGGTCTCGGCGATTTCCTCGACCGACATTTCGCGGCGCTGGAACTTCTCGCGCAGCATCGCGGTGGCGGAATAGCCTGAGATGATCGTGCCGTCGAAATCGAAGAGCGCGGCGATATGCGACCCGGGCTCGGACGCGAGCACTTCATCCAGATGCGGCTGCGGTCTTGGCACGCACATCTCCCCACAGGCGGTTATCCTACTGCTTTATCGCTGCACGATGGCAGTAAAGATGGCGTTTATCAATGCGTCCAATTCGTCGCCCCCGCGGAGGCGGGGGCCGGTGGCAAGGTGGCGCAAGGCCGATAGCGGCCCCCGCCTTCGCGGGGGCGACGATCAAGGGCGAAGCGCAGCCGCCTCGCGCGCCAGCGCCTCAATGCGCACCACGTCGAGTGGCCCGGCGGGCACCACCCAGCTGCCGCCGACGCAGCGCACGGGGCCGAGCGCAAGCCATTCGGGCGCGGTCGCGGCGCTGATGCCGCCGGTGGGGCAGAAATTGATGCCGCCGAAGGGGCCCGCGAGCGCCTTCAGCGCCGGGATGCCGCCGCTCGTCGCGGCGGGGAAAAATTTGAAGCTGTCGAGGCCCATGTCGAGCCCCATCATGATGTTCGACGCATTGGCGACGCCGGGCAGGAAGGGAATGCCGCTTGCCACCGCCGCTTCGCCGAGGCTGTCGGTGAGGCCGGGCGAGACGATGAATTCGGAGCCCGCGTCGAGCGCGTCCCTGAGCATATGCGGGTTGAGCACCGTGCCCGCGCCGACGACCGCGCCCGGCACCGCCTTCATCGCGCGGATCGCGTCGAGCGCGGCGGGGGTGCGCATCGTCACCTCGAGCGCGCGGAGCCCGCCCGCGACGAGCGCTTCCGCCATCGGCACGGCATCCTCGACGCGGTCGATGACGATCACCGGGATCACCGGCGCGAGGGTCATGATCTGCTCGATACCTAAATTCGACATTTTCCACTCCGTTCGAAACTTCAAACACCGCTTGCCCTGAGCTTGTCGAAGGGCCGTACTTTCTTTGCGACGTCCAAAGAAAAGAACGGTGCTTCGACAAGCTCAGCACGAACGGATCATGGGTTAGCCGGTAACCGCCTCCATCGCCGCGAGCACCGCCGATCCGCCCTTTTCGGCCTCGTCGGCATGGTGGCGGAACAGCGCGAAAAGTTCACGGCCGACGCCGAGCGCGGGCGGCGGGGCGACGGCGGGGGTGCGCGAAGCCCATTCAGCCGCATCAACCAGCGCAATGACTTCGCCCTTTACCGCGCAGACGCGCACGATGTCGCCGTCCTCAAGATAGGCGAGCGGGCCGCTGACGCCGTCGGGGCCGGGCAGCGCCTCGGGCGACAAATGGATCACCGCGGGCACCTTGCCGCTGGCGCCCGACATGCGACCGTCGGTGAGCAGTGCGACGCGATAGCCCTTGTCCTGCAACACACCCAGCGCCGGCGTCAGCTTGTGGAGTTCGGGCATACCGTTGGCGCGCGGGCCTTGGAAACGGACGACGACGACGACGTCGCGATCGAGTTCGCCCGCCTTGAACGCGGCGAGCACCTGATTCTGGTCGTCGAAAATCCGGCACGGCGCCTCGATCGTCCAGCGATCCTCGGCGACCGCGCTGGTCTTGATGATCGCACGGCCGAGGTTGCCCGCGAGCAGGCGCATACCGCCGTCGGGCGAGAAAGGCGCGGCGACGGGGCGCAGCATCGTATCGTCGCGCGACGTTTCAGGCGCGGCCTGCCAGTGAAGTTCGTCGTCAACCAGCACAGGCTCGGCGGCATAATCGGCCATCGTTCCGCCGACGGTGAGGATGTCACCGTGGAGCAGTCCCGCGCCGAGCAGTTCCTTGACGACAAAGCCGATGCCGCCCGCGGCGTGGAAGTGGTTCACGTCGCCCGCGCCGTTCGGATAGACGCGCGCGAGCAGCGGCACCGCGTGGCTGAGTTCGTCGAAATCCTGCCAGTCGATCACGATCCCCGCCGCGCGTGCGATCGCGGGCAGGTGGATCGCATGGTTGGTCGATCCGCCGGTCGCGAGCAGGCCGATCGCCGCGTTGACAATCGCCTTTTCGTCGATGCACCGGCCGAGCGGGCGATAGTCGTCGCCGTCCCAGCCGATCGCGGCGATCCGGTGCGTCGCGGCGCGCGTCAGCTCCTGACGCAGCTTGGTGCCGGGGTTGGTGAAGGCGCTGCCGGGGATGTGCAGCCCCATCAGCTCCATCATCATCTGGTTCGAGTTCGCGGTGCCGTAGAAGGTGCAGGTGCCCGCGCCATGATAGGACGCCGCTTCGGCTTCGAGCAGCTCGTCGCGGGTAGCCTTGCCCTCGGCATAAAGCTGACGGATGCGCTGCTTTTCCTTGTTCGCGAGGCCCGAAGGCATCGGCCCCGCGGGGACGAGAATCTGCGGCAGATGGCCAAAGCGCAGCGCGCCGATCAGGAGGCCGGGCACGATCTTGTCGCAGATGCCGAGCAGCAGCACGCCCTCGAACATCGCGTGGCTTAGGGCGATCACCGTGCCCTGCGCGATATTGTCGCGGCTGAACAGCGACAGGTCCATGCCCGCCTGCCCCTGCGTCACGCCGTCGCACATCGCCGGAACGCCGCCCGCGACCTGCGCGGTGACCCCGACCTCGCGCGCGAAGAGTTTGATCTGTTCGGGATAGCGGCCGTACGGCTGATGCGCCGAAAGCATGTCGTTGTAGCTGGTGACGATGCCGATGTTCATCGCGGCGCCGGTGCGGATGATGGGCTTGTCGTCGCCCGCAGCGGCGAAGCCGTGCGCGAGGTTGCCGCAAGAGAGGTTGCCCCGGTTGGTGCCCGCGTCGCGCTGGCGCTCCATGAGGTCGAGGTAGGCGGCGCGGCGCGGCGCGCTGCGGGCGATGATGCGGTCGGTGACGGCGGCGATGGTGGGGTGGAGATCAGTCATAAGAAAATCCGATCCCCTCTCCCCTTGAGGGAGAGGGTTGCGCAGACTTGGCAGCTTGCTGCCTAGTCGAAGCTGGGTGAGGGGTTCGGACGTGGCGTGCGCAAGCGACGGTGGAACCCCTCATCCAACTGCGCCTAGTCGCCATGCGACAAGGCTTCGTATCCTTCTCCCTCAAGGGGAGAAGGAAATGGGGCCGCTCAATCATGCCAGCTCGCTCCGTCGCGTTCGATCAGCGCGATTGCCGAACTCGGCCCCCAACTTCCCGCGGTGTAGCTTTGCGGCGCCATATCGACCTGGTCCCAGGCGTCGCGGATCGCGTCGATCCACTCCCATTGTGCCTCGACCTCGTCGCGGCGCACGAAGAGGGTCTGGTCGCCCTCGATGAAGTCGAGCAGCAGGCGTTCGTAGGCGATGCGTCGCCGCTCGCCCGCAAAGCTGTGCGAGAGCGAGACGTCCATCGTCACTTCTTTGAGCTTCACCCCGTCGCGGCCGAGCCCCGGCTGTTTTGCCATCACCTTGACCCGGATATTTTCCTCGGGCTGCAAGTTGATGATCATCATATTGGCGTCGAGCTTGCCCGCGCCGACGCGCGCGAAGATATTGTGCGGCACCGGCTTGAACTGGATCAGCACCTCGGACTTGCGCTGCGGCATCCGTTTGCCGGTGCGCAGGTAAAAGGGCACGCCCTTCCACCGCCAATTATCGATAAAGGCCTTCAAAGCGACGAAGGTTTCGGTGTTCGAGGGATTGCCGAGTTCATCGGCATAGCCCGCGACCGCGGCGCCGTTCACCGCGCCGCTGCTGTACTGCCCCTTGACGCTGTGCGCCTTCACATCCTCGGCACGCATCTTGCGAAGCGAGCGCAGCAGCTTGACCTTTTCATCGCGCACCGCAGTTGCGCTGACGCTCGACGGCGGCTCCATCGCGATGATCGCGAGCAATTGCAGCATATGGTTCTGGACCATGTCCTTGAGTGCGCCAACGCCGTCATAATAGGATACGCGGCCTTCAAGGCCGACGGTTTCGGCGACGGTGATCTGGACATGGTCGATCGCCTGCGCATTCCACAGCGGTTCGAACAACATGTTGGCAAAGCGCAGCGCGAGCAGATTCTGCACCGTTTCCTTGCCGAGATAATGGTCGATGCGGAACACCCGCTCCTCGGCAAAGGCGTCGCCGACCTGGGCGTTGACTTCGCGCGACGAAGCAAGGTCGTGGCCGATCGGCTTTTCCATCGCGATCCGGCATTCGGCGCAGGCGATGTTCGCGGCCTTCAATCCTTGC
This sequence comes from Sphingopyxis sp. TUF1, assembly GCF_036687315.1. Lineage (NCBI taxonomy): Bacteria > Pseudomonadati > Pseudomonadota > Alphaproteobacteria > Sphingomonadales > Sphingopyxidaceae > Sphingopyxis > Sphingopyxis kveilinensis. The sequence continues at coordinate 920,821 of NZ_CP144683.1, forward strand.
GCGATCGGGCCGAACATCGACGGCGGGGTCGAAAGGTAGACACCGATCGGGCGGTTCATGCGGTCGCCCAGCAACACCGCGAGTTCGTCATAGCCGGTGCCCGCGCCGGCATCGATCGCGCAATAGTCGATGCGCGCGAGGAAGGTGTCGACGGTTGCGGAATCGATACGGTCGGCGGGCAGATGCTCGGTCAAGGCGGTGCGGACCTGCGTGCAAAAGGCGTCACGATCCATAACCGAGCGACCCGATCCGACGATCGTCAGCGCGTCCGCAAGCAGGCCGTCCATGTGGAGATTGTAGAGCGAGGGGAAGAGCATGCGCTGCGCGAGGTCGCCCGTCGCCCCGAACAAAACCAATGTTTCGACTTTGACGCTCACATTCGTCCCCTTGGATAACAGACAGAGAATTGGAGGATGCGCCCCGCGAATGCAACGCGCATACGTAAGCCGCTTTACGCCCCTCCCCTTCAGGGGAGGGGTTGGGGTGGGGGCTGCCGAGCTAGCGCAAGGCCGATGGCCCCCACCCCGCTCGACTAAGGCCCGGCTACGCCGGACCATGTCTCACTGCCCCTCCCCTGAAGGGGAGGGGTGAAAATGGTTCAAAGCTGCGACGAACGATTCTAAGACCCGACCCCATGCCCGACACGCCCCTCCCCTATGACATCATCGTCGTTGGCGGCGGCGTCAACGGCGCGGGGGTCGCGCGCGATGCGGCGGGGCGCGGGGCGCGGGTGTTGCTGCTCGAGGCGGGCGACCTCGCCGAGGGCACATCGTCGAAATCGACCAAGCTGATCCACGGCGGGCTGCGATACCTCGAACATTATGAGTTCGGCCTGGTGCGCGAGGCGCTGAAGGAACGCGAGCTTTTGTGGGGCATTGCGCCGCACATCATCCATCCGCTGCGTTTCGTCCTGCCCTATCGCGACGGGCTGCGCCCGCGCTGGCTGTTGCGGCTGGGGCTGTTCCTCTACGACCATATCGGCGGCCGCAAGAAGCTGCCGGCGACGCGCTCGGTCGACCTCAGGCGTCATGCGGCGGGGGCGCCGTTGCAATCGCACTATGTCCACGGGTTCGAATATTCGGACGGCTGGGTCGACGATGCGCGGCTGGTCATGCTCAACGCGCGCGACGCCGCCGACCGCGGCGCGCGGGTCCGCACGCACACGCGCGCCGAGATGCTGCGCTGCGACGGCGGACTGTGGGTCGTCGATGCGGCGGACGATCAGGGGCATCGCTATCGTTTCACCGGCCGCAGCGTCGTCAATGCCGCGGGGCCGGCGGTGCTCGACCTTTTGAAACGCGCCGATGCCGAGCCCGACCATCAGATGCGGCTGGTGCGCGGGTCGCACATCGTCGTGCGCCGCCTGTTCGAGCATGATTATGCCTATTTTTTCCAGCTGCCCGACGGGCGCATCTTTTTCGCCATTCCTTATGAACAGGACTTCACGCTGATCGGCACGACCGATGTGGACCATGACGGACCCGCGAGCGAGGCAAAGGCGAGCGACGACGAAATCGCCTATCTGTGCGAAGGCGCCAGCCTCTATTTTCGCGTGCCTGTTACCCCCGCCGATGTGGTGTGGAGCTTTTCAGGCGTGCGGCCGCTGGTCGAGGACGGGTCGGGGCGGCCCGAGGCGGCGACGCGCGGATACCGCATCGACCTCGACCTCGAAGAAGGCGCGCCCTTGCTCACCATCTACGGCGGCAAGATCACCAGCTATCGCCATGTCGCCGAAGAGGCGGTCGATGCACTGGCGCGTCATGTGCCGGCGCTGAGCGTCCGGCACTGGACCGCGAAGGCGGCGCTGCCCGGGGGTGATTTTCCGGTGACGGGCGCCGCGGCGCTCGTTGCGGAATATCGGCTGGCCCACCCTTTCCTCTCCGCCACGACCGCGCAGCGGATCGCGCGCGCCTATGGCACCGATGCGCGGCGCTGGCTGGGCGAGGCGGACAGCTGGGACGCGCTGGGCGGCGAGATCGCGCACGGGCTGAGCGTCGCCGAGTTGCGATGGATGGTCGAACAGGAATGGGCGCGCACGGCGGACGATATTTTGTGGCGGCGAAGCAAGCTTGGGCTGGTCTTCGACGAAGAGGACAAGGCGCGGCTTGCCGACGCACTGGACATGCTGCGCTAGATTGTTGGCGCCTGGCCGCTCAAGTCTTGCTCGTCCCGCCGCTCGTGTCGAGCAAAGACGAAACGCCGATCGGCATGGCGCGTGCGCGTCGCAAGAACGATCGCGAGCCCGGCGAGCGCCATCAACGCCCCCGCGATCGACACCGCCGGATAGCCGAGCCCCAGGCCGATCACGCCGCCGCCAACCGCCGCGCCGACCGCATTGCCGAGGTTGAACGCGCCGATGTTGACCGCCGAGGCGAGGTTGGGCGCATCGCTCGCCGCTTCCATCACGCGCATCTGAAGCGGCGGGACGATCGCGAAGGTCGCGACGCCCCACACGAAGATGGTGATCGCCGCGGCGAATGGGTGAAACATCGCGCCGGCGAAGACGACCAGCGTCGCCGCCAGCCCGCCGAGCGAGACGATCAGCGTGCGGTCGATCGAGCGATCGGCAAAGCGGCCGCCGAGCCAGTTGCCGGCGGTAAGTCCGAGCCCGTAGACGACGAGCATCGCGGTCACGAACAGCGTCCCTGCTCCCGTCGCGCCCTTCAGGATCGGCGCGATATAGGTGAAGACCGCGAACATCGCCGACGAGCCGAGCGCTGTCAGCGCCAGCGCGAGGAGCACTTCGCGCCGCTTCAGCACGCCGAGTTCGGCGAGCATATTGCCGCCTTCGGCGCGCGGGATGTCGGGGAGCGCAAAGCGCAGCGCGGCCATGGTGAAAAGGCCCCAAACGGCGATCAGCCCGAACGCGGTGCGCCAGCCGAACGTCTCGCCGATCCACGGCGCGAGCGGCACGCCGACGACATTGGCGAGCGTCAGCCCCATGAACATCGCCGCGACGGCGCTGGCGCGCTTGTCGGGCGGGACGATGCTGGCGGCAACGACCGACCCGACGCCGAAAAAGGCGCCGTGGTTCAAGGAGGTGATGACGCGCGCAGCCATCAGCGTCGCATAATCGCCCGCGATCGCCGACAGAAAGTTGCCGAGCGTGAAGATCGCCATCAGCGCAATGAGCAAGGTGCGCCGGTTCATGCGCGCGGTGGTGAGCGTCATCAACGGCGCGCCGAGCATGACGCCGAGCGCATAGGCCGAAACGAGGAGCCCCGCAGCGGGGATCGAGACGCCGAGCCCCGCCGCCATGTCGGGCAGCAGACCCATCGGCGCGAATTCGGTGATCCCGATCCCGAACGCGCCCGTCGCAAGCGCAAGGAGGGGAAAGTTGATTTTCATGGGCGTAAGTCCGGTCAGACGAGCGGCGGGTTCAGGAGGGCAAAGCCCTCCTGCTGGCGATAGGGCGTGTGCGGATAGGGCGGCAGCGCGTCGCTCGCGGCGTCGAGCAGCGCGACCTGTTCGGCGGTGAGCGCCCAGCCGACCGCGCCGAGATTTTGCCGCAGCTGCTCCTCATTGCGCGCGCCGATGATCACGGAGGAAACGGTCGGGCGCCGGAGCAGCCAGTTGATCGCGACCTGCGGCACTGTCTTGCCGGTTTCGGCGGCGACAACCTCCAGCGCGTCGATAACGCGGTAAAGCAGCTCTTCAGTCACCGGCGGCGCGAACTGTTCGGTTTCGTGGAGGCGGCTGCCGGCCGGGAGCGGGCGCCCGCGTCCGATCTTGCCCGTGAGCCGACCCCAGCCGAGCGGGCTCCACACGAGCGCGCCAACGCCCTGATCGGCGGCGAGCGGCATCAGGTCGGCCTCATAGGCGCGGCCGATCAGCGAATAATAGACCTGGTGCGCGACGAAGCGCGGGGTGCCGAGGCGGTCGGCCGCCGCCTGCGCCTTCATCAATTGCCAGCCCGGATAGTTGGAGACGCCCGCATAGCGCAGCTTCCCCGCGGCGATCAGCGTCGCCAGCGTGTCCATCAGCTCGTCGACCGGAGTCGACGCGTCGAAAGCGTGGAGCTGGAGCAGGTCGATATGGTCGGTGCCGAGACGGCGGAGCGCATCCTCGACCGCGCCGATCAGCCGGCTGCGCGAGACGCCCCAGTCCTGCGGCCCGTCGCCCATCGGCAGGCCGGTCTTGGTCGAGATGAGCACCGCGTCGCGGCGGCCCTTGATCGCGGCGCCCAAAATTTCCTCCGACGCGCCGTTCGAATAAACGTCGGCGGTGTCGAACAGGGTCACCCCGGCGTCGAGGCTGATGTCGATCAGGCGCCGCGCCTCGGCGGCATCGCTCGTGCCCCACGCGCTGAACAGCGGTCCCTGCCCGCCGAACGTCCCCGTGCCAAAGCTCAACGCCGGGACGCGAAGCCCCGACGATCCCAATTGACGATATTCCATGACCCATCCTTTCGATTGCGTTGAGCGCATAGATGGACGCCGACATGCGGCTGGTGTAGCGCCGCAAGAAGCGAAGGATTTTTGATATGAACGCAAAGATGGACGGCGGCGGCGATCGGGCGCGGTCGATGGAAGTGTTTGTCGCGACCGTCGCCGAGGGCAGTTTTTCCGCCGCGGGACGCTGCCTCGGCCTTACCCCGTCAGCGGTCAGCCGCACGATAGACCGGATCGAGGCGCGGCTGGGTGTGCGCCTGATGCTGCGGTCGACGCGCGCGCTTGCGCTCACGCCCGAGGGCGAGGCCTATCTGCGCGCCGCGCGGCGGATTCTAGCCGACCTGGGCGACGCCGAACAGGCGATCGCCGATCAGGGGGCGCCGCGCGGGCGGCTGCGCGTCAGCGCGGCGCAAGCGCATGGCAGGCTGTGCATCGTCCCATTGCTCGGCGACTTCGTGCGGCTTTATCCGCATATATTGGTCGACATCAGCCTCGCCGACCGGCTCGTCGACCTCGCGGCGGGGCAAGCCGACGTCGCGATCCGTTTCGGCCCGCTGGCCGACAGTCCGCTGACCGCACGCAAGCTGGGCGAAAGCCGCCGCGTGATCGTCGCGTCGCCCGCCTATCTGGCGGCGCACGGCACGCCGCGCCGCCCCGAGGACCTGCACGATCACAACTGCCTGAATTTCAACTTCCGCCGCGCCGAACCAACCTGGCCCTTTCGCGACGGCGCGCGCGACTATGCGCTGGCGGTGCAGGGCAATATCGAGGCGAACAATGGCGAAACGCTGGGGCAGCTCGCCGCCGCCGGGGTCGGCATCGCGCGCGTTGGCGCTTTCAGCATCGCCGACCAGATCGCGAGCGGCGCGCTGATCCCGATCCTGGAAGATTATAACCCCGGCGATGTCGAGGTGATCCACGCGGTCTTCGCGGGCGGCGCAAACACCCCCGCACGGGTGCGCGTGTTCGTCGATTTCCTCGTCGACCGGCTGGGGCGCGCGAATTGACCTCGCCTTAGCGGCCGGGGGCGATCCGCATCGCAGCGCCGCCGCCGGGAGCCAGCCAGAGCTTGTAGGTGTCGCCCTTTTTCACCTTGATCGTGTCATAGGCGATGTTGCGGCGCGCGTCGGTCAGATAGGTCGCGCCCGCGCCATCCTTCCAGATCGTCGCGGTATAGGTCTTGCCGGGTTCCAGGAAATCGAAATTCAGCGTCAGCGTGCGCGGCGTGCCGTCGTTGACACCGCCGACATACCAGTCGGCGCTGCCCCGGTCCTTGCGCGCGAAGATCGCATAGTCGCCGACCGCGCCCGCGATCAGGCGGCTTTCGGCCCAGTCGGTCGGCACCTGTTTCACGAAATCGAGCTCGCGCGGATGCGCCTCCAGATTTTCAATGAAGTCGGCCGCCATCTGGATCGGCGAATAGATGGCAAGGTAAAGGCCGAGCTGCTTGGCGAGCGTTGAGGCCATCGGCACACCCTGCGCGCCCTGCAAGCTGAACACCCCCGGCGTATAGTCCATCGGTCCCGACAGCATCCGCGTGTAGACGAGCGTCGGTTCATGATCCGGGCCGTTGGCGAAGGCGCCCCAGGCATTATATTCCATGCCGCGGGCGCCTTCGCGGGCGACCCAGTTGGGATAAGTGCGGCGAAGGCCCGTGTCCTTCACCGGTTCGTGCGGATTGACCGCGACCTTATATTTGGCCGCGGTCTGTACGACTTTCAGATGATGCTGCACCTGACGCTGGCCGTCGTGCCATTCCATCACCTTTTCGTCGGCGCTCGCGCCCGGCGCGATGATGCCGCCGGCATCGGCGACATAGCCGGTCTTGACCGCCTTGACCCCAAGCTTGCCGTAAAGCTTCATCGCGTCGTCGAGTTGCGCTTCATAAACTGCGATATTGCCCCCGGTTTCGTGGTGGCCGATCAAGGTCACGCCTTTCTTGCGCGCATGGTCGGTGACGGCCTTCAGATCGAAATCGGGATAGGCTTCGGTGAAGCTATATTGATCGCCGTGGCCGAACCAGTTGCCGTTCCAGCCCTTGTTCCAGCCCTCGACCAGCACGCCGCCGAAGCCATGCTTTGCCGCGAAGTCGATATATTGCTTGGTGCGTTCGGTCGTCGCGCCATGGTTGGGTCCTTCGGCCCAGCTCCAGTCGCCGCGGATCATGCCCCACCAGATGCCGATATATTTCATCGGCTTGACCCAGCTGACGTCGCCCAGCTTGTTGGGTTCGTTGAGGTTGAGTTCGAGGTCGCTTTCGACCACTCCCGCGGCGTCATCGGTGATGCGGATCGTCCGCCACGGCGTCGCGAACGGCAGGTCGCGCACCACGCGCGGCCCGCTCGACGAGGGCGACAGCGTCGCGCGGAACTTGCGCCCCTCGACGCGCTTCAGCCACATGCCGGCATAATCGACGAGCGCGGCTTCGTGGAAGGCCAGGTGCGTGCCGTCGGCGAGGCGCATCGTGATCGGCGTGTGCGCGGTCGATACCGCATCGATCGGCGTTTGCTGATAGACCTGCTCGTAGCGGTTCCACTCGCCGCCCGCGATCCACCATGCGGTGCCTTCGGGCGCGATGTCGAATTCGGTGATCTCGTCGGCGATCTTCGCGGTTTTCAGGCCGTCCTGTTCGGGCAATTCATAACGGAATCCGATGCCGTCGTCGAACAGGCGGAAGCGCACATTCATCGCATGGCCGCCCCAGCTTTCGTCCTGGCGAAAGCGGACGAGGAGTTCGTTATGGTGGTCTCGCACGAAGCGGCGCTCGCCCCACGGCTGTTCCCAGCGGCTGTCGGCGCTCGCGCGCTCGACGCTCTCGATTTTGAAACCGCGCTGCAGGCCGATGCGGTCGGTCATGATGAAGCCGAGCTTCGACGGCGCGATGAGCAGCTTGCCCTTGCGCGACAGCGACCAGGTCGGGCGGGCATCATTGTCGGTCGCGACGGTCAGCGTGAGGGCACCATCGGGCGATGTCGCGGTGACCGGCGCAGGCGCCTGCTGCGCGGCGGCGGGCGCCACAGCCGCGAGGAGAGCGAGGGGGGCGAGACGGAGCATGATCATCCTTCCATTTTTATCCAGAGCGCACCGCACGGCGGCAGCGCCGCGGCGCCGGCATCGTTCAGCTGGACGAGCGGGGTGCCGCCGTCCGCGAGTGCTGAAATGTCGATCGTGCCGCGACCAAGATTGAACAGGCAGCGAATGCGCTGGTCTCCGGCGATGCGGTCGAAGGCGAGCAGGTCGCCCTCGGCGACCCAGTTGGCGTTGCGACCGACTCGAAGCGCAGGGTGGCCGGCGCGCAGCGCGACGAGGCGGCGCGTCAGGTTGAGCAGCGAGGCCGGATCATCCTGTTGCCGGTCGACCGCGAGGTCGCGGTGCGCGGGTCCCAGCGGCAGCCAGGGGTCGGCGTCCGAAAAGCCCGCGTTCGCCGCCGCCGCCGCCCACGGCAGCGGGGTGCGCGCGCCGTCGCGCGACAGGGTGAGCGGCCAGTTCTTGCGCGCTTCGGGATCCTTGACCTGATCGAAGGGAATATCGACCTGATCGAGCCCCAGTTCCTCGCCATTATAGATGATGATATTGCCGCGCAGCGCGCAGAGCAGCGCCATCTTCATGCGCGCAAAGGCATCGCGGCCGACGCCTTCGGGCGTCCAGCGCGAAAGTGCGCGCGGCGCGTCGTGATTTTCGAACGCCCAGCTGGGCCAGCCAATGCCCGGCGCGTCGGGCCAGGCTTCGGCCGCCTCGCGTACCAGCTGCGGCGTCAGCCGGTCGGCGTAGAGAAAGTCGAAGCCATAGGCACTGTTAAGCCGCGCCTCGCCCGCGGTAAACAGCTTCATCTCGCGCATCGCATCGTCGCCGCCGACCTCAGCAACGGTAAAGCGGCCCGCGCGCTCATCGGTGAGCGCGCGGATGCGTTCGAGGAAAAGCACGATGTCGGGGTGCGACTGGTTATAGATTTTCTGCTGAAAATCGAACGGACGCGTCCGCAGCTTGTTCGATGGCGGCGCGGGCGGATTGTCGCGCAGGTCCGGGTCGTGCATCGAAAAATTGATCGCGTCGATGCGAAAGCCGTCGACGCCGCGGTCGAGCCAGAAGCGCACGACATCGAGCAGCGCGTCCTGCACGGCGCGGTTGTGGACGTTGAGCTGCGGCTGCGAGCTTAAAAAATTATGCATATAATATTGGCCGCGGCGCGCGTCCCACGTCCACGCCGGACCGCCGAACACCGACTGCCAGTTGGTCGGCGGCGAGCCGTCGGGTTTGGCATCGGCCCAGACATACCAGTCGGCGCGGTCATTATCCGTGCTCGCGCGGCTCTCCGCAAACCAGGCGTGCCGGTCGGAGGTGTGCGCGAAGACGAGGTCGGTCGTGACCTTCAGTCCCAGCGCGTGGGCACGTGCCACCAGTTCGTCGAAATCGGCGAGCGTGCCGAAGATCGGATCGACGCCGCAATAATCGGCGATGTCGTATCCGAAATCGTCCATCGGCGAGGGATAGAAGGGCGACAGCCAGATCGCATCGACGCCGAGGCTGGCGATATGGTCGAGCCGCGCGGTGACCCCGGCGAGATCGCCGACGCCGTCGCCGTTCGAATCGGCGAAGCTGCGCGGATAGACCTGATAGATCGCCGCACCCTTCCACCACGGAATATTGGCGGCGATGGCGGGGATTGTCTGGTCCTGAACGAGAGGCTGGTTCGATGTCACGCGGGTTCGCTTATTCAGTGGCTTGGCAGATGAGGGTGCCGAAGGCGGGGAGAGAGAGGCGGAGGCTGCCCGGCGCCGCAGGGCGGGCCGGACAATCGCCATGGAGCGCGCTGAAGCCCGCGCTTTTCATATCCACGGCAATCGTCGCCGACACCGGGGCCGCAGACGTATTGAAGGCGAGCAGCACCTCGCGCCCCGTGTCGGGGTCGAAACGCGACACCGCGAGCAGGCCGGGCTTATCGGAAAAGGTGCGCAGCTTTGTCGCGCCGCGTGTCAGCGCCGGCGTGTCGCGGCGGATCGCCGCGAGCGCCGCGATATGCCGATAGAGCGGGTGCGCGGTGTCGAAATTGGCGTCGGCGGTGGTCGCATCGGTGCCGATGAGGTCATTGTCGTTATAGACCGCTACCTTTGACGCGAACATATTCTCGCGCGCGAGCTGGTCGTGGCCGTCGGAGACGAAGCCCTGCTCGTCGCCATAATAGATGGTCGGCACTCCGCGCAGCGTCAGCAGCATCGAATGGCCGAGCATCGTCCGCGCAAGCAGCTCGGCGTCGTCGGCTTGCGGGTTCGCCTGTTTCACGAACATCGCGAAGCGGCCCATGTCGTGATTGCCGAGGAAGGTCGGCAGCTGGAGCGCGGCGTCGGCGCCGCCCTTGTACAGCACATCGCCGTCGAACAGGCGCGCGAACAGGTCGGTGCCCTTCGTGCCGCTCACGCTGTCGATCACCGCGCGCGCGAAGCTGAAATCGAGCACCGACGGCAGGCCCGCGCTATGCGTATAGGCGGCGAGCGACCCCGGATCGACGCCGTCGATATAGACTTCGCCGAAAATGTGAAAATTGGGGATGCCGCGCGCCTTCGCCCGCGCCTGCATCGCAGGGACGAAGGCTTGCCAGAATTCGGGGTTCACATGCTTGGCGGTGTCGATGCGGAAGCCGTCGATGCCAAATTCGTCGATCCAGCGGCCAAAGATGTCGATGAAGCCCTGCACCACGCGCGGATTTTCGGTCGCCAGATCGTCGAGCCCGGCAAAATCGCCATAGAACGCGGATTCGCCAACCCAGTCGCTGTTGCCGCGGTTGTGGTAATAGATCGGGTCGTTGAGCCATGCCGGCACCTTCACCCGCTCCTCGCCCTTGGGCACCACGGGCGTATAGGCGAAGGACGGGTCGGTCAGCTTCGCCCAGTTTTCCGGCGTCGCGACATGATCGCCCGCAAAACCGGGGTTGATCGCCGGACCATCGACGCCCCCGCGGCGCGACCAGGAATAGTCGGCGAGGCTGCGGTAACGAAAATCCTCCGCCGCGCCTTCCTTGTATGTAATGACGTCGGCGGTGTGGTTGGCGATGATGTCCATATAGACCTTCATCCCGCGGGCGTGCGCCGCGTCGACGAAGGCCTTGAACTCCGCATTGGTGCCGAAATGCGGATCGACCTGGGTGAAGTCGGTCACCCAATAGCCGTGATAGCCCGCGCTCTCCTGCCCCGGCGCGCCCTGCACCGGCTTGTTCTTGAAAATCGGCGCAAACCAGATCGCCGTGGCGCCGAGCCCCTGGATATAATCGAGCCGCTTCGTCAGGCCCGCGAGGTCGCCGCCGTGGAAAAAGCCCTTGTCCGTGGGGTCGTAGCCGGTGGCGAGACGATCACCCTTGAGGCCGCCGCGATCGTTCTTCGGGTTGCCATTTTCGAAGCGGTCGGGGAGGACGAAATAGATCACCTCGTCCCCGGGCGGCCGCTGCCGATAGTCGGCGGCGGGCGCGGCCCCCGCCATGCTCAGCGCGATGATCGATGCGAGCAAGCTCATGCGGGCACTCCTGCCGCGCAATGCTGCGCGATGAAATCCTGTTGAGTGGGAAGATGCGAAGCGGTGCGCGCGACGATCGTTTCGATGTCGGCGAAAAAGCCCGCCAGTTCGTCGCGCGTCAGCTGATCGGCCATCGGGTGATAGCCCCGCGGCGTCACATGCTGCCCCGTCATGACCTGAAACCAGCCGATCTCGACAAACAGCTCGTCGCTTTCGCGCACGATCTGTCCCTGGCTGCGGAACAGCTCGATCTTTTGCGCGAGCGTGTCGGGAATGCCCATCTCGCGGCAACGGATCCAGAAAGGCGAATCGGTGCGCTGGTTCGCGTGATAATGTAGGATCACGAAATCGCGGATGCGTTCGTAATCGAAGCGGACGCGGCGGTTGTAGGCGTCGATATTGACGCGATCGAAATCGCGATCGGGGAAATGCGCGATCAGCTTGGCGATGCCGTTCTGGATCAGATGGATGCTGGTCGATTCGAGCGGTTCGAGAAAGCCCGAGGCGAGCCCCAGCGCGATGACGTTCGCATTCCAGGCCCGACGCCGCATCCCGGTGCGGAAGCACAGCGTCCGGGGTTCGGCGAGCGCGCGTCCCTCGATATTCGCGAGCAATACGGCGGTGGCCTCATCCTCGCTGATGAAATCGCTGCAAAAGACATGGCCGTTGCCCGTGCGGTGCTGGAGCGGGATGCGCCATTGCCAGCCGGCGCGATGCGCGATCGCCTGCGTATAGGGGCGCGGCGGACCGGCATTTTCGCTGGGCACCGCAATCGCCCGGTCGCAGGGAAGCCAGTGCGTCCAGTCCTCAAAGCCGGTTTCGAGCGCTTCCTCGATCAGCAACGCGCGGAAGCCGGAGCAGTCGATGAAAAGCTCGCCCTCGATCGCCTCGCCATTTTCGAGCACGACCGCCTCGACATGGTCGCTCCCGCCATTTCGCCGGACCGTCGCGATCTTGCCCTCGGTGCGCCGGACCCCCGCCGCTTCGGCGACCTTGCGCAGATAGGCGGCGTAGAGCGCGGCATCGAAATGAAAGGCATAGGCGATGCCGTCGAGACTGGTATCGGGAATCCGCGGCAATCGCGCGAAGCGGTTCTGGCGGCCCGCGGTTTCGCCCAGCGAATAGCCGCCCAACCGCCCCGCGACGCCCTCCGCGCGGCCGCGCAGCCAATATTGCTGGAACGGCAACATGCCGAGACTGCGGCCGATCTGGCCAAAGGCGTGCATGTAAACGTCGCCGATCCGGCCCCAGTCGTGAAACTGGATGCCGAGCTTGAACGTCCCCTGCGTTTCGCGGACGAATTCATCCTCATCGATACCGACAAGCGCGTTGAACAGGCGGATCGCGGGGATTGTCGCCTCACCGACGCCGACCGTTCCGATCGCATCGCTTTCGACCAGCCGGATCGACAGATTTTCCATCGTCCGCGACAGCGCCGCAGCGGCCATCCAGCCCGCGGTCCCGCCGCCGACGATGACGACCTTCGTGATGCGGCTATCGCCCACCCTGTTCATTCCTCTCGTTCGGCGACGGCGGAACAGGTCCGTCCGCGCTTGCACGCAGGCCGGCGTTGCCACCGGCCCGCGCGCCAGCTCAGAACTTGTATGTGATCCCCGCCATGAAGTTGCGACCGTAATTCTGATAGTCGCGGATCTGGCGGGGATCGTCGTTGTAATAGGTCACGAACGGCTCGTTCGTCAGGTTCGACGCCTGGAGCAGAATGCCCAGTCCTTCGAGCGTACCGCTCTGGAACGTATAGCCGATCTGGGCGTCGACGACGAACTCGCTCTTGGCCATGAACATGTCGCGCGCGAGGCTGATCGTCGATACTTCGGCGAGGAATTTCGAGCGGTAACGACCCGATGCGCGGACCTGGAACCCGTCCTTTTCAAAGTAAGCCGTGCCGTTCACGACCCATTTAGACAGACCGGGCATCGAAATCGGATCCTCGCCGCCTTCGCGCACGCGGCTCTTGGTGAATGAGGCGCTGCCGAGCACGCCGAAACCGTCGAGCGACTGGCTGAAGTTCGCGAAAGGCAGGGAGAAGGACGCCTCTGCGCCATAGACGCGGCCCGCATTGCCGTTCAGCCATTGCTTGCTGAGCCCTGCGCGCGTGCCAACGGTCCCGCCGTCGGGAACTTCGAAGTCGGAGAAGTCGAAGGGGTTGATCTGGCGATAAATGTAATTCTCGAGATATTTGTAGAAGCCGCCGATCGAGACATAGCCGCCCTGCCCGAAATATTTTTCGAGTCCGACATCGATCGTGTCCGCCATCAGCGGCCGCAGCTTCGCATTGCCAAGGTCGAGCGACCAGGGTGACGCGTTAACGTCGGTGTTGTTGCGCTTCGCCGTGTCGAAATTGACGCCGCCGCCGGGTTTCAGCTGATCCATGCGCGCACGCGCGAGCATCCGGGCCGCACCGAAGCGCAGGAAGGTATTGTCGGCGAATTCGACCGACAGGTTGATGCTCGGCAGGATGTCGGTGTATTTGTCGCCATCGGTGACCGGCGTCGTCTGCGTGACGCCGCCGACGACCTGGCCATAGAAGCTCGACCCTTCCTGATCCGAATGGACGATCTGGACGCCGACGTTGCCGCGGATCGGCGTGCTGCCCGCATCGGCGTCGAAATTCGCCTGGATGAAGCCGGTGAGCACCTTTTCGCGGATCGTATAGTCGTTGAAAACGCGCGCCGGGTCGAAGCCGGCCGCATCGGTCAGCACATAATTGCCGTCATTGTAGAAGCGCCAGCTGTCGAACGCGACCATGCCGGGAATGCCGATAAAGTCCAGCGACACCGGATCGTAAAGATACTCGGCGGGAACCGGCGTATCGGCCGGATAATTTTCGCTCGTCAGCACGAAGCCGCGATCGTCGAGGCTTTTCTTGCGATCCGAATAATTGGCGCCGACGCGAAGGCTGCTGATGACGCCGTCGAGTTCCTGCGTCGCCTGCAGGCGCAGCGATTTCAGCTCGTCCTTGATCCGCGGCGTGTTGACGAAGCCGTCCTGGCAATTGGGCACCGCGCCGCCGCAGCTGTTCCAGCCCTGCGGATCGGTGATGACGAAGAGATTGGGGTCGGCATAGTCGAGCGACGGATCGAAAATAATCCCGCCCTTCTTGCGCAGCGTAAAGCCCAGCGCGGTTTCGCGCGCGCCGGCATTCTGACCGCGGCCGGTGCCCAGATAGATTTCGAGATTTTCCTCGGTCTTCTTGATCCGCGAATAGCCAAGGTCGAGTTCGAGCGTCAGCCTGTCATTGGGTTTGAACTGGCTGTTCCACCCGCCCGCGATGATCGTCGCGGTGCGGTGAACGACGTCGTTGCGCATCACCGCTTCGGTGCCGGTCCATGTGCCCGACGTCACCAGGCCGTCTTCGATGGTGAAATCGGGTTGCAGCGTCGAATTGCCCCAGGCTAGCGGGAACTCGATGCCGCGCAGCCGCTGTTCGTCCTTGAATTTCGACCAATAGCCGTCGAGCGTCATGTGGAACCGGTCGCTGGGCTGCCATTCGACGACCGCCATCACGCCGTCGCGCTTGAGCTCGTTCGACTTCACATAGGGCTTGGCTCCGCCGATGAGGAAAGCCGAGTTGGTTCCATCGGTGACCTCGGGATAACCCCATGCGTTGAAGCGCTCCTCGGCGGTCGGCGACTGCATCCGCGCATAGCCGATCGCCCAGCCGAGCGTGCCATCGGCATTCTGGTCAATATAGGATATATTGGCGCGATAGCCCTTGTCCGAAATATCGGGATTAAGCTTGCCCAGATCGTTGATTTCGAAACGGGCGCCGGCCGCGATCGTGCGTTTGCCATGCGCGAGCGGGCGCACCGTACGCATGTCGATCGTGCCGCCCAGCGCCTGTCCGATCAGCGATGCGTCGGGGGTTTTATAAACGATCGCACCGTTCAGCAATTCGGACGGATATTGGTCGAGCTCGACGCCGCGATTGTTGCTCGCCGACACCTGTTCGCGGCCGTTCAGAAGCGTCGTGGTGAAATCGGGCGCAAGACCGCGGATCGACACCACATTGGCGCGGCCGTCGAGGCGCTGCGTCGCGAGACCCGGCAGACGCGAGAGCGATTCGGCGATCGAAAGGTCGGGCAGCTTGCCGATGTCTTCGGCCGAGACGACCTCGACGATCGAGGTGCTGTTCTTTTTCGCCTGAACCGAATTGTTGATCGCGCCGCGAATACCGCTGACGACGATTTCGTCCTCGGCGCCCGCGTCGGCAGCGACGGGATCGGTGTCCTGCGCCATGGCGGCGACGGGCAGGAAGGCGGTGAAGGCAACGCCCATCGCGATGGCGCTGGCGCTGCGGCGGAGGCTGGCTGGCATGGTCATAGTGATTCCCCTGGTACAGACGGGCGTCGATGACCGCGCATCGGACCGGGGACGGGATCGTCCTTCAGCTTCCTCTCCGACGCGTGGGCTTGACCCATCTTGAGCCTCGCAATTGAAACCAATCGCGCCGTGCCGCCATAGGGTATACGTATACGCATAATATGCGGAAGAAGCGCTTGTCGCCAAAATGTCACAGCGACGATGCCGCTGCCGCGCCGGTCCGCCAAGCCATTGCGCCGTCCCGGCCAGCCGCTAAATCATGCGCAACAGACGGCCGCCACCGGGCGGCCGTGGCAGGAGAGGAACATGGGGCGTCCGCCCTCCGCCAAGCCGACCAGTTTCGACATCGCCTATCTGGCGGGTGTGTCGCAGCCCACCGTGTCGCGCGCGCTGCGCGGCAGCAAATCGGTGAGCGCCGCGACGCGCGCGAACATCGAACGCATCGCGCGAGAGCTCAACTATACGGTCGACAAGAACGCCTCGAGCCTGCGGTCGCAGCGCACGCACACGCTCGCCCTGCTCTTTTTCGAGGATCCCACGCCCGACGAATCGATGATCAACCCCTTTTTCCTGTCGATGCTGGGGTCGATCACGCGCCAATGCGCGCTGCGCGGTTATGATCTGCTCATCAGTTTCCAGCAGATGCACAACGACTGGCACGTCGCCTATCAGGACAGCCACCGGTCGGACGGCATCATCCTGCTGGGCTATGGCGACTATCAGCTTTACCGCGAAAAGCTGGAACATCTGGTCGAGATGGACACGAAATTCGTGCGCTGGGGATCGGTGTCAAAGGGCGACATCGGCCTGACCGTCGGGTCGGACAATATCGGCGCGGGCGAGCAGGCGGGCGCACACCTGATCGAGATCGGGCGGCGGCATATCGCCTTCCTGGGCGACGCATCGGATCACGCGCCCGAGTTTCACGATCGCTATCGCGGGCTTTGCCAAGCCATGCGCGCTGCGGGGATCGAACCCGACCCCGCGCTGCAGCGCGATGCCGTGTCGTCGGAAGCGTCGGGCTATGCCGCGGCGACCTCGCTGCTGGCGGGCGGCGCGCGCTTCGACGCGATCTTTGCCGCGAGCGACCTGATTGCGATCGGCGCGATGCGCGCGCTCGCCGAAGCGAGGATGGCGATGCCGCAGGACGTCGCGATCATCGGCTTCGACGACATCCCCGCCGCCAACCTGACCTCACCGACGCTGACGACGGTGATGCAGGACATGAAAGGCGCGGGCGAGCTGCTTGTCGATGCGCTGCTCCGCCGCATCGACGGCGAGGACGCCGAGCGGCGGGTTTTGCCGACGCGGCTGGTGAAGAGGCAGAGCACGGCGGTTTGAGGGGGGTCTGATGGGCGGGCATAAAATCCTCCCTGTCGCGCAGCGATGGGGAGGGGGACCGCTCGCAGCGAGTGGTGGAGGGGCCGCGACGGCGGTGCCAAAGCCCCTCCGTCAGCGCTTCGCGCTGCCACCTCCCCATGGCTTCGCCACAGGGAGGATTCATGGCCCTCACGTATTCGTATACGTAAACCACCAAGCCGCTTGCCCTGCCCGGTCCGCGCTGCAACACCGGCACGTCAGAAGCCGCGCGCGCGGCCCGACGGGGAGAGACGCATGGACAAGCCGCGGCAGGGCTTTGCCGGCCTGTGGAACATCAGCTTTGGCTTTTTCGGCATCCAGATCGGCTTTGCGCTGCAAAATGCGAATATGAGCCGCATCTTCCAATCGCTTGGCGAGGACATCGAGCGGCTGCCCGGCCTGTGGGTCGCCGCGCCGCTGACCGGGCTGCTTGTCCAGCCGATCGTCGGGCATCTGAGCGACAAGACCTGGCTCGGCCGCCTCGGCCGGCGCCGTCCCTATTTTCTCGCGGGTGCGATCCTTGCCGCGATCGCGCTGTTCGCGATGCCCGAAAGCCCGGCCATCTGGTTCGCCGCGGCGATGCTGTGGCTGCTCGACGCCTCGCTCAATATTTCGATGGAGCCCTTCCGCGCCTTTGTCGGCGACATGCTGCGGAAGGACCAGCATAGCGCCGGCTATGCAGTGCAGACCGCGTTCATCGGCGCGGGCGCGGTCGTCGGATCGCTGTTTCCCGCGGCGATGGAGGCGATGGGCGTCGCCAATGTCGCGCCGCCCGGACAGATTCCCGACACCGTCAAATATGCCTTCTGGTTCGGCGGCGCCGCGCTGTTCCTGTCGGTGCTGTGGACGATCGTGACGACGCGCGAATATGATCCGGCGCAAATGGCAAGTTTTGCCGCGAGCGAGCCGGCGTCCGCGCCGCCGCCCGCGCACAATCTTGCCGACCGTGGCTTTGGCGCCGGCCTTGTCTGGATCGCCGCGGGCGCCGCGGTCGCCGCGGTCCAGCAGCATTTTGCGCTGCTGCGCGAGGTGCTGCTGCTCGGCGCGCTGCTCATCGCCTATGGGCTGGCGAACATCGCCGCCATCATGCTGGCCCGACGCGGGCGGACGACCAACATACTGGCGAGCATCATCGGCGATTTCGCGGGAATGCCGCTGCTGATGAAGCGGCTTGCGCTCGTGCAATTCTTCAGTTGGTCGGCGCTGTTCATCATGTGGATCAACACGACGCCGATCGTCGCGCAATATCATTATGGCGCGGTCGATGCCGCGAGCGCCGACTATCAGGCGGCGGCGAACTGGGTCGGCCAGCTGTTCGCCGTGTACAACGGCGTCGCCGCGGTGGCGGCGCTGACGCTGCTCCCCTGGCTTTCGCGGCGGCTGGGGCAGGCGCCGACGCATATGATCGGCCTTGGTTGCGGCGCGATCGGCTTTGCGAGCTTCTTCGTGCTGCGCGATCCGATGCTGCTGATCCTCAGCGAAATCTTCATCGGCATCTTCTGGGCCTCGGTGCTCGCGATGCCCTATGCGATCCTCGCATCGAGCCTGCCGCAGGCCAAGCTCGGCATCTATATGGGGCTGTTCAACGTCTTCGTCGTGATCCCGCAGCTGCTCGTCGCGTCGCTGATGGGATCGGCGATGCAGGCGTTTTTCCCCGGCGAGCCCATCTACACGATGGCGTTCGCGGCGGCGACGCTGTTGCTCGCGATCGCAGCCATGGCGCGCATCGTCCCGATGCTTTCGCCCAAGCGCACCTGAGCCGGCGAGGTCAGATCTGGACCTGGCTGCCGAGCTCGACGACGCGGTTCGTCGGGATCTTGAAAAACTCCATCGCGCTTTCGGAGCTTTTGCTCATCCACGCGAACAGCCGCTCGCGCCACAATGCCATCCCCGGCTTGGCGGTCGAGGCGACCAGCTTTTGCCTCCCCAGGAAAAAGCTCGTCGTCATCATGTCGAACGGATCGCCGATCGCGTCGAGCCGCGCAAGGTCGCGCGGGACGTCGACTTCCTCCATGAAACCATAGCGCAGAATCACGCGGAAAAAGCCACGCCCGGCGTCCTGTGCCTCGAGCCGCGTTGCGGGATCGGCGTAGGGCACATCCTCGACCAGCACCGTGAGAATCAGCACGCGTTCGTGCAGCACCTGATTATGCTTCAGATTATGGAGCAGCGCCGGAGGAATGCCCTCGGCCGATGCCGACATGAACACCGCGGTGTTGCGGACGCGGTGCGCAGAGGCGGCGGCGGATTCGATAAACAGCGGTAGCGGCATACTCGCCTCCTCCAGCCGCGCGCGCATCAGGCGGCGGCCGGTGGCCCAGGTGGTGAGTATGGTGAACAGCGCCGCCGCGACGACCAGCGGGAACCAGCCGCCGTCGGGAATCTTGGTAATGTTGGAAGCAAAATAGACGCCGTCGACGAGCAGGAACAGGCCGATCGTTCCCGTCGCCAGCCAGCCATTCCAACGCCAGACCTTGAAGATCAGGACGGCGAGCATCAGCGTGGTGATGAGCATCGTGCCGATAACCGAAATGCCATAGGCGGACGCCAGCCGGGTCGATTCGCCGAAGCCCAGCACGAGCAGCAGCACCATCGCCAGCAAGCCCCAGTTGATCGCGGGAATATAGATCTGCCCCGCCGCCTTTTCGCTGGTGTGCAGCGTGCGCAGGCGCGGCAGGAAGCCCAGCTGGATCGCCTGATGCGTCACCGAAAAGGCGCCCGAGATCACCGCCTGGCTGGCGATGATCGTCGCCGCGGTGGCGATGAACACCAGCGGCAGTCGCGCCCATTCAGGCGCCATCAGATAGAAAGGATTCTCGACGGCTTCGGGGGTGCCGAGCAACAGCGCGCCCTGCCCCATATAGTTCAGCATCAGGCACGGATAGGCAAGCGTCAGCCAGCTGAGCCCCACAGCCTTGCGCCCGAAATGGCCCATATCGGCATAGAGCGTTTCGGCGCCCGTCACCGCGAGGAACACCGACCCCATCGCGAGGAAAGCGAGCCGCGTGTCATAGAGAAAAAACTCGACCGCCCACCAGGGATTGAGAATCCCCAGGATCTCGGGGTGCGCGGCGATGTTGACCACGCCGAGCGTCGCCAGCGTCGCGAAATAGACGAGGACGATCGGCCCGAACAACGCCCCCACCCGCGCCGTCCCGCGCGACTGGATCAGGAACAGCGCGATCAGGATCACCACCGCGATCGGCAGCACGAGCGGCTGCAAGCCCGCCTCGACCACCATCAGCCCCTCGACCGCAGAGAGAACCGAGATCGCCGGGGTCAGCATCGCGTCGCCATAGAACATGGCAGCCGCGAGCACGCCGAGCACCACCAACGTCCCGCTCCATCGGCTAGCTGCGAGATGGCGCGACACCAGGGCGAGCAATGCGAAGGAGCCGCCCTCGCCGCGGTTGTGCGCGCGCATCGCCACGAACACATATTTGACGGTGACGATCAGCATCAGCGACCAGAAGATGAGGCTGAGCACGCCAAAGATGTGCAGGCGGTCGACCGCCAGCGGATGCGGCCCGATAAAACTTTCCTTCAGCGCATAGAGCGGCGAGGTGCCGATGTCGCCAAAGACGACGCCAATGGCGCCGAGCATCAGCACGGGCAAGCGATCCTTGGGCGCGTGGGGGAGCGAAGCCGCGTCGCCGGCTGACGATGATGTGTTCGGATGATTTTCCATGCCCGCGATGTGGCGTTGGACGGCATAAAGATTCCATGTGGATTTTACTCGCGCCTCTCGACGCCGCGGCGCGGGAAGCGCATTTATGTGCGCATGGACACGACTGCGACAAGCCGGGCGATCCGGCAGAATGAAATGGCAAAACGCCTTGGCGGCTATGCGGCCACCTTGCTTCTGATCGCCGGCGCGACGCTTGCCGGATTATTGATCGCCGATCGGTGGGGCAACGCCCCGGTCGCGCTGCTCTATATTCCGCCGGTGCTCGTCGCCGCGGTCAGCTGCGGGCAATGGCCGGCGATTGCCGCCGCCGTCCTCTCGACACTCACCTATAATTACTATTTCACCGCGCCCTATCGCACCTTCGCCATCCACAGCCCTGCCGACATCGTGACGGTGGCCGCGCTGTTCCTGGTCGCCGTGGTCACCAGCCGTCTGGCCGCGTCGCTGCGCGAACAGAGTCGGCGCGCCGACGCGCACGCCGCGCGCAACGCGACAATCGCCGGCCTCGCACGCCGCCTCCTCTCCTGCACCGACGAACAGTCGATCGCCGACGTCGCGGTCCATGAGCTCGCGCGGCTCTTCGGCAGCCATGTGGTGCTTGTCACTGGAAGCGAGGCACCGCAAATCGCCGCCGCCGCCCCGGCCAGCGTCGCACTCGGCCCCAGCGATCTTGCCGCCGCCGCGCTGACCCTCGCCACCGGCGAACCATCGGGCCGCGGCGTTTCGCGTCGCGATACCGCCGACTGGCAATTCCACCCGATCGCCTCGGGCGACGCTGTCCTCGCCGCCGCAGGTCTCGCGCGCGAGGATGGTTTGCCGCCGGTCGCCGCAAATCAGCGCCAGCTGCTCGGCAACCTGCTCGATCAGGTCGCCCTCGCGCTGGAACGCGCGCGGCTCGAGGGCGAGGCGCGCGAAGTGGCCGCGCTGCGCGAGCGCGACCGGCTGAGCGCGGCGCTGCTCATGTCGATTGGCGAGGACGTCAAGCCGCGCCTCAACGCCATCGCCGCCGCGGCGCGCGCACTGCGGCGGGCCGAGGGCGGCGACAAGGCGCTCGCCGCGGCCGTCGCCGCCGAAACCGCGCAGCTCGATCGCTATATCGACAGCCTCGTCGACCTTAGCCCCGGTGCTGCGCAGGAGCCACTGGTCATCGGTTCGCTAGCGATCGACCTGCACCGGCGCAGCGTCCGGCGCGACGGGGAAACGGTGCATCTGACGCCCAAGGAATATGCGGTGCTCGCCGAGCTCGCCAAGCACGCCGGCCGTGTTCTTACCCACGCCCATCTCCTGCGATCGGTGTGGGGACCGGCGCAGCAGGACCATATCGACTATCTGCGAGTCGCGGTGCGAAGCCTGCGCCAGAAAATCGAGCGCGACCCGGTGCGGCCGGCGCTGATCATCAACGAACCGGCCGTGGGTTATCGATTGGCGGTTGGATGATGGCGCGCCCGGCAGGATTCGAACCTGCGGCCACCCGCTTAGAAGGCGGGTGCTCTATCCAGCTGAGCTACGGGCGCGTGGAGCCGGTTAAGGACGGCTGCGCGAATAGCGTGGTTTGCGTCGGCTGCAAAGCGCGTTAAGCAGCGCGTCGATGACCGACACACCGCCTCCGCCGATGCCGCCCGTGCATGTGAACGCCGCGAGCGTCCGCCACTTCCGCTATTACGACCTGCTGATGGCGGCCTTTGTCGCCATCCTGCTCCTGTCGAACATCATCGGCGCGTCGAAGCCAAGCTATGTCGTGTTGCCGGACGGCAGCGAATGGGCTTTCGGCGCCGGGGTGCTCTTTTTCCCGATCAGCTACATCATCGGCGATGTCCTCACCGAAGTTTATGGCTACGCCCGCGCGCGGCGGGTGATCTGGACGGGCTTTGCCGCACTGGCCTTCATGGCCTTCATGGCGTGGGCGGTCGTGTCGCTGCCGCCCGCCGACGGCTGGCCGGGTCAGGAGGCCTATGAGTTCGTGTTCGGCAACAGCTGGCGCATCGTCCTCGCCTCGATGACCGCCTTCTGGGTCGGCGAGTTCGCCAACTCCTATGTCCTGGCGCGGATGAAGCTGTGGACCGGCGGGCGCTTCCTGTGGATGCGCACCATTGGCTCTACGGTCGTCGGTCAGGGGCTGGACAGCCTGATTTTCTATCCCCTCGCCTTTTACGGCCTTGCCGGCTGGCCGCCCGAACAGCTTTATCAGGTCGTGCTGTCGCAATGGCTGATCAAGACTTTGTGGGAGGCGGCGCTGACGCCGGTAACCTATGTCGTGGTTGGCGCGTTGAAGCGGCGCGAAGGTGTCGACGTGTTCGACGAAGGCACCGATTTCACCCCCTTTGCCGCCAAGGTTTGACCCCACATGACGCTGATCGAGATTGCCGTTCTGTTCGAAACGCGCAAAATGTCCGTTATCGAGGCGACGGGCCTCGGCAAGGACGCGCTGCACGTCTATTTCGGCCTGGCGCTGTTTCTGGTCGTGCGCCTCGCATGGCGCGGGCGCGGCGGCTGGATCGCCGCATGGCTGGCGGTGCTGGCGATGGCATGCGGCGGCGAATGGCTCGACCTCACCGCCGAATATAGCCGCTCGACGATCCAGCCCGACGCCGAGCACTGGCACGATATCTGGAACACGATGCTCTGGCCGACGGTGCTGCTGATCGTCGGCCCCTGGTTGCCGCGGAGCGAAGGCGCCGCCGAAGCGTCGCCGCCGCGCCGATCAGGCGAGGACGCCGAGCGCCGCCTCGAACAGGCGTAGCCCGTCGGTGCCGCCGTGCGCGCGGTCGATCGCGCGTTCGGGGTGCGGCATCATGCCGAGCACATTGCCCGCGTCGTTCAGAATACCCGCGATGTCGCGTGCCGACCCGTTGACGCTGTCCAGATAGCGAAATGCGACGCGGCCTTCGCCCTCGATCCGGTCGAGCGTGTCCGCATCGGCGAAATAATTGCCGTCGTGGTGTGCGACCGGAATATGGATTTGCTCGCCGGCGCTATAGCTCGCGGTAAACAACGACTGGCTGTTTTCGACTTTCAGCGGGACGTTGCGGCAGACGAAATTCAGCCCCGCGTTGCGCATCAGCGCGCCGGGGAGCAGACCGGCCTCGGTCAGCACCTGAAAGCCGTTGCAAATTCCGAGCAGCGGAACGCCTCGCGCCGCGGCGTCGGCGACCGCACGCAGGATCGGCGAACGCGCCGCCATCGCGCCCGAGCGCAGATAATCGCCATAGGAAAAGCCGCCGGGCAGCGCGATGAAATCGGTGCCATCGGGCAGCTCGGTCTCGCGGTGCCATACCATCGCGGGGGCGCGGCCGGTGACCGTCTCCAGCGCGACGGCCATGTCGCGGTCGCAGTTGGAGCCGGGAAAGACGATGACGGCGGTCTTCATGGGGCAGGCTCCTTAAATGCGGGTCAGGCGCGTTCGATGCGGTAGTTCTCGATCACCGTGTTGGCGAGCAGCTTGGCGCACATGGCGTCGAGGTCGGCATCGCTCGTGCTGTCAGCCACGTCGAGTTCGATGAAGCGGCCCGCGCGCACGTCGGCAACGCCTGCAAAGCCCAATCCCTCGAGCGCATGATGGATCGCCTTGCCCTGCGGATCGAGCACCCCCGGCTTGAGCGTGACGTAGACATTCACTTTCATGGGGCGGACCTTTGTGTGGGAGGGCGTGAAGATGCGCGCGCCTATGCCCGCGAATCACTTTTCGGGCAAGGCCATGCCGATGAAAAATAGGCTTCTTCGGACTGCGAACCACTCGCATCTTTCCTGTTGCGAATCTCTCGCACTATCCCTAGATCAGGGTTGTTGAGAAGGATTCGCACATGGTCGTCTGTGTCTGCAACGCAATAAGGGAAAGCCAGCTGCGCGATGTTGCGCGGAGCGGCCAGTTGCGGTGTGCCAAGGCCGCTTATGCGCAACTGGGTCGCAAACCCAAGTGCGGCCAGTGCCTGTCATTCGCTCGCAATATCATCAGCGACGCGACCGCAGCCGCCTGATTTTTAGCAGATTTCTGCCATTTTTACCCTTGGCCTGATGGGGTCCGGGGCGGTATGATGCCGCCATCCCCGCACAACGAAAATGACAGGACTGACATCATGAAGGGCGACGAAAAGGTCATCGACTTCCTCAACGAAGCGCTGAAGAACGAGCTGACCGCGATCAATCAATATTGGCTGCATTACCGGATGCTCGACAATTGGGGCGTCGCGCGCCTCGCGCATTTCGAGCGTGAAGAGTCGATCGACGAGATGAAGCATGCCGACAAGCTGGCGGATCGCATCCTCTTCCTGGGCGGCCTTCCCAACTTTCAGTTGCTCGGCCGCCTGCGCGTCGGAGAGACGGTCGAGGAAATATTGAAGGCCGACCTCGCGCTTGAGGAGGAAGCGATCCCGCTGCTCAAGGATGCGATCGCCCATTCGGAAAGCGTGCGCGACTATGTGAGCCGCGACCTGTTCGCCGACATCCTCGAAAGCGAGGAACATCATGTCGACGAGCTGGAAAAGCAGTTCGAGATGATCGAGCGCATGGGCATCGAAAATTATATCCAGCTTCAGTCGAAGCCTGCGGGCGACGATTGAGAATGAAAATGTCGCCCCCGCGAAGGCGGGGGCCGCATGCGGCCTTTTCCCGCTTCGTCGTATGAATTGACAGCGGCCCCCGCCTTCGCGGGGGCGACGAGATAGAAAACCGCAGATCCCAGAGGCGCTTTCGGGCGCCTCTTTTTTCACTTGTAATTGCGATTAATTCTCAATAGCACAGTCAGGCAGTCCCCTCCTGCCGGCCGCTGCATCTTCAAGCTGCGACAAGGCGGCCGGCATCTTTTTCCGCTGCGATGCAGCGGACCGGCGGATTGCACCGGGTCGGGAGAGAGGATGTCATGCAAAGCCGCACAGTGATCCGCCAGCTTACCGAACAGCCGCTGGTGCGCGGCCTGTCAGTGGAGGCCGCACAGGCGGTGCTCGCCTTGCGCTATTCGATCCTCTGCCGCCGCAGCGGCCACGATCCGATGCCCGAGCTTGAAAGGCGCTGGGGTAATATCCTGGCGGCGCGCCGCTTTCGTCTGGTGGTTGAGGCAATCGCGCATGTCTGGCCGGACCCTTTTGCCGTCGCGCCGCCTTGCTGCCCGCGGCTCAGTTTCGACGAGGCGCTGCTCGCCGCGATGGTCGGAGCCGCGGCGCGCGGCGACCGCGTCGATTTCGACGGGCGAACCGCCGAAATGCTGGGCAGCGACGCGCGCGAGATGCTCTTCGCCGCGCTGGAAAATTTCATTCGGGCAAAGGCACCGGGGCGGGTTTAGCTTTTGACCGTTTTGGGGTGGTGAGCGGACCTTCCCCTCTTTCCGTTCGTGTCGAGCGAAGTCGAGACACCCATCGGCGCTAGGCCTAGCCCGAGGGGCATCTCGACTTCGCTCGATGCGAACGGGTTAGGTAAGGACGGCAACGTCCGCAATCGGTCGTCATTGGACACCAGCGCGCTATTTCCCCGCCTTGTCGCTCACCGCATTGATGATCAGCGCCTTGTCGTCGGTCAGATAACGCTGCGCCAGCGCCTGCAACTCGGCGGGTGTCGCGGCCTCGACCTCGGCGATGCCGTTGCGGCTCCGGTCGAGGCGATCGGCCTGGCTCGTCGCTTCGGCGACATAGTTCAGCCAATAGACGTTCTCGCGCCGTGCCTTGGTCATCGCCTCGACCAGCGGGCGCCGCGCGCGGTCGAGCAGGTCGGGGTCGGCGGGCGTATCGCGCAGATCCTTTGCGATAGCAAAGATCGCCGCACGCGTCGTCGCCAGATCTTTGTAATCGACATTGCTCGCGGCGAAGAGGTGGCCATAACCCGGAAACTCGTCGGACAGGCTGGCGGCGGCGCCAGGGCTGTAGCTTTCGCCGAGCCGCTCGCGCAGTTCCTCGGTCAGCTTCAATTGCATCACCCGCGCGAGCAGGTGAAGCCGCATCGCCTCGGCCAGATCGCTGTCGTCGCGCGCGGGCCAATAGACGCGCAGCTCCGCCTGTTCGGCCGGCCCCTTATGGATCAGCGTGCGCTCACTGCGGTCAATCGCAAATTCACGGATACGCGCATCGCTGCGCGGGTCGAAGGCGTCGCGGCGCGGCGTCAGCGCGCCGAAGGTCGCCGCGATCGCGTCGATCGCCGCCTGCTCGCTGATGTCGCCGACGACGCCGATCTCGATCGCGCCATTCGCGAGGCTGTCGGCAATGACGGGTTTGAGCTGCGCCCAGTCGAGCGCCATCACCTTATCGAGCGGCGGGGTCTGCGCGCGCGGATCGTCGTTCGCGAGGATGCCGCCCGCATCGCGCGCGATGACGGCGGCGGGAGTCGCGTCGTTCGCGGCATATTGCTGCGGCAGCACGCGGCGGATGAGCGCGAGCCCATCGGCGCGATAGCCGGGATGCGTCAGATAGGCCGCGAGCAGCTGCGCCTGAAGCCTGAAATCCTCGGGCGAGGTCGTCGCCGAGCCGCCGAACGCATCGATCGCGGCGCCAAAGGCGGGGCTGACTGTTCTGCCCGCAAGCACGCTCCGCAGATCGTCGACGCTATGCGCCTCCAGCCCGCCGAGCATGAACGAGCTGGCGAGCGAAACGCGCGTCGGATCGTCGCGCGTCGCAAGCAACGTCCCGCCGTCGACGCGCAGCGACAGCATCACGCGGTCCTTCTGGAAATCGGTCGTCTTGATGTTGAGCATCACATTATTGGCAAAGCGGACGCGGCGGATGCCCAGGTCCTCGATCCGGTCGTCGGCGACAATCGTCCCGGGCGCGCCGAAATCATCATAAGCAAAGGCGGCGCTCGCAGCCTCGGCGGGCGGCGCGACGGAAACCTTCATCGACGCTTGCAGGCCGGCGAGGATCGCGTCGGCGCCGCCCGCGATCGGCGCCTTCGCCGTTACGCGCACGAGCGGTGCGCTCAGCCCCTCCATGCGTTTGCGGAACGCGGCGGTGACCGCGGCGGCGTCGAGCGAGGGCGCCACCGCCTCGAACAATGCCAGGCGCGCTTCGGGGCGGGTGAAGACCGCCTCGCCCTTTGCCGCGACAACGAGTGCATCGGCAAGCGCCTCGCTGCGGCGCGTCGCCGCGCCGGCGACGGCGTTGCGCAGCGCGGTGCGCTGGTTGGCGAGCTGTTCGGCGACCTCGGCCGCGGTAAACCCATGCTCGATCGCACGCCGCCGCTCCTGCTCGACGAGCGCCAGCGCCTCCTGCCACGCGCCCTCCTTCGCCACCGCACCGATCGTCACCTGATCGAAGATTTTCCAGCCGTTCGCGTCGGACAGCGATCCGCCAAGGATCGGCGAATCCTCATCGAGCGCGATCTTGGCAAGGCGGCGGCTGACGATCGCCTCGCCGATATTTTCGGCGATCAGGCGCGCGCGTTTCGCCTGGGTATCGGGTTCGTCGATCCACGGGCGGAACGCGGCGAGCGTCACCGAATCCTGGATTGCGGGATCGATAAAATCGTCGGCGGCCGCGGCGCGGGCATAGTCGATCGTGCCGATGTCGGGATCCGCGCCTGCCGCGCCCTTCCCCGTCCAGTCGGCAAAGCACGCCTTGATCTTCGCCTCGATCGCCGCGGGGTCGAAATCGCCGACCATGACCAATGTCGCGCGCTCGGGACGGTAATAATGATCGTACAGGTCGCGCAGCCGCGACGCGGGCGCGGTGCGGATCACCTTTTCGGTACCGATGGGCAGGCGGTTCGCGACCGTCATCCCCTGCATCTGAAAATCGAGCTGGTCGATGAGGTTGCGCAGCTGATAGGTGTCGCGCGCGCGCCGCTCGGACAGGATGATACCGCGTTCGCGGTCGACCGCGGTGGGATCGATCGTCAGCTCGCTCGCCGTCTCGCGCATCAGCATCAGCCCGGTATCGATCAGATCGTCCGACGCATTCGGCAGGTCGAGCTTGTATATCGTCTCGTCGAAACCGGTCGAGGCGTTGGTGTCGGCGCCGAACGCCAGCCCCTTGCGCTCGAGCAGCTTGATCATCTCGCCCTCGGGCACATTCGTCGACCCGTTGAACGCCATATGTTCGAGGAAATGGGCAAGACCGCGCTGATCGTCGGCCTCGGCAAAGCTGCCAACGTCGAAGCGCATCCGGATGACGACGCTGTTCTGGGGCGTGCTGTTTTTCAGCAGCGCATATTTCATGCCGTTGGGAAGAACGCCGAAAATCGTTTCGGGATCGACCGGCACGTCGCTGGTGGCGAAATTCCACGCCCTTGCGGCGTCGTTCTGCGGATTGACCGCGGCGGCGGCGGGCGTTTCGACTTCTTTGGCAAGCAGCGGCGGCGAGCAGAGGGCGAGAAGCGCAAACGGCGACAGCGCGATGGCGGCGCGCCGGAGGATGAGGCTGGTCATCGGGCCGTTCTGGCGATCATTGCGTCCGCGTCAAGGCGGAGCCGCCGTGGACGGGCGGCAGCGATGATTTGTTAAGCGCTGCGACTCGACCCGCCAAGCTCAACCAAGACCGAAGGGCCGAAACTAATCCTCCCTGCGGCGTAGCCGTGGGGAGGGGGACCGCTCGCGCAGCGAGTGGTGGAGGGGCCGCGACGTTGGCGCCATTAGCCCCTCCGTCAGCGCTTCGCACTGCCACCTCCCCATCGCTGCGCGACAGGGAGGATTTAACGTCCGCTCAGCCCTTTTTCTTGCGGTGGCTTTCGAGGTCGAGCACGGCATTGTCGCCGCCCTCGGGCAACAGCCCCAGCCGGCGCGCGACTTCCTGATAGGCTTCGACTTCGCCGCCGAGGTCGCGGCGGAAACGGTCCTTGTCGAGCTTCTCGTTCGTCGTCATGTCCCACAGACGACAACCATCCGGGCTGATCTCGTCGGCCAGGATGATGCGGCTGAAATCGCCGTCGTACAGCCGCCCGAACTCGAGCTTGAAATCGACGAGGCGGATGCCGACCGCAGCGAACATGCCGCTCATGAAGTCGTTGATGCGGATCGCCATGTCCTGAATGTCGTGAAGCTCGTCCTGGCTGCACCAGTTGAAGCAGGCGATATGCTCCTCGGCCACCAGCGGATCGCCGAGCGCGTCGTCCTTGTAGCAATATTCGATCAGCGTGCGGGGAAGCTGCGTCCCTTCCTCGATCCCCAGCCGCTTCGACAGCGTGCCCGCGGCGACATTGCGGACGATCACCTCGATCGGGACGATTTCGACCTGACGGATCAGCTGCTCGCGCATGTTGAGGCGGCGGATGAAGTGCGTCGGCACGCCGATGTTACCCAGCAGCGTGAACACATGCTCCGAAATCCGGTTGTTGAGCACGCCCTTGCCGTTGATCGTCCCGCGCTTCTGCGCATTGAACGCGGTCGCATCGTCCTTGAAATACTGGATCAGCGTGCCCGGTTCGGGGCCTTCGTACAGAATCTTGGCTTTGCCTTCGTAAATCTGGCGGCGACGGGCCATAGTGGTCAACTTTCTGTCGGAACCAAATGAATGACCCCGGCGGTGGCGACTCACGAGGGAGACGCGGCGCCGGGGCGGTTCGGGCGCCTATAGCGGCAAAGGTGCGGCGCGTCACCAGTCACGTCGCCCCCGCGAAGGCGGGGGCCGCTGGCAACCTTGTGCTGCGCCGATAGCGGCCCCCGCGTTCGCGGGGGCGACGTTGAGTTTACGTTTACGTAAAGGGCTTGCCATCGTCGGCATCGCTTGCAACGATGGCCCAAACCCAAGGGAGAGAGACATGAGCTTCGACCAGATTCGCCTCGATCGCCACGAAGGCATCGCGCTGCTGACCTTGCACCGCCCCGACCGGATGAACGCCTTCACCACCGAAATGATGCTGGAAATCGTCGCGGCGCTCGACGAATGCGACGACGACGACGGTGTGCGCGCTGTGATCTTCACCGGTTCGGGCGAGAAGGCCTATTGCGCGGGTGCCGATCTGGGCCAAGGCGCGGCGACCTTCGATTATGACAAGCGCACCGACAAGCAGGCGATCCTGCCCGACGGCATGTCGGCGAGCCCGGTCGCCGCCGACGGGACGATTGACTGGTCGCACCCGCTGATTCGCGATTCGGGCGGGCGCGTGTCGATGCGCATTTTCGACTGCAAGAAACCCGTCCTCGGCGCGATCAACGGCGCCGCGGTCGGCATCGGCGCGACGATGACCCTGTCGATGGACGCGCGGCTCGCGAGCGAAACCGCGCGCTATGGCTTTGTCTTTGCGCGCCGCGGGATCGTCCCCGAAGCGGCGTCGAGCTGGTTCCTGCCGCGCCTCGTCGGCATCCAGACCGCGGTCGACTGGTGTTTTTCGGGGCGGCTGATCCCGGCCGAGGAAGCACATGAAAAGGGCCTCGTCCAATCGGTTCACGCCCCCGGCGAACTGGTCGACGCCGCGATTGCCAAGGCGCGCGAACTGACCGACCACAGCGCGCCCGTGTCGGTCGCGCTCACCCGCCACATGCTGTGGCGGATGCTGGGCGCCCCGCACCCGATGAGCGCGCATCGTTGGGACAGCCGCGCAATCTTCGCCCGCGGGCGCAGCCCCGACGCCGCCGAAGGCGTGTCGAGCTTCCTCGAAAAGCGGCCCGCAAACTTCACCGCCAGCGTCGCAAACGATTACCCCTGGTTCGCCGAGTTCGAGGATACACCGCCGTATAGCTGAACCGCCACTCTGCCGGGCCATCCGCCGATCGGGCGCTGGAGCCATGCGCGAAAAGCCGTCTAGCTGCGCCGATGGATCGACCCGCCCTTCCCGACGCCTCGGCGCTGAACATCTCGCGACGAGGGCTTTGCGCCGGGGCGCTGGCCGGATTGATCCTCCCCTCCTCCGGCAAAGCGAGACCCATCATGCCCAATCGAGCAATCAATCCCACCGGCGTTTCCTATGCGCAGGCGCATCTGGTCGAGGCACCGAGACGCTGGCTGTTCGTCAGCGGTCAGGTTCCGGTCGACGAGGCAAACAATGTTCCTGCGCACTTCGAATCGCAATGCCGGATCGTGTGGCGCAACATCGAAACGCAGCTTCGCGCGGGCGGGATGGCGCTGCAAGACCTGGTCAAGGTCACCGTCTTTCTGTCCGACCGCCAATATCGCGAAGCGAACTACCGGGTCCGCCACGAGATTCTCGGCGATCATTCGCCCGCGCTGACGATCATCATCGCCGACATCTACGACGAGGCCTGGTTGCTCGAAATCGAGGCGATTGCCGCCGCCTAGCGATCCTTGTCGCGCTTCAGGATCAGCGCGGTCGTCGTGTCATCGACTCCCGCGATCGTCGCGATCCGGTCGCGCGTGGCGTTAAGCTGCGCCCCATCGGCGGCCTCGATCTCGACGAGAAGGTCGATGTCGCCGCTCAGCGAATAGCAACGCACAACCTCCGCCATGTCGGTGATCGCCCCGACGATCTCGGGCGACGGCGTGCGCGCAAGCCGCAGCTGCAGGATCGCCGCGATCCCGCCTTGATCGACGATGCGCGCATGATAGCCGCCGATCGTTCCCGCCGCCTCGAGCTTCGACAGGCGCGCGCGCACCGAACTGCGTGCCAGCCCGACGGTCGCGGCGATCGACTTGAGGGGCAGGCGGGCATTGGCGCGCAGCATCGCCAAAATCTGCCGGTCGATCGCGTCCATAATCCCCCCTTGCCGCCATAGTGACGCCCGCGCCGCCCATCGGACGCTGGCGTTGCATCCGCGGCTCGGCAAAACAAGCCGCGCGCCTGCTAGCGTCTTGCCGGAGAAAAAGTCCATGATGTTTATCGACCGTGCCGCGACCCTGCTTGGCACCGCCGCGCTGTCCGCATGCAGCGCCGTCGCCGACACACCGACAACGGGCACCGCAACGCTCTGGACCCCCGCCGCGATCGCCAGCGACGGCTATGAATCCTCACCCACCTTCACCCCCGACGGGCGGACGATGATCTATCTTGCGGCGGACAAGGATTTCGGCACCTATCGCCTGATGCAATCGCGCTGCACCCAAGGTGCGTGGGGGCCGCCGACGCCGCCATCCTTTGCAAAGCGGCTGCCGACCGTCGAAGCCGATGTCTTCGTCACGCCCGATGGGAAGCGGCTCTATTATATTTCGACGCGCCATGCCCCCGAAAAGGAGGATTTCGACATCTGGTATGTCGAGCGCGCGGACGATGGCGGGTGGGGCGAGCCGCAGCATATGCCCGAACCCGTCAACTCGCCTGCCGCCGAGCTTCTGCCGCGAACCGACGCCGCCGGGCGGCTCTATTTCGGATCAAGCCGGAAGGGCAGCGCGGGTGGCGGCGACATCTATGTCGCGACCGAGGTCCGGCCGGGCGAATGGACCGTCGCCAACGTCGGCCCGCCGGTCAGCACCGCGGGCCATGATTATGAAGCGGAGATTTCGCGCGACGGGCGGACGATGGTCACCGTATCGGACCGCGGCGACCGGTCGCACCTCTATCGCTATCGCCGCGAGGGCGACCGCTGGATCGAGGTCGGCCGCATCCCCGCCGATCCCGACCAGTTTCAGGTCGGACCGCTCTTGTCGCCCAAGGGCGACCGGCTGCTCTTTGCCCAGCGCCATGGCGCACGGTCGGGCGAGATATTCCTGATCGATCTTGTCACCAACCCCGACCGGTCGTGGCCGCCCGACTGCCGCGATCAGGCCGCATCATAAGCACGGCGCCCGCGTGTCGCGGTCATGCTGTGTGAGCCCTTCAGCGCGGGCGAGCGGGTGCGGATCGTTTCGACATTGTGCCAGTTCGCGGTCACGCGCTCACGCGTCAATTGCACGGTCACATAGCCGCGGTCCTGCGTATTCGCCCATTTGAGCTGCGGCGACGAGCGGCGGAGCGCCGCAACGCGCACCGCGTCGCTGACCCCGGGGATATAGGCTTCGAACCCCGGCGAGGTGACACTTTGCCCGGCGATTTCGATGCCTGCTGCGCGGCCATCGGCTTCGAGGTCAAACGCCCAGGCATTGTGCGAGTCGCCGGTAAGCGTAACCAGATCGGCATCGGCGCGCTGTGCGGCGGCGAGCAGGCGCGACCGCGCGGCCGGATAGCCATCCCACGCGTCGAGGTTGAGCGGCAGGCCGGCCTTCGCCGCGAGCTGGCCAGCCTCGACGCGGCGGCGGACATAGTCAGGCTGGTCGCCCGCGAACCAGTCGCGCGTTTCGGGCGGGGTGAAGAGGCTGGCCATCACAACCTGCTGCGCGCAAACCTGCCAGCGCGTTCCGGCCTTGGTCGATCGCGCAAATCCGTCGAACAGCCAATTTTCCTGTTCGGCGCCGAGCATCTGGCGCGCCGGATCTCGATAGGCGGTTTCGGCAAACGTCTTGAGGCGCGCCGCCGGGTCGCCGTCGCCCGCGATGATTTCGCCGATATCGAACTGCCGGTCGCGGCCGTTGATGCGCGTTTCGGGGAGGAAGATCGTCGCGAGGTCGCCGACCTGATAATCGCGCCAGCGCGTGTCGGCGACCGGCATCCATTCGCGATAGACGCGCTCCGCCACTGCGGCGCGTGCGGCCCATTCGCCTTCGCCCGCATTGTGGTTTTCGGCCCCGCCCTTCCACGGATCATTGGTGAATTCATGATCGTCCCACTGCGCGATCATCGGGAAAAGCGCGTGGAGCCGCTGAAGGTCGGGATCGGCGCGATAGGAGGCGTAGCGGAGCCGATAGTCGGCAAGGCTGACCATCTCGTGCGTCGGCTGGATCTCGCGGCCCGGCAGCGCCTGCTTGAGCGACGGATAGTTACCGACCGGATATTCATACAGATAGTCGCCCGCATGGACCACAAGGTCGATGTCCTGCCGCGCCGCGGCGTGGGCATAGGCGTTGAACCAGCCGAACGGCAGGTTCGAGCAGGAAAAAAGCGCGAGCGTGAAGGCGCTGGTCGGCCCCGCGGGCAGCGTGCGCGTGCGTCCCGTCACCGACTTGCTGCCATCGGGCGCGACAAAGCGGTAATAATACCAGCGCCCCGGTTCGAGTCCGTCGACGGTGATTTTCGCGGTGTGATCGCGCGCGGCCGCCGCCGTCACGCTGCCGCCTCCGGCTATGCGCCCGAAATCGGCGCTTTCGGACAATTCGGCGGTGAGCGCGGTATCGTTCGCGGCGGCATAGCGCGTCCACAGCAGCACCGAATGCGCGCTTGGTTCGCCGCTCGCGACGCCGTGCGTAAAGCCCTGGGCCATCGCCGCACGCGCCGCCCCGGGCAGCGCCAGCGCGGCGAGCCCCGCGGTGCCGAGCTGGATCAACAGGCGCCGGTCGATCGCGCTCCAATGGGGATGCATGGCGTCCTTCTCCTGCTTGCCGCGCGTGGTATCCGCGGGCCTCTGCCCGCGCATTGTTGCAGCTTTGCGCCGACGCGCAAGTTCAGCCGCTGACCCCGACCGCAAGCAGCAGGAACAGGAATGTAATCACCGCAAAAAGGCTGAAATAAAGCAGCAGATTGGCGCGCACGAAGGCGCCGAATCGCGACGAGCGATAGGCGCCGCGCAGTTGGCGATACATATGGAACGGCGCGTACAGCATCGCGAAAAAGATCGCGAGGTCGCCGAAAATCGTCAGGTTCAAAAGCCGCACGGCGACGAACAGCAGCAGCATGAACGAGATCGAATAGGTGACGAAGACGAAATGGTCATAGGTGTGAAAGCGGCGGCTGAAGGGATAGAGCAGCCACATGAAGGGCAGCGACAGCGGGATCAGCGCCCAGGCGAATTTATAGGCGTTTGCCTGCAGCTTGTAGAGCACCAGCGCGGGGTTCGCGAACGCCTTTTTGAAGCCATTGTCGATGAACGCAATGCCCGTATCGATATTGTTGCGCGACATGAAATCGAAGCTCGTTGCCACCTGGTCGCGCGGATCGTCGAGCACGGGCGGCCCCGCGGCACGATCGGCCGTTCGTTCGCTCTGGCTGCGCGCGCGCGCAACGCCGAGATAGGTGGCGCTTTGCTGAAGGACATCGCGTTCCTCTTCGAGCGCGCGGCGCCGCGCATCCGCAAGATCAGGCTTTGCGAGCTCGCTGTCGACGCGGTCGACCTCCAGCTGGAGGCTGTCCTTGATCGCCGTGATGCGCGTCTGCTCGTCCGCCGCCTTGCTCAGCGCGGTGCCGAATTCGCCCCCGCTGCCAACCATCGCAAGCACCGCATAGGTCAGGAAAACCGCGAACAGGAACAGCGCAAGCGGCGAGATGAAACGTGCGCGCTCGCCGTGGATATAGCGGCGCGTGAGGTCGCCCGGCCGCCATGCCAGCAGCGGCAGCGTGTTCCAGATCTTGCCTTCGAAATGGAAAATCGCGTGAACCAGATCGTGCCCGATCGCGCCGAAGCTGCGGTGAACGTCGGCGCGCTGCCCGCAATGGTGGCAATGCGGCCCGGCGAGGCTGGTCCCGCAATTGAGGCAGCGCAGCGGCGCGTCGCCATGCGCAGCGCCGCCATGCGCCGACTCCACCGCGCGCGCCGCCAGTCCCGCGGTCACCGCCGCCCCGATGCCTTCGATGTCCCCGCTCATATCCCCTGACTAATGACCCGAACCGAACCGCGCAACGGGGCTTTCGGCGGGTCGGCGAAACATGATAGGGCGACTGCATGAACGCCGAAGCCCTGACCGCTCCTCCTCTGCCCGGCGATGCCGCCGCACTGATCGCCGATATGGGCGCGCGCGCGCGCGCCGCCGCGAAACGGCTCGCCCAGACGCCGACCGCCGAAAAGGCGGCCGCGCTGAAGGCTGCGGCGGCCGCGATCCGCGCGCGCTCGGCGGCGATATTGGCGGCCAATTCAGAGGATATGGCCGCGGGCCGGACAAACGGTCTGTCAGGCGCGATGCTCGATCGGCTGCGGCTCGACGAGGGGCGCCTTCAGGGGATCGCAGATGCGATCGACGCGGTCGCGGCGCTCCCCGATCCCGTAGGCGGCGAGATCGATCGCGCGACGCGGCCCAACGGGTTGGAACTGAGCCGCGTGCGCGTGCCGCTTGGCGTCGTCGGCATCATCTATGAAAGCCGCCCCAATGTCACTGCCGACGCCGCCGCGCTCGGGCTGATGTCGGGCAATGCCGTGATCCTGCGCGGCGGCAGCGAAGCGGCGCAGTCAAACCGCGCCATTCACGCAGCGTTTGCGGCGGGACTCGTCGATGCAGGTCTTCCCGCTGATGCGGTGCAGCTGGTCCCGACTCAGGACCGCGCTGCGGTCGGGGCAATGCTCCGCGCGCAGGGCCTGATCGACATCATCATTCCGCGCGGCGGCAAGGGGCTGGTCGCGCGCGTGCAGGACGAGGCGCGCGTGCCGGTGCTCGCACATCTCGACGGCATCAATCACCTCTATGTGGACCGCGCTGCCGATCCTGCGAAGGCTGTCGAGCTGGCGGTCAACGCCAAGATGCGGCGCACCGGCATCTGCGGCGCGACCGAGACAATATTGATCGACCGCGCCTATGGCGCGCCGCTCGCGATTGTCGACGCACTGATTGCGGCGGGCTGTGAAGTTCGCGGCGACCGGGATGTCGCGGCGCTCAGCCCCCATGTCGATGCGGCATCGGCGACCGACTGGGACACCGAATATCTCGACGCGATCGTCTCGATCGCCATGGTCGACGGCGTCGAAGGCGCGCTCGCGCACATCGACGCGCATTCGAGCCGCCACACCGACGCGATCGTCACCGAGGATGCGGCCATCGCCGAGCGTTTCCTCACGGGCGTCGACAGCGCGATCGTGATGCATAATGCCTCGACGCAGTTCGCCGACGGCGGCGAATTCGGCCTCGGTGCCGAAATCGGCATCGCAACGGGGCGGCTGCACGCGCGCGGGCCGGTCGCGCTCGAAGGGTTGACGACGTATAAGTGGCTCGTGCGCGGGAGCGGTCAGACGCGACCTTGAATCATTTGTATACAAGTGATATACTTTCGTTCATGGATGCAACTTCACCTATTTCTGCCAGGATCGATGCGGGGATTTTAAATGGTCTAGATCAGCTCGCCGAACAATATGACCGGTCGCGGTCCTGGCTGGTAGCGCAGGCCGTGCGCGAATATGTCGAACGGGAAACCGAATTCCTGGCATTCATCAAGGCTGGCGAAGACGATATCGCGGCCGGACGTGTTCACACGCAAGAAGATATGGAAGCGTGGATTGAGGAGCGGATCGCAAGACGAAGCGCGCTATCGTCCTAAACGTGTCACCGGCGATCATCTGGACAACCAGCGCACGGATCGACCTGGCGCGCATTGACGATTATTACTGCGGCCTGGATCTGGAGTTCGCAAACAGGATCGCCAGAAACGCCGTCGCTGCGGCGCATTTTCTGGTCGAAAACCCTTTCGCTGGACCGATCGTGACCGGGACGTCCTACCGCAAATGGCGGGTGGAAAATTCGCCCTTCCTTCTTTTCTATCGCATTGAAAAGGCTGCGGTCAGAATCGTCAGGGTCCGCCACGTTCGCGAGGATTGGCGACCGATGCCATGATCCCCACCGGCCTTCTCGGCGGCAGCTTTAACCCTGCGCATGGCGGGCATCGCGCGATCAGCCTGAACGCGATCGAAGCGCTGGATCTCGATGAGCTGTGGTGGCTGGTTTCGCCGGGCAATCCCTTAAAGCCTCGGGCAGGCATGGCTCCCCTGCCCGCGCGGCTCGCCTCGGCGCGGCGGATAGCGCAGCGCGCACCGATCCGTGCGACGGGAATCGAGGCCGAACTCGGCACCCGCTACACGATCGACACGCTTAAAAAACTCGTCCGCCGCTATCCCGACCGGCAGTTCATCTGGATCATGGGCGCCGACAATCTGGTCCAGCTGCCCCAATGGCGCGACTGGCGGGGAATTGCACGATTGATGCCGATTGCGGTTATCGCGCGTCCGGGCTATAATGACCGCGCCCATGCAAGACGTGCGATGGGATGGCTGCGGCGATTTGTCCGGCCCGCAGACCAGAAGAAGCATTGGACAGACTGGAGACCGCCCGCCCTCGTGTTCTTGCGATTTTCGCCCGATGTGCGATCCGCGACTGCGATACGGCAGGCCAACCCCCGCTGGTTCGAACGCTATGAAGGCCGCGCGCTGCGCGACCCGATCACGCGTTCATGGCTGGCGGAACCGACCAAGAAAGGACGCATTTGATCTCCGCCACCCAGGGGGCCGCGCCGGGCGCCGCTCCTGCCAATGACAGCGTGGACGCGCTCCACGCGTTGATCCTCCACCAGCTCGACGAGGATCAGGCCCAGGAAACCATTTCGATCCCGCTTGCCGGCAAGAGCAGCATCGCCGACCATATGGTGATCGCGAGCGGCCGCTCGACGCGCCACGTCTCGGCGATCGCCGAAAAGCTGGCTCAGCGGATCAAGCAGGAAGCGGGCCGCAGCGTCCGCGTCGAAGGGCTGCCCAACGCCGATTGGGTGCTGCTCGATGCGGGCGACGTCATCGTCCACCTGTTCCGCCCCGAGGTGCGCAGCTTCTATAACCTCGAGCGCATGTGGTCGTTCGGCGACGCGCCGCCGGTCGCAGCAGCAAATTGACGTCCGTCCCGCCTACCGGCTAGGCGGACGTTTATGTTACTGCACATCATCGCGCGCGGGCGCATCGGGCGTGGGCCCGAGGCCGAGCTGGTCGAGCGCTATATGAAGCGCGTGACCTGGGCGCAGAAGATTTCCGAACTCCCCGATACCGGCGGGCGCGTTCCCGCCGCGGTCGAAAATAGCCGCACGATCCTCCTCGACGAGGGCGGCGAACAAATGTCGTCGCTCGAATTTGCAAAACTGCTCGAACACTGGCGCGACGGCGGGGTGCGCGAGACGCGCTTCTGCCTTGGCGCAGCCGACGGCTTCACCCCCGATGAGCGCAAGGGCGCCGACAAGGTCATCGCCTTTGGCCGCGCGACCTGGCCACACCTGATGGCGCGCGCGATGCTCGCCGAACAATTGTGGCGCGCCACCAGCATCGTCGCGGGCCATCCCTATCACCGCGAAGGACGGCAGTGAAACGCTCGCGGGCCGGATTGGCGGTCGCCGCACTGATGACGGGCAGCGCATTTGCGCTGGCGCAGAGCGACATTTTTGATCCGCAGGTGATTGCGACGCGCGAACGCGCACAACTGATCGATGCCCGCGACCAATCGGCCGCGGCAATGGCGCGCAGCGCGCTGCTCGAAAAACAGGCCGACGCCGCGGTCAGCGAAGCCGACCGGCTGCAAAAGCGCAGCGCAGCGCTCGCAGCGCGCATCCAGTCGGCCGAAGCCGATATCAGCGCGGGCGAGGCGCGCGTCGCGCTGGTCACCCGCCGTCTCTCCGCGCAGCGCGCGCGGCTGGCCGAACAGCAGCAGCCCTTGCTCGAGCTCGCCGCCTCGCTCCAGCAATTGAGCCGCCAGCCACCGGTCAGCGTGCTGGCGCAGCCGGGGTCGCTCCGCGACATGGTCCACGCCCGTGCGGTGCTCGACGCCGCGATGCCGGTGATCGCGGCGCGCACCGTCGGGGTGCGCCGCGAACTGACGCTGCTCGACACCACGCGGCGGCAACAGGCGATCGCGCTCGACGCGCTGGCAGCCAGCCGGGCACAACTCGCTGCGCGCCGCGACGCGCTGACGCGGCTGGAAAATGAGGGACGGCTGCGTTCGCGCGAACTGATGAGCAGCGCGCGACTCGAGGCCGACCGCGCGCTGGGACTGGGCGAGAAAGCCCGCGACATCGTCGATCTGATGGACGCGCTCGAAGCGGATGGGCTGGTGCGCGCCGAACTGGAGCAGCTCGCGGGGCCGCTGCCGCGCCCGCGCAACCCTGCCGCCGGCCCGGTCGGCCCCGCCACCCCGCCCGCCGCCCCCGAAGCCGGCATCACCGCCAGCGCCTACCGCCTGCCCGTCGTCGGGCGCATCGTCGCGGGGCTGGGCGAGGTGAACGAAAGCGGCGTGCGGTCGCGCGGCATCACCATCGCGGCGCAGCCGGGCGGCCAGGTCGTCGCCCCCGCCCCCGGCCGCATCAGCTTTGCCGGCGATTACCGCGGTTATGGCAAGATCGCCATCATCGACCATGGCGGCGGCTGGGTGTCGTTGCTCACCGGCATGATCGCGCTGTCGGTCGGGGTCGGCGATACGGTGGGGCCCGGCACGCCGCTCGGCCGCGCAGGGTCGGACGACAGCCGCATCACCGTCGAGCTGCGTCGCGGTGGCCGCCCCGTCGACATTGTCGCGATGATCGGCTGATTTCCCCGGTTCATTGTCCGCTCGCGCGCTGTCCCCGATCGGGATGACGTGCTTGACGATTGCATAAATGCATAGGAGGATGGCGCGCCGGGAATTATAAGGCGCATTTCCTGCGCCTGAGCGAAAGATTGTGATGACCGACTCGACCACGCACGCCGCCCGCCCGTCCGCTTCGCCGCGCCGCCGCTTCGCGCTGTGGCAGGGCGCCGCCGCGCTTTCGACGCTGGCACTCGTGCCGCTCGCAACCGGGGCGATGGCCAGCGTCGATTCGAAGACGCAGCAAGAAATCGCGCGTTTCATGGACGTCTATCTCGAAGTGAAGTCCAATTATGTCGAGCCGGTCGAGGATTCGAAACTGATCGAAGGCGCGATCAACGGGATGCTCGCCAGCCTCGACCCGCATTCGGGCTATCTCGACGCGCGCGGCTTTACCAACCTCCGCACCCAGACCGACGGCGAATATGGCGGCCTCGGCCTCTCGGTGACGATGGAGGACGGCGTCGTAAAGGTTATCGCCCCGACCGCCGACACCCCGGCCGCCAAGGCGGGGATCAAGGCGGGCGATTATATCACCCACATCAACAAGGAGCTGATCTTCGGGCTGACGCTGGACGAGGCGGTCGAACAGATGCGCGGACGGCCTGGCACGCCGATCGGCATCACAGTCGTTCGCGAAGGGCAGGACAAGCCGATCGAAATGACGCTGACGCGTGAGATTATCGACCTGAAACCCGTCAAATGGGAAGTCAGCGGCGATGTCGGCGTGCTCACCGTCACCAGCTTTTCGGTCGATGCCACGACCGACGTCAAGGCTGCGATGATGGCGGTCGAAAAATCACTGGGCAAGAAACCGCGCGGCTGGGTACTTGATCTGCGGTCGAACCCCGGCGGGCTGCTCGACGAAGCCGTCGGGATCAGCGACCTGTTCCTCGAACGCGGGGAGATCGTGTCGCAGCGCGGACGCCGCAAAGGCGACATCGAACGTTACTTCGCCGAACCCGGCGATCTGGCGGGCGGCGCCCCGGTCGTCGTGCTGATCGACTCGGGCTCGGCGTCGGCGTCCGAAATCGTCGCAGGCGCGCTGCAGGACCAGCGCCGCGCGATCGTTATGGGCGAGCGCAGCTTCGGCAAGGGATCGGTGCAGACGATCTTGCCGCTCAGCGACGCGACCGCGCTCCGCCTGACCACCGCGCGCTATTACACGCCCTCGGGCCGCAGCGTGCAGGAAGGCGGGATCGATCCCGACATCCAGGTGCCGCAACTCAGCGACCCCGATTATGCGTCGCGGCCGAAATTCCGCGAAAGCGACCTGCGCCGTCACCTGATCAACGAGAAAAAGGTCGACGATGGCCTGCTCGAAAAGGACGAAAAACCCGACCCGCGCTTCACCGCGACCCCCGCCGAGCTGAAAGCCAAGGGGATCGAGGATTTCCAGCTTCACTATGCGCTGCAGACGATCGGACGCATCGGTCCGGGGACGCAGCGCATGGCCGCGGCGAACAAGCCTGCCGCGAAGCCGGCGCGGCGCAACTGATAACATGATTCTTCCCGTCATCCCGGCGCAGGCCGGGATATCACCGGCGCGTCACCATCGTACGGCGAGATCCCGGCCTGCGCCGGGATGACCGTTTGACTTCAAGGTCGGACTTATGAAATCGCGCCTTGCCGCCCCCCTCGTCGCATTCCTGGCGCCGCTGTTCCTCTACGGCGGCGCGCTGGTATCGCAATATGGCTTTGGCCTGCACCCGTGCGAAATGTGTTACTGGCAGCGGTGGCCGCATCAGGCGGCCATCGTGCTGGCGCTGCTCGCGCTGCTGCTGCGCCGCAACGACGCGGCGATGCGCGCGCTGACGATGCTCGCCGCCGCCGCGATCGCGGTGAGCGGCGCGATCGGCGTCTTCCACGCCGGCGTCGAATATGGCTTCTGGGAAGGTCTCACGACCTGTGCAACCGGCGCGGGCGGGCCGATTACGCTCGAATCGATCATGAACGCGCCGCTTGTCCGCTGCGACGCGGTGCAATGGTCGCTGTTCGGCATATCGCTCGCCGGTTTCAACGCGATCTTCTCCTTCGCTGCCGCCATCCTCGTCTTGACCTTGCTGCGCGCCAAGCGCACATCTGCGGCATGACACAGGACAGGCCCGGCAAGCGCACCGCATCGATGATCCGCGTCGATCAGGCGGGCGAATATGGCGCAACGCGCATCTATGCCGGCCAGCTCGCGGTGATGGGCGACCGGCATCCGATGGCGCGCGAAATCGCGCACATGGCCGAACAGGAAGAGCGTCACCGCAAATTCTTCGACGCGATGATCGCAAAACGCGGCGTGCGTCCAACCGCGCTCCAGCCCGTCTGGAACGTCGCGGGCTTTGCGCTGGGCGCGGTGACCGCCGCGATGGGGCCGCGCGCCGCAATGGCGTGCACCGCCGCGGTCGAGACCGAAATCGACCGCCATTACCGGGATCAGCTGGGCGAACTGGGCGACAGCGACCCCGAACTCAGCGCCGCGGTCGCCGATTTCCGCGCCGAAGAGCTGGAGCATATGGATGCGGCGCTCAAGGCGGGAGCGGAGAGCGCGCCCGGCTATCCGCTCCTCAGCCTGGCGATCCGCGCCGGATGCCGTGCAGCCATCGCGCTGTCGAAACGTATCTGATACAGGAAACCGGCGTCGTTCATGGCCGATGCAGGGTTGCAATGCCAAGCCGCGCTTAGTTGATAAAGGATGATCCGATGACCCGCCCCGCTCTTTTCGCGCTGATCCTCGCCGGGGGCGCTGCCGTCATGCCCGCCGCGGCGCAGGAAGCCGCGCCCGACGCCGAAAAAATCAATCAGGTCATCGTCTACGGCGAGGACAAGTGCGAGCAGTCGAGCCCCGACGAAATCGTCGTGTGTAACCGCCTGCCCGAAAGCGAGCGCTATCGCGTGCCGCCGATGCTGCGCGGCAACCCGCTCGATGTGCGCAACGAAGCATGGGCGAACAAGGTCATCGCGCTTGAGCGCGTCGGCCGCTTCGGCACCGACAGCTGTTCGCCGGTCGGCCTCGGCGGCTTCACCGGCTGCACGCAGGCGCTGCTTGCGGGCGCCAAGGCCGAACGCCAGGCCGCAGACAAGACCGACTGGCAGGCGATGATCGCGGACGAACGCGCCAAGCGCCTCGCCGGCATCGACGCCGCCGCCGATCAGGTCGAGGCTGCTGTCGTCGCCGAGGAACGGGCGCTCGCCGAGCGCCAGCGGGCGGCCGAAGAACTGGAACGCCAGGCCAACGGTGAGGCGCCGATGCAGTCGGCCCCGGACGAAGCCGACGCCGAACCCCTGCCGACGCCGCCGCAAGGCTGACGCCGCGCCAGGCGCGCTCGCGCCTTCCTGACTCGCTGGAAACCACTTATGCTGCTAATCTGGCAGTATTATCTGCGCTTTGGCGCAGTTTGGTTCCGTTTTCGCGTCGAATTGAGGGAAAAATTTAACGAATCGATGCCAAGCTGTCTTGACTTGGGAATTTTTGGGGCAAATCGTGGCGTTTCTGGGAATCGCCGGCCGGGGAGGCTGACAACATGGCATCGACTTACGGACCGCGCCTCTGGCGCCGCGCGACTGCAAGCGTTCCACCGGCACGCAGCCTCGGTCGCCGAATGACCTGGCACGCCGCCGCCGCTCTCCTCGCTTTCGCTGCAATTCA
This sequence comes from Sphingopyxis sp. TUF1, assembly GCF_036687315.1. Classification (NCBI taxonomy): domain Bacteria; kingdom Pseudomonadati; phylum Pseudomonadota; class Alphaproteobacteria; order Sphingomonadales; family Sphingopyxidaceae; genus Sphingopyxis; species Sphingopyxis kveilinensis. The sequence continues at coordinate 964,864 of NZ_CP144683.1, forward strand.
GATATGGCTCGTGACGAGTGCGGTCGCCGCGGGGGCACCCTCGGCCTTCATCGTCGTCGCGCTGGTCATGCTGCTTGCCCTTGCGGTTCCGGTCGCGCGCTCGACCGAACGCCGCTGGTATCATCTCAGCCGTCAGGCGCTCGCAAGCTGGGGGCTCCATGCCCGGTTCCGCCGCGACGTCCGCCGCCTGTGGATCGCCGCGCTGACCCTGCCCTTCCTGTGGATCAGCGGTGCGATGGCTGCGGTCGCCGCGGTCGCGGGCTGAATTCACGCGCGTCTTCGCCGTTGCGGACGCGATCCGCACGATGCTGGCTAAAGACTTTTTTTGACCCCCGCGCGCGCGCCGTATAGAGCGCGGCCATGCTCTCCGTTTCCGAAGCCCTCGACCGCGCACAAATGCTGTGCGTCGCCGCGACCAAGGCGGGCGCCGACGCCGCCGACGCGCTCTATTATTGCAACGCCGCGACGTCGGTGACGATGCGCCTCGGCGCGCTTGAGGATGTCGAGCGGTCGGAGGGGCAGGATATTTCGCTGCGCGTCTTCGTCGGGCAGCGCAGCGCGAGCGTTTCGACCGCCGACATGGACGCGGGCGAACTCGCCAAGCTGGTCGAACGCTGCGTCGCGATGGCGTGCGAAGCGCCCGAGGATCCCTATGCGGGCCTCGCACCTGAGGATTTGCTGTTCAAGGGGGCGGTGCCCGACCTCGACCTCGACGATCAGAGCGAGGCCGACCCCGCGGCGCTGCGCGAAGCTGCGCTCGCCGTCGAGGACGCCGCGCGCGCCGTCGCGGGCGTGACGAACAGCGAAGGCGGCAGCGCGAGCCACAGCCGCACGCGCTTTGCCCTCGCAACCAGCCACGGCTTTGCCGGCGGCTATGGATCGAGCGGCCACAGCCTGTCGGCAAGCGTGATCGCGGGCGAAGGCGCGGCGATGCAGCGCGACTATGCGTGGCACAGCGCCCACCACCTGACCGACCTCGAAAGCACCGCCGCCATCGGTGCGCGCGCGGGGGCGCGCGCCGTCGCGCGGCTGAACCCCGGCAAGGCGCCGAACGGCAAGCTGCCCGTATTCCTCGATCCGCGCGTCAGTGGCGGGATCGTCGGTCATCTGCTCGCCGCAATCGCCGGACCCGCGATCGCGCGCGGGACGAGCTTCCTGCTCGGCAAGGAGGATCGGGCACTGTTCGACAGCAGCATTATCGTGCGCGACGAACCGCACCGCTTGCGCGGCCTGCGCAGCCGCGCTTTCGATGGCGAAGGACTGCCGACCGCGGCGCGCGACATCGTTGCGGGCGGGCGGATCACCGGCTGGCTGCTCGACACTGCCTCGGCACGCCAGCTTGGCCTGACGCCGACCGGCCACGCGAGCCGCGGCGGCGGCGCATCGGGCGTCGCGGCGAGCAACTTGCATCTCGCTGCCGGAACGCAGAGCCCGGCCGAGCTGATGGCCGGTGTCGCCGAGGGTATTTATGTCACCGAGCTGATCGGCCACGGCGTCAACCCCGTGACGGGCGACTACAGCCGCGGCGCGTCCGGCTTCCTGATCCGCGACGGCGCGATTGCCGAGCCGATCGCCGAATTCACGGTGGCGGGCAATCTGATCGACATGTTCGCCGCGCTGATTCCGGCAAACGACCTCCAGTTCCGCCATGCCACCAATGCCCCGACGCTGCGCATCGACGGCATGACCGTCGCGTCGAGCTGAAGCCCGATGCCTGGCCGCAATCTCGAAGCCGTGATCGCCGCGACCCGCGAGGTCGGCGACATGGCGATGGCGCGCTGGCGCGGCGAAGGGCGGCCGGTCGATGTCTGGCACAAATCGCACGACAATCCGGTGTGCGATGTCGACCTCGCGGTCGACGCACGGCTGAAGGCGGTGCTGGGGGCGATGGTGCCCGAAGCGGGCTGGCTTTCCGAAGAGACAGCCGATAATGAAGACCGGCTGGCGTGCCGCGCCATGTGGTGCGTCGATCCCATCGACGGGACGCGCGATTTCATCCGCGGCCGCCCCGGCTGGTGCGTGTCGGTCGCGCTGATCGTCGATGGCCAGCCCGAACTCGGCGTGCTTTATGCCCCCGCGCTCGACGAATTGTGGGTCGCGCAAAAGGGCAAGGGGGCGACGCTCAACGGCGACGCACTGCGCGCCAGCCGCCGCATGATCTTCGACGGCGCGCGCGTGCCTGCCGACAGCCTGCCCAAAATCGACCGCGACCTCATCATGGTGACCAAGCCGAACAGCATCGCGCTGCGCATGGCGCTCGTCGCCGACGACCGCGCCGACCTCGTCGCGACGCTGCGCTGGGGCTTCGAATGGGACGTCGCCGCCGCCGCCTTGATCGCGAGCGAAGCAGGCGCGACCGTGAGCGATGCCTTTGGCGAGCGGCTCGTCTTCAACACCCCGCGCGCGCAGGCCTTCGGCGTCATCGCCTGTGCGCCGGGCATCCACCGCGCGGTCGTCGGCCGTCTGGCCGGGCGGGCAGAGGAATTGACGGCGCCGCGGTGAGGGCGGTTTTGGAGTGGTTAGCGGGCATACTATCCTCCCTGTGGCCGCAGGCCATGGGGAGGGGGACCGCCGCGAAGCGGTGGTGGAGGGGCTGAAACGTCGGCGCCAAAGCCCCTCCGTCAGCGCTTCGCGCTGCCACCTCCCCATGGCTTCGCCACAGGGAGGAGCTTTTTGGCCGCAATTGGTCGCTTCCAGCCATCTGGCATCCCGGCACGCGTATCCGCCGAAGAGAAGAATATGCACTTTCCTATTCGGTCGAAGGCTGGCATCTCCGCTCATGGACCGTGCCCGAACCGTCTAAAAGCGACAAAGGAGACAGTCTGGACGCGACCATGCGTATCTTTTGTCTCTTTAAGGCGGGCGCGGCGATCTCCGGCTGGGCAATGTCGGCGAGGCAGCATCTGTGGCGCTCAGGCGCGTCGCCGCAAATGACAGCGCTTCGCTTGACTTTCCGGGCGACTCAGCCTAGTTGCGCAGCCATTCCGACAGCATGACCGGACGGCGAAGCGCAACGGCGCGTTCGTGGTCCGTTTTTTGCGTTGGAAAACAGACGCTTTGAGATGGGGACGTTTGCCAGCGCGCCCTGTGGAGCAGGAGAAAGAATCACATGGCACGTATCGCGGGCGTCAACCTGCCCACCAACAAGCGCGTGATCATCGCGCTCACCTATATCCACGGGATCGGCCGCAAGACCGCCGTCGACATCGCCGACAAGCTGGGCATCGACCACCAGCGCCGCGTTCAGGACCTTTCGGACGCCGAAGTCCTGCAGATCCGCGAGACGATCGACGCCGACCTGACGGTCGAGGGCGACCTTCGCCGCAACACGGCGATGAACATCAAGCGCCTGATGGACCTCGCCTGCTATCGCGGCCTGCGCCATCGCAAGGGCCTGCCGGTTCGCGGCCAGCGCACGCACACCAATGCGCGCACCCGCAAGGGCAAGGCCAAGCCGATCGCCGGCAAGAAGAAGTAAGTCGGTTTTCCCGCGCCGGTGGCCGCCCTTATGGCTGCGCCCTGGCTGCACTACGGATTTAGGTTAGGATTTCATCATGGCTCGTGAACCACAGCGCCTTCGTCGGCGCGAACGCAAGAATATCTCGTCGGGTGTGGCCCACGTCAACGCGACCTTCAACAACACGATGATCACCATCACCGACGCCCAGGGCAATGCCATTGCCTGGTCGAGCGCCGGCATGATGGGCTTCAAGGGCAGCCGCAAGTCGACCCCCTATGCGGCGCAGGTCTGCGCCGAAGACGCGGGCAAGAAGGCCGCCGAACACGGCGTCCGCACGCTGGAAGTCGAAGTCAAGGGCCCCGGCGCGGGCCGTGAATCGGCGCTGCGCGCGCTGCAGGCCGTCGGTTTCCACATCACGTCGATCCGCGACGTGACGCCGATCCCGCACAACGGCGTCCGCCCGGCCAAGCGCCGCCGCGTCTGACGTCTTTCCGGGCGCGCCCCAACACCGGGGCGCCGCCCGCACCATATCCTCGCTGGACCGATGGCCGACCCCCCATCCGTCCCGCCCAAAGCAAAGGGAAATCCATGACTGTCAATATCCGGAACTGGCAGGAATTGAAGAAGCCCAGCAACCTGGAAATCAAGGCCGGCGGCGACGGCAAGCGCAAGGCGACCTTCGTCGCCGAACCGCTCGAGCGCGGTTTCGGCCTGACGCTGGGCAACGCGCTGCGCCGCGTGCTGCTCTCGTCGCTCCAGGGTGCGGCGATCACGTCGATCAAGATCGAAAATGTGCTGCATGAGTTCAGCAGCCTTGCGGGCGTGCGCGAAGATGTCACCGACATCGTCCTCAACGTCAAGCAGATCGCGCTCAAGATGGAAGGCGAAGGTCCGAAGCGGCTCCAGCTTTCGGCGACCGGCCCCGCGACCGTCAAGGCCGGCGACATCATGGTGTCGGGCGACATCAAGGTGATGAACCCGAACCATGTCATCTGCCACCTCGACGACGGTGCGACGCTGAACATGGAACTCGTCGCCGACACCGGCAAGGGTTATGTCCCCGCGACCGCCAACCGTCCGGCCGATGCGCCCATCGGCCTGATCCCGGTCGACTCGCTCTATTCGCCCGTGCGTCAGGTCGCCTACAAGGTCGACAATGCCCGCATCGGGCAGGAACTGGACTATGACAAGCTGAACCTGACCGTCGAAACCGACGGCACGGTCACCCCGGAAGACGCCGTCGCTTACGCCGCGCGCATCCTCCAGGACCAGCTCCAGGTCTTTGTCCACTTCGAAGAAGCGATGAACGACGGCGGCCTGATCGGCATGGCAGCGCCCTCGACGACCGCCGACGAATCGGACGTCAACCAGCTCAACCGCTTCCTCCTGAAGAAGGTCGATGAGCTCGAACTGTCCGTCCGTTCGGCCAACTGCCTGAAGAACGACAATATCATCTATATCGGTGACCTCGTTCAGAAGACCGAAGCCGAAATGCTCCGCACGCCGAACTTCGGCCGCAAGTCCCTGAACGAAATTAAGGAAGTACTGTCGTCGATGGGTCTGCGCCTCGGCATGGACATCCCCGGCTGGCCGCCCGAGAATATCGAGGAAATGGCCAAGAAGCTCGAACAAGAGCTGCTGGGTTAAGGCACGTCGTCCCCGCGAAGGCGGGGGCCGCCTGCTTGCCTTGCGCTATGCCTCCAGCGGCCCCCGCGTTCGCGGGGGCGACGGGGCAGGGAATGGGTCGGCCCGCAATCGACCTGGCTTGGGGTACCTCACACGGCCCCTCTGACAAACGAAGGAAGAAATCATGCGTCATAAATCGGGTGGCCGGAAGCTGCAGCGCACGAGCGCGCACCGCACGGCGATGTTCCGCAACATGTCGGCCTCGCTCATCAAGCATGAGCAGATCACGACGACCGTCGCCAAGGCGAAGGAACTGCGTCCCTACGTCGAAAAGCTCGTCACGCTGGCGAAGCGCGGAGGCCTTGCCAACCGCCGCCTCGCGATGAGCCGCCTGATGGACGACGCCCAGCTCACCAAGCTGTTCGACGTGCTCGCCGACCGCTACAAGGACCGCAACGGCGGCTATACGCGCGTCATCAAGGCCGGCATCCGCGCATCGGACGCCGCGCCGATCGCGATCATCGAATTCGTCGATCGCGACGTCGATGCCAAGGGCCAGGATTCGGGCCCCGTCATGACCGACGAGGAACTGGAAGACGCGTAAGCCGCGCTTCCGGAATACAGGAACAAGGGCGGCGTCCAATGGGACGGCCGCCCTTTTTCTTTGGTGCAGCCGGCGGCTTTGGGGTGGTGAGCGGACCTTAAATCCTCCCTGTGGCGCAGCCATGGGGAGGTGGCAGCGCGAAGCGCTGACGGAGGGGCTTTAGCGCAACCGTTGCCGCCCCTCCACCACGCCCTTCGGGCGCGGTCCCCCTCCCCACCGCTTCGCGGCAGGGAGGATTTTATGTGCGAAATCGGTCGTTACCGGACTGCCACCGCGCCCAAAAAAAGGAAAACCGGCGCGGATTGCTCCGCGCCGGCTTCCCTCGGTTAACTTATGTGTGCGATGCGCGGCGCGTCAAGCGACGCGGCGCACCTCATTGCCTTCGTCGTCGATGTCACGAAGGACATAACCGCGGCCCCAGACCGTTTCGATATAATTTTCGCCACCGCAGGCGAGCGCAAGCTTCTTGCGGAGCTTGCAGATGAAAACGTCGATGATCTTCAATTCGGGTTCGTCCATCCCGCCATAAAGGTGGTTCAGGAACATTTCCTTGGTGAGCGTCGTGCCCTTGCGCAGGCTCAACAGCTCGAGCATCTGATATTCCTTGCCGGTCAGATGCACGCGGATGCTGTCGACCTCGACCGTCTTGGTGTCGAGATTGACCGCAAGCTTGCCCGTCTTGATGACGCTCTGGCTGTGCCCCTTCGACCGGCGGACAACCGCATGGATGCGAGCGACCAGCTCGTCGCGGTGGAACGGCTTGGTGACATAATCGTCGGCGCCGAAGCCGAACGAGCGCACCTTGCTGTCCATTTCCGAAATGCCCGACAGGATCAGCACCGGCGTCTGCACCTTGGCGGTGCGCAGCTTTTTCAGCACGTCATAACCGTGCATGTCGGGCAGGTTCAGGTCGAGCAGAATGATGTCGTAATCATAGAGCTTGCCCAGATCGAGGCCCTCTTCGCCCAGATCGGTCGTATAGACGTTGAAGCCTTCGGTCGTGAGCATCGTGTCGATCGCTTTCGCGGTCGTCGGCTCGTCCTCGATCAGCAGTACGCGCATTGGGCACCCCTTGACTGTTTCCACGATGATCCCGCGAACCGATCGCATGACCATCAAGGATGTCACCGACCAACCCCCGTTGCAGGACTGCCGGAACATTAACCATGAAAGCAATGAAGGGAAAAGGTTAATTTTGATTTAACCCGCAGGAATCCACGAGTCGCGCCTTATTTGCAACAGTCGCCCGCCGCGCTTTCACTCCTTGTGGAGCGTCGCATAGTGCTCGTTGGCACCGCTGCACGACAGTTTGAGCGTATCGACGAGATGGTCCGAAAAGGCGCGAACGCGCGCCGGACGCAGCCGCGAGGGCGGCGAAAGAAGGTGCAGGTGCGATTGCGGCAGCGACCATTCGGTCAGGATGGGCACCACCGTTCCAGCGGCAAGTTCGTCGGCCGCGATGAAATCGGGCAGCACCGCAATACCGCCGCCCGCGACGATCATCGGCACCATCACATCGCCATTGTTCGTAAACAGCGGGCCTGTCGGGAGCACGGTCGCCTCTTCTCCCTTGCGCGAGAAATGGAGCGGCATCGCGCGCTGGCGGTGACCATAACCGATGAGACGATGGCGCGCGAGGTCGAGCGGATGCCGGGGCGTGCCATGTTTCTCCAGATAGGCGGGGCTGGCAATCACCGACGCCGCGACGGGCGTGATGGTGCGGGCGAGCAGGCTGGAATCGGCGAGCGGCGCGATGCGCAGCGTAAGATCGATGCCCTCGGCAATCGGATCGTTGCGCGCGTCGCTGAGCAGCAGGTCGATCTCGACCGCGGGGTGGCGATCGAGAAAGGCCGCGAGTACAGGGCCCAGCACCTTGATCCCGAAACTCATCGGCGCCGCAAGACGGATCGGGCCGGCAAGGTCGTTCCGGTCGCCCCGCGCTGCCTCGGTCGCCGCGGTCGCCGCCGCGACCATCGCGCGCGCATCCTCGAGCAATCCCGCACCCACGGTCGACACTGCGACGACGCGCGAGCTGCGGTGGAGCAAGGTGATGCCGAGCGCAGTTTCGAGCCGCGTCACGGCCTTCGACACGCTCGCTTTCGAAAGGCCGAGCGCGGCAGCGGCGGCGGTGAAGCTGCCGCCGTCGGCGACGGCGACGAAGCAGGCCCAGCCTTCATAATCGGGAAGCGCCAACAACTATCTCCTACCCACTTGTTCGTCATTGCGAGGAGCCCCGAACGCGGCAATCTCCAGCTTTCGTCCATGCGCTAGGCCGATGGCAGGAGATTGCTTCGCTTCGCTCGCAATGACTACAATATGGAAACGATGGTTTTCCATCTATGCTATTTTAGAAACGATCCCAATTCCTATTTTGTCCTCAACAGATGAACGCCGCCGGGCACCCCGGCCCAGCGGCGCCAGAGAAAGGACAAGGCCATGATCGACATTCGCAAATTCGACACGCTGGGCCACGCCAACCATGTCTGGCTCGACGCCCGCCATCATTTTTCCTTCGCGAACTATCACGATCCCGACCGCATGGGCTGGGGCGCGCTGCGCGTGTGGAACGACGACCGGATCGCAGGGCAATCGGGTTTCCCCCCGCACCCGCACCGCGACATGGAAATCATCACCTATGTCCGCACAGGCGCGATCAGCCACCGCGATTCGATGGGCAACGCCGGCCGCACCGCCGCGGGCGATGTTCAGGTGATGAGCGCCGGGACCGGCGTGACGCACAGCGAGTTCAACCTTGAGGATGAGGAAACGACGCTGTTCCAGATCTGGATCATCCCCGATCAGGCGGGCGGCAATCCCGGATGGGGGGCACGGCAGTTCCCCAAGGCCGATCGGTCGGGCCAGTTCGTGACGCTGGCAAGCGGGATCGAAGGCGACACCGACGCGCTGCCGATTCGCGCCAATGCCCGCGTTGCCGCGGCGACGGTGAACGCCGGTGAGAGCGTCTCTTATGACCTCGAAGCCGGACGCCACGCCTATCTGGTCGCTGCCAAGGGCCGCATCCGCGTCAACGGCCACGACGCCGACCCCCGCGACGGCATTGCGCTGCGCGATGTCGGCACGATCGAGGTCGAGGCGATCGACGACGCCGAACTCGTCCTCGTCGACAGCCTGTAACGAAGCCCCGGGCCGCCGACGTCCCTCCCTGACGGCGGCCCCCGGTGCCGCGAGCTCCCCCCGGCTCGCGGCACCCCCTCCCCGCTTGAATCCAAGGAGCCATATGATGTCCAATATCCTTCGTATCGATGCCAGCGCCCGCACCAGCGGATCGACCACCCGCCAGCTGACGGACCAGCTCGTCGCCCGCCTTGTCGAACAGGGCTATGACGCAGCGGTAACCATCCGCGACCTCGCGGCCACCCCGCCGCCGCTACTGACCGAAAACTGGGTCGGCGCCAATTTCACCGCCGATACCGAACGCAGCGACGACCAGAAGGCGGTGCTGGCCAGCTCCGACGAGCTGATCGCCGAGCTGGAAACCGCCGACACGATCGTCATCGGCGTCCCCGTCTATAATTTCGCGATCCCGGCGGCGCTCAAGGCCTGGGTCGACCTGATCGCCCGCGCGCGGCGCACCTTCCGCTACACCGAAGCCGGTCCCGAAGGGCTGCTGAAAGGAAAGAAGGCTTATCTGGTCGTCGCGTCGGGCGGCGTGCCCGTCGGCAGCGACTATGATTTTGCGACAGGTTATCTGCGCCACGTCCTTGGCTTTGTCGGCATCACCGATGTCACGGTCATCGCCGCCGACCAGCAGATGATGGATGGCGAAGCGGTCGCGCGCGCGACCTCGGTAATCGAGGCGCTGAAAGAAGCAGCCTGATCGACCGCATGATGAAAAAGGGCGGCCGCGATGGCCGCCCTTTTTGATTGCCGCGGTGCGGCGAGCCTATTTGAGCTTGTCGCGGTTGGCGTAAAGCAACGCCGCGATCACCGCCGCCGAGCCGATGCCGATCCCTGCCGCGGCGGCCGTCTTCCAGCCGCGCTTTGCCTTGGCCGCTTCCGCATCAGCGGCCTCGGCGGCTTCGGCCGCCTCGCGCTGTTGCCGCAACTCGCGCGCGGCGCGCAGCACTTCATTTTCCTGGGCTTCGTCGTCGGCGGGCGGCGGGCTTTGGTCGGTCATCGTCGTGTCTGATCCTTGTCGTCAGGCGAGCGCCTGTTCGACAGGCACATAATCGGTTCCGATCGCTTCGGCTACCGCTTCGAACGTTACCTTGCCATTCCATACGTTCAGACCCTGCAAAAGATGCGGATCGCGGCGCAAGGCTTCTTGCCAGCCCAGGTCGGCGATGCGCAGCGCGTGCGGCAAAGTGACGTTGTTGAGCGCGTAGGTGCTGGTGCGCGCGACCGCACCCGGCATGTTCGCGACGGCATAATGGACAATGCCGTCGACGACATAGGTCGGATCGGCGTGCGTCGTCGCATGGCTGGTTTCGAAACAGCCCCCTTGGTCGATCGCAACATCGACGAGCACCGAGCCGGGACGCATCGTGCCGAGCATTTCGCGGCTGACCAGCTTGGGAGCCTCGGCGCCGGGAATCAGCACCGCGCCGATCACCAGATCGGCCTCGGCAACGCATTCGGCCAGATTCGCGCGGTTCGAGAAACGCGTCTTGGCGCGTGCCTCGAAAAAAGTGCCGACGCGTTCGAGCACTTCGGGGTCGCGGTCGAGGATGGTGACGTCGGCACCGAGCCCCGCCGCCATCTGCGCTGCGTTGAAGCCGACGACCCCGCCGCCGATCACGCAGATCTTGCCCGGCGCGACGCCGGGAACGCCGCCGAGCAGCACGCCGCGGCCGCCATGCGCCTTTTCGAGCGCAGTCGCGCCGGCCTGGATCGACATGCGGCCGGCAACCTGGCTCATCGGTTTGAGCAAAGGCAGGCCACCGTGCGGGCTGGTGACGGTTTCATAGGCGATGCACACCGCCCCAGATTTCATCAGGTCGCGCGTCTGGTCGGGGTCGGGCGCAAGGTGAAGATAAGTATAGAGGATCTGCCCTTCGCGCAGCATCGCGCGCTCGACGGGCTGCGGTTCCTTGACCTTCACGACCATGTCGCACCGGGCAAAAATCTCTTCTGCGGTCGGGACGATCTCGGCGCCCGCCTGTTCGTAGAAGCTGTCATGCGCCCCGATGCCCTCGCCCGCGCCGGTCTGCACCAGCACGCGGTGGCCGTGGACGACCAGCTCGCGCGCGCTTTCGGGGGTCAGCCCGACGCGATATTCGTGATTCTTGATTTCCTTGGGGGTGCCGATGATCATGGTCGCTCTCCAGATATGCTTGCCCGCAGCATAGCCGATGGCCGCGCGAAGCCTTCGGACAAGAATAACAGAATAGCCCCGCGAGGTGCTTGCATATGATCTCTCAATTTGCCACGAATGTGCAAGATTTTGGCGTCATTAGGGGATTTTACGCACAATGATCGATCGGATCGATCGAAAGCTGCTCCATCTGCTGCAGCGCGAGGGGCCAAAACCGGCGGCTGAACTGGGTGAGATTGTCGGGCTTTCGCCTTCAGCCTGCCATCGCCGCATCCGTGCTCTCGAGGCGGCCGGGATCATCACCGGCTATGCTGCACGCCTGTCGCCCGAACGCATCGGGCTGGGCCTCGACGTCTTCGTTGACATCAGCCTGACGTCGCAGAGCGAGGAGGCGCTGACCGCGTTCGAAAGCGCGGTCAAAAGTTTCGACGAGATATTGGAGTGCCAGCTGTTGTCGGGCGCCTCCGATTACCGGCTGCGCGTCGCGGCGCGCAGCGTTGCCGATTTCGATCGGCTGCACCGCCATTGCCTGTCGCGCCTGCCGGGCGTCGCGGCAATGCACAGCGCTTTTGCGTTGCGGACGATCAAGGCGTTTGAAGGCTATCCGGTGCCTGTGCCGGGTTAACCCTCAATTTACCGTTCTTGCCGCATATTCCGTTCACCAGTTTCATGGGACGCAAGCGGGCGGCAGACTCGCGCGGCTCGGGTCGACCAGGGATGGGATCATGGTGAAGGATAATCCGATTCATAAACAACAGATCGATCCGATTTTGATGTCGGACCGTTTTCCCTATTATGATCTCGACGGACGGCTGGCCGCAAACGCAGCGGAGATTCATGCGATCGTCGGAGGCCGCGAAGATGCCGTCGCGCGCGCCTATTGGGACGCCTTCAATGCGCTGCCCAATATGGAGCGCCGGATCGAAGGCGAACTTCACGAAAGCTATGTCCGCGGCAGCGCGCGTCACATCTGGGTCAAATATGCCGACGCGGCAGGCCAGGAGGCCGCGACGATCGCGTGTCAGAATACACACATGGCGCGTCGCGTAAAAATGCCGCTTGCGTCGGTGATGTCGTGCATCGCCGAAAGCGAGCGGCTGACGGTCGAATATATCGTCGAAGCCTGTATCGGTGACGCCGAGCGACTGACACGCCTTATCAGTGCGACCAATCGCCTCGCGCTGCTCGAATTCGACATCATGCAGCGCTATGCGACCAAGCTCGACCGGGCGTTGGTTTCCAGCGAACGGCAGACCCTCGCGGGTGATTTCGACCGCTCGATCGCATCGCTGGTCCAGGACACCGAAGGTGTGCGCGAGCAGCTCGCCAAACAGGCGGCGTCGGCCGACCAGGCGGCCAAAGGCATGATCGCCAAAACAAGCGAAGTCGCCGCGGCGTCCGAGCAATCGGCAATGGCGATGCGCGAAGCCGCCTCCACCGCCGCAGGACTGATCCGCGCGATCGAGGATGCGCGCAGCGAAGTCGAAGCATCGGCCAGTGTCGCAACGCGCGCGTCGGAACAGGCGGGCGAAGCGGTCGCCATGTCGGAAACATTGTCGCATCATGCCGAGTCCATCGAGTCTATCCTCGGCCTGATCCGCGAAATCGCGGGGCAGACCAACCTGCTTGCGCTCAATGCGACGATCGAAGCCGCCCGCGCGGGCGAATCTGGCCGCGGCTTTGCCGTCGTCGCGCAGGAAGTGAAGAGCCTGGCCAATGAAACTGCACGCGCGACCGACGACATCGCCGGCAAGATCGCCGCGATCCAGCAGGCGACGCGCGGGTCGGTGAACGCAAACCAGTCGATCCAGCAGACAATTGTCGAAGTGCAGCAGTCGGCGCAGCGCATCCGCGACGCGATGGATGCGCAGGCGCAGACGGTTACGTCAATCACCGCGGCGGTCGACGAAACCGCGCTGGCGGCTGACAGCATGTCGTCGACGATCGCGAGCATTCGCAACGATTCGGGCATGGTCGCGAGTGAAATCAGCGTGCTGAGCCAGGAATTCGCCAAGATGGGCGGCCGGTTGCAGCAGCTCGAACAGGCCGCGAGCGAGTTCAGCCGCCGGGTGGCGTGACGGGGCGATGCGTTCATTCATTCCGTTCGTGCTGAGCTTGTCGAAGCACCGTCCTTCTTCGTGCGATTCTTGAAGAAAAGGACAGCCCTTCGACAAGCTCAGGGCGAACGGATATTTTGTGCGCGGACTTTGCGCCGAGCGCGCAGCGCCGCTAAAGCCGCATCATGACCACCCACATCCTGATAACCGGCGCGAGCCGCGGCATCGGCGCAGCCATCGCCGAAGCGCTGACCACGGACACAACGAAAGTCGTCGCACTGTCGAGCGCCGACGGTGACCTCGCCGACTCCGCGACCCCAGACCGGTTGTGGCAGGCAAGCCTTGACCGGCTGGATGGGCACATCGACATCCTGGTCAACAACGCCGGGGTGTTCGAGGCGAACCCGATTGACGCGGCCGATGCCGATTGGCTCGCGAACTGGAACCGCACGATGCAGGTCAACCTGACCGCGAGCGCGCAGCTTTGCCGCCGCGCGGTGCTACACTGGCGGGAGCGCCAATCGGGCGGGCGCATCGTCAATATCGCGAGCCGCGCCGCCTATCGCGGCGACAGCCCGGCGCACTGGCATTATGCGGCGTCGAAAGCGGGGATGGTCGCGATGACCAAGACGATCGCGCGCGCTTATGCCAAGGACGGCATCCTGGCCTTTGCGATCTGCCCCGGCTTCACGATGACGGGCATGGCCGACGACTATATGGAGAGCCGCGGCGGCGACAAATTGCTCGCCGACATCCCGCTGGGCCGCGTCGCGATGCCGGGCGAGGTCGGCGAAATGGCCCGTTGGTGCGCGATGCAGGCGCCCGCGTCGATGACCGGCGCGGTGCTCGACGTCAATGGCGCCAGCTATGTCCGCTGAATGAGCTGGATCGTCTCCCTCCCCTGCACGCGCGCCGAGGCCGAAGCGCTGTCGGGCGAGATTCCCGCGCTCGATGCAATGCTCGAGGCACCCGTGGTGGTGACGCGCGAGATCGACGAGGATGCGGGGCACTGGCAGCTCGACGCCTATCTGGATGACAAGCCCACCGCGGCATTGCTGACGCTGCTCCAGTCGCTGGTCCCGAGCGCCAGCGGTCAAAAACCCGTCGTCGCGGAATTACCCGAAGAGGATTGGGTCACGCTCTCGCAGCAGGGGCTGGAGCCGGTACGGGCGGGGCGGTTCTTCGTCCACACGAGCAGTCATGCGGGCTATATTCCCGCGGGGACCACGCCCTTCGTAATCGACGCGAGCCAGGCGTTCGGCACCGGCGGGCACGACACCACCGCCGGCTGCCTGTCGATGCTCGACCGGCTCGCGCGCCGCGGGGCCGCCGCGCGCAACATCGCCGACATCGGCACGGGCACCGGGCTGCTCGCCTTTGCGGCGATGGCGTTATGGCCGCACGCGCGGGTGATTGCTTCGGACATCGACCCTGCAAGCATCTCCGTCACCCGCGACAATGCCGCGATCAACGGCGTGCCGCTGGGGCAGGGCGGCGGGCGGCTCGCGCTCGCGGTCGCGCCGGGGACCGACCATCCGGCGATCCGTCACCGCGCGCCTTATGACCTGATCATCGCGAACATCCTCGCCGGGCCGCTCATCACCCTTGCCCCCGACATCGCCGCGGCGACCGCGCCCGGCGGCCATGCGATCCTCGCCGGCCTGATCGCGCGGCAGATGGAACCAGTGCTCGCCGCCTATCGCGCGCAGGGGTTCCGGCTGACGGCGCGCGACGGCAGCGCGGAGTGGCCGTGCTTGCTGCTCGTCAAACGGCGCCGCTATGGCTGGCGGCGCAAGGAACGCGCGTGGCATCGCGCAAACCCGGCGGATGCGAGTTTCGGAAGCTGGTAGGCAGGTGTCCCTCCTCCGTTCGCCCTGAGCTTGTCGAAGGGCCGTTCTTCCTTTTGACGCCGAAGAAAAGGACGGTCCTTCGACAAGCTCAGGACGAACGGGAATGAAGGAAGCGCCTAGACTTTGCCCAGCGCATATTCCTGCGTTCCGCGCGTAATCACTTCGTCGCCCGGCAATATGTCGGCGATCGGGATCGGCGGCAGCGCGGCGTTCGCGGCGTACAGCGGCGCGAAGTCGGTGTTGACCGTCACGTCGAGCAGCTGATCGAGGCTGTCGATCACAAAGTAATTCTGCTGGAAATCGTCGATCCGGTAATCGGTGCGCATCACGCGCGCGAGGTCGAAGCCGATACGGTTCGGACTGTCGCTGTCGAGCGCAAAGACGCTTTCGGCGTAACTCGACACAATACCCGCGCCATAGATGCGCAGGTTGTCCGCTTCACGGATCAGGCCGAATTCGACTGTATACCAGTAAAGCCGTGCGAGCTGTTTCAGCGCGTCGAACTTCAGGCTGCGCAGGCCCCCTTCGCCATAGGCGACCATATAATCGGCGAACACCGGGTCGGCGAGCATCGGGACATGGCCGAACACGTCATGAAAAACGTCGGGTTCCTGCAGATAGTCGAGCTGGTCCGGCGTGCGGATGAAATTGCCCGCGGGAAAGCGGCGGTTCGCAAGATGATCAAAAAACACGTCGTCGGGCACCAGCCCCGGCACCGCCACGACCTGCCACCCCGTCGCCGCCATCAGCCGCGCGTTGAGTTCGCGGTAATCGGGGATCCCCGGCTTTTCGAGCTTGAGCACGTCGATGCCGCGCAAAAAAGCGTCGGCCGCGCGGCCGGGCAGCATGTCCGACTGGCGCGCGAACAGCCGGTCCCACATCGCATGTTCGTCGGCGGTGAAGGCGTCCCAATTTTGCGGAATGGTCCAGTCAGCCGCGGCACCCGGCGGCGGCGTCTGGTGGACGTGGGTAAACTGGCTTTCCATGGGCGGGCTTCTATCACAAATATGGTTTCAAGTGAAACTTTATTCGCCGATCGCAACCACCGACGTCGCGAGCCGATCGACCTCGGCGCGGTCGTGGCTGACGTAAAGAATGGGGAGTTTGAGGTCGTCGCGAATCCGCTCGATCACCGCCATGATGTCGCCGCGCCGCGCCGCGTCGAGCGACGCGAGCGGTTCGTCCATCAGCAGGATGTCGGGACCGGCGAGCAGCGCGCGGCCGATCGCGACCCGCTGCGCCTCGCCCCCCGAAAGGCTTTGCGGCCAGCGGTCGAGCAGATGCGCAATCCCCAGGAACCGAACCGCCTCGTCCATTGTCATCCAGCGGTGCGCGGGCGGCGCAAGATCGTGGCCGTAAACAAGGTTCGCGCGCACGCGCCTGTGTGGAAACAGCCGCCCGTCCTGAAAGACATAGCCGATGCGGCGCGCCTCGGGCGGCAGGTCGGTGTCCGCGTCGAACAAGGTGCGATCGCCGATGCGAATATGGCCGCGGTCGGGGCGCAGCAGCCCGGCAACCATGTCCAATATGCTCGTCTTCCCCGCGCCCGACGGGCCGAACAGCGCGGTCAGCCCGGGTCCGGCGGCGAAGCGCGCGGCGATGACGCAGTCGCCGCGCCGCTTTTCGACGTCGATCTCAATCGTCATGCGCGCGCCGTCCGACATGGCTTCGCCGCACCAGCCATTCGGAAGCGAGCAGCGCGCCGAGCGACAGCAGGACCGAGAGCAAGGCAAGCCGCGTGACCATCGCTTCGCCGCCGGGCACCTGCAACGCCGAATAGATGGCGAGCGGCAGCGTGCGCGTTTCGCCCGGAATGTTCGAGACGAAGGTAATCGTCGCGCCAAACTCGCCGATCGAGCGCGCGAAGCCGAGCACCAACGCGGCGAGGATGCCGGGCAGCGCGAGCGGCAGGCTGATCGTGCGAAAGGCATGCCAGCGTCCGGCGCCGAGCGTACGCGCCGCACCCTCCAGCCGCCGGTCGACCCCCTCGATCGACAGCCGCATTGCGCGCACCATCAGCGGCAGCGCCATGATCGCCGCAGCGAGCGCGGCGCCGGTCCAGCGGAACATCAGGGTCACCCCGAACCAGCGTTCGAGCCAGCCGCCGATCGGCCCCAGCGGACCAAAGGCGATGAGCAGCAGCCAGCCGCTGACGACCGGCGGCAACACCAGCGGCAGATGGACGAACGCGTCGACGAGCATCCGGCCGGGAAAACGATACCGCGCGAGCGCCCACGCGATGAAGAAAGCGAGCGGCAGCGTCGCGAGCACCGCCAGCGCGCCGACCTTGAGCGACAACGCGACGATCCCCCATTCTTCCGCCGACAGCATCACGGCGTCGAAAAGCCGTAGCGAGCAAAGATCGCGCGGCCCTGTCGGGACAGGAGGAAGGCGCGGAAGGCCGCGGCATCCTTGTGTCGCGACACCGCCAGCACCGCGACCGGATAACGGATCGGCGGATGGCTGGCCGCGGGAAAGATGCCAAGAACGCGCACCGCCTTCGACGCGCGCGCGTCGGTCGCATAGACGATGCCGAGCGGCGCGGCGCCGCGTTCGACCAGCGCGAGTGCCGCACGGACATTTTCGGCAGGCGCAACCTTAGCCGCCACACTGCGCCAGACGCCAAGATGCGTCAGAGCGGCCTTCGCGTAGCGGCCCGCGGGCACCGCGCCGGGGTCGGCGATAGCGAGACGGCCGGAGCCAAGTGCGCGGGCAAGCGGAAAACCGCGCGCCGGGGTGAGCCGGCCGGTGCTGCGCGCGGGGGCGATCAGCACCAGCCGATTGCCGAGCAGCGTCGCGCGCGTGCCTGCGCGCAGCCTCCCCGCTTTCGCGATGGCATCCATCCATGACGCATCGGCAGAGATGAACAGATCGGCGGGTGCGCCCGCAATGATCTGTCGCGCGAGCGCCGACGAAGCGGCAAAGGATAGCACGGGCCGGGGGTGTCCCTTCGCCGCCCAGGCGTTCGCGGCGTTAGTGAGCGATTCCTGAAGGCTCGCCGCTGCAAGCACCACCGGACCCCGCGCCTCGGCTGTCGCTGCCGTCAGCAGCAGGCCGACGAGCGCGACGATCAGATGGAGCAAGCGGAGCATAGCGTCCACTATAGGCGCGCCGGGCCTCTTGCCGCAACGCCAAGCCAGCGCGCCGCGCGCGGCAGCCGCGGCAACACCAGCCGCTCGACGAACCAGAGCAGGATCAGTGACGCGGCCAGCAGTGGCAGCAGCGCCGCGAGCAGCAAGACGATCGCCACGACGCCCTTGAGCCGCGCCGGATCGCGCGGGCGCGGCGGTGCGCCGAGCGTGTCGTCGGGACGCCGCCGCCGCCACATCAGAAAGCCCGACACGGCCAGCGTGAACAGCGCGAGCGCAGTCGCGACGCCGATCAGCTGGTTGACGCGGCCGAACAACTGCCCCTCGTGCCAAGCGATCCCGTAACCGACCGCGCGGTCGATGACATGTTTGTCGGCAAAACCGCTGCGCGCCACTTCGGCGCCCGTGGCGGGATCATAGCTGATCTTGCGCACCTGCGGCCGGTTCTGCGTCAGCGTCGTCAGCGTCCAGGTCGCGCCATTGGGCGGGCCGAAAAGATTGGGCGCACCCGGCGGCTGGACGATCGCCGGGGCGGGCATCCGTTCACTTGCCGCGCGCGCGGCGATGCGCGCGAGCGGAACCGCAGGCGGCGCATCGGCTGCGTGATCGGCGGCCGCCATCGCGCCATGATCGTGCGCGGCGTGCGGGTCTACGCCGCCGCCTTTCCAGTCCTGTGCGCCCGCAATCCAGCCCATTTCGGCGCGCACCGTCCGAAAGCTGCTCGCCCAGACGTCGGTCCACGGCAAAGCGGTGAGGAGCAGCACGAGCGCAAAGCCCGACACCCAGAACCCCGTTACCGCATGAAGATCGCGCAGTGCGGTGCGGCCACCCCGCGACAGGCGCGGCCACACCACCCCCGCGAGCCCGCGCCCCCGTGGCCACCACAGATAGAGTCCGGTCAGGATCATCACGATCGCCCAGCTCGCCGCGAGTTCGACGAGCAACCCGCCCGCACGCCCGATAAGCAGGCTGCCGTGGATTTTCGCAAGCCACGCCGAAATCCGCGCATCGGGATTGGCGCTGCCGATCACGCGGCCCTGCGGCGAGACGGCCACATCGCGCATCGTCCCGTTCGTCAGCCCCAGATGGACCACCGCGGCGTCGCCTGCCGCTTCAGGAAGGCGGTAATAATGAAAGCGCGCGCCCGGAAAATCGGCGAGCGCGGCCGCCACCTGCGCATCGGCCTCGACTGCGCCCGCGATCGGAAGCCCGCGCCACGCGCGCTCCTGCCATCGGTCGAGATCGGGCTTGAACAGATAGGCGGCGCCGGTCACCGACAGGATGAGGATGAAGGGGATGACGAACAACCCGGCATAGAAATGCCAGCGCCAGATCGTGCGATAGAGCGGAATGCGGGTGGTGTCGGTCATCCCCTTCGCCCCTGTCAGAAGCGTGCGCGAATGCCGGCCGATACGGCGCGGCGTTCGACCGGGTAATAGGTCGCCGAGGCGTCGGTCACGGTGATCGCCGCGCTGATGTCGCCGATCGCTTTCTTGCCCGTGATATTGCGCACGTCGACAAAGGCGTCGATGCCCTCGGCCACCCGCGCCCCGCCGGTCACGCCGATCAGCGCATATCCGGGCGTGCGGACCTGGTTGCGATAGTCGGCATAAGGGCCGTCGGGCACCCACTCGACGTTCGGCGCGATGTGCAGCGCGTCGGTGCCGATGCGCGCCTCGGTGCGGTAGACGTGGCGCGGCACCACCGGCAGACGGTTGTCGCCATAGTCGGCATCGTCGCGGAAACGGAAATTGCTGTAGGTATAAACCTGTCGCACCCGCAGCCATGCGGCCGGATTGAGCTCGAGCGCCGCCTCTATCCCTTCATGCCGCGTGCGCCCGGCGTTGAAGGTCGATGCCGGAATCGCCGGACCAACGCTATATTGCAGCAGCTCGCCCTTGATGTCGCTGCGATAGAGGGTGAAATCCCAGCTGACAGGTCCGGCGCGGCCGCGCGTGCCGATCTCTGCCGTCCAGGCGCGCTGCGGATCGAGTGCGACGAAGCTCGCAATCTGCGCCAGTTCGGCAAACCCGGGAAACTCGACCGAGCGGCTGTAGTTGGCATAGATTTGTGTCCCCGCGACAGGCTCGAACAACAGGCCTAGTTTGGGCGAGAAGGCGTCGAAATCGGCGCGCCCGACGGTGCCGTTTTGCGCCGGCGTGGCGGCATTGAAATTGATTGTCTGCCTGCGCTTTCCGTCGGCGTAGATGCCGCCCGCGATCACCGACAATCCGGCCATCGGCTTCACGCGCACTTCGCCGTAAAGATTGGCCGCGCGCGCCTCGAGATCGGAATTGAACCGCACCGCGCCGCGCTTGCCCGCCAGATTGACGAAGCGTTTGGACCGGATGTCGCCGACGCGCAGTTCACCGCCCAGCGTCGCCTCGATCATGTCGCCCGTATAATCGAAACGGAAATAGCCGCCGCGATCGACGCCCTCCTGATCGATGACTTCAAAGATCGGATGATAGAGCGATTTCACGTTAAGGAAGGCGCCGACATCGAGCGTCATTGCACCCCAGTCGAAACGCGTGCGATTTTGCAAACGCAGCGAGTCGACGTCGCGCGCATGGTCGTTCGCGATACTGTTCGGATTGGCCATGCGCGGCGTCGTCAGCGCCTGCGCCCGGGTCAGGATGCTCGGGATTTCCTGATTCACATTGTTGAAGCTGACATAAACCCGCGAGGACATTACATCACTGAACTGCATCCCGACATTGCCGCGAAAGCGGAAGCTCCGCCGTTTCGCATGATCGCGGTCGCCGTCCGACGTGTCGGCGCTCACCGCGCCCCATGCGTCGACCACGCGGCCCTCAACCCCCGCTGAAACCAGCCCGCGATAGCTGTCGAAGCTGCTAACGTCGCCGCGCAGGTAAAAACCCTCGGCTGTCCGCCCGGTGGGCGTCACCCCATTCACCGCGCCGCCCAGCGTCCCCGACCCGAACCGCAGCGCATTAGATCCCCGATAGACTTCCAGATGGTCGAAGAAGATCGGTTCGAGCTCTTGGAAATCGCCGTTATCGTCGGCAAGATTGATCGGCACGCCGTCCTGCAACAGCGTGAGGCCGCGCATGTGAAAGCCGCGCGACAGTCCCGATCCGCGGATCGAAATGCGCACCTCCTGCCCATAGCGCGGCTGGAGATAGACGCCGGGCGAATAGGCGAGCGTATCGCGCAGGCTGACAATCGATTTATCCGCATAATCCTGATGGCTGACCACATCGGCGCCGCCCGCGGTTTTTTGGACCCGAGCTTCGGCGTCGTTGGTCAGTGCCGGGGCGGTGATGATGATTATCGAATCGTCTTCGGCTTCGGCGGCCTGCACCGCGGCAGGGACAAGTGAGAGGACGAGCGCCAGCAGAGGCGCCGCCCGATAGGCGTGAAGTGTCATGATGATGTCTTTCGCGTGAAATCAGCAAAGCGCCGCGCACTTGCGCGGCCGGCTATTTGATCCGTTTCAGGCGAAAGCAGGGGGTCCGGTACTCGGCGGCAGCGGCGAAGCGATGCCGGGCGCAAAGCCCAGCGATCGCACCGTGACCGGCGCCGGCGCCGCAACCATCGGCGCAGAAAGCAACACGGGTTCATCGGGGACGATGGGCGCATTGGCGAGCGCACCCCACGGGCAATGCTGCTGCCCCCCGGTGCTGTCGTGCTCGCCAGCCTTTTCGATCGGTATCGTCATCGTCGCGCCGGGATTTGCCGGGTCCGAACAGATGCGCACGGTGATCGACCCCGACGCATCGCTTTCGACCATCCAGCCGGGAGCGACAAGCATCCGCGCTGCGAGCGCGAGCAACACTGGCAACAGCAGGAGGATGCCGGGACGGCGAAAGGCGGCGAGCAGGCTCACGCCGCGCGCCTTATGGCGCGCCCGCACGGCTGGCAAGGGGACAAAGTGACACACCCGTTGTGGGAAATCCTCCCTGTGGCGAAGCCATGGGGAGGTGGCAGCGGCATAGCCACTGACGGAGGGGCGATGGCGCCACCGTCGCAGCCCCTCCACCACCGCCTATGGCGGCGGTCCCCCTCCCCATCGCTTCGCGACAGGGAGGATATTCAGCCCGCCGCCGCGACGATCGCCGCCCATTCGGCTTCGTCGATCACGCGGATGCCCAGCGCCGCCGCCTGCTTGAGCTTCGATCCCGCGCCGGGGCCGGCGACGACGAGGTCCGTCTTGGCGCTCACACTGCCCGCGGCCTTGGCGCCCAGCGCCTCGGCCTGCGCCTTGGCTTCATCACGGCTCATCGTCTCCAGCTTGCCGGTGAAGACGACGGTCTTGCCCGATACTTCGCTGTCGCGCGTTTCGACCACATAGGGCGGTGGCGACACTTCGGAGAGCAGATCGTCCCACAATGCGCGATTATGCGGTTCGTGGAAAAAATCGCCGAGCGCTTCGGCGACCGCGGGGCCGATACCGTCGGCGCGTACCTCGAGAATCGCCTTGATCGCGTCGAGCCGGCGCGACGCATATTTGCCGTCGGATTCGCCCTCGCTGCGTGGATTCGCTTCGACCCACGCTTGGAGTTCGGCGGCCTTTTCGGGGAGCCGCGCGATGTCGCCAAGGCCCTTCAACAGATCGCGCGCGGTCACCGCACCGACATGGCGAATGCCAAGCCCGAAGAGCAGGCGCGCCGCGTCGGGTTGCCGCTTCGCCTCGATCGCCGCGAGCAGATTGTCGACCGACTTTTCCTTCCACCCCTCGCGCCCGAGCAGTTCGGCACGATGGTTTTTCAGGCGGAAGATGTCAGCCGGTCCCTTGTCGAGCCAGCCGAGCTCCAGAAATTCGGCGATGCTCTTTTCGCCCAGCCCTTCGATGTCGAGCGCGCCGCGGCTCACGAAGTGGCGAAGCCGCTCGAACTTTTGCGCATTGCAGATGAGCCCGCCGGTGCAGCGAACATCGACCTCGCCCTCTTCGGCCACCGCCTCGCTGCCGCACACGGGGCAATGATCGGGAAAGACATAGGGTTCGCGCGGCGCGTCGCGGGTCAGATTTTCAACCACCTGCGGGATCACGTCTCCCGCGCGCTGGACGACGATGCGGTCGCCCGGCCGCACGCCGAGGCGCGCGATCTCGTCGCGGTTGTGCAGCGTGACGTTCGATACGACCACGCCGCCGACGGTGACAGGGGTGAGGCGTCCGACCGGGGTCAGCTTCCCCGTGCGCCCGACCTGAATGTGGATCGCCTCCAGCGTCGTCTGCGCGCGTTCGGCGGGAAATTTATGCGCGATCGCCCAGCGCGGCGCCTTGGCGACGAAGCCCAGCCGTCCCTGCCAGTCGAGCCGGTCGACCTTGTAGACAACGCCGTCGATGTCATAGGGCAGCTCGGCCCGCTCGGCCTCGATCATCCGGTAATGGTCCAGCAGGTCGGCAACCCCATCGCAGCGCCGCAGCAGCGGCGACACGGGCACCCCCCAGCTTTCGATCGCCTTCATCACCCCATATTGCGTGTCGGCGGGCAGCGCGCTGATCTCGCCCCAGCCGTGCGCGAGGAAGCGTAGCGGGCGCGACGCGGTGACATTCGCATCCTTTTGCCGAAGCGAGCCCGCGGCGGCGTTGCGTGGGTTGGCGAACTGGCGCGCCTTTTCGGGATCCTCGGCCTCGGCGAGCAGCCGCGCGTTCAGCGACGCAAAGTCGGCCTTCGCCATATAGACCTCGCCGCGGATCTCGAAAATGTCGGGCACATCGCCCGCCAGCTTGTCCGGAATGTCGGCAATCGTCCGCACGTTCGGCGTGACATCCTCGCCCACTGTCCCGTCGCCGCGCGTCGCCGCCTGCACCAGCACGCCCTTTTCATACCGCAGCGAACAGGACAGGCCGTCGATCTTGTCCTCCGCGGTAAACGCGACCGCCTCGCCTTCGCCAAGGTTCAGGAAGCGCCGCACGCGCGCGGCGAACTCCTCGATGTCCTCGGCCGCAAAGCCATTGTCGAGGCTCATCATCCGCTGCGCGTGCGTCACTTTCGCAAGCGGTGACGCCTCGACCGCGGCGCCGATCAGCCGGTTGGGGCTGTCGGCGCGGATCAGGTGCGGAAAGGCTTCCTCCAACGCATTGTTGCGGCGGACGAGCGCGTCATAATCGGCGTCCGAAATCTCCGGGCTGTCCTCGGCATGATAGAGCCGGTTGTGATGCGCGATCTGTTTTGCAAGCCGCATCAACTCATTCGCGGCTTCGGCTTCGCTCAGCGATTCGACGTCCTTCATGCGGGCGCTTTTGCCACCGGCACGAATTCGGCGCGAGTGCCGAATCCGGCAATCAACGGTCGCCCCTTCGCAATCGCCGCCTGAACGCCGGGCAATTGCAGCGACGCTGCGTGCGCAGCCTTGTCGGTCCACAGTTCGACGATCCAGATCGCATCGGGATTGGCGGCATCCTCGCCCACCAGATAGGCGAAATTGCCCGGCATCGCCTCCGTCCCCTCGGCCAGGATCGCGGCGAGCGCGGCGCGTTGTCCCGGCTTGGCGATCATCTGGCCGATCAGGCCATAGTGCGGCTGAGCTTCTTCCATCCTTGCCTCCAATGCGCGGAGTTTCGTCGCGGGCAGCAACATCGACGCCGTCGCCAGCATCGCGGCCAGATGCGCGCGCCGGTCCATCATTTCGCAATCACCAGCACATGCACCTGCCGCCGGAGGCGAAAGCCCAGCGATTCATAGAGCGCGATCGCGCCCGCATTGTCGGCATAGCTGTGCAGGAACGGCGTTTCGCCGCGCGCGACCATCGCGCGCATGACATGACCGATCAGCGCACGCGCCAAGCCGCGCCCGCGGCAATCGGCCCAGGTCGCAACACCGCTGACCTCCGCCATGCCGGGCATCAGCATCCGTTGGCCCGCCATCGCAAGCAGGCGGCCATCCTCACGCACGCCGAAAAAGGGGCCGTAGCGGTGGGTCGCCGGTCCCCACGGCCCGGGCCTGGCATGATCGGCAAGCGCCGCCATTTCGGGCGCATCCGAATCGTGCAAAGCGATGATAGGCGGTTCACCGTCGCGCGCCGCCGGCGGCGGCCCTTCGGCAACCATCTGTGCCAGCACCGCGCGCTTCACCTCACGCACGCCCGGCGGCACCGGCCAGGGATCGCCCTCGACTATCCAGAGTTCGCCGTCATCGGGCACGAGCGCGGCTAGCGCCGCCTGCGCCTCGGCCCCCGTATCGGCGGCGACCCCGAACACGCCATAACCGCGGTCGATCCGCAGCGCGCGCGCATCGCCCTGCGCCAGATGCGCCTGCCGTCCCGTGAGCATCGACCAGACGGGACGATCGAGGGGGTGGGATGTCATGTTGGCCAATATATCTTCGTCAGTGGCAAGAGGCGACGACCCTCTTCGTCCAACTTATCATATTGCTCAATGAGAGCCCGCGCGAGTTCGTCCAGTTCCATAAGGTGAGTCACGGTGGAGGCTCTTTCGCCCTCGTATCGCGCCTCGCGCGTGAAGCCGCCCGTGCTCACGTAAAGGCCGCGATCGTCGGGATGGCGACCGCCCAAGAAACTCCTGATTTCCTGCGAACCCATTTGCCCGCGACGATGCTTGACCTCTACTACAATGCGAGGCCGCTCGAAACCGAAGCCGTCCTTCGATGCAATTATGTCTTTCCCGCGATCCGGTCCGGCAGGCGAGACCGTTGTTCGATAGCCCAGCGCACGAAGCAGGGAGGCAACGACTTCCTGCATATCGTCCCAAGCGAGTGCGAGCAGGCGATCCTTAACGCGTTCGATGGCCTGATCTGCCAGACCTTCGAACGGATCGGCTGCCTCGTCCGCGTCCTCCGCCAAATCTGTCGGCGTCATCGGAATATTTTCAAGACCGGCGGCCAGGTTGCG
This sequence comes from Sphingopyxis sp. TUF1, assembly GCF_036687315.1. Classification (NCBI taxonomy): domain Bacteria; kingdom Pseudomonadati; phylum Pseudomonadota; class Alphaproteobacteria; order Sphingomonadales; family Sphingopyxidaceae; genus Sphingopyxis; species Sphingopyxis kveilinensis. Next base: position 990,643 of record NZ_CP144683.1, read on the forward strand.
AAGTTCTTGGGTCGCGGACGGAGCTACTTTGAACAAGGTCAGGATTGCACCAAGCCGCCCCCGCGCCGCATCGGACAATTTATCACGCGACACCGACGATTGCCATTCCACCGATCTTTGAACGGGCAGCAACTCGATTTGATCGGGAGCAAAAGCGGGCTCTCCTGTGACGACCCCCAGATGATACAGTCGGTTACGAGGATCATAGGTCATGACGGGGTCGCCGACACGCACCTCGGTCAAAAAGCGCCAAATCTGTCCAGCGCTGACGCGTTTCTGTTGTTCGCTATTCTCCGGGTAAGCTTCAGCAATTCGGTTCAGAACTTCCTCAAAACTACGTGCCCGAGAATAATCGCCAGCTTCACGCCAGCCGATTGCTACGACATTTCTGGTTAAAAAGTCTTCCGCGAGCGCACTCCGCCGTCCCGCATTCACTTTCCACACAAGTCTCTCCTATACGTTTTCCAGCAACCGCTCGGCCTGCGCCCTTGCTTCCTCGGTCACCTCGGCCCCCGAGAGCATCCGCGCGATTTCTTCGCGGCGGCCTCCGTCGTCCAGGGCGTGGACGCTCGTGCGCGTCACCGTTCCCTCGCTCGATTTGGCGATGATGAAGTGGAAGGCGCCCTTGGCCGCGACTTGCGGGCTGTGCGTCACAGCGAGCAACTGCTTTCCGGCGCCGTCCCCTGTTCCCTTGGCAAGCCTTGCCAGCCGCTCGCCAATCGCGCTTGCGACGGCGCCGCCGACGCCGCGGTCGATTTCGTCGAAGATGATCGTGTCGGCGCCGCCCTCTTCGGCGAGCGCGACCTTGAGCGCGAGGATGAAGCGCGACAGTTCGCCGCCAGATGCGATCTTGGCGAGCGGCGCAAAAGGCGCGCCGGGGTTGGTCGAAATGAGGAATTCGACGCGGTCCATGCCGTCGGCGCCCCACCGGTCGGCGGGAAGCCGCTCGACGAGCGTCTGGAAGCGTGCCGCATCGAGCTTCAGCGGCACCAGCTCGCCCGCGACCGCCGCATCGAGCCGCACCGCCGCCTTTGCGCGCTGATCGGAAAGCGCGGTCGCCGCATGGGTATAAGCGGCGGCAGTCTCGGCGACCGCGGCTTCAAGCTTCGCAAGCCCCGCGCTGCCGCCCTCGATCGCATCGAGTCGCGCGGCGAGCGTGCCGGTCAGTTCGGCGAGTTCGTCGGGCTGGCACCCGTGCTTGCGCGCCATTGCGCGCAGTTCGAACAGCCGCGTCTCGGTCGCCTCGAGCCGTTCGGGATCATATTCCAGCGCGCGCGCCGCCTCGTGCAGCTTGGTCTCCGCTTCGTCGGCCTCGATGATCGCACGGTCGAGCGCCGCGAGCGCTTCGGCGAGCAGCACATGGTCGCCCGCGAGCCGGTCGAGCCGCCGCGCCGCGCCGCGCAACAGCGCCGGGCCGCCGTCGCTGCCGTCGAACGTCTCCATGATCGCGCCGAGATCGCCTGCGAGCCGTTCGCCCTTCTGCATCGCCGCGCGCGCTTCGGACAGTTCGGCATCTTCGCCGGGTAGCGGATCGAGCGCCCGTAATTCGGCGACGCAATGGCCCAGCCATTCGCGGTCACGCTCGGCTTCGGAAATCGCGGCGCGCGCGGCGGCCAGCTTTTCCTCGGCGGCGCGCCATGCCGAATGAGCGGCGGCGACCGCGGCGGTGTCGGCGCGCGCATAGGCGTCGAGCAGCGCGCGGTGCCCCGCTGGCGCGAGCAAGCCGCGATCGTCGTGCTGGCCGTGGATTTCGACGAGATGCCCGCCGACCTCGCGCAGCAGCGCCGCCGAACAGGGCTGATCGTTCAGGAACGCGCGGCTGCCCCCGTCGGCTTTGAGCGTGCGGCGCACGATCAGCGGCTCGCCCGGTTCCTGCGTCAGATCATTGTCGGCGAGCAGCGCGGCGAGCGGGCTGTCTGCCGCGGGCGCGGTAAAGCTCGCCGTCACCTGCGCCTTGTCCGTCCCTTGCCGCACCAGCGCGCTGTCGGCGCGTGCGCCGAGCGCAAGGCCCAGCGCGTCGAGCAGGATCGATTTCCCCGCCCCCGTCTCGCCGGTCAGCACGCCCAGCCCGGCCTCGAAATCGAGGTCGAGCCGTTCGATCAGAACGATGTTGGCAATGGACAATGCGGTCAGCACGCGCCGTCCTTACCGCAGAACAAAATACGAATCTATTCGGTAGTCGCACGTCGCCCCCGCGAAGGCGGGGGCCGCTATCGGCATCGTGAATGGTCGCTGGCGGCCCCCGCCTTCGCGGGGGCGACGGCCAGGCATCAGGCGCTCGGCGCGTGCCGTTGCATCAGCTTATAGGCGCGCTCATACCATTCATTGCCCGGATAGTTGGCGCCGAGCACCGCCGCCGACTTCTTTGCCTCGGCCGGAATGCCGAGCGCGAGATAGGATTCGGTCAAACGGTACAGCGCCTCGGGCGCGTGGCTGGTCGTCTGATATTTGTCGACGACCTCGCGGAACCGGATCGACGCCGCCAGCCAGTTCGAGCTGCGCTGATAGAAGCGGCCGATTTCCATCTCCTTGCCCGCAAGATGGTCCTGCACCAGATCGATCTTGAGTCGCGCGTCGGCGGCATAGCGGCTATCGGGATAGCGGCGGACGATCTCGCCGAGCGCCGCCTGCGCCTGCTGCGTGATCTTCTGGTCGCGCGTGACGTCGCTGATCTGTTCATAATAGCTGAGCGCGATCAGATAATAGGCGTAGGGCGCGTCCTTGTTGCCCGGGTGGATCGCAAGGAAACGCTGCGCCGCCTCGATCGCCGGGGTATATTCGCGGTCCATATAATAGCTGAACGAGCTCATCAGCTGCGCCCGGCGCGCCCACGGCGAATAGGGATGCTGACGCTCGACCTCGTCGAACAGCGCCGCGGCGAGGCCATATTGCTGGCGGTCGAGCCGCTCCTGCGCAGCGCGGTACAGCGTATTGACGTCGCGCGCGACATACCGCGTGTCTTTCTTGACGCCGCTGCCCCCGCCGCAGGCGGCCAGCATGGGCGTGATCACAAGTGCGGCGGCGAGCAGGCGCAGAGGCGCGCGCGAAGGGACAAGCTGAGTCATGCGCGCGGTATAGCCACAGCGCGGATGAACGCAAAATAAATGATGGGCTGACTGTCGGGTTTCGCAGTCGCCTCGGGACGCGGGATCATCCGCCTTTGACGACGCAGCCCTTGGCCAGATCGGCGGGCGCGGGGACGCGGCGCGCGGTTCGGATCGTGACATGCGGCTCGAGGATCTGGCCCACCATCACCCCCTCGCCCGCGGTCGGCGAGATCGGCGCGTTGAAAATCGCCGCAGCAACGTCGGCGCCTGCGACAATCTCGCCAAACACCGCAAAGCCCGCGCCGTCGCCGCCCGGGGCGTCGGCGTCGAATCCCTTTATGTCGGAAAGCAGCAGGAAAAAGTCGGTCGTCGCATCGCCGGGATTGAGCCGCGCCATCGACAGCGCGCCCTTGCAATTGGTGAGACCGGTCTTGGTCGTCGGCTCGTGCGCGATCGGCGGGAAATTCCGGCTCGCGTCGCCGCGATTGCCTGCCTGGATCAGTTGGTTCGCCGAACCCCAGCTTTTGGTCGAGCGGTAAAATTTGAACCCATCCATCCGCTTCGTATCGACGTAGCGCAGGAAATTGGCGGCGGTCACCGGCGCGCGCTTGTCCTCGATCCGCAGGGTGATCGTCCCCAGATCGGTCTTGAGCGCGACATAGGGCCGCGTGTCGGCATCCACGACCGGCGTTGCGGGCGCGGGAATGGAGGGCACCGGCGGCGGCAAGTGCGTCGCCTGCGGTGGAATAGAGGGCGATTGGGCGGCGAAGATCAGCGCGGTAACAAGGTTCAGCATGGCGCCGATCATAAACGCAACCGCACCCCCGAAGCGAGTGGTTTTGGATCATCGCGTAGGACCGCCCGCACGATGCATGCTCGATTGGAAAATAGCGAAGGGCGCGCTAGGCCGTGCACGGTCAGGAGAGCCTTGCGATGCCCGATACCCCCGATGACGAGACTGCCCCCCAACCAGCGCCCCCGATGGCGACAGAGGTCGGATCGCGCTTTTTACGCTACCTGCCGCTCATCACGATCGCGCATTTCGTCATCGGCCTGCCTGCGCTGATCGCCTCGCTCGCGCTGGCCTATTTCGCCTTTGTTCAGGCCGACGCAACGCAGAAGATGCAGACCGGTGGGGCCATGCCCTTCGTGACTGTCGGGACGAGCAATGTCGATGCCGAAGGCAACCCCGACATCGCGCTGACGCTGACGAACAACGGCGTGGGTCCGGCAATCCTGGGGCCGATCGAAATCCGCTATAAGGGAAAGCCCGTGACAACGCCGATCGACATGCTCGAGCGCTGCTGCACCGCGACCGACGCGCGCGGCCTGTCGTTCGCCACCGCACCTTCGAGCCGTATCGCGGTGCGGCCCGGCGAGACTATCGAAATCCTCAGCCTGCCCCGCACCCCCGTGAGCGAAACGGTCTGGCGGACGTTCAACGTCGAGCGGTGGAAACTCGATGTTCGCTCCTGTTATTGCTCGATCTTCAACGATTGCTGGATAACCGAAGGGATGCAGGGACTGCCCAAGCCCGTCAAGCAATGCCCCGCCGACTGGTCGCTGTACGACGAAGATGCGCGACAGCGGTTCGCGACTGGCAATAAGGGATAATTAAACCGATCGGTTGACTATGACAATCGATGTGTCATGTTCAACCATATGGTTGAACATGATTCGTACACTCTCGACACCATCTTCCAGGCTCTCGGCGACGCGACGCGGCGGGCGATGCTGGGCGAGCTCGCCGACGGCGAACGCAGCGTCGGCGCACTGGCCGAACCCTTTACAATGTCGCTCGCGGCGGCATCGAAACATATCAAGGTCCTCGAAAAGGCGGGCCTTGTCCGCCGCGACGTCCGCGGAAGGACACATATGTGCAGCCTGAATCCGGTTCCGCTGATGCGCGCCGACCAGTGGCTCGATATTTATCGCCGCTTCTGGACGGGCCGTCTCGACACCCTCGAACGGCTGCTTGGCGCCGCGCCGACGCGGCCGCCCAACTCACCTGCTTCCCCGAACAACAAGGAGAATCATGATGACGACGACGCTTGACCAGGATCGTTTCGGCACGCTGACCGAACCGGCCACGCTGACGATTTCCCGTATGCTCCCCGGTCCAATCGATCGGGTCTGGACCTATCTGACCGACAGCGAACTGCGCCGGCAGTGGCTGGCGTCCGGGGCGATGGAACAAAAGGTCGGCGCGCCGGTCGAGCTCGTCTGGCGCAACGACGAACTCACCGACCCGCCGGGAACGGCGCCCGAGGGTGTGAGCGGTGACCACCGGATGCTGTGCAAGGTTCTCGCGATCGATCCGCCGCGGCTGCTGTCGATCAGCTGGGGCAGCACCGGCGGAGTGACCTTCACGCTCGAGGAAAAAGACGGCGAAGTGCTGCTCACCATCATCCACAAGCGCATCGAGGATCAGAGCGTCCTGCTCAACGTCAGCGCGGGCTGGCACGCGCATCTCGACGTCCTCGAGGCGCGCACGCGCGGAACCGAACCGGCGCCGCACTGGGACAATTGGGCCCAGCTGCGCGAACTATATGCGGAGCGCTTGTTCGACTGAGCACAAGGGAAAGGATGACGGAGGGGCCGCGCGCGCGGCCCCTTTTTTTGTGTTTGGCAGCGGGCCGAAGCGGACCAATATCCTCCCTGTCGCGCAGCGATGGGGAGGTGGCAGCGCGAAGCGCTGACGGAGGGGGCATGGCGCCGACATCGCGGCCCCTCCGCCACCGCCTGCGGCGGCTGTCCCCCTTCCCATGGCCTTCGGCCACAGGGAGGATTCAACTTCTCCCTCTCGCCCGAGACGGACATCCTCCGGAACGAAAAAGGGGCCACCTCGCGGCAGCCCCTTCTCTGTTCGCTAACCGAAAGACTTAGTCCTTCAGGAAATCAGGCACATGACCCTGATCTTCCGGACCGTCGCTGCGTTCGCGGCCGCGATCGCCTCTGGGACCACGATCGCCGCCACCATCGCGGCGGGGGCCACGATCGCGGCCGCCGCGGCCGCGGTCGCCGCCGTCGCGGCGCGGGCCGCGGTCGCCGCGGTCACCACGCTCGCGAGGCTCGCGCGGCGGGCGGGTGTCTTCGAGTTCCTCGCCGGTTTCCTGGTCGACGACGCGCATCGACAGGCGAACCTTGCCGCGCGGGTCGATCTCGAGCACCTTGACCTTGACTTCCTGACCTTCGGACAGGACGTCGGCTACCTTTTCGACGCGCTCATTCTTGATTTCGCTGACGTGGACCAGGCCGTCCTTGCCGCCCATGAAATTCACGAATGCGCCGAAATCGACGAGGTTGACGACCTTGCCGTCGTAGATTTTGCCGACTTCGGCTTCCTCGACGATGCCGCTGATCCACTTGCGGGCGGCCTCGATCTGGTCGAGGTCGCTCGACGAAATCTTGATCAGACCTTCGTCGTCGATGTCGACCTTGGCGCCGGTGGTTGCAACGATCTCGCGGATCACCTTGCCGCCGGTGCCGATGACGTCGCGAATCTTCGCCTTGTCGATCTGCATCGTTTCGATACGCGGAGCGTGCGCCGACAGTTCGGTGCGCGCTTCGCCCAGCGCCTTGTTCATCTCGCCGAGGATGTGCGCGCGGCCTTCCTTGGCCTGATTGAGCGCGGCCTCGAAGATCTCACGCGTAATGCCCGCGATCTTGATGTCCATCTGCATCGTCGTGATACCCTCCGACGTGCCCGCGACCTTGAAGTCCATGTCGCCGAGATGATCTTCGTCGCCAAGGATGTCGCTGAGGATCGCATAATCCTTGCCTTCGAGGATCAGGCCCATCGCGATGCCCGACACCGGCCGCTTGATCGGCACGCCGGCGTCCATCATCGCGAGCGAACCGCCGCACACCGACGCCATCGACGATGAGCCGTTCGACTCAGTGATGTCGCTGGTCAGGCGGATCGTATAGGGGAACTCGTCCTTCGTCGGCAGCACGGGGTGCAGCGCGCGCCACGCGAGCTTACCATGACCGACTTCGCGGCGGCCCGGCGCGCCGAAGCGGCCGACTTCACCGACCGAATAGGGCGGGAAGTTATAATGCAGCATGAAGTTCTGGTACGACAGGCCGTTCAGGCCGTCGATCATCTGCTCCGCATCCTTGGTGCCAAGCGTGCAGGTCGCGATCGTCTGCGTTTCACCGCGGGTGAACAGCGCCGATCCGTGCGCGCGGGGCAGGAAATGCGTTTCGGCGACGATCGGACGAATCTGCGTCGTCGTGCGTCCGTCGATGCGCTTGCCGTCCTTCAGGATCGCGCCGCGCACGATTTCCGCTTCGAGCTTCTTGGTCAGTTTGATGCCCGCCATCACCTGCTGCGGGTCCAGCCCGTCGGCGGTGAACTGCTCCTTCGCCTTCGCGCGCGCTTCGTTGAGCGCGTTCGAGCGGGCCGACTTGTCGGTCAGCTTGTAGGCGGCGGCGATGTCCTTGCCGATCAGCTTCTTGAGCTTGTCCTTGATGTCGGCATTGTCGTCCGACGATGCGATTTCCCACGGATCCTTGGCGGCCTGTTCGGCGAGCTTGACAATCGCCTTGACCACTTCCTTGCACGCGTCGTGCGCGAACAGGACGGCGCCCAGCATGACCTCTTCCGACAGCTCATTGGCTTCGGATTCGACCATCATCACCGCATCGTAAGTGGCGGCGACGACCAGGTCGAGGTCGCCTTCGGCAACCTGCGCGTCGGTCGGATTGAGGATATATTCGCCGTCGATATAGCCGACACGCGCGGCGCCGATCGGGCCCATGAAGGGCACGCCCGAAATGGTGAGCGCGGCCGACGCCGCGACCATCGCGAGGATGTCGGGCTCGTTATGGCCGTCATAGCTCAGAACCTGGGCAATGGCGTTGATTTCGTTATAGAAACCTTCGGGGAACAGCGGGCGGATCGGACGGTCGATCAGGCGGCTGACCAAAGTTTCCTTTTCGGTCGCGCCGCGTTCGCGCTTGAAGAAGCCGCCCGGGATGCGGCCTGCGGCCGAATATTTTTCCTGATAATGGACGGTCAGCGGGAAGAAGTCCTGCCCGTCCTTCACCGACTTGGCGGCGGTCACGGCGCACAGGACGACCGTTTCGCCCAGCGTCGCCATCACGGCGCCGTCGGCCTGACGGGCAACCTTGCCCGTTTCGAGGGTCAGCGTTTCACCGCCCCACTCGATCGATACTTTTTTCACGTCAAACATGTGGTTTCCTTCGCCCGCCGGGCCCTATGCCGGGCGGGGCCTCTGTGTCCGGGCAGTCCGGCCCGGGGCGGTGCGGGGCCGTTTCTTGGCCCCTTGCTTGCGAAACCGCCGCCGAATTGCGGCGGTTCCTCCAACTCCGTTCGCCCTGAGCTTGTCGAAGGGCCTTTCTTCCTTCTCGAAGAAAAGGACGGGGTTTCGACAAACCCCGGATCAAGTCCGGGGCCGAACGGATAAAATGAAAGCGGCTCCGAACCCGGAGCCGCCCTCGAATTCTTATTTACGAAGACCCAGCTTCGCGATCAGCGCCTGATAGCGGCCCTCGTCCTTCTTGCGAAGATAGTCGAGGAGGCTGCGGCGCTTGTTGACCATCATCAAAAGGCCGCGGCGGCTGTGGTTGTCCTTGTGGTGCGCCTTGAAATGCTCGGTCAGCGTGTTGATGCGGTCGGTGAGGATCGCAACCTGGACTTCCGGCGAACCGGTGTCGCCCTTTTCGCGGGCATTGTCCTTGATGACTTCGGCTTTGCGCTCGGCGGTAATCGACATAGTTTCTTTCCTCGAACATCATGGCTTAAAGATTGAAGCCGCGGACCACCTTCAGCGTTCCCGCCAAAGCCTCCACCAGGGCGACGGGACGCATATCGCTGCCCCTTCCCCAATAGAGCCCGTCATCCGCGCTTACCCCGGTCCAGACACGACCCTGACGGATCGCCCCTGCCGCTTCCGGGGAAAGGTTCAGAGCCGGGATGTCGACCAGCCCTGCCTCGAGCGGCAGAAATATTTCTGATTGCGCGGCCCCTTGGCCGAAAGCGTTCAATTTGTCCAGCGAAATCGCCTGTTCGAGCGTGAAGGGTCCGGCTTTGGTGCGGCGGAGCATCGTGACATGGCCGACCGTGCCGACGGCGCGCGCAATGTCGCGGGCAAGGCTGCGTATATAGGTGCCCTTCGAGACGTGGGCGGTAAGGGTGATGGAGCCGATCCGGCCTTCCCTACCCTCGTCACCCCGGACTTGATCCGGGGTCCCGCTCAGCGACGGTGACAAGCGGGGCCCCGGATCAAGTCCGGGGTGACGAAGTGAGAGCGCATAAACCGTCACCCCCCGCGCCTTCATCTCGACGGCCTCGCCCTTGCGCGCGCGATCATAGGCCCGCTCCCCGTCGATCTTGATCGCAGAGTAAGCCGGCGGAACCTGCTCGATCGGCCCGGTGAAGCGCGGCAACACCGCATCAATCTCCGCCAGCGTCGGCCGCACGTCGCTGGTCGCCACAACGTCGCCCTCGGCATCAAGGCCCGCGGTCTCGGTCCCGAACTGTATGGTAAAGTCGTAAACCTTGCTCGCATTGAGCATCCGCCCGCACAGCTTCGTCGCCTCGCCGAGCGCGATCGGCAGCACCCCCGACGCCAGCGGGTCGAGCGTCCCGCCATGCCCGACCTTGACCTTCCCCAGCCCCGCTTCGCGACACACGCGCTTGACCGCGCCGACCGCCTGCGTCGAGCCCAGCCCCAATGGTTTGTCGAGGATGATCCAGCCGTTCATCGCCGCGGCGCTAGGCGCGCCGGACCGCGCTTGTCAATTTGCCGCGGGCTTTTCGCCCATGATGTCCTTCGCCTTGTCGCGCTTCGACGGGGAGGTGGCAGCGGCTTTGGCCGCTGACGGAGGGGCCATGGCGCGACGTCGCTGGCCCCTCCACCCTTCGCTTCGCGAACGGTCCCCCTCCCCATCGCTGCGCAACAGGGAGGATTATTTCTGCCACTCCCCGGCCAATATCGACCACAGGCCCGTATCGCGCACATGCCCGGTCCACGTAATCCGCTCGGCGCGCAGCACACCCTCCTTGACGGCCCCCAGCTTGGCCATCGCCGCCTGCGACCGCTGGTTCCGTTCGTCGACGCGGAATTCGACGCGGCGGATGCCGACGGCGAAAGCGTGATCGAGCAAAAGCCGCTTCACGCGGCCATTGAGGCCGGTGCCGCGCACGGCGGGATGAATATAGGAGGTTCCAATTTCGACCGTCTGCGCCGACACATCGGCGCGAAGCCATGCCGTCATGCCGACCAGCACGTCACCGTCTATAATCGCATAGGGCATCCGGCTCTCATGGCCGATGAGCGCCGCAAAACTGGCATCGAAATGGCCGGGACCATAGCTGACCGCATAGATCGGCCAGATGTCGAGGTCCGCCGCGCAGGCAGCACGCAAGGCCTCGCGGTGCGCTTCGGCCAGCTTGACGAGCCGCAGGTCGCCGTCGGCCAGCTCGACATAAAGCCGGTCAAGCATCGGCCGCCGCCTCGCGCCGCTTGGCCATAAAATGCCGCCGGCACATCGCGACATAGCGGTCGTTGCCGCCGATCTCGGTTTGCGCGCCCTCGACTACCGCGCGGCCGCTTTCGTCGACGCGCAGGTTCATCGTCGCCTTGCGGCCGCATTCGCACACCGCCTTCAGTTCGACGAGTGCATCGGCAAGCCCGAGCAACGCCGCCGAGCCCGCAAACAGGTTCGCCGCAAAATCGGTGCGAAGGCCATAGCAGAGCACCGGAATATTGGCCTCGTCGGCGAGCCGGGCGAGCCCGAGCACCTGCTCGCGCGACAGGAATTGGGCCTCGTCGACGAGCACGCACGCGAGCGGGCGCTCGGCGTTCTCCGCGCTCACCGCCGCGAATAAATCGCTGTCGGGGTCGAATTTATGCGCCTCCGCCATCAATCCGATGCGGCTCGTCACCTGCCCGGCCCCATATCGATCATCGAGCGCGGCGGTCCACAGCATTGTCTCCATGCCGCGCTCGCGATAGTTGAAATCCGCCTGCAGCAGCGTTGTCGATTTGCCTGCATTCATGCTGGCATAATAGAAATAGAGCTTGGCCATACGTGCCGCGATAACGCGCCAATTCTCGTCCGTCACCCCGGACTTGATCGGGAGTGATATACATGACAAAGCGACTTGAATCTGCTAGGGGTGATAACCGACAGGCCGGTATTCGAGATATTGAAGAAGCGTTTGGGACACAGCTAAGCGGCGCGGAGTTCTACCGCGCAGCCGTCACCTTTTTGCGCGAGTATTTTGAGCGCGATGCCGATCTAACTCTTCCTTTATCCGAGGCAGAAGACATAGCTGCCGGTATCGTTCAGCGCGCCGCGCAGCCTGTTGATCACCTAGATACCCCACGAGATCGGCAGTAGAATGTGTCAGGTTTTCGATATCACGCGCTATTCGTTCCGCAACGCCGATTGGATAAACTGTAATGCCGCCGCGGAACTGGCGTTCGATATCAGCCATGTCATGACCAGCGGTAACCTTGATTCTAAGGGCGCTGTATTTCTCAGGCGGAACGACTAGAAGCGCGTCGTTCAACCCCGGGGCGATTCCAATCAAATAATGAGCAAAACAATTCCGGTGAGTTTCCAGCGAAGCCCTCCAGCGCGAGAATGCGAGCACCAATTCATTGTCCGCAGCATTGAACGAAGCGCTGGTGGCCGCATCGAGTGCTTCTCTCTTTGCTCGCGCATTACGCAGGGAGAGATAGACGGCAATTCCCGCTTCCGTTTCATGGGCGCCCATTGCTCGGCTCAAGATTCTCGCGGTCTGAGTTTCTAAACTCGACCACAGGCTGATTATTCTAGCAATGATCAACCCGAACTCTGGCCGCATCTCAATCGCGCCATGTCCAAAATACGGCATCAATTTCGAGTGCTTAGGTAGGAATGGATAAGGCTGCTGGTTTGTCGGCTTCGGTCGCTTGTCTATGACAGATGGGCGATCCTCATCTGCTTTTTTGGAGGCGAAGCCGACGTACTCGGCACTATGGTCACAGTGATAGCAGTGACCAACCAAGACAACGCCAACTGGCCATTGGTGTGGCGTTTTACCGTTCGAAGGATCTATTTCGACCGCAATGTGCTTCTCGCACTTCTTGCAAGTGACCCCAAAATACCAATTCCCAGCCTTTATTGACGGATGCACCGCAGAAGGTATCTTTGAAACCATGACCGCCCCCGATCACAAAGAAGAAGATGTTCTTCGCCGAATGCTGGCGACACCGCATAAGCCGCATAAACCGGCAAAGGAGTCGAGTCCGAAATCGCCTAAGGATCAGGATCAGCGAAAGTAGCGTTTTCGCTTCTCACCAAATTGACGAGGCGGCCCGACCTTCTCAGGCTGCGATGTTATCAGTCCGCCGATAAGTCAGGCGCTTGCCGGTGATGCCTTTAAGCGCCAGCTCGCAGCGCTCGAAATCGTTGCCTTTGCGGGTGTTGTAGCGGAAATCGAATTCCGCGCAGTAACGGTGCAGATGGGTCGCGCTCATGTGGTAATAGGTACCGACCACACCGCGTTTCAGGATCGAAAAATAACCTTCGACGGTGTTGGTGTGAGCTACGCCGCGCACGTATTCGCCGGATGAGTGGTTCACCACCTCATGTTTGAAAACGCGGCCCATGTGGCGATACTGGCCCGCATCGTCGGTGCAAAGCAGGGTTGCAGCGTCGATCTGGCTGGTAAGGATGGGGCGGAGGTTCGCGGCGGTGACGCTCACAACGTGCGTCGAACGAACGCTGCCGTCACGTTCAACGAGCGAGAACACGGTTTCCTTGCCCCAATTGCCGCCAACGCGACGGGTCGCTCGCTTACTCTTATGGCGGTTCTTTTCCTTGCCGCCGATGAAGGTTTCGTCGGCCTCGACAATCTTGCCTTCGCCACCAAGGGGAGGCTCGCCATCGACGGGGCGCATGGCCTCACGAATACGGTGCGACATGAACCATGCCGTTTTCTGTGTGACGCCCAACATGCGCGCAAGCTGATGACCGGACATGCCACGCTTGGACGAGCAAAGCAGGAAGGTCGCCAACACCCACTTATGAAGGGCAATCTTGCTGCTCTCAAATACCGTGCCGACCGTCACCGAATACTGCTTACGGCAATCGTTGCACTGGATCACGCCGTCGCGGATCGCGCCTTCGGGGTGCGCCTTGGTGGGGCGGCCACGTTGTGCAGGAAGGCGCTTTGCGGCGAACGAACCACAATGTGGGCAATACGGACCTTGCGGCCAGCGCAGCGCTTCGAGGTGCTCGCGAGCGGCGGTTTCGTTGGTGAAGCGGGGTGCGGTAATGTCCATACCTCTACCTACCGGCAGAAGGTTGCTTTGTCAAGTATATCATTCCCGACTTGATCCGGGGTCCCGCTTTTGATCGTCGCCAAGCGGGACCCCGGGTCGAGCCCGGGGTGACGACGTCTGGTGAGCATCGCTTGACTCCGCCCGCCCCCCTGTCATGCTGCGCACAAATATGCAGCACAATAAGTGGGGGAGAGCTGCCATGCGGCTGATGCCGGTGACCGATGCGATGTTCCTGTGGGGGGAAAGTCGCGAAATGCCGATGCATATCGGCGGCATCAATCTCTATACGCTGCCCGACGGGGTCGACGAGACCGAGTGGCTGAACGAACAGCTCGCGCTGCTGCGACAATCGGAAGGTCTCAGGCGACCGTTCAGCGAGGTGCTGAAACTGACGCCCTTCGGGCAGTATGGCCCGATCCGGCTCACGCCCGACCGGGACATCGACATGCACTATCATGTCCGCTCCGCCGCACTGCCCAAGCCAGGGCGTTACCGCGAAATGTTCGAGCTCGCCTCGCGGCTCCATTCGGGGCTGCTCGACCGGACGCGCCCCTTGTGGGAAATCACGCTCATCTCGGGGCTGCCCAATCGCCAGATTGCGACCTTCAAAAAGGTTCACCACGCGCTGATGGACGGGGCGGCGAGCATCCATTTCTACAACTCGATGTTTTCGGCCGACCCCGACGAGCGCCGCACCGCGTCCCCGCTCTCGGTCGAAGCCTATGAGGCGTACAAACGCAAATTCCCCGCCCCCAAGAAACCGCCGCGCCCCGACCTCACCGACATCAAGGCGATCGGCGATTTCCTGAAGGAGCAATGGGGCAACAGCGTCGGCGTCACCAAGGCAATGAACCAATATCTCGCCGCGATGTTCGGCATCGGCGGCGACGGCCTCGTCACGCCTTTCGCCGGGGTGCCGCGCACCAGCTTCAACCGCAACATCACCGGCGCGCGCCGCTTCGTCGCGCAAAGCTGGTCGCTCGAGCGCGTGCGCGCGATGGGCAAGGCCTATGACGGGACGATCAACGACGCGGTCCTCGGCATGTGCGCGGGCGCGATGCGCAAATATCTGCAATCGCTCAACGAGCTGCCCGACAAGCCGCTGAAAGCCATGGCGCCGGTGTCGATCCGGCCCAAGGACGACGTCGATTCGGGCAATTCGGTCGCGTCGGTGACCGCGAACCTCGCGACGCATATCGACGATCCGGCGGCGCGCATGGCGGCGATCCAGGAATCGATGAACTCGGCCAAGGCGCAACTGCGCGCGATGACCGCGCAGCAGATCCAGCTCTACACCGCGATCACCAGTTTTCCGCAGATGCTCACCGCGCTCACGCGCACCGCCGACAAATTCCCCGCCTATTCTGCAACGATCTCGAACGTCCCCGGGCCGCGCGAGCAGATGTACTGGAACGGCGCGCGCCTCGACGGAATGTATCCCGCGAGCATCCCCGTCGACGGCATGGCGATGAACATCACCCAGGTGTCGAATTTCAGGAACATCGACTTCGGCATCACAGCCTGCCGCCGCAGCGTTCCGCACGCGCAGCGGATGATCGATTATCTGGAGGACGCGCTGGTCGAGCTGGAGACGGCGGCGGGGATCAAGAAGGCGAATTCCAAAAACTAACCCGTTCGCATCGAGCGAAGTCGAGATGCCCATCGGCTTGGCGTAAGTTCGCGGGGTGTCTCGACTTCGCTCGACACGAACGGAATTCAGGCGTCGGTATCGTCTTCAGGCGTTGCCAAATCGCGCGCCACCTTCGGATCGCGCAGCAACTTTTCGATATGGCTCGCCTCGTCGAAGCTTTCATCGGCAAGGAACTTCAGCTTTGCGGCATATTTCATCCGCACCTTCGACGCGACGGTCTTCTGGAGGTATGCGGTGTTCGTGCGCAGCGCCTTCAGCACCGCCTCTTCGTCCTTGCCGAGCAGCGGCTTCACGAACACCGTCGCGTGGCGGAGGTCGGGGGACATCCGCACCTCGGTGATGCTGACGGGGTGCGTCGCAAGGACGTCGTCGTGGACGTCGCCGCGTGCAATGATCTCGCTCAGGATGTGGCGCACCTGCTCGCCGACGCGCAGCACGCGGACCGACGGCCCCTGATCCTTGTCGCCCTTTTTCACTTTGCCTTCTTCTCTTCGTCCAGTTTCGCGACGATGCGCGCGATCGAGCGCATGTTACGCGCGGTGCCCTTGCAGCCCAAGCGCCTTTCGATGAAGGCGCCGGTGAGCTTGCTGTCGGCGACGCCGTCGCCATAGTCGAGAAACAGCATGCGCTTGCCGAGCGCGAGCTTCTCGCCGCCGCGGCCAAGATGATCGCCAACCAATTGATCGAACTGCGCCTTTGTCGGCTGGTCAGTCAGATACATGGTGTGAACGAACTTGTCCTCATTCGTGCCTGCGAAGACATTGTCCGACACCCCCGCCGCCAATTCATCGCGGTCGCGCACCACCACCGCGCTCGTCATGTCGAAACGCTCGTCGACCATCATCGCAAGCTTTTCCTCGAGCCCGCGCGTCGGACGCGCGTCATGGTCGAACAGCACATTGCCGCTCGCCACGACGGTTTCGACGTTGCTGAAACCCTCAGCCTCGAAGGCCGAACGCAGATCGACCATCTTCAGCCGGTTGCCGCCGACATTGATGCTGCCGAACAGGGCGACGTAACGCGCCATGGTCCCGCCTTAATCCCGTGTCCCCGCGCAGGCGGGGACCCAGAGCGTCAGAGCGTCAACGTCGGATACAAATCTTGCCACAGCGGATTATTCTCTTCGATCTCGCGCAATTTCCAGACGCGATTCCATTTCTTCATACGCAGTTCGTGAGCGCGAGCATCCTGAATGTCGTCGAACGCAACGAACCATACCAGCAGCTTGCAACCATAGCGCTTGGTGAAACCCGACACGACGCCTTCGCGATGCTCCCAAACGCGTTTCAGCAAGTCGCTGGTCACACCAATGTAGATGGTACCGTTGCGACCGCTCGCCATGATATAAACATAGCCGGGTCGTCCGCCCATCTCGTCCGGTTCCTTGCCGCTCTGGGTCCCCGCCTGCGCGGGGACACAAAACAGGGTTTACAGCGTCCGGTCGCGAAGCTCGACCTCGAACACTTCGAGATTGTCGCCCGCCTTGATGTCGTTGGTATCGGACAGCACGACGCCGCACTCGAGGCCCGCGCGCACTTCGGCGACATCGTCCTTGAAGCGGCGGAGCGACGCGATCGTCGTGGCCGAGACGATGACGTCGTCGCGCGTAAGGCGTGCGTGCAGCCCCTTGCGGATGACGCCTTCGAGCACGAGCAGGCCCGCGGCCTTGTCGCGCTTGCCGGCGGGGAAGACGTCCTTGACCTCGGCGCGGCCGACGACGGTTTCGATCCGCTCCGGACCCAGCTCGCCCGCCATCTCCTTCCGGACCTCGTCGGTCAGGTGATAGATGACGTCATGGTACATGAAGCGCACTTTTTCGCGTTTCGCGATCTCGCGCGCCTTGGCGTTCGGGCGGACGTTGAAGCCGATGATCGGCGCGTTGCTCGCCGCCGCCAGCGTTACGTCGCTCTCGGTGATCGCACCAGCGCCCGACTGGAGCACGCGGACCTTGATCTCGTCGGTCGATATCTTGTTCAGCGCGTTGACGATCGCTTCGACCGACCCCTGCACATCGCCCTTGATGACCACCGGGAACTGGATGACGTTCGCCTTGTCGGCGAGTGCCTCGAACATGCCTTCAAGGCTGACCGGCGCCTGCGCCGTCCGCTTGCGAAGCGCCTGTTCCTGGCGATAGGCGGCGACTTCGCGGGCGCGCGCCTCGTTTTCGACAACGGTCAGCGTATCGCCCGCCATCGGCACGCCGCCAAGGCCGAGCACCTCAACGGGCATCGACGGCCCGGCAGCCTTGATCTGCTGACCCTTATCGTCGATCAGCGCGCGGACGCGGCCGCTTTCAGCGCCGCAGACAAAGATGTCGCCGACCTTGAGCGTGCCGCGACGGACGAGGATCGTCGCGACGGGGCCGCGGCCCTTGTCGAGCTTCGCCTCGACCACCGTGCCTTCGGCGGCGCGATCGGGGTTGGCTTTGAGCTCCATGATCTCGGCCTGCAACGCGATCGCATCGAGCAGCTTGTCGAGGCCGGTCTTCTTCAGCGCCGACACTTCGACATTCTGCACGTCGCCGCCCATTTCCTCGACCACCAGCTCATGCTCGAGCAGACGTTCGCGGACACGTTGCGGGTTGGCGCCTTCCTTGTCGACTTTGTTGATCGCGACGATGATCGGCACGCCCGCCGCCTTCGCATGGTTGATCGCCTCGATCGACTGCGGCTTCAGGCCATCGTCGGCCGCCACCACCAGAATGACGATGTCCGTGACATTGGCACCGCGCTGCCGCATCTCGGTAAAGGCTTCGTGACCCGGCGTATCGAGGAAGGTAACGAGCGAACCGTCGGGAGTCGTCACCTGATAGGCGCCGATATGCTGCGTGATGCCGCCGGCCTCGCCCGCCTGCACATTCGCGCCGCGCAGCGCGTCGAGCAGGCTGGTCTTGCCGTGATCGACATGGCCCATGATCGTCACCACCGGCGCGCGCGGCTTCAGATGTTCGGCATCGTCGACATCCTCGTCGTGACGGATGTCGATGTCGCCTTCGCTGACGCGCTTGATCTCGTGCCCGAATTCGGTGACGAGCAGTTCGGCGGTGTCCTGGTCGATCGTCTGGTTGATCGTGACGGGGCTGCCCATCTTGAACAGCGCCTTCACCAGATCGCTGCCCTTTTCGGCCATGCGGTTCGCCAGTTCCTGCACGGTGATCGTGTCGGGAACAACGACTTCACGGACCTGCTTCTCGCGCGGGCCGGAGAAGCTGGTGTGCGAGCGCTTTTCCTTTTCGCGGGCGCGCTTCAGCGCGGCGAGGCTGCGCGCGCGCGCGCCCTCGTCGTCGTTCAGCGCGCGCGTGACGGTCAGCTTGCCCGACTGGCGACGATTTTCCGCGCCGCGGTTGGCCTTGGGCTCGGGACGCTTGGGTTCGGGGCGCTTCGGCGCTTCGACCGGGGTAAAGCGGCGCGGCGCCGGGGCGGCGCTGGTCGTCGCGGGCCGCGGCGCGGCCTCGCCCTGCCGCTCGGCGGCGGCGGGCGCAGCATCGGCAGCTTTTTCCTGTTCCGCAGCCGGGGCGGGCGCCGGTTCGGCGGCCTCGACCGTTCCCTGTTCATCGCGCTTTTCGGCGCGGGCCTTTTCTTCCTCGGCGGCGCGCGCGCGCGCGGCTTCTTCGCGGCGGCGATTTTCCTCGAGCGCCGCCATGCGCGCCTCTTCGGCCTCGCGCAGCAGCTGCGCCTGACGCTCCTGGCGCGTCATCAGGCTGTCGGGCGCGGCAGGCTTGGGCGCTGCCGGCTTGGGCGCCGCGAGAGCCGGTGCGGGCGCGGGCGCAGCCTGGACCTCTTCGGTTTCGGGTGCGGGCGCAGCCTCGCCCGGCCGGCCCAGCACGCGGCGGCGCTTCACCTCGACCACCACCGTATTGCGGCGGCCGTGGCTGAATTGCTGCTGCACCTGTCCGGCCTCGACCGTCCGCTTCAGGCCCAGGGGCTTGCGGCTAAGGGTCGGCTTGTCCTGTTCGTCACTCATCGAAAACCATCATTCCTTCAAAACGCGTCCGACGCGGCGCTGCCCGGCGGCAACGCCCCAATATTTTCCGCGCCGGATACGGGCGCGGTGTGCGGGTCGGAATCGCGGTTGGCCGCGTCCCTACTCCATCCGGTGAAAAACTGCCAGCGGCTCAAATGCGCGAGCACCCGTGCCGCGGCGCGGGCATCGGTAATCGCCAGATGCACCGCATTCTCGCGCCCCAATGCCATAGATAGGGTGCCGCGGTCCACCGGCAAGACCAGACCTTCGCGGCCCGAACCTTCGTCATCCTCACCGACGCGCCACGCCTGCGCGAGTTTCTTGCGGCCATCCTCGCCCGCATCCTTGGCATGGAGGAGTAGGCGAACCTGCCCCTTGCGCGCCGCGGTTTCGATCTTTTCATTGCCGCTGAGCAGAGTTCCCGAACGCGATTCCAGCCCTAGCCGATCGAGCGTCGCGCGCTGAAGCTGCGCCTCGATCCGCGCACCGAGGTCATCGGGAATCGTGAAATTGCCCTCGTGAAGCGCACGCGCCAGCCCGCCTTTCAGCTTGCCTTTCGCCTGTGCGACTTCAAGCGCCGCGCGATCGACGCCGATCCACGCGCCGCGTCCCGGCGCCTTGCCGTGGACGTCGGGCGCGATCGTGCCGTCGGGCCCGAGCGCGAGGCGCACGAGCCGTTCGGCCGGCGAAACCTCGCCGGTGATGACGCAGCGCCGCTCGGGCACATGCTGGCCGCGCCGACCAGCGCGGTCTGGTTCGCTCAGCTGATCATTGTGCGGGGTCCGCATCGGCGGCCTCCCCGGCTTCGGCAGGCGCGGCTGCTTCGGGTTCGTCTTCGAACCAGTGCGCGCGCGCCGCCATGATGATCTCGTTGCCCTGCTCTTCGCTCAGGCCATATTCGCCGAGCACGCCGCCCTTGTCCTCGGCGCGCTCGCTGCGCGCCGGGCCACGGCGATTGTCCTGGCGCTTTTTCGCGATCAGTTCGTCGGTCGCGAGGTCGGCAAGGTCGTCGAGCGTCTTGATTCCCGCCTTGCCGAGCGTGACGAGCATCGCTTCGGTCAGGTGCGGAATGTCCGCAAGCGCGTCCTCGACGCCCAGTTCGCGGCGTTCTGCGCGCGACGCTTCCTCGCGGCGCTCGAGCCCTTCGAGCGCACGGCTTTGCAGCTCCTGCGCCAGTTCGTCGTCGAAGCCTTCGATGCTCGCCAGTTCGTCGATGCCGACATAGGCGACTTCTTCCAGCTCGCTGAACCCTTCGGCGACCAGCAGCTGCGCGAGCGTTTCGTCGACGTCGAGTTCTTCCTGGAACATCGTCGAACGCTCGACGAATTCGCGCTGCCGCTTCTCGCTCGCGTCGGCCTCGGTCATGATGTCGATCTGGCTGCCGGTCAGCTGGCTGGCGAGGCGGACATTCTGGCCGCGGCGGCCGATGGCAAGGCTCAGCTGATCGTCGGGAACGACGACTTCGATGCGGCTGTCATCCTCGTCGATCACGACGCGCTGCACCGTTGCCGGCTGGAGCGCGTTGACGACGAAAGTCGCGGTATCTTCGGACCAGGGGATGATGTCGATCTTTTCGCCCTGCATTTCCTGGACGACCGCCTGCACGCGGCTGCCCTTCATGCCGACGCAGGCGCCGACGGGGTCGATGCTGCCGTCATAGCTGATGACGCCGATCTTCGCGCGCGAACCCGGATCGCGCGCTGCGGCCTTGATCTCGATGATGCCGTCGTAAATTTCGGGCACTTCCTGCGCGAACAGCTTCTTCATGAAGTCGGGGTGCGCGCGGCTGAGGAAAATCTGCGGCCCGCGCGTTTCGCTGCGCACCGACAGGATCAGCGCGCGGACGCGGTCGCCGACGCGCATCAGTTCGCGCGGGATCTGCTGGTCGCGGCGGATCACACCCTCGGCGCGGCCCAGGTTGACGACGATATGGCCGAATTCGACCGATTTCACGACGCCGGTGATGATCTCGCCCGCGCGGTCCTTGAACTCCTGATACTGGCGCTCGCGGTCGGCTTCGCGGACCTTCTGGAAAATCACCTGCTTCGCCGACTGCGCGTCGATGCGGCCAAGGTCGACCGCGGGCAGCGGATCGACGATGAAGTCGCCGATCTTGGCGTCCTTCTGCAACTTCTGCCCGGCAGCGAGATCGACCTGCTTGAAATAATCCTCGACCGTCTCGACCACTTCGACGACGCGCCACAGGCGAAGGTCGCCGGTCTGCGGGTCGAGCTTCGCACGAATGTCGTTCTCGGCGCCGTAACGCGCGCGCGCGGCACGCTGGATCGCTTCCTCGATCGCCTCGATGACGATCGCCTTGTCGATCATCTTCTCGCTGGCGACGCTGTTGGCAATCGCGAGCAGCTCGGCCTTGTTGGCGGAAATGGCAGTGGCCATCAGTCCTGTCCTTCTTCTTCCATTTCGTCGGCGCCCTCGGTGGAGAGCGGAACGGTTGCGGCAATCAATTTGTCGGTGAGGACCAGCTTCGCCGTGTCGATCGCATCGAACGGCAGCTTATGCTCCACCCCTTCCTTATCCGAAATCGTGACGACATCGCCGTCGATGCCGACGAGCGTGCCGTTGAAGCGCTGGCGCCCGTCCAGCTTTTCCTTGAGCGCCACCTTCACCTCATGCCCCGCCCAGTCGGCGAAGTCGGCGGGCCTCGTCAGCGGCCGGTCGATGCCGGGCGACGAGACTTCGAGCCGATAGGCGACATCGATCGGGTCCTTGCCCGCTTCCTCGAGCGCGTCGAGCCGGTCGGAGATGCGGCGCGACAGTTCAGCGCAATCGTCGATCGTCAGCTGGCGCGTGTCGGGCCGCTCGGCCATCACCTGCAAGGTCGGGTCGCTGTCGCCGCCAAAAAAAGCGACGCGCACAAGCGCGAGGCCCATCGCCTCGGCTTCGGGCGCGATGATCGCATTCAGGGCGTCGAAATCGACCAAGCTCTGTTTCCAAATCGGACGACCGGAAAGCCATGCAGAAACAGCCGCCGCGGCCCGCGGCCCCGACGTCCCAACTGGCTAACCATGTCAAGAAGTAAGGCGCATATAGGCGCGCGACGGTGAGTCGGCAAGGGGGAATGGCGTCGGCGTATCGCGGCGTTTGCGGCGCTTCCCCATCTCCTTGCAGACCGCGCGATATGCCTTGAAACATTTTATTGGCGTTTCAGGGTATAAGGCGGGCTGGCCTGCTCTCAGCGAATCGCCTGAAGCACCGACGGATTGTAACGCACGCATGAAGCCCGAACTGACCCTGACCGCCCGTTCGACGCGGCGCGACCCGCCGCCCGAACGGCCGGCGGGGCCGGGGCGCGCCTTTTGGGCCGCGATTGGGGCAGTGTCGATTGTCGCCTGTCTCGCCTTTCTGCTATCGAGCGGACAGTTTCGTGCGCCGGCGTTTTTCGGCCCGTACAGCGTATCGGTGCCGGTCGATTTCAGGCCCTATGACCCTGAACGCTGGGCGATCATGACCGCCGAGGATTATGCCGCGGCGCTGAAAATCGACCCGACGCTGCCCGATCCGAACGGCGTCGGTTACAGCGATGCCACCGCGCTACCCCCCGCCGACCCCGCCTTGCTGCGCGAAGAGGCCTTTGCCGGCCCGCCCGCCAAACCCTATGTGTTTCGCGGAGTAACCGCGCTCGACCGCGAGCGCGCGCATTATTGCCTGACCGCTGCCATCTATTACGAGGCCGCGTCCGAAAGCGACGACGGAATGCGCGGCGTCGCCCAGACGATCATCAACCGCGTCCGCCACCCAAGCTTTCCGAACACGGTGTGCGGCGTCGTTTTCCAGGGGTCGCAGCGCGCGGGGGTGTGCCAGTTTACCTTCAGCTGCGACGGCGCGATGGCGCGCGCGCCCAGCCGCGCCAACTGGCTGCGCGCCAGCCGCGTTGCGTCGGCGGCGCTCGGCGGTCAGGTTTTTGCCAAGGTGGGGCTCGCGACCCATTATCACACGCAGGCGATCTGGCCGCGCTGGGGCAAAAGCCTGGTGATGACCAACATCGTCGGCGCGCATATCTTTCACCGCTGGCGCGGACGCTGGGGGATGCCCGACGCCTTCCGCGCACCTTACGCGGGCCGCGAGCCGGTGCCCGGCCCCTATTTGCCCATCGCGCAGCAACTCGCGATTCTGAAGGGTCAGGGCATTGCCCCCGGTGCCGGCCCGCTTCCCGCGCTCACGGGCGCGGCGGCGCCGCTTCCCGATGCCGCGCCCGCGCCGCTGCCCGGCTCTCTCACCCCCGCAACTCCCGGCGCTCCGGCCGCCGCGGTCCCTGCCGTGCCAAGCTACGCCGACCCCCGACTCAACCAATCCGGACAAATCCGCGACGAATTTTCGAAGAGCGGCGAGTGGAAACGTTGAGCCAAGCGGTCTAGGTTGCCGTCTTTCAAAGGAGCGTGGCCATGGGGCATGTCAAAGGAATCGGCGGACTTTTCTTCCGCGCGCGCGACCCGGAGGCGCTGAACGCCTGGTATCGCGAGTGGCTCGGCGTTGGCGCAGGGTGCAGCGCCGACGATAACGGGCCGGTCGACGAATGGACATGGACCACGGCCGGAGGGCCACTCGGCTTTTCGGCGTTCAAGGCCGACACCGACTATTTCGCGGCCGACCGCCAGTTCATGATCAACCTGCGCGTCGACGACCTCGACGCCGTGCTCGCGCCGTTTCGTGAGGCGGGCGCGGACATCATCACCAAGCCCGAATGGGACGATCCGGCGGTGGGCCGCTTTGCGCGCGTTCACGATCCGGAGGGGAATCCGATCGAATTGTGGGAGCCGCCCAGGAGCTGACGGCGCCGAGACTGGAACGAGCGGGCCCAACCCCCGATCGCCCTCTCCTTCGTCATCGCGGACTTGATCCGGTATCCATAGCCGCGCTGAAGCCATGGATCCCGGATCAGGTCCGGGACGACGAATGGCTGGTTCCGACCGATCGCGGTCATAGCGCATACCTAAAAACTTTGTCATTCCCGCGAAAGCGGGAACCCAGAGCGGGCTTCAGCTGACCCCTCCCTGGGTTCCCGCTTTCGCGGGAATGACAAAAGGAGGACGTCCGCTCCCCACCCCAAAGCCGCCTTCGTAAGCGCCAAAAGAAAACGCTGTCCTACACGGCCCGGCCGTGCCAATCCTTGTTTCGGCTCTTTCAACATGTGGATAATGCGATAGCGGCTCCGGCTAAAGGAGCAGCGCGCGGCGAATTAAACGCGCGCAAGGCTGACTTTTACTGACCTTTGAAATGATCGCGCCGCTCCGGTGCCAAAAGGCGGCCGCGTAGGGCTGACCTTTCCTGACCTTTGGGAGGATCGGGAGCCGCGTACCGACCGGATCGCGGACGCGCTTACCGCCCCTGGCTGCGCCAGCGTTTGACCACGCGCTCGATGATCTCGGCCTCACCGCCCGTTTCGCGCCACAGTTTCGAGAAGAGCGGATCGCTCGACGCCGGCCGCTTCTCCTCTTCGAGCGTGTCGAGATAGACGCGGATCGGGATCGACACGCCCTCGCCGCAGACGATGCACTCACGGTTGCGTAGCGCCGGGATCGAATCGATGAAGCCGCGCGCGCCTTCGGGCATCGCCGATTTCACGAAATGCTGGTCGCGTTCGTTGTTGAGGCGCATCGAGATGATCGTGCCGCACTGCGACAGCACGCCTTCTGCGAGGTCCGACGGGCGCTGGGTGATGAGTCCCAGCGACACGCCATATTTGCGGCCTTCCTTGGCAATCCGCTCGAGGATCTTGCGCACCGCCTGTCCCGTCCCGATGTCCTTCGAGGGTATATAACGGTGCGCTTCTTCGCACACGAGCAGGATCGGGCGCTGCGGCTCGCCGCGCGACCAGATCGCATAATCGAAGGTCAGGCGCGACAACACTGCGACGACGACGCCGGTGATGTCGCTGGGAACGCCCGACACGTCGATGATCGAAATCGGGCGACCGTCCGATGGCAGGCGGAAAATCTTGCCGAGGAAATTGGCCATCGTGTCGGCGACGAGCATCCCGGAGAACATGAAATTATAGCGCGGGTCGGCGCGCATTTCCTCGATCTTGCCCTTGATGCGCATGAAGGGCGCACTCGACGTCGCCTTGTCGAGCTTGCCCATCTCGTTTGTGAGGATGCTGAGCAGGTCGGACAGCAGATAGGGGATCGGCGAATCGACCGTGATCTTCGTCATTCCCTCAGCCAGCCGGTTCTTCGTCCGCGCCTGGAGCAGACAACGCGCCAGCACGTCGCAGTCGGCCTGGCGGTCGCGACCCTCCGCCGTGACGAACACTTCGCAATGTTCCTCGAAATTCATCAGCCAATAAGGCATCGCGAGATTGTCGACGTCGAACAGCGCGCCGGTGCCCTTGAACGCGGCCGAATATTCGCCGTGCGGGTCGATCATCACAATATGGCCCTGCGGCGCGAGCTCGCAGATCTTGTGGAGGATCAGCGCGGCGCTCGTCGATTTACCCGTACCGGTCGATCCCAGCAGCGCGAAATGCTTGCCGAGCATCGCATCGACATAGAGCGAACCACGGACATCCTTGGTCGGGTGGACGGTGCCGATCTCGACATGCGCCCGCTCGTCAGCGGCGTAAATCTGCTTGAGATCGGCGCTGGTCGCCGCAAAGACAGGGCTGCCCGGAACGGGGTAGCGCGTCACGCCGCGGCGGAAATTATGGATGCGGCCGGTGATCTTTTCCTCTTCGCCTTCGCCGAGGAAATCGATCGTCGCGACGATCAGCCCCTCGCCGCGTTCGTGCAATTGCTGGTCGCGGATGCTGGCAATCAGCCAGATGTTGCCGACGCGAACCTTGACCTGCGCACCGACCTGTCCGGCCATCGCGACCGCGGCATCGCTCGACGACGACAGCTTGCCGATCGTCGCCGCGTCGAGCAGGACGCGCGACGCCGACCCCGAAATATCGACGACTTCGCCGATCAGCAGGTCATCGCGGTGATGGGTCGTAACCGGTGCCACGGGCGCCGCAATGCCGCCGCCCGCCAGCCGCACATGCTGCACCGCCGTCGAATCCCCGGCGCCAAATCCGCCCTGCATGTCCATACCCCAGCCCCCGCCTGTTGTGGTCCCGGCTCGGGCTATCGCAGACGAGGGTAAACAAAGCGCTTATGATGGGTCAGCGGCGGCGGAAAATTGCGGATGCGGCGTAGCCGAGACCCAGCGACAGGAGCACCGCCGACAGCCCGTAAAAAAAGCCATGCTCCTCGGCCGCGAGGGCGACGAAGCGTTCGAACCCCGTCTTGCGAATCTGGACGTCGCGCGACGCCACCGCGAGCACGCGCCCGCGGCTTATCAGATAGGTTTCGGCGCGATAGGTCCCCACGGGAACGCGCGCCGGTACCGGGATGCGGGCGCGATAGAGCACGCCTTCGGTAATCTCGACCGCAGCGGGATTTTCGACGAACAGCCCGGCGCGGCGATAAAGGTCGATCAGCCCGGCCTCGAAGCGCTCGAGCGTCTTCGCTTCCGAAAAGCCGGTCGGCGACATCGACAGGTTGGCAAGGCCGAGCTCGAAGATCGCCGCGGTGCGTTCATCCACCAGCTTGTCGATCGGCCGTGACGAGCCGATCGCATAAAAGCTGGGCGACGTGCGCAGGCGGATGCTGCTGGCGTTGACCCAAATGCCCGCGACGCGCCGTTTTTCGCGCAAAACGATCGGCCGCACCGGGCCCTTGAGCACGACGACGATGTCGGCGCGGTCGTCGGGCAGGCGCTGACCAGGATAGAGGATCGCGCCGAAAAGCAACAGTTCCTCGCCCGTAAAGCTGTACTGGATGTCGATCGCGCGGCTCGACACGTCGGGGACAAGCCGCGGATCGGCCGCACGCGCCCCCGAGAGCGGAAGCAGCGCCAGTGCGAACCACAGAAGCAGGGCGCGCAGCGCGGTCATTGCACCGTGTAGATTTCGTCGGGGCGGATAAAGAGATCGACGGCCATGCGCGCCGCGACGAGCAGGACGATAACCGCCAGCGCCATGCGGAGATACTCGGGCTTGACGCTCTGCGCAAAGCGCGCGCCGATCTGCGCGCCCGTCACGCTGCCGAGCAGCAGCAGCCCGGCGAGCACGATATCGACCGCGCCGGTCGTCAGCGCGTGGACCATCGTCGTCGCGATCGTCACGAACAATATCTGGAACAGCGACGTGCCGACAACGACCTGGGTCCCCATGCCGAGCAGAAAGAGCATCGCGGGCACCATGATGAACCCGCCGCCGACGCCGAGCAGCATCGTCAAAACCCCCACCACCATGCCGAGGATCAGCGGCGCGAGCGGCGAGATGTAAAGGCCCGATCGGTAGAAGCGCCAGCGCAGCGGCAGGTTGGCGACCACCGGATGATGGCGCCTTTTGCGTGCCGGGGCAGGAAGTCCGGCGCGCATGTTCTGCAGGGCGCCCCACGCCTCGCGCGCCATGATGCTGCCGACCGAGCCGAGCAGCGCCACATAGAGCATGTTGATCACCGTATCGATCTGCCCCCACGCGGTGAGCAGTTCGAACAGCCCCGCGCCGATCAACGACCCCAGAAGGCCGCCGACGACGAGCACTGCGCCCATGCGCAGATCCACCCCGCCGCGTTCGAGATGCGCGAGCGCGCCGGAAACGCTGGCACCCGTCACCTGCGTTGCCGCCGATGCCGCTGCGACCGTCGGCGGAATGCCATAGAAGATCAGCAGCGGCGTCGTCAGGAAGCCCCCGCCAACGCCGAACATGCCCGACAGGAATCCCACACCGCCCCCGAGCAGGATGATGACCAGCGCGTTGACCGACAGATTGGCGACTGGAAGGTAAAGATCCACGGGAGCCCCGAAACATGTGTTCAAGGCGCAAAACTGCGCCGAGTCCGGCGACCGTAGAGCATTTTTTCGCGGCGGGGAATCGGCTGCAGCGGCTATTTTTTCCGCGGTCAGAAGTCGCTCGCGAGCGTCAGCGCCAAGCCGCTGGTCGGTCGGGCATCGCCCGCGACGCGCTGCCGCCAGTCGAGCGCGATCCGGCTGCCCTGCCCCACGTCGGGCAGGCGCAACGTCAGCCGCGGCCCGACATCGACGCGCGCCGCGCCGGGCTGGACGGCGCCCGCCGCAAGAGCACCGAGGCGCAGCGAGGCATCTTCACGCCCAATTCCGCGGTCGATCACCATCGAGCCATCGGCAAAAACATCGCGGCTTCGTGCACCGACCACGCCCGCCTGCGCGTAGGCATCAAGCCGGAATCCCATGGGAAGCCCGACTTCGGACACCCCGCCGCTCATCATGGCGGCGAGCGCGGTTCGGCCTTCGCTCCCGGCGGCAACGCGCTGTTCGATCGCCACGTCTATCGGCAGATGCCCAAGCGGCGCAAAGGTAAGCCCGAAGGCCGCGTCGCGCTGGCGCGGACGCTCGAGAGCCATGGTCGCCCGTGCATAGGCGCGCAACCGCCCGGCCGCACCAAAGCCATAGGCCAGGCGGACGCCGCCCTGGCTGCCGCCAAGTTGACTCGACGACCCGATTCCGCGCGGCGCCGCGCCCGACCCGTCACGAAAATAGAGCCAGGCAGCCGTCGACCAGCCCGACAGCTGCCGCCGCATCCAGAAGGGCTCGCCCTGTGCAGGGTCGCCCCGCGGCGCCGCGATACGCCACGGCGGCTCGGCAAAAGCCGCCGCCGTGCGAACATCGCCACGCGGGGATGAAGGGAGCAGCCGCGCCATCAGGGCAAGGCGAAGATCGTGGCGATCCACCATCATTTCCCCGCTGCCGGCGCGGGTGGTAGCGACCGATCCGCCGTGAAGCGGGGCAATCCGGAGGTTCGCCCGCGCCGCGAAGATTCGCGGCTTCGCTGAAGTCGGCGGCATCACCGCGTATTGCACATTGGCCCGAACGCCGCCGGTCCCGACTAAGCGCGATGGCGCCACCCACGGGACCGGGGCGGCCGGCGGCGCAGCGGGAATCGCGGGGTTCCAGAGCATCATGGTGCGGAGCACCACCCACCCCCCAACGCACCCGATCAGGAATCGCAGCGCGGGAGCATCGCGGCGCGCATCGGCCCGGCGCATCATCATCGCGTCGGCACCCGGGCAAGCGCGTCGGCGACCAAGTCGTCGGCTTCGCTATGATCAGTCTTGTCCCAGATCACCTCACCCGACCGCAGTATCCGCCAATAAAGCAGGACGGCGCGGCGCGCTGCGAGCATTGCGATGACGTTTGCGACAAAGGCGCGCGGCACCGCGAACATTCCTTCGCGCCAGCCATGGCGGCGCGCGGTGAAATGGACGCGAAGCGTCATGCGCCAGCCGAGCAGCAGCAGGTTGAGCGCAAGAAGCCATTGCAACGGCCCGCCCGGTGCGATGGCTTCCCAGCCGAAGAAAAACTGCCCCGCCAGTCCTGCGGCGACAAGAAACAGGCTAAC
Source organism: Sphingopyxis sp. TUF1 (assembly GCF_036687315.1). Lineage (NCBI taxonomy): Bacteria > Pseudomonadati > Pseudomonadota > Alphaproteobacteria > Sphingomonadales > Sphingopyxidaceae > Sphingopyxis > Sphingopyxis kveilinensis. Next base: position 1,019,989 of record NZ_CP144683.1, read on the forward strand.
ATAAGCTGCAAGCAGGATGAGCGCCGCGAGCGGCGCCCGGCGATCACGCCAGAGCATCCAGCGCGCGAGGAGGTCGCGCCCGGCCGAGCGTTGCGCGTCCCGCAAGCGTGAGCCCGGCCATCCCAGATGGTCCCAGCCCGCAAGGGCAATCCCCGCGATCCAGCGCGATTTTTGCCGAACCGCGGCATCAGCGCGGCCCGGGAAAGCGCCGCGCGAGACGATGCGCTCGCCCGCGCGATCGACGGCATCGACGAAGCACGCGCCGAGGCCATAAGCGCCGATCACCATGCCCATCTCGTAATCTTCGGTCAGGCTGTCGCTGCCAAAGGGCTCCCCCCCTCGCTCGATCGCGAGCAACGCGAGCGTGCTGCGCGTCAGCGCACAGCCCACCCCCGCCGACGGCAGCGGCAAACCAAGACGCGACCGCACCACCAGGTCCTTGCCATGCGCCTCGGCAAATTCGTCCGCATAATGCCCCCCGACCAAGCGCGCGCGCCGATCGATGATCGGCATTACGGGAATCTGCACCATCGCATTATCGACAAGATGCCAGCGGTAGAGCGCGAGTTCGTGCCGGTGGACATGATCCTCGGCATCGTGGAGCACGACCGCCGCAAAGCGCATCGCCTCAGCGCGCTCGTCGGCGCACAGCGCCGCCCAAATCTGGTTCAGATTGTCGCCCTTTGTCGTCGGGCCGTCATTCTCGCCGATTACCAGCCGCACCCGCAGATCGCGCGCAACCAACGGCGAAATTGCGAAAATCGTCGCCGCGTCGTTGGGATAGCATCCGACATACAGACGAAAATCCTCCCCTTCCCATGCCGCGAGGGTCCTGCGAAGCATTGCGGGCAGGGCTGCGGCTTCATCCCATGCGGGAATGAACACGGCGATGCGTCCCTCGATTGGCGTGGTTTCAACACCTTCGGTCCGGCGCTGTCCGCGCGTGGCCAGCCACAGGGCGTCGAGGAACAGATCGTCGAGGCCGATCAGCAAGATGCCCACCGATGCGAACAGCATCAGCTCGCGGCCCGCCACAAGGACCAGCCATTCCAGCCATGCGGTCGATAGCCCCACTTGCCAGCCTTGCCCCGCCGATGGCATGGCGCCATCCTCGACGTCAGTGCTAATCAAGCGCATCGATTTGTAAAGCGGCGCACCCGTCGCTAGGAAACTGTCATAACAGTTGACAATCTAAGGAAATAATTGACCGTGGCCCGCAGTTTTCCGCCCCCATCCGCGTTACGCGATTTCCTCGAAAGCGAAAGCGCGGGCGGAATGCTGCTTATTTTCGCGGCCATTTTGGCAATGATTGTTGCCAATTCACCCTTGTCGGGTCTGTATCATGACCTGATCCATGCGGTGACGGGGCCGGTACTCACCGACAAGCTCGGCCCGATGACGGTCCATCTTTGGATCAACGACGGGCTGATGGCGGTGTTTTTCCTGCTCGTCGGGCTGGAGATCAAGCGCGAGTTCGTCGATGGACGGCTTGCGAGTTGGGATCGGCGGCGCCTGCCCTTCATCGCCGCCGCCGCCGGCATGGCGGTGCCTGCAGCGCTTTACATGGCCTTTGCCGGCGATGAGCCGGGACTGGCGCAAGGGTGGGCGATCCCCGCCGCGACCGACATCGCCTTTGCGATGGGCGTGCTGGCCCTGCTCGGCAAGCGCGCGCCGACCTCGCTCAAACTCTTTCTCGTCACCGTCGCGATCGTCGACGACATGGGAGCGGTCGCGATCATCGCGCTTTTCTATACCGCCAAGATCAACCTGTTCGCGCTCGGCGCTGCGGCGGCGATCCTTGGCGTCATGTTCGCCTGCAACCGCGGCGGAGTGAAGAATCTCCTAGTCTATATGACCCTGTTCCTCCTGCTCTGGTATGCGATGCTGCTCTCGGGCGTCCATGCGACGATCGCCGGCGTCCTCGCGGCGATGACCATCCCCTTCGAGCGGACGCCGGGTACCCCCGACAGCCAGACGTCGCCGCTGCACCGACTCGAACATGCGCTGCATCCTACAGTGGCCTTTGCCATCGTCCCGCTGTTCGGCTTCGCGAATGCGGGCGTCGATGTGCGCGCGCTGGGCATCGACCAGATTTTTGCGCCCTTGCCGCTGGGCATCGCCGCGGGGCTGTTCCTCGGCAAGCAGATAGGAATTTTTGGCAGCGTCTGGCTGTCGGTCAAGCTCGGCATCGCCGGGCGGCTGCGCGGCGCGACCTGGCTTCAGGTCTATGGCGTCGCGATGCTCTGCGGAATCGGCTTTACGATGAGCCTGTTCATCGGCGGGCTGGCTTTCCCGGGCAATGCGCTGCTGATCGAAGAGGCAAAGATTGGCATCCTGATGGGGTCGCTCGCCGCCGCGCTGGTCGGCTTTGCCGTCCTCCGCTTTGCCCCGCTGCATCCGCAGCACGACGCCATCGAAACCGCTTCCGACGGCGAGATTGCCGCCGACGGCGATGTGCGTGACACATCCGAAGCAACTCGCTAATCCGTCGCAATGACAAAGCTTTTTCTGCCCTCCCTATTGGCTGTCGCGACGCTGGCGGGATGCGCCGCCGGTCCCACGAAAGCGCCTCCGGGCGAAAGGGACCTCGCTGCGCTCGATGTCCGTCGGACGGCTGCGACCTCCGACGCGCTCGACAAGATCGCCGCCTCCTACCTCCGCCTGTCGCTCGAAATCGGCACGCACGAACCCGGCTATATCGATGCTTATTATGGCCCGCCTGAACTTAAGGCGGCAGCCGAAGCCAGCCCACGCGACAAGACCGCGCTTCTCGCCGCAACCCGCGCGCTGATGGCCGAGACCCAACGCACCGCGCGGCGCCTGGCGGACCCTCTTGCGAAGCGGCGTGCCACCTTCCTCAGCGCCCAGCTTCGCGCCGCCGAGACGCGGCTGCTGATGATGGAGGGGACGCGCTTCGCCTTCGTCGACGAGGCCGAGCGATTGTTCGGCGTGCGCCCGCGCCTGAAGCCGCTCGCAAGTTATGACGCCGAACTGGTCAAGATCGAAGCGCTGGTCCCCGGCGATGGCGCGCTCGCCGATCGGGTCGAGGCTTATCTCGACGCCTTCACTATTCCCAAGGACCGTCTGCAACCGACGTTCGAGGCCGCGATCGCGCGCTGCCGCGGGCGTAGCGCGGCGCATATCCCGATGCCCGCGGACGAGAGCTTTCGCCTCGAGTTCGTGACCGGCAAAAGCTGGAGCGGCTATAATTATTATGAGGGTCGCTATCACAGCCTGATTCAGGTCAATACCGACCTGCCGATCCGCCTGTCGCGCGCGCTCGATCTCGGCTGCCACGAGGGCTATCCGGGCCACCACCTCCTCAACATGAAGCTTGAGGAAAAGCTGGTGAAGGAGCGAGGCTGGGCCGAGTTCAGCGTCTATCCCCTCTACAGTCCGCAAAGCCTGATCGCTGAAGGCAGCGCCAATTACGGCATCGACCTGTCCTTTCCCGGCGAAGCCAAGGCAGCGACCGAACGCGACATACTAATGCCGATCGCCGGGATCGCAGTGCCCGCCGACGACCGCTACTGGCGGTTGCTTGCGGCGATCAAGCGTGCATCGGGCGCGCGGTTGACGATCGCCCAGCAATATCTCGACGGCGAAATCGACCGGCCGACCGCAGTGGCGCTGACGCAAAAATATCTGCTCGTCTCGCAGCCGCGCGCCGAACAGTCGGTGCGCTTCACCGACCAGTATCGCAGCTATGTCATCAACTATGGCCTCGGCGAAGCGATGGTGCGCGCGCATGTCGAACGCGGGCGGCCGAGCCGCGACGAAATGTGGCGACGGATGGAACGGATCATCAGCGAACCGACGCTCCCTTCGGACCTGTAAGCGCGCTAAATATCGACGACAATCTTGCCGAAATGCTTGTTCGCCGCCTGATGGCGGAAGGCTTCGGCGAGCTGATCGAGCGGAAAATGGTCGCTGATGACCGGGCGGATAGCGTTCGCCTCGATCCCTGCGATCATGTCGAGCTGTTGCTGGCGGCTGCCCACGGTCAGCCCCTGCACGCGCAGATTCTTCGCCATCAGCAGCGCGGTCTGGACCGGCCCGGCGAAGCCCGCAAGAACACCGATCAGCGCGACATGGCCGCCGACGCGCGTCGCCATCATCGATTGGTCGAGCGTTCCCGCGCCGCCGATTTCGACGACCGTATCGACGCCGCGCCCGCCGGTCAGCTCCAGCGCCTTGGCGCCCCATGCGGGCACCTCTTTGTAATTGATAAGCTCGTCGGCGCCGAGCGCCTTCAGCCGTTCGAGCTTGGCATCGGACGAGCTGGTCGCGATCACCCGCGCGCCTGCGGCCTTGGCGAATTGCAGCGCGAACACCGACACCCCGCCGCTCCCTTGCACCAGTACCGTCGATCCCGGCCGCGTTGCGCCGTCGACGAACAGGGCGCGCCATGCGGTCAGCCCGGCACAGGTCAAGGTCGCGGCCTCTGCGGCCGAATAGCCCTGCGGAACGCGCGTGAACCAGTGCTGCGGCGTGACCACGACCTCGCGTGCACAGCCATCAATGCCGTCGCCCGGCACGCCGCGGAACGCCGTCGCGGGCGGGACGCCGTCGATCCATTCGGGGAAGAAGATCGACACCACGATGTCGCCGGGCTTGAACTGCGTCACCCCCTCGCCCACCGCCTCGACCGTCCCCGCACCGTCAGACATCGGGATGCGCCCGTCGGCGGCGGGGATCATCCCCATGACGACGGCATAGTCGTGGAAGTTGAGCGACGAGGCCGTCAGTCGCACCCGGATTTCGCCCGGCCCCGGATCGCCGGGATCGGCGAGGTCGACGAGCGTCAGATTGTCGAGCGAAGCGGGGGCGCGAAGCTGGACCGCGCGCATCATTCCGCCGCCATCGCCATTTCGACGCGCTGCGGGCCGCGGATCACGCCGCCGGGGGTCGGACCCTGCATTTCACCATCCCTGAAGGTAACGACGCCGGACTTGATCGTCGCGACATAGCCGTCGGCCTTTTGCAAGAGGCGCTTGCCGCCCGCGGGCAGGTCGAAGGCGAGCCAGGGTTTGCCCAGTTTCAGCCTCTCCATATCGATGACATTGAGGTCGGCGAGATAGCCGGGCGCGAGGAGGCCGCGGTCTTCGAGGCCATAGAGCATCGCGGTGTCGCGGCACTGGCGTTTGACCGCATGTTCGAGCGCAATCCGCTTGCCCGCGCGGTCGCGCACCCAATGCTGAAGCATGAAGGTCGGCGACGCGGCGTCGCAGATCGTCCCGCAATGCGCACCGCCGTCGGACAGGCTGTTCACCGTGTCATCGGCATGTTGCAGATCCTCAAGGAAATTGAGGTTCCCGTCGCGGTAGTTGAGGATCGGGAAATAGATGAAGCCCTTGCCGTCATCCTTCATCAGCAAGTCATAGGCATATTCGTCGGGCGACACCCCCGCCGCCGCGGCGCGCGCGGCGATGCTTTCATCCATCTTCGGCTCGTAATTGAAATCGGGGTCCATTTCGAACTGCACCGGCCAGCCGAGCGCAACGATTTTCAGGAAATCGATGATATCGCTTTCGGGCCAGACATTTTCCTCGGCAATCATCCGCGCCTTGAACGCGGGATCTTTCAGCTTCGCGAGCTGCTGATCCCACGGCAGGTCGATGATCTCGTTCCACGCGGGCTTGAACCGGAACGGATGCACCGTCCCCTGCCACGCCATGATGATGCCATTGCCGCGCAGCGCAATTTGCGCAACGATGTTGGCGCCGGTGGCATTCTGGCGCCGCATTTCCTCGATCTGCTCCTCGAGCGGCAGCTCCTTCGCAATCGACTGGAGCGCGGCGAAGGTGACCGGCAGGCCGGTTTCGCGGCTGAGGTCGCCCATCCACTGAAACTCGTTCCACTCGCGCTTCAGATCGCTCGCCATTTCGAACACGCCGTAACCGACGCGCCCCATCGCGCGGCCGATCGCGATCAATTCCTCCGCGGTCGCGGTCGTACCGGGCACGAGCTCGCCGTCGACCGACTTGTGCAGCACGGTGCGGCTGGTCGAAAAGCCGAGCGCGCCGGCGCGGATGCCTTCCTCGACGATCCGCGACATTTCCGCTACATCGGCGTCGGTCGGGACCGCGCCGGGTTTCTCGCGGTCGCCGAGCACATAGGCGCGCACCGCGCCGTGCGGCACATGGCACGCGACATCGACGGTGCGCGGCAGCTTTTCGAGCGCGTCCATATATTCGGGGAAGGTTTCCCAATCCCACGTCATCCCTTCGGCCAATGCGGTGCCGGGAATATCCTCGACGCCTTCCATCAACGAAATGAGCCAATCGTGGCGGTCGGGCCGCGCGGGGGCGAAGCCAACGCCGCAATTGCCCATAACGACGGTGGTCACACCGTGCCAACTCGAAGGCGCCATTTCGGCATCCCACGTCGCCTGCCCGTCGTAGTGCGTGTGGACATCGACGAAGCCGGGGGTGACGATCTTGCCGCCGGCGTCGATTTCTTCGCGCGCCGCGCCCAGATTTTCGCCCACCGCGACGATCCGGTCGCCGTGGACCGCGACGTCCGCAACAAAGGGCTTTCCACCCGAACCATCAACGACGGTGCCGCCGCGAATCAACAGATCATACATGTCCGCTCTCCCGAATCTTTTGGCCGATTTTTCGTTTCACGACGAAACCTATCACGGATTCGCGCGATGCCAAGGGCTGTCGAAGCGTCTTAAAGCGACAAAAGATTCGCATGTGCTGCGCCCAACTGTCTCCTTTGTCGCTTTAAGCGAAGAACATCATCGGGCGGCGGCAAAGAGGCTGACACCCGGGAAACGGGTAGGAAAGAAAAAACAGCCGGTCGCTCGTTCGATAAAGCGCGCACGGTTGGCGCTGCGCTGTTATAGCGACGCGATACACCGGAGGAGTCGATGCCATGATCCGTTCGCTGACCTTTGCCCTGCTGCTCGCCGCGAGCCCGCTCGCCGCCGCGCAGACGGCCGCCCCCGATTATGCCGCGGCGCTCGCCGATCCGGCACGCCCCGCCGCCGACCGCGAGCGTGACGCCGCGCGCAAGCCCGCCGAACTGCTGGCGTTTGCCCAGATCGCGCCGGGCGAAAAGGTCGGCGATTTCGTCATGGGCAGCGGCTATGTCACGCGCCTGCTCGCCGCCGCGGTCGGTCCGACGGGCAAGGTCTATGGCTTCCAGCCGGCCGAATTCATCGCTTTTCGCAAACAATATGGCGACGACCAGGCGGCGGTCGATGCCGCCTATGACAATGTCGATGCGGTCGCCGGACCGTTCGCGGCGCCCGCCTTTCCCGAACCGCTCGACACGATCATCACCGTGCAGAATTTCCACGACCTGTACCTCAAACCCTTCCCCGAAGGCACGGGCACCAAGGGGAGCGCGGCGCTGTTCGCCGCACTGAAGCCCGGCGGGACGCTGGTCGTCGTCGACCATAGCGCGGCGGGCGGCAGCGGCACGACGCTGGCCGACAGCCTGCACCGGATCGACAAGGCGGCGGTGGTCGCCGCGCTGACCAGCGCGGGCTTCACGCTCGAAGCCGAAAGCGATCTTTACGCGCGCGCCGACGACCCCCGCACAGCCAATGTTTTCGACACGGCGATCCGCGGCAAAACCGACCAGTTCGCGCTGCGTTTCCGTAAACCGGAGTGATGCGATGAGCGGCGGCGACGAGGATTATGTCTATGACGAGGCGAGCGGCGAGTGGCTGTCCGCCGGCGACGCGCGCGACCGTGCAGCCGCCGCGGCGGCTGGGCCCGAGGTGCGCGATGCAGTCGGCAATCTGCTCGCCGACGGGGATTCGGTCGTTCTGGTAAAGGATCTGGCCGTCAAGGGCGCGGGGCAGACGCTGAAGGTCGGAACCGTCATCAAGTCGATCCGCCTGACCGGCGACGCGCAGGAAATCGACTGCCGCCACGCGGGGATCAAGGGGCTGGTGCTGCGCGCGGAGTTTGTGCGAAAGCGGTGAGGTTTGCGCGGCTACATCATGAAGCGGACGGAGTTCAGATAATAGGAGGTGATGGGCTGTCCCCCGGCGTCGAGCGCGGGGGTAAAACGGGCGCGGTTCATGATCCCCCTGCACACCGCATCGTCGAAAGCCTGCGGCCGCGTCGATTGCTGGATGTGACAGCTCGCCGGCTTGCCTTCGCGATCGACGACGAGCCGGAAAAACACCAGACCCTGACGGCCTTCCCACCGCATTTCCGACGGATAGTCGCTGCTGCTAAGCCATTTTCCGGGGTTGCCAACCGGCACGGCGCGCCGCGACAAGGTCCGGTGCGCCGCGACGTCGATACCCCAGCCGCGCAACAGGTCATCGGTGCAGGCAGCCAGTGCGCGTTCAGCAGCGCGCATCGGCCCGGATTCGAGAACCACCGTCTGCTTGCCCGGAATCCGCAGTTCCAGATATTCGATCGCGTCATAAAGCGCTGGATCGACGACCGGCAACGGTTGGGTACCGTCGTCCTCGCGGTCCGCGGCGGCCCAAGCAGGATCATGGCCGGTGATGAAAAACCCGCCGACAAGAACGAGCGCTGCCTTGCCGCTCTCCACCGTCGCCGGTTCGAATGCCTTGTCAAAGGGCTGATCGCCGGGCCCGAATCGCAGCGTGATACGGCGATTGTCGCTGCGCACCTTCAGCGGATTGCCGACCAGCGTCATATTGACGCGCGGCCCTGGCTGGAACCGGTCGAGCAGGAGCAAAACCTCCTCATCGCCGGTGCCAAACGACCGCGCGAGGCGGCAGCTGTCAGGGGCATAGTTGACGTGCCACTTCGACGAAGGTGCGAGCCGCAGCGGCTCCTTTGCGGCGGCCGCGGGTGCGGCGATCGCGGCCACCAGGGCCAATATTGCCAGACGATCGTTCATATTGCCCCCTTTTGTCCGAGAGCCAGCTTATCGCACTGGATCGAAAGAACAATCAGCCGATTGCACCGTAGGAGGTATAATCTTCAACATGCGCATTGGCACGGCGGAAGCCGGTAAAGCTCATGCTCGCCGACAGGCCGAGGGCCTCGATTGTTCGGCGACAAAAATGTGACCGGCCGATGACGCGCCGTGCCGATGCGCAGACGCCTATTCGGCCGCAGGGGCTTCGGCCGCCGCTTCGTCCCCGGGCTCCTCGGCCGCCGTCAGCGCGCCGTTCTGGACAAGCCAGCGCGGATAGCCCGTCTGCACCGCCGCCATGATGCGGTCGATCGCGGCGGCGACCTGTTCGCCCTCGGCCTCGCGGTCGCGCTGAACGATGACGCGGCGCGCTTGCGGGTCGATCAGCACGCGGTCGCGGCGGACGAGTTCGCCCACGGTCAGTCCGGCGAGGATCGCGCGTGAATCTTCTTCGCGCTGTTCGAGCGTCGCGAGGCGGCGGTTGAGTTGTTCTTCGACCTGCACCGCAGCATTCGTCTGTTGCCTGAGCTGGACGATGCTGACGCGCGCCTCGCGATCGAGCGCCTTGCGGATCCGTTCGGCGAGCGCGGTATCGAGCTTTGCCGCGTAGCGATCGACGAGCACCACGCCATCGACCGCTACCGCGTCGCGCTCCATGCGGACATTCATACTATCGACGCGGTCGCTTTCGCCCAGCAACGCACGCAGTTCGGTCTGCACCACCGACCGCGCGCGCACTTCGCCCGCGAGGCTGTTGAGCGTGAGCGCAAGCGGAATCGACAAGATGCCGAGCGTTACCACGATGCCCGCGACCTGCATGGCCGTATGCTGCGGCGTCAGCGACGGCCCGAAGCGATTGATGCGCGCAATGATCGTCGCCGCAAAGGCAATCGCGAGCGTGTTCGTCAGGAACAGCAGTGCGGCGCCGACGGCAAAGTCGAAGCGCCCCGTTGCGAGGCCGAAACCGATCGTCGACAGCGGCGGCACCAGCGCCGTCGCGATCGCGACGCCCACCATCACCCCCGAAAGCTTGCGCATGATCGCATAGACGCCGGCGATGCCGCCGACGACCGCGACGCCAAGGTCCAGCAGGGTCGGCTCCGTTCGTGCGCGAAGTTCGGGCGTAACGTCGCGGATCGGCGACAGCCAGATCAGCACCATCGCGACGAGGATCGCGAGCGCCATGCCCGCGGCCATCGTTACCAGCGACCGCTTGATAAGATTGCTTTCGAGCGTCGCGAGGCCGAACCCGATGCCCATAATCGGGCCGAGCAACGGCGAAACGAGCATGGCCCCGATGACGACCGGCGCCGAGCTTTGCAGCAGCCCCAGCGTCGCGATCGCCGACGACAGCGTGATCAGCAGCAGGAATTTCCTGTCGAGGCGGGCGTCGCGCGCGACGCTGGCCAGGACAACCGCGCGGCCATGGTCGCTGCCAACGCCGTCGTCGTCGCTGTCGTCCTCGGCATCGCTGGTCTCACCCCGACGGGCCGACCGGCGACCACCGGCATTGAACGGCGCATCGCCGAGGCCCGGCACGCCAGGATGATGGCCGGCCATGGCGCGGCGGGTCAGATCTTGCCGGTCAGTTCGGGCACCGCGCTGAACAGGTCAGCGACGAGGCCGAAGTCGGCGACCTGAAAGATCGGCGCATCCTCGTCCTTGTTGATCGCGACGATGGTTTTGGAATCTTTCATGCCCGCAAGGTGCTGGATCGCACCCGAAATGCCGATGGCGAAATAAACCTCCGGCGCGACGATCTTGCCGGTCTGGCCGACCTGATAGTCGTTGGGAACATAGCCCGCGTCGACCGCGGCGCGGCTGGCGCCGAGCGCGGCGTTGAGCTTGTCGGCGAGCGGCACGATGACTTCCTGATACTTCTCGCTCGAACCCAGCGCGCGGCCGCCCGACACGATGATCTTCGCCGAGGTGAGTTCGGGGCGATCCTGCTTGGCGATCTCGGCGCCGACGAAGCTCGAGATACCGGCATCGCTGCCGCCACCGACCGCTTCGATGCTGCCCGAACCGCCCGTGGTCGCCGCCTTGTCGAACGCGGTGCCGCGCACGGTCAGGACCAGCTTGGCGTCCGACGATTCGACGGTCGCAATCGCGTTGCCGGCGTAGATCGGGCGGGTGAAAGTCTTCGGACCTTCGACCGACAGAATTTCGCTGATCTGCATCACGTCGAGAAGCGCGGCGACGCGCGGCGCGATATTCTTGCCGGTCGTGGTCGCGGGTGCGACGAACGCATCATGCGACGACATCAATTCAGCGACGAGCGGCGCGATATTTTCGGGCAGATTGTGACCGAAAGCGGCATTGTCGGCGACATGCACCTTGCCGACGCCTGCAATCTGCGCGGCATCCTTGGCCACGCCATCGACGCCCGAACCGGCGACGAGCAGATGGACCTCGCCGAGCTTCGACGCGGCGGTCACCGCGGCAAGCGTGGCATCCTTGACGGCGGTGCCGTCATGTTCGACCCAAACCAGAGTTTTCATATCTAAACTTCCCTCTATTCCGTTCGGGCTGAGCCTGTCGAAGCCCTGTTTTTCTTCAAGAAGAACGGCCCTTCGACAAGCTCAGGGCGAACGGGGGTTGGAATATCTTAGCTGTGGACGCCCATCGCTTTGAGCTTGGCAACCAGTTCGTCGACATCGGCGACCTTGACGCCCGCCGAGCGGACGGGCGGTTCCGAAACCTTGACCGTCTTGACGCGCGGCGCGGTATCGACGCCATAATCGGCGGGTGACTTCACATCGAGCGGCTTCGACTTCGCCTTCATGATGTTCGGCAGCGAAGCATAGCGCGGTTCGTTGAGGCGAAGGTCGGTGGTGACGATCGCGGGAAGCTTGAGCTTCACCGTCTCGAGGCCGCCGTCGACTTCGCGCGTCACGCTGACATGCTCCCCGTCGACATTCACCGCGCTGGCAAAGGTGCCCTGCGCCCAGCCAGTGAGCGCAGCCAGCATCTGGCCGGTCTGATTGTTGTCGCCGTCGATCGCCTGCTTGCCGAGAATGACAAGGCCGGGGGCTTCGGCGTCGGCGATGGCTTTGAGGATCTTTGCAATCGCCAGCGGCTCAACCTCATCGTCGGTCTGGACGAGGATCGCGCGGTCGGCGCCCATCGCGAGCGCGGTGCGCAGCGTTTCCTGCGCCTTGGCCGGGCCAATCGACACCGCGACGATCTCGGTCGCGACACCCTTTTCCTTCAGGCGGATCGCTTCTTCGACTGCGATCTCGTCGAACGGGTTCATCGACATTTTGACATTGGCGAGGTCAACGCCGGTGCCGTCGGCCTTCACTCGCGGCTTGACGTTGTAATCGAGCACCCGCTTCACGGGGACGAGGATTTTCATGGGCTCAAAGCTCCTCTCAGCAAATTGTGCACTGCGCCATAATTGGCGTTTACGTAAACGTCAACCAGTGGTCCCCGATTACCTTCTCCCTTGAGGGGAGAAGGATAGGGAGCCTTATCGCCGCAGGCGATTAGGCGGACTTGGATGAGGGTTAGCGGAGCAAAGCTCCGCGCGAGCCGTTGGCTCGCTTACCCCTCACCCAGCTTCGACTAGCGAGCAAGCTCGCAAGTCTCCGCAACCCTCTCCCGCAAGGGGAGAGGGTTTAATCGGTCATCACGCCGCCTTGGCGACTTCGGCGACGATCTTTTTCGCCGCGTCGCCCAGGTCGTTCGCCGCGACGATCGGCAGGCCCGAGTTCGCGAGGATGTCCTTGCCCTGCTGGACATTAGTTCCTTCGAGGCGGACGACGAGCGGGACCGAAAGGTTCACTTCCTTCGCCGCGGCGACGATGCCCTCGGCGATGATGTCGCACTTCATGATGCCGCCGAAGATGTTGACGAGGATGCCCTCGACCGCGGGATCTTTCAGGATGATCTTGAACGCCGCGGTGACCTTTTCCTTGCTCGCGCCGCCGCCGACGTCGAGGAAGTTCGCCGGGAAGGCGCCGTTCAGCTTGATGATGTCCATCGTCGCCATCGCGAGGCCCGCGCCGTTCACCATGCAGCCGATGTTGCCGTCGAGTTTGATATAGGCGAGGTCATATTCCGACGCCTCGACCTCGGCCGGATCTTCTTCGGTCAGGTCGCGCAGTTCGGCAATGTCCTTGTGGCGGAACATCGCATTGCCGTCGAAGCCGAGCTTTGCGTCGAGGACGAGCAGTTCGTCGCCGTTCGCGCCTTCGCAGACGGCGAGCGGGTTGATCTCGATCTGCTCGGCATCGGTCGCGATGAAGGCGTTGTAGAGGCCCGTCAGCACTTTCGCCGCCTGCTTGGCCAGATCGCCTTCGAGTTCGAGCGCCGCGGCGACGCTGCGCCCGTGGTGCGGCATCAGCCCCGTCGCCGGGTCGATGACGATCGTGTGGATCTTGTCGGGCGTGTTGTGCGCGACGGTTTCGATGTCCATCCCGCCCTCGGTCGAGGCGACGACCGCGATGCGGCTGGTGGCGCGATCGACGAGCAGCGCGAGATAATATTCCTTTTTGATGTCGGCGCCGTCGGTGATGTAGAGGCGGTTGACCTGCTTGCCGGCTTCGCCCGTCTGGATCGTCACCAGCGTGTTGCCGAGCATGTCCTTGGCGTGCGCCTCGACCTCTTCGAGTGTCTTGGCAAGACGGACGCCGCCCTTGGCGTCGGGGCCGAGCTCCTTGAACTTGCCCTTGCCGCGACCGCCCGCGTGGATCTGCGATTTCACGACATAGAGCGGCCCGGGCAGTTGCTTCGCCGCCGCGACGGCCTCTTCGACGCTCATCGCGGCGATGCCCTTGGGCACGGCGACGCCAAATTTCGCGAGCAGTTCTTTCGCCTGATATTCGTGAATGTTCATGAGGTCTGCCGGGCCTTTCGACTCTGGAAGGAGAGAAGATCGGCGCCGCCTAAGCACAAGTTGCGCAGCAAGGCTACCCCTGCCGCGCCCAGTTTATCTTGGATGGGCCAAAGCTCGGCCTATGGCATCACCGCAGCGCGCAAACGGCTGCCGAGCTGGTCGATACCGCCAATATCTCCGGATCCTTGAGCGCGCGCACCTTGTGCAGGAACTGCGCAAGCGTCAGGTCGGTAATATGCTTGTCCTTGAGACTGCCCAGCGAAGCCAGGCGGCGAAGCTGGAGCAACGACAGTCGGTCGACCATGCGTTCGGCCATGCACGCCGACATCGCTTTCGACAGCCCGGCATTGTTGAGCCCTGTGCGCAGCCGCGTCTCGGGTGTCGCGCAGGCCGACAGGAGGAGGACCAGCGCGGCGGCCGGCACAATGGCGCGTTTCATGGCACGATCACTTTCCGTGAAATTCGGCGACGGCGCCCGACACCGCCTGCATCAGCTCCATCCGCGCGGGCACCGATGCCGTGGTGTCGCCCAACAGCACGACGATCGCATAGCGGGTGCCATCGGGCGCGGTCGCGATACCGATGTCGTTATAGCCAGCGGTCGCGCCCTTGTAATTCTGGCCCGTTCCCGTCTTGTGCAGAAATTTCCAGCCCGCCGGAAGTCCGGCCTTGAGCCGCTGCGGTCCGCTCTTGGTCCGGCTCATCACGTCGAGCACATATTCAGTCGATTCGGGCGATAACAGCGCGCCCCGCGCGAGCCGGGTCAGCGCGCTGGCGATCGCCGCGGGGCTCGCGCCATCGGGCGGATTGGCAAGATAGGCGTTGCGCGCCGCCAGCCGTATCGAATCGGGCAGCGCCGCGCGCGCCTGTTCAAAATTGCGGCCGACCGAATAGGCCTGCTGCCATTTGAGGCCCGCGGTCCCCGCCTGAAGCAATCGCTCGCCAGGGCCGAAACGGATCGCGCCGAGCGCCTTGTTGTCGATGAAGCGCCGCACCGCTTCGGGGCCCCCGACAGTACGCAGCAAGCTGTCGTTCGCGGTATTATCGCTGCGCGTGATCGCGGTTTCGATAAGCTCGCGTACGCTCATCGTCACCGACCCTTCGGCGCGGACGCGCGCCGCGAGCGGCTGATAAAAGAGCGTGAGATCCTCAGGCCCGATGCGCACACGCTGGTCGAGCGTGAGCCGTCCCCGATCGACAGCGTCGAGCGCGGTCAGCACGACCCAAAGTTTCGATACGCTTTGCTGCGGAAACAGGTCGCCCCCGCGCTGCGCCAATGCCCATTCGCCGTCGATCCTCTGGACGGCGATACCCGTCTTGCCGGGAAAGGCACGCCACAGTGCCTCGATGCGATCCTGCAACCCGGCGGGCGCGCGACGAAAGCCGGGGTCGACCGGCCCCGAAACGCGCGGCATTGCTGCAGGCACCGGCTGCCCGATCGGCACCGTTACCGACCCACTCGGTCCGCGCGCCGCCTGAGGCTGCTTTTGCGGTTGTTGCTGCGGCGCCTGCGCGCGCGGAACTGGGATGACGGCGGCGCTGCTGACGCAGCCCGCGAGCACCGCGGCGCTCATCATAATCGCGAGGAGCTGCCTGCCGGAAAACTCAACCTTCATTCGAACCCCGCAATTGCGACCTTTATTACCCCGATCCCCCGTCGGCACCGGATGGTGGTCGCGCACGCGCATTGAGCGGGCCAGCGATTTGCGACGAACGATTCTTCCACCGCGATAAGTTGCGGAACCGCAGGTCAGGGAGCAGGCGTCGCGCGCACCATGGCAGGAAACAGTCGCTTCAGGGCCGCCAGCTTGGGCGCATCCCAGCGCAATATATACGCGTTGCGCGGGTTGCGGCGCATGAAATCCTGGTGACCGGCTTCGGCCGGATAAAAGCTTTTGTAGCGTTCGATCGGCACGACGATGGGTTTGGCAAAATATCCGCCGCGGCCGATTTGCGTCAGATAGGCGGTCGCAACCTGGCGCTGCACCGCGTCGAGCGGCACGATCGCGGCGCGATATTGCGGTCCCACATCGGGGCCCTGCCGGTCCTTCAGCGTCGGGTCGGCGACCACCGAAAACAGGATACGCAGCAAGGTGCCGTAACTGACCTGCGTGGGATCATAGACGATCCGCACCGCCTCGGCATGGCCCGATGCACCGTCGTGCGTCCGTTCATATTGGGCGGTCGTGGCGCTGCCGCCATGATAGCCCGATTCGACCGAAATCACGCCTTTCACATGCGAAAAGACGCCCTCGACGCCCCAGAAGCATCCGCCCGCGAGCACCGCGGTCGCGCGCTTCGCGGACACCGCCGGATCGGTGAGCGCGGCGGGCAGCTTCACGAAGCTTTCGGCCTGCGCCGGCGCGCATTGCGCGAGCAATGCGCCCGCAACGAGCGCCGTAAACGCGCGAAGCATCGACCGGCCGCGTCCTTGCATCAGACCGGAATCGCGACCGCAGGCTGGTTCAAAACGATATAGGTCGCGCCGATCGCAAAGCCGGCGAGCATGGTCAAAAACCAGTCCGAACGAAGAATGGAGAGCATAGGGGCCTCGTGTCATTATATCTGTTTCGCGGCCTAGGCCGCCTTGGGTACACCGGCGATATGACGCGCCCCTGCCATATGTTCAGTGATAGCGGTCACTCTATCCAGAATGGCTTACTATCCGGTGAACCGGGTGCTTAACCGTCGTTCAGGTTCAAATAGGGCAGGTAAAATCTATTTCAAGACCGATCGGTATAAAATATCGCTTACAGTTCTCGTCATCCCGGCGAAGGCCGGAATCTCGCTGGTGCATCAGGCCGAGAGGGTGAAATCCCGGCCTTCGCCGGGATGACCACTCAGAGAGGAAAGCCGTTAGGACAGCGCCGCGCACGCCTGCTGGATCCGCACGCATGCTTCCTTCAGCACCGCTTCGGACGTCGCGTAAGACACGCGGAACGCCGGCGACAGGCCAAAAGCGGCGCCATGCACCGCAGCGACGCGTGCCGAATCGAGGAAATAGTCGATCAGCGCCTCGTCGCTGTCGATGACCTGACCCGAAGGTGTTTTCTTGCCCATGCAGCCTGACGCATCGGGATAGACGTAAAAGGCGCCGTCTGGGACCGGACAATTGAGGCCGGGCGCGTCGTTGAGCATCGCGACGACCATGTCGCGGCGCTTGCGGAAAGCCGCGTTGCGATCGTCGAGGAACTGCTGCGGCCCGCCGAGCGCGGCGGCGGCGGCGGCCTGCGCGATCGAGCAAGGGTTCGACGTCGACTGCGACTGAAGCTTGCCCATCGCCTTGATCAGCCAGGCGGGACCGCCCGCATAGCCGATACGCCAGCCGGTCATCGCATAGGCTTTCGAACAGCCGTTTACCGTCAGGATGCGGTCGATCAGGTCGGGACAGCGCTGCGCGAGCGTCGAAAAGGCAAAGTCGGCGTACCAGACATGCTCGTACATATCGTCGGTCATCACCATCACATGCGGATGGCGGCGGATGACTTCGCCGATCGCGTCAAGTTCCTCCGGCGAATAGGCGGCGCCCGACGGGTTCGACGGCGAGTTGAAGATCACCCAGCGCGTCCTGGGCGTGATCGCCGCGTCGAGCTGTTCGGAGGTGATCTTGTAATGCTGCGCTGCCGACGCCGCGATGACGACGGGGGTGCCGCCCGCGAAGGCGACGATATCGGGATAGCTGACCCAGTAGGGCGCGGGGATGATGACTTCGTCGCCGGGATCGACCGTCGCGACGAGGGCGTTGAACAGCGTGTGCTTGCCGCCGACATTGACGGTGATCTGGTCGAGGCCATAGTCGAGGTCGTTGTCGCGGCGGAACTTGCCGCGGATCGCTTCCTTCAGCGCCACCGTTCCATCGACGAGCGTATATTTGGTTTGCCCGGCACGGATCGCCTCGATCGCCGCTTCCTTGACGAAATCGGGGGTGTCGAAATCAGGTTCCCCCGCCGACAGGCCGATGACATCAACGCCTTCGGCCTTCAGCTTGGTAACGCGCGCGGTCATCGCGAGCGTGGCGGAGGGCTGGATGCGCCCGAGGGCGGCGGAGATATGCGGCTTCAGCGACATGGAGAGGCGTTCCTTCGCGAGCGGATGGACAGGAAATTGCGCGCGGCCGCGCCTAAAGCCTCCGTCCGCAAATCGCAAGGCGGCGGCGCGATAATTTCCTATGCAAACGGCAATTCAGCCCGCCGCGTTACCCGCATCCTCGGCCAGCCGCGCCGGCACCAGCCCGCGCAGGCTGTTGCCGATGAAAAAACCGTGCGCGAGATCGGCGAGCCGAAGGTGCGATTCGACCGCGCGCCCCTTGTCGATCAGTTCGCCGCGAAGCACGCCGGGTAGCAGTCCGAGCGCGAGCGGCGGGGTAAGGAGCACGCCGTCGCGCTCGACAAAGATGTTGCTCCAGCTCCCCTCGGTCACAAAGCCCGGTTCATTGACGAACACGACCTCGGCGGCGCCGCTGTCCTGCCGCGCCCTGTCATAGGGCGCGCGCAGGCTGGTCTTGTGCAGGGCGCGAAAATCATCCGGCCCCATCGGCGCGGGGCGCACCGCGACCGGCACCGGCAGTTCGGCCAGCCGCGGCAGCGGTGACACCTCAACCGCGAGGGCGCCCGACGGCGCAAGCCGCATCCGCACGCGCGCCGCGCTGCGCAGGCGGAAGGTCGCCGATTGCAGGCTGTTGCGTGCGGCATGCCGGTCAAAGGAAAAGCCGAGCGCCGCGGCGCTCGCCTTCATCCGTGCCAGATGCCCCTCGAGGCGCTGAACCCCGTCGACGGGGTCGAATAGCATCGTTTCAATCAGGTCGAAACTTTCGCCCGCTGCGCCCACAAATTCCCCCTTGGCCAGACATTCGCGCCATTCCTCGGCTGGCACGCTGTCGGCAACGATTCCCGATCCCAATCCCAGCGTGGCGCATGACGGCGCGCCCTGCAACCCGCCTTGCGCGGCGACCGGGGGAAAGACGAGCGTCCGGATCGCGACATTGAACGCGGCATCGCCGCCCGGCTCGATAAAGCCGATGGACCCAGTGTAGAGGCCGCGCGGCTCCTTCTCCAGCGCGTCGATGATTTCCATCGCGCGCACCTTGGGCGCGCCGGTGATCGACCCGCAGGGAAAGGCGGCGCGGAGCACATCGACGGCGCCGGCACCCGGCGGCAGGCGCGCGCTGACATCGGACACGAGCTGGTGGATCGTCGGGAAACTTTCGACGCGAAAAAGGTCGGGCACCGCGACCGATCCCGGGTCGGCGACGCGCGACAAGTCGTTGCGGATCAGATCGACGATCATCAGATTTTCGGCGCGCTGTTTGGGGTCTTCGGCCAGTTCGCGCGCCGCCGCCGCATCGTCTTTGGGACCGGCGCGTCGCGATGCGGTGCCCTTCATCGGCCGCGCGATCACCGTGCCGTCGCGAAGCGCGAAGAAAAGTTCCGGCGACAGCGACGCGATCGCCTGCTCGCCCGTCCAGACAAAGCCGCCATATCCGGCACGCGCCGTCCGCCGCAGCCGCGCGTAGACGGCGAGTGGATCGCCCGCTACTGGCACGTCGGCGCGAAGCGTCAGGTTCGCCTGATAGATATCGCCCGCGCGGATCAGGGACAGCACATCTTCGACGGCCGCGAGATAATCGGCGCGCGCGATGCGCGGCGCGACCGGACCGACCCACGCCGACGCCGGATCGGGAAGCAGGCGCTCGACGTCACCGGCGTCGATCCGCTGCACATCGGCGAACAGGCCGAACCAGCCGAGCGGCACGGTCCCCGCCGCGGCGTCGACCGCGCCGCGCCATGCAGGCGCAAGTCCCTTCCCCGCCTCATAAGCCAGATAGCCCGCGGCGTGGAGGCCGCGTGCCCGGGCCGCGCCGAGCCTGTCCAGCAGCGCCGGAATTTCGGCAGCGTTATCGACCGCAACAATGTCCACCGGATCGGCGAAAAGCCGCGCCGGCGCTGCGCCCTCGACACGTGCGTCGTCGAGCAGGACAAAGGGCGCGCTGCCTGTCGTCGCAAAGCCAATCGTGTAGCACGGCATTATCGGCTCGTTCGTTCGGCGTGCCGCGCAGCGTCAACGTTCGCGGCGGACGCGAATACGCTTCATGTGGCCGATCTCGGCAAAATAGCTTCCCATGGCACCCGGATAAATAACCACTTGCTCGCCCGGTTTAGGATCCCGTGGAACGTCTGTCTGGTCGGTTTGCATCCAGATTGCTCCATCCTCAATCTCGAACCGCATCTTGTTATAACCCTCGCGCCGCGCCCATTTGATCTTGGTTTCCAGCCGCGCCATCTTTTCCTTGTCGTCATCGCCCCCGCCGAAAAAGGGCAAGTCGCGCAAAGTGAAGCCGAACAGTCCGCGCCGCGCCCTTTGCGCCGCAGCGCGGTCAAAAAAGGTCACATCATTCGCCGTTTGCGCTTGCTCCAGCGCGTCAACCTGTCGATCGAAACAGGCCAGGCGCGCTGCGGCATCGCCAATTGCGCGGCAGTCATAGACTTGCTGCACCTGCACCGGCGTTCCCGAGGCATCTGTTTCCTTTGCGGCGGCGGACGCAAATCCCGGGGTCAGCGACAAAAGCGCAGCGGCCAGAATGGTCAAACGCGGTTGCTTCAACGCCATGGCTTTCCCCTGTCGATCCCAGCGCACAACTAGCTGTCCCGCCGCCATACCGCAAGCGCGGGGCGCCATTGCGATTGACGGCGCCGCTGCTTAAAGTGATGTCAATAACGCATAAACAGAGAGGTCGCCTCAATTTCATGAACAGCCGCTTTTCCTGGTCGACCGATTATCACCACCCCACCGACTGGGACCAGAGCTTCGCGCCGCTGTCGCTGCCCGACATGCTGGCGGCGAGTGTCGCGCGAAAGGGCCATGCGCCGATGCTCGATTTCATGGGGCGGCAGTTCGGCTATGTCGAGGTTGCGCAGGGCGCCGCGCGCGTTGCCCGCGGGTTGCAGCAATTGGGGCTGGGCAAAGGCAGCCGCATCGGCCTGTTCCTGCCCAACGTTCCCCATTATGTCGCGGCCTATTATGGCGCGCTGATGACGGGCGCGACGGTGGTCAATTTCTCGCCGCTCTATACCGTCGCCGAACTCGAAGCGCAGGTTGAGGATTCGGGCACCGACACGCTGTTCACGCTGAGCGCCGCAGCGCTGCTGCCCACTGCGCTCAAGGTTCTCGACGGATCGAGCCTGAACCGGCTGATCGTCGGGTCGGTCGCGGGCGGACTGCCGCGGACCAAGTCGCTGCTCTATCGCCTGTTCAAGCGCGGCGAGGTCGCGCCGATGCCCGATGATCCGCGCGTGATCCGCTTTTCGGCGCTCACCGACAATGACGGGCGGCCCGACGCCGTCGCGATCGATCCCGAAACCGACGTTGCGCTGATCCAATATACCGGCGGCACGACGGGGACACCGAAAGGCGCTAAGCTGACGCACCAGAATCTGACCGCGAATGCGCGGCAGGTGAATGCCATTGACCCCGACCATGACGCCGACGACCGCATCCTCGGCGTCCTTCCCTTCTTTCACGTTTTTGCCAACACCTGCGTGCTCAACCGGACGGTGCTCAATGGCGGGTCGATCACCATGCTGCCGCGCTTCGACGCCAAACAGGCGCTGGCGGCAATCAACCGCACGCGGACGACGGCGCTGCCCGGCGTCCCGACGATGTATCAGGCGCTGCTCGACCATCCCGATCTGGCGCGCACCGATTTCTCCTCGCTGCGCGTCTGCATCTCCGGCGGCGCGCCGATGCCCGCCGAGCTGCGCGAAAAATTCGTCGCCGCCACCGGCGCGTCGCTGGTCGAGGGCTATGGCCTCACCGAAAGTTCGGGGGTCGTGGCGACCAATCCTTATAACGGTCCCGTCCGTCCCGGCACGATCGGCCAGCCTTTGCCAGCAACCCACATCCGCCTGCTCGACAAGGAAGACCCGACAAAGGATGCGCCGGGCGGCGAGCCCGGCGAACTGGCGGTCAAAGGGCCGCAAATCATGCAAGGGTACTGGAACCGGCCCGACGCCGACACCGACAGTTTCACCGCCGACGGCTGGCTGCGCACCGGCGACGTCGCGATTGTCGAGGAGGGCGGCTATATCCGCATCGTCGATCGGCTGAAGGACATGATCGCGGTCGGCGGCTTCAAAGTCTATCCGAGCGTGATCGAGGCGCATCTGTACGAGCATCCCGCGGTCAAGGAAGCGATCGTGCTAGGCGTTCCCGACGCCTATCGCGGCGAGGCACCCAAGGCCTTTGTGACGCTGGAGGAAGGGTTCGAGGTCAGCGGCGAAGCGCTCGCAGCCTGGCTCAACCCGCAGATCGGCAAGCATGAACGGGTGATCGCGGTCGAGGTGCGCGACGCGCTGCCAAAGACGATGATCGGCAAGCTCGACCGCAAGGCGCTCAGGGCCGAGGCGGGGTAGCGCCCGATCTAGAACACGGCCCAGTGAGACAAGCGTGCGCACCCGCGAAGGCGGGTGCCCATCTCCCGCCAGTGCAAGTTTGCACCGGCCGGTGATGGATCCCCGCCTTCGCGGGGATACACGTTTTTTTTTGTCGATCCTGCCGGAAACGCTCGCGCCCTATTCGGCCGCCTTCTCCGGCTTGGCTTTCGCTTTGCCCTTGGCGCCCTTGGGCGCCGCGGGGGTGATCTCAAAGGCTAGCGGATTGCCGACATGGGCGTCCTCGCCGGTCTTCATCTTCACCTTCACCTCGCCGCCGTGGACCAGCTTGCCGAAGAGCAACTCCTCGGCGAGCGGCTGCTTGATCTTTTCCTGGATCAACCGGCCCATCGGACGCGCGCCATAGAGCTTGTCATAGCCCTTGCCGGTCAGCCATTCGCGCGCCGCATCGTCGAGCTGGATATGGACGTTGCGGTCGGCGAGTTGCAGCTCGAGTTCGAGAATGAACTTGTCGACAACGCGCGCGACGACTTCGGGCGGCAGGTAGCCGAAGGGAACGATCGCATCGAGGCGGTTGCGGAATTCGGGGGTGAACATGCGCTTCACCGCCTCTTCCTGCACATCCTCGCGCGTCGACTGGCCAAAGCCGATCGATTCGCGCGCCATGTCGCTGGCGCCCGCATTGGTCGTCATGATCAAAATGACGTTGCGGAAATCGACGGTCTTGCCGTGGTGATCGGTCAGGCGGCCGTTGTCCATCACCTGAAGCAGGATGTTGAACAGATCGGGATGCGCCTTTTCGATCTCGTCGAGCAGCAGCACGCAATGCGGGTTCTGGTCGATCGCATCGGTGAGCAGCCCGCCCTGATCGTAGCCGACATAGCCCGGCGGTGCGCCGATCAGGCGGCTGACCGAATGGCGTTCCATATATTCGCTCATGTCGAAGCGCTGGAGCGGGATGCCCATGATCGACGCGAGCTGCTTCGCCACCTCGGTCTTGCCGACGCCGGTCGGGCCGCTGAACAGATAATTGCCGATAGGCTTTTCGGGATCGCGCAGGCCCGCACGGCTCAGCTTGATCGCCGACGACAGCACCTCGATCGCGGTGTTCTGGCCGAAGACGACGCGCTTGAGGTCGGTTTCGAGGCTCGCGAGCGTCGCCTTGTCGTCGGTCGATACCGATTTGGGCGGGATGCGCGCCATCGTCGCGATGACCGCCTCGATCTCTTTCGCGGTGATCGTCTTCTTGCGCTTCGACGGGGCGACGAGCATCTGCATCGCGCCGACCTCGTCGATCACGTCGATCGCCTTGTCGGGCAATTTGCGGTCGTTGATGTAGCGCGCCGACAGATCGACCGCGGCGTTGATCGCGTCGGGGGTGTAACGCACCTGGTGATGCGCCTCGAACGCGCTGCGCAGCCCCGCAAGGATTTTCTTGGTATCCTCGAGCGTCGGTTCGACCACGTCGATCTTCTGGAACCGGCGGAGTAGCGCGCGGTCCTTTTCGAAATGGTTGCGGAACTCCTTATAGGTCGTCGAGCCGATGCAGCGGATCACGCCGCCCGAAAGCGCCGGTTTCAGCAGGTTCGACGCATCCATCGCGCCGCCCGACGTTGCGCCCGCACCGATGACGGTGTGGATCTCGTCGATGAACAGGATCGCGTGCGGCAGACCTTCGAGTTCGGTCACGACCTGTTTCAGCCGCTCCTCGAAGTCACCACGATAGCGCGTACCGGCGAGCAGCGCGCCCATGTCGAGCGAATAGATGACCGCGGGCAGCAGCACCTCGGGCACGTCGCCCTCGATGATCTTGCGCGCGAGGCCTTCGGCGATCGCGGTTTTGCCGACGCCGGGATCGCCGACATAGAGCGGGTTGTTCTTCGACCGGCGGCAGAGGATCTGGATCGTGCGATCGACCTCGGCATTGCGGCCGATCAGCGGATCGACCTTGCCGGTCTTTGCCTTTTCGTTGAGGTTGACGGTGAACTGGTCGAGCGCGGTTTCCTTCTTGGTCTTGCCGCTGCTGTCCTTGTCCTTCGTTTCTTCCTTTTCTTCGGGCTCGGCCTGCGGCGAAGGCTTGCCGCCCTTGCCGACGCCGTGGCTGAGGTAGGAGACCGCGTCGAGCCGCGTCAGATCCTGCTGCTGAAGGAAATAGACGGCGTAGCTTTCGCGTTCGGAAAAGAGCGCGACAAGGACGTTGGCGCCCGTGACCTCATCCTTGCCCGACGACTGGACGTGCAGGATCGCGCGCTGGACAACGCGCTGGAAGCCGCTCGTCGGCGACGGATCGCTGTGCCCTTCGACTTTCAGGCTGTCGAGTTCGGTGTCGAGATAGTGGACGACGGCCGTTTGCAGGTCATCGAGCGCGACACCGCACGCGCGCATCACTTCGGCGGCATGATCGTCATCGATCAGCGCGAAGAGCAGATGCTCCAATGTCGCATATTCATGGTGACGCTCCGAAGCGGCCTTCAGCGCGTTGTGCAGGGTCTTTTCGAGGCTTTCCGAAAAGGACGGCATGGTCTTCATCTCCTTGCGGGGACCAGGCCGGGGAGAGCGGCCCCCTTAAGAATCCAACGTGGCGATGCCGCCGCCGCACCGCAAGGGAAAAGCGGCAGCGCATGTGAAATTCCAATGACAGACTTGCTTCATGGTTGTCGAAGCGGCGGATCAACGGAACGGTGGTTCGTTGAATGCGCGCAGTTTCCGGCTGTGCAGCTTGGCCCCCTCGTCGCGCATCGTTTCGCACGCGCGGATACCGATCTGAAGGTGCGCGGCGATCGCTTCCTCGTAGAAACGGTTCGCCTGTCCGGGCAGCTTGAGCTCGCCGTGAAGCGGCTTGTCGCTGACGCAGAGCAGGGTGCCATAGGGGACGCGGAAACGATAGCCTTGCGCGGCGATCGTTGCGCTTTCCATGTCGATACCGATCGCGCGCGATTGCGAAAAGCGCAGCGCGCTGTCGGTGTAGCGCAGCTCCCAATTGCGGTCGTCGGTGGTAACGACGGTGCCCGTGCGCATCCGTTTCTTGAGGTCGGCGCCGGTCGCGCCCGACACGCTTTCGGCCGCGCTGGCGAGCGCCTGCTGCACTTCGGCGATCGGCGGGATCGGGATTTCGACCGGCAGCACCGCGTCGAGAATATGGTCGTCGCGAAGATATGCGTGCGCGAGCACATAATCGCCGATGCGCTGGCTGGGACGGAGCCCGCCGCAATGGCCGATCATCAGCCAGGCTTCGGGCCGCAGCACCGCGAGATGGTCGCAGATCGTCTTGGCGTTCGACGGGCCGACGCCGATGTTGACGAGCGTGATGCCGCCGCCATCGGGCGCGATGAGGTGATAGGCGGGCATCTGGTGCCGCCGCCACGCGCTGTCGGCGACGAGCGCGCTCGCATTGACGCCGGGCTGATCGACGTAAAGCCCCGCGGCGCCCGCGAGCGCAGTATAGCGCCCCTGCCCCACCTGCGCGCCCGCCCAGGCGACGAATTCATCGACATAGCGATGATAGTTGGTGAACAGGATATAACGCTGAAAATGCTCGGGCGCGGTACCGGTATAGTGGCGCAGGCGCGCAAGGCTGAAGTCGGTGCGCAGGGCGTCGAACAGCGCGAGCGGCTGATCTGCGGCCGGATCCTGTCCAAACAGCCCGTCGGCCAATTCGTCGCCGATGTCGGCAAGCTCGGTGGTCGGGAAATGGCGCGCAAGCTCGAGCGGGGTGACCCCGCCCATGTCCGACCCGTCGCTGGCGTCGAGCACATAGGGAAAGGGGATCTGCTGCCCCGTCCGCGTCACTTCAAGTTCGACGTCATAATGGCGCGCGAGCAGCATCAGCTGTTCGCGGAGGTAATCGGCAAACAGATCGGGACGTGTCACCGTCGTGACGAAGGTGCCCGCACGCTCGAAGCGGCCGAAGGACAGATTATGCCCCGCCTGCCCCTCGCGCTGCTCACCCGTGGTCGTCAGGCGGATCGCCGGATAGTCGAACAGCCCCTTTGCCGCGGCATCGGCGGGCGGCAGGCTGCGGTCGCGGACATAATCTGCGATGGCGGATTTGAGGTTGGAAACCGATGCGCGGAACTTGTCCTGAAGCTCGGCGATGATGGCGTCGACGCGCGCGGCGGGATCGGTGTTTTCTTGCGATGATCTGGATGTCATCGCGTCGCTGTTGCACGAAATTATGACAAAAGGGAAGAGGGGGGAGACTCCTCCCTGTCGCGCAGCGATGGGAGGGGGACCGCGCCCGGAGGGCGTGGTGGAGGGGCGGCGGCCGTCGCGCCATAGCCCCTCCGTCAGCGCTTCGCGCTGCCACCTCCCCATGGCTTCGCCACAGGGAGGATCAAGCTCTTACAACTGTTCCAGCATATGATCGGCGCTCGACACCTTGAACTCACCGGGCGCTTCGACGTTCAGCTGTTCAACGACGCCGTCGTTGACGATCATCGAGAAACGCTGGCCACGCTTGCCCATCCCAAAGGCGGTGCCGTCCATGGTGAGGCCCACCGCTTCGGCGAAGGCGCCATTGCCGTCGGCGAGCATCGTCACCGTATCGCCGGCATTGGCGCTCTTGCCCCACGCACCCATCACGAATGCATCGTTGACCGCGGTGCAGGCGATTTCATCGACGCCCTTCGCCTTCAGTTCATCGGCCTTGTCGACGAAGCCCGGCAGGTGCTTGGCCGAACAGGTTGGCGTAAAGGCGCCGGGGACCGAGAAAAGCGCGACCTTGCGGCCCTTGAAATAATCAGCGCTGCTGACCTGTTCGGGACCGTTTTCGGTGACCTTTACAAAGGTCGCGTCGGGCAGCTTGTCACCGGTCTTGATTGTCATGTCAGCATCCTTTTTTGCTGGAGAATTTCGGAGGCGCAGACATCGTGATGCGCAGCAGTGGTGTCAAGGCGCGGACTAGGCTCGCCGCGATTAACTGCCGGGGTCGCGCGCCAGAACCAGTCGCCAATGCTGGCTGTCCACGCCTTCCAACATCGGCAGCAATGTCGCGCGATGCGCCTGAAAGGCCGGCGTCGCGGCAAAATCGTCCTGCGCCTGCGCGTCGGTAAAGCTTGAAAGCAACAGAAAGCGTCGCCCGCGCTCTTCGGCAAAAAATCGTGTTCCGTGCCATCCAGGGATATTGCCGAACAAGGGCAACCGTTCGCTTTGCGCCCTCAAAAAATCTTCGCGCTCGGCGGCGTGCGGCGTGAAAATCGTCGTCGAAAAAAGCAGGGTGTCGTCGAACATCGTCATCATTGGCTCCTTCAAACCCAGGCTCGGACCTGGCGGGGAGCAAGACGATAAAAGCTCAACCGGAATTGAGGTAAAGTGGATTATCACGGCGGCGCGACAGATGGATCACCGCTGCGCAGTGTCGCGGCACTGGACCGCGCGGAATTGATCCGGCAAAGTGACCCTATGGATATGGCCCCCACCTGGTTTACCGGCCAGCTGCTGCTCGCACTGCCCGGGATTGGCGATCCCCGCTTCGAGCATTCGGTGATCGCGATGATCAGCCATGACGAGGATGGCGCGATGGGAATCGGCATCGCCGACCCGATCGAGGGGATGACCGTCGGCGCGGTTCTCGATCAACTCGAGATCGGCCACGAGGTACCGCTCGAGGAGCCCGTCTATCTGGGCGGCCCGGTCGAACCCTCGCGCGGCTTCGTCCTCCACAGCCTCGACTGGGGCGGCGAAGGCGCAGTGCAGGTCTCCGATCGCTGGATGGTGTCGAGTTCGCACGACATTTTGCGCGCGATCGGCGAAGGCCGCGGGCCG
This sequence comes from Sphingopyxis sp. TUF1, assembly GCF_036687315.1. NCBI lineage: Bacteria > Pseudomonadati > Pseudomonadota > Alphaproteobacteria > Sphingomonadales > Sphingopyxidaceae > Sphingopyxis > Sphingopyxis kveilinensis. The sequence goes on from NZ_CP144683.1 coordinate 1,047,838, forward strand.
TCGCGCTGGCTGGTCGCGCTGGGCTATGCGGGATGGTCGCCGGGGCAGCTGGAGGGTGAGCTAGTGCGTCACGGCTGGCATGTCACGCCGGGCAGCGACGCCCTGCTGTTCGACACGCCGCCCGCCAAACGATGGCAGGCGGCGTTTGCCGAGGCGGGAGTGGACGCCCGCCTGCTGACAACCGAGGGTGGCGAGGCTTAGTGAGAGCCGTCGCCCCCGCGAAGGCGGGGGCCATTATCGACGTCGCGCAAGGTTGCTCGCGGCCCCGCCTGCGCGGGCGCGACGATTATTGTTACCGCGCGAGCGCCAGCAGCGGCCGACCCTGCTTCAGATTGGCGAGAGCCGTCCGTGCCGCCCAGCGCGAATCGACATAACGGCCGCTCGCGAGTTCGACGTCGTAACGGATCGGGCTGTCGATCGCGGCGTCATAGGCGGCGGCGGCATCGGCGGTGCGACCCAGCCGGGCATAAGCGGTGCCAAGATTGATGAGGCGCGAAGGATCGCGCGCGCCGAGCGTGGTTTCGCCGGTGAGTGCGTCGACCGCGGCCTGGTTCTCGCCGGCCTTGAGTTCAGCATAGGCCACCGGCAGCGTCTGCGAATCGGCCTGCGGCGCGGTGACCACGACGATCGATTGCGCCGCAGCGGGGCTTGCAACAGCCAGTGCGATCAGCGGCAACAGGATTTTTTTCATCTCGACTATCTCCCCGAAAACTTTCGCCGATTTTCTCGCGCACGACAGGAAAAGTCAATGTTTTCGGCGGGTTGTAACACTATTGTCACAAAAACAAATTATGCTGATCGCAGGGCGCATTATAAATCAAGATTTTCAGAATCTTGGACTTTGCGACTCCGTGTCACAAAAGTGCGGCACCGACTGTCACAATTGTGGCCTGCGAAAATTTTTTCACGCGGGGGCTTCCCGTCGCGCGCCGATTCGCATGTTCGGCGCGATCGCCAGGCGGTGCCGGGCTTGCGATATAAAGAAAAGTTTATATTTGATCGGCGGCGCGCTTTCGGTTAGGACGCGCAAGAAAATTACAGAGTTTTCGTGGCCGCTCGCCTGCGGTCGTTCATGCCAATATGGAGAATTCCCCGTGGCCACTCTCGCCGCCGACACCCGTGATTATGTCGTTGCCGACATCGGCCTTGCCGATTTCGGGCGCAAGGAAATCAACATCGCCGAAACCGAAATGCCCGGCCTGATGGCGCTGCGCGCCGAATATGGCGCAGCGCAGCCCCTCAAAGGTGCACGCATCACCGGTTCGCTGCACATGACGATCCAGACCGCGGTGCTGATCGAAACGCTGACTGCACTCGGCGCCGAAGTCCGCTGGGCGACGTGCAACATCTTTTCGACGCAGGACCATGCGGCCGCCGCGATTGCCGCGACGGGCGTGCCGGTATTCGCGGTGAAGGGCGAAAGCCTGGCCGATTATTGGGATTATGTCGGCCGCATCTTCGACTGGGAAAGCGACAATGACGGCCAGACCGCCAACCTGATCCTCGACGATGGCGGCGACGCCACCATGTTCGCGCTGTGGGGCGCAAAGCTCGAAGCCGGCGAGACGATGCCCGCACCCGAAAATGAGGAAGAGGTCGAAATGCAGCGCGCGCTCAAGGCGTTCATCGCCGCGCGTCCCGGCTATCTCACCAAGACCGTCAAGGCGATCAAGGGCGTATCCGAAGAAACGACGACCGGCGTCCACCGCCTGTACCACATCGCCAAGAAGGGCGAGCTGCCCTTCCCCGCGATCAACGTCAACGACAGCGTCACCAAATCGAAGTTCGACAACCTTTATGGCTGTAAAGAGTCGCTCGTCGACGCGATCCGCCGCGGCACCGATGTCATGCTCGCAGGCAAGGTCGCGACCGTCGCGGGCTTCGGCGACGTCGGCAAGGGCAGCGCGCAAAGCCTCCGCAACGGCGGCGCGCGCGTGCTCGTCACCGAAATCGACCCGATCTGCGCGCTGCAAGCGGCGATGGAAGGGTTCGAGGTCGTGACGATGGACGAAGCCGTGAAGCGTTCGGACATCTTCGTCACCGCGACGGGCAACGCCGACGTCATCACCGCCGAACATATGGCCGCGATGAAGAATATGGCGATCGTCTGCAACATCGGCCACTTCGACAGCGAGATCCAGATTGCGGCGCTCGCCAACTACAAGTGGACCGAAGTGAAGCCGCAGGTCGACCTGGTCGAATTCCCCGACGGCAAGCAGATCATCATCCTGTCAAAGGGCCGCCTGGTGAACCTCGGCAACGCCACGGGTCACCCGAGCTTCGTGATGTCGGCGAGCTTCACCAACCAGACGCTCGCGCAGATCGAACTGTGGACGCGCAGCGAGCAGTACAAGAACGACGTTTACGTCCTGCCCAAGCATCTCGACGAAAAGGTCGCGGCGCTGCACCTCGAAAAACTCGGCGTTCAGCTCAGCAAACTTTCGCAGAAGCAGGCCGATTATATCGGCGTGCCGGTCGAAGGCCCGTTCAAGCCCGACCATTATCGGTATTGAGGCAAGGCCGCGGAGATACGTGACAATTTTGCAACAGCTTAATGGCAGATTGCTTAGGAATCGAATTTTAATAGAACCATAAACGCGGAGATGTATTGTTCCTTTGATCCGGGGAGGCTTGGCCTCCCCGATAACCGGGGAGCTTTATATGAACAGGATTTCCAAGACCGCTTTTGGCGCCTGCGTTTCCGCTATCGCGCTGACCGCGTCGATCGGCACCGCTCAAGCTCAGGACACAGCTGCACCTGAGCCCCTGGCCAGCGAAAATGAGCAAGACACACAAGAGCAAGAGATTGTCGTTTCAGGAACGCGTATCCGCACGCCCCAATATGATTTTGCCAACCCGGTGGTGTCCGTCGAAGCCGATGCTATCCAAAATTCCGGCATTACCAATCTCACGCAATTTTTGACCGAATTGCCCGCGCTAGCCGGATCAAGCGATTCGAACGACGGGTCAGGTACTAATGCTGGCATTGGCGGTGTAGGCCTTAACCTACTCGATCTCCGCAATTTGGGCACGCAGCGGACTCTAGTGTTGATCGATGGCAGGCGGCATGTGGCCGCGGTTCCGGGGTCTTCGTCTATCGACACCAATACGATCCCGATCGACCTGATCGAGCGTGTCGATATCGTAACTGGGGGGGCGTCGGCAATCTACGGCGCAGATGCGGTCAGCGGTGCGGTCAACTTCGTCATGAAACGCAATTTTGAAGGTTTGACGGCCCGCGCGCAAGCAGGGGTTTCTGAACAAGGCGACGGAACGGCCTATTTTGCAACGATTACCGGCGGCATGAACTTCGCAGAAGATCGTGGAAATGTCGCGCTTTCACTGGAATATGGCCGCGACGACCGCTTCCTGCGCGAACAACGCCGGCGCTTGCTTCCCGAAAATTTTGTTACTTTCAGCGACAATCTCGACGATATTGGCGACGACCCGAATGTTCCTGACCTGATCCCGTATCGCGATGTTCGCTATTTCGACTCCAACCCGTCAGGGGCAGTGGACGTTGACTTGGACTTCACGCCCGACTTCGTCGGTGACGGATCCGTTTTTGACCCGGGGACATATGCTGGCGGAATTTTTCAGGTCGGCGGCAGCGGCACTCCCGTTTCGACCTATGGCGGCGAACTTTTGCCTCTGATCGAACGTTATGTCGCGAATGCGCTGTTCAACTATGAGATAACCGACAACATCAGATTTTTCGCGCAAGGCAAGTACGCGCGCGTGGATTCATCCTCAGAAGGCCAGCCGACGTTTGATTTCACGCTGCTGATTCCGACCGACAATGCGTTTATGCCCGCCAACATCCGCGATGCGGCACAAGCCGCTGCAGGTGATTTCGGCGTTCTAGTGAACCGCGATAATCTTGACATCGGGCGGCGCGGCGAAAGCAATCGCCGAGAAACTTATCGCGGAGTACTTGGCCTCGTAGGTGATCTGACAGACAATTTGGGCTTTGAGCTGTCCTATGTTTATGGTCGTTCTGACGCCACGATCCGTCAAACGCGTACGCGATTCAACGATCGCTTTTTCGCGGCGATCGATGCTGTCGATGAAGGTGCATTTCTTACGGGAACGCCGAACGGGAATATTGTTTGCCGGTCAAACATTGCTCCTGTGGGGCTGAGTGATCAGCCATTTTATAATTTTGTGTCCCAGCCTTTTGCATTCGACGATCAACCATTGTCGTTCACCCCCGGACCGAACAGCGGATGTGTTCCGTTCAATGTCTTCAGCGAAACTCAGCTTCCCGGCGCAATCGATTTCCTCCTGACCGATGCGATCGATCGGTCGCGCATTCAACAGCACGTCATTTCGGGTTCCATTTCGGGTACATTCGGCGACAAGCTAAAGTTATGGGGTGACGAGATCGGATTCGCCGTGGGTGCCGAATATCGTAAGGAAAAGAGCGAATCCAATCCGGACCCTGTCAATACAACCGGTCTGACCTTTGGCAATGCGCTTTTCCCCGAAAAAGGGTCGTTCGACGTCAAAGAGGTGTTTGGTGAATTGCGTGTTCCCATCGTTAGCGGACGTCCGGGATTCCACGAGCTCACGCTCAACGGGGCCATCCGCATTGCCGACTATTCGACAATCGGTACCGCGACGACCTTCCAAGTTGGTGGCATATATTCCCCGATACCCGACATTCGGTTCCGCGGTACCTATGCCCAGGCGGTTCGTGCTCCCAATATCGGGGAGCTATTCGGGCCATCGAACCAGACTTTCCAATTCATCACTGACCCGTGCGCACCCGACAATATCAATGACGGGACGAGTACACGTGCAGCAAATTGTCAGGCTATATTCCAGCAGCTCGGTCTATCCGCCCAACAGATTGCCGACTTCACGGGCGATACCAGCTCCAGCCTGCCCGGCTTGGCGGGCGGTAACCGTAATCTTAGTGAAGAAACCGCCAAGACAATCACCGCGGGTGTCATTCTACAACCTCGTTTCATCCCGGGTCTGACCCTTTCAGCCGATTATTATGATGTTAAAATTGAGGACGCTGTTTCGACGCCTTCATTGACGACCGTTGCCGAGCTTTGCGTCGATGCGCCGGATCTGAACAATGTGTTTTGCGAAGCCATCGATCGTAACCCGGGTACCAATACGGCTGCTCCCGGCGTCGTATCGGGTTTCCGGCTCCTGCCACAAAATGTCGCCGAGTTTACGACAAGAGGTGTCGATTTCTCAGCGCGTTACCGGTTTCAGCCCCGCGCTGGCATCGGAACATTTCAGCTGAGTCTGGTAGGTAATTATCTTGAGAAATTGACTTTCATCGCTACGCCGGGCGGAAACGTCATTGACAGCCGTGGCACAGTAAATGCACCGAAGTGGCAGGTGAACGGTAATATCAATTGGCAGCTCGACAAGTTCGGGCTCAACTATCGGGTAAATTATTTTAGTAAGACCCTTCGGTTTTCGAAGCAGACGATCGAAGCAGACCCGGACATCGTCGCGCCCGAATTTCTGAAATTCAAGGCGCGTTTCACGCATGACGTGCAAGCGTCGATGGATGTCGATGACAATTTCACTTTCTATGCGGGGGTTAATAACCTGTTCGACCAACAGCCGGACGTAGGAGCGACATTCTATCCTGTCAGCGCGGTCGGCCGTTTCTTCTATTTTGGCTTCCGAACCAATTTGTGATCATGGAACTTGGAGCCGGTCTCGCCCGCGCTTGCGTGGGAGCCGGCTCCACGAGTCTCTTTCAACGTTTGTCCCCGTTCGCGATCGGATATCTGACAAAATAAACATCTCGCCTCGAAGCAATCGTTCAAAGGTCAAAGGCCCTCGTCGGGTCATTGAAGAAGCGATGAACAGGCGATAGGGCCGGGCGCATGGCTGACCGCTTCGACCCTTGTTTTTCGCACCCGTCGGCGCGCCCGCGATGATCCTGTCTTCGGCGGCGATCTTTGCCCTTGGCCTGTTCGCGGCGCTGTGGCTGCTCGCCGGCGTGTGGGCGACCTTGCGCGGGATCGCGATGCAGCGGCGTTCGGCGTTTGTCGCGGGGCAGGCCGAACGGCTGGCGAGTCTGGTCGAAGCCTCGCCGCAGCTGCCGGTGATCGTCCGCGCCGACTGGCGGATCGAGGCGAGCGAGCGGCTGGGCCGCTGGCTCGGGCTCGACCGCGGGCCGCGCAGTTTCGACGAACTGCGGGGGATCGGCGCTGGCCTGGACGCGGCGGCGCACGACGCGCTGCGCCAGGCGATCCTTGGCGCGCAGCGCGGGGCCAAGCCCTTTCAGCTCAGCCTGAAACCCGAGGGCAGCCACCGCACGATCATCGTCCACGGCGCCGCCGCTCCGGAAGCGGTCGGCGGGGCGGGATGCGTGTTGTTGTGGCTCAGCGATGCGACCGACGGGCAGCAGGCGCTCGCGCATGCGCGACAGGAGCGCGACGAAGCAATGGCGGCGTTCGAGGCCTTGTCGGGACTGATCGAAGCCGCACCCTTCCCGATGTGGTTCCGCGACACCGACTTGCGGCTTGCGCTCGTCAACGCCGCCTATGTCCGCGCGGTCGAGGCGAAGAGCGCCGCCGCGGTGATCGACGGCGGCATCGAGCTGTGCGAAACCGTCGCCGGGGTCAGCGCCGTCGATGCCGCCGAGGCCGCGCGCGCTTCGGGGTCGGCTGAGCTCCGCACCATCCCGGTGACGATCGAGGGTGAGCGGCGGATCATGCGCGTCGTCGACGTACCGCTCGCGCCCGAGGGGGGCCGCGTGATCGGCATCGCGGGCTATGCAATCGACATTCAGGAACTGGAAAGCGAGCGCGGCGCGCACCGCCGCTTCGTCGATACGCAGCGCGAGCTGCTCGACCGATTGTCGGCGGCGGTCGCGCAATTCGGCCCCGACCAGGGCCTTGCCTTTGCCAACCTGCCCTTTCGCCGCCTGTTCGGGCTGGAGCCGGAAGATGTGGCGGAGGCGCGGCCGTTCGCGCGGCTGCTCGACGCATGGCGCGAACGCGGGCGGACGCCCGAGGTGCGCGACTATCCCGAATGGCGACAGACGCATGTCGACTGGTTCGCGCTGCCGCACGCGAGCGAAGAGGATTGGCTGCTGCGCGACGGCACCCACCTGCACGTCGTCGCGCAGCCGACGCCCGACGGCGGATTGCTGCTGATCGCCGAGGACAAGACCGAGCAGGTGCAGCTGGCCGGCGCACGCGACACCCTGCTGCGCGTGCGCACTGCGACCTTCGACAATCTGTTCGAGGCGGTGGCCGTCTTTGCCCCCGATGGCCGCCTCCATCTCTGGAACCAGCGCTTCCGCCGCCTGTGGGGCATCGACGAGCCCACGCTCGCTGCGCACCCGCGCGTCGACGTGCTGATGGGCGGGCTCGCCGACCGGCTCGTGAAGCCGAACCAGATCAGCGTGGTGCAGGAAGTCATCCGCGCCGCGACGCTGGAACGGCAACAGCGCGGCGGCGAAATCGGTTTCGCCGACGGACGCTGGTTCGACTTCGCCTCGATCCCGCTGCCCGACGGAAATGCGCTGCTCATCATGCTCGACATCACCGCAAGCCGGAAGGTCGAGGGCGCACTCCGCGAGCGCAACGAAGCGCTGGAGGCGGCCGACAAGGCCAAGACCGCCTTCCTGTCGCGGATGAGTTACGAACTGCGCACGCCGCTGACCTCAATCGGCGGGTTCGGCGAGATGCTGCAGTCGGGCTATGCCGGCAAGCTGGGCGACCAGCAGCGCGCCTATGTCGATGCGATCATGGATTCGGTCGCGGTGCTCGGTCGCCAGATCGACAATGTGCTCGATCTGGCGCAGGGCGAGGCCGGGACGCTGGCGATCGAACGCGCGCCGGTCGACGTCGGCGCGCTGCTCGAAAAGGCGCTACAGGACACGCGGCCCTTCGCGGATGCCGAAAGGGTCGAACTGGTCGGCAACATCGCCGCCGACCTTGGCGAGATCGACGGCGACGCGCCGCGGCTGTCGCGCCTTGTCGCCGGGCTGCTCGACAATGCGGTGCGCTTCACCGCGCCGACGCGCAAATCCGACGGCCGCGTGCTGCTGCACGCCAACGGCGACAAGCGCGGGATCGACATCATCGTGTCCGACAACGGGCCCGGAATGCCCGAAGACGCCGCCGCGGTCGCGAAGGGGCAGCAGGCGGGCACCGACACCGGCGGCATCGGCCTCGCGCTCGCGCGCCAGCTCGTCGCCGCGCACGGGGGCACGATGGAAGTGGTGAGCGAGGCGGGACAAGGAACGCTGGTGCGCATCAGCCTGCCGCGCGGGACGTGATGCTGTTTCGCGCTTTGCCTCTTCCTGGAGCGACGAAGGATTCGCGCAGAGGCGCAGAGCGCGCAGAGAAAAAAAGATTCGCGCGGAGACGCGGAGACGCGGAGAAATTGTGCGTTCCGCGAAGCGGCTTCCCTCTTCCGACCTCGCTTCAGAATTCAGCATTCGAGAGATTGAAGGGCCTGTCGGCCCGGATATTCTCCGCGTCTCCGCGTCTCCGCGTGAGCCAAAAATCTCTGCGATCTCTGCGCCTCTGCGCGAATCAATCCCGACACGGCCATGCAATTCCGTCGCCCCTATAGTCTCGACGAAGCCGACGCCATCGGCGCGGCGATCGGCGGTGTGCTCGCACCCGGCGACGTCGTGCTGCTGTCGGGCGGTCTTGGCGCGGGCAAGACGACGCTGGCGCGCGCGATGCTGAAGGCGCGCGGGCTCGCCGGCGACGCGCCCAGCCCGACCTTCGCGATCGTCCAACCCTATGCGCCGCCCGAGGTCGACCTGCCCATCGCGCACGTCGATCTGTACCGGATCGAGGAGCCCGACGAGCTCATCGAGCTCGGCCTCGACGATTATCTTTACGACGGCGCACTGCTGATCGAATGGCCCGAGCGGCTCGGCGGCGAAGTCTGGCCCGATGCGCTCGCGCTCACGATTTCCGGCGAAGGCGAGCGCCGCGTCTTGACAGCGACAGTGCCGCCCGCTTGGGAGGCGCGATGGCCGCTCCCATGATTCCGCCCGACCATGCGCCCGCTTTCCTCGCCGCGCATGGCTGGGGTGACGCCCGGATCTTGCCGCTGGCGGGCGATGCGTCCTTCCGCCGCTATTTCCGGATCGTCGATGGCGACCGGCGCGCAGTGCTGATGGACGCGCCGCCGCCGCACGAAGACCCGCGGCCCTTCATCGCTGTCGCCGAATATCTGTGCGGCGCGGGGCTGAACGCGCCGACGATCCTCGCGCGCGATCTGGAAACCGGCCTGCTGCTGATCGAGGATTTCGGCGACGTGCGGCTGCGCGAGACGGTCGATGCCGCACTCGACCGCGAAACCGCCTGGTACAGCGGCGTCACCGACCTGCTGATCCATCTCCATGCACAGCCGCCGATGCCGGGGCTTGTGGTACACGGGCTCGAGCAATGGCTGGATGAGGTGATGCTGTTCGCCGACTGGTATTGCCCGGCGCTGGAGATCTCCGTCGATCGCGATGCGTTTCGCACCGCATGGGAGGCGGCGTTGTCGCCGGTCGAGAAGGATGGCTTGCCGCGCGTTACCGTGCTGCGCGATTTCCACGCCGAAAACATCATGCTCGTCGGGGGGCAGGACGGGCTTGCCCGTTACGGACTGCTCGATTTTCAGGACGCGCTGATCGGCCACCCGGCCTATGACCTCGCCTCGGTCCTCGAAGATGCGCGGCGCGACGTCAGCCCGGCGGTCGAGGCAGCGATGCTCGCGCGCTACCAGGCGGCGACGGGACGCGACATCGAGGATGCCTATTGGGCGCTCGCGGCGCAGCGCAACACGCGCATTCTGGGCGTTTTCGTCCGCCTTTGGAAACGCGACAACAAGCCATATTACCGCCAGTTCCAGCCGCGCATGTGGGGCCTGCTCGAACGCGACCTGGCGCACCCGGCGCTTGTCCCCGTCCGGCAATGGTTCGACGCCAACATCCCCGCGGCAAAGCGGGCGGAGGCATGGCTGTGACGGCGACGATCGAAAGCGCGATGGTGATGGCGGCGGGGATCGGCAAGCGGATGCGCCCCTTGACCGCGACGCGGCCCAAGCCGCTGGTGCGCGTCGCGGGCAAGCCGCTGATCGATCACAGCCTCGACCGGATCGAGGCGGCGGGGATCGGCCATGTCGTCGTCAACGTCCATTATCTCGCCGACGCGCTGGAGGCGCATCTGGCCAAGCAGAAGCGCGGCTTCACCATCGCTATATCCGACGAGCGCGCGCAGCTGCTCGAAACCGGCGGCGGGATGGTAAAGGCGCTGCCGCTGCTCACCGGCGACCCGATCCTGATCGTCAACAGCGACAATATCTGGACCGACGGGCCGCAGGACAGCATCCGCCACCTCGCGCGCCACTGGGACGATGCCCGGATGGACGCGCTGCTGCTCGTCATCCGGCAGGCGAGCGCGACGGGGCATCGCGGCCGCGGCGACTTCCACATGGACGGCGACGGCAAGCTGTCGCGCCGCAAGCCAGGGCGGATCGCGCCGTTCGTCTATACCGGCATCCAGCTCGTTTCGCGGCGCTTGCTGGACGGGGCGCCCGAAGGCCCTTTTTCGACGAATATCCTGTGGGACCGCGCGATCGCGGCAGGGCGGCTCTACGGCCTGTCGCACATGGGACAATGGTTCGACGTCGGCACCCCAGCGGCGATCGCGCCGACCGAAGCGGCGTTGAGTGAGGTTTGATAATCTCAATTCGTCATTGCGAGCGCAGCGAAGCAATCCAGAGTTGCGTAAACCGCTCTGGATTGCTTCGCTGCGCTCGCAATGACGACGTTTGAACTCGATGGCTGATACCAAGCCCACCCTGTTCTCCATCCCCGTCCAGCGGGCGTTCGCCGATGCCCTCGTCGCCGGGCTGATCGACCGCTTCGCCGACGGCGCGCTGGGGCTGGCCAAGGGTCTGGTCGTGCTGCCGAGCAACCGCGCGCGCAGCGCGGTGCAGGCGGCGTTTGTGCGCGCGGGCGGTGCGGGGCTGTTGATGCCGCGGCTCGTCGTGATCGGCGATGCCGACCTCGACGAATCGGTGGCGCTCGCGCTCGATCCGATCGACGAGAGCGACGCTCTTCCCCCCGCGATCGACGCGCTGAAGCGCCGGTTGATGCTCGCTCGCCTGATCGAGACGCACCACCCGCCGAGCGAAGAGCCGGTCACCGGCGCCGCCGCGTTCCAGCTTGCCGAGGGGCTGGGGCGGGTGATCGACCAGCTGCATTATGAGGAAGTCGCACCTGCGCGGCTCGCCGACATCGAAAGCGCGCTCGGCGACCTTGCCGAGCATTGGCAGGCGTCGTGGCGGCGGCTGTCGCTGCTCGTCGAGCATTGGCCCGCGCTGCTCGCCGCGACGGGGCATATCGACCGCGCTGACCGCCGCAACTGGCTGCTCGACCGCGTCAGCCGGAACTGGCGGATCGCCCCGCCCGCGCGCTTCGTCGTCGCGGCGGGCGTCACCACCGCCGCGCCCGCGATCGCGCGGCTGCTGCGCACCGTCGCCGATTTGCCGCAGGGCATGGTCGTGCTGCCGGGGCTCGACCTTGGCATGGCGTCGGAGGAATGGGAGGCGCTCGGCCCGGTAAAACCCGACCCCGAAAATCCGGCACGCCCGCTCGAAACCCACCCGCAATATCATCTGAAGCTGCTGCTCGGCCGCATGGGCGTGTCGCGCGACGAGGTATTGGAATGGGACGCGGCCTCGCCCTTCGACGGACCCGATGCCCGCGCCGCCTTCACCTCGCTACTCTTCGCGCCCGCCGCTTTTACCGCGCGCTGGCAGCATGCGGGCGATGTCCGCCCCGGCATCGCCGGGGTCAGCGCCGCGACCTTCGCCGACGACGGGCAGGAGGCGCAGGGGATTGCGCTGATGATGCGCCACGCGCTCGAAACGCCGGGCCGCACCGCGGCGCTCGTTACCCCCGACCGCGCGCTGGCGTCGCGCGTCGCGGCGGCGCTTGCGCGCTGGGACATTGCGGTTGACGACAGCGCAGGCCAGCCGCTCGGGCAGTTGCCCCCGGGCGCGTTACTGTTGCTGCTCGCCGAATTTGCCGCGGCGTTCGACCCGGTGCGGCTGATCGCGCTGCTCGGCCATCCGCTGGTACGAGCGGGTGGAGGGCGGCTCGACTGGCTCGATCAGGTCCGGCGGCTCGACCTCGTGCTGCGCGGGCCGGGACTGGTGCCCGGATGGGACGGCATCGCCGCACGGATCGCCGAACGCGCCGCCGACGCCACGGCGCGCGGCCATGGTGAGGCCAGGCTGGTCGGCGACTGGTGGAGCGAGGTCGCCGCCGGTCTCGGCGCCGCGCTCGCGCCCTTTACGGCGGGCCATGCCGTTCCGCCCGCTACCCTGCTTGGTGCATTGCAGGCCGCGCTTGGCTGGTTGACCGGCGAGGGGGCGTGGACGGGACATGCAGGCCGCGCGCTGTCCGATCTGTTCGACCGCTGGACGATGGCGAAGGGCGATGGCCCGGCACTGGTCGCGCCCGCCGACTTCCCTGCGATGCTCGCCGACCTGCTGTCGGGCGAAAATGTCCGCCCGCCCTATGGCGGCCACCCCCGGCTGTTCATCTGGGGCTTGCTCGAGGCGCGGCTCCAGCGCGCCGACCTGATGATCCTCGGCGGGCTCGACGAGGGGCGCTGGCCGCCGCAGCAAAGCCCCGACCCGTGGCTCGCGCCCGGCATCCGCCGGATGCTCGGCCTCGCCGCGCCCGACCGGCAACAGGGGATGGCCGCGCACGATTTCGCGGGCGCATTCGCCGCGCGCGAAGTGGTGGTGACGCGCGCGATGCGCAGCGGCGGCGACCCCGCGGTCGCCTCACGCTTCTGGCTGCGGCTGACGGCGCTCGCGGGCGAACTCCCCGAAGCGCGACTCGACGGGCAGCCGGTCACCGCGCTCGCCGCCGCGCTCGATGTGCCGCCGGGGCCGGTCGAACCCGCGCCGATGCCGCGCCCCTGCCCCCCCGCCGACGCGCGCCCCGGCCAGATCAGCGTCACCGGCGTCGATCTGCTCGCCAAGGATCCCTACGCCTTTTACGCCGGGCGCATCCTCCGCCTGTCGGTGCTCGACCCGCTGCGCGCCGGGCCCGATCCGCGCTGGCTCGGTACGCGCGTCCACGCGTTCATGGAGGATTGGCAGCGCGCGGGGGCGACGCCCGAAGCGCTCGAAGCCGAACTCGCGCGCCTCCATGACGACCCCGCGCTCGATGCGCTCGCGCGCGCCTTTTGGTTTCCGCGTATCGAACCCGCGCTGCGCTGGGCCGCCGCGCGCGTGTGGGAAGGTCGCGCCGCGGGTCGCGAACCCGTCGCGAGCGAGGCCAGCGGCGTCCATGAGCTCGGCGGCATCCGCCTGACGGGCAAGGCCGACCGCATCGACCGCCTTACCGACGGCAGCCTCGCTGTCGTCGATTACAAGACCGGCGCCGCGCCGAGCGGCAGCGCCGCCGCCGAAGGCCTCGACAACCAGCTCGGCCTGCTCGGCCTGCTCGCTGAAATGGGCAAGATCGACGGCGTCGCCGCGGGGCCGATCCACGCGCTCGAATATTGGAGCCTCAAGCCCGATCGCGCCAAAGGAACCGACGGCAGCATCGCGCCGACGCACGGCAGCCGCCGCAAGCTCAAGACCGCCGAGGAGGCGGTCGCGCGCGCTTTTGACGCCTTCGCCGACCTCACCGCCGACTACCTGCTCGGCGATAGCCCGTTCGCGCCAGGCGACGCCGCGCGGCGCTTCACCGATTACGATCAGTTGATGCGCCGCGACGAATGGTTCGGGCGCGGCGGCGAGCGGGACAATGGAGGCGCGCCATGACGCGGCTTCACGATCTCGACCCTGCGCAGCAAGCCGCCGCCCGGCCCGACGAGCATGTCTGGCTCGGCGCGTCGGCGGGGACGGGCAAGACGCAGGTGCTCTCGGCGCGCGTGCTGCGGCTGATGCTCGCAGGCGTCGCGCCCGACGCGATCCTCTGCATCACCTTTACCAAAGCGGGTGCCGCCGAAATGGCGCACCGCATCCACGAACGGCTGGCAATGTGGGTGCGGATGAGCGACGGCGATCTCCGGCTCGATCTCAACGCGCTGGGTGCCGACTGGCAGGAGCCGGGCATCCTCGACCGCGCGCGGTCGCTGTTCGCCACGGTGATTGACAGCGCGGCGGGCGCGATCCGGGTGCAAACGATCCACAGCTTCTGCCAGACCTTGCTCGCCAGCTTCCCGCTCGAGGCGAAGATCTTGCCCGGCTTCCGCGCGCTCGAAGAGGGCGAGGCCGCCGAATTGCAGCGGCAGGTGCTGTCGAAGCTGCTCGCCGAACCGGGCAGCGACGGTGAGACAATGCGCGCTGCGGCGGCGATGCTGTCGCGGCGGATGGGACAGGATGCAGCGATGACGTTCCTGACACGCTGCGCCCACGCCTTCGCCGCCCCGTTCCAGACGCGCCTCCTGCCGCCGCGCGGTCGCGATCTGCGCGCCGCGCTCGGGCTTCCCGACGGCGATGCCGAAGCGTGGCTCACGACCGAACTTGCCGCGGACGCGATCAGCGATGCTCATGTTCGCGCGGTTGCGACGAGCGGAACGAGCTGGGGCACCAAGACCGGGCTCGGCTGCGCCGACGCCATGGCGCGGTGGCTCGCCGCCGACGCGCCCGTGCGCGCCGCGATGCTTGGCGAACTGCTCGGCTGCTTCCTCACCGGCAAGGGCGAATTGCGCGCCGATTTTGCAGGCGACAAGGGGCGGATGACCGACTGCATCGACAGCGCGGTGGCGATCGTCGAGGCGGCACAAGCGCTGCTTGCCACCGCGCGCGCAATGGCGGTCACCGACGATCTCGCGGCGGCATGGGATCTGGGCAGCCGTTTTGCCGAGGCTTATGCGCTCGCCAAGCGTGAGGGCGGGCTCGCCGATTTCGACGATTTGATCGCGATTGCCGGGTCGCTGCTCCGCCTCGGCCAGTTCGGCGAATGGGTGCGTTTCAAGCTCGACCAGCGCACCGATCATATTTTGGTCGACGAGGCGCAGGATACCAACACCCGCCAATGGGCGATCGTCGCCGCGCTTGCCGGGGAATTTTTCGCCGGTGCGGGCGCCAAGGACGAACGCGTCCGGACGATGTTCACCGTCGGCGACCGAAAGCAGGCGATTTTCGGCTTTCAGGGCACCGAGCCCGCGGCATTCGAGGCGGCGCGCATCCGGTTCGGCGAGCGCGCGCTCGACGGCGGTCACCCCTTTGCCGAGGTCGATCTGGTCACCAACTACCGCTCCAGCCCCGCGGTGCTCGACGTCGTCGATGCATGGGTTGCCGATGGCGGCACCGAACTGATGGGGCTGGCGAGCGACGAGCCGCCGCACCTCCCCTTCCGCAGCGCGCACCCCGGCCGCGTCGAGCTGTGGCAGCCGCTGCCCGTCGGCAAGGCGCTGGCGGCGGAAGGCGAGAGCGAGGAAGCGGCCGACGTCGACGCCGGGGACGACGGCACCGGTGCGCTCGCGCCCGCGAGCGATCCCGCGAGCCTCCGCCTGTCGCGCGCGCTTGCCGACGAGGTGCAGGACTGGATCCGCCACGGCAAGGACGGGCGCAGCGTTGCACCGGGCGACATTCTGATCCTCGTCCGCCGCCGCCGCGACCTTGCCGCGCGCATCGTCGCGCGGTTGCAGTCGCTGGGCGTGCCCGTCGCGGGGGTCGATCGCTTCGCGCTGACGCAGCCGCTCGGCGTGCAGGATCTGCTCGCCGCGATGCGCTTTGCGGTCCAGCCGCTCGACGACCTCAATCTCGCCGCCTTGCTCGTCTCGCCGCTGATCGGCTGGTCGCAGGAAGATCTCTTCGCCTTTGCGCACGGCCGCGGCAAGCGCGCGCTGTGGGAACAACTCCGCACGCGCGAAGCCGAGGTGCCCGCCGGAACCATGGCGGCGCTCCGCCAGTTGCTCGGCATGGCCGATTTCACGACGCCGCACCGCTTCCTCGACCGCATCCTGTCGGGGCCGATGCAGGGGCGGCGGCGGCTATATGCGCGGCTTGGGCGTGAGGCGCGCGATCCGATCGACGAGCTTTTGAACCAGGCGCTCGCCTTTGAGCACCAGCACACGCCCTCGCTGCTCGGCTTCCTGAGTGAAATCGAGGCGAGCCGCGCCGACATCAAGCGCCAGACCGAAGCGCGCAGCGACGTTGTGCGTGTGATGACCGTCCACGGCTCGAAAGGCCTGCAGGCGCCGATCGTTATCCTTGCCGATGCGACCGACGATCCCGACCAGCGTCTGCGCGGTTTCGATCTCGCGCTCGAAGGTTGGGACAAGCTGCCCGTCTTTGCGCTGTCCAAAGAGGAACGTCACGGGCGGATCGCCGCCGCGCACGACGCCAAGGCGCGCGCCGAGATCGAGGAACATTGGCGCCTGCTGTACGTCGCGATGACGCGCGCCGAGGAATTGCTGGTCGTCACCGGCATCACCAAGGCGGAGGACCGCTCGGTCCCCGACCAATGCTGGCACGGCGCGGTCGACCGGGTGATGGAGGGCATGGGGCTCGGCTGGCAGGACGCTGGACCGCGCTGGGGGCAAAAGCGCGTCCACGCCGCGAATGCCAAGGCGTGGGGGCGGCGACGCGAGACGCCGGTTATCGCCGCACCTCTGCTTTCGATCCCCGCTTGGGCGACGCGTCCCGCACCCGAGGAAGCACGCCCGCCGCGTCCGCTCGCCCCGTCGGCGCTCGGCGACGACGATGTCGCCGCGCCGCCGCAGGGGGGCGAGCGCGGCGCCGCGGTGACGCGCGGCCTGCTGCTCCACGCATTGTTCGAGCGGCTGCCGCCCGTTGCGCCCGAACGCCGCCGCATCGCCGCAATGCACTGGTTGGCGGTGCAAGCTCCGGCGCTGGACGATCCGGCACGCGCGGCGATGGTCGATGAGGTGCTCGCGGTGCTGGACGATCCCGCGCACGCGCCGCTGTTCGGTCCCGGCAGCCTCGCCGAAGTGCCGTTGTCGGCGGTGGTCGATGGCGTGGTCGTCGCGGGGATCGTCGACCGCCTGCGCGTCACGGCCGACGCGGTGACGGTAATCGACTACAAGACCGGGCGCCATATCCCTGCAAATGCCGCCGAGGTCCAGACCGCCTATCTGCGCCAGATGGCGGCGTATCGCGACGCGCTGCGCGTGATCTTTCCGGGGCGGCGCGTTGCGGCGGCGCTGCTCTACACGGCCGCGCCGCGGCTGATCGGCCTCGACGACGCGCTGCTCGACGCGCACAAGCCCGGCTTGGCGGCAACCAAGGCGAATTTGCCGGGTTCCGCCCTTGAGCCGGACGCGCCGACGCCCTAGCTTGGCAACAACGATATTTCAGGAGTGCAGATCATGGGTACCAAAGCCATTACCGACGCGAGCTTTCAGGCCGACGTGCTCGACAGCGACACCCCCGTGCTTGTCGATTTCTGGGCCGAATGGTGCACCCCGTGCAAGATGATCGGCCCTGCGCTCGAAGAGATTTCGGACGAACTCGCCGGCAAGGTCGTCATCGCGAAGCTCAACATCGACGACCATCCCGACGCGCCGGGCAAATATGGCGTGCGCGGCATCCCGACGATGATCCTGTTCAAAAATGGCGAAATCGCCGACACCAAAGTCGGCGCCGCGCCGAAAAGCGCGCTCAAGGGCTGGCTGGAAGGCGCGCTGTAATCAAAAGTTCCCCGACGTCGGAGCCGACGTCGGGGTTCTTCTATCGGTCATTAACGCCAATAGTCATGGCGTTCGGATCCGTCGAAACCGACCCGATGTCAGGCAGCAGTTGCGGAAACCTCTGCCCTGACCCACACGGACATGGATCCTTGCGACCGAGTTTTTCGATGAGTTCCTTGTCGCCGTGGACGAAGCGGTGTCCCCGCTTGACCTGTGTTTCGGAGGGATAACCTTTACGCCGTTTCGAGCTGGCCTCGAAAGCAGGGCAGGTCGGCGAAGTCCTTTTGGCGTACCATGACGGCCTCCTATGATTGGCGCGCTGTGTTGCGCGCCGGCGGCCCCTAACAAAAAGAGATCAACTGCGATAGTCGGCGTTGATGCTGATATATCCATGCGTCAGGTCGCACGTCCACACCGTCGCACGGCCTTCGCCCAGCCCCAGGTCGGCGCCGATGCGGATGTCCTGTCCTTTGAGGTGCGCTGCCACCGGCGCCTCCTCATAACCGTCGACCGGCAGCCCGTCCTTCGCGACCCAATGATCGCCGAAACGGATCGCGAGGCGATCGCGGTCGGCGGGTTCGCCCGCCTTGCCCACCGCCATCACCACGCGGCCCCAGTTCGCATCCTCGCCCGCGATCGCGGTTTTGACCAGCGGCGAATTGGCGATCGACAGCGCTACGCGCCGGGCGCTGTCGTCGCTGACGGCTCCGCTCACCTGCACCTCGATGAATTTCGACGCGCCCTCGCCGTCGCGCACCACCTGTTGCGCAAGGTCGAGCGCGACCTCGCGGATCGCTGCGTACAGCGCATCGGCACCGGGATCGTCGCGCGTGGTGAGCATGGTATTGCCCGCCTGCCCCGTCGCGAACAGCAGCACCGTGTCGCTGGTCGAGGTGTCGCTGTCGACGGTGATGGCATTGAACGTCCCGCCGGTCGCCTCGCTCAGCATGTCCTGCAAGAGCGCGGGCGCGACCGCGGCGTCGGTGAAGATATAGCCGAGCATTGTCGCCATGTCGGGCGCGATCATCCCCGATCCCTTGACGATGCCCGCCACTTGGACGGTCCGACCTTCGACGATCGCACTCGATGCCGCCCCCTTGGCAAAGGTGTCGGTGGTGCCGATCGTTTCGGCCGCGGCTTCCCACGCGCAAGGCTCGGCCGTCAGCGCCGCCGCCACGCCCGCGCGCGCCTTGTCCTTCGGCAAAGGCACGCCGATGACCCCGGTCGAGCTCACGAACACCTCGCCCGGCGCGCAGCCGAGATGGTCCGCGACCTGTGTCATGATCGCCTCGACCGCCTCGCGCCCGCGATAGCCGGTGAACGCATTGCTGTTGCCCGCATTGACGATCAGCGCGCGCGCGGCGCCGCCCTTCACCTGTGCGCGCCCCATCTCGACTTCGGACGAGCAACAGACATTGCGCGTGAACACGCCTGCGACGGTGGTGCCGGGGGCCAGCTCGACATAGGTAAGGTCGCAGCGATCCCAATCCTTGTACCGCGCACGCGCAACGCGGCGCGTTACCCCGGCAATGTCGGGGAGGTCGGGGAAGGCGGCGGGGGCGAGCGGAGAGCGCGTGATCATGCGGGGCGCATAGCGGTTGGTAGCGGGAATCAAAAGCCCCTCCCCTTCAGGGGAGGGGTTGGGGTGGGTCCATCGGCCTTGCGCAAGGCCGATGAACCCCACCCGCTGCAACTAGGCAGCAAGCTGCCTAGTTTCGCTGCCCTCCCCTAAAGGGGAGGGCGCAAGTAGATTACGCCGGAATGCCGCTGATCGACTTCACTTCCATGAAATCCTTCAGCCCGAATACGCCGCCTTCGCGGCCGTTGCCCGACGCCTTGTACCCGCCGAACGCCGCGCCCGGACCGGGGCCCCAGGCGTTGACGGCGACCATGCCGGCGCGAAGCTTCGGTGCTACATCGGCCGCCTTGGCCGGATCGCCCGAGATCACGGCAGACAAGCCATATTCGGTGTCGTTGGCGATCTCGACCGCTTCGTCGAGCGTGTCATAGGCCATCACGGTGGCGACGGGGCCGAACACCTCTTCCTTCGCGATACGCATGTCGGGGGTGACCCCCGAAAAGACCGTCGGCTTGATGTAATAGCCGCGGTTGACGTTGCTCGGCAGGCCGGTGCCGCCGGTCTCCAGCGTCGCCCCTTCGTCGATCGCCGACTGGATCAGGCCCTGGATCTTTTCGAACTGCGCCTTGTTGACGACGGGACCGATATGGCCGCCCTCGCTCATCGGATCGCCGACCTGCGTCCCGTCGAACATCGCCTTGATGACGCCGACCGCTTCGGCCTCGCGCTCCTTCTGGACCAGGATACGCGTCGGCGCGATGCAGCTCTGGCCGGTGTTGACCAGCACGCCCTGCACCGTCGGCGGCAGCACTGCCTCGAAATCGGCGTCGGGCAGGACGATGTTCGGCGACTTGCCGCCCAGCTCCTGATGCACGCGCTTAACCGTATCGGCCGCCGCCTTGGCGACGAGGATGCCCGCGCGGGTCGATCCGGTGAAGCTCACCATGTCGATGCCGGGATGCGCGCTGATCGCATGGCCGACGGTCGGGCCGTCGCCCTGCACCAGATTGAACACGCCCGGCGGCACGCCCGCAGCTTCGAGAATCTCGGCAAAGATCACCGCATTGCCGGGGCATTCCTCCGACGGCTTCAGCACCATCGTGTTGCCCGCGGCGAGCGCGGGAGCGACCTTGAGCGCGATTTGGTTGAGCGGCCAGTTCCACGGCGTGATCATGCCGACGACGCCGATCGGTTCATAGGCAATGACGCCCGCGGCATATTTTTCGGTGAAGCTGAAATCTTTGAGGGCCGCGATCGTGCCCAGGAAGCCGCCGATGCCCGCGCCGACCTGCGCGGTGCCCGCAAAGCTCACCGGCGCGCCCATTTCGGCCGCCATCGATTTGGCAAGGTCGGCCCCGCGCTTCTTATATTCCTCGACGATGCGGTTCAGCAGCTCAAGCCGCTCTTCGCGCGTCGTCTGCGAGAAGCTCTTGAAGGCTTCCTTCGCCGCCGCGACCGCATCGTCGACGTCGGCCGCGGTGCCGAGCACGACGGTCGACGCCGGCTCTTCGGTGGCGGGATTGATGACGTCGTGGAGCTTGCCACCCTTCGAATCGACCCACCGGCCGCCGATGTAATGCTGCTTGAGGTGCGTTTCGGTGCTCATGTCCTGTCTCCCATCGGCGTGTCTGAATGCGTCTCGGATTGCTACCTAATGGCCGCTGCGAATGAATCAAGCGCCACGCCCACTTTCATCATCAACGCGTTTCAGCAGAAAGGCGTGACATCAATATGGCGGCGCGCGTCGCCTGACGCGCGATGCTGGGGATGTCGATCGTCTCCTCAGGGCCATGGTCACCCGTCGAATAGGCTCCGAGACCCGCAAGGCTGTCGACGTGGGGCGCGACGAAGCTGATGTCGGCGGCGCCGCGCTTCAGCGGATCGAGCGCCGGCATTTCGGGCAGGCCAAGGTCGCGGTTGACGGCGTTGAGCCGCGTCAGCAGCGCGCGGTTGCCGCCGGTCGGCGCCATCGCCGGATAACCGCCGGGATCGAACGCCAGCGTCGCGCTCGCCTTCGGCGCATGATCGGCGACGATCGCCGCCATCTTTGCCTTCACCCGCGCCGCCTGCTCGGCCGACAGGGTGCGCAGGTCGCCCCGCGCGATCGCGGTCGCGGCGATTATATTGGTCTTGCCGTTCGCGCTGGCGCGAATCTTTCCGTCGTCGAGCGTCACCTGCTCGCCCCCTGCGATCAGTCCGACGTTGAAGGTCAAATTCGGTTCGGGCAGCTCGGTGCGGAATCGGTGGATGATCCGCGCCAGCTCGTAAATCGCGCCATCGCCCGCGTCAGCGCCGAAAATGCCCGAGCTGTGCCCGGTCTTCCCCGTCGCGGTTACGGTCCAGCTTTCCGACGATCGCCGCGCGATCGAGCTCATGTCGGCGCCGCCATCGCGGACCAGCCCTTCGAAATCGAGCGCGACGTCGGCGCGCTTGCCCGCGGCGATCAGGTCGGCGCGCGCCTTCTCGAGCGGGTCGCCCGTGTCTTCCTCGTCGCCCGTCATGTGAAATTCGATATTCGCGTCCTTGAGCGTGCCCGCCTTGTGCATCGCGCGCAGCGCCGAGACGACGACGACCATCCCGCCCTTGTCGTCGCCGACCCCCGGCCCCTTCGCCTTGTCGCCCATGCGCTCGAAGCGTTGAAAGGGCGAATCGGGTTCGAACACCGTGTCGAGGTGCGCGATCAGGAGCAGACGCTTGCCGCCCGGCCTGCCTTCATGCGTCGCGATCAGATGTCCTGCGCGGCCGGTGTCGCGCATCGGTTTCCACGTCACGGTAAAGCCCAGCGGCTCCAGTTCGGCGCGCATCATCGCCCCGACCTTTTCGACGCCATCGAGATTGAGCGAGCCGCTGTTCTGGTTCACCAGCTTTTCGAGCAGCGCGACGCTGCGCTCCTGTTCGGCCGCAACGGTCGCTGCCATCGCGCTTTCGGCCTTGCTGAGCTTCGCCGCGGCGACGGGCGCAAAGGCGAGCTGAAGCGCGAGCAGGGCGACGAATGGCAGCGATTTCACGGAGGCCTCCCGGATTGCATATTATCGTCGGTCCATGTGCCCCGCCCGCGGGACGAGGGCAAGGCGTCAGCCCGGCCGCACCATGAAAATATCGCCGCCGATGCTGACGATGAACAGATTGCCCGCACTGTCCTCGCCAAAGGAGGCGATATTGGCGATCGTACCCGCGTCGGGCGCAAAATCCTCATTGCGCACCGCAAGGCGCGAAGCCGGCAAGGTCTGCCCGGCGATCAGATCAGCAAAGGGCAATGTCCAGATATTGCCCGACACGAAATCGCCGAAGACATATTGGCCCTGCAGCGATGTCACCGGCCCGCGATAGACATACCCCCCGGTTATCGAAGCTCCCTGACGCGGCCCGCTGCCATGGCCATATTCGGCGACGGGCGGCGTCAGTCCCGCGGGGGCGCTTCCAGAATAGGGCTGCGTGCCCTCCAGAAAGCGCCAGCCGAAATTCAGCCCCGGCTGGGTGGTCGTCACCATGTCAATTTCCTCGACCGCTCCCTGCCCGACATCGCCGATAATCAGCGTCGATCCCGAAAAGGAGGCGCGGAAAGGATTGCGCAGGCCTAAGGCAAAGACATAGGGGTCGCCGCCGCCCGCAAGAAAAGGGTTGCCCGGCGCCGGGGCATAGCTGCTGCCCCCAGCGCCGACGGCAAAGCGCAGGATCTTGCCGAGCTGCACATTGCGGTTCTGGGCGTTGTTGTTCGGGTCGCCGCCACCCCCGCCGTCGCCGACCCCGACATAGACATGGCCGTCGGGGCCGAACCCGATCCAGCCGCCATTATGATTGTCGAAACCGGGATGCGGAATATCGAGCACGAGGTCGTAATTGGTCGAGCTGTCGGGCTGGCCCAGCGTATAGCGCCGCACCTGCACGTTGCCGTTCGGCGCTGTCGCGACAGCGAACAGCCGCTGCGACGCCGCATGATCGGGATAAGGCGCCAGGCCAAGCAGCCCGCGCTCGCCGCTGGTCGAAATGTCGGTTATGTCGAGCACTAGCGTCCGGGTGCCGTTCGCGGGGTCGAAACGATAGACGTTGCCACCCTTCTCGACGACATAGACGCGGCTGTCGCCGGGGATTGGTGCGACGTAAAGCGGCTGGTTGAACCCCGTGCCGACGCGCATAACCGCGATGCCTTCGCGGCTGTTGGTGACGGTGATGTTGACCGCCTGCGTCGCGCTCGCCCGCCCGTCGCTGACGCGCAAAACGACCGCATAGACATTGTCGCCATCGGCATCGCCCGGCAGGTCGAAATCGGGCGCTGCATTGAAGTGCAGCGCGCCGGCGCTCGTGATTGCAAAGCGCGCCGCGTCGGCACCGCCGTCGATCGTAAAGGTAAGCGCGTCGCCATTGGGATCGCTCGCGGTCGCCTGATAGGCGTTGCTGATATTTTCAGCGACGCTGGCGGTTTGAAGCGAGGTGAAGGCCGGTGGATTGTTCGCCGTCGGCGGATTGCTACCGTCGGAATCGCCTCCGCCACAGGAGGCGAGGATCAGGGGGATAAGGGCAAACAGGACGCGCATCCGCATGGCCAACCAGCCTTTCGCGATAATCCCCCGCGCTACTCTGCCATCCGTGTGGCCGCGCCGCAAGCGCGGCCGTTTACCATTGGCCCTGCAAGGCTGACGATACAGAACGCGACGCCCATGAAAAAGGGCGCCCGGCTCCCCCGAACCGGACGCCCTTTAACAGCGTCGCTGACCCGCGGAGGGATCAGGCGCTGTAATACATGTCGAACTCGACCGGGCTCGGCGTCTGTTCGAAATTATAGACTTCAGCCCACTTCAACTCGACATAGGCTTCGATCTGGTCCTTCGAAAACACGTCGCCCTTCAGGAGGAAGTCGTGGTCGGCCATCAGGCTGTCGAGTGCTTCGCGAAGCGAGCCGCACACGGTCGGCACTTCGCTCAGTTCTTCGGGCGGCAGGTCATAGAGATTCTTGTCCATCGCGTCGCCGGGATGGATCTTGTTCTGAATGCCGTCGAGCCCCGCCATCAGCAGCGCCGAATAGCAGAGATAGGGGTTCGCCATCGCGTCGGGGAAACGGAACTCGACGCGCTTTGCCTTGGCCCCCGCACCATAAGGAATGCGGCACGAGGCAGAACGGTTGCGGCTCGAATAAGCGAGCAGCACCGGCGCTTCGAACCCGGGAACGAGGCGCTTGTAGCTGTTCGTCGTCGGGTTGGTGAAGGCATTGAGCGCCTTGGCATGTTTGATGACGCCGCCGATGAAATAGAGGCACATGTCGCTGAGACCGGCGTAGCCGTTACCCGCAAACAGCGGCTTGCCCTTTTCCCAGATCGAAATGTGCGTGTGCATCCCCGAGCCGTTGTCGTCCTTGATCGGCTTCGGCATGAAGGTTGCGGTCTTGCCATAGGCATGCGCGACCTGGTGCACGACATATTTGTAGATCTGCATACGGTCGGCGGTCTGCGTCAGCGTGCCGAAGGTCAGGCCCAGCTCGTGCTGCGCCGCGGCGACCTCATGGTGGTGCTTGTCGCACGGCAGGCCCATTTCGAGCATGGTCGAGACCATTTCGGCGCGGATGTCGACCGCGCTGTCGACCGGCGCGACCGGGAAATAGCCGCCCTTGGCGCGCGGACGGTGCGCGAGGTTGCCGCCCTCATAGCTGCGGCCCGTGTTGGTCGGCAGTTCGATGTCGTCGATCTCGAACCCCGACTTGTTATAACCGGTTTCGAAGCGGACATCGTCGAACATGAAGAATTCGGCTTCGGGACCGACATAGACGGTGTCGCCGATGCCGGTCGAGGCAACATAGGCCTCGGCGCGCTTCGCCGTGGTGCGCGGATCGCGCGAATAGCCTTCGCCGGTCGATGGCTCGACGATGTCGCAGAACATCACCAGCATCGGCGTCGCCGAGAAAGGATCGTCATAGACGGCATCAAGGTCGGGCTTCAGGATCATATCGCTTTCGTTGATCGCCTTCCAGCCTTCGATCGACGACCCGTCGAACATCAGCCCGTCTTCGAGCGAATCCTCGTCGATCACCCCGGCGCACATCGTCAGGTGCTGCCATTTGCCCTTGGGGTCGGTGAAACGCAGGTCGACCCACTCGATGTCGTTTTCCTTGATCCGCGCGATGATGTCCTTGGGCTTCGTAGCCATGGTCTATGCTTCCTTCTTGCGTAATGGTCCGGCGTGCCGGGGATTGCTGGGATGAAATGGATGTGGAGCGGTCAGAGCGCGTCCTCGTTGCGCTCGCCGGTGCGGATGCGCAGCGCGGTCTCGACCGGGATCACGAAAATCTTGCCGTCGCCGATGCGGCCGGTCTGCGCGGCGGCGGCGATCGCCTCGACCACGCGCTCGGCCATCCCATCCTCGACGATGACCTCCAGCTTCACCTTGGGCAGGAAGTCGACGACATATTCGGCGCCGCGATAGAGTTCGGTATGGCCCTTTTGCCGACCGAAGCCCTTTGCCTCGGTGACGGTGATGCCGCTGACGCCGACTTCGTGCAGCGCTTCCTTCACTTCGTCGAGCTTGAACGGCTTGATGATCGCCTCAATCTTCTTCACGCTTATCGTCCCCCACTGGGTCTGTCTCGTCGCTCGCAGTCAAAGCCGGATCAGGCGCGCCTGGTCCGGTTCTGAGTCGCTGCGAGCCCCCCTCATCTTGCACCAATCAAGAGCCGTGCCAATTGGCGAATCGCAAGCTTTCGGTAAGATTTGTGGCAGGAAACTGCGGCATTGCCCAAGGGGTGAGCAATCGAGCGATTGCGGTGCCTAAAAAAGCGGCAATTAGACTTCGATCGTCATTGCGAGCGAAGCGCAGCAATCTCCAGCTATCGTTCCGCCATGCCGATAGCTGGAGATTGCGTCGTCGCTACGCTCCTCGCAATGACGGGTGGTGAGGGTCACCGCCCCACCGGCGCCGCGCTGTCGGCGAGGTTCGCCTTGGTCCAGATCGACCGGTCGATGACATAGGCGCGCAGCGCCTCGGCATCTTGCGGGCTCAGCACCTTTGCAAAGCTCACCATACCACGGTCCTTCAGCGCACCGCCCAAGATCACCGATTTCCACGCGTCGGCATTCGCAAGCGTGGCCGAAACGCGCAGGTCGGGGGTGAAGCCGTTGCCGATCGCGCTGTCGCCGTGACAGACGATGCAATAGCGCCCGAAATGCGCCTTGCCCGCCGCGACCTGCTGCGCCGTCCCGAACTGCGGCGGCGGGTTCCACGCGAGCGCCGCGGCCGTCGGCAGCGCCGGAAGCTGCACCGTCCCGCCCAGCTTCAACACGACGAGCCGCGGGATGTTGGGCAGCTTGCGCGTCACCCCGCCCGCAACCCCGGCGACGAGCGGAAAGGCGCCGCCCTTGCTCGTCTGAAACGCGACATATTGCACCCCGCCGACGCGGAAAGTCGACGGCGCGCTGACGATCCCCGACTGCATGTCGAGGTCGAGCAGTTGCTTGCCCGTGTCGGCGGCATAGGCGCGGAACCGCCCCGTGCTCGTTCCCTGAAACACGAGGTTGCCCGCGCTCGTCATCGTCCCGCCGTTCCACGCCGCCGGATGATCCACGCCCCACGCCACCTTGCCCGTGCGCGGGTCGAAGGCGACGAGGCGGCCCGTCGTTGCGGCGACCGCGGCGCGATACGCTGCCTTGTCGTCGGGCATCATCGTGCCGGTGAGCGAGGAGCCGACGTTAAAGCCGACGACCTTGCGCTGGTCGAGCTCGTTCATGTCGGCAAGATAAGCCTGCGGAATCTGCTGCGCCGGAATGTAAACGAGCCCCGTCGCCGGATTATAGCTCATCGGGTGCCAGTTGTGCGCGCCCAAGGCGCCGGGGATCGCGATGAACGGCTTGCCGGTCTTATAGAAGCGCGCCTCGGGATTCTCGATCGGACGGCCGGTCGCCAGATCATAGCCGCTCGCCCAGTTGATCCCGTCGACGAACGGCTTGGCATCGATCAGCTTGCCGGTGGCTCGGTCGATGGTGAAGAAAAAGCCGTTCTTCGGCGCATGGTACAGCACCTTGGTCGGCGTGCCGTCCACCGCCTGCTCGGCGAGAATGATCGGCTGCGTCGCGGTATAGTCCCACGTCTCGCCGGGGGTTTCCTGATAATGCCATTTATACGCGCCCGTGGCCGCATCGAGCGCGACGATTGAGGAGAGGAACCAGTTGTCGCCCTCGCCGTTCGAGCGCGTCCCATGGTTCCACGGATTGCCGTTGCCGACGCCCAGATAGACCTGGTCGAGATCCTTGTCATAGACGATCGCGTCCCAGACGGTGCCGCCGCCGCCCGAGGTTTGCCACTCGCCCGTGTCGGACCAGGTGGCATTGCCCTTGCTCGCGAAAATCGCGTCGCTCGCCGCACCGTCCTTTTCCTTCTTCGGATTGGGCGCGGTATAGAAACGCCAGCGCTGCTTGCCCGTGTCGGCATCATAGGCGGTGACATAACCGCGCACCCCGAATTCGGCGCCGCCGTTGCCGATCAGCACCATGTCCTTCACGACGCGCGGCGCGCCGGTGATCGTATAGGGCCGGTCGGCGTCGAACGTCTGCGTCGACCAGAGTTCCTTGCCGGTCTTCTTTTCGAGCGCGATCAACCGCCCGTCGAGCGCGCCGACAAAAACCTTGTCGCCCCACACGGCAACGCCGCGGTTGACCACGTCGCAGCAGGCGTGGACCGCGCGCTCGCCCGGCACCTTGGGGTCATATTTCCACAAGGGCTTGCCCGTCGCGGCGTCCCACGCGCTGACCTTGGACCAGGCGTGCGTCACATACATCACGCCGTCGACAACGACCGGCGTCGCTTCCTGGCCGCGCGCATCCTCCAGATCGGCGAACCAGGCGATACCCAGCTCGCCGACATTCTTGTAATTGATGTCGGTCAGCGGGCTGAAGCGCTGCTCGTCATAGCCGAAGCCGATCGCCCCCCAATCGTCGCCATTGCCGCCGGTCTTGAGCAAGGTTTCGCTGGCCCTTTCGGCATCGTCGAGCGATCCGCCCGCCGCGACGCTCGTGTTCTCTGATGCGTTGCACGCTGCCAAAGCCAAAGCTGCGCAGCCCAGCAGCGCGGCCGAAAAGATCCGTTTCGCCATATCTCTCTCCCACGCCTATCGTTGACGTTAACGTCAAGACTGCGCGCGAAGCGGCGAGGGTGCAAGCAGGAAATTGGGGGTGTGGGTGCGGGGGCCTGCTTATCCTCCCCCTTGATGGGGGAGGCAGCGAGACTTGCCAGCTTGCTGGCTAGTCGCGGCGGTGGGGGTGCGGTCGCGGCCCGATGTGACGGCGCCATGACGCACCGTCACCCTCATCCAACTTCGCCTAGCGCCAAGGGCGCAAGGCTTCGCATCCTTCTCCCATCGAGGGAGAAGGAATCAGCCCCAAGGCGGGGCGTTCAGTCCCTTCGGGCTCGCGGTGAAAATTTCGCAGCCCGTCTCGGTGATACCGATGCTGTGCTCGAACTGCGCCGACAGCGAGCGGTCGCGCGTCACCGCGGTCCAGCCGTCGTTGAGCATCTTCACCGCATATTTTCCGGTGTTGATCATCGGCTCGATCGTGAAAAACATGCCGGGCTTGAGCTCGGGCCCGGTGCCGGGACGCCCCGCGTGGACGACCTCGGGCGCATCGTGGAACATCTGGCCAAGCCCGTGCCCGCAGAAATCGCGCACGACCGAATAGCGATGGCGCTCGGCATGGCTCTGAATCGCGTGCGCGACATCCCCCATGCGATTGCCCGGCTTCGCCTGCTCGATCCCCAGCATCAGGCATTCGTACGTGACCTCGACCAGCCGCCGCGCCTTGATCGGCACCTCGCCGACCAGATACATGCGGCTCGTGTCGCCGTGCCAGCCGTCGACGATGCTGGTGACGTCGATATTGACGATGTCGCCCTCGCGCAGCGGCTTGTCATCGGGGATGCCGTGACAGACGACATGGTTGATGCTGGTGCAGCAACTGTGCGTGAAGCCGCGATAGCCCAAGGTCGCGGGGATGCCGCCGCCGTCGAGCATCATCGTGCGGACAAGGTCGTCGATCGCCGCGGTGGTCACGCCCGGCTGGACGAAGGGGACGAGCGCGTCGAGGATTTCGGCCGACAGCCGTCCCGCCTTGCGCATCCCGGCAAAGCCCGCTTCGTCGTGGAGCTTGATCGTGCCGTCGCGAACGCGGGCCGGCGCAGCCGCATCGGCGGCGCTTATCGAAACATAATCATACATGTGGGTGATATAGGCGATGTCGCGCCGAATTGCGAGCGCGACCGTCGGCCGGTCAGCGACCGCCTGCGCCGCGGCTCACCCTATTGGCACTCGGCGCATTTGCCGCGCACCTCGATCACCGGGCGTTCGGCGGCGAAGCCCGTCTTTTCGGCCGCGGCGCGCACCCCGGTCGACAGCGTGTCGTCGTCGACATGCACCGCGGAACCGCAGCTGTCGCAAATCAGGAAAATGCAGTCGTGCAGGCAGCCGGGATGGCTGTTGGCGACAAAGGCGTTGGCGCTTTCGACGCGGCGGACGAGGTTGTTCGCCACAAACAGGTCGAGGATGCGGTAGACGCTGTTCGGTGCGACGCGACGCCCGCGCTTTTGCGAAACGATGTCGGCGATCTCATAGGCGCTCGCCGGCTTGCCGATGGCGGCGACGGCCTCGAAAATCTGCGCGCGCATGTCGGTCCACGCCTCGCCCGCGCCTTCGAGCGCGGCCTGCGCTGCCTTGGCAAGCGAGGCGCCGCTGGCTTCGACGTGCGGATGGTCATGCTTGCCCATGGCGGCTCCTATCGCGCGGCAAATCGCGCGCTATCCAATGCCAATGTAGGCTCTTTACGGAGTGCCCGCAAGCAGCGGGCCGCTTCGCTTAGGCAGCGGGTCAGCCGCGCGCGCGGCGGTTGAGGTCGTGGCCGAGAGCGACTACCGCGACGCCGATCATCGTCGCGACCACTTCGCTGCCGTCGTGCGGCCGCGCCAGCGCGCCCGCCATCATGCCGAGCCCGAAGCTGCCGACCGCGAAGGGCATCATATAGCCGTGGCTCAGCACACCCGCGACGAGCGTGATGAGCGCAAAGCCGATCGCAACGATCAGCCCGATCTCGTGGAATAGATGATTGTCGAGGAACACGCCGCCGACCGAGGCGATCGAGGCAAAGAAGATCGTCGTCGCCAGGCAGTGAACAAGGCACAGCCCCGACAATCCCATCGCCAACTGGTCGCCCGACAGCGAGGTCAGCGGCCGCGAACCGCGCGCAGCCCGAACCAGCGCGCCCCCCCGACTCAAGAAAGAGGCAGCGCGCGTCAGAACAGGGGCAGGGCTGGCGACGTGGGTCACCCGATTCTCCGGTTACGGCAATTGCTGCGCGGGATATGGCATAACATGACCAAGGTTACAACATCACATTACACCGGATTTCGCTTTTTGCGCGCGCGCCAAACCCCTTTGCGTCTCGGCCCCCCGGGTCTAGGGAGGCGCCGAATCGCATGAAAAGGGCGAAAGGCTGCACATGAACACCGTCATCATCCGCGAAGACGATCTGATCGAAACGATCGCCGACGCGCTCCAGTACATCAGCTATTTTCATCCGATGGACTATATCCGCGCGCTCGGCGCCGCGTACGAACGCGAAGTGTCGCCCGCCGCGAAGGACGCGATGGCGCAGATCCTCTCGAACAGCCGCATGTGCGCCGAGGGGCATCGCCCGATCTGCCAGGACACCGGCATCGTCACCGTCTTCATCAAATGGGGCATGGATTGCCGCCTCGACAGCCCGCGCAGCCTTCAGCAGGTCGTCGATGAAGGGGTTCGGAAGGCCTATCTCCACCCCGAGAACAAGCTGCGCGCCTCGATCCTCGCCGACCCGGCGTTCAGCCGCGTGAATACGAGGGACAATACGCCTTCGGTCCTCAACGTCGAAATGGTCCCCGGCGCCAAGGTCGTGATCGACGTCGCGGCGAAAGGCGGCGGCAGCGAGAATAAGTCGAAGTTCAAGATGATGAATCCGTCGGATTCGATCGTCGACTGGGTGCTCGAAATGGTGCCGCAGATGGGCGCCGGCTGGTGCCCGCCCGGGATGCTCGGCATCGGCATCGGCGGCACTGCGGAAAAGGCGATGCTGCTTGCCAAGCAATCGCTGATGGACCCGATCGACATGACCGAACTGCTCGCGCGCGGGCCGTCGTCGCCAACCGAGGAACTGCGCATCGAGCTCTATGAAAAGGTCAACGCGCTCGGCATCGGCGCGCAGGGGCTCGGCGGCCTCGCCACCGTGCTCGACGTCAAGATCGCCGACTGGCCGACGCATGCGGCGTCAAAGCCCGTCGCAATGATCCCCAATTGCGCCGCAACGCGCCACGCGCACGTCACGCTCGACGGCAGCGGCCCTGCCTTTCTCGAACCGCCGGTGCTCGCCGACTATCCGCAGATCGACTGGAAACCCGACCAGGCCGCGATCCGCGTCGATCTCGACAATCTGACCCCCGAAGTCGTCGCAAGCTGGAAACAGGGCGATCGCCTCTTGCTCAACGGCAAGATGCTCACCGGCCGCGACGCCGCGCACAAGCGTATCGCCGACATGCTCGCCAAGGGCGAACAGCTCCCCGTCGAGTTCAAGGGCCGCGTCATCTATTATGTCGGTCCGGTCGACCCGGTCGGCGAGGAAATCGTCGGCCCCGCTGGCCCCACGACCGCAACGCGCATGGACAAGTTCATGGACATGATGCTGGGCCAGGGCCTGCTCGCCTGCGTCGGCAAGGCCGAACGCGGCCCCGCCGCGACAGAGGCGATCGCGAAGCACAAGAGCGCATACCTCATGGCCGTCGGCGGCGCCGCCTATCTCGTCGCGCGCGCGATCAAGGGCAGCAAGGTGGTAGGCTTCGCCGACCTCGGCATGGAAGCGATCTACGAGTTCGAGGTCAGCGACTTCCCGGTGACCGTCGCGGTCGACAGCGAAGGCCAGAACGTCCACGTCAACGCGCCGAAGCTGTGGCAGCAGCGGATCAGGGACGAGGGGTTGCTGGCGGGGGCGTAGAAACGCTGTTTTGGGCGTTACAGGCTTGTAATTTTGAGTTCCGAAGTGTCGTAGATTACTAAATATGCTCACCGAAAACGGAGCATTACTCGTGACCAGCATCGCCAAGCTGTATACCCGCATCCGCATGAACGGTCGCGCCAGTTTCAAGGAGTTATGCGGGATCGCCGAAGCCTTCGGATTTGAACTCAAGCGCACCAGCGGCAGCCACCACATCTTCCAGCATCCCGATATACCGGGCAATCTGAACCTCCAGCCGAGTGGCAAGGATGCGAAGCCCTACCAAATCCGGCAATTGCTTGATATGATCGACAGCAACGGACTGGATATGATCAAGCCATGAGCATTCATTATCACATCAACCTGTTCTGGTCGGCGGAGGATGACTGCTGGATCGCCGACGTGCCCGACCTCAAATATTGCAGCGCGCATGGCGCCACCGCCGAAGAGGCCGCGCGAGAGATCGAAATCGCCATGCGGCTGTGGCTGGAAGTCTCCGCCGAACGGGGCGAGACGCCGCCCGAACCGCGCTACCGACCGGCCATATACGCGGTTCGCGACGCCGCCTGACCAGCGCGCCGTTCGCGCGACGCTTGCCTTCTATTCGCAATCCGCCAACACTCCCCGCGACACGGACACCGCAGGGGGACGAACCATGGATTTTCATAACGACCGACCGAACCGCCGCGAGCTGATCCGCGGCGCCGCCATGCTCGGCGCGGGCGCCGCCGTTATGCGCCCGCTGCCTTCGCTCGCCGCCGACGGTCCGATGGCCGCGATCCGCAAAGCCGCCGAAGCCGGCAAGGACGCCTCGATCCAGCGCATCCGCGACTGGATCGCCCTCCCCTCGATCGCCGCCGAGAACCGCAACATGGCCAAGGGCGCGGCCTTCATGGCCGAACTCGCGCGCGACGCCGGCTTTACCAATGTCGAGATCGTGCCGACCGACGGCCATCCCGGCGTCTTCGGGATGATCGACGTCGGCGCGCCGCGCACGCTCGGCATCTATTTCATGTACGACGTCAAGCAGTTCGACCCGGCCGAGTGGTCATCGCCGCCGCTCGAAGGGCGGATGGTCGAACGCCCGGGTTTCGGGCAAGCGATCATGGGCCGCGGCGCGGTAAACCAGAAGGGCCCCGAAGCCGCCTTCCTCGCCGCGCTCCACGCGATCCGCGCCGCCAAGGCCAAGCTGCCAGTGAACATCGTCCTGATCTGCGAGGGCGAGGAGGAAATCGGTTCGCCGCATTTCCGCCAGATCGCGACCAAGCCCAACATCCTCGCCGCGCTCCGGAAGTGTGAAGGCATCTTCATCCCCTTCGCGTCGCAGGGCCAGACGGGCAATGTGACGGTCAGCCTGGGATCGAAGGGCATCGTCGAGCTCGAACTGGTCGCCAGCGGCGAAAAATGGGGCCGCGGGCCGAAAAAGGACGTCCATTCCAGCCTGAAGGCAATGGTCGATTCGCCCGCTTGGCGGCTGGTGCAGGCACTGCAAACGCTCGTGACCAAGGACGGCAACACCCCCGCGATCGACGGCTGGTTCGAAAATGTCCGCCCTTTGACCGCGCGTGAAAAGGCCTTGATCCGCGAAACGGCGAAAGCAAGCAATGAAGCGGAGATGAAGGCGGCGTTGGGCATTACCCACTGGATCGACGATTTGAGCTTCGAACATGCACTGACCCGCCTCGCACAGGAGCCGACGGTGAATATCGAAGGGTTGGTCGCGGGTTACACCGGCCCCGGCGGCAAGACGGTCCTGCCCGGTCGCGCCGTCGCGAAGCTCGACCTGCGCCTCGTCCCCAACCAGACGCGCGCCGAGGCTGAAAAGAAGCTCCGTGCCCATCTCGACAAGCACGGCTTCACCGACGTCGAAATGAACGTGTCGGGGGGTTACGACCCGACCGAGGTCGATGAAAACAGCCGCCTCATCCGCTCCGAACTTGCGACCTACCAAAGGCTGGGCGTCGGAACGAGCCTCAACCCGCGCATGGCGGGCAGTTGGCCCGGCGCGACCTTCACCGCGCCGCCGGTGTCGATTCCGGCGGGGCATTTCGGATTGGGCCATGGGTCGGGCGCGCACGCTCCCGACGAATATTTCCTGATCGATTCGACCAACCCGAAAGTCGCCGGGCTGGTCGATGCGACGATGGGATATGCCGAATTTCTCTATACTCTCGCGGCGATCAAATGAGCGGCGACCTCAACGGCGTCGCGCACGTGATCCTGACCGCGGGCGACTTCGCACGATCGACCGCCTTCTGGCGCGACCTCATTCGCTATCTCGACTTGAAGGTCGTGCTCGACAGCGACGCGATGCTCTACGGCGTCGGCGGCCGCACCGCGATCGGCATCCGCACGCCGAGCGCTGAAAATATCGGCAAGCGTTTCGATCAGGGCGCGCCAGGCCTCCACCACGTCTGCTTCCGGATGCGCGACCGCGCCGCGGTCGACCGCCTCCATGCCTTTCTGAAAGACCGCGCCGATATCCGCTTCGTCCACGGCCCACAGGAGGAGCCGTGGGCCGCCGGCTATTATTCGATCCTGTTCGAGGATCCCGACGGCATCCGCATCGAATTCAACCACGTCCCCGGCGCCGGACTGCTCGCCGAGGGCGAAACGATCGGCGGCGCCGAGGTCTTCGACTGACCGCAATACGTTAGCGCGCCCGTCAATTCCGTTTGTGTCGAGCGAAGTCGAGACACCCATCGAGCTTCGCCGTGCCGATGGGTGTCTCGACTTCGCTCGACACAAACGGGAAGATGGATCAGATTAAGCTCTCGCCTCTCTAAAACCCGTAAACCAGCGTGAAGCGCGTCATTGTATCGACCGTTTCAACCCCCGGCGGCGGATCGGTGTCGATTTCGGCCGAATAGGAAAAGCGCGCCGACAGGGCTCCGGTCAGCTTGGCGTTGAGCGCGGTCAGTGCACTCGTCGAGGTGTTGCGCCCGCCGATTATCGTCGATGCGACCTGCGTCAGCCGCAAGGTGGGCGACAATTGCCATCCGAAATCGAGCCCCGCGAGCCCGGTCAGCTCGCTGTCGTCGATGCCGAAGCCCGGAATATAATCGGTGTCGCGCCACGCCGGGCCAGCCTTGACGTTCAATGCCATTTTCTTGCCGGCGATCAGCTTGTAACCCAGCCCCGCCGACGCGTTCCAGCGTTCGCCGAACCCCAGAATGCGGTCGCGTTCCCAGCGGCCGAGGCCATAGGCAAAGGCGCGCTCGCTGACCTCGATCTGCGGTTCATATTCGACGAGATAGCGTTCGATCGAGGTGCGTCCGTTCGTCCGCTGATAATCGGCCTGCGCGCGAAAACGCTGGTTCCAGTCAATCCCCTTGCGCGCGAGCGCGACACCGATGCTGAGCCCCGAAGATTTGGTGTTGCCGGTGCTGTAGGAGGCGCCAACCTGTCCTTCACCCTTCCAGTTCTGCCAGAATTTCGCCTGTGCGAGCTTTGCGCGCGCTGCCGCGGCTTCGGCGGCGCGCTCCTTCGCGCGGTCGGCGCGATATTCGGCAAGTAGCGTGTCGATCTTCGCCGCCTGGTCGGGCAGCGTCGCCTTGGCAAGCTTGCCCACCGCTTCGACATCGCCGTCCTTCTTGCTCGCCATCGCCGCGGCGAGCATCTGCTGCACGGGGTCGGGCTGTTCGCCATCCTCGCGCACCGCTGTTGCCGCCGCCATCATCGCGTCGATGTCGCCGATCGAACGCGGGTTGGTCGCCTTGGCCAGCGATACCACCGTGTCGATGTCGCGCTTGTCGCTGCTGTCGATCGCCGCGGCGATCATCGCGCGCACCGGGTCGGGCAGCGGCTGCGGAGTTGTTTCGGGCAGCAGCGAGGGCACCATCGCCGGGACGATCAGCGGCGAAATTGCCGGCGCGGCGGGGGTGGCAAAGGCAGGCGCGGCACACCCCGCGACCAGCACGGCGATGGCGGCGTGGCGCGGAAAAGAGGTCATCGAATGGGCCCTTCGCCGGGAATTAAATCACGGCATTTCAATCGGCACGCACCACTGCACGCCTTCGCCTTGCCGGTCATAGGCCGAAATCGGCTGGCATTTCCACCCCCAACGCCCCATCTGCAATCCCATGCTGATTGCCATCATTGCCATTTTCATTGCCGGGGTTGGCAATTTTGCGATGCACCGCGCCTTCATGGAAAGCGACGACCCGCTGGTGCAACAGATGGTCCGCCCGCTCGCTGACAAGGTCGGACCGCACGCGACCTATATCTTTGAATTTCTGTTGCTCGTCGGCGCAATGGCGATCGCGACGCGCAGCGCGATCACCGGCGCGCTGCTCTATGGGGTCTACACGCTGTTCAACGCGATGGCGTTCAGCTGGATCATGCAGCGCGGCGATTAAGCTCTCGTTTCGGCCGCAAGAAACGGAACGCATTGTCGGCGCACAGCAGCAATAGCGCGCGCATGACGCCGACAATCGAAACCGACATCGCAGCCCGCCTCGGCGCGATCGACTGGGACGCCGTAGCGACCGCGCTCGACGGCGCGGGATGGGCGATACTGCCGGGGCTGTTCGGCGACGCCGAATGCGACGCGCTCGCCGCAAGCTATGACACGCCGCCGCTGTTCCGCAGCCATATCCAGATGGCGCGGCACGGTTTCGGCCGCGGCGAATATCGCTATTTCGCCTATCCGCTACCGCCGCTCGTCGCGGCGCTGCGCAGCCGCCTCTATCCGCACCTCATGCCCTTGGCGAACCGCTGGCACGAACGCATGGGCCTGTCCGTCCGCTTTCCCGCCGACCATGCCGATTTCATCGCGCGCTGTCATGCCGCGGGGCAGCTACGCCCAACGCCGCTGCTGCTGCGCTATGGCGCCGGCGACTATAATTGCCTGCATCAGGACCTGTATGGCGAGCATGTCTTTCCGGTGCAGGCAGCGGTGCTGCTGTCGGCGCCGGGCGAGGATTTCACCGGCGGCGAGTTCATCCTGACCGAACAGCGGCCGCGGATGCAGTCGCGCGCCGCGGTCGTGCCGCTGGCGAAGGGCGATGCCGTGATCTTTGCCGTGAATGTCCGTCCGGTGCGCGGGTCGCGCGGCGATTACCGCGTCGCGATGCGCCACGGCGTCAGCGAGATCCGTTCGGGACAGCGGCACACGCTCGGGGTGATTTTCCACGACGCTGCCTGAGCGGCGCTTACGCCACGCCGTGATACCACCAGACGCCGTCACGATCCTCGCGCTTCACGCGCCCCTCGACCTCGAGCCGCTTCAGATGCGCGAGCGCTTCGCCCGTTGCCAGCCCGCGGTTGTGTTCGCCGATCGGGCGGTTGAAAAGCAGCGGAAAGGCGTCGACTGCGCGCAGCGGCGCCTTCGCCGCCGCTTCGGCCAGGTTGTAAAGCCGCATCCGATGTTCGTCGCGCAGCGCCATCAACCGGGCGTGCAGCCCCTTGAACGGCTCGCCATGCGCGGGGCAGACGGTGACGTCGGCGGGAATGGTGCGCAGCAGCTTGTCGATCGACGCCAGCCATTCGCCCAGCGGATCGGCGTCGGGTTCGGTGATGTTGACCGACACGTTCGAACTGATCCGCGGCAGCACCTGATCGCCCGAGATCAGCACGCCCTCGATCTCGTTCCACAGGCACGCATGTTCGGGGCTGTGCCCCGACCCCACAACGACGCGCCAGCGATGCGCCCCCATGTCCAGAAGATCACCGTCGGCGATCCGCACATAGGATCGCGGCAGGGTGAAGATCATGCGCTGGAACATGTTCCAGCCGCGCCCGCGCTGAGCCTCGATCGCGTCGGCGTCCCAGCCCGCGGCGCGCGACTGCGCCAGCGCCTCGTCGGGCGCGCTGTCGGCCGAATCGGCGACGATCGCGCGCGCGGTCAGCATTTCGCCGCGCGTCATCCACAGCTTCACGCCCTGCTTTTTCGCGATCCATCCGGCCAGGCCGATATGGTCGGGGTGGAGGTGCGTGCCGATGACGCGCGTGATCCGCTTGTCCTTGAGCGCGCCCGCATAGAGCGCCTTCCACGCGTCGGAACAGGGCGTCAGGCATATGCCCGTATCGACGACCGCGACGCCCTCGCCCCGCGCGTCGGCGTCGTCGAGCAGCCAGCTGTTGATATGGCCGAGCGAACCCGGCATCGGGATGCGCGCCCAGCTGATGCCGTTTGCGATACGGATCGTCTCGCCCGCGCCCGGCGCGGCCTCGCCCCACGGGTAAGTGAGGCCCGCGTGGCTCGTCGCAGTAAAGCTGTCGTCCTGGGTCAGCGAGGCGTCCGGCGAACCGCTGGCCGCCGGGATATTGTCCTCGTCCGCCCCCGCCATGCCTCAGCCTTCGCCTTCGCCGTCGCCGTCGGCCTGCGCTTCTTCGGCGGCGCGCGCTTCGTTCGCCGCGGTGCGTTCGGCGCGCAGCTCTTCGAGCAGCGCTTCGCGGTCGCCTTCCAGCCGATTGTCCTCGGGCGCCTTGATCCCCGCCTTCTTCGCCGCCTTGGCGACGAGCGCGTCGAGTTCGCGCTGCGAGCAGAGGCCGAGCGTCACCGGGTCTTTCGGGACGATGTTCGCGCTGTTCCAGTGGCTGCGGTCGCGGATCGCGCCGATCGTGTTGCGCGTCGTGCCAATGAGCTTGCCGATCGCGCCGTCGGACACTTCGGGGTGGTTCTTAAGGATCCACGCGATGCCGTCGGGCTTGTCCTGGCGCTTGCTGACCGGCGTGTAGCGCGGGCCGCGCGTGCGGCGGATCGTGTCCTGCGACTGCACGCTCATCTTGAGCTTGTAGTTCGGATCCTTCTGGCCCTTTTCGATTTCGTCCATCGACAGCTCGTGTGCGCGCACGGGGTCGCGGCCGGTATATTTGGTCGCCGCGGTCTCGTCGGCGATCGCCTGCACTTCGAGGATGTGGATGCCGCAAAATTCGGCGATCTGGCCGAAGGTCAGGCCGGTATTGTCGACCAGCCAGGCGGCGGTCGCATGCGGCATCAGCGGGGTCGGATTGGCATTGGCCATGACGGAAACTCCAAAAGCGGAAATAATAAGGGCCGCCCCTCGCGGGGCGGCCGTCCGGCGGCGGTTTAGACCTTAATCGCGCCCTGCGCAAGCACAGCCCGACTGCGCGCTAAATCACATCCTCGCGCAGCCAGTCGCAGACCGCGCGCACCGCGGGTTCGTCGCGGCTGTCGGGCGTCGTGACGACATGATAGGCTTCGCCCTCGATCACCGGGCCAAAGGGATGGGCGAGCAGCCCGGCATCGATCGCCGGCTGCGCGAGCGCCAGCCCCGACAGGACCACGCCGCTGCCCGCCGCCGCGGCTTGCAGCGCATGATCGTCCTCGGTGAAGCGCGGCCCCTGATCGACCGCCAGCCCCTCGACCCCGGCAAGCCGTGCCCAGCGGCGCCAGTCGGGCGCCTTCCCCGCGCGCCGCCATTCGATGTGCAGCAGCGTCGCGCCGCGCAAATCCTCGGGCCGTGCGATTCCCATCTGCGGGCTGCACAGGACGCCGAAGCGCTCGTCCAGGAGCGGCGTAGCGACCAGCCCGCGGAACGCACCCGCCCCGTAACGGACCGCGACATCGGCCTCGCCCGCGATCAGGTCGACCGTATCATCGGAGGCATGGAGCCTCAGGTCATAGTCGGGGAAGCGTTCGCGGAAGCGGCCGATCGCGGGCAGGATACGGCGCACGGTGAACAGCGTCGTCGCGCTCAGTGTCACCGCGACGCGGCGCGGACGCGGTGACAATTCCCAGATCGCGCGTTCGAACGCATCGAAGCCATCGCGCAAGGTCGGGAACAATCGCCGCCCCGCATCGGTCAGCACGACGCCCCGCGCGCGCCGCACGAACAGCGCGAACCCCAGGCTGCCTTCCAGCAGGCGGATCTGGTGGCTGATCGCCGTCGGCGTCACCCCCAGCTCCTCCGCCGCCTGCCGAAAGCTGACGTGGCGCGCCGCGGCTTCGAACGCACGCAGGGCCGCGAGCGGGGGCAGGCGACGCGGCTGCGATATAGATGAATCAAATTGAGTCATGGGATGACGGATTCGCGTTCGATCAGCAGGAACAGTCCATATTATCTAACGATAACACGTCGCCAACGGATGAAAAGGATTTTACCGTGATCGAATCGAAGCCGACCACCCTCCGCCTGCTCCACATCGATTCCAGCGCCCGCCCTGGCCTCTCGGGCCGCGATCCGCACGGGTCGCACACGCGCCGACTCGGCGCGCGCTTCGTCGAACGCTGGACCGCGCAGCGACCCGCCGATGCGGTGACCTATCGCGATGTCGGCCAGCATCCACCCGCGCCCGTCGATGCCGACTGGGTAACCGCGGCTTTCACGCAGCCCGAACAGCGCGACGCGGCCCAAAAGGCACGGCTTGCCGAAAGCGACGAGCTGGTCGCCGAACTGATCGCCGCGGAGATCGTGATCGTCGGCGCGCCGATGTATAATTTCGGTATGCCCGCGACGCTGAAGGCGTGGCTCGACAATATTGTGCGCGTCGGCCTCACCTTCGGCTTCGACCGCGCCCGCGAGGGGGATCCCTATTGGCCGATGCTGCCCGCGGGCAAGACGCTGGTGACGCTCTCGGCGCGCGGCGATTATGGCTACGATGCCGGCGGGCGGCAGGCGCACAATAATTTCGTCGAAATGGGGCTCGCCGCGCCGCTCGCCTATATCGGTCTGCACGACAATCACGCGATCGCGATCGAATATGACGAGTTCGGCGATCAGCGGCTGGCCGGCTCGATCGCCGCCGCCGAACAGGCGGTCGACACGCTGGTCGATCGCCTGCTTGCCGAGCTTAAAATTCCCGAACCGTCCTGATCGATTGTCCGGACACGCCATACGCTCTTGCCGGGGCCGACGGGCTTCGGTAAGAGCGCGGCGTCGGCGCCTGACTCCCCACCCTGGCGGCCGAAAATCGCGAGAAACCAATGCACGCCCGCATCGCAAAGCAGCCGCGCCGCGCGGTATCCGCCGCCCTGTTGGCCGGCCGGATGGGGCGTCCCGTGTCTCGCCGCCATCCGCAACGCGGTTCCCAGCCCGAAGGAGACTATCGTGACAAATAGCGTCAAGGCAAAGCAGCACGAATATACCAGCGAAATCGTCTGGACGGGAAACCGCGGCGAAGGGACCAAGGGCTATCGCAGCTACGACCGGACGTGGGATCTCAGCGCGCCGGGCAAACCCGTGGTCCATTGCTCGAACGACCCGCTGCTCGGCGGCGACCCGACGCTCTATAATCCCGAAGACATGCTGCTGTCGGCGCTGTCGGCGTGCCACATGCTCTGGTATCTCCATCTTGCCGCCAACGCCGGGATCGTCGTCCACAGCTATCGCGACCAGCCCGTCGGGATCGGCGAAACCGAACCGAGCGGTGCGGGTCGCTTTCTGGAGGCGACCCTGCGTCCGGCGATCGAACTTGCCGCGGGAAGCGACGCGGCGCGCGCCGACGCGCTGCACCACGAAATTCACCAATTTTGCTTTATCGCGCGCTCGGTCGCCTTTCCGGTGAGCTATGCCGCGACGTACAGCGAACGCGACGTCAGCGAGGGCGCCGACCATGCCTGACCGCCAGCGCGTGCTGGCCTTTATCGACCGCGTGGTCAGCGGCGATCATGTTGGCGCGATCGAGGATTATTATCACCCCGATGCGTCGATGCAGGAAAATGGCGCCGAACCCCGCCGTGGGCGCGATGCGCTGGTCGCGCACGAGGCGGCAGTGCTCGAACGGATGACGATGCACACGCACCCCGTCACGACGCACCTGGTCGACGGCGATCTGGTCGTCATTCGCTGGACGTTCGACATGACCGACGCAGCAGGCGTGACCCGGCGGCTCGAGGAATTGTCGCTGCAACGCTGGGTCGGCGACCGGATCATGGAAGAACGCTTTTTCTATGACCCGTCGGCCGCCCGAAAGCCGCTCGAAGACGGCTGAACGCGCCAGTCGGATTGTCAGCACAATCTTGCCGACATGCGCGCCCGCCTGCATTCGTTCGAGAGATTCTTCTCAACCATCAGCGCACCCCGGCTGACAGGTTTATGGAGGCCCGAGCCGGAATCGAACCGGCGTATACGGATTTGCAGTCCGCTGCGTCACCACTCCGCCATCGGGCCTCAGGCGCTTGAAATGCGTGGAGTGAGCGCCCCTAGCCGTTTCGTCCGGCACTGGCAATCCGATTGTTTGGCAATTTCAGGCGCGCGATCCGGGCTTGGCGCGTCTGCTTCGCCGGGCTATGCGCGCGGCAGCGGATCGCCGGGCTGTATTACTATTGCAATACAG
The DNA here is from genome assembly GCF_036687315.1 of Sphingopyxis sp. TUF1. Taxonomy (NCBI): domain Bacteria; kingdom Pseudomonadati; phylum Pseudomonadota; class Alphaproteobacteria; order Sphingomonadales; family Sphingopyxidaceae; genus Sphingopyxis; species Sphingopyxis kveilinensis. The sequence continues at coordinate 1,090,272 of NZ_CP144683.1, forward strand.
CATTGCTTCGGGTAGAGCGGGCCGCAAAGGTTCATGAATTCAGGGAATCGGAACAAGGCTGATGGCGACCATGTTTAGCGAAATCACCGCGGCGGAGATGCGTTCCGCCATGATCGACAGCCAGCTGAGGACGAACGACGTCACCGATCCCGCGGTCGTCGCGGCGATGGGCGCGGTGCCGCGCGAGGCGCATGTGCCCGCCGCACTTGCCAGCGTCGCCTATATGGACCGCGCGATCGCGCTCGAAGGTGGACGGCTGCTCAATCCCCCGCTCGTGACCGGCCGGATGCTCGTCGCCGCGGCGATTCGTCCGGGGATGCGCGTGCTGCTCATCGGCGCCGCGACGGGCTATACCGCCGCGCTGCTCGCCAAACTCGGCGCCGAAGTGCACGCGGTCGAGGAAGCCGAGGCACTGGTCGCGATCGGCCGACCGGCCACCGCGGACGCCAACATCCGGTGGGTGCAGGGACCGCTCGCGGCCGGCGCCCCCGACGCCGCGCCCTATGACCGGATCATCATTGACGGCGCGATCGAAATCCTACCGGACGCGCTTGCGGCGCAGCTCGCCGAAGGCGGCCGCATCGTCGCCGCGCGGCGCGAAGGCGCGGTCTCGCGGCTCGTTCAGGGGGTGAAGGCGGGCGGCGCGATCGCGCTGCGCAGCTTTGCCGACATGGACGTTGCGCCGCTGCCCGGCTTTGCCGCTCCGGCAGGCTTTCGTTTCTGAGCCGTCCGTCCCTCTCCTTGTTTCAGGCTGACACCACGATGACCGATAGCGACAAGAAACCATTCCCGCGTCGTGCCCGCTGGCTTGCCGGCCTTGCCGCCGGTGCGCTGATGCTGCCGATGGCGGCTGAGGCCGAGACGTTGCAGGGCGCGCTCGCCAAGGCGTATGAGAACAACCCGACGCTGACCGCCGCACGCGCGGGCCAGCGCGCGAACGACGAAAATGTACCGATCGAAAAAAGCTATGGCCTGCCCGACATCGGCACGACCGCGAGCTATGAAGAAAATCTGATCATCCCCGGCAACAGTTTCAACTCGCCCGCGCGCTCGGTCAGTACCGGCGGCCGGGTGACCGTTCCGCTTTATCAGGGCGGCGCGGTGCGCAACTCGGTTCGCGCGGCGAAATATCGCGTCGAGGCGGGGCAGGCGAACCTCCGCGCGACCGAGGCGAGCATTTTTTCGCAGACCGTCGGCGCCTATATGGACGTGATCCGCGATCAGGCGATCGTCCAGCTCAACCAGAAGAATGTTGCGGTGCTGCGCACCAATTTGCAGGCGACGAGCGACCGCTTCGAAATCGGCGATCTCACCCGCACCGACGTTGCCCAGTCGGAGGCGCGGCTGGCGCTGGCCGAAGGCGACCTTCGCACCGCCGAAGCCAATCTGATCGCCAGCCGCGAGGCCTATATCCGCCTTGTCGGCGAAGCGCCCGTCGATCTCGAAGCCCCGCCGCCGCTGCCGAACCTGCCCGCGAGCGCCGAGGATGCGGTTGTCATCGCGCTCGACAGCAATCCCGACATCGAGGCCGCGAATCAACAGGTCAACGCCTCGCGCGCCGACATCGGCACCGCCAAATCGTCGCGCGCGCCCAAGGTGTCGGCGATCCTCAGCGGCGGCTACAATAATTTTCTCGGCTCGCTGGACAGCGGCGTGCCCGGCGTCAGCGTCACGCAGGAAACGTCGAGCGCTGCGGCGGGGGTCGAGGTCACGCTGCCGATCTTCACGGGCGGCCGTCGTTCGGCGCAGGTACGCCAGGCGCAGTCGCGCAGCAGCCAGGCGATCGAGCAATATGTCGAGGTCGAGCGCGGCGTGATCGCACAAACGCGCGGTGCCTATGCCGCGTGGCAGGCGAACGAGCGCATCATCGCCGCGACGCAGCAGGCGGTCGGCGCGAACGCGCTCTCGCTCGAAGGCGTGCGCGCCGAAAACAGCGTCGGCACGCGCTCGATCCTCGACATTCTGAACGCCGAGCAGGAATATCTGAACACGCAGGTCCAGCTCGTCTCGGCGCAGCGCAACTCCTATGTCGCCGCTTTCTCGCTCCTCGCCGCGATGGGCAAGGCCGAGGCGCGCGACCTGGGGCTGGAGGGCGGCGCGCTCTACGACCCCGAGGTCAACTATCGCCGCGTGAAAGGGCAGTTGTGGGACTGGGCCGACGACCCCGAACCGCAGCAGGTCGCAACTGACACGCGCGCCGTGCCCCCGGCCGACGCCAACGTCCCCGAGGGCCCACCCGCGCTTCCGCCACAATAAAGCTTGGCAAAATACCCGCCCGATCGGTAAGGGAAGCGTTAACCATGCGGTAATCGCGATGGTTTAGGGGGTGTATATGGGCGATATGTCGCGGGAACCGTCGATGGAAGACATCTTGTCGTCGATTCGGCGCGTGATCGCCCGCGACGAAGCGCCCGGCGCCGCGCGCGAGATTCGCGTCCCCGAAGCCGACGATATTCTCGACCTGCAGGATGAGGAGGATCGGGTGACCGCCGACGACGCGCCCGAAGCCGCGGACGAACTCGTTTCCGAAGCCAGCGCCGATGCCGCGCGCCAGTCGCTCGAGGCGCTGACCGCCGTGGTCGCGCCCGCCGTTGCCGCGGCGACTACCGCAGCCCCTGCCGTCGCGGGCCGCACAATGGAAGACGTCGTGCTCGACGCGCTCCGCCCGATGCTGAAAGAATGGCTCGACGCTAACCTCCCCGCGCTGGTCGAGACAATGGTGGCGAAGGAAATCAGCCGGATCACCGGCAAGCGGGGTTAGGCATCGGCCGTGATAACGGTCGTTGATCGGCTTGGCCACTAACGACCGATTGCCGACATTCCGTATACCTAAAACGTCGTCATTCCCGCGAAAGCGGGAACCCAGAGCGTGCGTCGGCTGCCCCCTCCCTGGGTTCCCGCTTTCGCGGGAATGACGAATGGTGGGAACGTCCGCTCCCCACCCCAAAGCTGCCCTCTCCCGCTACCCCACCCACTCCTCCAGCAGATAGCGTGCGATCGCCAGCGGCGGCGGCGCCAGAAAACTGGCGCCCATGTCGCCCGCCAGCGCGGCGCGCACTTCGGCGCGGTCGACCCACATCGCCGCTTCGATCTCGGTCGTATCGAGCGTCAGCGCGGCGCCCGTCGCGACCGCGCGGCACCCGATCATCAGCGACGAAGGAAAGGGCCAGGGCTGGCTCGCCACATAGGTGACGTCCGATACATGAATGCCCGCCTCCTCGAACAATTCGCGCGCAACGGCTTCCTCCAGCGATTCGCCGGGCTCGACAAAGCCCGCGAGCGCCGAGAAAAAGCCCGGCGGAAAGCCCGGCTGGCGCCCGACGAGCACGCGGTCCTCATATTCCGCGAGCATGATGACCACCGGATCGACGCGCGGGAAATGCTCGGCCTTGCACGCGCCGCAGCGCCGCCCCCAGCCGCCGCGGAACAGCGCAGTCGGCGCCCCGCACACCGCGCAGAACCGATGCCGCGCGTGCCAGTCGACCAGGCTGCGCGCGCCGCCATAAAGCGCCGCTTCCTCGGTCGACAGCAACGGCAACAGCCGCATCACCGTGCGCGACCGCGCATCGACGCGCACGCCGGCCGCCGCCTCGCGCACGAAGCGCGGCGCGCCCGTATCGTCGATGCCGAGCAGCATCGGCGCGCGCTCGTCCGCCGGATCGAGCGGCTCCCACAGCAAGCCGCCTCCCTCGCCCGGCACGAAATCGATGCCGTCGAGCACAAGGCACGTCGCGCGCGGATCGGCAAGCGCCGCGGCGAAGGCCGCTTCATTGGTGCGCATCTGGTCGGCACGGTCGAGCCGCGCGCCGGTGAAGCCGAGCGGCAGGGGCATCAGGCGGCGACGTCCTTGAAGAAGGTCTCGCCGAATTTCGCCTGAAAGGGCACCGATTCGGGCGGCATGATCTGCGTATAGCCCGCGGCGCGATAGCCGAGTTTGCGGTGGACGAAACCGACCGTCCCCGCCGCCCCTGCCCAGCCGAAAATCCCCTCGCCACCCGGCGAGCCCGGCAGCGACACGCGCCCGCCCGCGCCAAAGCCCTGTCCGTCGATAAACGTCCCCTTGCGGTTGACGCTGTCGTCGATCAGGTTCGACATCGCGAGCCGCGCGGTATCTGCCGACATCACGCGCACTCCGCCGGTTTCACCCTCGCCCAGCAGCATCGCGAGGAAGCGGTCATAATCGCGCGCGCTCGACACCAGTCCGCCGCCGCCGAACGGATAGGGCGGCGGGTCGAGGTAGATCGAGCTGGCCGCGGGATCGAAGGGGATCAGCGCGCCGCCGAACGGCGCATAATTGCTCGTGAAGCGGCCGACGTCCTTAGCCGCAACCATGAATCCCGTGCTTTTCATGCCGAGCGGATCGAACAGGCGCGCCTTCAGAAAGGCGTCGAACGCCTGCCCCGACACGACCTCGATCAGCCGCCCCATCAGGTCGAGGCTGATCGAATAGCTCCACTGCGTCCCCGGCTCGTAAACGAGCGGCAGTGCGGCCAGCCGGTCGGCCATCGCGGCCAGGCTCGGCGCGGGATCCACGGGGGCGAGGCCGGGGATCGGCAGGCGGCTCGCCTGCCCGCCGACGATGCCGGCGTCGTCATAGGCCTTTTTGATCGGCCCCTTCTGGATGATATTATAGCCCAGCCCCGCGGTGTGGGTCAGCAATTGGCGCACCGTGATCGGGCCTTTGGCGGGGCGCACGTCGGTCAGCGACCCGTCGGGGGTATTCTGCACCTTCATATTGGCAAAGGCGGGCAGGAAATCGGCGATCGGCTGGTCGAGCTTCATCTTGCCGTCCTCGATAAGCAGCATCGCGGCGATGCCCGTCACCGGCTTGGTCATCGAATAGAGGCGCCAGATCGTGTCGGGGCCGACCGGCGTCGGTGACCCGTTCGATTGCACGCCTGCGCCGATGAACACTGGCGCCTCCTGCCCCTTGCCGATTGCAGCGAGCGTCCCGGTCAGCTCGCGGCGCGCGACAAAGCCCTGAATGAACGCGCTCGTCGCGGGATAGAGCGTCGCCCCGTCGGCGCGCCATGCCCATGCGGCGCGCGGCAGCAGCGCCGCGGCGCCGCCGAGCGCCATTCCGCCCATCAACGCGCGGCGCGTCACCATCATGTTCATGCGTCTCTCTCCAGCATCTTGCTCACCAGCTTGCGATAGAGCGTCGGCAGCCCCGCGGCGTCAAGCTCCGAGATCGGCCACCAGACACCTTCCGCTGCGGCATCGGTCAATTCGCGGCGCACCAGCCCCAGCGTCAGGTCGAAATGGGTGAACCCATGATCGACACTGACGACAGTCGATTCGGTGAGCGGGGCATCGGTCCATTCGCCGCCGGGCAGCGCACGCATTCCGCCGAGCATCCCCTTGCCCGGACGCACCACCAGCCAGATCCGCCCGTCCCGCTCGATCCAGTGCGCAATTCCGTGGCGGCGCGGCTTCGCCTTCTTCGGCGGCTTGACCGGCAGCCGTTCGACGTCGGGGCGTCCGCGCGCGCGGCAATCGGCGGCGATCGGGCAGCGTTCGCACGCGGGCGCGCGCGGCGTGCAAATAGTCGCGCCGAGATCCATCAGTGCCTGCGCAAAATCGCCCGGCCGATCGCCCGGAACCAGCGGCGCCAGCGCATCGCGAATCGCGCGCTTGGCGGCGGGAAGCGGCGTCTCGATCAGCCGGTGCCGCGCGATCACCCGCTCGATATTGGCATCGACGACCACCGCCGCGCGGCCAAAGGCAATCGCCGCCACGGCCGCGGCGGTATAGTCGCCGATCCCCGGCAGCGCGCGCAGCCCCGCCTCGCTGTCGGGAAAGCGCCCGCCATGCTCGGCAACGACCGCGCGCGCGCAAGCCAGCAAATTGCGCGCACGCGCATAATAGCCAAGCCCCGCCCACGCCGCCATGACGTCGGCATCGTCGGCCGCGGCCAGATCGCCCACCGTCGGCCAACGCTCGGTAAAGCGCGCGAAATATCCCGCCACCGCGGCGACGGTCGTCTGCTGGAGCATGACCTCGGCCAGCCATACGCGATAGGGGTCGGGCACCTCCGCGCTCCCCGGCGCGATCCGCCACGGCAGCACGCGCGCCGCGCCGTCATACCAGCCGAGCAGGCGCGCCGAAAAATTCATAAACCCCTCCCCTTCAGGGGAGGGCAGCGAAACTTGGCAGCTTGCTGCCTAGTTGCAGCGGGTGGGGGCCATCGGCCTTGCGCAAGGCGACAAGCCCCCACCCCAACCCCTCCCCTGAAGGGGAGGGGCGATTCCATGCCGATACTCTGGACGCTCACCCCCCGCCTATGGCATGGCGTCGGGTATGACGAAACCCACGGGAGACGACGCCCCCGCCAAAAAGACAAAGGCGAAGGGCGGCACCAAAGCCGGCGCAAAGCCCGCCAAGGCCCCCGCGCGCCGCTACGAGCGCCCGCGCGGCGGCGAGGCGCGCGCGATTTCCGACCTCGTCCCCGAAATCGGCCGTACCGCCTTTCGCAAATTCGGCTTCATTCAGTCCTCGGTGGTCAGCCGCTGGCGCGAAATCGTCGGCGACCGCCTTGCCGACGTCACCCAGCCCGCCATGATCCGCTTCCCTGTGGGACAAAAGGCGGGGGGCACGCTGCACCTCACGATCAGCGGCGCGCACGCGCCGATGCTCCAGCATGTCGCGCCCGACATCATCGCCGCGGTCAACCGCTTCTTCGGCTATGCCGCGATCGCCACCGTCCGCATGGCGCACGGGCAGGTCACCCCCGCCGCGCCCGTTCAGCCGCCGGCCATGCTGAAACCCGTACCCGCCGAACTGGGGGACAGCCTGCGCGACATCGGCGACCCGGAACTTCGCACCGTGCTCGAACGCATGGCCGCGGGCCTCGCCGCGCCGCCGCGGCTTCCCAAGATCAGTTAAGGCCAACATCATGTCCGCTTTCGACGATCCGCTCCTCGACCGCCGCACCGCGGTGCTCGCGCTTTCGGGCGCCGCACTGACGCTGATGGCTGCGACGCCTGCCAAACCCGCCGCCTGGTCGCGGACGGTGACGACCAGCCCGATCGGCGCCTATGTCATCGGCAACCCTGCGGCCAAGCTGCGGCTCGTCGAATATTTCAGCTACACCTGTCATATCTGCGCCGATTTCGCGAAAGCGGCATCGCTGCCGCTCAAGACAGGCTATATCGACCGCGGGCTTGTCCTGTTCGAATATCGCAATCTTGTGCGCGATCCCGTCGACATGACCGCGGCGCTGCTCGCGCGCGTCGGCGGCGCCAGCGCCTTTGCGGGCAATCATCAGGCGATATTTGCGGCTTTCCCGACCTTCATTGCCAAGGTGCAAAAGGCCAGCGATGCCCAGAAAACCAGCTGGTTCGGGGGAACGGTGGCCGAGCGCGCGCGCCGGATCGCTGCCGACACCGGCCTCGCCGCGCTCATGCTCGGACGCGGTTATTCGCAGGCGCAGCTCGACGCCGCGCTGGGCAGCGAGGTGGCGCAGGCCGAACTCACCGGCATGACCAACATCGGGCGCACCGCCGACCGCGTCACGGGCACGCCCAGCTTCTTCATCAATGGCCTGCGCGCCGAAGTGGGAACGTGGCCCGCGCTCAAATCGAAACTCGACCTCGCGCTCAAGCCTGCTTAAAAGCGCCGCATTCCCGCCTTCGTGGAGAAAGACATATCATGACCCCATCGCTTCGTACCGCCCTCCTGTCCTCGCTCGGTGCGCTCGCGCTCGCCAGCTGTGGTGGCGGCACCGCCGACCCGGCCAAGGAACAGGATGCCATTGCCAAGGTCGCACCGCCCCAAGGCAAGAGCTGGTCGCAGGTCGTCAGCGTCGATGGCGACGGCGTTGTGATGGGCAATCCCGAAGCGCCGATCAAACTCGAGGAATTCGGCGCCTTCACCTGCGGCCACTGCGCGCAGTTCGCCAAGGATTCGCACGAAGAGCTGAAGCGCGATTTCGTCGACACCGGCCGCGTGTCGTACAAGCTGACGCCTTTCATGCTCCATCCCGTCGATGCGATCGCCGGCGCGATCGTCAAATGCACCGGCACCGACCGTTTCTTCCCGCTCGCCGACGCGACCTTCCTCGAACATGACGCCTTCGTCGCCGGCGCGTCGAAGCCGCAGCCGGGGATCGAGGCGGCGATGCAGCTGCCGCCGCAGCAGCGCTTCACCGCGCTCGCCAAGGGCTGGGGCATCGACCAGTTCTACCAACAGCGCGGCGTCCCCGCCGCGACGATCCAGCAGTGCCTCGCCAAGGTCGAAAATGTCGAGGCGATCGAAAAGGGCACCAACGCAGCGGTCGAGAAATATCAGATCACCGGCACCCCGACCTTCGCCATCAACGGCCAGGTCGTCGAAGGCATCAACACCTGGGGCCCGCTGCGCGACCGCCTGCGCACGATGGGCGCGCGCTGATCTTCCTTCGCCCTCCCCTTCAGGGGAGGGCAGCGAGACTTGCGAACTTGTTCGCTGGTCGCAGCGGGTGGGGGGCATCGGCTTTGCGCAAGGCCGATGGCCCCCACCCCAACCCCTCCCCTGAAGGGGAGGGGCTTATGGGCTTGCACACCCCCCCACCGCGCGGCATGACGGCTCCATGGGGGATATGTGACGCTCAGGTTGCACCAGCTCCGATTCGATGATCTGCTCGGGCGTTTCCCGTGCAGATAAAGCGCCTGCGCCTCACCGGTTTCAAAAGCTTCGTCGAACCCACCGAACTGCGCATCGAGCCCGGGCTGACCGGCGTCGTCGGCCCCAATGGCTGCGGCAAGTCGAACCTTTTGGAAGCGATCCGCTGGGTGATGGGCGAATCCTCGCCAAAGTCGATGCGCGGCGGCGGCATGGAAGATGTCATCTTCGCCGGCACCTCGTCGCGCCCGGCGCGCGATTTTGCCGAAGTCGCGCTCCATTGCGATACCGAAGGCGCGCTCGTCGCGGGCCTCTCCGACGGCGGCGACGGCGACGACCTCGAAGTCATCCGCCGCATCGAGCGCGGCGCGGGCAGCGCCTATCGCGCCAACGGCCGCGACGTGCGCGCGAAGGACGTCGCGCTGATCTTCGCCGACGCCGCGACCGGCGCGCACAGTCCCGCGCTCGTCAGCCAGGGCAAGATCGCGAACGTCATCGCCGCCAAGCCGACCGACCGCCGCGCGATGCTGGAGGAAGCGGCGGGCATCGCCGGGCTGCACGTCCGCCGCAAGGACGCCGAGCAGAAACTGCGCGCGACCGAAACGAACCTCACGCGCCTGTCCGAAATCGTCGCGGACATGGAAGTCCGCGCCAACGCGCTGCGGCGACAGGCGCGCGCGGCGGAGAAATACAAGAAGCTCAGCGACGACATCCGCATAGCCGAGGGGCGGCTGATTTACGCGCGCTGGCGCGATGCCGCCGCCGCCGCAGACCAGGCGCGCCGCGATGCCGATGCCGCCGAAGCCGCAGTCAAGGCCGCGCAGGACGAGCTCGAAACCATCTCCAAGGCGCAAACCGAGGTCGCGACGCGCGTCGCCGCGGCGCGTAGCGACGCGCAGGCACAGCGCGACGCGCTCGCCGAAGCGACCGCGACGCAGGTCCGTTTGCAGGGCGAAGAGCGCGCCGCGCTCCAGCGGCTCGACGATCTCGCGGCGCAGCAACGGCGGATCGAGGCCGACCGCGCGCACGAAGGCGAACTCGCGCGCGACGCCCATGCCGCGCTGACCGCGCTCGACACCGAAACCAGATCGCTGGCGCAGGACATCGCCGCGCACGACGCGGGCAAGGCGGCGCTCGCCGAGACCAATCTCTCCGCGCAGGCCCGCCTTCGCGATGCCGAGGTCGCACTCGCGCAGGCGCGCGCCAAAGCTGCGAGCGAGGCCGCCGACCGCCGCATTGCCGCGTCGGCGCGTGACAGCGCCGAAGCCACAGTGCGCCGCATCGCCGCCGACAAGGCGCGGATCGAGGCCGAGGTCGCCGCACTCGGCGACAGCGCGGCGCTCGCCGCGACCCATGCTGAAAGCGTGCGCGCCGCCGAAGCCGCCGAAACCGCTATCGCCGCCGCCGAACAGGCGCTGCACGATGCCGAGGCCGACCGCGCGGCGATCGCCGCCGACCTTGCCGCCATCGAATCGGGCCTCGCCGAAGCGCGCGCCGCGCTGGCCGCGCTCGACGGCGAGGCCGCGACGCTCGAACGCGCGCTTGCCGCCGCGCGCAGCGACGACGACCGGATCCTCGACCAGCTCCGCGCCAAGCCCGGCTACGAAGCCGCGCTCGCCGCAGCGCTCGGCGACGATCTCGACGCCGGCACCGACCCCGCCGCCGCGCGCAGCTGGCTCGGCGCCGCGGCCGTCAAGGACGATCCCTCGCTCCCCGCCGGAACGACGCCGCTTGCCGCGCATGTCGAGGCGCCCGCCGCGCTCGCGCGCCGCCTCGCCCAGGTCGCGGTCGCCGACACCGACGGCGGCCAGCCGCTCGCGGTCGGCCAGCGACTTGTCACGCTGGGGGGCGTGATGCGCCGCTGGGACGGCTTCGTCACCCGCGGCGACGGCGCGACCGCGACCGAACGGCTGCAACGCCGCAACCGCCTCGACGAACTCGCGGCGCAGCGCCCCGCGGTCGAACTCGGCGTGCAGGAACTTCGCGATCGCCGCGCGGCAGCCGCGGCGAAAGCCGCCGAGCTCACCGAAGCTGCCGCCGCCGCGCGCAAGGCGCTCGCGACCGCCGACGAGGCGCGCCGCACCGCGCTGCGCGCCGCCGATCAGGCGCAGGCCGCGCTCGACCGGCACCGCGATGCCGCAGCGTTGCTCGCGCGCCGCCTCGCCGAAATCGCCGAAACCGCGAAAGACGCCGGCGAACAGCTCGCAGCGCAAGAAGCGGCGCTCGCCGCGCTCCCCGACGAAGCGCTTGCGCGCGCCGCGCTCGATGCCGAGGAACAGACCGCCGACCGCGCGCGCGCCGACGCCCAGGCCGCGCGCGATGCGCTCGCCGCGCACGACCGCACGCTCGCCGCGCTCAGCGAACGGCAGGCGGTCGTCAGCGCGGAGATCAAGAGCTGGAAAGCGCGCGCGGGCGAGGCCGCGCGCCGCGTCACCGAAATGGACAAGCGCGCCGACGCGCTCGCCGCCGAGGCCGCGGCGCTCGCCGGCGCCCCCGCGCGCCTCGCCGAACAGCGCACCGCCGCCGAGGCCGCGCAAGCGAGCCTGCGCGAAAAACTCGCCACCGCCGAAGCGCAGGAGCGCGCCGCCGAAGCTGCGCTCCGCGAGGCCGAAACCGCGCTGAACGCGATCCGCGAGCGCGTCGCCGCCGCGCGCGAAACGCGCGCCGGCGCCGTCGCCCGCTCCGAAAATGCTGAGCTGCGCCGCGTCGAAATGGGCCGACTGTCGGGCGAACGCTTCGAATGCCCGCCGCCGCTGCTCCCGCAAAAGGCGGGGTTCGAGAGCGACAGCGTCGGCGATGCGGACGCCGAATCGGCCGCGCATGACCGGCTGATCGCCGACCGCGAGCGGCTCGGCCCGGTCAACCTCGTCGCCGCCGACGAACTCGCCGAACTCGATGCCGAACGCGAAAAAAACGCCGCCGAGATCGAGGAGCTGACGCAGGCGGTGCATCGCCTCCGCGGGTCCATCGGCAATCTCAATCGCGAGGGCCGTGTCCGCCTGCTCGCGGCGTTCGAGGCGGTGAACACGCATTTCCAGCGCCTCTTCACCACGCTCTTCAACGGCGGGCAGGCGCATCTCGAACTCGTCGATTCGGACGATCCGCTCGAAGCCGGGCTCGAAATCATGGCGCAGCCGCCGGGCAAGCGGCTCGGCACGCTCACCCTCTTGTCGGGCGGCGAACAGGCGCTGACCGCGGTCGCGCTGATCTTCGGCCTCTTCCTCACGAACCCCGCGCCGATCTGCGTCCTCGACGAAGTCGACGCGCCGCTCGACGACGCGAATATCGAGCGCTTCTGCGACCTGCTCGACCGCATGGCGCGCGAAACCAACACCCGCTACCTGATCGTCACCCACAATGCCGTGACAATGGCGCGGATGCACCGCCTGTTCGGCGTGACCATGATCGAGCGCGGCGTCAGCCGCCTAGTGTCGGTGGACCTAGGCGGCGCGGAGGAGTTGCTCGCGGCGGAGTAGGATTGACAATTTTTGTAACTACATTAAATTATTCGAGCCCACCCCCGAAAGGCTCGTATCGTCTGCACTTGGCGAGCGGGATATAGGGTGGTGGCGATGAAAATTGCTTATGATGAGCGAAAGCGCCAATGGACGCTTCTGGAACGCGGTCTGGATTTCGCCGACGCCAGCAAGGTTTTCGAGGCAGATTATCTGGAGTTTCTCGACGATAGACAAGATTATGGCGAAGATCGTTACATCGTTTACGGAGAACTTGAAGGTCGGGCTGTCGCGATCGTCTGGACGCTACGCAACGATACCCGCCGCATCATTTCGATGAGATATGTCCATGACGAAGAACTCAAAGCCCGCCGAAAAGCCTTGGATTGATCCGGACGATGCACCCGAATGGACGGAGGATCATTTTCGCCGCGCAGCCGTTTACGAGAATGGCAAGCTGGTCAAGCCCGCGGACGGCACCTGGACCAAACCCGGCCGCCCCAAATCCGCCGACCCCAAACAACAGGTGACGCTCCGCCTCGACAGCATCGTCCTCGAAAAATTCCGCGCCATGGGGCCGCGCTGGCAGAGCCGCATCAACGCCGAGCTGCGCAAGGCGCTGGGGCTTTAGGGCGCCATCCCCACGACCAGCATTGTCGCGAACACCAGCAGCCCGGCGAAGCGGTTGCTGCGGAATTTTGCCAGCGCATCCTCGCCGCTCGCGACATCGAGCGTCACCACCTGCCCCGTCAACTGCACCGCCGCAGGAAGCAGTGCGGCCAGCACCAGCGGGTCGGGCCGCACCGCCCACAGCGCGCCGCCCCAGAGGCCGAGCGCCGCGGCATAGCAGAGCGCGACCCCGCCCTTCACCTGTCCGCCCATCGCGCGCGCGCTCGATTTGACGCCGACGAGCATATCGTCCTCGATGTCCTGGAGCGCATAGATGGTGTCATATCCGATTACCCACGCGATGCAGCCGGCATAGAGCAGCGGCAACGCCAGCCCCTGAACGCCGCCCACCGCGACCCATGCGACGAGCGCCCCCCAACTGAATACCAGCCCCAGCCACGCCTGCGGCCACCAGGTGATGCGCTTCATAAAGGGATAGGCAGCGACGAGGATCAGGCTCGCGAGCGCGACGATCTGCGCCGGCCCCGGCAGCTGAAGAAGCACGAGCAGCCCGACGAGCGCGAGCAGCACCGTCCACAGCCCGGCGTTCCGCACCGATACCGCCCCGCTCGCCACCGGGCGCGACGCGGTACGCGCCACTTTCGCGTCGAGGTCGCGATCGACGATGTCGTTATAGACGCACCCCGCCCCGCGCATCGCGATCGCCCCGAGCAGGAACCACAACAATAGCGGCCAATGGCTGACCGCTCCGCCGCCGAGCGCGACGCCGAACGCGCACGGCCAATAGAGCAGCCACCAGCCGATCGGCCGGTCGAAGCGAGCAAGCAGCGCATAGGGCCGCGCCGCGGCAGGAAGCCATGCGATCAGGCCGCTAAGCTGGCTGTCGGGAGGGTGAGTGGTCGTCATTGTTTCGCGCGCGATAGCAGGCGAGCGCGCGCGAATAAATGGCCGATCGCCCCGTCGGAGCGCGCCGTCAGTCGTCGCAGGTGGCGGGGGTGCCCGGCGCCTTCACACCCGACAGGTCGCGCGCCTCGCGAACATTATAGGCGGCGGTCGACCGGATGGTCCGCGGGCCCAGCCAGGCGCCGAACAGGAGGGGCTGATATTCATAGGTCACTTCGACGAACATGATCGCGGTGCCCGCCGCCGCTTTCACTTCGCGGCCCGCCGGCCCCATGCCGGGAAAACCCGTACCCGTCGCGCCGGTGCCCTCGACGCCATAGGCCGATGCGACCTCCAGATTACCGAAACAGCGCTGCCATTTGATCGTCTGCCCGCCATCATTATTTCGCTGAAGGCTCGACAGGATGATGCGGCCGTTATTTTCAAAACCCAGTCCCGCCACCTGCCGTTCGGCGCCGGCGAACACCTCGTTGATGTCGATCTCGCGCACCTGCGGCTGCGTCAGATTGCTGCCCGCGGCGATACGCGCGGCATTGTCGGCAGTGTTCAGCCCCAGCTGGCTGACGCGTGTGTGCGCCAGCGTCAGGTTGGCAATTTCGAGCCCGCCGAAGCCGACGAGTATCAGGAAAGGAATGGAAAAGGCCATTTCCAGCATCACCGAACCGCGGTTGCTTTGCGCCAGGCGCCGCATGGTTCGCCGCATCCGGCGGCGGAATTCGACAGGGCCGGTCATCCGCATATCTCCGGCTCGACCTCGCCGCCGGCGGCAAAGGGCTGGTTGCGCAGCAGCGTCGTCGAGCTCAGCGTCGCATATTGCGACTGTCCCAGCATCCGCCACAGGGGCAAAACCCGGTCGAACCGCATCGATACCGTATATTGGACCACGTCGTCGGCGCCGCCATTGCCCTGCCGGCCGCCATCCTCCCAGCAATCGATGGGCGATGGATCCTGAAGGCCGTTGCCGTTCGAATCGACCCAGCGCGGCGGCCGGATATCGCTGTAATCGTCGAAAACGCGGCGATTGAAGGTCACCGTGGCGTTTGCAAACACCTTCTTTACCTGTGCCTCGACCGTATCGTCGAGCGCGCTCTGGTCGGCGGCAAACCCCTCGAGCGTCGCATCGCGCCCGGCCTTTGCCACAACGCCCTGCAACACCTGTTGCGCATACATTTGCCAGCAAAAATCGAAGATGCCGAGCAGGATCATCAGGAACACCGGCGCCGTCAGCGCGAACTCGACGAAAGCGGTGCCGCGCTCGCTTTTCCGCAGGCGGCGGATCAGGCGACGCGTCGGGAACGCAGCGCGGGTCATTGCGACAGCCTCAGCTTGGAAATCTGCCGCGCGATCGCCTGGAACTGCTCGTTGAGCTGGGCGGCATTGTCGGCCTCGAACGCCTGCCCGGAAGACGCGCAACTATTAAGGGTGCTGTTGCTGCCGACCCCGAACGACACGACCCAGATCGTCATCCCGCGCTGGCGCGCCGAACGGCACAATTGGACAAAGCGGTTGTTGTGGCGCGCGATCGCATTGCTGTCGCTGGTCGCGCCGATGCGGTTCATCGCGCTTTCCTGCCCCTGATGCGACAAGTTCGCGCGCGGCGTGTTCATCTCACCATCGGTCATGAAAACGATGTGGCGACTGATGGGTCGGCCGTTGGCCGCGGTGGCATTCTCCTCCGCGAAAAGACCGGTCGGAGAAATCAGCCTCGCGCCCCACGCCATCCCGGCGTCGTGATAGGTGTAGCCCTTCGGTTGCAGCGTAGCGATATAGTTGGCGAAAGTATTCCGGTCGGCGCTGGTCATGGTGGTCAGATTCATCGCGCGCGCCGGGCAGGCCGCGTAATCGCCGCCCTTTTCCAGAAAGTTCGTGCTGTCCGTAGTGGATGTATAGGGTGCGGGCGTCGACCGTGAATAGGTCACCGCCGGCAGGAACACCTTCCATTGCGTGTCGACCGCGTCTTCACCAACGGTCGTCGGCTTCATATCGATATCCATATCATAGGCATCGCTGGGCGCAGTTTCATTTGATGCGAACGGCGTAGTCGCACGTTCCATCAAACAGCCCTGCCAGGTCGTGGAGATCGACACACCCTTATCGCCAGTGTCGGTCGTCAGAGGGTTGCCCATTTTCACGTTTGCGACCGGAAATTCACGGTCCTTATAGTCATATTTGCCATCAAAAACGTCGACCCGCGTTTCGGTAACCGTCGTGATGAAATGGCGCGTGAAGTAAGCGTTCTTATATTGCAGTCTGCATTTATTGCTCGACCACGTATAGCGATAGGTACGAAACGTATATTCCTGTTCAGTGTCGTAGGTTGTAACGCGCTTATCTCCGCTCTCGTACACCGAAGCATTGCTGTAATCGGGCGCGTTGCTAGGCGACGGGCTGGTATCGGCAGGCGGGTTCAGTGCGGTGCAGGCCGCAGAATTCTTGGCAGATACGGTGCCATTATTCGTCCAGCTGGAATCATAAGTGGTCGCGCTGTCGGTATATTCGTCGCTGGGGTCATAAATCGGGTTGGCATATTCCTGCCGGAACTTCGCCAAGCGCGATGGCAGCATCACGGTGTTGGCAATCCAGTCCGGATTTTTCGCAATCAATATGGATCCAACATTTACGGACGAACTGTAAGGAACGACGCCAAAGCGCAAACGTCCGTCGCCGACGTCGGCGGTCGTCAACGTGTCGAAAAAGTCGATCGCAGCAGTCCGCAGCCCCTGAATTTTGCTGACCGTATCGCCCGAATTTGTGCTGGACATCGACCCCGTCACGTCGAGTACAAGCATGACATCGACGTTCGATATTTCCAGCTTCGCTGTGCAATCGACCGACAGGCGGAACTCGTCCTTGCCGAACATGAACATCAGCGAGGTCGGCAGGACCGCCGACGCCTGTCCGGCAACGTCAGAAGCATTGATCGCTTCTGAGGAAAAGAGGATGCCCGACGCGCCATATTTGGCTTCGGGGAAGTTGAAGTTGAACATCTTGTCGGCTTCGGCCTCGGCCGCTTCGTCATAGGTCGCGCCGCCCATTGCGCGGCGCCCGGCGAGCACACCGGCATCACACGCCTGCTGCAGGCGCAGCTGCGTCATATAGGCGCGGCCGATATCGACCGCCGACCCTACAAAGCCGATCACCGGAATGATCGCCGCGGCTGTCAGCATGAAGGCGTTGCCGCGTTGGTCGCTAATCAGCGATTTGGTACCGGCGCGCAGCCGGGCGGTCCAGGTCCCTCGCATGGTCTAACCCCTCTTCGGCCCGCGGCATTCCCCAACCGATGTGCCGCTGGTAATCTCGCACCTAGGGGGACAACGCTTACCAAAATGCTAATCGGCACGACGCCAAACGCGATGAATCTGCGGTTCTGGCCCGGATCGGGACGGATTTGCGCAACCGGCAGCGAAAGATGCACAAATCGTCGCTCTCTGCTATCGCGCGCCATGCCTGCGACTCCAGCGTGGCCGCCCGCCAGCACGCCCCGCCTGTTTATCGACGCGCCGCTCGGTGCCGACAGTATGCCGATGATCGACGGCGCCGCGGCCCATTATCTGCTCGGCGTGATGCGCCTGAAGGCGGGCGATCCCGTGCTGCTGTTCGACAATCGAAGCGGCGAGTGGCTGGCGGTCATTGACGATGCGACCAGACGGTCGGCAACGCTGCGCATCGACCGGCACCTGCGCGACATCGAAGCGGTTCCCGACCTCTGGCTCTGTTTTGCGCCGGTGAAGAAAGCGCGGCTCGACTGGATCATCGAAAAGGCGACCGAACTCGGCGTCCGCTGCCTGCAGCCGGTAATTACCGAACGCACGATCGTCGAGCGCGTGAAGCGCGAGCGGCTGGAAGCGCAAATTGTCGAAGCCTGCGAACAATGCGGCCGCACCGCGCTCCCCGCGCTCGCCGACCCGGTCAAGCTGCCGCAGCTGCTGAAGGACTGGCCCGCCGGGCGCGCGCTGCTCTTCGCCAACGAAGCCGGCGGCGTGCCGATGGGGCGCCTCGCCGCCCCCGCCCCCGCCGCCATCCTCACCGGTCCCGAGGGCGGCTTCACCGATCGCGAGCGCGCGCTGCTGACCGCGCATCCCGCGGTGCACCGCCTCTCGCTTGGGCCGCGCATCCTCCGCGCCGAAACCGCTGCGATTGCCGCCACTACCTTGTGGATGGCGCAGCACGGCGACTGGACGGGGGCGGCGCAGGGGCGATCTGGAACCGCAAACCCACTTTGAGGCCGGCCATCGACTGACCCGCACAGCCCCGATTGCATTCTATACCGGATAGTCTAAATGCGCGCCATGAGCACGCGCACCGCTTCGAACAGCCACGATCCCGTCATCGAACACCGCGACCAGCTTGCGGCCCCCATGGCCCAGGGCGAAAAGCCCAAAGACCGCTGGCGCATCGGCACCGAGCATGAAAAATTCGTCTACCGGGTGAGCGATCACCGCGCGCCCTCCTATGACGAGCCTGGCGGCATCCACGACCTCCTGATGGCGCTCACCCGCTTCGGCTGGGAGCCGGTGATCGAGGGCGACAAGGTTATTGCGCTGGCGGGCAGGGACGGCACCGTCAGCCTCGAACCCGCGGGGCAGCTCGAACTCTCCGGCGCGCCGCTCGAAAATCTGCACCAGACCTGCGCCGAAACCGGGCGGCATCTGAAGCAGGTGAAGGAAGTCGGCGCCGAACTCGGCCTCGGCTTCCTCGGCCTCGGCATGTGGCCCGACAAGACGCGCGCCGAGCTGCCGATCATGCCCAAGGGGCGCTACAAGATAATGCTCGACCATATGCCGCGCGTCGGCAGCATGGGCCTCGACATGATGCTCAGAACCTGCACGATCCAGACCAACCTCGACTATGCGAGCGAGGCCGAAATGGTGCAGAAGTTCCGCGTGTCGCTCGCGCTCCAGCCGCTCGCGACTGCGCTCTTCGCCTCGTCGCCCTTCACCGAAGGGCGGCCCAACGGCTATATGTCGTACCGCAGCCATATCTGGACCGATACCGACCCCGCGCGCACCGGTATGCTGCCCTTCGTGTTCGAAGATGGCTTCGGCTACGAACGCTATGTCGACTATATGCTGGACGTGCCGATGTATTTCGTCTTCCGCGACGGCAAATATATCGACGCCGCGGGGCAAAGCTTCCGCGATTTCCTGAAGGGCGAGCTGCCCGCGCTCCCCGGCGAGCTGCCGCGCCTCTCCGACTGGACCGACCATCTCTCGACCGCCTTTCCCGAAGTGCGCCTCAAAAGCTTTCTCGAAATGCGCGGCGCCGACGGCGGCCCGTGGAACCGCATCTGCGCGCTCCCCGCGCTGTGGGTCGGGCTGCTCTACGATCAGGGCGCGCTCGACGCCGCCTGGGATCTCGTCAAGGGCTGGAGCATCGAGGAGCAGCAGGCGCTGCGCGACGCGGTGCCGAGCGAAGGCCTCGACGCCCCGGCTCCCGGCGGCGGCACGGTGGGACAATTGGCGCACCGCGTGCTCGACATCGCCGCCGCGGGCCTCGCCGCGCGCGGCGAGGTCAATTCGATGGGCGACAATGAAGTCGGCTTCCTCGAACCGCTCCGCCGCATCGCCAAAAGCGGCAAGTCCCCCGCGCACGACCTGCTCGACCGCTACGAGGATGCATGGGGCCACGACCTCTCGAAAATTTACGACGAACTGAGCTTCTGACGATCGAGCGGTTTGGGGGTGGGGAGTTGCCGTTAAATCCTCCCTGTGGCGAAGCCATGGGGAGGGGGACCGCTCGCGAAGCGAGTGGTGGAGGGGCTCTGCGACGTCGGCGCAATTGCCCCTCCGTCAGCGCTTCGCGCTGCCACCTCCCCATGCCTGCGGCACAGGGAGGATCTTACGTCCGCAACCGGTCGCCATCTGCCGTATCTAAACCACCTCCATAAAAAACCCCTTTCCTACATCTAACCCATATGGTTCATTCTGACGGTTTCACCCAACCCAAAGGACGAGCCAATGGACGACACCGCTTTTGATCCCGCCGCGACCCCCGCCCCCGCCAGCTACCACTGGACGCCGCGGCTCCAGCGCGACTTTCTCGAAGCCTTTGCCACCAACGGATCGGTGAAGATTTCGGCCGCCAAGGTCGGCATGTCGCCCTCCGCGGTCTATCAGCTCAAGCAGCGGCCGCACGGCGCGGCGTTCCGGCTCGGCTGCGCCGCGGCGGTGCTGATCGCGCGCGGGCGGCTCGTCGACGAGCTGCTCGACCGCGCGATCTGGGGGCATGACGAGACGAGCACGGTGATGCGCGAAGAAGATCGCAGCTTCGTCAAGCGCCGCCGCATTGACAGCCGCCTCGGCCTCGCGATGCTCGCGCGGCTCGACCGCATGGTCGAGGTGCGCGCGAAAGCGGGCGAAGAGATGCTGGCGCAGGTCATCGCGGGCGACTGGCCGGGCTTTCTGTCGCTCTTCGACGCCGCCGCGGCGGCGCGCGATAACGCGAAGGATGCCGCCGAGGCACCCGCCGACGCTCCGGACGGCCTCGGCGCCGCGCTCGCGCTCTGGCTCGCCGGGCGCGACAACCGCGCGAACCCGCTCGCCAATCTCTGGCGCGATAGCGCGATCGCGAATGAAGTTGCGCAGTTTTCCGCCGATTCCGAAAGCGACCTCGACGCCGAACCGACCCCCGAGGAGGAAGCCGCGGCGATGACCGTCTGGGCCGACGATGAGACCGGCGAGCTGCGCACCAACTTCCCGCCGCCCGACGATTATGTCGGCATCGAAGAAGGCGCGTTCGGCGACGAAGATTATGAACGCACGCTCGACCCCGACGAAGAAGAAGCATGGGAAGCCGCGCGCGCCGCCGACGTCGCCCCGCTGCGCCGCGCCGGCGAGATCGCCCGCCGCGCCTTTTTTGGGCTGCCGCAGCCCGCGAACGACGCTGGGGCGGAGGGCGGCGTGCGGCGGCAGGGGAAAGGCGGCTGAGGGAGGGCCATGGCGCCACCGTCGCGGCCCCTCCACCACCGCCTTCGGCGGCGGTCCCCCTCCCCATCGCTTCGCGACAGGGAGGATTTGGCGCCGCGGTCAATCCTCCCTGTCGCGAAGCCATGGGGAGGTGGCAGCGCGAAGCGCTGACGGAGGGGCCGAACGCGCAGCGCTCGTCTGCGCCCGCGGCCATGCCCCAAAAGTGCAGCAAATGCGCAACACTTCCGACACGAACGTCAGCGGCGCGGCGCTCGGGCGTTGACCGTGCGGCGCGCGCGCGGCAACGGCGGACAATATTCTCTACCCGCCAGCTTCACTTTCGAAAAGGACAGGTCATGCGCCATCTTCCTTCCGCCCTTGCCATGAGCGTCGCCCTCGCTGCCGCCGCGGCCACCCCCGCCGCCGCGCAGGACGCATCGGTCATCCCCGCCGCCGAAGCCGACAGCGGGCTCGGCGACATCGTCGTCACCGCACAGCGCCGCGAGGAAAGTCTGCAGGACGTGCCGGTATCGGTCAGCGTGCTGTCGGGCGACACACTCGGCGCGATCACGTCGACGGGTTCGGACATCCGCGCGCTCGCGGGCCGCGTCCCCAGCCTCAACATCGAAAGCTCGTACGGCCGTTCGTTCCCGCGCTTCTATATCCGCGGCCTTGGCAACACCGACTTCGACCTCAACGCCTCGCAGCCGGTCAGCCTCGTCTATGACGAGGTCGTGCTCGAAAACCCGATCCTCAAGGGCTTTCCGATCTTCGACCTCGACCGCGTCGAGGTGCTGCGCGGGCCGCAGGGCACGCTCTTCGGCCGCAACACGCCGGCCGGCATCGTCAAGTTCGACACCGTCAAGCCCGGCAAGACCGGCGGCTATGCGCGCGCCAGCTATGGCCGTTATGGCACGAGCCAGGTTGAAGTCGCGGCGGGCGCCGCCGACGACAGCGGCTTTTCGGTGCGCCTTTCGGGCCTTTACCAGCATCGCGACAATTGGGTCGACAATATCGCGACGACCAAATCCAAGGACCTCGGCGGCTATGACGACATCGCCGCGCGGCTTCAGCTGCAATATGAAAGCGGCCCCTTCACCGGCCGCGTGACCGGGCAGGTCCGCGTCTATGACGGCTCGGCGATCATCTTCCGCGCGAACACCCAGCTTCCCGGCAGCAACAAGCTCGTCGGCCTCGGCGGCGCCGGAACCGAATTCGAGCGCGACAAGGTGTGGCAGGACGGGATCAATTTCCAGAAGCTCAACACCTATAATGCCGCGCTCAACCTCGAATATGATTTCGGGCCGGTGACCGCTTATTCGATCACCTCCTACTGGAACGGCAATTTCAAGAGCCGCGGCGACATCGACGGCGGCTTCGGCGCGGTGTTCCTCCCCGAATCGGGTCCGGGGCTCATCCCCTTCCAGGCGCAGAGCCAGGACAATGTGCCCAGCCTCGATCAGTTCACGCAGGAAATCCGCATCGCGTCGAACAACAGCGGCGGGCTCGGCTACCAGTTCGGCGCCTTCTATTTCGACGAAGGGCTGGACATCACCAGCTTCGAATTCGGCGGCCCGACCGACGCGATCCCGTCGGCGATCGCGGTGCAGCGGCAGGACAGCGAAGCCTATGGCATCTTCGGTTCGATCAACTATGCGTTCGAGGGCGGGCTGACCTTGCAGGCCGGTGCGCGCTACAACCACGACACGCGCGATTTCGTCGCCGCGCGCCCGGTCGAAACGCGCCCCGATTTCGTCGTCAACCCGAACACGCCGGTCCCGCCGCAGGCGGCCACCGTCAAGGGCAAGCTGCTGACGTGGGACGCCAGCGCGACCTATGAAGCGTCGGACGCGGTCACCTTTTACGCCCGCGTCGCGCGCGGCTATCGCGCGCCGTCAGTTCAGGGCCGCCTCACCTTCTCGCGCGTGATTTCGACCGCCGATCAGGAAGAGACGATGTCGTATGAAGCGGGGATCAAGACCGCCTTCCTCGACGACCGCGTGCGCTTCAACCTCACCGGCTATTATTTCGATACCAAGGATCTTCAGCTGACCGCGGTCGGCGGCACGGCGAACGTCGCCAGCCTGCTCAACGTCGATGCCAAGGGCCATGGGATCGAGGCCGAGCTGCAGGCGGCGCCCGCGCGCGGACTGACCTTCAGCGTCGGCGGCGCGTGGAACGTCGCCGAGATCGACGACACCAACGCCTTTGTCGCGGGCTGTGGCTCGGCGACGCCGTGCACCGTGCTCGACCCGCAGCGTCCGGGCAGCCCCGGCATCTTCTCGATCGACGGCAACCAGCTGCCGCAGTCGCCGAAGTGGACGCTCAACGCGACCGCGGGTTATGAAATCCCCGTCGGCGACGGCGCCATCTATGCCTTCACCGACTGGTATTACCGCTCGAAAGTGCAGTTCTTCCTCTATCAGTCGGTCGAATTCTCGGACGACAAGATGGTCGAAGGCGGGCTGCGCGTCGGTTACCGCACCGACCGTTTCGACGTCGCAGCCTTCGTGCGCAATATCACCAACGACGAATCTCCGACCGGCGGCATCGATTTCAACAACCTCACCAGCTACGTCAACGAACCCCGCATCTGGGGCCTCGAAGCGGGCGTGAAGTTCTGACCCAACATCCCTCCCCGTCGCCCGGCGATAGGGTGGTGAGCTGTCCTTAAATCCTCCCTGTGGCCGAAGGCCATGGGGAGGGGGACCGCCGCGAAGCGGTGGTGGAGGGGCCGCAACGTCGCGTTATTTGCCCCTCCGTCAGCGGCTACGCCGCTGCCACCTCCCCATCGCTACGCGACAGGGAGGAATTATGTCCCGCGTCGGCCACCAGTCGCGGTTCCAAAACAACGCCGCCGCAGAGAGAAAAACCTTTCCTACAGACACCAATATGGTTCATCTATCGGATCGCAAAGAACCGGGATGAATCATGACCGCCAAGGAAAAGCGCTGCGCCCTAAGCCACCGGCCCCACCCGCGCGTCGGGCTCCAGCCTGATCAGCGGGCGCGCCCTCCCGGTCAGCCTAGCGACCACTCGCGGAACAAGCGCGTGCGCCTGCGCCCAGGTCCAGTATGCGACATAGGCCGGATCGCCGAGCAGATGCTTTTCCTCGGTCTTGGCGCGCCAGTAATAAATGCCGCTGACGAGGCCGAGCAGCACGACATTGCGCGCCGCCTCGGTCCAGCCGCCCGCGGTCACGAGGAAAGGCAGCGAGCCGATCCACCAGGTCAGATTTTTCGCAACATAGGCGGGGTGGCGCGTGAAGGCATAGGGGCCGTGCGTAATAATGCCGCGGTGCGTGAGGTTGGAAAAGCGGATGCCGAACGCCATCGTCGCCCAGCTATACACCGCGGTCAGCAGCGCCAGCACGACCGCCCAGACGATCAGCAGGCCGTCATGTCCCGCGAGCCAGTGCCCCCAGTCGGCGCCGTGGACCTGATAATCGAGCGGCCCGCCGCTCATCAGGATGAAGGGCGGGTAGCAGACGAGCGCCGCGACCCACGCCATGCCATAGGGATTGGCGGTGCGGATATGCGCGTCGAGCGGCTTCAGGGTCAGGATATAGCCGACCGTCGCGATATGGACGTCGACCAGATAGAGAAGGTTGATCGCCCAGATGCCGGTCAGATAGGGGTTCGCCAGCACCTCGGACATCGGCACGGTGACGAGCGCCGAAAAATTGCCCGGCACGATCGACAGCATGAAGGCGGTGAAAAACCCCTTTACCGTCCAGGCGCGCAGATGATGACCGATCGCGCGGCCATCGACGGGCCTTCCCGGAGCGATCAGCCAGCGCCCGAACTGGTAACAACCGTCGCGCGGTTCGACCATGCGGCGGTCGAGCCACAGCATATAGGGCACCGAAACGAGGAGCAGCCACGGCGCGACACTTTCGAGCAGCTTCATCGAAAAGGCGTAATTGCCCTCCCAATAGTAGCGCATCGTCGCATAGATCAGCGCGATCAGCCCCCAGGTCGCCCACAGCCCGGCCAGCTTGGTCAGGCTGATGTCGAGCGTGTCGCGCCACGGACGCCGCATCGCCCAGTCGATCCCGGTCGACGGATTGCGATGCACCTTGTCGACGAACACCGACCACAGCACCATTGGCACGCCGCACGCGAGCACACTGACGACGGCCGAATTGGGTCCGCTCATCGGTCCGCGTGTTCCCCAGTCGACCCCCAGAAAGGCGGCGACTTCGGGCGCAAAGCGCGCGAGTAGCAAATAGGTCAAAAGACCGGCCAGACCGACAAGCCCCACCCCGGCGGAAACCGCCGAGCGCGGCCGGGCGGACGCCGGGACGGCGGGGTCGCTGGCCGATTCGGCAGTACTGGTCAGAGCGGATTCGGCCATGATATTCACCGCTTACCCCTAGCGAAAATTGGTAAGCAAGCCGTCAATGAAGATCGCCGATTCGCGCGCATAATCCGGCCAGATTGGCAGCGTTCCACGGTGTTGACACCGTTCACCGCGCGATGGTTTCGATTCAACCCGACTCGGCGCCCAAAGATTCGCTTGGGTCCATCCGGCCTGTTAAGGCGCCCATCAATCGGGGCGGAGGGCTCCAAAAACAAACAAGATGGGGTCGCCACTTGTCTTCGAAAACTACGGGCCTGCGCAATTTGCGCCAGCGCGTCTCTGCGCTGTTTCAGGACCATGAAATCTTCGTTCGCACGCACGGCCACGTCCGGTTCCTGCGTGTCAGCGCCGTCTGGCAAAAGCGCGTCGCGCTGATTGCCGGCATCGTGCTGCTGGCATGGGCGGGAGCGACGCTCGCCGTACTCGTCAACCAGCTGCTCACCGCCGACGAACGCGCCGCGGTTGCGCAGCAACAGGCCGCGGCGGCGGCGTCCGAAGCTCGAATCGCCAAATATCGCGATCGCGTTGCCGAGACCGCCGCCGACCTCGAGGAACGGCAGGCGCTGCTCGAAAGCGTCGCCGAAAGCCATTTCGGCATCGATGCCGCCGACATGCCCGCAGGCACCGCCGCAGGGACGACGGATACGCAGGCCGCCGCCGCCGAGCCGGTCAAGACAAGCGCGCTCGACCCGAACCTGCCCCCCGAAGCGCAGATACTGGCGCGGGTCGCCGCGCGGCAGGAAGCTTTTGCCGCGCGCCTGCTCGGCGCCGTCAGGGGCCGCGTCGCCAAGGCGGAAACCGCCGTTGCGGCGCTCGGGCTCAACCCCGATGCACTGGTGCGCAGCGCTGCGGCTGGCCGCGGTGGTCCCTTCATTCCCTATCGCGGCAGCAACGGTCAGGCCAAAGCGCTCGGCGCCAGTTTCGCCGCGCTCGACGGCGCATTGTTCCGCATGGAAGTGCTCGAACGCACGCTCGTTGCCGTGCCGTCGGGCAATCCCGCTGATGTGCTGATGATGTCGTCGGGCTTCGGCTATCGCCGCGACCCCTTCAACGGTGCCGGCGCTATGCATGCGGGCGTCGATTTTCGCGGCCCGACCGGCACGCCGATCCTGGCCGCCGCGCCCGGCCGCGTGAGCTTCGTCGGCGTCAAGTCGGGTTATGGCAATGTCGTCGAGGTCGATCATGGGCAGGGCATCATGACGCGCTATGCGCACTTGTCGGGTTTCTCGGCCAAGGTCGGGGCGCAGGTCGCCGCCGGGCAACAGATCGCCAAGATGGGTTCGACCGGCCGTTCGACCGGCAGCCACCTGCATTTCGAAGTCCGTTTGAACGGCGTCGCGGTAAACCCGCGCCGCTTCCTGGAGGCCAAAGCCGATGTTCTCGAAGTCAAAAACGACGCCCGGCAGCGAGTCGGCTCCGTCGCTGCCGCCCGCGGTGCCCGCTAAGATGGCGACGGGCGCGCGCCACACGACCTTTTCGATCCTTGGATCGGACGTCGTCGTCACCGGCAATGTGTCGGCCAGCGTCGACCTGCATGTCGATGGCAAGATCGACGGCGACCTTAAATGCGCCAACCTCGTCCAGGGCGAGGCGAGCGAGATCAAGGGCGCGGTGACGGCAGAGACCGCAAAGATCGCAGGCCTGCTCGACGGGTCGATCGAGGCGAAGACGCTGATCGTACATGCTACCGCGCGGATTACCGGCGATGTGACCTATGAAACGATCACGATCGAAAATGGCGGCAAGGTCGACGGCAAGCTGTCGCATCGCCGCCACGGCGCGATGGCAGCCAAGGCGCCGCCGCCGCTCGAGGTGGTCGAGAACAAGAGCGCGTCGTTCTGACCCGCGGCGCCCCGCGGCACGCTACTTCGACAGGGCAATTTCCCGATCGGGCGCGCGCGGCGGTCCGTCGCGATGCCGCTGGACAACCACCTTGTTCCGCCCGCCGCGCTTCGCGTCGTAAAGCGCCTCGTCGGCGATGCGATAGAGCTGCTTGAAATCGCAGGCCGGGCGGACTTCGGCAACCCCGACGCTGGCCGTCACCGGCCGGTCGCCGACGATGGCGGCATGGTCGCAGTCGGCAAGGCCGCGCCGGACGCTCTCGGCAAACCGGCTGAGGACGATGCCCTCCATCCCGATGGTCAGCAGGCCGAACTCCTCGCCGCCCAGCCGCGCGACGGTGCACATCGGCCCTTCCCAGCGTTCGATCCGCTGCCCGATCGTACACAGCACCGCGTCGCCCGCCTCGTGACCGTGAATGTCGTTGATCGACTTGAAACGGTCAATATCGACGAGCAGCAGCGCCGCCGGCAGATTGTCGGCGCGGGCCCGGTCAAGCAGCGGGGTCACGCTGTCGATGAAACCGCGCCGATTGGGCAGGCCGGTCAGCGGATCGCGGCGCGCCAGCGCCTGCGCCCGCGCCTCGGCATCGCGTGCTCGGCCCAGTTCGACACGCAGCGTCCCCAAGCGGCGAGTTGCCGCGGCGGCGAGCCACAAGGCCTGCCACGTCGCGGCGATAAGCATGAGAAGCTGCGATCCCCCGCCCCAGAAATCGTCGTTGATGTCGACGATGTTGATGAATGCCAGCACCGCCATCGGCAGCCCCCACGCCGCCAAAAAGTCACGCGCCTCGATCGACCCGCGGCGCCACGCCAACGCGAGATAGGCTGCAACAACGATCAGGTCGGCAAGGATGACCAGCCCCAATATGTCGGCCAGCACGGTGATCTCGTTGCTGCGTATGAGCGCGAGCGGGATGCCCGCCAGACCGACACCCAGGCCCAGCAGCAATGCCCCGATCCTGAAGGTGCGCACGCCGTGCGCGCGCTCGACCGCGGTCACCGCACTCGCGGTCGCGACCGCAACCGCAAGGCAGGCAAGGAAGGTGCAGATTTGCGCCGTCACCGTCCCGGCCATCGTGGGTACAAGCGCCAGATGCGCTTGCGACCAGAGCGTGCCCCACAACAGCATCGTCGCCGACCATGCCGCTTGCCAGGCGAGATATTGGCGGCGCACCGCGACCGCGAGCGACAGGCTGTAAATACCGCTCACCAACAGCAACGTCAGCGCGGCGCCGACCGCCGCGGCCATACCGGCAGCCTGCAACCCCGCCGCGTCGGTCGAGAGTATGCGCGCGCGGACGAGTTGGTGCGCGGCAAGGCCGTCGAGCCGCATCGTCACGGCCGTTACCGGCACGCGGCGGGCCGGCACCTCGAACAGGATCTGGCCGCCGGCGCGCCAGTGCGACCCAAAATCGCCGCTGCGCACCCGCTGCCAACGCGTCGTGCCGTCGGCATAGGAAAAGCCGACGGCGAGCCGGTCGAAGCGCGAATTGTGCAGCATCAGCGCCAGCCCGCCCTGAACCGGCGTCTCTTTGAGCGTACCGCGCAGCCACAGGCTTCGTCCGTGATAATTTTCGGGCGTCCTGCGGCAGGTGAAGCGCAGGCGCGACAGCGCATCGTCATTCAGCGCCGCGCCGGTCACCGCATGGCACAGGTCGCGCTCTACATCGAGCGCACGGGCCTGCGCTGGTGCCGCGGGCACGGCGAGCAGCAGGAGGCCAAAAAAGACCCAGAACCCGCCGCAGAGCGTCGCAAAAGGAGAGCGTCCCCCGATCATCGCTGTGCTATCCCACCAATTCCTTGGGAAATCTTTACCATGGTGCGGCGATCTTAACGGTCGATGTCGCGGCCGACACGGAGCGACACGGCGATATGATCGCCCAGCCCCACCCCTTCGGCGCGCTGCACGGCAACCTTGACCGGCAACAGATAGCCGCCGTCGCGCGGAAAGAGCGAGGTTGTGAACTGTGTCCCGCCGACGCGCGCAACGACCGGCACCACGCCCCAGCCATAGCTTGCCGTCATCGCGGCATGGCGCACCGCACCGACATGCTCCTCGGGAATGGTGGCGAAGAGGAAAGGCGCCGGCCCGCGCCATTCGATGATCACGGCATCAAAGTCGATCGCGTCCATCGCCGCCCCCTAGTTCCGCGGCGCCTGACGGCGATAGCTCAGCGCCTCGGCAATGTGGATACGCCCGACGCTTTCGGAGCTGGCAAGATCGGCGATCGTCCGCGCGACGCGCAATATCCGCGTATAGCCGCGCGCCGAGAGCCGCATCGCCTCGGCCGCCTGCGCGAGCAGCTTGCGGCCGGGTTCGTCGGGCGTCGCGACCGCTTCGAGCAATTCGCCGTCTATCTCGGCATTGGTGCGCGCCTTGTGCCCGGCGTATCGCCGGGTCTGCGCAGCGCGCGCCGCCGCGACGCGCGCCGCGACTTCGGCGCTTCCTTCCGCGGGGGGCGGGAGGACGAGATCGGCGGCGCTCACCGCCTGCACCTCGACGTGCAGGTCGATGCGATCGAGCAAAGGCCCCGACAGTTTCGCTTGATAATCGGCGGCGCAGCGCGGCGCGCGGCTGCACGCGAGCGCCGGATCGCCAAGATGGCCGCAGCGGCACGGGTTCATCGCCGCGACAAGCTGCACGCGCGCCGGGAAAGTAACGTGCGCGTTGGCGCGCGCCACGCTGACCTCGCCCGTTTCGAGCGGCTGGCGGAGCGAATCGAGCACACCGCGCTGGAACTCCGGCAGTTCGTCGAGGAACAGCACCCCCAGATGCGCCAGGCTGACCTCGCCCGGCCGCACGCGGAGGCCCCCGCCGACGAGCGCGGGCATCGAGGCCGAATGATGCGGCGCGCGGAACGGCCGCGCGCGAACGAGGCGTCCGCCTTCAAGCTGCCCCGCGACCGAGGCGATCATCGACACCTCCAGCGCCTCGGCCGGAGTAAGCTCCGGCAATATGCCCGGCATACATGCGGCCATCAGCGACTTGCCAGCGCCGGGCGGTCCCGACATCAACAGATTGTGCCCGCCCGCGGCCGCGATTTCGAGCGCGCGCTTGGCAGTTTCCTGCCCCTTGACCTGCGCGAGGTCGGCGCCGCGCACCGGCGCCTCGACTTCGCCCGGCACCGGCGGCGCGAGTAGCGCGTTACCCTTGAAATGGTTGAGCAGCGACAGAAGGTCGGGGGCGCCGATCACTTCGACATTGCCCGCCCACGCCGCCTCGGGCCCCTGCGTGGCCGGGCAGATCAGCCCGCGCTCGACGCTGCCCGCGTGGAGCGCGGCGAGCAGCACGCCGGGCGAGGCGGCGACGCGCCCGTCGAGCCCCAGCTCGCCGACGACCACGTAAGACGCCAGCGTCTCGGCATCGATCACCCCCATCGCACCGAGCAGCGCGAGCGCGATCGGCAGGTCGTAGTGCGAGCCTTCCTTGGGCAGGTCGGCGGGCGAGAGGTTGACGGTGATGACCTTGGGGGGGAGCGACAGGCCGATCGCGGCGATCGCCGCACGGACGCGTTCGCGGCTTTCGCCCACCGCCTTGTCGGGCAGGCCGACGAGGACGAAGCGCGGGACGCCGGGCGTGATCTGGCACTGCACCTCGACTCCGCGGGCTTCGATGCCGAGATAGGCGGCGGTTGAGACGATTGCGACCATTTGTTCCCCCGGAACAGCACGATGTGCCCCGTTTGTTCCGACGCTCTCTTTAGGCGAAGCGGCGGAAAGGTCGAGTCTTTTTCGGAAGTTGTCGAAGGTGCCGCGTAGCGTGGGCAGGGTGGTGATTTGACAACATACCGACCAGTTGGTATGTAATTCGCATGACGACGAATCGGACACCCCCCTCCCCCGGTGCCGCCGCGCCTAACGTTCCCCAGGCGAGCGGCGGCACATCCGGTTGGCGCGCGCCGCGCGGCAGCGCGCGCGGCGCTGATTGCCGCGGCGCATCAGCTGGTGCGCCGGCAGGGTTATGCGGCGACGACGGTCGATCAGATCTGCGCCGCCGCGGGCGTGACCAAGGGCGCCTTTTTCCATCATTTCGCGTCGAAGGAAGCGCTGGCGATCGGCGCGATCGAGGGGTGGACCGACCGCGCGCGGCCGCTGTTCGAACTGCCGCCGCACACGCGGCTCGACGATCCGCTGGACCGCCTGCTCGGCCATATCGATTTCCGGCTGTCGATGCTCGAAGGGCCGACCGAAGAGTATACCTGCTTCGTCGGCACGATGGTTCAGGAGGCCTATGCGACTAGCGAGGCGATCCGCGAAGCGTGCGAGGCCAGCCTGGGCGCCTATTGCGCGGCGCTAACCCCCGACGTGCAGGCGGCGATCGATCGTTATGGCGCGCCCGAAGCTGTCACCGCGCTCGGCCTCGCGCAGCATGTCCAGTCGGTGCTGCAGGGCGCGTTCATCCTCGCCAAATCGACGAACGACCCGGCGATCGCGCGCGAAAGCGTCACACATCTGAAGCGTTACGTCCGAATGTTGTTCGGCGGCGCGTGAAGCGAGAGGAAGCATGATGACCGACGATCGAACCACGATTAAGACCCTTCTTGCTGCGCGCGATGCTGCCCTTTCGGCGGGCGAAGCGAACGCAGCCGTCGCGGCAACGGCGGTCGGCGCGACGAGTTTCGAATTGCAGCCGCCCTTGTCCTTTACCCACGATCCGGCGGCGGCAGCGGCGGATTTGGACGAATGGTTCACGACGTGGAACGGCAGGGTGACAACCCATATGGTCGATCCCGAAATCCTGGTTTCGGGCGACCTTGCGGTCGCCTATGGTCTGGCCACCATCGCAGGCGACAAGAAGGGCGAAGGACCGATCCACCTGTGGTTCCGCCGGACAGTCGTGCTCGAACGCAGCGCCGGTGGCTGGCAGATCGTCCATCAACATAGCAGCGTGCCGATGATGATGGACGGCAGCGGGCTCGCCGCAGTCCATCTGAAACCATGACCTGACCGGCCGGGCATGACGCGGCGGGTAGTTGTCGCATGGCTCGCGCGCATAGCATTCAAGCCTACCCCCTGCCCCCGAGGAGAAAGACGATGTCTAAAATGATTTTCGTGAACCTGCCCGTCACCGATCTCGACAGATCGAAGGCCTTTTACGAGGCGGTCGGCGCGGTCAACAACCCGGCCTTCACCGACGATACCGCCGCGTGCATGGTCGTCGAGGAAGGGTCGATCCACGTCATGCTGCTCAGCCATGAAAAATGGGCGAGCTTCACCCCGAAGACGATCCCGGACGCGCACACCAGTGCGCAGGTGCTGATCTGCGTTTCGGCCGACAGCCGCGCCGACGTCGATGCGCAGGTCGACAAGGCGGTGAAGGCGGGCGGCAAGGGCGACCCCACGCCGACGCAGGAATATGGCGACTTCATGTACGGACGTAGTTTCGAAGATCCCGACGGCCACATCTGGGAAGTGATGTGGATGAACCCGGCAGCGGCCAGCGGCGACATTCCCGCCGCAGCCGAAGCCTGACCCGGCAGGCGATGGCGCGCTCTCCCTGTCTCGCCATCGCCTGTTTGGCCCCGCAGCCCGAAAGGCCGCTCGCATGTCCTTCCAAGCCTATCTCGACAATATTCGGACCAAAACGGGCCAATCACCCGATGATTTGCGGACGCAGGCGACGCAAAAGGGCCTCGCTGACGAAGCGGGCCTCACGCCCGGAGTCAAGGCGCAAGCGGTGATCGACTGGCTGAAGGCCGATTACGGCCTGGGCCACGGCCACGCCATGTCGATCGTCGCCTTCATCAAAGGCAAGCGGACCTAGAATCCGTCCTTATAAGAAGAGGATCGTTCGATGAACTGGCACTCCCCCCTCCCCGCGCCCGCGGCGATGGTCGCGCGCTTCTGGAGCGACCGGGCGCCGCCAAGGTCCCATTAATCCCCCCAAGAAAGACAAGGAGAGAGCATCATGCCGATCAACCCCGATGCCACTATCGAAGTCACCGCCTTCGACTGGGTGCCCGACTTTGCGCGCGGCTTTGTCCGCGACCTTCGCCCGCGCTGGGCGTGCGAGGAAATCGGCCTCGATTATGCCGAACATCTGATCAGCGCGGTCAACCGTCCCGCCGACCATTTCCTGTTCCAGCCATGGGGACAGGTGCCCGTGCTGAACGACGGCGGCATTCGTCTGTTCGAAAGCGGCGCGATCCTGCTCCACCTCGCCGAAAAGGACGAACGGCTGATGCCGCGCGATCCGCAGGACCGCGCCAACACGCTCGCCTGGCTGTTCGCCGCCTATAGCAGCGTCGAACCGATGCTGTTCGAACTGGGCAACGTCGATATTTTTTCCAAAGACGAGCAATGGGCGAAGCTGCGCCGCCCCGGCCTGATCGACTTTATCCGTGGCCGGCTGGGCCGCCTGAACGACGCGATGGGCGACAAGGAGTATCTGGCGGGTGACTTCACCGTCGCCGACATCGCGATGGCGACGGTG
Organism: Sphingopyxis sp. TUF1; assembly: GCF_036687315.1. Classification (NCBI taxonomy): domain Bacteria; kingdom Pseudomonadati; phylum Pseudomonadota; class Alphaproteobacteria; order Sphingomonadales; family Sphingopyxidaceae; genus Sphingopyxis; species Sphingopyxis kveilinensis. The sequence goes on from NZ_CP144683.1 coordinate 1,123,402, forward strand.
CTGCGCGAAGCAACCCGCGCAGGGCTGATCGCCGAGCAGCCGCGCTTGCAGGCCTATCTCGACCGATGCCTTGCACGGCCCGCCTTCCAGCGTGCGCTCGACGCGCAGCTTGCCGCGTTCAGCGAAGAGGCGGGTCCGCCTGCCTGATTACGAGTTCCTGCCCCCGAAGGAGAGAGACGATGGCCTATGTCGAAGGATTTGTGGTTGCGGTGCCGACCGCCAACAAGGACGCCTATCGCAAACATGCCGCCGATGCGGCGCCGCTGTTCAAGGAATTCGGCGCCAAGCGCATGATCGAGGCGTGGGGCGACGATGTGCCCGACGGCAAGGTCAACGACTTCAAGGGCGCGGTGCAGGCCAATCCCGACGAAACCGTGGTGTTCAGCTGGTTCGAATATCCCGACAAGGCAACGCGCGATGCCGCGAACGAAAAGATCATGTCGGACCCGCGGATGGAGACGATGGGGGCCACCATGCCCTTTGACGCAAAGCGGATGATCTATGCCGGCTTCGAGTCGATCGTCGACGACCGCGCCGAGGGCTCGACGGGCTATATTGACGGTTATGTACTGCCGGTGCCCGACGGCAACAAGGAAGCCTATCGCGCGCTCGCGGCCACCGCGTCGCAGGTGTTCCGCGACCATGGCGCGGTCCGCGTCGTCGAGGCGTGGGGCGACGATGTCCCGACGGGCGAAGTCACCGACTATGCCCGCGCCGCGCACAAAAAGGATGGCGAGACGGTCGTGTTCAGCTGGGTCGAATGGCCGAGCAAGGACGCGCGCACCGCAGGCTGGGAAAAAGTGATGGCCGACGAGCGGATGAAGTCCGATCCGGCGACCAACCCGTTTGACGGGCAGCGCATGATCTATGGCGGCTTTGTGCCGATCGTGGAGGCGTAAAGTCATTCCTCCCTGTCGCGAAGCGATGGGGAGGGGGACCATCCGAAGGATGGTGGAGGGGCGGCGACGGTGCGCCAAAGCCCCTCCGTCAGCGCTTCGCGCTGCCACCTCCCCATCGCTGCGCGACAGGGAGGAGATTCAAGGAGTGAAAGATGATCACGCTTTACGGAACCCCGCCAACGCGCGCCTTGCGCGGCATCTGGCTGCTCAACGAACTGGGCCTCGATCACGAGATCATTCCGATCGACCTTAGCGCGGGCGAGCAGATGACGCCCGAATTTCTGGCGCTGAACCCAGCCGCCAAGCTGCCGGTGCTGGTCGATGGCGACATGGTGGTTTGCGAATCGGCGGCGATCCAGCTGTATCTTGCCGACAAATATGGCGAGCGCTTTCCCGGCGGCGGCCTGATCCCCGCCACGGCCGATGAACGCGCCCATATGTATCAGTGGCTGTTCTTCCTGATGACCGAGATCGAAGCGCCGCTGTGGCGCATCGCGCTCCACAGCTTCATCTATGACGCAGCGGAGCAATCCGAAGCCGAGGTCGCGCTGGCGAAGCGCGACGCCGCGCGGATGGTGGCCGTGCTCGAACAGCATATGCAGGGGCGCGACCATCTGGTCGGCGAGCAGCTGACGGTCGCCGATTTCAACGCCGCCTTCACGCTCGACTGGGCGCGCGAGGAAGCGTTGCTGGGCGACGCCCCGGCGCTCAGCGCCTTTCTGGACAGGATGTATGCGCGGCCCAACGCGCCGACCACGATCGCCGCGGCATTTGCGGAGCTGGCGGCATGAGCGGCAGTGACGCCAGCATGACGCGCACCGCCGCCTGCCAGTGCGGCAAGGTGGCGCTGGCGATGACGGGTACGCCGATCGTCGCCGCGACCTGTTATTGCCACAGCTGCCAGGCAGCCGGGCAGGCGTTCGACGCGCTGCCCGGCGCGTCGGGGACGCTGCGCAGCGATGGCGGCACGCCCTATCTGCTCGTCCGCAAGGATCGGATCGAATGGCTGGCGGGTAGCGATCAGCTCGACGACCACCGGCTGACGCCCGATGCGCCTACGCGGCGTTTTGTCGCGCGCTGCTGCAATTCGCCGGTCGCGCTGGAATTTATGAGGGGGCATTGGCTGAGCGTCTATTCGGCGCGCATTCCGGCCGGGGATCGCCCCGCGGCAGAGATGCGCACGATGGTCAACGAGCGCCCCGCGGGGGTCGAGCTGCCCGATGACATTCCCAATTATGCCACGCCGTCGGGCAAATTCATGTGGCGGCTTTTGAAAGCGTGGATCGCGATGGGATTCCGCGCGCCCCCGGTCGAAGCGACGAAGGGCTTTGTCCGATGAGCAACGCCGACGACCGCGTCGAAATGCTCAACGTCAGCAGCCCCGGCCATGTCGTGCGCGTCGAACGCGCCAAATATGAAGCGATGCGGGGCGCCATGCTGGCGGTGGTCCCAACCGAAGCGCCGGGGCTGACCGCCGCCGAGATCAAGGAACGCCTGCTGCCGCTCTTGCCCGAAGCACTGTTCCCCGGCGGGGCCAAGGTGGGCTGGTGGCAAAAGGGCGTGCAGCTCGACCTCGAGGCGCGCGGACAGATGGCGCGCGCCGACACCAAACCCCTGCGTTTTTACCGGCCTTGAGGCCGCATTTCGAACCTGTTTTTAGAAGGAGAAGAATGATGACCAATCCCCTCGGAAGCTTTATCTGGTACGAATTGATGACGAGCGACCCCGACGGCGCCGCCGCTTTTTACGGCCCGGTCGTCGGCTGGACGATCGCCGCGCGGAGCGACGCGGATGCGCCCGGCGGCGTCGATTATCGCATGATCGGCCGCAGCGATGGCGGCAACGCGGGCGGCGTGCTGGCGCTCAATGCCGACATGATCGCGGGCGGCGCGCGGCCGGGCTGGCTGGGCTATATTTACACCCCCGACGTCGATGCCGCGATCGCGTCGATGACCGCCGACGGCGCGACGCTGCAGATGCCGGCGACCGACCTGCCGGTCGGGCGGATCGCGATGGTCGCCGATCCGCAGGGCGCGCCCTTTTACATCATGAACCCGATCCCGCCCGAAGGCGAGGTGGATAAGGACGCCGACGCCTTTTCGGTGACCGAGGCGCAGCATGTCCGCTGGAACGAGCTGGCGACGAGCGATTCGGATGGCGCGGTCGCTTTCTATCAGAAGCATTTCGGCTGGGGCCAGGACGGCGCGATGGATATGGGCGAGATGGGCCAATATCGCTTCCTTCAGCACGACGGCGAGATGATCGGCGCGGTGATGCCGCTGGTGGAAGGTTATCCGGTTCCGATGTGGAATTTCTACATCGGCGTCGATGACATCGATCGCGCGCACGCCGCGGTGACCGCGAATGGCGGGACCGTCACCAGCGAGCCGATGGAAATCCCGGGCGGCGAGTTCGCGATGAACGCGATCGACCCGCAGGGCGCCGCGGTCGGCTTCGTCGGCCCGCGCAAAGGCTGAGGTCGATCGGTTCGGCGATCAAAGGAGAGGCATGATGACGAAGGCAACCCTCTGTCTGTGGTACGACAAGGACGCCGAGGAAGCGGCGAATTTCTATGCCGCGACCTTTCCCGACAGCCATGTCGGCCAAGCGCATCGCGCGCCCGCCGACAATCCGAGCAGCCAGGCGGGCGAGGTGCTGACGGTCGATTTCACCGTTCTTGGCTTTCCGTGCATCGGGCTCAACGGCGGGACCGCGTTCCAGCACAGCGAGGCCTTTTCGTTCCAGATCGCGACCCGCGATCAGGAAGAGACCGACCGCTACTGGAATGCGATCGTCGGCAACGGCGGGCAGGAAAGCATGTGCGGCTGGTGCAAGGACAAGTGGGGCATTTCGTGGCAGATCACCCCGCGCGTGCTGACCGACGTGATGACGGGCGGCGACAAGGCGGCAGCCAAGCGTGCGTTCGAGGCGATGATGGCGATGAAAAAGATCGACGTCGCCGCGATCGAAGCCGCCATTCGGGGCTGACCGGCCGGCCGTCCCATATCGCGGTTAACGCGGCGCTGACATTGCCGCTTTGCCAATTGGTCATCGCGTGCGCGCGAAGGCGGGGGCATGGCTCTGCCCTCCGCCTTCCTGCGCACGCTGATCGTCGCCGCCTTCGCCGCGGTGCTGGCGTTCGCGCCCGCGCAGGCGCAGCAGGTCATCGTCGTCACCACGACGACAGTGACCTGGACGTATGAAGATGCGGGCGACGATGACCTTGGCTTTGAGGGGGAGCCAGCATTCGTCGACGACGAAGCGTTTGCCGAGGATGAGGCGTTCGCGGGAACGCGGCGTTATGCGCCCGCCGCCACGCTCGCGACGCTGGGTGACGCAAAGGCGCGTTTCGGTCCCTTTTCGGTGATCGACGCCGCGACGGTGCGCATGGCGGGTGACGTGACATCCGCCACGCCGCGCCAGTTCGCAGCGATGATGGCCGCCTTTCCGGGGCTCAAGCGGATCGAGATGATCGATTGCCCCGGCAGCCTCGACGAGGATGCGAACCTTGCTCTCGCGCGCGCGATCCGCCGTGCGGGGCTGGAAACCGTGGTGCCGAGCGGCGGGTCGGTCCGCTCGGGCGCGGTCGAACTGTGGCTGGCGGGCGCCGTGCGCCGCGCGGCACCCGACGCCGAGTTCGGCGTCCACAGCTGGGCCGACGAATATGGCCGCGAGTCGAACGACTATCCCGCCGACGATCCGGTCCACGCCGACTATATCGGCCTATACCGCGAACTGGGCATGGATGCGGCCAAGGCGCGTGAATTCTACGCGCTGACCAATGCGACCCCGTTCGACGAGGTGCGTTACCTGACGCGCGCCGACATGGCGCGGTTCGTGGCGGTCAACTGAACATTGCCGCCACGAAACCGGCGCGCCTAGCAGTTACCCTGGACGCCATCGGCGCAGTCACCGACGGACTCGACGTCCTTAACCGCGCCATCGACGGTGTTGCACGCCGTCATTAGCAGCATCGAACCGCTGATCGCGAAAATCGTCAGAAGCTTTTTCATTCTCTCTCTCCGACACGGGGGCCAACCTCTTAACATGTCTGGCAACGGCCGCCTCGCGCGATCGTTCCGTCGCATCGAAAACGCACTGGCCGAAGCGTTCCGAAAGGTCGCCGGACCGGGGCGAATGCGCGATGTGTCGCGGCCACCCTCCAGCTGTTTTAGTCTTGCGGCACGGCGCTGCACCGCCCACATCGCCCCCATGGCAAAGCGCAGCCTTTATCAGCGGATGCGGGCGAATGCGCAGGTGCGCACCGCTTTGTTCGCTCTCGGCGTGCTGATGATGATCGTCGGCATCGTGATCGGGCCGCTGCCGGGGCCGGGATTCCTGATCGTCTTTCCGCTCGGGCTGATGCTCTGCCTTCAGAACAGCGCGTGGGCGAAGCGCGCCTATGTGCGGTTCAAATGGCGCCACCCCCGCTATGGCGCGTGGACCGACCGGGCGATGCGCCGCGTCAGCGCCGCACGGCGGCGCGCGCGCGCGGCGCTGGACAGGCTAGATGGCGATTGACTTTCCGCCGACTCTTGCTTATCCGCGCCTCCAACAGTGGCCGCCCACGCTTGGCGGCCCTTTTCTGTTGCAGCATTTGACGAGATCTAGGGAAAACCGCGATGAAGCGCACCTATCAACCGAGCCGCCTCGTGCGCAAGCGCCGTCACGGCTTCCGCGCCCGCAAGGCAACCGTCGGCGGCCGCAAGGTGCTCGCCGCCCGCCGCGCCCGCGGCCGCGCGAAGCTGTCGGCCTGATCGCCGAGGCTTCGCCGCCAGCGCGTCTGGTGCGAACGCTTAACAAACGCAGCGAATTTCTGGCCGCCAACCGCGGCCTTCGCTTTCCCATGCCCGGCTTTGTCCTGCTCGTCCGTCCGCGCGGCGACGATGCCGACGCGCTGGGCATCGGCTATACCGTCAGCAAGAAGGTCGGCAACGCCGTCACGCGCAACCGGATGAAGCGCCGCTTTCGCGAATTGGCGCGCGCGCTTCTCCCCGAATCGGGAATATCCGGCGCCGACCATGTGCTGATCGGCCGCCCCGGCGCCAACGACATCGAGTTTGCCGCGCTTGGCGAGCAGCTCGACTCGGCGTTGAAGCGCGCGGCGAAGAAGCTGGCGGCGAAGGCGTCGTGACTCTCTCCCCTCCCCTTCTTCGTCGCCCCGGACCCTTCGACGACGCTCAGGACAGGCTTGATCGGGGGCCCCGCTTTTCAACGTCGCTGAGCGGGACCCCGGATCAGGTCCGGGGTGACGAAGAAGGAAAATCGCCGATTGCGTGTGACATTGCGCTGTTTTCCGGACCTCCCGCATGATCGCCCGCCTGCTCATCCTGATCGCGCGCGGCTGGCAGCTGGGTCCGTCGCGCATCCTGCCGCCGACGTGCCGCTATGCACCGTCGTGCAGCGAATATGCGATCGTCGCGCTGGGGCGTTATGGCGCGATCAAGGGTGGCTGGATTGCGACAAAGCGGCTATTGCGCTGCCATCCTTGGGGCGGTCACGGCTACGACCCGGTGCCTTAGTGCCCGCATCCCCCGACATTTTTGAGACGAAGAGAGACCGAAGAGCGTGGACGACAAGCGTAATTTGATCGCGGCAATCCTGTTGTCGGTGGCGATTTTGATCGGCTGGAACTTCGTCGCCGAGGAATTTTTCCCGACCCCCGACCAGCCCGACGTGACCAAGACGGTCGCCGGCGCCAATGGCGCGCCCGCCACGGCTCCTGCCGCGCAGGGTCAGCCGAGCGCTCTGCCCGCCCCCAACGCGACCGCACCCGCCGCGCCCGCGGCGTCGCAGGCGATCCGCCCGGTCGACGTCGTGCTCGCCGAAGGACAGCGCGTTCCGATCGAAACCCCGGCCTTGGCGGGATCGATCAACTTGGTGGGCGCGCGCATCGACGACATCACGCTGACCAAATATCGCCAGACGATCAAAAAGGATTCGCCGCCGGTGCGCCTGTTCGCGCCGGGCGGCACCAAGGCCGCCTATTTCGCCAGCATCGGCTGGTCGGCGCAGGGCATCCAGGTGCCGGGACCAACGACGCTGTGGACTGCAGGCGGCAGCAAGCTGACCCCGACGACGCCGGTGACGCTGAGCTGGGCCAATGGCACCGGCCAGACGTTCCGCATCGAATATAGCATCGACACCAATTACCTGATCACCGCGAAGCAGACGATCGCCAACAGGGGCGCCGCGCCCGTGAGCGCGAGCAGCTTTGCGCTGATCGACCGCCTCGGCAAACCGACCGACCCGCATGAAGTCGACAGCTGGACGATCCACGTCGGCCCGACCGGCTATCTCGATGGCAAGTCGGTCTTTGACGTCGATTATGACGACGTCGAGGAAGCGCCGAACCGCGCCGTGCGATACAGTTCGGCAGGCTGGCTGGGCTTCACCGACAAATATTGGCTCGCGGCGGTCGTCCCGGCCAAGGGCGAACGCGTCACCGCGGCGATCAGCTCGCCGAGCGTCAACAATTATCAGACGCTGTTCGCGCGCGACTTTGCGCAGGTCGGCCCCGGCCAGCAGGTCACGACCACCAGCCGCATCTTTGCCGGGGCCAAGGAAGTCGAGGTTCTCGAAAACTATCAGGACAGGCTGGGCATCACCCGCCTGTCGAACGCGATCGATTGGGGCTGGTTCGAATTTTTCGCGGTGCCGATCTTCAAGCTGCTGCACTGGCTGTTCCTGCAAGTCGGCAATTTCGGCGTCGCGATCATGGCGCTGACCTTGATCATCCGCCTGCTGATGTTCCCGATCGCCAACCGGCAGTTCTCGTCGATGGCGCAGATGCGCGTCGTCCAGCCGAAGATGAAGGCGCTGCAGGAGCGCTACAAGGACGACAAGCCCAAGATGCAGCAGGAGCTGATGAAGCTCTATAAGGACGAGAAGATCAATCCGCTCGCGGGCTGTCTGCCGATCCTGATCCAGATCCCGATCTTCTATGCGCTGTACAAGGTGCTGATGCTGGCGATCGAGATGCGGCACCAGCCGTTCATCCTGTGGATCAAGGATCTGTCGGCGCCCGACCCGCTGCACATCCTCAACCTGTTCGGCCTCTTGCCCTTTACCCCGCCGTCGATCCTGGCGATCGGCGTGATGGCGGTGATCCTGGGCGTGACGATGTGGCTGCAGTTCCGCCTGAACCCCGCCCCGGCCGACCCGGTGCAGGCGCAGGTGTTCAAGATCATGCCGTGGCTGTTCATGTTCATCATGGCGCCGTTCGCCGCGGGCCTGCTGCTATACTGGATCACCAACAACATCCTGTCGATCGCGCAGCAGCAGTGGATGTATCGCAAGTTCCCGGCACTGAAGGCGGCGCCGGCGAAGTGAGCGAAATCGATCTTGATCCCGGCGCCGATCCCGAACGGGCCGAGCGCGCGCGCAAGCTGTTTTCAGGCCCGATCGCTTTCCTGAAATCGGCGCCCGCGCTCCAGCATTTGCCCGTGCCGTCGGTGCCGGAAATCGCCTTTGCGGGCCGGTCGAACGTCGGCAAATCGTCGCTGCTCAACGCGCTGACGAACCGCAACGGCCTCGCGCGCACCTCGGTCACGCCGGGACGCACGCAGGAACTCAACTATTTCGATGTCGGCGAACCTTTGGTGTTCCGGCTCGTCGACATGCCCGGCTATGGCTTTGCCAAGGCGCCGAAAGAGGTCGTCAGGAAATGGCGCTTCCTGATCAATGATTATCTGCGCGGGCGGCAGGTGCTGAAACGCACATTGGTGCTGATCGACAGCCGCCACGGCATCAAGGATGTCGATCGCGACGTGCTCGAAATGCTCGACACGGCGGCGGTGAGCTACCGCCTCGTGCTGACCAAGGCCGACAAGGTGAAGGCGAGCGCGCTCGCCGACGTCCACGCAGCGACCGAGGCCGAGGCACGCAAGCACCCCGCCGCGCACCCCGAGGTGATCGCGACGAGCAGCGAAAAGGGCATGGGGATCGCCGAACTGCGCACCGCGGTGCTGGAGGCGGTGGAAGTTTGACTTGCGCTCCTCTCCCCTTGAGGGAGAGGATAGTGAAGGTTGGTCCGACGAAGTCGGGCCTACCGCAACTTGGTGAGGGCAAGGACGCCTGCGTCGCCCCCTCACCCAGCTTCGACTAGGCAGCAAGCTGCCAAGTCTCCACATCCCTCTCCCTCGGGGGGAGTGGGAAACAGGGAGTCCTCATGAAACTCTTCATCGGCAACAAGGCCTATTCAAGCTGGAGCCTGCGCGGCTGGCTTGCCGCCAAGCACAGCGGCCTGCCGTTCGAGGAGGTCACCGTCCCGCTCTATAACGAAGAATGGAGCCAGCGGCGCGAGGGCGACGAGTTCGCGCCGTCGGGCGGCAAGGTGCCGATCCTGTGGGACGGCGCCGACATCGTCGTGTGGGACAGCCTGGCGATCATCGATTACCTCAACGAAAAGACCGGCGGCACGCGCGGATATTGGCCCGAGGATATGGCGGCGCGCGCGATGGCGCGATCGATGGCGGCCGAAATGCACTCGAGCTTTGCGGCGCTACGCCGCGAGCACAGCATGAACATCCGCCGCATCTATCCCGCCGCCGAACTCACCCCCGAAGTGCAGGCCGACGTCGTCCGCATCCTGCAAATCTGGGCCGAGGCGCGTGCGCGTTTCGGCGGTGAAGGCGATTATCTGTTCGGCAACTGGTCGGCGGCCGACATGATGTTCGCGCCGGTGGTGACGCGCTTCATCACCTATTCGACCCCGCTGCCGCGCTTTGCGCTTCCCTATTGCCAGGCGGTGATCAGCCACCCCTGTATGCAGGAATGGATCGGCGGCGCGCAGGCCGAGGACTGGGTGATCGAGAAGTTCGAGGGGTCGGTCGAGGGGTAGTGGGGGGGCGGCGGAATGGCTGAAGCGGCCGGAAGTCGCCATGCGGCCATCCCCAACCCGTTCGCATCGAGCGAAGTCGAGATGCCCCTCGGGCTAGGCTTAGCGTCGATGGGTGTCTCGACTTCGCTCGACACGAACGGAATGAGGGGATGGTCAGCCCCCAAAGCCACGCTCGCATCACCTCACGGCGCGAACCGCCTCAGGCCGCGATCAGGCGCAATTCCTCACGGAAATCCTCGTCCACCCCGATGCGGCCGCGCATCGGGGTGAGGGCGCGGTCGGCGTCGACCTCGCCTTCCTCGAACAGCGCGACCGCCGCTTCGCCGCCGCGTGCGCGGCTGTGGCGCCGGGCGACCTGTCCGGTAGGGCGGAAACCGAGCTTGCGCAGCACCGTGCCCGACGCCGGATTGTCGACGAAATGCCCAGCCGAAAGCCTGGGCAGGTTCATCGCGCGCGCGATGTGGATGAGCTGGCGCCCCGCTTCGGTCGCAAAGCCCAGCCCCCAATAGGGACGCGCGATCCAATAGCCCATTTCGGGGCGGCCATCGGGGTCGTCCGAAATGCCGCAGCCGCCGACGAGGCGCGGGGCGCCGCCGGTGCGCGCGAAGATCAGGAACCGCGGCTGCGCGGGATCGATCGGCTGCGACAGGAAGTCGCGGGCATCGCTCTCGTCATAGGGCCAGGGGGCGGTCGCGAGATTGCGGACGACGGCTTCTTCACCGATCGCGCGCGCAAGCGCGGGCGCATCCTCGATCCAGCCGGGCCGCAGCAACAGTCTTTCGGTACGCGCGAACATCTTTTCAACTCCCAATGCCTGCCGCAGTGGCGCCAGATAGTGACGCTTTGACGACAGTCGATGTGCGAGGGAGATGGATGGCCCCATTTTCGCGCCCGGCATCCAAGTGGCTGGATTGCGGGCAAGAAAAAAGGGAGTCCGGGGTGACCCGTCTCCCTCTTTTCGAACCTTGTTTCCGCTATGGGCGGAAAGGACAGCTCCGGGTCATCCCTTGATGGACGACCCGTCAGCGATCGTCCCTATTCGGCGGCTTCGGCCATCATGTCGACCGACACATATTTGCGGCCAAGCTTGCCATCGTGGAATCGGACGCGGCCGTCGGCGGTGGCGAACAGCGTGTGGTCCTTGCCCATGCCGACATTGACGCCCGGGTACACTTTGGTCCCGCGCTGGCGCACGATAATGTTGCCGCCGATCACTTCCTGACCGCCGAACTTCTTCACGCCAAGGCGGCGGCCGGCTGAGTCGCGACCGTTGCGCGAAGAACCGCCTGCTTTCTTATGTGCCATGACCTAAACTCCTGTTCGTTCCGTAGGGCCGAGCCGCGTTGCCGCGCTCAGGCGTCCTTCTTGGGGGCTGCCTTCTTGGCAGCGGGTTTCTTTTCGGCTTCAGCCTTGGGGGCTTCGGCCTTCGGGGCGGCAGCCTTCTTGGGCGCGGCTTCCTTTTTCGGCGCAGCTTCCTTGGCGGGTGCAGCGGCCTTGGCTTCGGCCTTCGGAGCGGCCTCTTCCTTCGGCGCGGCTTCCTTCTTCGGCGCGGCCTTCTTGGCTTCGCCGACGGCGAGGATGCGCAGCAGCGTCAGCGACTGGCGGTGGCCGTTGCGGCGGCGGTAGTTGTGCCGACGGCGTTTCTTGAAAACGATGACCTTTTCGCCGCGCGTCTGGGCGATGATCTCGGCCGAAACGGTCAGACCCTTCGCATCCTTCACCTCGCCGCCGTCGCCGGCCAGCAGGACGTCGCCCAGCGACACGGTGTCGCCGGCTTCACCCTCGATCTTCTCGACGGCGATCTTGTCTCCGGCGGCAACGCGATACTGCTTTCCGCCCGTGCGCACGATTGCGAACATGGTCTTCCATCCAATCAGAAACTAGAACACCCGCGCTGCCAGTCCCCCGCCGAAGCGGGCGATTTTTCCGGCATGCGGGAAAGTCAGCGCCACTAGCGAGATGGCGCGCGGCTGTCAACCGCATATTTCCGCGCTTTTTGTCCGAATGCGCGAGGGTGCGACGCTTTATCGTCCGTGCCGCCGATTCGCCCCTTGCTGCACCGGCTGCACCCCCATATCAGGGTCCGCGATGAAGCACCTCGTCTTTTTAGCTGCCCTCAGTCTGCCGCTGTCGGCCTGCGCCGCGAGTGTCGGCGGGGATGCGCCCTCGCTTGCCAGGCGCGCGGTCGAGGGGCGGCTCGACGTCGCGGCGCCGCCCGCGCCCCCGCCCCCGCCGGGTCCGCTCCCCACCGACCTTGCCGGCCGGCTCGCGCGCTGGGAGGCTGACGGCGCTGCCGCACAACAGGCCTTTGCCGCCGAGCGCAGCGCGGCCGCGACGCTGGTGTCCGCCGCGGCGGGCGCGCCGGTGGCCAGCGAGCGCTGGGTGGTTGCGCAGCAGGCGATCTCGCGCCTCATCGCCGCGCGCGCGCCGCTGACGGCGGCGCTCGCCGACATCGACCGCCTCTATCTCGAACGCAGCGTCGAGGAGCAGATCGACGGTCTGCCCGACATCCATGCGCTGCGCGAACGGCTTGCCGAGCTGGTGTCGGCGCAGGATGCGGTGATTGCGGCGCTGAGCGCGGAATTGCCGGGGGATTGATTTCCTCCCTGTCGCGCAGCGATGGGGAGGTGGCAGCGCGAAGCGCTGACGGAGGGGCTATGGCGCTGGCGTCGCGGCCCCTCCACCACCGCCTGCGGCGGCGGTCCCCCTCCCCATGGCTTCGCCACAGGGAGGATCAATTGATGCTATTGATTCAACCCGTGCTTTTTCAGCGCGTGGCGGATCTGGTCGTAGCTGAGGCCGAGCGCCTCGGCCGCGACCTTCTGATTATAGCGGCATCGTGCCATCGTGTCGGCCAGGATCGCCTTTTCATATGCATCGACCGCCGCGCGCAGGTCGCTGACCGGCCCCGGCGCGGGTGACGGCGGCGGCGCGGCGGTATCGGTCGCGGCTTTCGCGGGCTCGGCCTTCGCGCCGCGCACCGCGGGCTGCCACGGGCTCGCGAACGGGTCGAAGCTCAGCGCGTCGACCGGCCGTGTGGGGTCGCCCCAGCGATAGACCGCGCGTTCGATGACGTTCCTGAGTTCGCGGACGTTGCCGGGCCAGTCGTGCCCCTCCATCGCCGCGAGCGCACGCGGGCCAAAGCCGGGCCATTCGTCCCATCCGACGACCGCCGCCATGCGCTGCCCGAAATAGGTCGCGAGCACTTCGATGTCGCCTTCGCGAGCGCGTAGCGGTGGCAGAGTGATGACCTCGAAAGACAAGCGGTCGAGCAGGTCGGCACGGAAGCGGTTGTCGTCGACCAGCGCGGGCAAATGCTCGTTGGTTGCCGCGACGATGCGCACGTCGACGCGGATCGGGCGCGACGCGCCGACGCGCGTGACCTCGCCATATTCGACCGCGCGGAGCAGGCGTTCCTGCGCGCCCATCGACATCGTCGCCAGCTCGTCGAGAAACAGCGTGCCGCCGTCGGCCTCCTCGAACCGGCCCGCACGACTGCGCGTCGCGCCGGTAAAAGCGCCCGCTTCGTGGCCGAAGAGCTCACTCTCGATCAGCGTCTCGGGCATCGCGGCGCAGTTCATGATGACATAGGGCCTGTCCCAGCGCGACGACAGGCGGTGAAGCCGCTCGGCGATCAATTCCTTGCCCGTCCCGCGCTCGCCGATCACCAGCACCGGGCGGTCGAGCATCGCCGCCTGGCTCGCGCGATCGACCGCGTCCTGAAAGGCTGCCGACTGGCCGATGAATTGCGTCTCGCGCTCCATTCCCAATCATTGGCAAATTTTCCCGCTGATTGGCAAGGCAAATCGGCGCAGTGAGAGAATTGCGCGTGAAGTTGCGCGCTTTTCCGACGCTTTCGGCAATTGGCACGCCTCCTGCATAGATTTCTGCGAACCGGCGCATAACGCTCCGGTGCAGCAAAACAGGAAGGTTGATACGATGAAAACGAAGATTGCCCAGGCCACTACTTTCGCGTTCAGCGCGGTGGGTGCGCTGGCCATTCTCGTCGGCGCGATCGACTACCCTGCCACCGCCGCCAACGCCGCCGGCCTCCCCGTCGTCGGCCTGGTGAATGCTGCTTCGACCCCGGCGGTCGGCCCCGTGGCCTGACCGACACTGGTGCCGGGGCACTCTCCCCCTTGCCCCGCCCCGGCACCAGCATTTTTCAAGAACAGACAATAGGTCTCAAGTTTTCGACAGGAGTTTCCAAATGGGTATTTTCTCACGCACCCGCGACATCATCGCCGCCAACGTCACCGACCTGCTCGACCGGGCCGAGGATCCGGAAAAGATGATCCGCCAGATCATCTTCGAGATGAACGAAACGCTCGTCGAAGTCCGCGCTTCCGCCGCCCGCACGATCGCGGACCAGAAGGAAATGCGCCGTCACATCGCCAAGCTCGAAAGCCTGCAGGACAGCTGGAAGGAAAAGGCCGAGCTCGCGCTGTCGAAGGACCGCGAAGACCTTGCCACCGCCGCACTCGTCGAAAAGCAGAAGGCCGGCGACATGGCCGAGCGGCTGAAAGCGGAAATCGCCGTCCTCGACGACGCGCTGACCGGGTATGAAGCCGACATCGCCAAGCTGCAGAAAAAGCTCTCCGAAGCGCGCGCGCGCCAGTCGAGCGTCGTCAACCGCCTCGAAAGCGCGGAAAACCGCTACAAGCTGCGCGAAATGACCAACGGCGACCGGGTCGAAGACGCCTTCTCGCGCTTCGAAATCCTCGAACGCCGCGTCGACGAAGCCGAAGGCCGTGCCGATGCGCTGGGTCTGGGCTATAAAAAGTCGCTCGACGAAGAGATCGCCGAGCTTCAGGCCGCCGACAAGGTCGCCGACGAACTCGCCGCGCTGAAGGCCGCGCAGGGCAAGAACTAAGGAGCCGGACCGATGGAAGACTTTATCCCGATCGTCGCGATAAGCGTTCTCTTCCTCGGTCTGCCCTGGCTGATCCTCCACTATGTCACCAAGTGGAAACAGGCCAAGACGCTGACCGGAGAAGATGAACAGCTGCTCGACGAACTGTATGACACCGCACGGCGCCTCGAAAACCGCCTGCACACCGTCGAACGCATCATCAGCGCCGACCATCCCGACTTCCGCCCCGCGGTACGCAGCGATGAAGAACTGGCGCAGCTCGAAAACATGAACCGGAGGAACTGAGATGTCTGCCAGCCGCACCAAATTCTACCTCGACAAGCAGAACGCCAAATGGAGCGGCGTGTGCGCCGGGATCGCGGATTATAGCGGGATCGATGTCCTCTGGGTTCGTGTCGGCGCCGTGCTGCTCACCCTGATGGGGGGCTTTCCCTGGACGCTGATCGCTTACTGGATGGTCGCCTGGATGGGATCGCCCAAACCCTTCGCCCTTTACGGGTCGCAGGAGGAAGCGAAATTCTGGCAGGGCGTGCGCAGCAACCCCACCGCATCGGCCCGCGACATCAAGTCGCGCTTCCGCGACATCGACCGTCGGCTTGCCGACATCGAGCTTTACTACACCAGCCACAACCGTCGGCTCGCCGACGAGATCGAAAGCCTGCGCTAAGCAGCGGCTGCGACGCAACAGGGAGAGTTTTCATGAATTTCGGTGGCACCACCTTCGTCCTCGCCATCATCGCCCTGTCGATCGGCGGCTGGATGTTCACTACCTGGATCCGCGCCAAGCATGGCTATCCGGTCGAGAATGAATGGGGCGGCACGGTTCATCGAACCGACCCCGACGCTGATCGAAAAATCAAGCTGCTCACCGACGACAATGCCAAGCTCGCCAGTCAGGTCAGCCGGCTGGAAGAACGGATCGCGGTGCTCGAAAGGATCGCCACCGAAGAGGGCGGCAAGGCGGCACAGCTTGCCGACCAGATCGACCGCCTGCGCTGAGGGGAAAACAGATGAATCTCGATATTGTAAATGCCTTTGCCCCCGTCGCCGCGCTCGTCGGCCTCGCCGGGGTCGCAGGCTGGGTCTTCACCACCTGGCTGCGCGTCAAGAACGGCTACCCGCTTGAAAACAGCTGGGGCAAAGCGGTCTATCCCAGGACCAGCGACGAGGCGATGGAGCGCGTCAAGCTCATCAGCCAGGAAAATGCCCAGCTGCGCGCCGAGCTTGGATCGGTGAAGGATCGCCTCGCAGTCGTCGAACGCATCGTCACCGACGAGAGCCACCGCGTCGCCGCCGAGATCGACGCGCTGCGGCACCCGGCGAACTGAGGAGGAAGCAATGGATCAGCCCTATTTCGTTCTGCTGTTTTTCTTCATCGTCGTCGGCATTCCGGTCATCTTCGGCGTGCTTGGGGACGTCTATAAAAGGCACCTGAAATATAAAGAAAAGCAGCTGGAGACGATCACCAACGAAACCGCCGAAAAGGCCGCGCAATATGCCGCGCACACCGAACGGCTCGAACAGCGCATGCGCGTGCTCGAACGCATCGTGACCGACAAGGGCATCGACGTCGCCGACGAGATCGAAAAGCTGCGCGACGCCCCGCTCAACTGACGCAATAAGAAAAGAAGCAGGAAAGGAACCTCCCCATGGGCCCATTCGAAATGGTCGTCGGTATCGTCCTCATCGTGACGATCGGCAGCATCATCCGCGCCAAGCACGGCATCCGCCGCGACCGCCACGGTAACGACTATGTCGCCGGCAACGATGCCGAGACCAAGGCGCTGCAGACCGAGATCCGCGCTCTCAAGGAGCGTATCCAGGTGCTCGAACGCATCGCCACCGACCATAATCGCGCTGTCACGCTCGACCAGGAAATCGAGAAGCTGCGCGATAGCAGCAAGATCTGAACGCCGGTAAAGGAGCAATGCTCATGGCTTTCATCACTCCCGACCTGACCGCCGCCGCCATCGCGCTCGCCGGGCTCTCCATCGTCAGCCTTGTCGCGCTGCGCGGCTGGCGCGACTGGATCCAGCTGAAGCGCGACGAACTCGCCGCGGGCCACGCGCCGCTGGCGCACGACCCCGCCGTGCCGCACGCCGGATCGCGGATCGAGATCGCCGACCTCAAGGAACGGCTGCGCAAGCTGGAAGCGATCGCGGCGGGGGTGGATCTGTAAGGCTCCGCCGTGTCTTTTCGCCGTCACCCTGAACTTGTTTGGCGTTTATCCCGGTCGCATCCGTCGGCGTCATTGCGAGCGCAGCGAAGCAATCTCCAGATTGTGTAGCGCCCGGACGATGGCTGGAGATTGCTTCGTCGCTGCGCTCCTCGCAATGACGAGTTGAGGTCTCCTTATGGTAAGGGGATAATCGCCAAACAAGTTCAGCATGACGGTTAGTGGAGCGAAGGGGTAAGCCCCTTCACACCGTCCCCCAAATCTGCCACTGCCCGCGCCCATGCGCAGCCTATCCGACATTCACGAAGAATATGACTTCCTCGACGGCGACGACCGCTATCGCCTGCTGATCGAGCTCGGGCGCGAACTCGAGCCGATGCCCGATGCGCTCAAGACCGACGCGACGCTGGTGCGCGGCTGTTCGGCGAGCGTGTGGGTCTATCCGGTGCCGCAGGACGATGGCCGCCTGCATTTCCTGGCCGACAGCAATGCCGCGATCACCAAGGGCATCGTCGCGCTCGTCCTCGCCGCGGTGCAGGACAGGCCCGCCGCCGAGGTCGCCGGCATGGACATCGCCGCCGCGCTCGCGCCCTTCGACCTGACACGCCAGCTTTCGTCGAACCGCACGCAGGGCGTGCCCAATATGATCGCGCTCGTCCAGGACACCGCCCGCCGCCTCGCCGCGGGCTGATCCCTCACTTCGACAGGTCGCGCAGCAGGCTGTCCCAATGCGCCAGTGCCGGGGCGATCGCAGCGACCGGCACACGCTCGTTCAGCCCATGGGCAAAGCTGTCGCTCGCCTTGGAAAACAGCCCTGCCACGCCGTAGCTCGGCACGCCGTTCCTGCGGAAATGATAGCTGTCGGTCGCGCCCGCACTCATCGACGGGATGATCGGCAGGCCGGGCACGCGCGCATGGACCGCCTTTTTCACCGCCGCCATTACGTCGGGGCGCAGCGGCGAAGCGTCGCTCGCACTCGCGTCGGGATCGGTCAGCACCTTGACCGCGGGATCGGCGATCACGCGTTCGAGCTCGCCGCGCACCGCCTCGACCGCGACGCCGGGAAAGATGCGGCAGTTGACGTTCGCCGTCGCGCGCTGCGGCAGCGCATTTTCGGCATGTCCGCCCTTTACCAGCGTCGGCACGCAGGTGGTGCCGATCTGCCCCACATATTCGGGCTCGGCGCGGATCACCGCGATGGCTTTTGCGTCGGTCGGGTCGGCGGCAAAGGCCTTCAGCGCCGCACCGATCTCGCCGCCGACCTGATCGGCGACGATCGGCAGACCGACCTTGGTCAGCTCGTTGATCTGCGGCGCGAAGCGATAGGCGCCGACCCTGGCGAGCGCGTTCGCCAGCTGGACGATCGCATTGACGTCCGACGGACGCGAGCTGTGCCCGCCGGGGTTGGTGACCTCCAGCGTGAAGTCGGCATAGGTCTTCTCGCCCGCCTGCAGCCCATAATATTTCGGCGTGCCATCCTCGCCGATCAGGCCGCCGCCGCCGTCGCCGTTGAGCGCAAATTCGGCATCCTTATATTTCGCCGCGAGCGCGCGCGTCGTCGCCATTTCGGTTTCCTCGTCGCCGGTCAGCAACAGGATGATCGACCGCTTCGGCCTGAACCCCTCCTGCTTCAGCTGCGCGAGCGCCGCGACCATCATCGCAATGTCGAACTTGTTGTCTTCCGACCCGCGCCCGAAAATATAGCCATCCTCCTCGACCGGGACGAAGGGATCGCGCGTCCAGTCCTTCGGATCGGCCTCGACGACATCCATATGGCCGAGCAGCAGAATCGGCTTTTTGTCGGTCGCGCCGCGCAGCGTGACCGCCAGCGTCGCGGTCTCGCCCATCGGCGTGATTTCAATGTCGGCATCGGCATAGCCCGCGGCCTTCAGCACGCCGGCATAATAGGCCGCCAGTTCGGGCACCTTGCCGCGGCCCTTGACCGTCGGGATCGCGATGCTGTCCTTCAATATCTGCTTGGCGGCCGCGGGATCGGCGGGTTTGGCGTGGACGGGCGCGGCGGCGACAAGCGCGGCGGCGAGGGCGAGCGGCAGGGACAGGTTGCGCATGAAAACCAGTAAAGCGGCTTCGCCGACGGGCGGCAAGATACAATCGGCTTGACCAGCACGCGCCTCGATATAAATATGATATCATCTTTATATCGAATCGGAGGGCTTTATGGTCGACAGTGGGGCACCGGCGCTGAATCGCAGCCGCGAAACGCGCGCCAATACGCAAAGCGGTTATCTGATGCTGTTCATCTGGCTGGTGCTGCTCGGCATCGCCGCCTGGGCAGCGATCACCAACGCCAACGCCGATGTGATGAGCGCGTGGAAATGGATCGTCGCGGCCAGCGCGGCAGTGGTCGGCACGCTCATCCTCTGCGGCTTTTACCTGATCAACCCCAATGAAGCTGCGGCGATCCAGCTGTTCGGCGCCTATAAAGGCACCGACCGGCAGGAGGGGTTGCGCTGGGTGCTTCCCTGGCTGACGCGCAAGAAGATCGCGGTGCGCGCGAACAACGTCATTTCGGACAAGATCAAGGTCAACGACCTGCGCGGCAACCCGATCGAAATGGCGGCGCAGGTCGTGTGGCGCGTCACCGACACCGCGCAGGCGCTGTTCGATGTCGACGATTACAAGGAATTTGTGATGGCGCAGATCGAGGCCGCGGTGCGCTCGATCGGCTCGCGCTACCCCTATGACGACATCGAACATCAGGAAGTGACGCTGCGCGGCAACCATGAGGAGGTCGGGGTGGAACTCCGCAAGGCGCTGATCGAGCGGCTGACCGTTGCGGGCATCACCGTCGACGAATGCGGGCTCACCCACCTTGCCTATGCGCAGGAGATCGCGGGCGCGATGCTGCGCCGCCAGCAGGCCGAGGCGGTGATCGCCGCGCGCAAGAAGCTGGTCGAGGGTGCGGTGACGATGGTCGAAATGGCGCTTCAGCACCTGTCGGACAAAAATGTCGTCGACCTCGACGACGAGCGCAAGGCGGCGATGGTGTCCAACCTGATGGTCGTGCTGTGCGGCGAGCGCGATACGCAGCCGGTGGTGAACGCCGGCTCGCTCTATTGATGTAAGAATTCCGTTCGTGTCGAGCGAAGTCGAGACACCCATCGTCGGCACCCGGCCGCCCGGCATCTCGACGTCGCTCGATGCGAACGGATAGGGAGGTCCATGCCGTAATGCCCGCTTCTGCCAAAAAAGCCTTTGCCCTCCGCCTCGACCCCACGCTGTTCGCCGCGGTCGAGCGGATGGCGGCGGCCGAATTGCGCAGCGCCAATGCCGAGATCGAGATGCTGCTGCGCGAGGCGCTCGCGCGGCGCGGCGTGCCGGTCAAGCCGCCCGCACCGCCGCGCCGCGGGCGCCCGCCGAAAGCGGACGCGTCACAGGACTGAGCCGCCGACCGCGCCCGATCGCCCAAGGAGTTTCGCCATGCTGCACCTGTTCCTCGACAACCGCCCCTGGTTCCGCGCGAAGCGGCGCGGCTATGGCACCGGCCTGCCGATCGCGTGGCAGGGGTGGGCGATGCTGCTTGCGCACATCGCGCTGATTACCGGCATCGCGGTGATGCTGCGCGATCGGCCGATGGCGCTCACCCTCGCGGTCATCGTCGCGGGCCTTGCGCCGATGCCCCTCTATCGTGCGCGCACCGAAGGCGGCTGGCGCTGGCGGTGATCGGGCAATCGCCCTCTCCCAAAGGGAGAGGGCTTTTCACTTCGCCTTCCGGCGCGTTGCCGTCGCTCTCACCCCGAAACGCAAGCATCATTGTCGCGCCCCCATCGCCCGGCTAAAGCTCGCCGCGTGACCGCGCTATCCCCCCGCATCGCCGCTTTCGCCGACCGCTGGCCAAAGCTTCTGGCCCTCGCGCTCGGCGCCGTCTCGGCGACGGGATTTGCGCCGCTGAACCTCTGGCCGCTGACCCTGGTCGCGCTCGGCGGCTGGATGGCGCTCGTCGCGCGTAGCCCGCGCGGCTGGCGCGCCTTTGGAACCGGCTGGGCGTTCGGCGTCGGGCATTTTGTCGTCGGCCTCAACTGGATCGCGACCGCCTTCACCTATCAGGCGGCAATGCCCGCGTGGCTGGGGTGGATCGCAGTCGGGCTGCTGGCGCTTTATCTGGCGGTCTATCCCGCGCTTGCTGCATGGGGGGCTTGGCTGACGCAAAAAATCGTCGCCCCCGCGCGGGCGGGGGCCGCTGGCGGTTTATCCGGCGACGATGGCGCAAGGCCGACTGCGGCCCCCGCCTTCGCGGGGGCGACGCTATCTTTCGTCCTCGCCTTTGCCGCGTTGTGGACGCTCACCGAATGGCTGCGCAGCTGGGTGTTCACGGGGTTCGCGTGGAATCCCCTCGCTGCGATTCAATTGGACGCCAGCGCGCCCGCTATCTGGATCGGCACCTACGGAGCTTCGATGCTGGTCATTATGGGCGCCGGCGTCCTGCTTCTCGTCACCAGCCGCCAAATTCGCATCGCCGCGATCGTCGCCGTGACCGCGGCGCTTCCTATCGTCGCGGCGCCCTTGCTCATCGATCACAATGCTTTGCAGGCCGACGTCGCGCGCGACAGCGAAGGACAGGGCGTCGCCACCCCCATCACCGTCGTCCAGCCCAATGTCGGCCAGCAGGACAAATGGGAAGGCAGCAAGGCCGATGCCAATTTCGCCAAGCTCGCGCGGCTGACGAGCCCGAAGGACGACACCCCGCGGCTGATCCTGTGGCCCGAGGCGGCGGTGCCCGATTATCTCGAATGGGGCTATCCCGCCGTCTATTACGACCGCTCGCCCGCCGAGGCGCGGCGGCGGATCACCGATCTGATGAACGCGGGCGACGTGATGCTGCTCGGCGCGCTCAAGCTCGAAATGGACAAAGGGGGCGAGGTCGTCGGTGCACGCAATGCGGTGATGACGCTCCACGCCGACGGCACGCTGGGACCGCGCTACGACAAGGCGCATCTGGTTCCCTATGGCGAATATCTGCCGATGCGGCCGATCCTTTCGGCGATCGGGCTGTCGCGGCTTGCGCCCGGCGACATCGACTTCTGGCCCGGGCCGGGGCCGCGCACGATCGACATCGGCACCTTCGGCCGCATCGGCTTGCAAATCTGTTACGAGATCATCTTTTCGGGGCAGGTCGTCGACCGCGACCACCGCCCCGCCTTCATCTTCAACCCGTCGAACGACGCATGGTTCGGATCGTGGGGTCCGCCGCAGCATCTTGCGCAGGCGCGGCTCCGCGCGATCGAGGAAGGGCTGCCCGTCGTGCGTGCAACGCCGACGGGGATCAGCGCGGTAATCGATGCCGACGGGCGGGTGGTCGAATCGCTGCCGATGTACACCGCGGGGCGCATCGATACGATTGTGCCGCTCGCGCACGAACCGACGCTCTTTGCGCGCTTCGGCAACATTCTGCCGGTCGGTTTTGCGTTGCTGCTGCTCGCGCTGGCCATTGCCTTTCGTCGGCGCGGACGCTAACAGCCAGCCAACATAAAGTTTCCTTTATATCCGTCTCTCGAAAAGGCTCCCCATGCGCAACAGCTTCCTCTTCACCTCCGAAAGCGTGTCCGAAGGCCATCCCGACAAGGTGGCCGACCAGATCAGCGATTCGGTCGTCGACCTGTTCCTGTCGAAAGACCCGGAAGCGCGCGTCGCGTGCGAAACGCTGACGACGACGCAGCTTGTCGTGCTCGCGGGCGAAATCCGCTGCAAGGGCGTGTTCGAGGACGGCGAATGGGCGCCGGGCGCGCTCGACGAGATCGAGGCAACGGTGCGCAACACGGTCAAGGAAATCGGCTATGAACAGTCGGGTTTTCACTGGAACGAGTTCCGCTTCGAGAACAATCTCCACGGCCAGTCGGCGCATATCGCGCAAGGCGTCGACGAAGGCGCCGACAAGGACGAGGGCGCGGGCGATCAGGGGATCATGTTCGGCTATGCGTCGGACGAAACCCCCGACCTGATGCCCGCGACGCTCGATTACAGCCACAAGATCCTCGAGCGCATGGCCGCCGACCGCAAGGCGGGGATCGCGCCCTTCCTCGAACCCGATGCCAAGAGCCAGGTCACGCTGCGCTACGCCAACGAACGCCCGGTCGAGGCGACGGCGATCGTCGTGTCGACGCAGCACGCGCCGGGCTATTATTTCCATAATGGCGAGGGCGACGAGGCGAAATATACCGAGCTGCGCAAATATGTGCTTGGCGTCATCGCCGACGTGCTGCCCGCCGAGCTGCTCACCGCGAACACCGTCTATCACATCAACCCGACCGGCCGCTTCGAGATCGGCGGCCCCGACGGCGACGCGGGCCTCACGGGCCGCAAGATCATCGTCGACACCTATGGCGGCGCGTCCCCGCACGGCGGCGGCGCGTTCAGCGGCAAGGATCCGACCAAGGTCGACCGCTCGGCGGCGTACATCACGCGCTATCTGGCCAAGAATATCGTCGCCGCTGGCCTCGCGCGCCGCTGCACGATCCAATTGAGCTACGCGATCGGCGTCGCCGAGCCGCTGTCGATCTATGTCGATCTCCACGGCACCGGCACGGTCGAGGAAAGCCGGATCGAGGCCGCGATTCCCGGTCTCGTGCGCCTGACGCCCAAGGGCATCCGCACGCACCTCGGCCTCAACAAGCCGATCTATCGCCAGACCGCAGCCTATGGCCATTTCGGCCGCCAGGCTGACGGCGATGCTTTCCCGTGGGAGCGGACCGATCTGGTCGACAGGCTGAAGGCCGCGCTGGCTGCGTGATCCGGGCTACCGGGGGCGGAGGTGCTTGCCGCCCCCGCCCGGCGCGGCTAGGGCGCGCGCCATGACTGCGTACAAACCCGGCGACCCGACGACCCTCAACCGCCTTTACGGGCGATCGCAGGGCAGGCCGCTGCGCGCCGGGCAGCAGGAACTGCTCGACACGCTGTTGCCACAGATCGCGGTACCGGCCGACCGCGAGGTGACGGCCGCGCGGCTGTTCGACTTCGATCGCCCGCTGCACTTCGAGATCGGCTTCGGCGGCGGCGAGCATATGGCGGCGCGCGCCGATATGTTGCCCGACCATGGCTTCATCGGCGCCGAACCCTTTATCAACGGCGTAGCCCAAGCCCTTGTCCATGTCGCGGGCGATCATGGCCAGCACCCGCCGCTCGGCAATGTGCGCATCCATCATGGCGATGCGCTCGAGGTGCTGCGGCGCATCCCCGACGGCGCCTTGAGCTTCGTCTATCTGCTGCACCCCGACCCCTGGCCCAAGGCGCGCCACGCCAAGCGCCGGATGATGAACGACGGCCCGCTCGACCTGATCGCGGCCAAGCTCAAACCGGGCGGCGAGTTCCGCTTCGGCACCGACCACCCGGTCTACCTTCGTCATGCGCTGATGGTGATGCGCCGCCACCGCCGCCAGTATGAATGGCTGGCAAAGGATGCGCGCGATTTCCAGGTGCGGCCCGGCGGCTGGCCCGAAACGCGCTACGAAGCCAAGGCGCGCGCGCAGAGGCACGAGGTCTGGTACTTTCGCTGGCGGCGTAGATAAGAGTGCTATACAGTTGAAAAGGGATAGTTTTTTCCAAGCCTTCCCCACGCCATCTTTCCTCAATTACGCGACAATTTCCGTCCCGGTGATTGCTGAAAACGCCGTGCCGGAATGAAAGCATCGTACAACCGCCGATCACCTTGGAAGCGGTTGCACTTGAACGCCGGATGAGGGCCGTGATTTTACAAGGCGTCTGTGCGCAGAAATGCCAATCGGAAGGACCTGACACTCGGAGCGGATCAGCAGATTACCGCCAGCCCACCTAACGAGGTCTCCTTATATTTCTCCAGCATGTCGGCGCCGGTCCTGCGCATCGCGTCGATGACTTGATCGAGAGAGACGCGGTGGGATCCATCTCCGCTTAGCGCCAGCCGCGAGGCTTCAATAGCTTTGACCGCCCCGACCGCGTTTCGCTCGATGCAAGGGACCTGCACGAGACCGCCGACAGGGTCGCAGGTCAGGCCGAGATTATGCTCCATCGCGATTTCCGCCGCGTTCTCGATCTGGCTGTTCGACCCTCCAAGCGCCGCAGTCAGGCCCCCAGCAGCCATCGAGCAGGCCACACCGACTTCCCCTTGGCAGCCGACCTCGGCTCCCGATATCGACGCATTTTCTTTGAAGAGCGATCCGATCGCCGTGGCCGTCAGCAGAAATGTCGCTTCCCCACCAAGGTCCGCCGAGGAATGGAATTGGCGATAATATTGAAGCACGGCGGGGATGATACCGGCGGCACCGTTTGTGGGTGCGGTGACGACCCGGCCGCCACCCGCATTCTCCTCATTGACTGCAAGCGCCCAGAGATTGATCCAGTCGAGGGCGACAAGCGGATCATCGCTTTCCCGCGACAGCAGATGGTGGTGGAGGGCGTGAGCACGGCGCCGTACCCGTAATCCGCCGGGCAATTCGCCGGTGCCCTCGAGGCCCCGGGCAATACAGGCGCTCATTGTCTCCAGCACGCGTTTGATATGGCTTTGGACTTCGGCCTCGGGTCGCAAGGCTGTCTCATTGGCCCACATGAGCTCAGCGATCGAAAGCCGTTCGCGTTCGGCGGTTTGCAGCAACTCCGCGCCGGAGCTGAAGGGGAAGCGAAGAGGCCGCCCGATGGTCCGGGCCGCGGTATAATTCTGGTCGGTGTCCTTGACGATCGCTCCGCCGCCGACCGAATAATAGACGGATGTCGCCAGAACGCTGCCGCCCTGGTCGAAGAGACTACATCGCATCGCATTCGTGTGAAACGGCATTCGTTCGCGGCGCAGGAAGCGGATATCGCGCGCTTCCACGAACGCGACCTCCCGCTTTCCCCCGAGCGTCAGCACGCCCCCCGTGCGCGCATCTGCCACAATGTGAGCAATCTCGTCGGGCTCGGCGGTGTCGGGTCTCTCACCGCTCAGACCGGCGATAACGGCCCAGTCGGTGCCATGCCCGATTCCGGTCAAGGCCAGCGAGCCGAAGAGCTCGACGCTCGCGCGGCCGGCGCGTGCGAGCATTCCGGCCGCCTCGCACTCGGCGACAAACTGGCTGCACGCCGTCATCGGTCCCATCGTGTGCGAGCTCGAAGGACCGATGCCGATCTTGAACATATCGAACAGGCTGAAGGTCATGGGCGCGCCAGCAATGGATACTGACCGAACACCGACATCATAGCCCGAAGGCGATTTCGGAGCGCAACCCGAAAACCAGCGCGGAGGCTATCGAGGGGTCAGCAGAGGGATTGAAGATATATTGAATGCTGGGCTGAATGGCGAGCCAGTCCGCCAGCGGTGCTCGATAGGTCATCTCGAGCGCGACTTCGGCGCGGTCGGCGCCGTCCCGGCGCCGAAGCGGGGAACTGGTGAAGGCAGCGGCCACGGCAACGCCGAGCACATCGCCCTCTCTCCCCGATATCCAGTCCGATATGGTGACACCAGCTCCCACGAAGCGCGAGAAATCATTATAGTTTCCGTTCGCGATGCCAATTCGGCCAAAGCCGTCGAGGCGCCCGCCTCCATGGTCCGCCAGCGTAAACTCGGCACGCAGGTAAGTGCCCGAGTTCCCTTTTCCCGTCCCGGTCCCGTCGATCCGGTCGAAGCTCGCCGAATAGCGCCAATGGCCGAGGAGGAACTTGCCGCCCGCGACCGGTGCCTGCACCTCGCCGACGAGCAGCGCTCCCTCTCCCTTGCCGAACCTTATGGCGGTGCGCGACGGGTGATCTGGGTTGCCGGGCACGGCGTCCAGCAAGGCCGCGCGCACGACCCATCCTTCCGCAGGCTCCACCGCAAGTCTTGCGGCAAGCGAAGTAGAGGGAAAGATCGACGGCCCGTTGCGACCGCTTTGCCCGAAGTCGGTTCCGATCCCGTGCCCGCTGCCGACGAAGAGCGACGCGGTATCGAGCACGTCGAATTCTGAATTGAGATCATAAAGCCCCGCACGAAGCGAGATATGGTCCCCGAATTTCTGGTCGAGCCAAGCCTCGTACAGGCGGATCGCCGAAACACCCGCTTCGATGTTGCTCACGCCCTGCGCGTCCCTGACAAGATCACTTATCGAGCGGCCGTTGTTGTACAGACCGTAAAGGCCTGCGGTAGCGCCTTCCCAGCCGAGCAAGGCGTCGAGATCGGCCCCGACGACTATATCGAAATTGTCCATATAGCGCGACCCGCGCCGCGCGCCGCCGCGCGCGTTGACCATGATTTCTCCGGTGTAGGCGATATCGACGGATAGCGGGTCGGCGGGGGCCTTATGTTGTTCCAGCATTTCGACCCGCGGGTGCGGCCGTTCCTCATTGCCGGTTTCGGCGTCCTCGATCGTGGCGAGCGATGCAAGCGAGAGAAGGGCGAGCGAGGCCGACATCAAAGGTTCTCCAATGAGCCGAAGCGCCGTCGCTCGCGTTGCCTGTTCGCGGCAGGACCTTCCATGTGAGTATGACCTGGCGGCTGACAGGGGCGGTGAAAATCATTCGTCATATTGGATCCTCGGAAACGGACAGTGTCGGAGCGAAGGTGCCGGGGGTTCATTTCGGCGACTTGTCGGCGGATTTCGTTCGTCCCCGGACGGGCCGGCCATCACGGCGGTCGCGCCTGATCTCGCCGCCATCGATGAGCAGCGATCCCGCGACGAGTACATATTTCATCCCGGTGCTGGGCCGGGCCGGATGGTCGAAATCCGCATGGACCGCGAGCGAAGCCAGATCGAAGGCGACGATATCAGCGTCCGCGCCCGGCTGGATGCGGCCCTTGCGGCGCATATCCGGGACCGATGGCTCGAGCAGGCGCGCGGGAAGCAGGGTCGCCCGTTCGATCATGTCTCCGAGCGGGAGCGTTCGACGGTCAAGGACATAGTCCGCGATCACCTTGGTGAAGCTCGCGGCGATCCTCGGATGCGCCATGGCCTCGTCCGGAAGCGGCCAGCGCGGTGCGGTCAGGGGCTCGTTACCCACAATATAGGGAATCGCGTCGCTCACGATCAGGGACCCGGGAAAGCGGATCGCCTGTTCGATAAAACCGCGCTGCGTCTCGTCGCGCTCGTCGAGATAATGGATCGCCACGAGCGTAGAGGGAGCCGCCTTGCGCAACCTCTCCAGTTCGGCGCGGTCGCGGACGCGCTCGCCGGTGGCCACGATCGCAATGTCGCCCGGCTCCAGGTCGAGCAACGGCAGATTGTCGGGATCGAGGAAGGGGGTCGAAATGCGCGTCGACCCGGCCCCCCAGGGATAGGCTTCGGTCGTGACATGCAGGCCGCGCGCCTGCGCCCCTGCGATCATGGCCAGAATGCGGGGCGTCTCGCGCAGGGCGGAGCTGTTGACGTGACAGAGGTGCATTCTCGCGCCGGTGGCCGCGGCGACCCCGATCAACTCGGTGGCGCCTTCGATAACGCCGCGCGGTTCGTGCGTATTCTTCGTCCTGAGATGCGTGAAGGTCGGCGCATCCCACCGCGCGGCGATGCGCGAGATTTCGAGATATTCGCTGCGGTTGGTATCGGGATGATGACCCAGCGGAAATCCGACGCCGATGCCGCCCTCTGCCAATCCTTCGGCCACGAGATCGACGACGCGCCGCGACTCCGCCTCCGGAACTATGCTGTCGGCGCGGCTTCCGAGCAGCGACTGGCGCGCGCCGAACCAGGACACCGAGAAGCCGTAATTGATGGGCCATCCCGCCGCCGCCATGCGCTCGTAGCTCGCGCCGACAGGCCAGGCGCCGATTTCCAGTTCAAGTGCCGTGGTCACGCCGTCATGCGCCTGCATCCAGGCGGACGGGATGGTCATGGCGTGGGAATGAACATCGATGAAGCCCGGGGCGACGACGAGACCGGAGGCGTCGATCTGTCGCTTCGCCGCGAGCGGACGACGCGATATGGTGACGATCCGTCCGTCCCTTATTCCGATCGAGCGGATCGCATCGAGCCGGGTTTCGGGGTCGATGACGCGGCCATTGTTGATCGCGACGTCGAACGTCGCTGCTGCCAGCGCGGGCTGGCTTGCCAGACAGAATGCGATCGAGGTGTACAGAAATCTCTTCATCATGCAGCGCCTCCCAAGGCAGGGGATTTCTCGCCAGGGTCCGGGTTCGGTTCGCGGCGGCCGATGACCGATGTCGCGAGGGCGTTGCCAACGACGTTGGTCGCGGTGCGCCCCATGTCGAGAAGCTGGTCGATCGCCATGATCAGCATCAGCCCGGCCTGGGGGAGTCCGAACGGGTCGAGTATGCTCGCAAGCACGACGAGACTCGCGCGCGGCACCGAGGCCATGCCTTTGGAAGCAATCAGAAGCATGAGGGCGAGCAGCATCTGGTCGCCGAACCCCAGCGGCACGCCGCAGGCCTGTGCGATGAAGAGCGCACCCAGCGTCATGTACATCATCGAGCCGTCGAGATTGAATGCATATCCGAGCGGCAGGACGAAGGACGACACGGGCCTCGGAATGCCGAAGCGGTCGAGGGCCGCGAGCGTGCTGGGGAGCGTCGCTTCGGACGAAGCGGTTGCGAAGCCGACGAGAACCGGCTCCCGGATTTCCCGCGCCAGCACCACCGCGCGGCGCCGAAAAATCGCGAAGGCCACGATCGCGAAAAGCAGCCACAATATGGCGAGGCCTGCGTAGAAAAGGGCGGCGAAGCGTCCCACGCCGAAGAGCACTTCGGGGCCGTTCATGGCGACAAGATGCGCCATCGAGGCAAAAGCCGCGAGCGGGGTCAGACGCATCACATAATGGGTCACCTTCATCATCGCGTCGGTGAGGACGTCGAGAGCCGTGAGCAACGGTCCGGCCGAAGACCGCATCGAGCCGAGGGCGACGCCGAGGAAGATCGCGAAGACAACGATCGCGAGCACGTCGTTGCGGGCCATCGCCTCGAAGATCGACTGCGGAACGGCATGAGCGAGAAAGCTCTTGGCGTCGAGCGAGCCGGACGGGACGGGCCCGGCCGATGCCGGGACGTCCAATGCGAGCCCGTCTCCGGGGCGAAACAGGTTACCGAGCAGCAGACCCAGCCCGAGCGAGACCGCCGAAGCGGCGAGAAACCAGGCCATTGCCCGGATTCCGATCCGGCCGACGGCCCCCGCATCGCCGAGCCTCGCGATGCCGGTCACGAGCGTCGCGAAGACAAGCGGGGCGATCACCATTTTCAGGAGCCGCAGAAACGTGTCGGTAACAAGCGAGAGCGCGCCTCCGATCGCGTCGAGGCGCGGCGGGCTGGCCACGAACAGATGGAGGAGCCAGCCAGCCGCGACGCCGAGCAGCATGCCTGCGACGATCAGAAGGGCGAACCGGCGTTGCATGGGCAGTCAGCCCGCGAGCGCCGGTGCTGCGAGGCGCGAAACCGCCGTGGCGCCGGGCTGCAGTCGGGTGGAGACTGGGCCGAGGCCTTTGTGCATCATGACGGGTACCCCTGCTGGCAATGCCGACGCGCGTTCGCTGTCGCGCGCGCTGCGGATTTGGGGATAATGCAGGTCGGAAACGCCCTGACAATTTCGGTATCTTGAAGCAAACATTAAGGTCTGGCTTAATGATCCGCCGGGGCTCTCCGCACGCCGGATTAGCCTCGGCGGAAGATGGTTCACCACCCCCGCCAACGCTCCCAACGGCCTTCGATCCTCCGTCCCCCGGCAGGCGCCAGATGATAGGCGCCGTGCTGGGCGGCGGTGGCGCACGCGTGGTTCGGCAATATGCGGACCATCGAGCCAATCTGGAGGTCGGGTATCACGGCCGTGCTTCCCGGCCGCACGCCGATCACCCCATGCTCCTGGTTCGCCTCGAGCATGACAAGATCGGGCCAGGGCCGCCCATCGATGTCGCACACGATGCCATAATGTTGATCGACGCGCTGCGCCGCCGTGCCGCGGTCGCGTGACATCGCCATCCATCCCGCGTCGACGAGGATGCGGTTCCGGTCGCGCTGGATCGTGTTCACGCTGGCGAGCACCGAAAGGGCGATGTCGTCGACGGCGCACGCTCCGACCCCGGCCATGACAAGATCGAAAAACACGAAGACGCCGGCGCGCACCTCGGTGACGCCGGCGAGTTCCTCGGCAAAGAGCGCCGTCGGCGTGGAGCCGAGACTGACATGATCGACCTGGTGTCCCGCGTCGCGAAGGATGTCGGCCGCGGCGAGGACGGCGTCGCGCTCCTTGCGGGCATAGTGCCGGATTTCGGCAGTGCTGGTGGAGGCATAGCTGCCTCCGGCATGCGTGATGACACCGGCCGGGCGGATTCCGCCGCGCAGCTGCTCGGCGATATGTCGAAGCGCCTCGACATCTCCCGGACAGACCCCGGCGCGATGCCCGTCCGAATCGACTTCGATCAGCGCCGGGATCGGCGTATCTCCGGTACCCGCAACCTGTGAGAGAACCGCCGCCGCTTCTGCATTGTCGACGATCACCTTGAGATCGACGCCGCGCCGCCGCAAGGCCTCGACGCGCGCAACCTTGTTGGGCGTCAGCCCAACCGCATAAAGTATGTCACGAAAGCCTGCCGCAGCCAGCTCTTCGGCTTCCTGCAAGGTCGAAACCGTGACGGGTCCATGCTCGGCGTCGAGCATGCGCCGGATCACCTCGAACGATTTGGCGCTTTTCACATGCGGGCGAAAGCCGACCTCGAGCGACTTCATCCGGTCGCGCATGCGGGCGATATTGCGTTCCATCCGCTCCGGATCGAGCAGCAGGGCCGGGGTCTGCAAATCCTCGAAGGCCATGGTTTCGAAATCATTCGGCACGCGGTCAGTCCTTTTTTGTGTCCCCGCCGCTTTACAAAATGGCGAGCCGCGCGCCATGCTCCAGACCTAATCCCGATATTAAGGCTGGCCTGAATGCTCACCGCAGAGGATCTGCAACTGTTCGCAACGATCGGCGCCTCCCCTTCGCTTGCCGCTGCGGCCCGAAGCCTGGGGGTCACGCCGCCTGCCGTCAGCCAGCGGTTGAAACTGATCGAAGGCCGGCTTGGGCTGCGGCTGGTGGAACGAAGCGGCAAGGGGCTCAGGATGACGAGCGATGGCGAACTCATCGTCGCCCGGTCCGCCGAAATC
Source organism: Sphingopyxis sp. TUF1 (assembly GCF_036687315.1). NCBI lineage: Bacteria > Pseudomonadati > Pseudomonadota > Alphaproteobacteria > Sphingomonadales > Sphingopyxidaceae > Sphingopyxis > Sphingopyxis kveilinensis. The sequence goes on from NZ_CP144683.1 coordinate 1,155,208, forward strand.
CTGGGCCAGGTCAGCGAACTCGAGGAAGAACTCGCCGCCCGGCGCGGCGTCGCGAAGGGTAGCCTGCGCATTGTGGCGCCGCTCGGCTTTGGCCGGCGCTTCATTACGCCGCTGGTCGCGGCCTATCATGGTGAACGCCCGGACATGCGCGTCGAACTGCTGCTCTCCGACCGGCCCGGCATCGATCTGAGCACCGCCTGCGACATATTGATCCGGATCGGCGAGCAACGCGACAGCGACGAGATCGCAACCGTGCTCGCGCCGAACCGGCGTATCCTTTGCGCGGCGCCCGCCTATCTGGCCCGCTGCGGTACCCCGACAACGCCGAGCGACCTGCTTGCCCATCGCTGCATCGCGCTTCGGGAGAATGACGAGGATGTCACTTTATGGCGGTTTCGCAGCCGGCAAGACAATGCGGTCAGCGTTCGCGTCCCCGCCGTCCTTTCCAGCAATGACGGCGAGGTCACCAAGGCCTTGGCGCTGGCAGGGCTTGGCGTCACGATAAGGTCGGAATGGGACGTGTCCGAGGATTTCCGGCGCGGCGACCTTATTCCCCTCCTAGAGGACTGGGCGCTCCCCGACGCGAACATAACGGCGCTGCTCGGGCCCAAAGGCGCGAGGTCGGCGCGGGTGAGCGACTTTCTCGGCTTGCTGCGCAAGTCGCTGAAACCGGTCCCCTGGCGATACTGATCAGCGATGTCCCGGCCATCACCGGTCGCGATGCGCGGTCAGAAGAAGGTCGCGATGATGTCCACGACGCGGTCCTCGTCATCCACTTCGTAGAGAAAGCGCCACTTGTCGAAGGTGGTGCAGGGATGCGAGATGCCGAAAGCCAGATGGTCGCCAAATCGCAAATCTGCCGCGGGAGGCAAAGCGAGATGGGCATGTTGATCCGAAAGGCGGTCGACCCGGATTCCCGCATCGCGGGCAGCGTCGAATGCTCGGCCATCCCGCCAGCCCGAGAGCACCACCGGAAGATCGATATCGTGCGAGATATCGCGCTTGCCGATATTCGCAAAGGCCCAGGCTTCTTCAGGCCGCGACTGGACGCTCGCCCAGACTTGGAGCGCATTTTCCAACCGTCCTTCCACCGGAGCCGCGCCCCGGCGTTGCAGCAGCCTCTGGAAGGCGACTTCATAATGATGGGCATCGTGACTAATGTAGCAGCCGCTGCGCAGGACGACGAGCTTGTCGTTGCCAGGATCGATCGCCTGGAGCCGCGATGCCGCCATGTCGAAGAAGCGTGAACCGCCGGCCGAAAGGATGACGGGCGCGCCGGACCGGAACAGGCCCTCCCCGCCGATCCGGACGGAAACCTCCTCGACGAGATCGAACAGGCTCGCGACATGCGGTTCCATCGCTTCGTCGGTGCCGCCAGGCAATACGCCTTCGAAGGTCGCAATACCGGCAAGCGCCACGCCGTCCCGCACCGCGATGTGCCTGGCGAGGTCGAGCGCAGACTCCGGGGATCGGACCCCGGTACGCGCCGAGCCGACGCCGATCTCGAGAAGAAGGGGAATCGGCCGATCGAGGCCGACCTCTGTCGCGGCGGCGGCAAGCAGGTCAGCGCCGGCCGGTGAATCGACGAAGACGGCGACGTCGAAGCCCGGATCCTCGCACAGTTCGATTGCGAGCCAGCGCGCGTCGGCCTCCGACACGATCTGGTTGGCGAAGAGCACACGCGGCACGCCGAAGCGCCGATAGCTGCGCAGATGCGCCATGGTCGCGCACGTAATGCCCCAGGCGCCGCTCCGCAGTTGCCGGTCGAACAATTGCGGTGCCATCGTCGTCTTGCCGTGCGGACAGAGGACCACATCCGGCATCGCGTTGATGAAGCGCGCCATCCACGCGTCATTATTCTCGAGCGCGGAGCGGCGCAGCACCGCAAATGGCGGAACGATATCCTTGTGGAGCTGCCAGCCCTTTGTCCGGGCCTCGCGGAGCGACATTTCCGGCATATCGGCCGGAAAGCCCTTCATTCCGGGGCCAATGATCATATTTTCTATCGAAGCAAGATCGAGCACGACATCCCTCCAGGGTGTAGAAACCAAAGGGAGCGCCGACGTCTGTATGATCGCCGGCGCTCCCCTCAGAAGCGCGATACGGGGAGAGCGCGCGCGCCTAGAAGTCGATCATCGCGCGGGCGCCGATCGTCCGCGGACGCATGACATAGCCGAAGCCGGCATTGTTGTTCGTCAGGCCGCGCCACACATATTTGTCGACGCCCGTGATGTTGTTGGCGAAGATCTCGACCTTCAGATGTTCGCGCTTGAAGCCTGCGCGAAGGTCGATCTTCATATAGCCTCCGGCCTTGGTGAGCGGGCTCTCGGCCAGATCGCCATAGAAGGTGCTGCGATAGATCGAGTCGCCGCGAATGAACGCTTCCCAGTCACCGAGCGGAAAGTCGAACTGCGCACCGAGATTGGCGTTCCACTTGGGCGAGCCCGGAAGGCGATCGCCCTTCACGGCGTTGAGGGTCGGGACGTCGGTCGCGAGTTCCGCATCGACATAGGAAGCGCCCGCGTCGATCCGGAAGTTATCGGCGACGCGGATCGAGGTCTGGACTTCGACCCCCTGCGACTCCGCCGCGCCGGCATTGGCCACGTAGAAATAGGAGGCCGATCCGCACTGGACGCGCGCATTGGTTGGCACGCCGTTCCAGTTGGTCTTGTAGGCCGCGGCGTCGATCGACAGGCCCCCGTTGAAGCGGCGCAGCTTGGCGCCGATTTCATAGGTCTCGGTCGTGTCGGAGGCGATTTCACGCGTCGAGGCGATCGAGATATTGGTGCCGTCGACCGTCCCGTCATTATTGACGTCGCACACCGCGGGAAGCAGGCCCACCGCGGGGCGACCGAGGCGGAAACCCTCCGCCCAGCTCGCATAGAGATGGGTGTTGCTGTCGGGCTTGTAGCTGACGCTCGCCTTGAAGGTCTGGCCCGATTTCGAGATCGAGGTATCCGAGATGTTCGGATTAGTGAGCGAGCGGCCTGCGAACCAGCCGCTCGATTCCGAACGGTTGCTTTTGTCGTAATTATAGGCGCGGCCGCCGACGAGCACCGAGAGGGTGTCGGTGATATTATAGGTCAGCTCGCCGAAGCCCGCGATCTGCTTCTGGGTGCGATAGGTGTCGTAGACGCCGGCGAGGACATTGACCTTGTCGCCCACCGGGCTGAGGGCAGCGCTTCCGGTCGAGAAATAATCCTCGTTGCCGACATCGTCGAGCTTCTCATAATAGACACCGCCGAGGAACTGGAAAGGTCCATCCAGCTTCGAAGCAAGGCGAAGTTCGCCCGTCAGGCCATCATGGTTTGCATATTGGCGGAAGCCATAGGCGCGGCCAGCCTGCCCGCCTTGCGTGCGAAGCGACCAGGAATTGATCTTGGAAAGCGATCCGGTGAGAACGGCCCAGTCCAGGTCGACATTGGCGGTTGCGTTGGCGATCTGCAGCTGGCTGTCGAACACGCCGTCGCCCGGGCGGTTGGCATATTCGGGGCGAACGCTGAATTGGGCGTAAGTGTAGTTTCCGCCGGTCATCGAGTAAGCGAAGCCATCCTGCTCCGCCTTCTGGATCGCGTAGGAGAAGGTAACATCGACCGTGCTGCCGGGCTGGAAGCCGACCGCGATCCGCGCCCCTTCGATCACGGTCGCGCCGCGATCCTTCAGACTGACCGCGCGCGATTGCGCTTCGGCGCCCAGCGTCGCGGCATAAGCCTGGAGCGTGGGGTCGGTGGCGGCATTATTGGCATAATAGCCGCTGTCGTCGATACGATAAGCGACGGCACGCACCGCCATCCGATCCTTGACCAGCGGGATATTGACCACCCCCGAAATCATCGTGTTGGTGCTGCCGCGCTTCGCGGTCTGCGACACGGTGCCCGAAATCGAGCCTTCGAACTGGCCGACATTCGGTGCCTTGGGAATGGTGCGAACGGCGCCGCCGAGCGAGGAGTTGCCGAACGACGTGCCCTGCGGGCCGCGCAGCACTTCGACCCGCTCGATATCGACGAGTTTGAGATCGAGACCAGCGCCGCCAAGCAGGCCTGCCGAGGTCGTCGTGGGTGTTTCGCCGAAATAGGTCGCGACGGTGGTGCCCGCCCCGAAATTCTGGGCCTGCGGCGAGGTTTCGATGCCGCGGATCACGATGGCGTTCTCGACTGCGCTCCGTTCCTGGAAGCTGACGCCCGGAACCCCCGCGAGATAGTCGTCCATCCCTTTTGCGCCGCGATTCTCCAGCGACTCGCCGCTGATCGCCGCCACGCTGATAGGAACATCGAGAATACGTTCGGCGCGCTTCGTCGCGGTAACGACAATTTCGCCCGATTCATCCGACTCTACGGCACCCGCTTCCTTATTCGGCGCCTGCATTGCGAAGGCAGGACTTGCGCATATCGCGAGCGCTATTGTTCCGGCCAGCGATCCATGCAGAAGGATATTTTTCACGTTCATATGGCCCCCTAATTTCGATTTGGGCGCTTCAGCATCGATACAGCTCGTGCCGGATGTTTGCGCGTCATCGGAATGCAACAAAGCAGGGTCCACGACAAATCCGTAATTTTGAAGCGACACTTGCGGCAGAGCAAAGTTTCGCCGCGATCGCCGAGAAGCGAAACGAAGCCGCTCCCGTCAGATTCCCGCGTACCAGGAATAACCGAACTGCGCGGCCAGACTGCCCTTACCGGTCTTGATGCCGGCAAGGCTGTCGACGACGCTGATGCGGTTGAGGAATTTGATGCTTTTGTATCCCAGCTGGCGCTCGACGCGCACACGGACCGGCGCCCCATGCTGGACAGGCAGGTCAGCGCCATTCATGCCATAGGCAAGGAGGGTCTGCGGATGCAGCGCGTCGAACAGGTCGAGGCTTTCGTACCAGCCGTCCACCGCATAGAATACGACATAGCGCGCTTCGGGCCTCATTCCGGCGAGCCGCAGGACGTTCACCAGCGGCACGCCCGTCCACTGGCCTATGGCGGTCCACCCCCGCTCGCAGCTGTGCCCGGTCACCTGCGTGCGGGCAGGCAGCGACCGCAACTCCGCCAGCGAGAGATGGAGGGGCCTCTGTACGAGCCCGTCAATCGGAAGCCTCCATCGGGCGAAACCGTCTGCAAGGTGCCGCAGATAGGTTTCATCCTCCGGCATCGTCGTGCCGATTGCGGGAAAGCCCTTCGAAATCAGCCCGGCGTCGAATTCGCGCGCGAGCGGCTGGTTGCGAAGGATCAGCCGCTGCGCGCTCATGCTGAGCATGTCACTGACGCCGAAAAGACTACCATAGCTGGGCGGCAGATAAGTTTCCTGCCGGCACCCGGCCAGGGATCCGCCTGCCAGAACCGCCAATCCGCTCATGAATCTGCGACGATCGAACATCAGACAGCCTCCTCTTCAGGGACGGTCGGCGCACGACCGGTGATCATCGCACGAATCTGAGCCGAAGCACCGGTGAGGATGACCTGCCAGACATGGACGAGTACGAAAGCGACGAGCAGGGTCGCCGTCAGAAAGTGAATCGTCCGGGCCGACTGCCGCCCGCCGAACATCCAGAACAGCTCCGGAAAGGCGGCCGTCACGCCGGGCGACATGGTCAGCCCCGTAAGCAGCATCACCGGCAGCAGCAGGAAGATCACGATAAGATAAGAGAGCTTCTGCAGAAAATTATAGTCGTGCGCGGGGCCGCCGTGCGGCGCCTTGAAGGTCAGATGCTGCCGCACATCCGCGATGATGTGGCGCCAGTGCCATTGCGCGCGCGTCGGAAAGAGGCGGGTCCGGAAATGACGGCCCAGGAGGCCCGAAAGAAGATAGACGAGCCCGTTGATCACGAAAACCCAAGCGCAGAGAAAATGGACGTTGCGCCCCCAGGTGGTGTGGTCGAAATTGGATTCGATGCCGAACGAAAGCCACGGCGCCTTGCCGGGATAGCCCGTTTCTCCCCAGTGCAGTTCGGGAAAGGCGATCAAAATGCCGATGCCGCTCGCCAACAGTCCGAAAAAGGCCGCCATATTGACCCAGTGCGCGATCCGCACGCCGAGCGCATGACGCAATTCCTCTGCCGCGGGGCTGCCGACATTTTCGGTGCCGGCCACCGAACCGTTCATCGACGCTGAATCCATGGCCTTATGCCGCCAGATTGTAGAGGCGGCGGTTGTTCTTGTAGAGGATCATGCGAGCCGCCTCGAGTGCCTCGTCGATCCCGAGCACCCCCTCGTCGACATAGACGCCGAGCGCCTGCGCCAGATAGCGTTTGCCCCAGCGCGCCGCGAGCCAGAAGAGTTCGGGCACATGATAGGCATCGCTGCCGAAGAGGATTTTCGATACCGGCACCGCTTCCATCACCTGGAGATAGCGCTGGAACAGGCCCTGATGCGCGAAGGGCGTCATGATCGACAGTTCGAAATAGCAGTTGGTGTAGAGATGGCTGAGCCATGCGGCCTGGCCCACCAGCGGATAGCCTGCGTGGATAGGGACGACCTTCGGCATCCGCATCACGCCGTCGCGATCGAAGCGGACCATTTCTTCCAGATTATAGGGATCCTGCTGGCGCAAAATGATGCCCGGCGCCTCGCCGTCGCCGGCGTGGAATTGCATCGGCATGTCGCGCTTGAGACATTCCTCCATCGCAAGTGTGAGGAGGTAGCGCCGCAAATCCTTGCCTTTGTGCGCTTCGGCCTCGCGATCCTCGTAGACGACCGATTTATCCTTGAGCTGTTCCCACGACTTTTTCGCGGGCGCCGGATCGAATAGGGGTTTCACCACGCCGATCTCCGGCATGAGATAGGATTTCATTCCGTAGGAGCGCGCGCCATAATTGCCCGTCCCGTCAAGGCCGGCTCGAACCGCCTCGACGAACCGCCGCTCGAGTTCCTCGAAACCGATGTCCTCCTTGAACAATTGCGTCTGGATGGTTTCGACACGATAGATGCGGCGGCACCGGGTCGGCTGCACCGCCTGCTCGAACCGCGCGACCCCCGGGCCTTGCATATTCTCGATATAGCCCGTGTCGATCATCGCATTCTCGATCCGGGCGTCCTTGAACAGGGCGTTCACATAACCCCAATAGGAACCGCCGCGTTCGTTGCGCGCCGCGATGACCGTCTTGAGATGGGGCTTGCAGCCCAGAAAGCCGGCCATCTCCTTGGTCATATATTTCGCGAAGACGCTCTCGCCGAAATGATAGGTGATTTCCGAGCGGACCTTCTCGATCCCGTAGCGCTGGTCGAGTTCGGCCCGCTTCAGGGGATCCCCGGCGAGCCAGGCCTTGTAGACGCCGTCGGGGAAATAGTCGGGCGCGGGAAAGCCCGGGAGCGATATGCGCTCGAGAAAGCGGTCGACGGTCGTTGTCGCGTCACGGTCGCTGATCGGGTGGCAGTGTGAATCGTCGACCGGCATCGTCGCGATTTCCTCATGGAGCGTCGCCGCCTGCTTTCGCGCGCCGGGCGACGGCGTAGCGGCGTAGGCAGCCCCGCCTGCAAGCAGGCTCCCCGTACCGGCCACGCCCATCGTCTTCAAAATATCGCGCCGATCGACCATATCGCTCCCCTTCCCTCTTGTTTCTACCCACCCGGGACAATCGCGCCGCGGTTCAGAAGGACCGGCCTTCCAACCATGGCGCTTCGATCTACTGACGTTCGAAGCGCTGTTCGCGCAGGACGAGGCCCCGCTTGCCGCGAACGGCGTCGAAGCGCACCGGTATCGGTTCGTTGCGCGGTCCGCGCCATGCGAGGCTGCCCCCGGTTTCGCTTTCGAGGGTGACGACGCCGACGCGCTGCGCGCCCTGGCTCGCCAATAATGTTCCCCCGGGGCCCGGCACGATGTCGATGTCGCCATAAGCGGGATGCCGGTAACGGCCGACCAGGATTTTGAGTTTCGACGGCGCGAGAGCGGGCGTGATGCGCGGCACCGGGGCTCGCGGCGGTTGCCGGGCAGCGATCGCCTGCCCGATCCAGTCGATCGGCGGCCAATCGCCGCCTCCCGCCTTCAGACGCTTGTCGACAAGCGTGTGACCCAGCGCCTTAGCGAAGCCCGACGCTCCATCCTCCACATTGGTCATGATTGCGAAGGCGAAGTGCAACTCGGGGATGATGACGATCATGCTCTGATAATTCATCGAGGCGCCGCGGTGCATGACGAGCGTATGGCCCCGATAGCGGGTGAGTTCCCAGCCAAGAGCATAGGCCTGCGGCTCGAACTCCCATGTCCGTGCCGCGAGCGCCGGATTGACCGGAACAGGTTGCGGCGAGAAGGGCCGGCTCATTGCGATGCGCGGCGTGACGAGATCGGTCATTCGCGCCGGCGACAGCAGGCGGTTGCCGTCGAGGACACCGCCGCTCACATAGAAGCGGAGATAGCGATCGATATCGGCAGCCGACGCGAAAACGCCGCCGGCGGGCTCGGTCACCGATGCCCGCCAGTGATCGAGCACCAGCTGACCGTCGCGGTAGATATAGGGTAGCGCGACATTTATTCCCGGCTGCACGGCGCCAAGGCCGGGCGGCGCGAAATCGGGCTCGCATTCGTGGCAGACGGCATAAGTGCCGGGCCGGACGATCTGCTCGAGATCGGCGCGAGCATCGCGCATGCCTAGAGGATCCAGCAATTCGTTGCGAATAAAAGCCCGCCAGCCGCCGCGCCCTTCCGAGGCCGCGACGCCGGCGACCGAAAACATGAAATTGTCATATTTGAAGCGGGTCCGAAACCCGTCTTCCTGGGGCACGTAGCGCAAGCGCGCGATTGCCTGCTTCAGACTGACGCCGTCGACATCCTCGAGCCAGTCATTCGCTTCGATATCGGTCCGATGGCTGAGCGCGTCCTCGAAAGTGAGGCTCTGCGTGACCCAGGGGTCGGCCAGGCGAAACCAGGGCAGATGCGGCCGGATCGGATCGGTCCAGCGCAGCTCGCCGCGGTCCACGCGCCGCGCGATCGCGGTCGCCGTCATTGCCTTGGTCAGCGAGTTCATCCGGAAGAGCGTGTGCGCATCGACGGGCTCGCGGGTCTCGATCGATCGAAAGCCGAGAGGCAGGATACAGCGGGAAGGTTCACCGCGAGCATCATCGCCGTCGACGACGACCAGTGCGAGGCCCGGCACAGGCCATCGCTTCATCGCGTCCGATACGATGGTTTCATAGGAGGCGTCGCAACGCGGCGGCTCGGCGTCTTGCGCTGCGGATACGGCTGCGGCGCCGGAGCCCGGCGAAAGCAGAAGCAGCGAAACGAGCGATATCAGCGCCGCTTTCGCGGCTCGCCGCGGAGAATGACGGTCAGCCGGCATGGCGTTTTCTTGCAACGAGCGTCGAGCGGCCGTCATGCAGCAGGATTTCGGCCGGGTGGCCGTCCGCATCGAGGATGAACTCGAGCGTCAGCCCGCCGTCGAGATCGCAGTCATATCCTTCGCAGTGAAAGATCGTCGGCGTCGACGGCTGCAAGGGGAGGCCGAGCAGGGCCACGCCCTCGGGACGGCGTTCGACCGTCAGCGTCTCGCGGTCCAGAAGCCCCCCGAGGGCGCGGTTAGCCGGGGAGAAGGTGCGATCGACGATCGCATAGTCGCCGGCATAGTCATCGAGCGTCGACGCCGGGACGAGCGAGGGCGAAACCACGACCTCCTTGTAGAAGGGCCAGTCGAAAGCGTCCGATACCGCGCGCCGCAGTTCGACATAAAGCTCGCGCCCCATCGGGGCGTTGGTAAAGATGACGAGGCCGTTTCCGGTGGCGAGATGCCCCTCCATCCAGGCCTTGTAGGAATCGTTGGAGCCGCTGTGCATGAAGCGGCGGGTGTCGCCCGCGCCGCTCATCATCGGCCCGAGTCCAAAGCGGCTCACACCCACCTCGGTCATCATGTCTTTTGCGATTGGTGAAGGAAGATAGGCGCCGGTCCGGCGATAGCTTTCCATCAGCGCAACCAGCATGCGGGCATAATCCGACGGCGTCGTCCAGAGGCCCGAGGCGGCCGTTTCCGGAAAGCTCTGCCATCCGCGCGGCAGGGCGGTGAGCGCGCCGGCACGATCGTGCGCGAGCGCGATATTGCCATAGGTTTCGGGCAACGGGCTCTGGTAGGTGCTTCGGCTCATGCCCAGCGGTTCGAACAGCCGTTCGCGCGCGACATCGGCGAAGGGTCGTCCGGTCACATCCTCGATCGCCATCTGGATGACGCTGGTGCCGCCGCCCGAATAATACCAGCGGCTGCCGGGAACGTAAAAAGGCAGGACGGGGCCGGTGACGGCGGGGAATCGACCCGCCAGGCTATCCTCGAGTGTCGGCACTTTCGCGTCGGGCTCGAAATCAGGAAAGCCGCTGACCGAGAGCCCACCGCTGTGCGACATCAGCCCGCGCAGGGTGACCGGATGGCCGGCCGTCAGGGGCGTCGCGGGGACCTTCCAGCGCGAAAGATAAAGATTGATGTCGGAATTGAGATCGAGCCGCTTGTCATTCGCCAGCGCGAGCACGAGTGTGGCGGTTCCGACCTTGCTCAGCGAGCCGACCGAGAAGACCGTGTCGGCATCCACCGCTCCAGCCCTGCCGCGTCCTTTGACGCCATAGCCCTTGGCGAAAACGATGCGTCCGTTCTCGATAATCGCGATGGAAACACCCGGAACATGATAATGCGCCATTCGCTCCGCGAGCGTCCAGCGCTGCGCCGGTTCGTCCGCCCGCCGCAGGGCGGGGCGCAACCCGTTCTCGAAGCGTTTCACCTTCGCGGCGAGCCGGCCATCTTCGCCGCGCGCCAGCGCCGGGCCAGCCGAACCTGCGAGCAGGGCTATTGCGGCGGCGCCACGAACCAGCCAACCGAATGTCTGACTTGAAATACCCAAGAGATGCGACCTCCCACTTGACGCCCGCACGCCCGGCGCCCAGAATCCCGACGATTCCTCTGCCCCTCTCGCCGTGCGCTGCGATGTCAGCCTAACGGGCCGAAGGCGGTGCTGACAAATCAACATTTTGAAATCGTCCCATCGAAGGCTTGAAAGCATCCATGAAAATAAATTTCGACATGGACCTGCTGCGGACGTTGATCGCGTTCGCCGACACCGGCAGCTTCAAAGGCGCATCGCAGCTCATCTCGCGAACGCAACCGACGGTCAGCACGCAGATGAAGCGCCTCGAGGAGATCGTGGGAGTCGAACTGTTCGTGAAGCGCGGAAGGGATCTCGCCTTCACCGAGAAAGGCAGCCGCTTTGCGCTTCAGGCCCGGCAGATCCTGGCGCTCCATGACAAGGTCGTCGACGAATGGCACGAGAAGCAGATCAGCGGCAAGGTGCGGCTCGGCATTCCGGACGACTATGCTCCCGTCATTCTGCCCAACGTCCTCCAGAATTTCGCAACCAAATATGAATCGGTCTCGCTGGATATCTCGACGAACACGTCGCCGATATTGCTGCGCATGCTGGCTGACGGGCAGATCGATATCGCCGTCGTCGCGACGACATCGCCCCTCGAGGACGATGTCGTCCTGCGGCGCGAAGAGATCGTCTGGGTGACGTCGGCGAACCACGAAGCGCACAAGCAATTGCCGCTACCGCTTGCGCTCTTCTCCGACGAGTCCCCGATCTATCGCGCGACGCTCGCGGCGCTGCAGCGCTTCCCCGATCGCGGCGATGAAAGTCCGCTCGGTTTTCGGGTGGGCGTGACGAGCAAGAGCTGCGTGGTGCTGACGACCGTCGCACGGCATGGCTATGCCGTGGCGACGATGGCGCGCAGCGTCGTGCCCGAAGATTTGCGGATCCTGACCGAAGCCGACGGATTTCCGCAGCTCGGACAGATCGCGCTGGTCCTGCGCGGCACGCCCGACAGCCAGTCGATCGCGACGTCGCATCTGGCCCAGGAAATTCTCGACGTCTTCAAGGCCAAGCCCCCGACCGGATAGCCGCCGGATAGCCGGCTAGCGGCCGAGAGCCCTGACCGGCGCCCCGGGCGACCGCGTCAGGCCGCGTAATGGGTCTGGACGAAGCCGGGCGATTTCACGCCCGAGCCGGAGAGAAGGATCACAGTGTTTTCGCCCGCGCCTATTTCGCCGGTTTGGATCAGCGAGCGGAACGCGGCATGCGCAACGGCCGAGGTCGGTTCGACGAAAAGACCCATTTCGGCGAGCCCGAACAAGGCCGAGGCGATTTCCTCTTCGGAGACCGTGATCATCCGGCCGTCCGAGCGCCGCACCGCCTCCAGCACCTGGCGGAGGCGAACGGGATAGCGGATCGACGCGCCTTCGGCGATCGTCGGAGCGACTTCCACATCGACCGCCTCGAAACCGCCCGTGCGGAAAGTGGCCGCGATCGGCGCGCAATGGGCCGGCTGGGCGCCGAAAAGGCGGGGCAAGCGATCGATCTGGCCGGCCGCGAGAAGCTCGGAAAATCCGATGTCGCAGCCCAGAACATTGCTGCCGGCGCCGGTGGTGATGATGATATTGTCGGGCGCGCGGAAGCCCAGATCCTCCCAGATCTCATAGGCCGTCATCTTCGTGCCCTGCAGAAAAAAGGGGTGCCAATTGTGGCTGGCGTAGAAAATCTCCTCGGCCTGCCGCAGAGCCTCGCGCTCGGTCGCGTCGCGGGGCCCCGGTATGAGCTGAACATCGGCGCCGAAAACACGCATTTGGGCGATCTTCGCGGGTGACGCGCTCTCGGGGGCGAGGATGCGGACGCGCATGCCCGCGGCCACGCCATAGGCGGCGATCGCCGCCCCCCCATTGCCCGAACTGTCTTCGAGAATCGCCGGTATTCCGAGCTGTTTGAGGAACGAGACCATGACGGCGGCGCCCTTGTCCTTGAAGCTGCACGTCGGCGAGAACCATTCGAGCTTGAACATTGCGTTCCTGCCGGCGACCGTCCGCTCGACCATCGGCGTGCAGCCTTCCCCGAGCGACACGGGGTCGGGGATGGCGACCGGCAGGGCTGCGACGTAGCGCCAGAGCGACCGCGACGCCGGGTCGATGTCGTCGCGCGAGATGCCCGGCAGCGGCTCGATCATCAACGGCGAGCCGCTCTCCGCACGCCACCTGGGCTCGGCCATATCGAACGTCTGGCCATTGGTAGGGTCGATAAATTGCGCTTTATTCAGTGTCATATCCTGCCCCGGTCGCAGCTCTCGAGCCGCATTTGCGATCTGTTGAAGTCGCCGCTCTGTCGCGATCGGGAGGATCATTCAAATCAGTAATCTCGAAGCCAGACATTGAAACTTATCAATTGTCGGACGGCAAGCGCCGCCTATCATGATCGGAGCTTGGCTAAGCATGGCAGGCAGGGGGCGCGCATCGTGACGAAGACAAAATCCGGGCGGATCGGCGCCGCGATATTCGCAGCCGCGCTTGCGGTCGGAGCGGCGCATGGCGTGGCGGCCCGTTCCCCGTCGGCAGGTTCGCTCAGCGTCCAACCCGCGCTCCTTGCAATCGAGGACGGCTCGCTCGTCGCGATCCGGAGCGGCCGGTTCACAGTGTCAGAGAAGCGCGCGAAACGCGGCGGCCGAGTCATCGATCTTCCTTTCGTTCAAATCCCCTCGGCGAGCCGGGATCCGGCCCGGCCGGTCATTTTCCTGCTCGCCGGCGGCCCGGGCAGTTCGTGGATCGACTTTTTCAACGGGCCGAAGGGGCGCGAGCAGGTGCTCTTCTATCGCCAGTTCGCCGACGTCGTCCTGTTCGACCAGAGAGGCGCGATCCACGCCTCCCCGATGCTCGACTGTCCCGCAAGCGTCAAATTCCCGAACGACAGGCTGCTCGGCGAAGCGGAATATAGCGACGCGATGCGCAAGGTCGCCTCAGCCTGCCGAAAAGGCTGGACCGACGCCGGCGTCGACCTGCGATCCTATGAGACGATCGCCAATGCGGCCGATGTCGACGCCCTCCGCCGCGCGCTCGGTTATCGCAAGATCAGCCTCGTCGCCGGTAGTTACGGATCTCATCTCGCGGTCGCGCTGATGCGTTATCACCCCGAGGCGATCGAGCGCGCGATCATCTGGGGCATGGAAGGCCCGGACGATACCTATGATATCCCCGACGGAATTCTTGCGAGCCTCCGGACGCAGGCCGCGGCCGCCGAGGCCGACGCCGGGCTGCGATCGCGGCTGCCGCCGGGGGGATTGATCGCGGCGCTCGGCACCGTGATGGGGCGGCTTCGCGAACGTCCCGTCGAGGTGACCACAGGGACTGGCGCTGAACCGGTCAAGATTCTCCTCGGACCGCTCGATCTCCAGCGCGCGATGACGACGCTTGCCGATCGCAACGGTAAATGGCCGGCCTTCGTGACCGCGCTGTACGAGGGCGATTACCGGCCGCTCGCCGAAATTACGCTGCGCCAGCGCGATATCCGGCTCAGTCGCAGCGTTCTTTATGCCATGGATTGTGCTTCGGGCCTGTCCGAAACGCGGCGGCAGCTTATCCGGGACAGCAAGGCCGCGGCTCTGCTCGGCGACATTAACCTCCCCTATTTCGCGACATGCGATATCTGGGACAGCCCCGATCTGGGGGAGACTTTTCGCTCCCGCCTCGACACCCGCATACCGATCCTTCTTTTTCACGGTGACTGGGACGTATCGACCCCGCTTGCGAACAGCCGCGACGCCATCAAGGGCTTTGCGAATGGCAAGTTCGCTGTCGTGCATGGCGGTACCCATGGGGTCTGGGAGGAATTGTTCGAACATTGGGCACCGATACGTCCCACCGTGCGCGCGTTCATGCTCGGGCAGAATCCTGACCTGCCGACAGACATCGATCTGCCGCCTGTGACCTATCAGCTACCGGGAAAATGACGCCGACATGACGAAACCGATCCAGATTAGCGAAGAAGAGATCATCGCCCTTGTCGAGCCCGCCGCGATGCATGGCGTCATGGAGGATGTGTTCAAAGCGATGGCATCGGGCCATGCACGCAACTTCCCGGTCATCCGCGAGCAACTGGACATCCCGGCGCCGATCTTCGGGTTCAAATCGGGATATGACACCAGCGATTCCATTCTCGGGCTGAAGGCCGGTGGCTATTGGCCGACCAACAGCGAGCGCGGCCTTGCCAATCACCAGTCGACGGTCATCCTGTTCGATGCGGACAGCGGACGGCTCCGGGCGCTCGTCGCGGGCAACCGGCTCACCGCCCTTCGCACCGCTGCCGCGAGCGCGGTCTCGATCGCCCGTCTCGCGCGCAACGATGCCGCAACGCTGTCGATCCTCGGTGCGGGGGGACAAGCCCCCTTCCAGATCCGGGCGGCGCTGGCGCAGCGCGCCTTCACCAGGGTCCTGATCGCAAACCGCTCCCGCCGGCGCGCGGAAGATCTTGCCGCGAGCCTTGCCGACCTCGACGTCGAAATTCGGGTTACCGATGTCGAGGTCGCAGCAAGCGCCGCCGATGTCCTCATCACCATTACCAGCAGCTTCGAGAGCCAGATCCACGCGGGCTGGATACGTCCCGGAACCCACATAGCCGCCATGGGCACCGATACGAGAGGCAAGCGCGAGCTGCCGTCCGAGCTGGTCGCGGGTGCGCAGCTGTTCACCGACGAGGTCGCGCAGGCCATCACGATCGGCGAGTGCCAGCACGCATATGCGACCGGGGACATCTCGCAGGAGCAGATCACGCCGCTCGGCGATGTCATCCTTGGCCGACATGCCGGCCGGCCGTCGGAGGATGCGATCACCCTGTTCGACGGGACGGGGGTGGGACTACAGGACCTCTTCGCCGCCGACTATGCCCTGAAATGCGCTGAACGCCTCGTGCCCTGATGCGGGCGCGAGAACAGTCAGGATCGGACCCGGCCAACCAATGAGCATGACGCCCTTCCTCTGGATCACGGCAATTATCGCGATCGTCGGCGGCGTTGCCGCGAGCTACGTCGCGAGCCGCCACCAGCAGATTCTGAAAAGCCCGCCATCGGCGGCGCGCCTGCGGATCACCCAGTGGCTTTGCGGGATCTCGGCCTATGTGCTGCTGTGCCAGATCGTCGCTAAGCTGACCGCGGTCTTCATCCTTGTCACCTTCGCCATGTTGTTTGCGTCGCTGCTGCCGCCCGCGATCGGCTATGTCAGGGCGAAAGCAGGAACCGGCAGATGAGCCCCGGCACGCAGCAGGGAACCGACTGGCTCGGGCGGGGCACCGCCGGATTTGTGCTGGGCTTCGTTATCGCGCTTGGACTCTCGGGCCTGTTCGCGCGCTTCGGCCCGGGCGAGATCGGCGTACCGTCCGGACAGGCCGAACTCACGATGTGGCTGGTCCCGCCGATCTGGGCTTCGATCTTCATTGGATCCTTTCTGTTCGGTTCGGCCCGACGTGCGCTTCTGATCCTCACCGCCGTGGCGCTTCTTCTCTGGTCGCCCTTCATTGTGACGGCCTTGCAAGGCCTGCTGCCATGAAGATCAAAACAAGCACCGCTCTCGTCTACAGGACCCTGCATGGCTGGTTCGGCCTGGCGGTCGGTCTCACGCTGTTCATAGCCTTTTTCGCCGGCTCGCTCAGCGCCTTCAAGGGGCCGATCCAGCTATGGGCATCACCCCCCGCCCCGCCCCTTGCGACACCGCTGGCTCAAACTCCGCTCCTCATCGAACGCGCGCTTCGAGCGCACCCAGAGGCGGCGAACGAGTTTCTGGTCATGCTCGAGCCAAGCCCCGCCCATCCGGGGAGGATCAGCTGGAAGCGGCCGGGCGAGGCCGCGGGTCATGACAGTATCCCGCCGCGCCTGTTTGCCGACCTCGACAAGGGTGGACATATAAAGATCACCGATGACGGCCCGTCTTCGGTTGCGCAGCAGATCGTACAGCTCCATCTGAAGATGGGCTTGCCCTTCGACGAAGCGATCGCGATGCCGATCGCCGGAGCGCTTTCAATGCTCTATTTCGCGATGCTGGTTTCGGGCACGATCATCCTTCTGCCGAGCATGGCGTCCAATCTGTTCGCGATGCGCTTCTCCGGCGGTATCAAACGCATGTGGCTCGATCTGCACGCGAGCCTCGGCCTGTTCAGCCTCCCCTTCCATGTCGTCATGGCGCTGACGGCGATCGCGTTCAGCTGGCAGAATTATATCGAGCAGGTGCAAGCCGTGGCGTTCGGCACCGACTCGCCCCCCCTATCTGCCAGCCCGCTGCCGGTCGATCCGGCGGCGGGTCTGATGACACCGCAGCAAATATTGTCGGGCGTCGCCCGCGCAGCGCCCGGCTTCAAGCCACAGGCTCTCCTCTACAAACGCGACGCGAGCGGCCGCTATCAGGTCCAGGTCTTGGGCACCGACCCCCGTTACGGCCTGCGCGGCCCGACATCCGGGATCGCCGGGGTCGATCCTTACAGCGGCGCGATCATCTCGACGGTGAGATTGCCCGGGCAGCAGGATGCATGGCGCTCCACCGAAGCCAATATTCACGCCTTGCACTTCGGGAACTATGGCGGGCTTCCGGTCCGCTGGGCCTATTTTCTGCTCGGTCTCGGCGGCTGCGGGCTCATCTTCAGCGGCAATCTCCTGTGGATCGAGAGCCGGAGACGGAAATCCAGAAAGGGCGACGCGGGCCCTGTGGCCCAACCCCGTTCGACCCGATTGCTCGGAGCGCTTGGCGTCGGCGCGCCGCTCGGCTGCATCGCCGGCATCGCAGCCACCATCGCGGCAGCCAAACTGCTGACAGGGGTCGTCGCGGACCTGCCGGGCTGGCATCTTCGGATTTATTATGCCCTGTTCGGGGTCGCGCTCCTCTGGCCCTTCGTTCGCGGCGTAGCGCGGGGCGGCATCGAACTGCTGTTCCTGACCGCCGGCATGCTGGCATTGATCCCCTTGACCAGTCTCGCCTCGGCCCTGGTCCCGATCGGATGGAACCACGGACTGGCCGGGCTGCCGATCGATATCACGGCACTCGCCGGCGCCGTCATCGCCTTGATGATGGCGAAGCGCGTGAAACTGCGGAGCCGCAGTGAGCCCACCGACAGCCTCTGGCATATTCCCGAGGGAAACCGGACGAACGCGGCAGACCGGGCGGGCTTCGCCGATGAGGGAGGACAGGTTGCGCACTAAACTCATGCTGGGCGCATTGGCGCTGGCGGCCGCGGCTCCCGCGCTCGCGAACGCTTCACCCAAGCCTTCCGCAACCACATCCCTTGCGTCCCCGGACCTTGCGAGAGCGGGCGAGGCGCTGCGCATCGATCATGAACGATTTGTCGGAGAGGTGATTGCGCTCGCCGAAATCCCGTCACCACCCTTCGGCGAAGGCGCACGCGCCGCTGCTTATGCGGAGATGATGCGCCTGAGCGGACTGACCGACGTTCGGCTCGACGGCATCGGCAATGTGATCGGGGTTCGGCGAGGCCGGGACCGTTCGAAGCCTCCCCTCGTCATTGGGGCGCACCTCGACACCGTGTTCCCCGAAGGCACCGACGTTCGTGTCCGTCGCGAGGGCACCCGTCTGTTCGCGCCGGGCATAGGCGATGACGCGCGCGGTCTCGCCACCCTGCTCGCCTTCGCGCGCGCGATGGAGGCCGCGCGGATCCTCCCCGATCGCGATATCATGTTCGTGGGCACGGTCGGAGAGGAAGGAGCAGGGAATCTTCGCGGCGTGCGCTTTCTCTTCGAAAACGACCCGCGTGCCCGCACAGCGGCAGGCTTTATCGCGGTCGACCTCAATGGTTCCGACCGGATCGTGACCCGTCATGTCGGCTCGAGACGGTATCGCATCATTTTCACCGGACCCGGCGGGCATAGTTTCGACAAGTTCGGCATCGTCAATCCGGCGGTACCGCTGGCGAAGACAATCGCCGGTCTCTATGCGATCCCGGTCCCCGATACACCCCGCACGACCTATTCAGCCAGCATGATCGGCGGCGGAACGTCGATCAATGCGATCCCCGCCAGGGTTCATGTCGACATCGACATTCGATCGCTGGCACCCGCCGAAATCGAGCGGATCGACAGCGAACTGCGGCGGATTGCCGAAGCCGCGACGGCAGCGGAGAATGGCGCGCGATCGACCGAATTCGGCAGGGTGACGGTGACATATGAGAGCATTGGCGATCGGCCCGCAGCCACTGTCAGCGAGACCTCGGGTCTTGGCGCGATCGCATTTACGGCAAGCCGGGCGGAGGGGTTCGCTCCCCTGTTCACAGCCGTATCGACCGACGCGAACCTCCCGGCCAGCCTCGGCATTCCTGCCATCGCGATCGGGACAGGCGGGCAAGGCGGCGGCGAGCATTCACCGGAGGAATATATCGACGTCGAAATCGAAGAGAGCCTGCGGGGTTTGCGGGCCGGCCTCGCGACCATCCTGGCGGCCGCTTCTGCCCAGTCGGCCCTCTGACAGAGGCCATTCCTTCCTTACACCCATATCCAGATCAAGAGGTCATTATGCCACCTGTCGCGTCCCCGCTTGCCTATGTCCCTTTCGTTAGCGTCGAAAACATGATGCGCCTCGTCCATCATTTCGGGTTGGAGGAAATGCTCGTCGAAATGACCGACGCCATCGAGGCGGACTATCGCCGCTGGCATCTGTTCGAGAAGTCGCCGCGGCTGGCATCGCATTCACGCGAAGGCGTGATCGAGTTGATGCCGACCTCGGACGGCGAGATCTACAGCTTCAAATATGTGAACGGACATCCGAGCAACACGGCCAAAGGCTTTCAAACGGTAGCTGCCTTCGGCATGCTCGCCGGTGTCGAAACGGGTTATCCCCTGATGCTGACCGAGATGACGCTTTTGACGGCCTTGCGAACGGCGGCGACCTCGGCGATGGCGGCACGGCATCTCGCGCCGGCCGGCGCGCGGACCATGGCCATGATCGGCAATGGAGCCCAGGCCGAGTTCCAGGCGCTCGCCATGAAGGCCGTGGTTGGTATCACCGAGGTTCGGCTCTACGATATCGACATGTCCGCCACTCGGAAGGCGGCGCGCAACCTTGGCGAAAGCGGCCTGCGCGTCATCGCCTGCAGCAGCGCGGAAGAGGCGATCGAGGGCGCCGATATCATTACCACCTGCACGGCGGACAAGGCTTATGCGACGATCCTGACCGACAATATGGTAGGCGCCGGAATTCACATCAATGCGATCGGCGGCGACTGTCCCGGCAAGACCGAACTCCATAAAGATATTCTGGGCCGGGCCCGGACCTTTGTGGAGTTCGAGCCGCAAACCCGGATCGAGGGCGAAATTCAGCAAATGGGCCCCGATTATCCTGTCATCGAGTTCTGGCGCGTCTTGTCGGGAGAGGAAGCAGGGCGAACGGACAAGGACCAGATCACATTGTTCGATAGCGTCGGCTTCGCCACCGAGGATTTCTCGGCGCTGCGCTATATTTACGAGAAGATCCAGGGCACCAGCTTCTTTCAGAATATCGACATGCTTGCGGACCCCGATGATCCGAGAGATCTTTTCGGCATGCTCACTCGTGCAGCCGCCTGAGCGAGCTTTCGGTGCCCGAGCAACTGAAGCTGGTCGCGCAATATATCGAACGGCTTGGCGTAGAGCGGGACGTTCCTGATTGAAGCCTAAGCCCCTCACTGATCTGACGCAGTCGCAGTGGGCCGCGCGCGCGAAAAACCTACTCTGCTCGTCGCCCTAACGCGTCGCGGCGCCGGTCGCATTGGGTTCGATCATTTCGCCCGGGGCTTGGATCGACGCGCCCAGGGCGAGGAGGCTTCGCTGCTCATGCATAATTATCCCGTGGCCTGGGCACGGGTCTATATTGGTTTCGATCCGGCATCGGCCGATCCGATCCGCCGCGCGAGCACACAAACAAATGGGGCGGCCTCGTATCGAGTGCCGCCCCAGTTTGTGGACCCGTCGGGAGAGGGAGAGACGGTCCGGAGATTGGTGTCTGGCGTGGCGCCCGTGTTATCAGCGGGCGGCCATCTGCGCGTCGGTTTCGACTTCAGCGACGCCGGCGATCTTCAGCGCGGCGCGGAACTGCTTGGCGGCGGCGCGTTCGTTGCCCGCTTCGCACAGCATCTTGCCGGCCGAAACAAAGCGCTTCGCGCTCGCCTGCTTCTTGCCGTCCATGCCATTGGCGGCGACATGCGCCTGTTCGGCGAGGCCCGCGCAGCGATAGTCGTCGCCCGACTGGGCATAGGCAGGGGTGGCCGACGCCATCAAGCCGGTGAAGGCGAGCGCCGACGCGGCGACGATGGCGAAAGCGGAGGGGAAATGACGGAAAGAGGAGAGCTGATAGGCCATGGGAGAGGTTCCTTTCGTTTCGTTGTGCAACCTTTATAGGCGCGCTTGCGCACTTAGATAATCCACTATAATCTGCAAGTGCCTTGAAGCAGGATTTAACAATTCCCCAAGGGGCGCTCGACGGGATCGAAGCTTTCCTGCGCGTAGCGGAAAGGCGGAGCTTTTCCGCCGCCGCCGCCGATCTGGGGGTCTCGCCTTCGGCGATCAGCCAGACGATCAAAGCGCTCGAAGCGCGCGTCGGCGCGCCGCTGTTCATGCGCACGACGCGCAGCGTCGGGCTGACGCAGGCGGGCGAGATGTTTTTGGAACGTGCCGCGCCCGCCTATTCGGGGCTCGCCGATGCCTATGAAGCCGCGCGCAACCTCGGCAACCGGCCCGCGGGGCGACTGCGGATCAACCTGATGCGCGGCGCGGTGCAGCCCTTGTTCGAACCGATCATCGCGGGCTTTTGCGAAACCTATCCCGAGATCGAACTCGAAATCTATGCCGACGATGCCTTGTCGGATCTCAGCGCCGGGGGGTTCGACGCCGGGGTCCGCATGGGCGAGTCGCTTGACGCCGATGTCGTCGCGGTGCGGCTGACCGGTCCATTTCGCTTCGTCGTCGCTGGCGCGCCTTCCTATTTTGCGCGCTACGGCCGCCCCGACACGCCCGACGCGCTGCGCGACCATCGCTGCATCCGCTTCCGTCTCGCGACCGGCGCGCTGATGCCGTGGACCTTCGAAAAGGGCAATCGTGAGTTCGACGTCGCGGTCACCGGGCCGGTGATCGTCAACGACTGGAGCGCGTCGCTGGTCGCGATGCGAACCGGCGTCGCGCTCAGCATGATCGCCGAACCCATGGCCACGGCGATGGTCGAGGCGGGCGACGTCGAACTGGTGCTCACCGACCATGCCTCCTCAACCTCAGGTCTTTTCCTCTATTATCCCGGCCGCAAGCAGGTGATGCCGAAACTGCGCGCCTTCATCGACTATGTGCGCGAGAACCTTCCCGACGACATAACCCGCTAACCCGCTTTCGCATCATTTGGCCGCATAAATAATTCCCTTCGTCGCCAGCAGAAAAATTGGGCTGGTGCAAAATCCCGAATCACGGCAGCAGCTTCTCAACTTAATGAGTTGGGAAATTATATGATCGATCCCGCCACTATCGACGTCGCTGCGCTGTTGCCGTTCATCCTGATCGGCTTTGCCGCGCAGCTGGTCGACGGCGCGCTCGGCATGGCGTTCGGCGTCATCTGCAACACTTTGCTCGTCGCCGTACTCGGCGTCCCGCCCGCCACGGCTTCGGCGCGCATCCATGTCGTCGAGATTTTCACCACCGGTGCATCGGGGCTCAGTCATTTATTCCATCGCAACATCGACTGGCCGCTTTTCTTCCGCCTGCTCCTTCCCGGTGTGCTCGGCGGCGTCGCGGGCGCCTATGTGCTGACGTCGCTGCACGCCGAGGTCGTGAAACCGTTCGTGCTCGGCTATCTGGTGCTGATCGGTATCTGGCTGCTCGTGCGCGGCCTTCTCTATCCGCCGAAAATCTCAAAGCCCAAAGTCGTCGCGCCCCTCGCGGTTGTTGGCGGCTTTCTTGATGCCGCGGGCGGCGGCGGCTGGGGTCCGGTCGTTACATCGAACCTTCTGGTTCAGGGCGGCGAGCCGCGCAAGATCATCGGCACGGTGAACAGCGTCGAATTTTTCCTCGCCGTCGCGGTCTCGATCGCTTTTATCTGGCATTTGGGCTTCGACGAAATTCTCGGCCCAACGCTGGGACTGATCATCGGCGGCGTCGCTGCGGCGCCGCTGGGCGCCTATATGGCCAAGCGCTTTTCGCCCAAGCTGATGCTCGTGATGGTCGGCGTCGTGCTGACCGCGACGAGCGCATTCGGGCTGTACCGGGCGCTGGTTTGATTGAGCGGCAGAGTGCGACCGGAACTAATCGTCGCCCCCGCGAAGGCGGGGGCCGCTGTCGGTTTACGCAGCGACGCAGGAAAAGGCCGACGGCGGCCCCCGCCTTCGCGGGGGCGACGGTTTATTGGAAGGGCCGTTCCCACCCCAACCCCCGCTTATCAATTCGCCGGCTTGGTCTCGTCGATCTTGTCGACCCATTCGGGATAAAAGCTCGGTTCGCGTGCCGACCAGCCCGGCGCCGTGGCGGCGGCTTCGCTGATCGACTGGAGCAGCGTCTTGCGCTTGTCGGGGTGCAGGTGCGGCAGCGACGCGGCGGCGCAGAAGGCGCCGGGAAGCCACGGCCGCGCATGCGCGCCGAGCAGCCGTTCGTAGAGGAAGCGGTAGGAGGCGAAGCTGGGCAAACGGTCCTGCCCGAGGTCGAACGCCGATACCGCGACGAGCGGCGCCATAAAGCCTTCGAGCGAATCGAGACCGCTGTCGTCGGGGATGTGCTCGCGGATTTCGCCGATCCGCTGATAAACGCGCGCCTGCACGCGGATCGCGGTTTCTTCCACCATGTCGCGCGACCAGCGGGCGATGGCGTCCTCGCGTTCGAGCCCGATGTCGAGCGACCGGCGGATATACCGCTGCGTTCCTGCGGGAAAGCCCGCAAATTCCTTGATTTCCGAAAGGGACAGGTCGCCTGCGGCCGGTCCTGATCGCGTCACCATGGTAATGCTCCCGCACGGCGCCCGGGGAGCCATCCCCCCGGAGGCCTGCATCCAACAGTCTGCCACCAAAATGGTTAGTGGCAAGTTAACCATCGCGTTGGCTGGCGTTCAGCAAATGTCGGGGCGTTGCGCGGCGTCGCGACCAGGCGTAATCCTCATGCCCTGAAACCATAAGACACGAGAGGCGCCATGTCGCATTCACCGCAGCCGGTCCTGTCCGCAACCGGCCTTTTCACCCCCGCCGAACGCATCTCCAACGAAGAACTTGTCGCCAGTTTTAATCAATATGTTGCGTCGCACAACAGGGAAAATGCAGCCGCAATTGCCGCGGGCGCGATGGAGGCGCTAACCGAATCGAGCGTCGAATTCATCGAAAAGGCGAGCGGCATCGGATCGCGCTACGTCGTCGACAAGGCGGGAATCCTCGACCCCGCGCACATGGCGCCGCGCCTGCCCGAACGCAGCAACGACGAGATGTCGATCATGGCTGAAATCGGCGTCAGTGCGGCAAAGGACGCGCTTGCGCGTGCGGGCCGCGTTGCGGGCGAGGTCGATGCGGTGCTTTGCGCGGCATCGAACATGCAGCGCGCCTATCCGGCGATGGCGGTCGAAATCCAGGCCGCGCTCGGCATCGACGGCTTTGGTTTCGACATGAATGTCGCCTGCTCGTCGGCGACATTCGGCATCCAGACCGCCGCCGACTATATCCGCGCGGGCCACGCCCGAAGCGTGCTCGTCGTGAACCCCGAAATCTGTTCGGGCCACCTCAACTGGCGCGACCGCGACAGCCATTTCATTTTCGGCGACGTCGCCACCGCGATCCTTGTCGAGGACAAGGCGATTGCGCCCGATGGCCATTGGGACATCCTCGGCACGAAGCTGAAAACCGTCTTTTCGAACAATATCCGCAACAATTTCGGCTTTTTGAACCGCACGCACGGCGGCATCGACCAGTCGGGGCCCAAGACCGACAAGCTCTTCGTCCAGGAAGGGCGCAAGGTGTTCAAGGAAGTCGTGCCGATGGTCGCCAGCATGATCGTCGAGGAGATGGAGAAACTGGGGCTGGCGGGCAGCGACATGCGGCGGCTGTGGCTGCACCAGGCGAACACCAACATGAACCGGCTGATCGCGCAGCGCGTGCTCGGCCACGAAGCGAGCGACGACGAAAGCCCGACGGTGCTCGACACCTATGGCAACACGTCGAGCGCGGGATCGATCATCGCCTTTCACCTGAACCATGACGATATGGTCGCGGGCGACACCGGGCTGATCTGTTCGTTCGGCGCCGGTTATAGCGCGGGGACGGTGTTTGTGCGGAAAACTTGAACGTCGCCCCCCCGCGAAGGCGGGGGCCGCTGGCCACGTTGCGCCAAGCCGATGGCGGCCCCCGCCTTCGCGGGGGCGACGAGCTTTTCTACGGCACAAAGGTCGTGAACAGATAGATCGCGAACAGCATCAGGTGGATCTGCCCTTGCAACACCGTGGTCCGGCCGTTCGCCAGCGTTTGCGATGCGACGATCAGCGATAGGAAGAGCAGCACGGTCGACTTGGCATCGAGGCCAAGGCTGATCGGCAGGTCGGTGACGATCGACAGGATCGCCACCGCGGGGATGGTGAGACCGATCGTCGCGAGCGCCGATCCCAGCGCGAGATTGAGGCTGGTCTGGAGGCGGTCGGCCTTCGCCGCACGCACCGCCGCCAAACCTTCCGGCGCAAGGATCAGAGCAGCGATCAGCACGCCGAGCACCGCGGGCGGCGCTCCCCAGTCGGCGAGCAGCGCGCCCATAACCGGTGACAGATTCTTCGCGAGCAGCACGACCGCGAACAGGCTGGCGAGCAGCAACACGCCCGAGATGACGGTGCGCTGCATGGGCGGGGGCGCCGCATGGGTATCGGGCTCGCCGTCGCCATCGACGTCGATATGCTCTTCGGGAAGAAAATAGTCGCGGTGACGGACCGTCTGGACCAGCGCGAAAGTGCCATAGAGGATCAGCGACACCGCCGCGATGAAGCCGAGCTGCACTTCCGAATAAAAGGGCCCAGGTACGCTCGAGGTGAAATTGGGGAGCACGAGCGTCACGATGGTGAGCACGGTCAGCGTCGCGAGCGCGGCGCCGATGCCGGTACGCTGGAAACGTTGTTCGTGATGGCGGATCGCGCCGCTCAATAGGCACAGGCCCATCAACAGATTGAGGATCACCATCACCGCCGCGAACACGGTGTCGCGCGCGAGCGTCTGCGCCTTTTCGGGTTCGGCCTGCATCAGCGTCAGGATCAGCCCGACCTCGATCACCGTCACTGCGAGCGCGAGGATGAGCGTGCCAAACGGTTCGCCGACACGGTGCGCGATGACTTCGGCATGATGAACCGCCGCGACGACGGCGCCCATCAGGATGATCGCGACCATCCAGGCGTTGAGCGGCATCGCAAAACTGGCCATCGCGGCCGCGAAGCCGAGGATCGGGAAGACGTCGTTGGTGCGATCGGCGAGGCGGAGTTTGCTTTTCATCGGGCTTCTATTGCAGTCCGATTTCAGCATGACTACCCCGGCGGCGCAATTAATGTGCGCGGACAGGCAATCCGGCGGCAGAAAGCCGCGCATGGGCTTCGGCAATCGTCGCTTCGCCAAAGTGAAAGATGCTCGCCGCGAGCACCGCGCTGGCGCCGCCCTCGATCACCCCGGCGACCAGATGGTCGAGATTGCCGACGCCACCCGAGGCGATTACCGGCACGCTCACCGCATCGGCGATCTCGCGCGTCAGCGCGAGGTCGTAACCGTCCCTGGTGCCGTCGCGGTCCATGCTGGTCACCAGCAGCTCGCCCGCGCCCAGCGTCGCCAGGCGCACCGCGTGCTCGATCGCGTCGATCCCCGTCGGCTTGCGCCCGCCGTGCGTGAAGATTTCCCAGCGATCGCCCCCATCTTCTTTGGCCGCAACGCGCCGCGCGTCGATGCTGCCGACCGCGCACTGGCTGCCGAAGCGGTCGGCGATGTCGCCGACCAGTTCGGGCCGCGCGACCGCGGCGCTGTTGACCGCGACCTTGTCGGCGCCCGCGAGCAGCAGCGCGCGCGCATCGTCGGCGCTGCGCACCCCGCCGCCGACGGTCAGCGGCATGAAGCAGACCTCGGCGGTGCGCGCGACCATGTCGAGCAGGGTGCCGCGCCCCTGATGGCTCGCGCTGATGTCGAGGAAGCAAAGCTCGTCGGCGCCCGCGGCGTCATAGGCGCGCGCGGCCTCGACCGGATCGCCCGCATCGCGCAGGTCGACGAAATTGACGCCCTTGACCACGCGCCCGTCGGCGACGTCGAGGCACGGGATGACGCGGACGCGGACGGTCACCTGCTCCCCTCCCGCTTGCGGGAGGGGCTGGGGGAGGGCCTGTTTCGAGAGGGAAGCGTTGACGACATGCCCTCCCCTAACCCCTCCCGCAAGCGGGAGGGGAACTGGCAACAGCAATCGCCTCGGCCAGATCGAGCCGCCCGTCGTAAAGCGCGCGTCCCGTAATCACGCCCTCGATACCATCGGCGACATGGCCGCGCAGCGCGTGGATGTCCGCGATCCCCGCAACCCCGCCGCTCGCAATCACCGGAATATCAACCGCCTCGGCCAGCGCCACCGTCGCCTCGACGTTGCACCCTTTCAGCAGCCCGTCGCGCCCGACGTCGGTGAACAGCAACGCCGCGACGCCGGCATCCTCGAATCGCCGCGCAAGATCCTCGACCCGCACGTCCGACACATCGGCCCAGCCCTCGGTCGCGACCATGCCGTCGCGCGCGTCGACGCCGACGACGATCCGGCCCGGCAGATCGCGCGCGGCGGACTTGACGAACTCGGGGTCTTTCAGCGCCGCGGTGCCGATGATCACGCGGTGGACCCCAAGCGCCAGCCAGCGATCGACGCCCGCACGATCGCGGATACCGCCGCCGACCTGCACCTTGCCCGGAAAGGCAGCGACGATGCTCTCGACCGCGGCGCCGTTGACGCTCGCCCCCGCAAAGGCGCCGTCGAGATCGACGACGTGCAGGTGCGCCGCGCCCGCGCCCGCAAAGGCGCGCGCCTGCGCCGCCGGATCGTCGCCATAGACGGTCGCACGGTCCATATCGCCCTCGGCCAGCCGCACGACCTGTCCGCCTTTCAGGTCGATCGCGGGGAAGATGGTCAGGGCCGCCATGCAAGAAATCTCTCTAACGTCGCGAGGCCATAGGCCTGGCTCTTTTCGGGGTGATATTGCACGCCGACGATATTGCCCTTCGCCACCGCCGCGACAAAGGTGCCGCCGTGGCTGCTCGTCGCCGCGACATCGGTCGCTTCGGCGAAATGATAGCCATGCAGAAAATAGGCCTCGCCCGCCGCGATCACCGGGTGCGGAAAGCTCGGCACGACATCGTTCCAGCCCATGTGCGGGATGCGCAGGCCGGGCGCCGGATCGAACGCGCGCACCGTGCCGCCGATCCAGCCGAGACCGGGATGCGTGCCATGCTCCTCGCCCGCGTCGGCGAGCAATTGCATACCGACGCAGATGCCGAGAAAGGGCGCGCCCTCACCGCGCACCCGCCGCTCCATCGCATCGATCAGCCCGGAGATCGCCGACAGCCCGTTCATGCACGCCGCGAAGGCCCCGACGCCGGGCAGCACGATGCGGTCGGCCTTTGCCACAACATCGGGATCGGCGGTGACGGCGACATTGTCCGCACCCGCCGCGACGAGCGCATTATGCACCGAGCGAAGATTGCCTGCGCCATAGTCGATCAGGGCAATGCTCAAATTCCCCTCCCGCAGGCGGGAGGGGCAACGGAGCTTGCCGGCTTGCCGGCCAGCGCAGTGGGGTGGGCAGCCGAGGTGGAGGCATAGCCCACCCCGCTGCGACTAGCGAACAAGTTCGCAAGTCTCGCTGCCCCTCCCGCTTGCGGGAGGGGGGCTGTCACAGCACCCCCTTCGTGCTGGGAATCGCATCGCCCTTGCGCGGGTCGATCTCGACCGCCTGACGCAGCGCGCGCGCCAGCGCCTTGTACATGCTTTCGGCGATATGGTGGTTGTTCTCGCCATAGAGCGTCTCGACGTGCAGCGTGATGCCCGCGGTTTGCGCAAAACTGTGGAACCAGTGCGGGAACATCTCGGTGTCCATCTCACCCAGCCGCGGCTGCGAGAAGCTCGATTTATAGACGCAGTGCGGGCGCCCCGAAATGTCGAGCACGCAGCGCGTCAGCGTTTCGTCCATCGGCGCGTGCGCCTCGCCGTAACGCGCGATGCCGCGCTTGTCGCCGAGCGCCTTCGCGACGGCCTCGCCCAGCGCCAAGGCGCTGTCCTCGACCGTATGATGCTGGTCGATGTGAAGGTCGCCCTTCACAGCCATCGAGATGTCGATCAGCGAATGGCGCGACAATTGCTCGACCATATGGTCGAGGAAACCGATGCCGGTGGACACCGAATAATCGCCCGTTCCGTCAAGGTTGACGGTGATCGCGATGTCCGTTTCCTTGGTCGTGCGCTGGACGGTGGCGGTTCGCATGACATGCCCCTTAGAGGCTATTTTTCGCGTTGCAAGGCGACTCTGTCCGCCCCTATCCCCCCTTGACCCCCCTTGACCAGCGCGCCCGGCCCGTCCATCCCCCTCGGCCATGAGTGACGACGTCCGCGACAGCCTGATTCCCTATGACGAAATCGTGCAGGACGCGCTGCGCGCCGTCGTCGGCCGCGTGCTGAGCCAGATTGAGGGCTATGACAGCCTGCCCGGCGAGCATCATTTCTATATCACCTTCAAGACGCAGGCGCCCGGCGTCGACATTCCGGCGCATCTGATCGCCAAATTCCCCGACGAAATGACGATCGTGCTCCAGAACCGCTTCTGGGATCTGACCGTTGCCGAGGATCATTTCAGCGTCGGCCTGTCGTTCAACCAGACGCCGTCGACCCTGATCGTTCCCTATGCCGCGATCACCGCCTTCGTCGACCCATCGGTCGATTTCGGCCTGCAGTTTCAGGTCAGCGACGATGGCGCTGCCCAGCCCGAACCGCACGACGAAGCCGATAATGATCGCCCCGAAGTATCGACCGAAGATGGATCGAACGTCGTGACGGTGGACTTCGGCAAGAGGAAGTAGCGTCGTGGCCAATCCGTGGCCGCCGACGCGCTTCTGGCAATATTGGGCCCTGGCAGGGATGGTCGTGCTGACCGCCGCCTTCTGGTGGGGGGTCGAGGGTTATGCCGTGTTCGAAAGCGGCGGACCGCGCGGGCAGATCGCCGATGGCCTGCTGCGCTTCAGCCTCCTCATCCTGACGCCTGCGCTGCTGATCGTCTGGCTCGCCGCCGAATGGCTGCGCCGCCGCGTCGGCGATCCGGGATATTGGCAGATGCTGGGGCTCGTCGCGATGATCTGGGCGGGGGCAGTGCTGGTGACGCGGATGCTGGCGGCATGAGCACGCGGATCGAAAGCGATTCGATCGGCGAGATTGATGTTCCGGCCGACGCCTATTGGGGCGCGCAGACCGAGCGCAGCCGCCATAATTTCGCCTTTCCCGCGCACGAACTGATGCCGATCCCGATCGTCCACGCGCTCGCGCGGATCAAGGGGGCGGCGGCGCGGGTCAATCGCGCGCACGGGCTGGACGGAGCGCTCGCCGACGCCATTGCGGCAGCCTCCGATGCAGTGGCGGCGGGCGAGTATGACGACCAGTTTCCGCTCGCGATCTGGCAGACGGGCAGCGGCACCCAGTCGAACATGAATGCGAACGAGGTGATCGCCGGGATCGCCAATGAGGCTCTGGCGGGCACGCGGGGCGGCAAGGCGCCCGTCCACCCCAACGACCATGTCAACATGGGCCAGTCGTCGAACGACAGCTTCCCGACCGCGCTCCACGTCGCGGTCGCGGTGGAAACGACCGCGCGGCTGCTGCCGTCGCTGATCTCCCTCACCGACGCGCTCGACGCCAAGGCGCGCGCGTGGAGTGACATCGTCAAGATCGGGCGCACACACCTTCAGGACGCGACCCCGCTCACCTTGGGGCAGGAATTTTCGGGCTATGTCGCGCAGCTTATCGCCTGCCGCGCGCACATCGAAGGCGCGCTCGCGCACAATATCTGCAAGCTCGCGCAGGGAGGCACTGCGGTCGGCACCGGCCTGAACGCGCCCGCGGGCTTCGACGCCGCGATGGCCGAGGAACTGTCCAAAGCCACCGGCATCACATTCGAGCCCGCGCGCAACAAGTTCGAGGCGCTGGCCTCGAACGACGGCCTCGTCTTTTTCTCGGGCGCGCTGAACACGCTGGCGGTCGCGCTGACCAAGATCGCGAACGACATCCGCCTGCTCGGCTCGGGCCCGCGCGCCGGCCTCGGCGAGCTCGACCTGCCCGCGAACGAGCCGGGCAGTTCGATCATGCCGGGCAAGGTCAACCCGACGCAGTGCGAGATGCTGACGATGGTCGCGGCGCAGGTCATCGGCAATCATCAGGCGGTCACCGTCGGGGGGATGCAGGGGCATCTCGAACTCAATGTCTTCAAGCCGCTGATCGGCGCCAATGTGCTGCGCTCGATCGAGCTGCTCGCGATCGGCATGGCAGGCTTTACCGAGCATTGCGTCATCGGACTTCAGCCCAATCGTGCGCGCATCGACGATCTGATGAACCGGTCGCTGATGCTCGTCACTGCGCTCGCCCCCGCAATCGGTTATGACAAGGCGGCAAAGATCGCGAAGCACGCACATGAAACGGGCGGCACGCTGCGCGAGGCAGCACTCGCCCTCGGCTATGTCGATGCCGCGACCTTCGATCGCCTTGTCGATCCGCGCACCATGCTCGGTCCGGAACTCTGACGCCGTTCCCGAATTGATATTGCGAGAAGGAGAGAAGGGCATGATCGGCAGACTTGTGGGCGGCGTCCTTGGCAGCGCCATCGGTAAGCAGAAGGGCGGCCACCCCGTCGCCGGCGCAGTAATCGGCGCAGCGACCCTGTTCGCCGCGCGGCGCCTGTTCCCGCAGCGCTATGCGGCGATCGCGGCGTGGGGCGCGGCGGGCTATCTCACCAAAAAATGGGCGGATCGCGCAGCGGCGCGAAAGGCCGCCGAAGACGCCCATGCCGCCGACCCGGGCCTGGTTCAGGCCGGAGTCGTCGACAGCTACGCCGGGACTGCCGCGCTGTCGGCCGATGGCGAAGCGATCGGCGATGCGCTGCCGCCCGCGATCCCGGTGACATCAAACGGACGAAACACCGCCATCCATTGATCCGGGGCCGGTCCTCGCTGCGGGCCGGATCGAGGCCATCCAGTCGCCGAACGCAACGCTTGACGGGTGGTCCGACGTTAAAAGCCAATAGGATCGGCCGCGACCGACCGATATTCGCGATACGCAGGCGAGATCGCCCCGCGCGATTGCATGCTCGCAGACGAGCCGCGGGAGGAGTCCCACCCCCTGCCCCATCTGGACTGCATTCAGGACAGCCGACGTTTCGCGGAAGCGAATGGTCTCGTCGGGCAATTCCCATGGAGTTCCGGCCTTTTCCCACCAGAGGGGCCATGCGGTGCCGATCAAAGGCAGCCGCGGCGCGGTTTTCAAATGCTCCAGAAGGTCGCCGGTCGCCTCCGCCTTGTCGGGCCGCGCGACGGCGGCCAGTTCTTCATCGCCGAACCACACGGCGCCTTCGGGCGCGACGTCCTCGCCCGCGATAACCAGCGCAACATCGCAGTCCGATGCCTCCGCGGGGTCGCGCCCAAGCCCGATAAGCGACGTCGCGATGCCCGGATGGCGTTCGACGAAAGCGCCCAGCTGCGGCATCAGCCAATTGTGGAGCAGCGAACGGACGACGCCGACGACGAGCGGGCGCTGCGTCGGCGAAAGCACCTGTGCAGCGTCGCGGATATTCGCCAGCGCCCGCGCCACCGTCGCGGCGTAAATTTTCGCTTCGTCGGTAGCTCGCAGTCCGCCCTTGGTGCGACGAAACAGCGCGACACCGGCGCGCGCTTCGAAATAGCGCACTGCCTGGCTGATCGCCGACTGTGTCAGATTCAGCTCGCGCGCCGCCGCCGTGAAGCTTTCCAGCCGCACCGCGGCCTCAATGGCCCGCAGCGACGACATCGGCGGATAGGCGGCTTTCGAATGCACGGGTCATAAGTAATGCTAATGCCGGGCGATAGGAAGTTGCGTTTTTCCTGCCTGCGGCTTTTTGCCACCTGACGCGGCATGAACGGCACTTTCTTTGCGCTTCTGACCTTTTCAGGGCTTTGGTTGATGCAGGTCGCGATCCCCGGGCCCAATTTTGCGCGGGTAAGCGAGGCGACCTTCACCCATTCGCGCGCGCTGGGCATGAAGACGGCCGCCGGAACCGCCGCCGCGAATATGTCCTGGTGCGTGATCGCGCTCGCCGGCGCTGCGGCGGTTATGGACGATCCCCTGTTCGGCCCGTCGCTGAGACTGGCCGGGGCGCTCTATTTCGGTGCCTATGGCTGCCGGCTTGTCTATCGGTCCTTTCAGCCGCGCCCGATCGCCGCAGCGGCGCTCGACAGCGCCGCCGCTTTCCGCTCGGGCTATCTCACCGGCCTCGCCAGCCCCCAAGCGGGACTGTTTTTCGCAAGCGCGCTGACGACGATCATCGCTCCGGCGCTCGACTGGACGGTCGGGCTCGCAGTCGTGGCCATCGCCCCGGCGGTGACGCTGGCGTGGTATGCCGTGGTCACCTCGCTGCTCGCCGCCCCGCTGGCGCGCGCCTGGTACGAACGGCGGCGACCGTTGATCGAGCGCGCGCTCGGCCTCCTCCTGCTCGCCGCCTCGGTCAAGCTGATCGGCGCGGCGCTTGCTACAGGTCGGATTGCCACGCCTTGACTGCCTCGACCGGCGAGACGAGCATCAGCACGTTGAGCGTCAGATTGTCGCGGATCGTCCACAGCGTGAACAGTTCGAACGCAATCGCCAGCGCTACCGTCACCCACCAGCGCATCCGGCTCGCGGCAAGGAAGCCCGCGACCATGAACAGCGTATCGCTCACCGAATTGAGCACCGAATCGCCCGAATAGCCGAACGCCATCGTCACCTCGCGATAGCGGTCGATGATCATCGGCGAGTTTTCGGCGATTTCCCACGCGCCCTCGATCCCGATCGCGATCGCCAGCGGTACCCACACCGGCCGCAGCGGCATCAGCCAGCGCAGCACGCCGTAAAAGATGAAGCCGTGGATGATGTGACTGAAACTGTACCAGTCCGAAATCTGCTGGCTGTTCTGGTTCGACTGGACGGTGCCGTGCCACAGGCTGACGGTGCCGCACGGACAGATCGGCGGGCGGCCCATGACAATCAGGATCGCCGTCAGCAACACGACCAGCGCCGCGGCCACCAGCCACCCCGTTCGCGAAATTCCGCCGACCATCGCGCCCCCTTGTCCGTTGCTTGCCGCTTGACCGGCGTGCCCTCTCGCGCAATTAGCGCGCATGGCAGATAGCGTCCACCTCGACCGCCGCGGCGTGTTGTTCGTCCTCTCCTCGCCGTCGGGCGCGGGCAAGACCACCATTTCGCGCATGATGCTGGAGGCGGACGCGGACATCGCGCTCTCGATCTCCGCGACGACGCGCCCGCCGCGGCCGGGCGAGATCGACGGGGTGCATTATCATTTCGTCGATACCGAAACCTTCAAGAAAATGGCCGCCGACGGCGAATTCCTCGAATGGGCGCACGTCTTCGGGCATCGCTACGGCACGCCGCGCGCGCGCGTCGAGGAGCTGCTCGCGGCGGGCAAGGACGTGCTGTTCGACATCGACTGGCAGGGCGCGCAGCAGCTGTATCAGGAGGCCGGTCCCGACGTGGTGCGCGTCTTCGTGCTGCCCCCGACGATGGAAGAACTCGAACGGCGGCTGCGCGCGCGCAAGACCGACAGCGACGAAGTGATCGCCGCGCGCATGGCGCGCGCCGCGAACGAGATCAGCCACTGGGACGGTTACGACTATGTGCTGATCAACGACCATGTCGATGACTGCTACGGCGAAGTGATGGCGATCCTCCGCGCCGAGCGGCTGAAGCGCCGCCGCCAGATCGGCCTAATCGGCTTCGCGCGCGACCTGATCCGGTCGGTGCCCGACGCGGACACGAAGCTGTAGAATGATCGTCGCCCCTACGAAGGCGGGGGCCGCAAGCGGTTTACGCCGTGATGCTGGAACAGGCGGCTAGCGCGGCCCCCGCCTTCGCGGGGGCAACGCTTTAAGCCGGCGCCGCCATCGTCGCCTCCAGCTCCGCCACCATCGCCGCGCGCAGCGGTTTCGCCTGTCCGTCGGTGCGGCATACCACGACGGTATCGCACGTCGCGATGCAGCGGCCGTTCTGGAACATCGCCTGCACAATCGTCCAGCTCGACGTGCCGATCCGGCCGATCCCCGTCGCGATCCGAACCGGGTCGGGGAAATTGCCCTCGGCCAGATAGTTGATCTCGACCGCCGCAACCATCGTCCGCTCGTCCGCGGGCCGCTCGTCCCATGGACGAATCTGCCGGTTGAGCAGCACCCGGCCGCTTTCGAACAAGGCGGCAAAGGCCACATTGTTCAGGTGGCCGTTGATGTCCATGTCCTGAAACCGCGTCTGCAATTCAATGCAGACGGGATAGCTGGCGACATCTAGCCGCCAGCTTTCCGGTTTGGGCATATCAGCGTGGGCCCATGCGGATGCCGCCGTCGAGGCGCACGTCCTCGCCGTTGAAATAGCCGTTTTCGATCATGCAGAGCGCGAGGTTCGCATATTCGTCGGGCACGCCGAGCCGCTTCGGATTGAGCACCGAGGCACCGAGCGCATCGCGGACATTCTGCGGCGCCCCGGCGAGCAGCGGGGTGTCGAAAATGCCCGGCAGGATCGTGTTGACGCGGATATTCTCGCTCGCCAGGTCGCGCGCGATGGGGAGGGTCATGCCGACGACGCCGCCCTTCGATGCCGAGTAAGCCGCCTGCCCGATCTGGCCGTCCTCGGCCGCGACCGACGCCGTGTTGACGATCGCGCCACGCTCGCCGTCTTCCATCGGATCGAGCGTCAGCATCCCCGCCGCCGACTTGGTGATGCAGCGGAAGGTGCCGACGAGGTTGATCTGGATGATCCAGTTGAACGCATCGAGCGGGAAATGCTTGATGCTGCCGTCTTCCTTCGACCGGCTCGCGGTCTTGATCGCATTGCCGGTGCCGGCGCAATTGACGAGGATGCGCTCCTGCCCGATCGCCGCGCGCGCCTTTTCAAACGCGGCGTCGACGCTGGCATCGTCGGTGACATTGCATTCGCAGAAGATGCCGCCGAGTTCTTCGGCGATCGCCTTGCCCTTTTCTTCCTGCAGGTCGAAGATCGCGACCTTCACGCCCTTGGCCGCCAGCGCGCGCGCGGTCGCGGCGCCAAGGCCCGAGGCACCGCCGGTGACGACGGCGGATACGGTGGAATCGAGTTTCATACTGGTCTCCTTAAATCGTCGCCCCCGCGAAGGCGGGGGCCGCTGGCAGCCTCGCGCTACCTCGATGGCGGCCCCCGCCTTCGCGGGGGCGACGCCGTTTTCTCTCGATAAATTTAAAGCCGTTCGACGATCGTGACGTTCGCTTGGCCGCCGCCTTCGCACATCGTTTGCAGGCCATATTTGCCGCCCGTCGCGTCGAGCACGCCGAGCAGGGTCGCCATCAGCTTCGTGCCGCTGGCGCCGAGCGGGTGGCCGAGCGCGATCGCACCGCCATGGACGTTGAGCCGCGCATGGTCGGCGCCCAGATATTTCATCCACGCGAGCGGCACCGGCGCGAACGCCTCGTTGACCTCATAAGCGTCGATGTCCTCGATCTTCATGCCCGCGCGCTTCAGCGCCTTTTCGGTCGCGAACAGCGGTTCTTCCAGCATGATGACCGGGTCGCCCGCGGTCACCGAGACATGGTGGATGCGCGCGCGCGGGGTCAGGCCATGATCCTTCAGCGCCTGTTCGGAGACGATCAGCGCCGCCGATGCGCCGTCACAGATCTGGCTCGCCGACGCCGCGGTGATCGCGCCGCCTTCCTGCAGCAGCTTGACGCCCGCGATCCCCTCCAGCGTCGCGTCGAAGCGGATGCCTTCGTCGACCTTGTGCAGCTCGCGGCCATCGGGGGTTTCGATTTCGACCGGCACGATCTCGCGCTCGAACCGGCCCGCCTCGGTCGCCGCCTTCGCGCGGCGGTGGCTTTCGAGCGCATAGGCGTCGAGATCGTCCTTGGTAAAGCCATGCTTCTGGACGATCATTTCGGCGCCCATGAACTGGCTGAACATGATGCCGGGATATTTTTCCTCGAGCCGTTCGGACTTGTAGTGGCCAAGCCCTTCCTTGATGAACAGGGTCGCGACGCTGCCCATCGGGACGCGCGTCATGCTCTCGATACCGCTGGCAAGGACGATGTCCTGCGTCCCCGACATCACCGCCTGCGCCGCGAACATCATCGCCTGCTGCGACGATCCGCACTGGCGGTCGATCGTCACCGCCGGAATCGAATCGGGCAGGTTCGAGGCGAGGACCGCGTTGCGGCCGAGGTCCATTGTCTGTTGTCCGCCCTGCGACACGCAGCCGGTGATGACGTCGTCGATCTTGGACGTGTCGAAATCGTTGCGGGCGGCGATCGCGTCGAACACCGCGGCACCAAGATCGACCGGGTGAACGCCGGCGAGCTTGCCGCCGCGCTTGCCGCCGGCGGTGCGGACGGCGTCGACGATATAGGCATGGGCCATAGAGATAGTCCTTTCACTTCCTGTTCCCCTCTCCCCTTGAGGGAGAGGGTTGCGAAGACTTGGCGGCTTGTCCGCCTAGTCGAAGCTGGGTGAGGGGTTGGGGCGTGGCTTGGGACGCCTAGGTCAGAACCCCTCACAAGACTTGCTAGGCGGCGAGCCGCCAAGCCAAGTCTTTCTCTCCCTTAAAGGGAGAGAAAAATCTTCAGAGCTTCCGCCCGATCAGTTCCTTCATAATCTCGTTCGTGCCGCCGAAGATGCGTGTCACGCGCGCCGCGCGCCAGGCGCGGGCGATCGGATATTCGTTCATGTAACCGGCGCCGCCGAACAGCTGGAGGCATTTGTCCATCACCTCCCATTGCAGGTCGGTGTGCCACAGCTTCGCCGCGGCGCCTTCTTCGGGGGTCAGCTCCTTTTTCAGATGCCGCGCGAGCGCCCAGTCGAGGTGCGCCCAGCCGACCTGCAATTTCGCCTTGAGGTCCGCGAGCACGAAGCGGCTGTTCTGGAAATCGAGGATCGGCTTGCCGAACGCTTTGCGCTCGCGCGTATATTCGACCGTGTCGTCGAACGCACGCTGCGCCGACGCCTGCGCCGAAACCGCGATCGAGAGGCGTTCCTGCGGTAATTCGCTCATCAGATAGATGAAGCCCTGCCCCTCTTCGCCGAGGCAGTTGGTGATCGGCACGCGCACGTCGTTGAAGAACAGCTCCGACGTATCGGCCTCGTCCTGCCCGATCTTGTCGAGGTTGCGGCCGCGCTCGAAGCCTTCGCGGTCGGCCTCGACCAGCACGATCGACACGCCCTTCCACGCGGGCTGGGCGTCGGGATCGGTCTTGACGCAGACGAGGACCAAATCGGCGTTCTGGCCGTTGGTGATATAGGTTTTCGACCCGTTGATGACATAATGATTGCCATCCTTCTTCGCGGTCGTGCGCATCCCCTGCAGGTCGCTGCCGGTGCCCGGTTCGGTCATCGCGATCGCGGTGATGACCTCGCCCGACACCATCTTGGGCAGCCAGTGCTTCTTCTGCTCTTCGCTGCCATAGCGGACGATATAGTTGGTGACGATGTCCGACTGGAGCGAAAAGCCCGTGGTGACGCGGCCATAATAGGCGCTTTCCTCGTCGACGATGGCATTATAGCCGAAATCGAGCCCCAGCCCGCCATATTCCTCGGGCACCGTCGGGCACAGCAGGCCCAGCTCGCCCGCCTTGGGCCAGATGCTCTTGGGCACGATGCCGTCCTCGGCCCATTGCGCCTGGTTGGGGGCGATTTCCTTTTCGAGGAACTGGCGCACCGTCGAACGGAACGCCTCATGATCTTCGGTATAGGCGGTGCGCGAGAGGCTATCGAGCGACATCTGTTTCCTTTCCCTTGGGCGCGGCCGAACGAAGCCGGGGAGTCGGCCGCCTGATTGACCGTCAAAAGACCTTACGTTTACGTCCACGTCAAGTAGAAAGACGCTACGGCAAGAAACTCTTTGCCCGCCCTTCATCATCGGCAGGCGTCATTGCGAGCGAAGCGAAGCAATCTCCAGCTTGCGTACCTCCCGGTCGATGGCTGGAGATTGCTTCGTCGCTGCGCTCCTCGCAATGACGTTGGGTTTCTTTATCTCAACGGGATAAGCGCCGACCAAGCCCGGCGTGAAGGGGGAGAAGGGGTGCGATCGCCGCGCCCCGATCGCCGCTTCGCGCTGAATAGCTTTGCAGCCGCTGGGAACTCCCGCTGCCCTGCGCTAAGACCGACCCATGGTCCAACTCCTCCTCGACGCCCGCGCGCTGCTCGGCGAATCGCCCTTCTGGCACGCGGCCGAAGCGCGCCTCTATTGGGTCGATATCGAAGGCCGCAAAATCCACCGCACCGATCCCGCAACGGGCAGCGACGAGGTGATGGAACTCGCCGAACAGGTCGGCTGCATCGCGCCGCGCGCGACGGGCGGCCTTGTCGCCGCGCTCGAAAACGGCTGCGCGCTTATCGACGACTGGGGAGCCGCGCCGCGGCCCTTTGGCCCCACGGTGCTTGCCGACAAGCCGCACCAGCGCTTCAACGACGGCCGCGTCGATGCGGCGGGGCGGCTGTGGGTCGGCAGCCTGACCAGCGACAAGCCGAAACGCGACGCCACGCTCTACCGGCTCGATCCCGACGGCACCCTCGCCGAAATCTTCGGTGGATTGATGACCAGCAACGGTGCGGCGTTCAGCCCCGACGGGCGCATCTTCTATCATGCCGACACGCCGACGCACTGCGTCCATGCCTATGACGTCGACCCTGCGACCGGCGCGCTGAGCGGCAAGCGGCTGTTCCACCGCTTTGCCGAGGGACAGGGCCGCCCCGACGGCGCC
Organism: Sphingopyxis sp. TUF1; assembly: GCF_036687315.1. Classification (NCBI taxonomy): domain Bacteria; kingdom Pseudomonadati; phylum Pseudomonadota; class Alphaproteobacteria; order Sphingomonadales; family Sphingopyxidaceae; genus Sphingopyxis; species Sphingopyxis kveilinensis. Next base: position 1,194,924 of record NZ_CP144683.1, read on the forward strand.
GCGGTCGACGCCGAGGGCTGCTATTGGTCGGCGCTATGGGACGGCTGGCGCATCGTCCGCCTCTCGCCCGCGGGCGAATTGCTGCAAACGGTCGATCTGCCGGTGCAGCGCCCGACGATGCTCGCTTTTGGCGGACCCGACCTCAAAACCGCCTTCGTCACCAGCGCGGGCAAGAATCTCACCGACGAAGAACGCAACGCCCAGCCGCACGCCGGCGGCGTCTTCACCTTCGCCGTCGATGTGCCGGGGCTGGCGCAGCAAATGTTCGGCGGCTGACGATCCTCCCTGTGGCCGCAGGCCATGGGGAGGGGGACCGCCGCGAAGCGGTGGTGGAGGGGCCGCGACGGTCGCGTTATCGCCCCTCCGTCAGCGGCTGCGCCGCTGCCACCTCCCCATCGCTTCGCGACAGGGAGGAATTGCCGCACCCTTGCACGCCCCCGTCATATCTGGTTAATCCACCTGCCGACATGGTTTCATCCGAAACCGTATCCACCGGGAGATTCCGAATATGCCGCGCACCGCGCCCCGCCTTGCCCGCAAGCTGTCGATCATGCTTGCATCCACCGCAATGGTCATGGGTTATAGCCAGATGAGCACCGCCTTCGCCGCCGAACCCGCCGCCGCCGTCCCCGCGGGCCAGAACCCGATGCTTCAGCCCTGGACCGGGCCCTATGAAGGGGTGCCGCCGTGGGACAAGCTCGACCCCGAACTCTTCCCCGACGCCTTTCAAAAGGCGATGACCGAAGTGAAGGCCGAGGTTCAGGCGGTGATCGACAACCCTGCCGAGCCGACCTTTGAAAATACGCATGTCCCGATGATGCTCGCAGGCGACACGATGGAGCGCCTCTTTGCGATGTGGGGCGTGCAGACGGCGAACAAGTCGAACGATCGCGTCGAGGAGATCGACGCCGAATGGAGCCCGAAGCTCACCACTTTCTTCACCGAGCTGTTTCTCGATCCCAAACTCTTCGCGCGTTACAAGGCGGTGTATGACAAGCGCCAGTCGAGCGGGCTCGACGCGCAGCAGATCCGCATCGTCGAGCGCAGCTATGACGAAATGGTGCGCGACGGCGCCAATCTGTCGGGCCCCGACAAGGAAAAGCTCGTCGCGATGAATGCAAAGCTCGAGGGGTTGTTCTCGGCTTTCTCTTCGAAGCTGCTCGGCGATGAAAAGCTCTACACCTTTGTCACCGACAAGGCCGAGCTCGACGGGCTCGACCCCGCCTTCGTCGCGTCGCTCGCGGCGGCGGCAGAGGCCAATGGCCATGCCGGTCACTGGGCGATCAAGAACACGCGCTCGTCGGCGCAGCCGGTGTTGCAGAATGCGACCAACCGCAAATTGCGCGAAAAGGTCTGGCGCGCCTTCGTCGGCCGCGGCGACAATGGCGACGCCAATGACACCAACGCGACGATCGCCGAAATATTGAAGCTGCGCCAGCAGCGCGCCGAACTGCTCGGTTTCCCGACCCACGCGCATTACCGCATGGCCGACACGATGGCCAAGACCCCGGAAAATGCGATGAGCCTGATGATGAAGGTCTGGCCCGCCGCGGTGGCGCGCGTGAAGGAAGAGGTCGCCGACATGCAGGCGATCGCCGATGCCGAAGCCAAGGCCGGCAAGGGGCCGAAGATCACCATCGAGCCCTGGGATTATCGCTATTATGCGGAAAAGGTCCGCAAGGCGAAATATGACCTCGATGAAAGCGAGGTGAAACCCTACCTCCAGCTCGACAAGCTGGTCGACGGCATGTTCTGGTCGGCTGGGCAGCTCTACGACCTGGGTTTCCGCGAAAATACGGGACAGATCCCCGTTTTCGATCCCAAGGTCCGCACCTTCGAGGTTTATAATCTCAAGACAAACGAGAATGTCGGCGTGCTCTACCTCGACAATTTCGCGCGCGACGGGAAGCGGTCGGGCGCGTGGATGACCACCTATCGCAGCCAGCAGTCGCTGGGCGGCGAACGCAATGTGCTCGCCTCGAACAACAATAATTTCACCGAAGCGGCCAAGGGTGAACCGACGCTCGTCAGCCTCGACGATGCGCAGACGCTGTTCCACGAATTCGGCCACGGCATCCACTACCTGCTCCAGCAGGTCAAATATCCGGCGCTCGCCGGGGTGCCGCGCGACTTCGTCGAATATCCGAGCCAGGTGAACGAAAACTGGCTGATGACCCCCGAAGTGCTGTCGAAATATGCGACGCACTACCGGACGGGCAAGCCGATGCCGCAGGCGCTGGTCGACAAGATTCTCGCGAGCCAGAAGTTCAACCAGGGGTTCGAAACGGTCGAATATCTGGCGAGCGCGATCGTCGATATGAAGCTGCACGACCGCAAGGTGCCGCCAACCGACGCCGACAAGTTCGAACGCGAGACATTGGCCGAAATCGGGATGCCCAAGGAAATCGTGATGCGGCACCGCCTGCCGCAGTTCAACCATCTGTTCAGCTCGGACGCCTATTCGGCGGGCTATTATTCCTACCTCTGGTCCGAAACGATGGATGCCGACACCTGGGCGGCCTTCACCGAGGCCGGTGGCCCGTGGGACCGCAGCGTCGCCGACAAGTTCCGCACGATCCTTTTGATGACCGGCAACGAAACCGACCGCGCCGAAGCGTATCGCGCCTTCCGCGGCCGCGACCCCGACGTCAGGGCGCTGCTCGAAAAGCGCGGTTTCCCGACCGAATAGGCGGCAAGGCAAAGGGGGTCTTCATGACCCCCTTTGTCAGTGCGGGTTTGACCCTGGCGGCAGCAGCGCCGTCAATGCCTGCTCGATCATCGCGGCCGCGGCGTCGGCGCCGAAACTTGCCGGGTCGAGCGACAGTTCGAGCCACAGCCCGTCGACCATCGCGGTGAGCAGAATCGCCAGCCGTTCGGCGTCGTCGGCGCCGCACGCGGCGAGCAGCTCGGCGAGGCGCGCGCGATAACCGGCATAGCTTTCCGCGTGGATCGCCGCCATGCGCGCATCGCTTCGCGCCAGTGCCCAGAAGGCAGTCCATGCGCCGAGCAGCTCGGGATCGGTCACCGGCGCGCGAAAGCTGGCCGTCAGATAGGCCGACAGCCGCGCGCGCGGATCGGCGGCGGCTGCCCCGGCCGCTGCGGCAAAAACCGCGTCCATCCGGTCGCTCGTCGCCTGATAGGTTGCCGCGACCAGATCGTCGATGCCGCCGAAATAATGGCGCAGCAGGCCCGGCGACACCTCCGCCTTTTTGCAGATCGCGCGAACATTGGTTCCCGCCAGCCCATGTTCGGCCAGGCACGCCGCGGTCGCGTCGATCAGGTCGGCGCGGCGGGTGTCGGCGCTTTCGCGCGTAAAGGCTTGGCGAACGGGCTGCATGTTGTTATACGATTGTACAACAAGGACGGACTCATGGCAACGCTGCGCGACACCTTCGACAACATCGACCCGCTCGACGGCTGGTCGCTCCCCGCGTGGACATACAGCGACCCCGATTTCTACGCCGCCGAAATGGCGCGCATCTTCCGCCCCAGCTGGCAGGTCGTATGTCACGACAGCGACATCCCGAACGCGGGCGACTGGCACAGCATCGATTATTGCGGCGAAAGCGTCATCGTCGTGCGCGGCACCGACCGCGTCGTGCGCGCCTTCACCAACGTCTGCCGCCACCGTGGATCGCGCCTTGTCGATGGCGCCGCTGGCTGCGCCAAAAAGCTCGTCTGCCCCTATCACGCCTGGACCTACGAACTCGACGGCCGGCTGACCGGGGTGCCCGATTCGGCGAGCTATCCGACGCTCGACAAGGGCAAGGCGGGGCTGGTGGGGGTTGCAGCCGAGCAATGGCGCGGCTTCTGGTTCGTCCGGCTGGAGGATGACGGCGGCCCATCGGTTGCGAAGATGATGGCGCCCTATGAGGCGATGATCGAACCCTATCGTTTCGAGGAGCTTGGCGCATTGGGCCGCGTCACGCTCCGCCCGCGCGAGGTCAACTGGAAGAATGTCGGCGACAATTATTCGGACGGCCTTCACATCCCCGTCGCGCACCCCGGTCTCACCCGCCTGTTCGGCAAAAGCTATGGCGTCGAGACCAAGGACAATGTCGATCGCATGTGGGGCGACCTGATCGACCGGCCGTCGGCGAACTGGTCCGAACGCCTGTACCAGCGCTTGCTGCCGCCGGTGCCGCATCTGCCTGCGGACAAGCAGCGCCACTGGCTCTATTTCAAGCTGTGGCCCAATGTCGCGTTCGACATCTATCCCGATCAGGTCGATTTCATGCAGTGGTTGCCGACCGGTCCGACCAGCTGCCTGATCCGCGAGATTTCTTATGTCCTGCCCGATGAGCGGCGCGAGATGAAGGCCGCGCGCTATCTCAACTGGCGCATCAACCGGCAGGTCAATGCCGAGGACACCGCGCTCATCACCCGCGTCCAGCAAGGGATGCAGTCGAAAAGCTTTTCGATGGGGCCGCTCAGCGACAAGGAGGTCTGCCTCAAGCATTTCTGCGCGCGGATGCGCGACATCATCCCCGAGGCGCGGCTGGAACAAGCGCCGCCGGCGGGTTGGAGCGGCCGGTGAGCAAGGATGCGCCCGTGGTGATCGTCGGCGGCGGGCCCGCCGGCATGGTCGCGGGGCTGCTCTTCGCGCGCGCGTGGGTTCAGGTCACCATCCTCGAAAAACACGCCGACTTCCTGCGCGATTTCCGCGGCGACACGGTGCATCCCTCGACGCTCGAACTGTTCAACGAGATCGGGCTGCTGGACGAACTGCTCAAGGAACCGCACGCCGCGATCGACACGATGACGCTCAACCTGCTCGGCAGACGTTACACGATCGCGACGATGAAGCATCTGCCCGTCGCGGCGCGCTTCGTCGCGATGATGCCGCAATGGGACCTGCTCGATTTCATTGCCGGGCAGGGCCGGAAATACCCGACCTTCGACCTTCGCATGTCGACCGAGGCGACCGGGCTGACCTATGACGCGACCGGCCGCGCCAATGGCGTGACACTGGCAAGCGGCGAGACATTGCCCGCGCGGCTTGTCATTGCGGCCGACGGGCGCCGCTCGGTGCTGCGCGACGCCGCCGAACTGCCGCTCGAAGATCTGGGCGCGCCGA